>NZ_JACVHF010000100.1 GCF_014502795.1 Heliobacterium chlorum
CCTTCCCGCTCACGCGGGCCGAATTGACTTTAGTTCGCACGCTTTTGCTTTAACAACTGTTTGATTTTCAAGGACCAGAATCGGTATAAGACATGTCGCTTTTTGGCACTTTTCCGTCTCTTCTGCGACAGAATGCTACTTTAACATGTCAGGGTCCAACTTGCAACCGGAATATTTTAGAAATCGTTGATACCCACAAATAACGATTGTCTAATGGCAGGGGAGACAGGACTTGAACCCGCAGCCTACGGTTTTGGAGACCGCCGCTCTACCATTGAGCTACTCCCCTATTAGATGGTGCGCCCGGCAAGAATCGAACTTGCGCACCTGGTTCCGGAGACCAGTGCTCTATCCACTGAGCTACGGGCGCATTTTGCAAGATTAAGTGGTCGGGGTGACACGATTTGAACGTGCGGCCTCCTGCTCCCAAGGCAGGCGCTCCACCAAACTGAGCTACACCCCGACATGGCGGAGAGAAAGGGATTCGAACCCTTGAGACAGGTTTTGCCCGCCTACACGATTTCCAATCGTGCGCCTTCGACCAACTCGGCCATCTCTCCAATGGGTTTATGAAATTTGGTAGCGGTGGTAGGATTTGAACCTACGACACTACGGGTATGAACCGTATGCTCTAGACCAACTGAGCTACACCGCCAGTTTTGGTTGCGGGGACAGGACTCGAACCTGTGACCTTCGGGTTATGAGCCCGACGAGCTACCAACTGCTCCACCCCGCGACATTGGCTCCTCGAGTAGGATTCGAACCTACAACCTACCGGTTAACAGCCGGTTGCTCTACCGTTGAGCTATCGAGGAACGGTATTCAGGACATTGATTTGTCCCTTGAAAACTACACAGAGGAGAATTTTATTTTGATTCCGCTACGGACGGTTCCCACGTCGTTACCGGCGGCAAAGCCGCCGACGACTGAGGTCGCCCAGTCCCGCTGCATCAAAATAAAATCTTCCTGATAGTAAAGCGTCAATGTAAGGTCAAGTCCTCGACCGATTCGTACCCGTCGACTGAACGCCTCACGGCGTGTACATCCCGGGCCGATCCACCAGGTCATCTTCCTGGGGTCTTACCTACTTGCGTAGTGGGAAGTCTCATCTTTGGGTCGGTTTCGCGCTTAGATGCTTTCAGCGCTTATCCGCTCCCGACATAGCTACCCA
>NZ_JACVHF010000101.1 GCF_014502795.1 Heliobacterium chlorum
CTAGTGCCCCATCAGGCAACCCTGACCTTCTTTTGAATGCGTAAAATTTCTTCGGATTTAGCATTCTTATTTCGCCAACGTATGTATTGTTGAATTGCCGTAGCTAATTCACGATGGTTTTTATAGTCAGAACCGGCTAATACAAATTTTCGGAGCGGTGCGAAGTGGCACTCGATCCGGTTTAGCCACGATGAATATGTGGGTGTGTAAACTAACTCCACATTACTTTCTTGTGCCCATTTGCGAACTTTTGCCGTTTTGTGGGGAGAAAAATTATCCATAACTATATATAACCGTTCTGAACGATGAAAACGACGTCGAAGCACTTTTAAAAAATCCAAAAGTTCTTTACTGTCTTTACGTGGACGGTTATGTCCATACAACTTATCTCCCTTGAGATCATACGCTGCCAGCAGATGACGAACTCCGTGTTTGCGGTTATAATCCGCACGTTGACGATCGGGCTTCCCTTTCGGAAACCAACCTTTTCCCGGTAGGGTCGAACCTCAAGGGGTCCAAATTCGTCTACGCATATTACTCGTCCATCTTTGGGTGGCGTTTCGTAGAGGATTTCGATTCTTTTTTTTTACTCTCGAAGTCTGGATCATTTGAAGTTTTCCACGTTTTCGTATTCTGGTAGGTAATATTGGCTTCATCTAATATGACTCGGACGGTTTCGGGAGATATACGATGGACAATCCCTTTCTTCACCGCTGCTTCCGCCAATTTACTTAAAGACCAGTGGGTAAACGGCATACCCACGATTTTCGGTGGCATTTGCGAGAGTTCGATCAGTAAACTCCGTTGTTCCTCGGTAAACGTAGGCTTACGTCCACCGCCGTAATTGGGTTTCAGTGAATCAAACCCATTTTGATGAAACTGATGAATCACATCTCGAACATGATCTGGAGCACAGTGAAAGAGCCTAGCGATATCGGGTACTTTTGTTTTTTGGGCAGAAGCTAGTAATATATTAGCCCGTCGCATCGCGAACGATGACGTACCCCTCCGAGCAATTTGAAGCAGTTTATTTCCTTCTTCAACAGTTAAATCTCGAATATATATACACATTGCAATCCCTCCATCGAATTTCTCTTTCGACATAGAATTGCAATATTCCTTTAAATCCCTGTATTTACCACTAG
>NZ_JACVHF010000103.1 GCF_014502795.1 Heliobacterium chlorum
TAGCAGAAGCAGAGACACGGTTTTTCGAATGCAAATTCTAAATAAGGAGTGTTAACCTGTTCGTCAGGCTGTCTCATGAAACTACCTTTTTTTACCGATTACCAGACGGTCATTTCATTGGATGTTATTTGCCTATTTGGGGACGATATTATCGATTTTTACTAGGGAGGAAGCAGCTTGCTTCGAAGACTTCTTATAGGGAGTAAACTTCATAACAAACAGCTTTCTCATGAGACGATGAGTAAGCCAAAGGCCTTAGCTATTTTTGCATCAGACGCACTTAGCTCTGTAGCCTACGCAACTGAAGAGATACTTCTTGTTCTGGCAGTTTTAAGCCAGCTTGCATTTCGCTATTTACCCCCCATCGCACTTTGTATTGCGTTACTATTATTTACCGTTATTCTTTCCTATACCCATGTTATCCGAACGTATCCTGAGGGTGGAGGTGCATATTCAGTTGCCAAAGAGTTTCTGGGGCCTACTTATGGCTGTATTATTGGGGCGTCTTTGGTCATTGACTATGTTTTAACCATTGCCGTAAGTATCTCTTCCGGAACTGCGGCTATAACTTCGGCATTCCCGTGGCTATTTCCTTATGCTGTCTATATAGCGGTTTTTTTCATCATTTTGTTAACGATTATTAATTTACGAGGAATCAGCGAATCTGCGAATTTACTTGCCTACCCTCCGTATCTGTTTATTCTCTCTATGTTAGTTCTGATTGTTACCGGTTTTTACCGTTTTCTATCTGGTGACCTTGCTCCCAACTTAAGACCGTATGAAGAGCACGCTGCAAATTTAGGGAACCTTGTTTTTGTGTGGATCCTGTTAAAAGCTTTTGCAGGAGGGTGTACTGCTCTAACCGGTGTTGAAGCTGTTGCGGATGGCGTCCCTTCATTTAAGGAACCAAAAGAAAGCAACGCCATTAAGGTTTTATTTTCCTTAGGCAGTCTCTCCGTTATTCTGTTTGGAGGAATAAGTATTCTAGCTGGTTGGACACATGTTTTACCCCAACATGGTGAGACACTCGTTTCTCAAATAGCCGAAATGGTTTTTGGCGGCAGGAACCTGATGTACTATATTTTACAAGCCGCTACTGCTATCATTCTCATTTTAGCAGCTAATACTGCTTT
>NZ_JACVHF010000104.1 GCF_014502795.1 Heliobacterium chlorum
TGGTAGCGTGCTTGGTTCGGGACCAAGAGGCCGCAGGTTCGAATCCTGTCGCCCCGACCATGAGTTAGCTGGGGGTTTGTACAGTCAGGCGGTAGCTGCAGTGGGGATTTGACGCCTAACGTGACGCCTACCAAGGTTTGAAGTTGGTATAGTTTAGGTCCAGGATGAGATGTCCTGGGCCTTTTTGATGTGCTGACTTTTTAGTTTCTTACTTACTTACTTAACGAGGAATTTAGAGGTATGGTTTTTCTGGCACATGGGGTGAGCCATAAGACAAGAGGATATTTTGTACCGTATCAGCTTACGTACTGAAACGTCTATTACATAAAAAGCTAATTCATGTATGTATTTATAGTCCGAAATAAAGAACCAGTCAAACCGAGAATAGCTAGTCCGTTAATCGCGATACTTAGGTTCAAACCATTGATTAGAGAATAGGTTACAAGTAAACAGGCAATTATGACTAGGGTGCCACTAAAATAACTGAATTTACTAACAGGAACAGGAATCTTATTAGGTAGAACAAGAGAAGTGAAAACAGTGAGCAGGACGCCAAATATTGTTAGATAGTTTGAAAGCATACTCATCGTTTTTTCGTCCACAAGTATTGTTATCCAAGGTAAATCCCTTCCCAAATAATCGTAAAACACAAGATATCCACCAAGAAATCCAAAGAAATTTAATAATCCTTTTATACCATCTCGCATATGAAGACACCTCAATGCAGTCATAAATTATAATGAATTTAATTTTTTACCCTCTTTATATCGAGATATCCCATACCATTTTTCCACAACCAATATTCCTCAACATATTAATTTGACAAAAATTTTTATTCTCCTGGAAAAATAATTTGGATTTTCTTTAAATATTTATCGGATTTTTGTAGAGTAGCGGTAGTGGGAACTAACCCCTAAAGCTACACCAATAGATTTATAAGTGAATAAAGTTTTTTTGAATGGCCTGACTTTTTTCATTAGCTATCGGTAATGAAAAAACAGTAAAGAGGCCACAGGTTCGAATCTTGTTGCCTCAACCATGATATAGCGGGGGTTTTAGGCGGTTTAGCCGTCATAACAGTAAGGATTTGACGCCTAACGTGACGCCTACGGTGTTTGAACAGTTAAAG
>NZ_JACVHF010000105.1 GCF_014502795.1 Heliobacterium chlorum
GTGAGTTATCTTTCGGGGATTTGGATGGGGGTAACGCAGAGTACGACGTCGGCATGGAATGCTTGTACCCAATTCCTAACATCATGCTGGAATACCTTATCAGCCATAGCTTCCGTAGCGTTTCAGGCAGTACGTAATGATATTGACGGGGCCATGACCACCGCCCAAAATGTTGTTTCTTCGGTATGGGGCAGCATAGCCCAAACATGGAACAGCACCCTGGACGGGATTCAATCGTGGACAACAGAAAAGCTAACGGTGATGAATACCTTTATCTCTTCAGCATGGGAAACGCTGAAAGGGATCTGGGATGCGGGTCGGGCGTACCTGTGGGATACAGCATTAAAACTCTGGCAGGGGATTTACGACACCTTTGCCCAAGCCCCCATAAAGTTACTGGCCTGCATGACAACCATTAAGAAAACCCTTAGTGATGCCTGGCAGTTAATCAAAAACGAAGCCGTCGAAATGGGCAAAAACGTAATTTACGGATTTGTTAACGGGATCACCAGCATGGCGAGTTATCTATATTCTGCGGCCCTGGGCGTATTTAACCGGGTCACATCGGCGGCATCAAAAGCTCTGGATATTCATTCTCCTTCTCGCGTGATGATTGAAATGGGGAGATATACGGCCCAAGGGTTTGCACTGGGTATAAATGCGGAAACCGGTATGGTAACCGGTGCCGGGCAGGCGATGGCATCTGCGGCTGTGGGAAGTGTAGGCGGATATTCTTATCCGACCCCGGCGTTAACCGCCCCCGAACTCACCCAAGGGAGCCGAGGAAACAGCTTCAATATCACGATTAACGGCAGTAACGGGCAGGAAATCTGGGCGGAACTGGAACGGCAGTTGATTCGCCGGGGGGTTAAATTCTAATGTCCGAACAATTCTTAATTGCAGGAGAGAATCAAATATCGAACATCCTCTTAGAGGGGATTACCATTGAGCAGGTGTTGACTTCCGTGGTCGATACCTGTTCATTTTCGATAAAAAGTGTGCAGCCGTCCGAGGGTGACGAAATTATCATTGAACTTTCTGGGGTGAGGGTTTTCGCCGGAATCATCGACTCCGTTAAGTTAGCTCGATCTACGGGTGGCTTGAATATATGGGACGT
>NZ_JACVHF010000106.1 GCF_014502795.1 Heliobacterium chlorum
GTGAGTTATCTTTCGGGGATTTGGATGGGGGTAACGCAGAGTACGACGTCGGCATGGAATGCTTGTACCCAATTCCTTACATCATGTTGGAATACCTTATCGGCCATGGCTTCCGTAGCGTTTCAGGCAGTACGTAATGATATTAACGGGGCCATGACAACCGCCCAAAATGTTGTTTCTTCGGTATGGGGCAGCATAGCCCAAACGTGGAACAGCACCCTAGACGGGATTCAATCGTGGACAACAGAAAAGCTAACGGCGATGAATACCTTTATCTCTTCAGCATGGGAAACGCTGAAAGGGATCTGGGATGCGGGTAGGGTGGACCTGTGGGATATAGCAATAAAACTCTGGCAGGGGATTTACGACACTTTTGCCCAAGCCCCTGTAAAGTTACTGGCCTGCATGACAACCATTAAGAAAACCCTTACTGATGCCTGGCAGCTAATTAAAAATGATGCCATCGAAATGGGTAAAAACGTAATTTACGGATTTGTTAACGGGATCACCAGCATGGCGAGTTATCTATATTCTGCGGCCCTGGGCGTATTTAACCGGGTCACATCGGCGGCATCAAAAGCTCTGGATATTCATTCTCCTTCTCGCGTGATGATTGAAATGGGGAGATATACGGCCCAAGGGTTTGCACTGGGTATAAATGCAGAAACCGGAATGGTGACCGGAGCGGGGCTGGCGATGGCATCTGCGGCTGTGGGAAGTGTAGGTGGTTATTCTTATGCGACCTCGGCGTTAACCGCCCCCGAACTCACCCAAGGGAGTCGAGGAAATAGCTTTAACATCACGATCCACGGTAGTAACGGGCAGGAAATCTGGGCGGAACTGGAACGGCAGTTGATTCGCCGGGGGGTTAAATTCTAATGTCCGAACGATTCTTAATCGCAGGGGTGAATCAAATATCGAACATCCTCTTAGAGGGGATTACCATTGAACAGGTGTTGACTTCCGTGGTCGATACCTGTTCATTTTCGATAAAAAGTGTGCAGCCGTCCGAGGGTGACGAAATCATCATTGAACTTTCCGGGGTGAGGGTTTTCGCCGGAATCATCGACTCCGTTAAGTTAGCTCGATCTACGGGTGGCTTGAATATATGGGACGT
>NZ_JACVHF010000107.1 GCF_014502795.1 Heliobacterium chlorum
CATAATCCTTTAAATTGCAAAAAATTCCATTAGGCCAAAATTCTTTTTTTACTTACGGTAGGGGTGTTGAAAACGCGTTATATTCTTCTAACAGAACTTCGAGTGTCATTTCTTTTTCTTTTATATCCATTGCATCTCACTCCTTTCAGCTAAAGGTTTACCTTCTGTGAGCCCGGGAACATTTTCCCCTAGAAAAAGAGTATCTTCATAGTTTATTTTTTAGACCTGTTTGTCCCGAATAGACATCTCTAATTTCAATTTCGCCGATACTTTCTTTAACCGCTGTACTTGGCCGAAGGAAAAAATTCTGTAGCTTAATGAAATGAAAAACAGACGGCCATTGGTCGGACTGTTTAACTCACCTATTATAAGCTTTATGCCTCAGCCTAACTCGACTCTAACCCTGGGTTTTTCATTGCGATTTCGGCGATCTGTTTACCGAGGTTATTTTGTGTTTTAACTGGTCCGCCGGGTACGGAAGTCAGTCACCTCGTAACCGTAAAATAATCCCCACCTTGTTGCCAGGGTGGGGATTTGAGTATGCTTATTTTGTTGTTCGACAGACTTTGGGTAACGTATTGGACCAAGGAAGCAGTGAATCGAGAGCCTGATGGTCTTCTGTGTCGATGTTCGGAAGCTTCTCAAAGAGGTAGGTTAGATAGGTAAAGGGATGTAATCCGTTTTCCTTGGCGGTTTCCACAATACTGTAAATGATCGCGCTGGCCTGAGCACCGCGCGGGGTGTTGGCAAACAACCAGTTTTTGCGTCCGATCACGAATGGCTTGATCGAACGTTCGCTACGATTGTTGTCTATCTCTAAGCGGCCATCGAGCAGGAACGCTTCGAGTTTCTGCCACTGGTTCAGGCAATAGGCAATGGCTTGACCAAGCGCACTTTTAGGAAGTACTTGAGTACTCTGGGTATTCAGCCATGCCAAAAAAGCATTCAGCACAGGTCGGCTGAGCGCTAAGCGGGCTTGATAACGTTCCTCGATGGTCGCATCTTTGAATTCGCGTTCCATCGCAAAGAGCCGGTTGCAAAAGTCAAATCCCTCTTTGGCCACTACCGATGCCGAGCGCTTGTCTTCAGGTAGCGCTTTGAGCGCTTCATC
>NZ_JACVHF010000108.1 GCF_014502795.1 Heliobacterium chlorum
TTTTTTCGTTCACACCAAAGCTCCTAAACCCATAAAATGGAATTGTAGTTGTTCCTCAATCAATTCGAGAGGAGGCGTTAACATGGGTGCTGCTGTTGCTGATGGTTACGTTGGGTTCCCCACCGTAGTCGGGCTTGCTATCGCTCTCATCGTTATCGGAGCTTTTTACCCTGCGATTATTGGCGTCGGGTACGTTGGTGACGGCTGTTAGTTAAGAGAGGAGGTAATATCTATGGGTGCATGCGGGTGCGGTACAGGGGGCTATATCGGAAATAGCATTGTTGCATTGGCCATTTTGATTATTATTATAGCCATCCTCGGCACCGGATTTGGAATGGGCTTCGGTGCTTACTAATCGATAAACTAATTCAAGCGTGCGGCGGTGGAAACTGCCCACGCTTTATTATTTTCTCCACTGAGTTAGTTGCAGTACCCTGCTCCCTTTGTTGCTCAAGTTCGACCATTTTTAAATTACGGGCTAAATCTATCATAAAATTGCTTTTATGATGTATACAGTATCTTTGGTAAGTACAGTGAATCAGAATTATAGGTAACCCCAACTCTAGGTGTTATAATTAGGTTAGAAAAATATTATACGAATATTTCTAGGAGGTTATGTCATGTTCTGGCACCAAGAAAAACATTCGACATCAGCTGAGAGAATTGATTTAACCCCCATCCTTAGTACCCTTGAGAAAATGTGCGATGGAGATTATACATTAAGGATTAACTTACCCAAAGATAACCCTTTAGCCCCGGTTTCCTTATTAATCAACAGGTTAATGGATAACCATGAATCGCAAATAAAACGCCTCACTATGGACTTGAATAATGTTGTATATGAAGGAGTACATAGTGGGAATTATGTTAATCAGTTATCTAGTCAATTCGAAATTTTAACTAGCAATTTTGAGCAGATTGCAACAGCCGTAACTCAACTTTCTGAGTCTGTAAGTGACTTTGCTCAGACAATTGACTTAACAGCAAATCAAACCGACGATGGGAAAATTTCAATAACCGAAACAAATTCTAGTATTTCAACTGTTATAAAAGAAACATCTAATTCTCAAA
>NZ_JACVHF010000109.1 GCF_014502795.1 Heliobacterium chlorum
CATTGCAATCCCTCCATCGAATTTCTCTTTCGACATAGAATTGCAATATTCCTTTAAATCCCTGTATTTACCACTAGATTTTGCGGGTTAACGTTGTCTGATGGGGCACTAGATGTACAGCCCTTAATAAACTCGCACTTTAATGGCGTGCTTGGTTCGGGACCAAGAGGCCGCAATCCTGTCGCCCCGACCATGAGTTAGCTGGGGTTTCGTAATGTTAGCTGTTGGCTAAAGTTAGGATTCGACGCCTAACGTGACGCCACGAGGTTCGAAGTGGTGAAATATCGAGTAAACAGTTAAGGCCAGGATGGGAAGTCCTGGCTTTTTTGCTGTGGTTAATTTGGAAACTTAGCGTTAGTAACCATGTTAAGTGTAGATAGTGAAACAGTCGAGCAAAGACCACAAAAAAATATTGACACTACATTATTGGTTTGGTAAAATTAATAATTTATTATCACGTTTTTGTGTTATAATGTACGTAGGATGTTATGAAAGGGGTGACTTCATGTTTCATATAGGCGAAAAAATCTTATACCCGATGCATGGTGCGGGTGTTGTCCAAGCTATCGAAGAAAAAGAAGTTCTTGGGAAAAGCCAACCTTATTATGTTATAAATATCAATCATAGAAACATGCGATTGATGTTCCCTTGTGCTAACGCTAAAATATTGGGGGTACGGCCCGTAGTTGAGCAAAATGTTTTGGACGACGTGCTCAATACACTTCATGATGGAGAAACAGATCCAACCATCAGGGGCACCCAAAGAAATAGATATAATTTAAACAAGATAAAAAGTGGTAACATTTATGATGGAGCAGAGGTTATCCGTGACTTAGTTAGACTAAATAATAAGAAAAAACTTGGTTTTGCTGATAAAAATATGCTTGATAACGCTTGTGAAATTTTAGCTAGTGAAGTCGAAATTGTAAAAGGTCTCTGCCGTAAAAGGGCATCTGAATTACTAAACAAGGTTGTTAATATTTAGTTTCGCTAGGCTTTATGGTTTATTAGGTTGATAACATGAATACGTAGAGCCAGGGACATTGTCCTTGGTTTCTTTTTGGTTTG
>NZ_JACVHF010000010.1 GCF_014502795.1 Heliobacterium chlorum
AGATCTCTTGGCAAATATCCTGCAAAAATACTGTCACACCACGCTTATTTTTGCCGTGTCGGTAATGGGGAAGGACGATCATCCCGTAGCCCGTATCGGGCCTCGTTCCTGGACTGTAAAAACCGTCTAATGGCATCATATCGCCGTAGACGGATTTCATAGCTTACACATATCCATTATGTTACAATGAAGAAAATTTTGACTAATGGATAAGGTAGGGGATAATTAGCGTGTTCTCGTTATCGAATGTTATCTCCAAGCCATTGCCTCCATTTGGTCTACATATCCGTTTATAATAGCGATTTTTCCTTCGTATTTAATTGCGTTAAATCGGATTAAGAAACAGGAGGTAAAATAAAAGAACCGAAGCCACCAACAACAAAGAACTACTTAAATTTCCAAGATGTATAAAAGCGGAGGTTTGCTATATAAAGAATCAGAGGAAGGATAGAGTGAGTTGCATTGTTCATTTTATTAATCATCATCTATGCCACGTTGTGCTTTGTTTTTCTACGAACTTTTATAGATTTACTAGTTAAAATATCAAACAAAGAGGATATTTACTACCAGAAATTATGGTTATCGGTTCTTTTCTCTTTGGTCTGTTTAATCCCGTTCGTGTTTTTTCTAATGATTACATTTTACGGGAGAGCTTAAATGGCGTACCCCCCCACTGGGCCTCATTATATCCCCATAACCCTCACCACAAAATTTTTAACAAAAACGCAAAAAACCGCCGTCAGCACACTGCCTTCGTCGGTTTCCCCTGCGTACCGGGCCATTTCAACCCCAAGGCTTCACCAGAGATGCCCCTCCGTAACTACGACCGTAACCACATTTTGGTTCCCTCTTCCACCTGGTGATCCTGCTAACCCGCATATGTAGTGGAGCCGGCGACAGGACTTGAACCCGCAACCTACTGATTACAAGTCAGTTGCTCTACCTGTTGAGCTACGCCGGCGAGTCAAGTTAAGTAATCTCCAATTTAGTGAGTTGCATTAATCAATAGTCATGGGGTATCTCCATGAGGCAATTAGGGGTCGTGGAAATTAGTGCATTCCCACATGGATGACAGTCTAGAGATGTATAGTCTCGGTGTAATGAACGTTGGAACAACTGATTACAAGTCAGTAGCTCTACAAGTTGAGCTACGCCGTCGAGTCAAGTCAAGTAATCTCCAATTTGGTGAGTTGCATTAATCAATAGTCATGGGGTATTTCAATGAGCAAATTGGGGGTCGTGGAAATTAATGCATACCCCCATGGATGACAGACTAGAGATGTATAGTCTCGGTGTAATGAACGTTGGAACAACTGATTACAAGTCAGTTGCTCTACCAGTTGAGCTACGCCGGCGAGTCAAGTTAAATTTTCATCTGTGATAAAGTGAGATAGAAGCCGTAAAATCATGAGAATAGTGGAGTAAACGGGAAATTCCGAACGTGATCCGCTTTGACAATCTCGGGAACGTGTAATCTAAGTCCAATATACGTTGATATACTGATTACAAGTCAGTTGCTCTGTTGGAAGACGGTCTTTCTCTGGGTAAGATTATAGCCAATTTTTGAAAGCTTGGACAGAGAGTAAGATATGGGATGTTAGGTCGGCGTTGCTTGGGAGAAGAAGGGATTGGGTTAAGGGGATATAGCAGCAAAAGGCCCGCTGGTGAAAGGCGAGGTTTTTAGATTGTTAGAGATTTTTAAGGGGGCAGCGTTAGGGGGAACTACAGTGGGACTACAGGGGTTTTGTCTTAATCGACAGAGGGGACATTATCTTCATTTGAAAAATACTGCGGAGAGTCCGGCTCAATACTAAGTAACTTGCCCGTATCGGGCGAAAACGAGTTCCATAGATACGTAATCAAATAATTCGTATTAACTTTTATCAAGTTATATTCATTTTTAGAGACTAATATTTTTTTATCCTCAATTACTAGATAGTAACTAGAACCGTCTTGTGATTTCTCTTTGATTTCAAAAATACCACTCAATAAACTTTCATTAAATTGATACACAACAGTTAGAGATATTGCAATAATGGAAGTGACAACTAGTCCTGTCTTCAATTTCGTAATAGAACTTAATTTTTCTCTGGGATGTCTTCGTGAAGAAATTATAACCAAATAAATATATATTAAAAATAATATTGGAACAAAATAAATAGCTAAATTAGCAGGTATATAGAACATTTCGTGCAATGTATAATTATAATCAGCGATGGATTGAATTCTACCTAACTGCAAACCAATGAAGGCAGTGTAAATAATTCCAAGTAACCAATATAAAATAACTTTTCTAATTTTCGTTATATTAGAAACCCTCTTATCTTCATCGTCGTCAAAATCTAATTGCTCTTTCATATAATTTCGACACCTCCAAATCGATACAATCATTCTCACGAATATTCCAAAACTCCTAAAAGAGAAACGGTCATAGACTGAATGAGCCGAATGATAGATATGATTTTCGAAGATATCGTTGAAATAATGAATCCGGTCCAGTCAGCCATAATAACCTCACACAATTGCCCATTTACATTGACTTCCCAAATACCACTGGTTGTCGGGAGCAGCGTGAATGGGCGGTTGTTTATAAACCGGTTCTAATGCTAGGGTTATCCTTGAGGATCAAGGGGATCATGTAACATCAGTATAGGAAAAAACTTTGGGGTGACCATAAAGCTAACGGTATTTCCGTTTTTATCTTCGTATGCTACGGTATAATTACCGAATTGAGATGAGAACTCTACATATTTGAAATTAAACTTCATTTCGCTATACTTTATTGATACATAAATTGCAGTGGACAGCCTTGCCGCGAAGTATTGAAGATTACCAGTTAGAGTTAAAATAAATATCAACAAAAACAAAGACACCTTAATTATTATTCTATTCTTGTGCTTAACTGTCAAATATTCATCTCCATTTATAGTATTGCGTACGACTTACCGATAAGCCCCGTTATTGGAAGACCAGTGGGGAGGTATTATTCAGAGTTAAAAGAAAATCGTTTTCTTCACACGGTCTTGAGGCATCTTCTTTTCAACCATCTTCGCAACATTTCTTCTATAGCGACGACGATTCAGCCAATATACGAATGCACTTGCTCTTAAACAAACACCGAATTTTTGACCATTACGGTACATCCAAAATTGATGATCTATAGTTCTGTCGTAAAGCCAGTTAAGGAATTCTTCTCGTAGCTTATTGATGTTTCTTCCAACCTTAGCTGGGCAAGAGATGTATTCTTTGTCTATGTTTAACCGAACTTCAATAATCAATTTAAGACCCCCACTAATGGTATCCCTTAGTTAAGCTAAGATTGATTATTTCCTCAAGTTCGGAAATACTTTTATCTCTAGTCGAACTAAACGCATTTTTTGCTATATCGCCTGATACAAGATATACGGTTTGTGGACCTCCGATCGACCAGTACTTGCCTGGTTCAGCGTCAGCTTTATTTAAGAAGAACAAATATCGATTACCGGGAGCAAGTATCTTATAATCTCCAATCTGGACTATAGAGCCAGTTTCTTCATCTAGTCCCCCGTCTTGAAGAAAAATGAATTCACTATTTAGGTCACCTTTGAAGTTTTTCTCAACTTCAACTAAGATTTCTGTTTTTGGATAGCCGTTATTATTTGTACCTAAAACCTTTTTAACTCTACCGATAACAACGCTATATGCCTTTTGTGTAGCAGTTTCATCACTGTAGTAATGTGCAAAACTTCCGAAGGTGATTGTCACTGGCGGTTCGGTCGCCTTATAAATAATTAAACTCACAATGCTCATTATGAATAGTAAGAGGAAGAATCGTTTCAATCGGTTCACTCCTTATGGTTTGGTTTACAGATATTTCAATTACTATTTCGACCTATATCTGAAATTTCCTCTTTAAAAAATGTAAAAACCCCCATCTCCCACCATACCCGCTGTTATGGCCCACGTTCGATTCGACCCCCGCTGTGGTATGAATGGTATGGTAGGTTGCGTTGTAGGGCGTAGGGGGGAACGTGGAGGGGCGGTTATTTGGAAGGTCAGAATCCAATTACTGCAATTGCCAGAAAAAGAAGGATTTTGTGATAACTCCTACGAAGTAATCAGCGAGTTCATGCGTAATGGAGGGGATATCATGAGATCCTTTCTCTTTAAGGCGATAGCTTCGACGATATTAGCGGCAGTCGTGATTTTGATAGCGATTGTGGTTAAAACCATACGTGGCAGTAAATCCAGTCTTGGCCACGGTGGTGGCGATGCTGATTTTGCAGTTATATCTGATGGTGATAGTTCTAGATGATTTTGCATAACGGATTTCGGAAATAACGACGGAGACTTTGGAGGAGACAGTGGCGATAGTTGACGAGCAAGAAGATATCTATATAAAGGATGACTGTGATTATGTCCGTTAAAAAGGTATTAGTTCCAATTTTTCTTGGGCTTTTGATGGTCTCTGTTTTTGGTTGTAATGGTAAGAATGTAAGTCCGTCTTTTACAAGTTTGACAGCCGACAAGATACAAAAAGTCGAAGTATTTTCTCCCCGAAAAGGAGTGACAAAATCCCTAACTGAAACGGAAATAGTATTATTAATTAAGTTGTTAAATAGCATAAAAAAAGATGATATAAGTGCATATTATGGTCCGAGCGTAAAGGGTGGTCCTACGACTGTTACGATATTTATAAATTCAAATGAAATCATTACAATAACATTAAATGGGGATAGTTTTCTTTGCAACGAACATAAATCCTGTTATCAAGTAAACACACGTGAAGTAAACGATTTTATAAATGCAATTTATTCTTCAAGTCCGTGAAGGGTCGGGTTTTATCTTAGCAGCCGTTCCAATCACGGTGGTAGATTTGATATCGATTGTGGTGTATCGGCAACGGCTGGGGCTCTTGTGATACTACTAGCGACTTTGAAGGAGACAGTGGCGAGGGCCACGGTGGGGGAGATGGTGGTGGTAAAGGACAAATCTCTTATAAAAAATACGATTATTCGCGAAGAGGAATTTTTGAATGCTTTCAGTATTGAATCTTATCATTCTGGAAATGAGATATATATTCCGTTTTCAAAACTAAATAAATTTGTAGCGTTCTGCTTGGACAATAGTGTCCTTATTGCCTCGGTAGAATTGTTCAAAGTTATAAATGGTAGAGTAATACCATATGCGGAGCTAATAGCTATTGATTCATATCGTTTATTTGATGAGAACGTAGAGTGGACATCTAATGTAAATAAATGCAATAGGTTCATTCTTGATTGTTATAAAAGAATAGGTGATAGAGTAAAAGATTTATATTTCAATCCAGTTATTCTGCTCGAAGTAAGAAAGTAATACAAGTCGAGTACTTTGCCTATAAGTCTTTTATGGGAGGCTCAGGGAGGGTAAATGCTGCTTTTTTTATAACCCTAACATCCCCCATCCCCACATAAGGCCGCTGTAATGGCCCACGTCTGATTTGACCCCCGTTGTGATATGAATGGTATGGTTGGTCGCGTTGGAGGGCGTAGGGGACGACGTGTGGGATCGGTTTTGTTGGGTGGAGGAAATAAATAGGTGGTCAAAGGTTTTTCGATAGCGAATGAAGAAAGCTAAAGCATAGCGAAGACGTAACAGGAGGAGAGGAAGCCCTATGCTTTACGAAATTATCAACCATCTTAATGAAGAACAGCTAAAAGACGTTTTTCATATGTGCAAGCAGGAATGGTGGGGAAAAGGTCGTGAGTACCCTGATTTCAAACGGGCTGTAGAGAATTCTAACTTCGTTGTGGCTTTCACGACACCCGAAACGAATAAGGTAATTGCCTTTGCCCGAGTGATTACGGACTTTGCTTACAAAGCAATTCTCTTAGATGTTATTGTAGAATCGTCTTATCGGAAAACAGGTCTTGGTCGTGAGTTAATGGAGTATATATCTAATCATCCTAAGTTAAAGTCCGTTTATATCTTTGACTTGTTCTGTATGCCGGATTTAGTTCCTTTTTATGAGAAGTGGGGATTTGTCGAGAGCCTTGGTGAAGTACGGTGTATGCGTCGGATAAGCAAACTGCATTAGTAAAGAGTAAACGGTATCAGCCCGGTCCACACGCAGGGCTGTTTTCTTTTTTTATCCCGGAACCCAGTTCTGTCGGCCTAACGTCGGCATAAATGCCGAAATAATGAAGTGAATTATCACCCAAAATCCCTCTTATCCACTTTAAGACCGCTGTAATGGCCCACGTTCGATTGAATCCCGTTGTGGTATGAAAGGTATCGGTGGTCGCGTTGGAGGGCGTAGGGGGGGTGTGGAGGGGCGGGTTTGGTGGAGTGAGAACGCATCCAGCTCAATATACATTTGATTCAAAAAAATATAACTTTTGCCGGGATTATCTTTGTCAATGTAGAATAATGTATCGATTAACTATCAAGAGGAGGTGCAATAAATGTCACGTGAGTTAGAAGCACAAATTGCTAAAGAACTAACACTTAAATTGCTAGAAAAAGCAAATATTAAGCATGTAGCTAAAATCGGTGGTGAAGAACAGTCTATTATTGGAGCGGCAGAAGGTATTTGCAATGTTTATAAAATTGTTTTAAGATCTGTAACTAAAGCTATCGAAGAATTGGACGAAGAAGAACAGGTAGATAGTGAAGAGAGCAATGATCCTTTAGACTATTTATTCATTTAATATCTTAGTTCCAGATAGTTACAGTAGGTGTTACTCTTAATGAAAAACTTCAAAATGAATATGCAGTCCCAGCATACGAGTTGGGACTGTTACTTTTATCTACACCGACGTTACCCGAACCCTAGCTTGAAATAACTAGATCAGAATACCGCATAAACTCCTAAAATCCCCCATTACCAACATAAAGCCACTGTAATGGCCCACGTCCGATTCGACCCCTGTTGTGGTATGAATGGTATGGTTGGTTGGTTTGAGGGGTAGGGGGCGATGTGGGGGGGCTTGTAATAATAATAATTAAGCAGGATATTTTATGCAGTAATAGAAATGATAATAAATAAATGAAATTTAAGTTTGAAAGAGGGTTGGATTTGAAAAAAAATATAGTTCTTCTCATGTCATTTATGATGGCGTTGTTCTTGGCATCTGGTTGTAATTACGGGGACTCTAGGGAGGCTGCCCAGGATGTTCTGGAGAAAAGTGGAAAAATAGATCTTCAAAAAGAACTACCTGATATTAGGAACGCTGCACCTAATTTAATAAAGAGTGAGTTTGATAAAACTTCTATGGTTACTATGAAAAAAGAAATAGTGGAAAACTCCATAAAAATACATGAAATAGGTATCATAAATAATAATGCATACATACTTTACTCATTGAATTATAACGTCACAACTTGTTTGGACAAAAATAGTCGTGAAGAATTCGAGAATATAAAAAATAAAACATTTTACTCGATGGGAATGCTAAAGTTAGAAAAAAATAATTCCTTTAGCTACAATGTCACTGAAGGTGCTAGTTGCGGTGGAGATATTGATTCATCCGCGATAACAGTTCAAGGTGTTGATAACGCGATATTTGGCTTAATTTGCGATCCGCGAGTAACAAGAGTGGTTATAACTTATAACGATGGGAGGAACACTGTTCTTGATACTATCAATAAGGATTACTATATACATTTTATAGAAAACGCAAAAGGAGATAGTTTCACAGAAGTCAAAGCTTTTGATAAGAATGGCAACATAATGTTCGGTTTCAATAAATAATTACCCAAAACCCCCACATCCCACTACACCCGCTGTAATGGCCCACGTTCGTTTTGACCCCCCGTTGTGGTATGAATTGGTATGGTTGGTCGCGTTGGGAGGCGTAGGGGGGGAATGTGGAGGGTCGAGTTTGATGGGTGGAGGAAATTATTAGGTAAAAAAATAGGTCTACGGTCCTTTGAACTCCAATATCGAGGCATGTTAATCTAAAAATACCTTCTTTTCAAATATCCATCTGCCTACCGAGAAGCCTAGCTCCCGGTATTTTTTTTGTCGTTTATCAGGTGGCTACGTCTATCTAAAAACGTATTTAATCGGCTGGGAGGAAAATCCTGGTATAATGTCGAAGGATATTTGAAAAGATTGAAAATAATGGAGGAAGTTATGAGGCAGATAACGATGACCAGGTTATTACGTTTAAGGGACGTAGAAGTATTTCTATTGAAAGACGGTTATTGCGGAGACTTGATAAGTTTCATGGTCTTGGTCGATTATCGTCGACCTAGTTCATTAGAGGATTATCCGTACCTTAAAGGGATAGAAGATGAATCTAATTTTAGCAGGGCCAATTACATAAAGGTGATCTTTATATCGGACAAACTACTTTCGAATGATTCACAGGATGAAATAATTACATTGGCTGGAGGTTTACTAGAGAATAAAGATAACTGCCATTGGAACTGTGATTTTCGAGTACTCAGCCCAACAGAAATAGAACAGATATTAGAGTCCAGGAAATACTTTTTGAGGTTTTTCGAAAGATTACTGGAGAGTAATGGATTGGGCATTAAGTTAAATATTGAAGATGATAGGTTTATCTTTTTATCACAGGACTAGGCGTTATCAGAGATTCCTTCGTTATCTCGCTAATGTTAAGCCATTAACAACCTCACACAATCGCCCATTTACACTGACCTCCCAAATACCACTCGTTGTCGGGAGCAGCGTGAATGGGCGGTTGTTTTTTGTAGGGGATTACACAACAGATCAACAGCGGCATATCTGCTATTTAATTATTGGAAAGTAAATATAAATAATTTATCAGTTGCAAATTTGAATTAAATAATATCGATTTTATCCTAACTTGTCCACCGAGAGCATACTCATGTAACGAAAACTACAGAATCATCCTATTCATTCGGGAGGATATAAAATGAAAGTCGTGTCAGCGATTATTGGTGGACAAATTGGTTCTGAGGGAAAAGGAAAAATCGCAGGATATATTGCTTGTAAAGATAATATAAAATATGCAATAAACAACTTTTTCCCAAATGCGGGACATACATGGAAGTTAGGTAAGAATAAAGTTGTTGTACACCAACTTCCAATTGCACTTGTAAATAAGAATACCCAATTACTAATTGGACCAGCAGCAGCGGTGGATTTAGATAAACTTATAGAAGAGATTAATACATATGATAGTCAGTTTAAAGTTAGAGAACGACTAAAAATTAGTCCAAGAGCCGTGGTAGTTCAGAAATATCATAGAGAACAAGAAAAAAAGGACTCTAATTTATTAAACATCTCTTCGACTCAAACCGGTGGAGCGGCTGCTTATATTGAAAAGATAATGCGAAAGTCATCAGTAAAACTATGTCGGGATGAGCCAGAACTTACTGACTTTATAGCCCAAAATGGAACCGATATTATTCTCCATAACGCAATTGACTCAGGGGAATCCATTGTAATCGAGGGTGCTCAAGGATTTGAGCTTGATATAAACCATGGATTTGATTTTCCTCATTGCACTTCTAGACAGACAAATTTGGCTCAAATGGTTGCTGATTGTGGAATTCCAATTGATGCCCTAAAAAATATTTATTGTGTTATAAGACCGTTTCCCATTAGAGTAGGCGGTCAATCTGGCCCTTGGTCCAAACAAGAATTACGTTGGGAAGATATCGAACAAAATGCCGGGATGCCAATTGGTCATCTTAAGGAAAAAGAATATTCAACTACGACTCATAAAAGGAGACGAGTGTTCGCTTTTGACTTTGAGCGATTAAAATTAATGGTAAAAATTTACACACCTTCAGATTTTTGCTTAAACCACGTGGATTATATAAATCACAAAGACTTTGGAATAAAACAATTTAAGCTTCTTTCAAACGAATCTCAACAATTCATAAAAAAAATCGAAAATGAAACCGACGTACCGGTTACATTAATTGGTACAGGACCAGACAATGAGCATATTATCGACCGCCGTAAAGAGCGATAACATTATCCGTTTAGTTAGGAAAGGTGGCTTTATGGATAAAATTGCGAATGTGGTTAAACTTTTCATTGGACGATATGCAAGTTTATACCATTATACTGATATTCAAAATCTGGAGTCGATACAATCCTCTAATACATTAATTTCATGTAACTCAGTAGACCCTAATTTATCAAAAGATAGACGTTCCAAACCGATTGAAACAATATATAATGAAAAAACCTTTATTGCTAATGACCAATTAGAAATCGTAAATAGCATGTTTGCAGATGGAATAACACCTCATGACTTTCGTAAGTTCCTGGATAGGCACGTTTTTTTCTGGTTAAATAAGGGCGATTGCTTAAGCATGTTTGGATCTTATAAACGAAGAATCCCACAAAAGAAAGCTGCTATCATAGTCTTTAATGCACAAACAATTCTATCAGCGTGTTGGGATTCTACAAAATTTTGCAAATATAACTCAGGTAGTAGCCCTCAGAATCCTTCTTCATGTACATACAAAAAAAACTTTGATATTTTTCTTCCAGCTAATTGTTTAGGTACTAACAGATGCCCTCACGTTCCTACAAAAGTATCAGAAATAAAAGAAGTGCTTGTGGAGTCTAAAGTTATGAATCTTTCTGATCATGTTGAAAAGGTTTTTACAGAAAGCGTCGACCAAATTCCAAGAGATTGGCAGGATTATTACTGTCCGATTTCTAACTTTGGGGAGGTTTAAAAGGTGACTAATATCGTAGCTTTTATAGGACCAAGTGGCTCTGGTAAGAGTAGTCTTCAAACGGTCATGGGTATTCCCAAAATACTAAGTCTAACTTCACGTCCGCCTCGTCCGGATGAGAGCAATGGAAGAGATTATATTTTTAAAACCAGGGAAGATATAATTGAAAGAAATAACAATGGTAAACTGTTAGAAGTTACCGAATATAACGGTCACCTATACGCAACTACAAAAGAATCCGTTGAAGAACTAATAACAAAAAATATAACTGCGTCTATCATACTTGATGAGCATGGGGTAAAAATGTTAAGAAAACAATACCCAAATCGTATTTTAGTAGTTGGTGTTTACGCATCCTTAAAAGACTGTAGAACTCGACTGGAACAAAGAAGTAATTATGCTATGAAACGGCTAGATAGTTATCGGAAGAAGTTCTCCGATTGTTTGCAACAAGTGACATAATTATCAATAACTCAGAAGATAATTATATACAATCAAAAAGTATTATTCGCTTTATTAAATCTAGTCTTATTAATTGTTGAATATCCAATTATTATATAACTTAAGGAATAGGCTATAATAACTGAGCAAATCGCTCATCTATACTGTACTCCCAAACTACACCCGTTATCGCGAGGGCAGTGTGGATGGGCTGTTTATTTTTCTCCTGGGACACACTAACCCCGGAGGTGATGCGTCTTCATCCAGAAATGGCTTGAATCTCGACGGCAGCGGAAGAGGGAAGAAGATGAGCTTGCTTTGGCTAACTTGAATGACAAGTGTAAGAGAAACGCCACCTTAGCCAAAGACCTTGAGTTTTTCCAACATCAAATCGAAGCCGCAGGGCTGACTGTTCCGAACAGCGTTCAGGAGTTATTAAAGGAAAGCCTTGAGAAATCGAGTAATCGGGCCGAACTGTTTTGTGATCAGCGTGAACAGATGAAGAAACGCGTTCATTAACCTCTAAGCGATCTCGCCGTTATTGGCGGGGTCGTTTTGTTTTAGTGGTCAACTGGGGTATCCTAAACCCGGAGGTGGGACTATTGTTTGAGTGGCTTGGGGAACGTCGTCAAATGCGTACGGCTAGGGAAAAGTCCATCATAACCAAAGAATCTGCTCGTTGTGAGAAGGCTTCAAATGAAATAGAAGAATTCCTACTGCGGGTTAATTCAGCTGGTATAGAAATACCAGAGATGATTCGAGAGCAAATTGACGAGGACTTAGCCACCTATAAAACTTTAGCTACCGCATTTCGAAAAGACCTCGAAAAACTCAACAACCATTGAACCTCCGACGATCTCACCATTATTGGTGGGGTCGTTTTTGCCTTTTACATAGAAGATGAGTTTTTCTTGGGATAAGGGAGGCTATTTTGTGGGGTTGGGAGGGGTAGATGGGTCAAAACTCGTCCTATGTGAGCCATATAAGAAGATAAGGCACGAGATCGAATTTCATAAAGTGTTGGTAATAAAAAAGGGTTGCTTTCCATTTAATTCAATTATGATAAAATATAAGTATTGAATTATTTGCTCGGATTTATCGCATTGGAGGTTTTTTGAATGAGGGCTATATTCGAAATCCAACCACATATAGAACAGATTAGAAAACGTTTATGGTGCGGGCGAGAATTCGGTCAAGCCGCTGTAATGATAGGTGCAGGTTTTAGTAAAAATGCAAATAAAATCTTACCTAGCACAAATTCGTATCCATTATGGTTAGATCTAGCCGATAAAATGTATTCATCATTGTATCCTAGTAATCAATTTACTGAAACGGAAAGAAAGGATCATAGACTAAGAACAATATCCGGAGGGGGTGCCTTAAAATTAGCTAATGAATATGAGACTATTTTTGGAAGAACTGCTCTCGACGAATTATTAATTAAAACGATACCAGATGAACATTATGTTCCTGGTTACATTCATAAGTTGCTTTTGTCTTTACCATGGTCAGATATTTTTACTACTAACTATGACACATTACTCGAGAGAACTCGCCCGGCGATACATGAAAGAAAATATGATCTAGTTCTTACTCCTTCAGATATTCCCGGAAGTATGAGACCACGAATAGTAAAGTTACATGGCAGTTTTCCCTCACAAAGACCGTTTATTGTTACGGAAGAAGATTATCGAACTTATCCAAATAAATTTGCCCCGTTCGTTAATTTAATTCAACAGTCTATTATGGAAAATGTTCTTTGTTTAATTGGATTTTCCGGAGATGACCCGAACTTCTTATATTGGACAGGGTGGGTTAGAGATAACTTGGGTAAAGCCACACCTCCAATATATCTATGTGGTCTGTTAAATTTATCTTCTTCCCAAAGACGAGTTCTAGAAGGTAAGAATATAGTTCCGATAGATTTGTCTTCGATTTTCAATGAGATAGAATGGCCGGATTATTCGGTCAGACATCAAAAAGCTATAGAATGGTTTTTATTAAATTTGGTATACGGAGAACCACCTAATTTACTTAGATGGCCAGATCTTACAAAATCTTATTTACGAAAAAAGACTGACGACTTACCTTTTATTCCACAAGGACCATCCTCAGAATCTTATCTAAACCCACCTAATCCCCAAAATGCCGTTGTTACAAGTAATGATTTAAGAAAAATATTTAGTATCTGGAGGCAAAATCGATTAGAATATCCCGGATGGGAAGTGGCACCAAAAGAAGTTAGGGAAAGATTATGGAAATATACTGAGAAATGGATCGAGCCAATAATTAATAATATTGATAAATTAGTTACTCCAGAAGATTTGTTGTTACTTTATGAGTTAACTTGGCGTTTGGAAAAATCTTTAGTCCCACTCTTTAGTGATTGGTGCGAGAAAATAACGGAAGTAATAGACGAATATAATCCATTCCCTAATTTAATTTCCTCTGAAAACGCATCAATAAGACCAGATAATAATATTTATAAAGATCTTAATTGGACAGATATATGCTCAAACTGGGTGGAGCTAGTTTTTGCATTAGTTCGTGAGGCAAGAAAGGATTTAGATAATACCCGTTTTCGCAAATTAATGGAGTTGATTAAACAGGTTGTAAAACAGAATACAGAATGGCAATTACGTTGGTTCTATGAGGAATGTCTTTTCGCAATCTATAGTTTAGACCAAAATAAACTTATAGAAACTTTAGAGTTATGGAATAGTACCCCAGAACTTCCTTTTTGGGAGGTAAAACGAGCTGCGATTCTCGCCGAAATAAATGAGTTTAAAGACGCTGAGAAAGTTACTCAGGCTGCTCTTAACACCATACGTACTCGGATTCAACCTTATACAGTTGACTATTCTTTATTGTCACAAGAAGGATGGGCGATGTTATTATTAAAGTCGATTAAAGATGGAAAAACTGCTAGTCAAGATAAGTATTTTGTTAATTACGGCGATAGATGGGATAAACTTGGGGCCTATAAGTGTAATCCTACTATAGAGATTCGGGAACTAGAATCAATATTAAAAAACTCTCCACCTACAACAGAAATAAAAACAAAACGAGAGTTCGATCCCGGAAGGATAGTACAGTCACTCAAGTATTACTCTAGACTTTCTTTAATAGACGAAATGAGACCGGGTTTTGCTTTTTTAAGGCTACAAGAGAATGGTGCAATGCCCATTAGTTGCGGAGCTGATATAGAGTTTACAAACTCTATGATTAATGCTGCTACATGGATTTCTTCTTCTTCACCGCTTTGGTCTTTAATTTCATTAATTAGAATAGATGCCGATGAAAGAATTAAAGAACAATTTGATAGAGTACAAGTTGCAACTTTATCAGAAGAAGATGTTCAACATCTCGGAGAGCTTTTTCTCGCTACCTTAAAACAGTCAATTCATCGACTATCAAAAAGTGCTCCTCAGTTCTCATTTGGATATAATTATTCTAAAAACAAGTTAAGCATTATATCCGAAATTATATCTAGGCTTTCCTTCCGATTTTCCACAAAGAAACTAGAAGAATTGTTAGAGCTAACAATAGAGATGTACAAAATGCCAATCGTAAGACAAAAACAATATTTACACGATTGTATTGGTATTCTGTTTCAAAGGATTTTTTTTGCTTTGCCTAAAGATAATATTATTAATAAAATTACGGAGTTACTCGCACTTCCTATACCGGATATTGACGATTTTGAGGTAAGATTTCCAGAAGGTTGGGTTGAACCGTTCGATCTTATTCATTGGTCTTCAAGTGATTTTAAGTTAGAGGTAATCCCGGATCGTTCTTCGTGGGATATTCCTATAAAAAAGCTAATTAGTATAGCGGAAAATGGAAATAAACTGTCTAGAATTAGAGCCCTTACGCGACTGGAAAAACTGTATAAATTAGGTGCATTGACGAACCTAGAACGTGAAGAATTTGCTAGAGTACTTTGGTCAAGAGTTGATGAGAATACTGGATTACCAATTCATACTGGATGGAAGAACAATGAATATCTTTTTTTACCGGAAACTGAACATGATAAAGCCGCATCTTTGTTTCGAAAATACATACTAAACACTGATCTTCTGCAAGAAATCAAAATGGTAGACAATGACTACGACGAAGACCAATTCTGGTTCAAAAACAAGTTCCTTGAAGAATTGTTATACGGAACTAAGAATATTATGTCATTAACTAATGATAGTAGTAATAGTCTAATTGATTGGAACTCAGAGGAGATATTCAAGATTGTTCAAAAAATTAAAGAATTATGGGAAACAGAAAAAGATAGTTTAAAAGACGTGTTAAATGAACCAAAAGAAGAATTTGAGTTCTTTAAGGACTCTGATAATGTTAAAGAAAGATATGAACTAGTTCTAAAAATAATGGTGAGAGTAGTATTACCTAGAATTATTGAAGCTGGTGAAAAACTACAAAAAATGGTTTATGATTTAATTAGAGAAATTCAAACTATAGGATTGAACATAAATCTGGCATTCCCTTTATTGCTCATTATTGATAAAAATTTATACGATGACATAAAAAATACATTAATTAGAGGTATCGATTCTACATCTGAGAATATCGTTTCGCATTCTATTTTTGGTATAGTTACTTGGTTTATTTGTAGTACAACCGACGTTATCCCTTCTCCCCCTGGTGAACTGCTAAACAAAGCAATTAATCGTCTCGTTGCTAGGAGTCAACCTTGTCTGGATATACTGATTGAACAACTTGGATATTTGTTCAAACATATACCGACCATCTTTACTACAGATAATATTAATTCATTGCTTACTGCATTGGAAAATTTATCCTTAGAGACTGAATTGCCAACTAAAAAGCGTAATGGATATTATTCTAGAAATACACCAATATCTATTGATGAACGACCAAATTACCGTAGTCTTGCAGCAAGATTGGCCTTTACATTATATCTTTATTGTATTAGAAATGGTGAGGATATACCGGACATATTGCTCAAATGGCAAAGGATATGCTTGTCGGACCCCCTTCCTGAAGTAAAAACGGCTTGGTTAATTGGCACCGACTCATTTGATAAGACTGATTGTTAAGTATTGCATACTATCTTAATTGTACCCCACCACCCACAGCCCACCTATTGAATAGGCAGGCAGTTCAGCCCATCGTGGCCGGACTGCTTTTATTTTTTTCAAGGACGGTGGCCAATGACAGCAAATATTGGCGAATTAACGTTAGACACAATCCACCACATGGACATCAACGATGGTCTCAAACTATTGCCGGGCAGCAGTATTGACCTCATCATCGCCGATCCACCATACGGTATTAATTACCGTAGCGGTAGCCGTAAGCGAAAGTTCACCGCAATCCAGAACGACGACATTATCATGGCCGATTGGTTGAGTGATGCCTTTCGAGTGCTGAAAGACGGTGGTGCTTTTTACTGCTATACACGATGGGATGTCTACGTCGAGTGGTACCACCGCATCTCCCAACACTTCACCATGAAGAACTGCATCGTCTGGCAAAAGAACGGCGGGGGAATGGGTGATCTTCGTGGAGCCTACAGTCCAGCCCATGAGTTTCTCATCTTCGCAGTGAAGGGCCGACATCTCTTAAATGGAAAGCGAATTTCCGACGTATGGGCTGTGCCTCGCGATCCGGCAGTAACCTACATCCATCCAACGCAAAAGCCGGTAAAGCTGGCCGAGATGATTATGGAGAAATCGTTGCAACCGGGTGATGTACTTTTGGTCCCGTTCTGTGGAAGCGGAGGAGACTGCGTGGCAGCCAAGCGGATGGGGCGAAGGGTCATTGCGTTTGATGTGGAGAAGCAGTACGTGGAAGCAGCGACTGAAAGGGTATTGAGAGCGGCTTGATTTGGATTTGTTATAAACAGTACGCCGCACCGCAACGGGCCAGAGTAAAACTAAATATTATTTTTAGTGATTTCCTCAATAGACTGATTTACATTACCTTGAAATAATCCTCCGTGGTAAGAGATTACCCTCTCGATATCAAACATATTAAGCTTTTTTAATGACTCAAAGGCTTCATTCACGTTATTTGTGTATTGAGGGTTAGGACCTGTTAATTGACCATCAATCAAGTTCATGGCGTCACCAGCGATTAGCGTCTTGCTTGGTTGGTGATACAGACAGACATGCCCAGGTGTATGTCCTGGAGTTAAAATCATTGTAATCCCGCCGCAATACGGCAGTATTTGGCCATCCTCTACAACCCGGTCAATTGTACCTTTAGGAGGATTTTCGAGAGTGTACTTAAATGCTTTACGCATTTCCTCCGGCAAATCTTTAGGTAACGACTCTACAGCTTTTTCGATAGCTTCAGGCTTCATCATTTTTACAAGTCGTTTCTCACCTTGAATAAAAGGCTTTTCTTGTTCGCTAGAAAAAACTTCTATTTGATAAGGTGACTCATTCTGAATGGCCGCTAAATTTCCGATATGGTCAATGTCCTGATGTGTGATGATTACTTTATTAAGTTTGGCATAAGGTATCCCAGCTTTTTCGATAGCTTCCCGAAGTAACGGCAGTTGACCCGGAAATCCTGTATCTACCAGTAGAACTGTTTCATTATCATAAAGTAATGTGGGGTATATTGTGTTAACCCTTCCCAGAACCATCGCCGAGATACTTAGCATTTCTATTCCATCGGCTATTTTCATATCAATCCCTCGCAATCATTGTCCAATAGTATCTGTATTTTACACTATTTTAGTAAACTAAAGTCTCTTGTTTAATGTTTGAAAAACCATTAACAGGCAATGAACGCGAAATCCTCTGTTCCGACTTCGTTGACATGCGGGAGTAAACGGCTTCGCCACGGCCACGCCTGTTACGCCACGTGTGCCAACAGAAGCCATTGCTAATGTAATTCCATTCATATAATGCCTGCGAGCCACACGTTGGGACACAGGAAGCGACGCAATGATCGAGTAATAATCGAGGACCGACTGCATATCTGATTGAACTGAAACATCCACCATTCATCATTTTGATGAGTCGTTGTCGACCACGACGTTGCCAACCCGGCCGTGCGGCAGCCGGGCGAGGCGAGTGCGGGCTGATTTGTGTTCCTAATTGTATTTAACGGCCATATCCCATAAGAACATACCGTGTCAAAAAACACCGTGTCGGTGATCTTTGACATGGTCACCGTGTCAAACACCTTTGACACTAACAAGACAACAGTCTCTATAACGCTATAGAGTTATCAAAGAACTACAAACCGGTAAACAGATAACAGTAACCACAGTACCTACAGTCTTCAGCTATATCATAACGACACAACTGAAGCTACACCGTAATAATACCAACCAGGCCGCAAAGACGGTATATGACGTTACTGGTGCACATCCCTGTAAGTCACCTGTCACATTACCGGAGAAAAAACGGAGTCAACGACAGCCTAGACCTAACCAGTCCAGGCTGTTATTATTTCGGTTATGTTTGTCTAATCAAGGGGGCTAGTGAATGTACGTCAATTACACGTATAAAGCAAAAGTGACCAGAGTGATCGATGGAGATACCTTTGAAGCGGAAGTGGACCTCGGATTCAATGTCATTGTAAAAGAGAAATTCCGGCTGTATGGCCTGAATGCTCCAGAAGTTCATGGTGAGGAAAAAACAGTGGGGGAGCTGTCTAAACAGTGGTTGGCCCACCAACTGGAAGGCCAACCCGTTACGATAAACTCTGTACGCAAAGAGAAATACGGACGTTGGCTGGCTGTCGTGAATGCAGCGGGGAAGAACGTAAATGACGAGATGGTAGCAGAAGGATTGGCAGTACCGTTTATGAAATAAACTCGACCCGCAGTAAATACCCTGTTATTATTATTTCAGTAAATAACAGGAGGTTAATACATGTTTAACATGGGTTTGCCTGAAGGCCTGATATTAGCCGGAATCTTCACCGTCTGGCCTTTCTGGAAGATATTCGACAGAGTTGGCTTATCGCCGTGGTTAAGTCTGCTGATGGTTATACCGGTAGTCAACATCATTACGCTATTTTACTTAGCCTTTACGGAATGGCCGTCAATGAATAATAAAAAGCGAATAATTAACTCTTGGGATATTGAGTAACGGAGAGCGACACGTGGTGAATGATGATTCATCGACGATGTCGCTTTTTTATTGCCCTTAATGTGACGAAATCTTGTAATCCACCAACTTCGCTCGGAATTAGATGTAGGCATAAAAATCTGAAATAAACGAGGTGACTGAATTAGTGTCAGATCAATCAAAGAAATACGCGTTGAACGGCTCGCAGAGACTTGCTGCGGAAATACTCGCCTCCAATGACGTCCACAAAATGACGTTGGCTCAAATCGCTGAGGAGGCTGGTATCGGCGAACGGACGTTATATCGATGGAAGCAGGACCCTGACTTTATTGCCTACCAGAATGAAGTGGCAGAACTGGCCATGAAGGACTTCCTTGCCGAAGCCTATAATAGCCTTAAATCCATTGCCCGTGGAAGTCAAAGCGAGAAGAACAAGTTAAAAGCCATCGAACTGGTGATGAAGAACCAGGGCCGCTTGACGGAAGTACAGAAGGTCGAGGCCAAGATTGAGGATAACCGTTCCAACGAAGCGATCGAGGCAGAAATTGATAACTTGAAGAAGATGTTGGCCGAGATGTAATCATTGACCCTAAGTTAAACGTAGACTCATTCGGTTTGCATCTGCAAACTCATCCTCTATCCTTGCAATAGAAGACGAAAAAGACGAGGAGTCAGTCGATCTAACCCAATAAAAAGCAATCTTATCCCTAAAAAAACTCATCATATATGTAGAACAACGATTACTCCAGTTACTTGGGTTCCAAGCCCAACACATTTACTTGTCACAGGATATCAGTGTATTCCGTCGAATTTAGATTAGAAAATAAAGCAAACAAAATCACTTTCACAAAATGATCGAAGGAGGGACTTTGAGCCGAAGGATGGCCTTCTATATCCAGTATTTGAAAAGCATAGACAAAAATACACAAAAGTTCACATCGAGTTCACCAGTAAGACACATTGCTTGGTTAGAATGAATTAACAGCGGACGCATGATAAAGAAAACAGGAGGCTTCCTATGCAAACGTTTCGAAATTTCAGTACGGCTACAAAAATTATCAGCCTTATCGTACTTATGAGTATTTTCATGCTTGGAGTAGAGTTAGTTGGCTACAGTTACACCCATGTAGTAAGCTCAAACATGCAGGCCATGTATCATGACAGCTTACTACCAGTAAAATGGCTTAATCAAGTACGGGCCGACAACAGATTGGTGGAAGAGTTAACATTGAAAATCATGTTGACCGACCAAGATAAAAATACAGAGAATGTGTCATTAAGCAAAATAAACGAACAGATTCAAGAAATTATGTCCCTTTTGAATGAATTTGAAACAACAAACCTCGATACTTTTGAATCTGAAAAGCTAACACTCATTAAAAAGAAACTGGATGATTATGGAGTGGAGCATCAAAAGGCGTTGAACTTACCTATAAATGGACAGAAAAGTATCGCCTATGCCGAGTTCTCTAAAAACGCAACTCCGCTAATGATGGATGTAAATGCTTCTCTCAATGAGTTAGCAGAATATAAGAGTAAAACTGACGAATCCGCCCAGAATGATAGCAAAGATCAGCGATGGTACTGCCAAACAGGCACAAACAGTTTCTGCTGCGACCCAAGAACAATCGGCCACAATGGAACAAATCGCGGCTTCAAGTCAAAATCTTTTAACCATGTCAGTGGAATTGGAAGCAAGCCTACATAAGTTTAGAGTCTAAATCTTGTACACAGGTCAGCCCGTTTGTAGTAACGGGCTTTTTTATGAAACCAATACAAAAATTCCTACGTAGGCTCATAAGCGAGACCGGTGGCGAAGAGACTCGTCCTGAAAAGGAGATAACGAAACGAGAGCTAACACTGAACCGACTAGACCTAAAAACATATCCCACTGGGCATCCCAAAAGTCCCCCTGCATCCCGACAAACTCAACGGACATAGGCAGCCTCAGTGCTGCCACAGCCCATTCAAAGATTTCATAGGACATACTCAATGCCATTCCTATCGATAGTACATAACCCGTGAGGAGCCATCCTGCCTTCATCGGCGTCAAGCGCAGTAACAACTCTCGCGCCACCATCGTTACCGTTGCCCCCTGGATGAAATGACCCACCCGATCAAAGTGATTTCGCTGAAGATGGTAATGTTCCCGTAACCAATCAAAAAAAGGAACGTGAGTAAAACCGTAGTGCCCACCGATAGCGCCCCAGATAAAACTAACCGCGAGCAGCCCATAACAAAGCGTAGTCAACGTCAAGCGTCGGTATGTCACCACCAATAGCACCAATCCCGCTAGCAACGGTGCAATTTCCATCATCCACATCAGATAACTCGCAGGTTTTATTGCCGACCAAAAAAACATTGCCACTACCGTTACGAAAAAACCGAGATGCCAAGGATCCAAGATCATCCCTCCCTTCATAGGGTTTACCCAGACAGAGTAAATTTATCCAGTTCCTATTCTTTTTTTGTAAATCGAGAAAGAAAATCACCCTAGCTCCTTACCAAATCGATAAAGAAAAAGGGTGACTGAAAAGGTGCCTATCGAAGTTTTACTGCTGTTCCACTTGCAGCGACCATCAGCATTCCTTCGCGGATGACCTCATAATCGAGATCGATGCCGATCACTGCATCAGCACCGAGTCGGGCAGCTCGTTCCTGCATTTCACGCATGGCGATATGGCGAGCTTCGTTTAGTTTACTTTCATATGCGCCTGACCTACCGCCAATAACGTCGGTGATGCTGGCGAAAAAGTCCCTGACCACGTTAGCCCCCATAATAGCTTCCCCAGCAACAACCCCGAGATAATCAGTGATTACCCGGCCCTCTACGTTATTTGTAGTGATAACGATCATCTTAATGATCCTCCTTTCATCAAGTAAGGCGGCTTACTTACATTTTAGTTATCTCACCAATACGTTGATTTACATTACCTTCATACAACCCACCATGAAAACAGATAACCCGTTCGATATCGTACGCGGTGAGCTTCCTGAGCGAAGTAAGAGCTTCCGTAATATTTTTGGTGTACTGGGGAGTAGGACCCATCAACTGACCATCCATCACAAGCATTGCGTCCCCGGCGATGAGAAGTCTTACTCGCTTGAATCCCTCGCGTTCATAGTCTAATTTATCTGTATTTTACACTATTTTAACCAAACGATCCTTAGGACATTTTATTGTAGAACAGTCCAGGTGATATAACCCTAGGTTTTTTTACCGCCTTTTGGTTGAACAGAAAAGCGAGTTTGGTCGTTCGCCTTACGCATAACTTAGCACTTGTAGTAATAAGATCGAGAAGGGTGACTTGCTTAAAATCTGTGGAGGTGGTAGGGATGCACGATTATGGCCTTTTTTCAGGACTCCTTGGATCCATCATGGGATTACTGGGGATTGTGATTGCCATCGTACCCTTTTGGAAAATATTCAGTAAAGCCGGATTTTCGCCGTGGTATAGTTTGCTGTTGATTATTCCTATCGTCAACATCATCGTATTATTCGTCTTAGCCTTTGCTGATTGGCCAGCCTTGAGACAGCAAAAACAGCCCTACGAATTCGGACCTCAATAAAAACATGAAAAAGGCGACCTGCGGTGAAACATCATTCACCGCAGGTCGCTTTTTTTGTGACCGAATCGTCCTGGAAGAAAATTTCTCCGCCTTTGTATTCTCTATCGCGTTCCGCTTAGGTATAATTAGTGCATAAAGTTCATTGGCTCAAGGCCTTCGGCCGATAAATAAGGTGCTTAGAAATGAGTGTGGTCGTGCATGAAAAAGTCATGGATGCTCTCTTTTTGTCTCATTTTTATGTTATTGTTGACGGGTTGCGGGCAACAGAAAGCTGCCGATTTTATATCCCAACACTATAGTCTCGAAGCGGCGCAACAAGATGGTACCGGTTCATCTTCCAAAACGTACCGAGCCGCACAGACGCCAGTCGGTGAAGTGGCCACAGCCATCGTCAGCGCAGAAAAGCCAAATGAACAATCGGCCTACAACGATGACAAAATGGTCTTGTTGTACAATAATAATTCGATCATCACCGTTACGAAAGATGCCAATCTCCCACAAGATAGTTTGGTGAATGTAAGCTCTGTTCAGTTTGTTAAAGAACACACGAGCAGCGGTTTTTGGCAGGGCTATTTACTTGGTAATACGCTGGAACGAATTTTCGGATCGAGCCCTTCACCATACAGTACGCCATCATACACGCCGAATAACAGCTACCCCTTCCCGACAAAAAGCAGTGTTTACGGTACTTCTAGTGACAGTTCAAAAGGAAAAATAGACGGAACGACCGTCAAACCGACCACATCGTCCGGCACAGGTACAGTGACACGAAAATCGACCGATACCACATCGACACCGGCAGAGTCAGTACCGTCAAGCGTAAGTGGATCTACATCATCGAAAAGCACTGTCTCCAGTCCTCCGAAAACCACTTCATCGGTTCCATCGAAACCGTCTACATCGAGTGGTGTCGGTTCTGTGAAACGAAAATGATTTGACACGGCTACAGCGTTTAAAGCTCGTCTCTAGGGGGTGAAGAATCAACTTCACTCCTTTTTTCATGCTCCTGAAAAACAATCCTAATATGGCTACGTTATCGGACACCCTCAACTAACCAACCGTCCTAACGAATGTTATAGATAACCTCCTTGTAAAAAGGAGCGTCAATTTAAAAAACGGAGGACGAGAATGAGAAAAACGATTACGACAATCATCACCGGTTTCATTGCGGTTTCTCTATTTTTGACGAGTGGGATCCACAGTGCCGATGCCTTTTGGGCGAGGTATTCTACATCCCAGGCGATTGCGAAGTACAAAGAGTACATTGATGACTACCAAAAAGATGAAGTAACCAAAGTGGCGAAATGGCGACAATCGTACGCTTCCATTGACGGCAGTTTAGCTGATCAGTTGGTCGAGCGGGCCATCTGGTACATGGACCAAGGCTATATGGTGTACGGACATCAATATAAAGGCTATAAAGATTATGGGATCGTAGACTGTTCCAACTTTGTATCCCTCATATATGGTGACTTCGGTTTCGATATTACGACGACTGCCAAAAACTATGGCACCGTAGGCAAACGAGTTACAGGCGTATATGCGGCCAAAGAGGGAAAGAACTGGACCATTAAAGGGACCGAAAATCTGCGACCGGGAGATATCTTTACCTATTGGAAAACAGACGCCAACGGTAAGAAATATATCAGTCATGTGGCTATCTACATGGGGATGATCGATGGACAACCTGCAGTCATCAGCACTGCCGATAGTAAGAACCCGACCGCCATCGGTATCGTCAATGATGTTCGATATTGGTGGGGGAGCAACTTGTTTACGGTACAACGAGTACTGCCGGAAGGCTCCTGGACACCTGGTAAAACTATCGCCGGACACACAGCAAAAGCGCCGGTGATCCCGAAGAAGTATCAACTGCCTCCACAAAAACCTGTGATCATGCCCGGCCAAGGCAGCACAGCCGCTATCCATTAACTGAATAAGAAGATCTTTTGTCAGCAATGAAAAAAGACCCGCCGCCTTTTCAAGAAAGGCTGGCGGGTCTTCGTCTAGGTGACATAGTGAATTAATCACGGTGGAGGGAAATGCTTACATCTTTCACCGTTGTAGTTACTTCTTGAATCGTCTTCGTCTGTGCTTCCTGACTGAACTTGTCTACGAGCACTTTTGCTTTCGGGGAATGATTTAAGGCTGCCGGACCTCCGATGCACCCGTTGATACATGCCATCCCCTCGATGAAGTTTTCTGGAAGTTTTCCAGCCTTGGCGATGCGTAGCGCTTTGATACACTCTTCGGCACCGTTACATTTGAGCGGCTTCACGGCAATATCTTTATGGGATTCCTTCAGAGACTGAATGACCGCTTGGGTCACCCCGCCGGAACGAGCGAAGGCACGTCCAAAGGGGGACGTTTCCTCCCGGTGATTTTCTTCACACTGAGCCGGATCGATCTCCGAAGCGGAGAGTATCGCTAGCAGTTCCTCAAAGGTCAGTGCATAATCAACGGCGCCGGCTACGTCTTCACGCACCGTTTCTGCCTTTTTCGCGATGCAAGGGCCGATGAAAACGACCTCGGCTTCCGGGGTTTTTGCTTTGAGGTACCGCGCCACAGCGATCATGGGCGATACGGCAGAAGAAACATGTTCCCTTAACTCGGGGAAGTGTTTCTCAATCATTTCAACAAAAGCGGGACAGCAGGAAGTGGTGAGAAAAGAACCTGCTTGAATTTTTTCTTCCAGTTCGGCAGCTTCCTCTGGAATGATCATATCGGCTCCCAGTGCCGCTTCATAGACATCGAAGAAACCGATTCTCTTCAACGCTGTCCGCAGTTGTCCCAAGGTGGCATCCTGAAACTGGGCGACCACTGCCGGAGCGACAATCGCATAGACAGGATGATCTTTCGCCTGCAAGCTTTGGATTACATGGGTGATGAAGGATTTTTCGGAAATGGCACCAAAAGGACAACGATAGGCGCACTGACCGCAATTGATACACTTCTCGGGGGCGATCTTGGCTAGGCGATCTTCCCCGGTCGTGATCGCTTTTACCGGACAAGCTTTGACACAGGGACGAAGTGTATCTGTAATCGCTCCATAGGGACAAGCTTGTTTACAACGGCCGCACTCGATGCATTTTTCTTGATTGATAATCGCTTTGCGATTGATTTGACCGATGGCGTTCACCGGACAAACTTCCATACAGGGATGGGCAATACATCCCCGGCAAGCTTCGGTGACGGTGAACCGTTCGACAGGACATTCATCACAAGCCGTTTCCATGACTTGAATGATGCCACCGGAAGAACCGCGAACATCATTGCCGCAAGCGAGGATAACTCGCTCTTTAAGGACAGCCCGCTCTTTATAGACGCAACAACGAAAGTGAGGCTTTTTTCCTTTTACAATCATGTAGGGAATCAGATCTTTATGCTGATCCAGTGTTTTTTCCATCGACAATTTAGCTACATGAGTCAGAACCTCGTGCCGCAGCAGTTGAACAGTCGTTTCAAATTTTCGTGGCATGATCCGGTCCTCCTTTGGTTCTGCATATATATATTTATCGTTAATCAAAAACAGTTTTGATAGTGCACGGATCATTATAAAGATGTATGTAACAAAGTACAATGATTTCTTCTTGGGAAAAAAGCAAAAAAAAGCCGCACGCCGTCACAATTGTTCACGGAATGTTAATCTTAATTATGGCAACGACGATCGGATATGGGCGATTGGTTTGATATAAGGGACGATTGGCTTTATCAGCAGGTAACTCCTTGAATGTAATTGGGAAGTTGCCGTCCAGCTTCTTTGATAGAACGGCAAGCGAAGTCGAGGTCTACTTTTGCTTTCTTTTGATACAAGTGGTAATTGGCTCGGTAAGTTTCCGGTGTATTGATCAGCATGATCGAGTTTGCACCCCATTCTAGCGCGTATCGTTGTCCGTCGGGATGCAGCGTCGCTAGAGAAGTGGTGGCAGGAATGAAGGCGCGGCCGCAGAGAAGACGGGTGACCGCGACGGCACGCAGAGTCAGATCTAGATCGCCAGGCGGGTGATTTTCTAAAGGAGTGTGCTCGGCGGGGAGAAAAGGACCGACACCGATCATGTTGGCACCCAGATCGCGCCAGTACAGGATGTCTTGGGCTATGCTGGCTACCTTTTGACCGGGCAGACCGACGATTCCGCCTGTTCCCAGCAAAAAACCTGCTTCCCGGAGCCAGAGGAGGTGCTGTTTTCGCTCTTGCAGATCGTCGTCAGGATGGACTCGTTCGAAAACTTCCGGATCGGTCGTCTCGATCCGGAGGAGGTAGTTGTTCGCTCCTGCCCGGCGAAAAGCCCGGTAATCTTCGAAGGAGCGCTCCCCCAAGCTTAAGGTGATCCTCAGACCGAACTGTTTTTTGATAGACTTGATCAGTTCTACCAGCGATTCTGTGGCCTCTGGCAGTTCTTCCCCTGATTGTAGGATGACTGTCCGAATCCCCAAGGCGTAAACGTCACCGACTGCAGCGAGAATGGCTTCGTTGTCCATACGGTAACGGGACAGTCTATGATTCTCCTTGCGGAGCCCGCAGTAATGACAGTTCTTGCGGCACCGATTGCCAAATTCCACCGCACCCCGAATGTCAACGACATCACCCAACGTTTCTTGGCGCAAAGCATCGGCGGCCCCTTGTAGGGCTCGATGATCAGCCGGAGTGGGAGGGGAAAGAAGCTGTACAACTTCTTCCAGGCTAGGAGCTTTCAGTTCCCGCGCTTGGTTCAACAGGTCGCCGTAAGCGGCTGTTTCCACTTGCTCCAGAGCTTTCTGCCAAGCCTCACCAGGAGGGACGGAACGCCAAGGTTCCAGCGCCTGTGGAGTTAATCGGTGGTTCGAAAGCAGTTCCTGCACTTCTGGACCGTGGAATCCTGAAAAGACGATGGCCGTCGTGCAGACAGGTCCGAACCCTTTTGGAGTGGGAATAAAGTCGCCCTGTACGCCGGAAGACTCCATCAGCTGATGGGCTTGCAAGGTTTGCTGCATCGAAGGGAAGACGACGATCCATCGCTCACCCGTTGGCTGCTTGGGTAGGATTTTATCTAACATGAATGTGGCAACGTCCTTTCCAAGCTAGATATAAATATCTCGTTCGCCGCACCGCAGTCGTTCCAATCCCTGCCGCAGCCGTTCCGCCGTTCCCGCTGGAAGACGGGCCAACTCTTGATCGATCAACACCAACCCTGTTTTCTGTAAGGATTCGTCTCCGTAATCGAGCAGGTATTCCTGTAACGTCAATAGGGCGTTCGGATCGCACATTTGAGCAATATGTCCGGTTTTAGCCAAGGCCATAAAATCCTCACCCGTCCGGCCGCTCCGGTAGCAAGCCGTACAAAAGCTGGGGATAAAGCCTTTTTCCATGACGGAAAGCGCTACTTCCGGCAGGGAGCGATGATCTTCCAGATAAAACTGGCTTCCTGTAGTTTCGAGGTTTTCTGCCTGTTTTGTCGGGTCGCTGTAACCGCCGGGGGTAGTGGAAGAGCCCGCACTGATTTGAGAGATGCCCAGATGGAGAAGTTCATTTCGAAGCTCTGCCGACTCCCGTGTGGAGAGAATAAGCCCCGTATAGGGAATTGCCAGGCGAAGAATGGCGACGATTTGTTTAAAGGATTCATCACTGATTGGATGAGGGACCGTGGTCAGGGCTGATTCAAAGGCTGGCTTCAATCGGGGAACAGAGACGGTATGCGGTCCGGCGCCATAACGTTCCTCTAAGAGCCGGGCCTGTTCCAAGAGGGCCAGGATTTCGAAGCGGTGATCATAGAGCCCGAAGAGAACACCAAGTCCCACATCGTCGATGCCGGCTTCCATGGCTCGGTCCATCGCAGTTAGGCGGTTGAAGTAATCCGCTTTTGGACCGGACGGGTGCAGGTAGGCGTACGTATCGGGATGATAGGTCTCTTGAAAGAGTTGATAGGTGCCGATTTGGGCATCCCTAAGGATCCGAAAATCATCAATGCTTAAAGGCGCACAGTTTACATTCAGTCGGCGAATATCGGTTGAACTGTAAATCGCCTCGACCATCTGGGCGATAATGGCGGCTGCGGCTTCCTTGGGATGTTCCCCGGCCACTAACAGCAACCGCTTATGTCCCATCGCTTCCAGCTGCATCGCTTGCAGACGAACCTCTTCGACAGTAAGGCTTTTCCGGACCAAGGCTTTATTGGTGCGACGAAAGCCGCAGTAAAGGCAGTCGTTGATACAACGGTTTGACGTATAGAGGGGAGCGAAGAGGACGATTCGCTTCCCATAAATCTCATCTTTAATTTTTCCGGCTTCAGCAAAAAGGGCAGACCGCCATTCGGGGTTCGATATCGATAAGAGAAACGCAGTTTCTCGGAGCGACAAACCCTTCTTTTCCCGAGCTTTCGCTAGCACCTCATCAAAACAATGCTGATCCAAGGGAAGAGGATGCTCAAGGGCGGCATGGATGGGGGTTAATGAAATACTCATAGAAAACCTCTTTTCTCCGGGGTCTTAAGATGCCCACGCTTATTATAAACCAAAGTGGAGAATCGCCATGAAGATTAATTTTTCTTGCTTGTTTTAACAATAAAAGCCGGGCGTCCGGGTAGCGAACGCATCGGCTTTTACTGTCTCTCATCTACTTCTAAATGATTTGAAAAACCCGGTTGAGTCGTGTCAACTCAAAAACTTCCTTAACAACCCCGTGGATTCCCTTGATGACCACGTCACCCCCGCCTTGTCGGGCTCGTTTTAAGACGGTGACAAGCACGCCAAGACCCGAACTATCGATAAAGTTGACTCCTTGCATATCGATAAGAAAATGGACGCCATGATGATTGGCATGTTGGAGAAGTCTTTCTCGCAATTCTGCCGCTTCGGTAACTAAAATACTTCCAGTCAAGGTGACTGTTACCTGATTGTTCGCCGCAACAATGTTCTGAATCATGATGCTCATCCTTTCATTATTTTGTCGTAATTTTTTGCGTCAGGCGGTCTAGTTTGTAGAGCACTATTTGGGAATGCCTATCCAATTGAAGGAGCATTCTCTTTGCTTCCTCGGGATTTCCTGATTGATAGGCTATGACGGCTTTCTTTGCACAATCATGGACTTGTTGGTGAGGGTCGTCGAGGGAAATAAAATCAGGATCGTTTTTTAGCGGGTTATTTTCATCGAAATACCATTTACCGAGGCGGCAATGGTGATGGGAAGTCACATCGTCCAAATTCAATCGCTCGACACCGTCGATCATGTTAGAAATACGCAGTTTCCAAAGCAAGTGATCTGATTTAGCGCGTACGAGCAGATCATGATCGGTCAACTTTTGCGATGAATCATCGACGGTAAAGCGCTGGACCGAGTCTAAGAGTGTAGCAGCCATAGCACTCGTCTCTTCGGAAGAAGCAGCGATCGTTTCCATCGAAGCCGAAGCTTCTTCTGTAGCCGCTGCTACCTGTTGCACATGGGAGCTTACATTTTCGATGTTGGTTGCAATGGAGTCGATCAATTTGACGATGCGATCGGAACTAGCCACGTTCTCATTCGTGACTTTGACAATTTCCCGAACGGCCCCTTCCGTCCGGTTGACAGCCGTCAAGATATTGTCAAGGGCATGACCCGCTTCTTGCACCACACGGAAGCCTTGTTCTACCTCATCGCGGCTGAGTCGGGTGGATGTCACTGCTGCTTCAGTACTTTCAGCCACTTTTTGCACCAATTGATCGACTTCCTGAGCCCCTTGGCTCGATTGCTCGGCCAGTTTGCGTACTTCGTCGGCGACAACGGCGAATCCTCGTCCTGCTTCGCCTGCCCTGGCTGCCTCAATTGCGGCGTTCAGTGCCAGTAGGTTGGTCTGATTAGCGATTCCGGTAATCGTATCGGTGATGGACTGAATTTGCTGGGAGTAACTGTTAAGAGTCGTGATCCAGTTTTCCGTTTCCGTCGTTTTCTCTTTTATTTTCGTCATCCGGGTTACCGTTTCCTCTACCGTCAGCTTACCTCTTTCCGCCGTCGATAGAGTCATCTTTGAATCTTTAGCGGCCGATTCAGCTTGATTCTTGGCGATCTGGATGAGCGACGATAGTTCGATCAATACTGCCGAAGCGTCTACGACGGACTGGCTGCCTTCTTCTGTTTCCCGGGCGACCTCCTGCATGCTGGCCGCTACTTCTTGAATGGATGCCGATACTTGCTGACTTGAGGCTGCCATCTCTTCCGAGGCGGCGGCCATTTCTTCGGACGTTTTCCGGATGCCTTTGACCACATCAGACTGGTGGTGCACCATCTGGTTGAAGGCGGCTGTCATGTTGCCAAATTCGTCGTTTGCCGCCACTTCGCCGTGGACTGATAAATTCCCTGCCCCCACTTGGGCCATCAGCAATTGGAGTTGTTGAATCGGTTTGGAGATGCTGCGGATCAGGATCGTACACAGGAAAACAGAAACAACGACGGCGAAGAAGGTAATACCAACCATGGTATTGATAGATTGGGAAATATCTTTGTCAATGTTATGATTCAATGTTTCGGCGACATCGGAATTGAAATCAGCGAGTTTTTTCCAAAGTTCATTTGCATTTTCAAAATCCGGTTTATTCGTGATCAATAATTTTAACGCTTCTTCTGTGTTTCCAGCCAGGGCGAGATCGATAATCTTCTTTTGATTGATATCGTTTCGTTCTTCTAAACTCTTTACCGAACGAAGCGTTTCCACTTCAAAATCGAGCAGGTATGTATTCTCGTAGTCCTGTGACAAATTGGCAGCTTTATTTTTATTGTCACTAATCTGCTTTGCCAGGGAAGAACGCTTATTGAAGTCAGAAGTTAAAAGCATCTCAAGCATTTTTGATTCGCTGTCATGCCGAAGATCTCGTATTTCATTGAGCCATTTGACAGGCAAGAGCCGATCATTGTACATTTGCTCGGCATAAACGTCGATTTTGCTCATGAAAAAATAGCTGACTGCTCCGGTACCGGCTAAAAGGAAAATGACACCTGCGATCAAAATCAGGATTTTTTTCGTAACACTTAGGTTGCGGAGCCAATTCACTGGATCAACCCCTTTCAAATAGTGAATAACAACGAAATCAAAGGCTTTTTCTTAAGTTTATCACAGGTTAAACCTCCCAGCCAGTGTGGGAGGTTTATTTACTTTATTAAACATTAATAACATGAACTACTTGTAGATTTATACTTTTACAAACATTACACTGGTACGGTGTCTTATTTGCACTATGGAGAGGGGGATAACGATGCAACTAAAAAGCTCTAGATTATATCCATGGCTTCTTTGCGCAGCTCTTTCGCTAGGGGGATTGGCTATGGCTCAACCGGCATTAGCGAATTACCCCGATATTTCTTTATCTGTCAATGGACATTTAATTCAATCAACACCAGCGCCAAAGGTCATCGGTGGATATATCGCCGTTCCCGCTCGTGGTTTGACCGAAAGTTTAGGCGGCAAAGTGTATTGGAATGGTTCCACCCAAACGATGACCGTAGTTCGTGGCGGTGCTAACGGCACGGTTGAAATCGGAAATTCTTGGGCTGTAGTGAACGGAAAAACGATCAAACTGGCTTTTGCTCCCTTCATATCGGGAGAGCGTTTGTACCTTCCGTTAAATTTCCTTGGGAAAGCCTTTGGTGCTTCACTGAACTGGGACGCCGTAGACCACGTCGCTTCTGTGAATACAACGGACCAAACGTTTCAGTGGGGAACGGGGATGCAATCGGTCGCTACACCGGATTATCAAATGCTGAAGCAACGTGTGCAAGGATATCTCCGTGAACGTCCTGGTCAAGTCAGCGTCTATGTGCAGGACCTGACGACTGGTGCTTCCTTTGATATTGGTGGAGATCAAATTTATATGACTGCCAGCACCCACAAATTGCCGACCGTATTATATTTATACACCTTGGCTGGTCAAGGAAAAGTGGATTTAAATTCGACGCTGACTTATACATCAGATTATTACCGTCAAGGAACTGGGATCATGCAGGGGGAGCCTTTTGGCAAAGAGTATAGCCTCCGTGAACTCGCCCGTTTGGCGATCGTCTATAGTGACAATGCCGCTTGGGCTATGCTGTTGGATTACCTCGGTGACGATAATCTAGGTCAATTTGAACAGTCTATCGGAGGAACGGTAACTTACTACGACGATAACAGCAATCCGCTGACCACTCCGCGGGATATGGGAAAATACTTGGCCTATCTGTCCGTTTTCCGAGACAATCATCCTACTCTGGGCAATGAGATTTTTGATGATTTAGAAAATACCATCTATAATAATCGTATTCCTGCTGAACTGCCTTCGGGTACTGTGGTAGCCCACAAAATCGGATCCCTCAATGATAAGTTTCACGATGTCGGAATCGTCTTCGCTCCGAACCGACCTTTTATCATTTCCGCTTACAGTAAAGACGGATGGGAAGCAGCATCTGTTCAGACACTCGCTGATCTTTCCCGTATCGTCTATGACTATCAGGTGGCATTACCCTGAACATTAATGCACTGATCGCGAATATTGAAAAAACCCTCGCCTATCCCTCGTGGAATCCTTCCGCGGCGGGAGGCGGGGTTTTTTATTGATGCATGTGGAATTCCGATTCATTACAACTATCCCGCCGAATCGAGTCCGACGAGGACAACGCCGAGGACGATGAGGGAGGCACCGCCGAATTTCAGCGGTGACATCGTTTCGCCCAAAAAATAATAACCGGCAAACACAGTGATAAGGGGAGAAGCAGCCAAAACTAACGCCGTTTGGCCGATATCCCCCCTCTTGATCGCTGCATAATAAGCTAAGTCTCCGGCAAAGGTGGCTAAAAAGGCCTCCATCGCTAGGAAGTACCAGCTCCTGGCGCTGATTTCGCTGATGCGGCCGATGTTCCCGCTGATTAAAACCCATAGCCCGACTAACAGAATCGTAATCAATGTGCGGGCGGCTAGGCCGTCGATCGTGGGAATCCCTCTCAATCCCACCTTTCCGAAGACGGGTGCCATCCCCCAGCAGACGGCACCGAAAAAAGCCAGCCAAAAGGCATACAATCGTCATCCCTCCGTCCGTGAATCAGGATATCCGTTCGACTACTCTTGGCATGGGCTGGTAATAGTCCATCCCGAGGTCTTTTGTAACTTTCTTCGAATCGCTGTATTCGATCGTCAGCCAAGATTTTACAGATAGGCCTTCCAAACCGGGAACGAGTACCTTCTCTTCGCCCTTGTTGAGCCCACTGTTTGTGCGGTAGACCGTCGGTGCTTTTTGTCGGTTGAGTATTTCATGGTGCCAGGTTACTGTCGGAGGGGTTACACTTCCGTAAAATCCCATATAGAGGGTGTTATCTTCTGTGTCCGCCCAGATGACGATAGGACTATCGGTGTCGTTTTTGATCTTAAAGTCTTGTACGCCATAAAAAACGGCAGCATCTTGACCCGGTGGCACATAAGGGACTTGCATCATATGGGGATGCCGCTCAATGATCTTCAGATTGGACAGGACGGTGGTGTTGTACAAGGTGGTGGCTACTTTGCAGACACCCCCTCCGACGGTCTTTACCACTTTGGCCCCCATATACGTGGGACCTTCCTGGAACCCTCGTTGCGTCGTGTAAGGTCCGATGGTTTTATTCATGGAAAAAATCTGATTCGGTTCGATGACCGTTCCGGCTAACATGTCAGCGGCCAAGGCGACATTATACTCTTCGCCGGGAAGAGGGTCGGGGAGGGTCGTCTGAAAGGCCCCCATTCGGATCGTCGCATGGTGCTTTGTGCAGAGTTCTTGAAAGCGCGGGTCACTTTCCCATTTGAGCGGTCCTTTGACCGGACGGCCATAGGGATGTTCCTGGGTTCCTTCCTCGGGCGAAGGAGATGCGTCGCTTGGCGATGAGTTTTCCGGTTGTGGCGGGGCTAGGGGGGGCTCATCTTGTTTCGGGCTGGAGTGACCAAGATGCAGGCCTTTCCAAAGGGGACCATCCCCAAAAGTATGATAGGCTGAAAAACCGATTCCTGCAGCGATAAGTGCTCCCATAAAAAGGAGCACTTTTTTTCTGCCGAGGGACAATTCGATCCTCTCCCTCCAAGAAGACAGTCAAGCAAACCTTTCGTGAAGCCTCTAGCATAATCCATACACCACAATCAGTGGATTTAGACCGTTCCTTCGGGAGAAACGGAGTTAATACGGAGATGATTACCAAAAAATAGTATATAGTTACAAAAGAAAAATGGGAAAAGAAGGAAATTATTATAGGTTTGTCGAAAAGCTTTGCCGGATAGTGCACTACGGAGGGGAAAAGGATGGATAATCGAAAACGCCTTTACTACATCTTAGGTGGGCTGATCATTGCCTTGGTGATTGGAATGGCGATTCAAGGCACGCGCTTGTACAACAAATCCGACGTGGAGGGGACCAAAAAAGCTTCTACCGAGAGCAAAGTGACGATTGACGGGAAGGGTACTTTATCAGAACGAGAAGGATCCAAAGAGAAGGGGCAAGAGAAGGAAATTCGTGTTCATGTGTCTGGTGCCGTCAATAAACCGGGAGTCTATCAGATGCCTGCTGGAAGTCGGGTCGATGATGCGTTGCGCTTAGCTGAAGCCAGCCCTAACGCTGACGTAGAGGCGATCAACCGGGCCGCGTTGCTGACGGACGGACGGCAACTCGTTGTCCCGGCGCTCCGGTCAGAAAACGGCAGTGCCGAATCACTTAAGAACGGTCAAGCCGCAGGAGCGACGACGAGCGGGGGAACATCGAGAGCTTTATCAAAAGGGAGCTCAGGCGGAAGTGGGTATGCCGCCGCAATCATCAACATAAACTCGGCCGACGCGTCGGAGCTGGATAAGCTGCCTGGCGTCGGTCCTGCCTTGGCCCAACGGATCCTTCAGTACCGGGAAACAAAGGGACCTTTCCAGCGTGTCGAAGATATCCAAAACGTGCCTGGAATCGGACCCAAGAAATATAACGATATGAAGGAGATGCTTTCGGTTTATTAAGTAAGTGTAAAGTCAATGGAATGAAGACGGAAGAGTGGGACAGGATAAAAAGGCGAACAGGAGGAGTGATGAAGAGATGATGCATGTAATCGTAGAGGGCTATGGAGACAATGAGGCCTACATCAAAACAGATGACGGGACTATGACCATTCCCAGACACCGGGTGCCCAAAGAAGCCAAGATTGGCGATTGCCTCGTGATGCGGGATGGTGCCTATTTCGTAGAAAAAAAGGGAACTGTCAAACCCGTTGACTGATTCAAATGACGTTCAGGCTGATCGGAAGTATTGTTCCGGTCAGTTTTTTATATATTTAAGATGAAAATCACAACCTCGATTTATATTGACAAGTGTCGACGGAGTGGTATATTAACCTGTATGGATAAAAGGTCGACACAGGAGATGACGCAACCGTGCTAAACAGTATCAAAGGGTATAACTTAAACTCACGTCTTTTTCTTTTAGGAATGGGCCATTTGGTGACCGATATCAACCAGGGAGCCTTGGCGTTAGTAGCCATCTTATTGAAGGACAAGTTCGATTTATCGTACTTTATGGTCGGTTTTACGATTTTGGTCGGAAGCGTCAGTTCCTCTGTCATTCAGCCCCTCTTTGGTATGCTCAGTGATCGCTACCGGGCAACCTGGTTGATGCCCGTCGGCACGCTCACGGCAGGTGCCGGTATGGCTTTGGCCGGGATTGCGCCGACATACGGCTTGGCCGTAACCGCTTTGCTGATTTCCGGTTTAGGCGTGGCTGCCTTTCATCCCGAAAGTTATAAATTGGCCCAAGCCGTTGCTGGGAAGAAGAAAGCTTCAGGTCTTTCTTTATTTTCCGTTGGCGGAAACTTAGGATTTGGTCTGGGACCGCTTTTGGCCGGTTGGTTTAACAAATGGTGGGGATTGACGGGACTAATCTGTTTTCTACCGATCGCTGCTGCCATGGCGTTTTTGTTGTATCGTTCTACCCAAGAGCTCTATGAGCAGCAAGCTGTCCTTCAAAAGGATCCGAACGGTGGTAAATCGGTCAATCGCATATCCGAGAGCCCGGCATCTGTCAAATGGATTCTAGCCATCTTGTTAGCTGTAGTCTTTATCCGCGCCTGGGTGACCTCCGGATTGACGACCTATGTGCCGTTGTACGTGGTAGATATATTAAAGGAGACGCAGGAGCAAAGCGCTGGTTTGTTGAGTTATTTCCTAATCATCGGTGCACTGGGAACGCTGCTTGGAGGACCGATCGCCGATCGCATCGGCGCCGGCAAGTTGATTGTTTTTTCCTTAACGATTACAGCGCCTCTCGTTTTGCTAATTCCCTTAACCCAAGGACTGTCTCTAAGCATACTGATGACGCTGATCGCGATCACCTTGTATGCAAGCTTTTCATCCACGATTGTGCTCGGACAGCAGTTGCTGCCGGATCATATGGGGACTGTTTCTGGACTGATTATCGGATTCGCCATAGGTATGGGCGGTGTAGGGGTGACGGTCTTAGGGAAAATCGCTGATGTTGTGGGCATACCGCCCATTTTTTACGGTATGACAGGTCTCCTTCTCGTGGCCGTCGCACTGACATCGGTCCTGATAAAACAATGGAAAAATAAAGAAAAAGCTGCAACGGTTCAGTGACCGGCAGCTTTTTTTATTCCCTGGGAATTCCTCGTGAGACCAAAAGGATAAATACCCTTTGCATGCATAAGCATAGAAGGTAAAATAAGGTTGAGAATATCTGGAGGGATGTGACTTGCTCATGGGGTGGCTACAAGGGGTCAATCAAAAAGTGGTAAGGGGAGTTCTCATATCTGCCGTTACGGCAGCGTTCATCGTCTCGGGCTGTTCGAGCGACTCGGACAAAGTCAACCAACCGAAAGAGGTTTCTTCTCAAACGCAATCGATCAGCAAAGAAGAAGCCCGTAAGCAATTAACTTTAGGGAATGAACGTTTCCAATCGGGAAAAGTAATCAACCATGATTTGAGCGAGCAGAAACACTTAGAGCTGGCGAAAGCGCAACATCCTTTCGCGATTGTATTAAGTTGTTCCGATTCTCGGGTTCCTCCGGAACTGGTCTTTGATCAGGGTCTCGGTGATCTTTTCGTAGTCCGCTCCGCTGGTCATGTTCTAAGCCCGGAAGCGATTGGCAGTATCGAATATGCCGTGGAACACTTTCACACGCCTTACCTCGTCGTTTTAGGTCATGAGAGCTGCGGTGCTGTCAAAGCTACCGTGGAAGGGGGTCATCCAGCTGGTAGTATCGGCGCTGTTACCGACCACATTAAACCAGTAGTGGAGAACGTAAAAACCAAAGAAATCGCTCAAGAAGAGCTGACGGAAAAAGTCGCCGATGAGAACGTGCGACAGACAGTAGCTGCACTGCGGAAAAGTCCTGTCATCGCCGACGCAATTGCCAATGGAAAATTGGCTATCGCCGGGGCGAAGTACCAGATGATTTCGGGAAAAGTCAATTGGTTGGATTAATGTCTAAGAAGATTCTTTGCCCATGGCTTCCCTCAAGTTTTCCAGCCATTGACTAATCTGTTTTTCACGTCCGTTCGTGGTGGGTTCGTAAAAGCGAGTCCCCTCAATGTCGGGCGGCAGGTAACTCTGTTGTACATAGCCCCCATAGTTGTGGGGATATTTGTAACCAACACCGCTGCCCAAGATCGAGCTTGCCTGGGAATGGGATGTATCGGCGAGATGGCGGGGAACAGAGATCCTTTTGGCTTCCTGGACAGTCCGAAGTGCTCTATCGATGGCGTCTTTCGCACGGTTGCTTTTCGGAGCACAAGCGAGATAAAGGGCAGCTTCGGCGAGCGGGATCCGGCCTTCCGGAAGGCCGACCAGTTTTACCGCATCGGCGGCGGCTTGCGCCAGGACAAGAGCCATCGGATCGGCCAATCCGATATCTTCGGCGGCGTGAATGACGATGCGGCGGGCGATGAAGAGGGGATCTTCACCAGCTTCCAACATCACGGCTAGCCAAAACAAGGTCGCATCAGGGTCAGAACCGCGGATGCTCTTAATAAAGGCGGAGATCGTATCATAATGACGATCTCCTTTTTTGTCATAATAAACAGCGATCCGACCAGTCACCTGCATCACTTCGTCGGGACCGATGGGCTTGTCCAAGCTGCCATGGGCAGAAGCCGCCATATCAAGGATCGTCAGTGCTGAACGGGCATCCCCTTTAGCTGCTTGGATGATCAATTCCAGCCCATCTTCTGTTACTGCATCGGCAGGTAAGCCCAAGCCCCGGTTCGGTTCGGTGACGGCCCGCTTTAACAATGACAAAAGGTCCTCTTCTGAAAGCGGATGAAGCATGTAAATACGGAGGCGGGAGAGGAGAGCCGAGTTCAACTCATAGAGAGGATTTTCGGTGGTAGCGCCGATCAAGACCAACGTTCCGTCTTCCACGATCGGGAGCAGCAGATCCTGCTGGGCTTTGTTAAACCGGTGGATCTCGTCGATAAACAGGATCGTACGCTGTTGCTCGAAAGATAGACGCGATTCAGCCTCTTTGGCCACTTTTTTGATATCACCCGAACCGGCTGTAACTGCCGACAAGGTCTCAAAGTGACTGCGCGTCGTCTGGGCGATGAGCCGGGCGATCGTTGTCTTTCCGGTCCCCGGCGGCCCGTATAAGATGAAAGAGTGCACTTTGTCTAGGTCCACCATTTTGCGAAAGAGGGACTCGTTATTTAAAAGATGTTGCTGTCCAGCCACTTCATTAAGGCTGCGTGGACGCATCCGAAAAGCCAAAGGGCCTTCCTTCGCCTTTAGGGCTTCTCCTTGATAGGAAAAGAGGTCCAATGGGCTCAGCTCCTAACGAATACTATTCAAAATCTATTTTAACCATCCTTATAGACAAACCCAATATGTAACCCAATAAAATAACGCCTCCAGCCATAGCTTCGCTATGCCTGGAGGCGTTTGCTCTTTCATTAACGCAGGGCTTGATTCTTTTTGGCCCGCTCTCGTTGGGTGGGGTCGAGAAGGCGCTTGCGAAGTCGGATGTTCAAGGGGGTCACTTCAACCAGTTCGTCGTCATCAATCCACTCCAAGGCGTCTTCCAAGGAGAGGATTCTTGGGGGTTCCAGCTTGATGGTACCGTCAGAACCGGAAGCCCGCATGTTGGTGAGATGCTTGGCTTTGGCCACGTTCACATCCATATCTTGTTCCCGGGCATTTTCGCCGACGATCATTCCCTGATAGACATCGGTGCCAGGGGTGATGAAAAAAGCGATCCGTTCCTGCAGATAGCCGAGTGCGTATGCCGTGGCAGTACCATGTTCGAAAGCGACAGCAGCGCCTTTGGTCCGCCCAGGGATTTCACCGCGGTGTTCGCCATATCCGTGGAAGAGGTGGTGCATGATCCCGAATCCCCGGGTATCAGTGAGGAATTCCGTCCGGTAACCGATGAGGCCCCGGGCAGGAATGACGAACTCAAGACGGACTTGACCAGTGCCGTTGTTGACCATGTTGGTCATCTCCGCCCGGCGCGTTCCCAGCTTTTCCATGACTACACCCATGTATTCTTCAGGAACATCGATGATCAACTGTTCCAGAGGTTCCAACAGGTTGCCTTCATCATCTTTGCGGAAAATGACGGAGGGCTTGGAGACGGCCAATTCGTAGCCTTCCCGGCGCATCGTTTCAATCAGAATGGACAGGTGCAGTTCGCCGCGGCCCGAAACAAGGAAGACATCGGGGTCTTCTGTTTCATGAACCCGCAAGGCTACGTTTTTCTCCAATTCCTTCAACAAACGGCTGCGCAGATGGCGAGAGGTGATGTAATCGCCTTCCTTGCCGGCAAAGGGGCTTGTGTTCGTTTGGAAGGTCATCTGTAAGGTCGGCTCGTCGACGTTGATCACCGGCAGAGGAGCCGGATTGTCGGGGTCAGAGATGGTTTCGCCGATGTTTACATTATCTAAACCGGTAAGGGTGATGATTTCCCCTGTGCTCGCTTCCTCGACAGGGACCCGTTTCAACCCTTGATAGGTGAAGACTTGCAGCACTTTGCCTTTGATGATGTCACCGTCCCGTTTACAGATAGAAACCTGTTGGCCTGTACGAATTTTTCCTTGATGGATGCGGCCAATGGTGACACGACCTGTGTAGCTGTCATAGTCGAGCGAAGAGATGAGCATCTGTAGAACGGCCGTGTCGTCCCCTTCCGGGCAGGGAACTTTTTCGATGATCGTTTGGAAGAGAGGCTCCAGCGTCGTTCCTTTTTCATCGGGATCGAGGCTGGCCCAGCCGGCCCGGCCGACGGCATATAAGACGGGGAATTCCAGCTGTTCATCATCAGCGCCTAGTTCAATGAACAACTCCAAGATTTCATCGAGCACTTCTGCGGGACGAGCATCTTGGCGGTCCATTTTGTTGATCACGACGATAGGCCGCAGGCCCGATTCAAGGGCTTTGCGAAGGACAAACTTTGTCTGCGCCATAACCCCTTCAGCGCTGTCTACCAGCAGAATAGCACCATCGACCATCGAGAGAATGCGTTCCACTTCGCCGGAGAAATCGGCGTGTCCAGGTGTGTCCACGATGTTGATTTTAATGCCGTTGTACGATACGGCCGTGTTCTTGGCCAGGATGGTAATACCCCGTTCCCGTTCCAAGTCGTTTGAGTCCATGACGCAATCCTGGACTTCTTCATTAGCCCGGAAGATACCGGACTGTCGCAGTAAACCGTCGACCAGTGTAGTCTTGCCATGGTCGACGTGAGCGATGATGGCGATATTCCGCAAATCCGTACGTTTCAAACTCGCATTCTCTCCTTAATTCATAAAAAAAAGATGCCCTCAGACATCAACTATTATCACTAATATTTAATGATAGGGCTACAGTCAGTGACTGTCAAGACATTTTTATAGTATGAATGACTTTTTTCTGTTGGTTTCATTTCAACCAGTATGCATTGTGCATCATAAGTCCCTCCTTGTTTAGGCACGGTTCCCATTGGGTAAAATTGGATTAGGTTGATCGAAAAATAACTACTTGTCGTCGAATGGAAGAAAGGTGTAATCTTAAATAAGAACGTTCCTAATTAAACAAAGTTCAGATACTGAACGTAGGAGGCTCATAGGGTGTTGAACATTGTTCGACCGTTCAAACGAGAAAAGGAGCGAAAGGGCGATGAATCGATCCTCGTGGAGGCTCGCCATGTGTCCTTTCGTTATGAGCAGCAGGAAACATTAAGCGATATAGATCTTAAAATCACTCGGGGAGATTTTCTCGGCATTATCGGACCGAACGGGTCGGGAAAATCAACCCTTCTCCGAATGCTCTTGGGACTATTACAACCGGAAAAAGGCGAGGTCTTTCTCTGGGGCGATCCGGTCAAAAAGTTTCGTCGTTGGCCCCTCATCGGCTATGTTCCTCAAAAAGCCATCGCCTTTAATACGGCTTTTCCTGCTACCGTTTGGGAAGTGGTCTATGCAGGTCGGCTCGGCCGAAAAGGCCTTTTCGGATGGAAGAATCATCAGGACAAAGAAATGGTAGATCAGTGCTTGGACAAGGTCGGCATGTCGAAATTTGCCCACCAACTGATCGGTAATCTATCGGGAGGGCAGCAGCAACGGGTATTTATCGCCCAAGCCTTAGCCGGGGAACCCGAAATCCTTTTCTTGGACGAACCGACCGTCGGTGTCGATGCGGAACAGCAAGAGTTGTTCTACAGCTTACTGGAGGACCTCAACCAAAACATGGGCCTGACCGTCGTCTTAGTCTCCCATGATATCGGTGTGATTACGGAGCGGGTGAACAAGCTTGTCTGTTTGAACCGCTGTCTCTTCTTTCACGGCGAGGTGGGCGGTTTTAAGGCGCGGCAGACGGAGATTTTCGCCAAGATGTACGGCCATCCTGTGCAGATGGTTCAGCACCATCATCACTAGGAGGTAGAGGAATATGTTCGGATTCTCGGAAATGCTCCAACATGATTTTATGGTTCGGGCTTTTCTGGCAGGTTTGATGGTGGCCATCATATGTCCATCGATCGGACTTTTTCTCGTCTTGCGCCGACTATCCCTCATTGGCGATACCATATCCCATATATCTCTCGCTGGTGTAGCTGGAGGGATGTTGTTAGGCGTCTATCCGCCTTTGATGGCGCTCACTTTTTCCATCATCGCTGTCTTAGGCCTGGAAAAACTACGCCGGAGCTATCAGAACTATGCCGAAATCTCCACCGCCGTCTTTCTCTCGGGTGGCGTAGCGTTGGCGGTGATTCTTCTGAGCGTCAAAAAATCGGCCTCATCAGATATTATCAGTTACCTCTTCGGAAGTATCATCGCTGTAAACCGTCAAGATCTAGTGATCTTATCGGCCGTATGTGCCATTGTGGTTATCGTCATCAGTTCTCTTTATCATCGTTTTTTCTACATCTCTTTCAGCGAAGAAAAAGCGCAGCTCAGCGGCCTTCCGGTCTACGGACTAAACTTAGTGCTCATGGTCCTAGCGGCTCTTGTCGTCGCATCGTCTATGCGCATCGTGGGCATCTTGCTCGTATCGTCGATGCTTGTTTTACCGGTGGCAGCTAGCTTGCAGATCGCCCGGAGTTTCCGGGAAGCTTTTTGGTTGGCCCAAGCTTATGCTTTAACATCTGTGACGATAGGTTTGATCGCTTCCTATTTTCTCGATCTGGCCCCTGGAGGATCTATCGTGTTGTTAGCGGCCTTTCTGCTCGTTGCGACGATCTTGGTAAAAAAGGCTTGGCTGCACGTGCGCCTGTTATGGGCCAAAGATCGCCTGTCAGAAAAGGAACTGGCGAAAATTCAATAAATAAGAATAATCTTAAATCGGAACAATATGATCTTTGGAGGGTTCATGGAAACGGAACAAGTGCTCAATTTATTAAAGGCGAAGGGATATAAGTGTACACCACAGCGCCGAGCTGTAGTTGAGGCGCTTGTCCGGGCTGAACATCCTTTATCCGTGAAAGACCTCGTCGACGAATTACGAGGCTTGTTTCCTGATATGAGTGCAGATACGGTCTATCGCAGTGTAAAGGTTCTCAGCGAGTTAGGGGTGGTCAATCTCATTCACAATCAGGGAAAAGAAGGTGCTCGGTTCGAACTCGATGGTCGTCCCCATCACCATCATCTAGTCTGTGTCACCTGTGGTAAATCGGTATGCCTACCCTACTGCCCCATGGAGGAAAAAGCCGAAGCCCTTGCCAAGCACGAGGATTTCAAAGTGCTCGGCCATACCTTTGAGATCTTCGGCCATTGTCGTGAATGCCGAGATAATAAGGAGGGAACATCATGATTCCAAAAGCCTTGAAAGGACTGCTGATCGGTTTACTTTCGGCAGTGGTCATTTCCGGTTGCTCCTCTAATCAAGACGATAAAAAATCAGTCAGCACACAAGACCATAAGATTCAGGTTGTATCCAGTTTTTACCCTATGTACGAATTTACCCAGCAAGTAGGCGGTGAAAAGGTTGAAGTGACCAATCTGGTTCCCCCGGGAGCCGAGCCCCATGATTGGGAACCGTCTCCTCAAGATATGGTCAAGGTTAGCAAAGCCCGGATGCTCATCTATAATGGCGGCGGTTTTGAAGGCTGGATTGAAAAAGTCAGCCAGGCTAGCAATAATCCTAACCTGGTTCTGGTGGATACGAGTAAGGGTATTGAAATGCTTCCTGGTGAGAACAGTGACGATGGCGATCATGAAGCCAGCCATCAACATGGAAAAAATGATCCCCATTTCTGGCTCGATCCGAATTTGGTCAAAATCCAGGTCGAAAACATCAAAAGGGCCCTTGTCGATCTCGATCCCGATAACAAAGATTATTACGAAGCTAACGCAAAGGCATACCAAGATAAGCTGGACCGGTTAGACGGGGAGTTTAAAGAGATTGTGAGCAAGGCTCCATCGAAAGAATTGATCACGACCCATAGTGCTTTTAGTTACTTAGCTCATCGTTATGGCTTACATCAAGTTTCCATTATGGGTATTTCACCTGATGCAGAACCCAAACCGGCCGAACTCGCTCGAATCGCCGCATACGCACGAGAACACAAGGTGAAATACATATTCTTTGAGACCTTAGTAAGTCCGAAAGTCGGGGAAGCACTAGCGAGGGAAGTCAAAGCGGATACACTGGTGTTAAATCCCATTGAGGGCCTGACGGAAGATGAGCAAAAACAGGGACTCGATTATATTACCGTGATGAAGCAAAACTTAGAGAACCTGAAAAAAGCTTTAGGGTACAATCCCTGAGAGGAAAAGTCCTCATGTAAGCCCCTTGTAGCCTCCTAGCAAAGGAGGCTTTTTTGATCCCAAGCCACTGCGCAATGTAACTGTCAATATTTAATCCTTTACCAGTAAGCTGTTTTAACTGTACTATATTTAAGAATCAAGGGGTCGATTGTTAAAATGTCAAAACAAAGGGTTGAGAATGACAAAAGATAAGAGTTAGGAGGATTAATTATTGCACCGGTACGCACGATTCATTAAAAAATGTTGCTCTTCCCTCCTCATCATGACGGCTTGGCTTTTGCTGTTTAATACATTTACGGCTGAAGCCGCGGAAGAGCCGTCAGAAATGAAAACGGTTAAGTTCTGGGTTGGAAAAAATGTCTATGAAGTGAACGGCAAAGAATACTTGATGGACTCGGCGCCAGTCATTGACAGCCAAGCGGGACGATTGCTCATGCCGTTACGCTATCTGGCTTACAGCCTGGGTATCACAGATAGCGACATCGAGTTCAAGAAAAATGCACACGGTTTGATGGACGAAATTATTGTTCGCCGCCCCTCCGAGGGTGGTTTTAAGGATACCTTACAGATGTTTATCGGACAGCCGGGCTTTATCGTCAACGGGGGAGAAGCAGGCAGTCTAGATGCCCTTCCCCGTATTGACAATGGTCGGACCTTGGTGCCCTATCGGTCAGCTGCTCAGGCGCTGGGAGCACTCGTATTTTGGGATGCCGATGAGCGAGCAGTGGTCGTGAAGACATGGAATAAGGTGCCGTCGCCAGTGAGCCCGTCATGGTCGAAAGTGATCCTCTATCCTGGACAACAGAAGGTCGATCGCATTGGAATAGAAGGTAATTCAGATTCGCTGAAATCGAAGGTACCTATCGCCCTGAATAGGAGCGATGGGATCACCCAATTCAACGTCAGCGAGTATTTGAACGCCTGGGGAGTGCCCCAACAAAATATCCTCTACGACCCACGGGGGGGTTTGATGGTTCGTGGTTCTGCCGGAACTAACATACCCGGACAACCCTATAGCGCTGGTTTCATCTACTTCTATGTGGGAGAAAGCTGTGGATGGATCAGCAACAATCACAAGACCAATCCCGATGAAGGCGTTTTAGCCAACGAGATCAAAAACGGTCAGTTATACAGCGCTATGCCCCTTTTTTATTCCATTGGGCCTTTATTTGGTAAACAGGTGGAAGGCAATGTCAGTACGGATTCCTTGTGGCTGCGTTTGATTTTATAAAGAAACGAAGAGAGAGTCCCCCTTGGGGGGGCTCTCTCTTTTTAAGTACTTTAGTAGTCTGGTTCGTAATGGGTCCTATGAACCTGCCAACTTCGCCCGTCGCTTTCGGCTGTGATCGCACCGCAGCGATCGGTCCGCAAGACCTCAGCGCCCACGTTGTGCCAAGCTTGCATAACCTCTGGACTTGGATGGCCGTAACGGTTTTTTCCGACGGAAATAACCGCTAGTGCTGGTTGGCCTGTAGAAACTAAAAAGTCTGGTTCTAAATTGTTCCGACTGCCGTGATGGGGGACTTTTACGATATCAGCCTGTAGACTACTGGTGGATGTCTTTGCATCAGCTACCATGGCTAGTTGCCCTTCTTTGTCTATGTCACCGGTAAGCAAAACCCGGCACTGACCGTGCTCCAGGAGTAGAACCAATGATGAATCATTCGTGTTTTGGGGCTTACGTTCCAAGCCGGGGTTCAGGACCGTTAGCTGCACCGACGGATCGGGGCTGATGTCCTTATCTAGTGGAGGTGTTTCCAGAACGGGGATGTTTTTTGCCGATGCTAGTTGAAGGAGTGCCTCATATTTTTCAGATGGTTCCGGCGGGGCAGATAGGATAAGTTTTCCGACGGGATAATTCTGCAGGATATAAAAGGCCCCTCCCATATGATCTTGATCAGCGTGGGTGACGACAAATGTATCCAGTTCCGTGATTCCCTTTCGATTGAGCAGAGGCGATAGCACCCTCTCCCCCGGGTCATAAGATTTGTTTTGTTGGTCGAGTTCTGAAGAGGGGTTAAACTCCGGCGGACCTGGTACATCGATGATTACCCTTTTGCCTCCCGGCGTCTGAATCAAGATGCAGTCTCCTTGACCTACATCGACAAAGGCCACTTGCAGTACCGGGGGGAACAGGAGTCGATAGAGAATAAAGAGCGACATAAGACCTGCCGTGACGGGAAGGGTCCACGTTTGAATCCGGATTGATACCTTGGGGCTCAAGTGGCCGAGGGCAAATTCTCGTACCAGGATGAGCAGGAGGTAAAATGCGAGGAGAAGTAAGGGAGGCGGGGTGGCTATCGTCAAAGCTGCACCGGGTAGCGTAGATAAACGGCGTAACAGTGTAGTCAAGAGGTCCACGGAAAGACCGGAAAAGAGGATCAGCGCCTTTGCACCACCGGTCCAGAACGGTATCAGGAAGAAGGTGGCAAAACCTAAGATAGTGACCAAGGCGATGATCATCCCTGCGAATAAGTTGGCCAAGAGGCCCGATAGAGAGAGCATATTGAAGTAATAGACGGTGAGTGGACCAACAGCCAGTAGAGCTGTAAGCGAGAGCAACAAGGCCTCGGCAGAAAGTTTTTGGAGTGCACTCCAGACGGGTGCACCGAAACGGTTGCGCGGTTCGGAAGTGGGGATAAATCCTTGAAAGATCGGCAAGAGGTAGAGGATACCCCAGGTTGCACCAAAAGAGAGCTGAAATCCAGGATCGGCCAGCATGAGAGGATTGACGATGAGGATGGGCAGGGCTGCAGCGGCCATGAGGGTAAAAGGTTCCGCCCTTTGCTGCATGCCATAGGCCAACAAGCTGCCGCAAGCCATCAGAATGGCTCGCTGTACCGAAGGGGGAAAGCCGGTCATCATTCCGTAAAAGACAATGACCAGGATGGTCACAGCGATGCTCGGCCAAAGAGGAACTTTCCAACGCTGGCCTCCCCGCAGGAGGAGCAAGAGGGTACTGGTGATGACCGCCACATTTGAACCGGAGACGGCAAAGGCGTGGGCCACGCCGGTAATTCGAAAAGCTTCCTGATCTTCTTCAGAAAGTCCTCCTTGTCCGCCAAAAATGATTCCGGCGATGATGCCGGCTGTGTCCGATGGCAAGGTGGAAGCTAAGATTCTCTCCATCGTTTGCCGCCAGTCGTAAGCTAACCGGTGCATTGTATCGATGAGACTGTAATTAAGAGGTATGCTATTTTTTTCGTCTATCCCTTCGGGAGATGGATCGAAACGAATCTGAGACGGTTGTCTGGTAAAAATCTCAACAGCGATGCCTTGCCTCCATAAATAAGCTTGATAATCGAAGTCGCCGGGATTGCGTCGGGGAGATGGGATTTGCACCTGACCGGTAACTTGGAACTCATCTGCCGGTTTCACTTCAAAGGGTAAGGGTTTTCCACGATGCTTGATCCGTACGGTTTCACCATCATCCAGAGAGAGGTCGAAGACGAAGGATTCTTTACTGTTGGTTACGATGGTTACTACTTTGCCCGTTAAGGAAACCGTCTCGCCGTTGTGCTCGTATAAGTGGGATACAGGCTGGGAAGTCATGTACGCGTAGAGCCAGCCGAGTACAGTAACGGTCAGGAACAGCGATAGCATTAACACACCGTGTAGATAGCTGTTTCGATGGTGAGAAGAGGGGACAGGGTGGCCGAAGAGATGCTTCTCGGAAAATCGAAACACCATAAGAGCGGCGATGATCAAGCAGAGACCTAACTGAACCGTATCACTTTGTAAGGGATATCGGACGAGTTCCCGGTGATAAAGCCCAATCGCGATGCCGAGCATGAATAAACATACAAAAACCACCAAAGGGCGCTTCATTACGACACCTCCGGTGGTCTATTTCTACAAATATCCATAAAAACCTTTATCTTACCTGAATGTTATTAGAGATTTTCGCCTAGTCAGCTAATACAGTCTTTGATACAAATCTAACCAGTGATAGTGATAACCCTCGGAATCTATGTGCTGCTCCTTACTTAATCGAACTCCATTGCGACACAAGAACCCCAAACAATACTCCTCGGCGAGGATTCGTAAAAAGCGCATTCTAGCTGCCTGTTCCGATTGCAGTGCTCGGAGGTTAGACAGAAAGTGAACAGATTCCAACGTACCACTCTCATAGTAGCGGTGGCAAAGGCGCCAAAAACGCTGAGGAAAATATAACAAACCGAGCAAGACCGGGTACTCTTCCGGGAAGATCGGCGTCATCTCGTCATAAGCTTCCAGGATACCCTGGGCGAGGCTAAAGCGCCAGCGGTGATTTCGCAGCGTTCGGTCTAAAAGCCGAGCTATGTCGACGAGGCGTATATCCCAGCGGCAGTAATCGAAATCGATGATTTTAGCCTGTCCTTTGTAATCGAGTACAAAATTTCGGGCGGCCACATCCCGATGGATGAATGTACTCATCTTTTTGGCCCTCTGGGCGATTGCACTGTATTGGGAGTTTTCCAGGATGGTTAAAGCCGTCTCGGCTTGAAGGATGTGCTCATCCAAGAGGGACAAAAGAGGTGACTTTTCCAGTTTTTCTCGATAGCGTCGTAAATCCTCTGTTCGTCGAAAAAGGGTCCGGATCCATCGCTCCCAGTGAGGACGACGGTAGAGGGAAGGCGGTGTTTCCAGCCCTCGGCTGTGTTGATGAAATTCGGCTAGAGTTACCGTCGCTGCAAAGATGTGTTCTCTCTCTCCGAAATCGCAAGGGATGTCAGCTACCCAATCGGTAAGAAAGTAGCTGTGACCTTGGTAAAAGGCATAATAGTCGCCTCGCAACGTCGGCAGGAGTTCCGGCGATTTTAAGAAGCCTTGCCGATTTAAGTGGGCCATGGCTAGGCAGATAAACTGCAGTTTATCTGCTTCATAACATACTTTTTTTAAGCAAAGTGGCCCGAGGTCGGTTTCCAATCGCCAAACTGGCGACAGATGCTGCACTGAACACAGGCGGTACCCGTATGTACGATGTAAAAAATCAGCTAACTCATCTAGAGTTAATTCTGTCATCAAGATTTTCCACCGCACTTGCATTCGATGGTATTCCTTCTACAATATATGTTACAGCGTGTCTGTAGGTTTATGAAAGGTAGGTTGCCGATGGACTATTCCGGGATGAAAGCGACGATTCAACGGGACGTTTACGCTTCAGTTTATGTGATATTTGGCGATGAACCTTTTTTAATGCAAGAACTGTTGGACGAACTGATTCGGAGTTTTATAGAAAAACCTGGCGGGGAGTTTAACATCGATCGATTGGAAGGTGACCTTTCGGCAGAGAGTGTGGTAGAAATGGCTCAAGCTCCGCCGTTCATGGCGGACCGGCGGTTGGTGATCGTTCGCGACTTTTCCCTGCTGAAGGCGGGAAAAGGCTCAGAATCAGCGGAAGGGGATAGTGTTCCCTCGAAAGGAAAAGGGGGAACTTCCAAATCAAAAGGGGTCGAACCGGAATCGTCATTGACCCATTACTTGCAAAACCCGAGCCCGACGACCTGTCTCGTTTTTTACTCGCCTTCCGGTGTGGACAAGCGAAAACGTCTTTACAAGGCTATCGAAAAAGCTGGACATACCGTTGAGATCAAAAAGCCAACTGGTGCAGAAGTCGAATCTTGGGCTGCCCAGCGAGCCCGTTCGATCGGACTGCCCTTTGAACCAGAGGCATTGTCTATGCTCATCGAACGTACCGGCGAAGACATCGGGCAGATCGCCTTGGAAATGGACAAGCTCTACACTTTTTTAGGTGAACCATCGGCACAGCGACGGGTCACTCGGGAACGAGTTCGACGTCTGGTGCCGGCGACACCGGACGATAATATTTTCGCGATCGCCGACTCCTTGGGAGACCGGCGTATCGATCGGGCACTGACGATTTCCCGAGACGTGATCCGCCAAGGGCAGCATCCCATCCCCTTGCTGTTCCTGATCCTGCGTCATGTGCGCCAACTGCTTCGATTGAAAGAACTGATGGCGTCGGGTGTGCGTAAAAACGATTGGGGAAAGGAACTGAAGCTTCCGCTTGGTGTCATTCGCAAGCTGGAGAACCAAGCGGGACGCTTTCAGACGGACGATTTATATCGCCTCTATCACCGATTGACAGAGGCCGATGTAGCCATTAAGACCGGCGCCGGTGAGGCGAAGCAGACATTGGAACTTTGCTTGCTCGCTTTCGGCAACGAAAAGAAATAAGCAAAAAAAGAGAGACCAGGATGGACCTGGTCTCTCTTAAGTAGCCATGAGGAAGTTTATGTTAAACAGCCTTGGCTTTGGAATTAAATCTTTTGGTGATGCGGGATTTTTTGCGGGAGGCCGTGTTTTTGTGAATCAGGCCTTTGGCAGAAGCTTTGTCTAGAGCTCGGACAGCCTTGGCAAGTGCAGCACGAGCATTGTCCATATTGGCGGAAGCCAGAGCTTCTTCAAAACGTTTCAAAGTCGTACGCAGGGCGGAACGAGCCGAAGCGTTTTTCAGGGTGCGCTCCCGAGCAATTTTAACTCGCTTCATCGCCGATTTGATATTGGGCATACTCTCACCTCCTTGCCACTCAACAAAGGATATTTTACCACGATGATCTTGCAGATGCAAGAAATAGTTTACCATTTCTGCAGGACTATATCAGGGCAAGTATGATTTTCTTTCCTTCGGCGATACTACAAAGGAATCCTGTCAAAAAGGAGGAAGAGCAAGCCGTGATAGGTTTAGTGGTTCGTTTTCTCGTCTCCGCCGTTGTATTGCTGGTGGCCAGCTGGTTTATTCCTGATTTTGTTGTCAACGGATTCACGGGTGCCGTCGTGGCCGCTTTGGTCATCTCTTTACTTGGCTATGCCGTGGAAGCTCTATTTGGCGACCGCATCACCAATATGCACCGTGGAATCGTGGGCTTCCTCGTATCGGCGGCGGTCATCTGGGTGAGCCAGTTGCTGGTTCCAAATGCGATAAAAGTGGGATTGTTCGGCGCTTTGTTGTCAGCCCTGGTTATCGGTATTGCCGATGCTGTCGTTCCGACGCCGCTCAGCCCAAAAGCGCTGCAAGGAAAGCGTTAAAACTGTTCCATTTCCCATAAAAAGTCATAGGAAAACGACCCCCGACATACCCATTTATATTGGGAGAGAAGGGGGTTGTTTGCTTTGTTATTTAAGAGGACAAACCCATGGGGGCGCAATCGACGCAGGCCCTTCTGGCTGGTCGTGCCTCTTGTGGTTTTAGTCGTGGCAGGATGGCTTTGGCAAGGTGTACGTATCCATTCATCGGCTTGGGCCATCATTTCTCCTGGTGAGATCCTCAATATCGCCCTTCCGCTGTTGCGATATAATTCTCCTTCGGTTCAACCGACAGGCACAGACAACCATTCTGGTACCCCTGGAGACCCCTCACAACCATCGTCTTGGTTTGAAAATAAAAACGACTATTTGAATCGGATTCTGGAGGGCCAAATCCCCCTGCTTGGCGGCAGGGTCGATCCGACGGGAGGAACCTTAGCGGCGAAGACAGCGCCGAATCGGGGAAATGTGTCGGAAGTGGAAGGGGAAGATTATCCCGATGTGGATATTCCTCGTGAAGATCCTCGCGGAGAGGGAGCAACAGAACCGTATCATGCCATGGTATCGGGAGAAGTAACGCCCACCATTTTGATCTACCATACGCATAACGCTGAATCTTATGCCGCCTCAGGCGGCGATGCCAGAAAAGAGGGGCAAAACGGCGGCGTTTTCAACGTAGGTACGAGAATGACCGCCCGCTTGGAACAATGGAAAGATAAATATGGTATCGTCGTAGAGCATTCGTCCCGGATTCACGATGCGCCATCGTACAATCTCGCCTATAACGAATCGAGAAAAACGGTGTTAGAGTATTTACAGAAATATCCCAATCCCCTCGCTTTGATCGATCTCCACCGTGACGCCCTGCCCATCCGAGAAACCGTCACGATTGGTAACAAGACGGCTGCTAAAATACTGTTGGTGATAGGTACCGATCAGCGGGCACCTCATCCCCGTTGGAAAGACAATCTGCGTTTTGCTGAAAAGATACAGAGCAAATTGGACGAGTTGTATCCCGGGTTGTGCAAGGGCGTCGTCACTAAGGCCGGTCGTTACCACCAACAAATGCATCCGCGTGCCATCCTCGTTGAAATCGGCAGCGACCAAAACTCGACGAAGGAGGCGGAGACGGCAGGGGATATGTTTGCCTCCGCCTTAATGGAGGTCCTTAAAGAGGAAAATCTGATAAAATGATCGGTTTGAGAAAAAAGGTTGCCAAAGCTAAAAATACTAATACAATAGGGAAGGGAAGTGGGACAACCGTTTCGTAAAGGAGAGTCGGGGAATGAACCAAAAACCGGAAGAAAGCCAGAAACCCGATGGCGGCGGTCAGCGAATTGCAAAAGCGGCCGGCTCGATCATGTTGGCGATGTTCATTTCCCGGATTTTAGGTTTTGTTCGTGAAGCGGTCATCGGGGCCAAGTTTGGTCAGAACGGAGTGACCGATTCATATATTGCTGCCTTCGCACTACCGGACTTTTTATATTTTCTCCTGGTTGGGGGTGCCCTTTCGACGGCTTTCATCCCTGTTTTTTCGTCTTATGTGGCGACAGACAAGGAGAGAGACGGGTGGGTGGTTGCGTCAACCTTTATCAATGGGATGATTTTGCTGTTGGGGATCGGGGTCATACTCGGAGAAATCTTCACGCCCCAGTTGATTCCCCTTGTCGCCTATGATTTCAAAGGTGAGACGCTAGAACGGACGATCTTTTTGACACGAATCATGTTCCCATCGGTATTGTTCACGGGCTTGGCTGGACTCGCGATGGGTGTTCTCAACTCATATCAACATTTTCTCATGCCTTCTATCGGAGCGATTTTATATAACGCCGTCATCATCCTCTGCGGATACTTTCTGTCGGATCGTTTTGGTATTGCCGCCTTCTCGATCGGCGTGGTGTTGGGCGCATTAACCAACTTTCTCGTGCAGGTTCCCATGTTGATGAAAATCGGCCTTCGTTACCAGATGACCATGGACTTGAATCACCCCGGTGTCCGCCGGATCGCCAAGTTGATGATCCCGGCTCTCATCGGTCTGTCCATCGGTCAAATCCAGGATATTGTGAACCAAAACCTAGCGTCGGCGCTGGAGCCCGGATCGATTACAGCGCTGCGATTTGCCAACCGGCTCATGCAGCTTCCTTTGGGTGTATTCGCCATAGCTATTTCAGTGGCCATATTTCCGACCTTGACGAGTACAGCCGCTCGACGGGAATGGACAGAGTTCCGGAATAACCTCTCCTTAGGGTTGCGTACGGTCATTTATATCACCTTGCCGGCCGCTGTAGGAATGACCGTTTTACGTGTGCCTATTGTGCAAGTCCTCTTTGAACGAGACAACTTCACCCATGAAGCCACCGTAGCGACGGCATCGGTACTGCTCTTTTTCCTCTTGGGACTTTTTGCTCAAGGGGCGAATCAGATGCTGCCTCGGGTATTCTATGCACTGCAAAAGCCGCAGATTCCAGTTCGAGTCAGTGCCATTGTGCTGGTAATCAACACAGCACTAAGCCTGATCTTGATTCCTTACATGGGCGCCGAAGGTCTTGCCTTGGCTTTTTCCTTTAGCGCATTCCTCGCCTACGGGCTTTTCTTAGTGCTTGCTCGAAGAGCCCTTCGATCCATCGATGGGAAGCATCTTCTCTTATCGTTGATGAAGACCACTGCTGCCTCGGTCATCATGGGGGCTGTCATTTGGGTTATCTTGCGGTTTGCCCCTCTGGTCGTCGATCTCTCCTCCAAGGTAGGCCAAGTGAGCTTGCTTACCGTGACGGTCCTGGTCGGTGCTGTTGTCTATGGCGCGTCTACCATGGCGATGCGGATGGAAGAAGCCCAGATGGTCTCTCGTGCCTTTTTGAGTCGCTTTACCGGTCGGTAAATGGGCATTGTTCGCGCTATGTCTATCGGTTATAATACATTGGATATGTCTTTTTATTGGGCAAGGGAGGAACCAGATCTATGGGAATGGCACAAGCCAACATTCGCAATTTTTGCATTATCGCGCATATTGACCACGGCAAATCGACCCTTGCCGACCGCATCCTGGAGTACACCGGTGCCCTTACGGCGCGGGAGATGGAAGACCAGGTGCTGGACTCCATGGATTTGGAGCGCGAGCGGGGAATCACAATCAAGCTACAGGCCGTTCGGTTGCAATATAAGGCGAAAGACGGACAAACTTACACATTGAATTTGATTGATACGCCCGGTCACGTAGACTTCACCTATGAAGTGTCCCGTTCCCTGGCTGCTTGTGAAGGGGCCTTACTGATCGTCGATGCGGCCCAAGGAATTGAAGCCCAAACGTTGGCTAACGTCTATTTGGCCTTGGAAAACGACTTAGAGATCATTCCGGTCATCAATAAGATCGATCTGCCCAGTGCTGAGCCGGAACGAGTTAAGCAGGAAATCGAAGATGTCATCGGCCTTGATGCTTCCGATGCTGTTCTGGCTTCGGCCAAGTCTGGCATCGGGATTGAAGAAGTTCTTGAAGCGATTGTCAAAAAAATTCCGGCGCCGAAGGGCGAACCGGAAGAGCCGCTGCAATGCCTTATTTTTGACTCTTTCTATGATATCTATAAAGGCGCTATCTCCTATGTCCGTGTCGTTCAAGGAAGCGTGAAAAAGGGTTCGAAGATTCAGATGATGTCCACTGGTCGTACTTTTGAAGTGACTGAGGTCGGTGTCTTCGCGCCGGCGCCTCGCCAGGTGCAAGAACTGTCCACCGGGGAAGTCGGTTTTATCGTCGCCTCCATCAAGAACGTGAAAGACACCCGTGTCGGCGATACGATCACGAACGCCGATCGCCCGGCGGCAGAACCGCTGGCCGGTTATCGCCAGGTGACCCCCATGGTCTATTGCGGTCTCTATCCCGTCGAAGGAGCCGACTATGAAGACTTGCGGGACGCCTTGGACAAACTTCGCCTGAACGACGCATCGCTGATCTACGAACCGGAAACATCGGTCGCCTTGGGCTTTGGCTTCCGTTGCGGTTTCCTAGGTCTTCTGCATATGGAGATCATCCAGGAGCGGTTGGAACGGGAATTCGACCTGGATCTGATCACGACAGCGCCGAACGTCATCTACCGGGTCAATCAGACGGACGGTGAAGTGGTTCTCGTCGACAACCCCACGAAATTGCCGCCGAACCAAAAGATCGAGTCGATTGAAGAGCCTTATGTAAAAGCCTCCATTATGGTCCCTTCGGACTACGTAGGCGCCGTGATGGAGCTCTGCCAAGAGAAGCGGGGTCTCTTCACCAATATGGACTACATCACGAACCAGCGGGTCATGCTCGTCTACGAACTTCCTTTGGCGGAGATCATCTTCGATTTCTTTGATCAACTGAAATCGCGTACTAAAGGATATGCCTCCCTCGATTATGAACTGATCGGCTACCGTGCTTCTGAGTTGGTGAAACTGGACATTTTGCTGAACGGTGATTTGATTGACGCTTTTTCGATCATCGTTCACCGTGACCGGGCTTATCATCGCGGCCGGGCTTTGGCGGAAAAACTGCGCGACCTCATTCCGCGGCAGATGTTTGAAGTTCCCATTCAAGCGGTCATCGGCAACAAGGTCATCGCTCGGGAGACGATCAAAGCGATCCGCAAGAACGTCTTGGCTAAATGCTACGGCGGTGACATCTCGCGGAAACGGAAACTGCTGGAGAAACAAAAAGAAGGCAAAAAGCGCATGAAGCAGGTCGGCAGCGTCGAGATTCCCCAAGAAGCCTTCATGGCTGTGCTCAGCATCGATCAGTAATAACAGTAGGAATAAAATGATGCGAACTGTACAACCTCTCAAACAAGGATGGGGAGTCTATATCCATATCCCCTTTTGCAGGAGCAAATGCGCTTATTGCGATTTTTATTCCCACCGGGCGTCGGAACAAGAACGGCGGGAATACGCTCAGGCGGTCATTCGTCATATCGCTACGGAAGCCAACAAATGGGATGGGGCTCAAGGTCCGACGACCATTTTTTTTGGCGGTGGTACCCCTTCTCTGCTTCCACCGGAATCAGGAAGGGCTATCTTGGAGCAGATTCGGCATACCTTCGGTGACCATCTTTTATCAGAGATTACCATCGAGGCAAATCCGGGGACGGTGACCGGCCCTGATTTGCTCCAGTGGGTGAGAGGAGGGGTTAACCGACTCTCGCTGGGGGTACAAGCCTTTCAACCACGCCTGTTGGCCTTTCTCGGCCGCAAACATTCTATCGAGGATGTTCGTGAAGCCATCAATGCAGCCAAGCAAGCGGGCCTGCTTAACGTGAACTTAGATTTGATTTACGGTATCCCCGGCCAGTCTATGGAAGACTGGCGGCTCTCTTTGGAATTGGCCCTCGATCTAGAGCCGGCGCATCTTTCCATATATAATCTCAAACCGGAAGCGGGAACACCTCTAGCCCTATGGCTAGAACGAGGTTTAACGGGGGTTTGCCCGGAAGACCTGGAGGTGGAGATGTATGAGGAAGCCCGTCGGCTTCTCCATTTGGCAGGTTTCGAACAATATGAACTGTCCAACTTTGCCCGGCCCGGAAGGGAATGCCGGCATAATCTAAACTACTGGCACCGGGGCGATTACCTCGGATTTGGCAGTAGCGCCGCCTCCGCTGTGGGGCTTCGCCGTTGGACCTGGGCGGCTGACAGTCGTCAGTATGTCGGGGCTCTTTCGTCCGGTTGTGACGTACCTATCGGAGACGAGGAGATACTGACTCCAGTCGTCGCTGCAGAGGAGGCAGTCATGCTCGGCCTTCGATTGACCAAGGGGGTAAACCTTCAGGAGGTCATTAGGGAATACGGTCTAGGAGAACGCCAGGGGTCAAATTGGCATAAACTATCGACAATCCTCCATGGCAAAGGTTGGGTTGATTATGATGGTTCTCGGGTGAAGCTTACGCCAGAGTCCTATCTTATCTCGAATGAAATTTTGGAAAAATACCTAGGAGAAGAGCCGGAGAATTGAGCAACAGGGACCTTTTTCACTCGGGAGCCCAAGTATTGACAAGCGGCTTTCCCGGTGGTATTTTTTTATCGTAAGACCATTAGCACTCGTCGGTCATGAGTGCTAACAACGGGAGGTGCTTCGGGGATGCAGATGAACGATCGTAAGCAAAAGGTTCTTTGGGCCATTATTCATGACTACGTATCCACCGCTGAACCCGTTGGTTCCCGAACGATTGCTCGCAAGTACAATCTCGGTGTCAGTCCTGCCACGATCCGCAACGAAATGTCGGACCTAGAGGAGTTAGGGCTCATTGAACAACCCTATACATCGTCCGGAAGGATTCCCTCAGACTATGGGTACCGCTATTTTGTCGATTGTCTAATGGAACGAAAAGTTCTTGCCGCAGAAGAACTTCGCATCATGCAACAGACCATGTCGGACCGTCTGCAAGAAGTGGATTATCTGATGCAGCAAGCGAGCGCGATCATTTCACAGTTGACCAACTATACGGCTGTCGTACTTGGTCCCCAAGTTGGCAAAACGACCTTTCAGCAGATCCAACTCCTCCCGATCATGCCGACTAAGGCTGTTGCCGTCATTATCACTTCAGCCGGAGTTGTCGAGAGCAAGATTCTCGACATTCCCGAATCGTTAACGCCGGAGGATCTACAGCAAGTCTCCGCTGTGATCAATGAATCTTTACGGGGATTGACCATGAATCAGGTGAGGGCTTCCCTCTCCCATGAACTGGCGGAAACGTTGAAAAAGCAGAAACAGGTGTTGAGCCAGTCTTTGGAGATCATCGACGAGGCTTTGCATGCAGATAATGATGAACGAGTCTACCTGGGTGGAACATTGAACATCTTTAAACAACCTGAGTTTAAAGATGTAGATAAAATCCAAACGCTTCTGGGTATACTAGAGCAGCATCATACCGTTCGAGAATTGCTGCATCACACCCCTGAAAGGGGTGTAAACATCACCATCGGTACAGAAAACAAACATGAAGGTTTTCGCAACTGCAGCATGGTGACAGCGACCTATCATCTTGACGGTGAAGTGCTCGGTGTGATCGGTCTTGTCGGGCCGACACGAATGGAGTATTCCCGATCGGTGGCGGTCATCGAAAGCTTGACGGAAAACTTATCGTTCGCTTTAAAAAGAATATTGAATCGATAGCGTTTTTGGGAAATCAGGGGCTTTTTGTAAAAAGAAAGTCCCTATTTCCCTGCCTATATTGACAATCTTTGATTTTCGCTTGGAGGAACCGTTTTGAGTGTCAAACAAGTAAGCAGCAATACGGAAGTGGACGAACGGCTCGCCGCCTTGATGACGAATGCCAATGCTATCCGGGCTATTTCCTCAGCCGTAGAAGGCACATTAGGCCCCAAAGGCTTGGACACGATGCTCGTCGACAAATTCGGCGATGTGGTCATTACCAACGACGGTGTCACCATCCTTCAATTGATGGAAGTGAACCATCCAGCGGCGCGCATGCTGATCAAAACGGCGAAAGCGCAGCAGTCTGAAATCGGCGATGGAACAACGACGGCGACGGTGCTCGCCGGTAGCCTGATCTCGGAAGGCGTCAACCAAGTGACCAAAGGCGTCCCTGTCTCCCGGGTCATCGAAGGACTGAAAGCCGGTGTGAAGAAAGCTATCGAGATGTTTCATCGTCATGCCCGTCCGATTCAAGGGGTTCATGATCCCATGCTGGAGCGGGTCGCTTTAGTGGCAGGCCGGGAACATCAGGATATCGCTCAGTTGGTCGTAGATGCCGCCCGGTTGATCGGGGAAGAGAAGCTGAAGGAATCAGGTTATAAGCTCTCCGATTCGGTCCGTGCCCGAGAAGGCGCTGACAATCAGGTCTTGACTGGAGTCATCGTCAACAAGAAGCCCATGAACGAGGATATGCCTAAACTGTTGGAAAATGCCTCCGTTCTGATTGTCGATGACGCCCTTGAACCCGAAGAGATGGGCGATGAAGCGCTCAGCACTGAAGCCGGATTCAACTGGTACCGTCAAAAGCAACAAGAATTCCTGGAGAATATACGCAAAATCATCGCATTAGATATAAAAGTCCTTTTAGTCGACCGCGGTGTGGAAGATATCGCCGAAGAGATGCTCACCGACGCCGGTGTGCTGGTCATCCAGCGCGTCTCCAGTCGAGAATTGAAAAAAGCAGCCGAACATACTGGCGCCCGTGCCGTCAAACGAACTGGTTTGAAACGGGAGCCCCAAGATCTAACCCGTTATCTCGGGAAGGCAGGCAAGGTTATCGTCGACGATAAGTTGGAACATGTCTGTCTGCTTCAGGGTTCCGGAAAACCGGTAGCCACCGTCCTCGTTGGTGCGGCCACGGAAGAGGTCGTCGGCGAACGGGAACGGATCGCCAAAGACGCTGCATCGGCCGTGCAAGCTGCTGTTAAAGGCGGCCTAGTCCCCGGCGGCGGCGCTGTGGAGTTAGCAGTGGCCCGGCAGATTGAAGAGGTCCGTAGAGAGACGAAAGGCATGGCTGCCTACGGCCTCGATTGTGTCGTTGGCGCTCTGAAGAAACCTTTCTCGCAGATCATCACTAATGCCGGCTTTAACCCCTTAGAAAAGCTGGGTGACGTGATCGCCGCCCAAATGGAGCAAGAGAGCGATAAACTTTCCATCAACTGCGATAATGGTGAAGTCTCCGATATGTGGGAACTGGGCGTCATCGACCCTGTTCTTGTCAAGGTACATGCCTTGAAAGCAGCCGGAGAGGTCGCCGAAGCGATTTTACGCATAGATACGATCATCAAAAAGCGTGAAGAACGAGCCGATGGCAAAGGAGAACATGGGGAGGGTAATTGGTGACAAAAGAAGAAAAATTGACCGTAGAAGAGCCTGTTGTCGACACTTCTGAAAAGACGGCTGAACCTGTGGATGCAGAATCGGCTGCAAAAACTGTGCACAGCACTGCAGATTTGCATGGCGAAGCAGGTAACCCTGAGGAGAACTCGGAAGAACAACAGGCGACAGAGGCAGCTGAACAGCTGGGCAAATTCCTGGCTGAAGTCGCTAAAACGCAGGAAGAGCTAGAAAAGACGAAAAAGGAATTGCAAGATGCGGAAAATCGCTATCTTCGCCTGCAAGCCGATTTCGATAACTTCAAACGACGGACCCGCCAGGAAAAAGAAGAACTAGGTACCTATGCAAATGAACAATTGATTAAAAAATTGCTCCCCGTACTGGACAACTTCCAGCGCGCCCTCAATGCGATGAGAAAAGCCGGGGCAGAAAACATCCTCTCCGGTGCGGAAATGATCCAACGGCAGTTGATCGACATCTTGACCAAAGAAGGCCTGGAAGCGATGATTTCCGTCGGTACAGACTTTGACCCCACCCGTCATGATGCGGTCATGTATGGCGAAGCTGACGGAGAGTTTGCCGATGGCATCGTCATGGAAGAGATGCAAAAAGGCTACCTGCTGAAAGAGAAGGTCATCCGTCCCGCTATGGTTAAAGTCGCTAAAGGTTAAAACATAAGGACTTCGAGCCAATTAAAACCTCAATTAGAAATGGTCATGTTTTAAATTTAACGGGAGGTATCATCATATGAGTAAAATTATCGGTATCGACTTAGGAACGACCAACTCTTGTGTAGCCGTCATGGAAGGCGGCGAAGCCGCTGTTATCCCTAACCGGGAAGGGGCTCGTACTACTCCCTCGATCGTCGGTTTTTCCAAAACGAATGAGCGCCTCGTTGGTCAAGTCGCGAAGCGCCAAGCGATCACCAACCCCGATCGGACGATCATCTCCATCAAGCGCCACATGGGTACCGATCACAAAGTGAAAATTGATGATAAAGATTATACACCCCAACAAATTTCAGCGATTATTTTGCAACGCTTGAAGGCGGACGCAGAAGCTTATCTCGGTGAAACGGTGACCAAAGCGGTCATCACCGTTCCGGCCTATTTCACTGATTCCCAGCGGCAAGCGACGAAAGATGCAGGCACCATCGCTGGTCTAGAAGTCATGCGTATCATCAACGAGCCGACAGCGGCGGCGTTGGCTTATGGTGCAGACAAAGAAGAAGACCAAACGATCCTCGTTTATGACCTCGGCGGCGGCACCTTCGACGTATCCATCCTGGAACTGGGCGACGGTATTTTCGAAGTCAAATCGACTTCCGGTAACAACCGTCTCGGTGGTGACGACTTTGACCAGCGCGTCATCGACTGGATGGTAGCAGAGTTCAAAAAAGAAACAGGTGTCGATCTGCGCGGCGATAAGATGGCTGTGCAGCGCTTAAAAGAAGCTGCCGAAAAAGCGAAGATCGAACTGTCTGGAGTCATGTCCACCAATATCAACCTGCCCTTCATCACGGCTACCGCCGAAGGTCCACAACACTTGGATATGACCTTAAGCCGGGCTAAATTTGACGAGATGACAGCCGACCTGGTCGAAATGACAATGGGCCCGACCCGTCAAGCTTTGGCTGACGCTAAAATGGAGCCGAAAGACATCGACAAGGTCATCCTGGTCGGCGGTTCCACCCGGATTCCTGCCGTTCAAGAAGCGATTCGCAAATACCTGGGCAAAGAACCATTCAAAGGCATCAACCCTGACGAAGTCGTCGCGATGGGTGCCGCTATTCAAGCGGGCGTACTCGGTGGGGAAGTGAAGGGTATTGTTCTCGCTGACGTAACCCCATTGTCTTTGGGCTTGGAGACCTTAGGCGGCATTTGCACCATCTTGATCCCGCGGAACACCACCATTCCCACCTCGAAAAGCGAAATCTTCACCACCGCCGCTGACAACCAGACTTCCGTGGAAGTTCACGTCCTGCAAGGTGAGCGGAAAGTGGCTGCCCAAAACAAAACGCTCGGCCGCTTTAACTTAGGCGGCATTGCACCGGCGCCTCGGGGCATCCCGCAAATCGAAGTGAAATTCGATATTGACGCTAACGGCATTGTTCACGTCAGCGCCAAAGACAAGGCGACCGGCAACGAACAAAAGATCACCATCACCGCCTCGACCGGTTTGTCTAAGGATGAAATTGACCAAATGGTCAAAGACGCGGAACTGCATGCCGAAGAGGACCGCAAGCGTCAAGAAGAAGTGGAGATTCGCAACCAAGCAGACGCCATGGTTTACCAAGCTGAGAAAACCTTAAAAGACTTTGGCGACAAAGTTGAAGCGGCTGACCAAGAAAAAATCAACGCTGCTAAAGAGGAACTGAAAAAGGCCCTCGAAGGTAATGACAGCGAAGCAATAAAACAAAAAACGGAAGCCTTAACGACAGCTGTGTATGAAGTATCCACCAAAATGTATCAGCAAGCAGGAGCTCCCGGAGCGGCTAATGATCCTGGAGCACCTGGTGCTGGTGGCTTTGGCGGAGAAGCGAAAAAAGATGACAATGTGGTCGACGCCGACTATACTGTCATTGATGACGAGAAAAAGAAATCCTAATTGGACGACGGGGGGCTTAGCCCCCCTGTCAATGCTTTTACCGGGGGGAGGGGACAAGTATGAGCAAACGGGATTATTATGAGGTATTGGGAGTCAGCCGTGAGGCCGGGGAACAGGAGATCAAAAAGGCTTATCGCAAGCTCCTGAAAGAATATCATCCTGACGTCCACCCGGATAAAAAACTTGCAGAAGAGAAGATCAAAGAAATCAACGAAGCTTATGAGGTTCTCTCTGATCCGGATAAGCGGGCTCAGTATGATCAATTCGGCCATGCTGGTCCCGGATCCGGCGGTTTTGACTTTGGTGGAGCCGACTTTGGCGGTGGATTCGGAGACATTTTTGACATGTTCTTCGGCGGTGGAATGGGCGGTGGACAGCGCAGGGGTCCTCAAAAAGGTGCCGATCTGCGTTTCAACATGTCCCTTTCCTTTGAGGAAGCTGCTTTCGGTGTGGAAAAAGAAGTGGAAATTCCACGGATGGAAGCTTGTGATGTCTGCGGCGGCAGCGGTGCCGAACCGGGAACGACAGCACAGACTTGTCCCACCTGTCACGGCTCAGGCCGGGTCGCTACCGTCTCTAAGACATTCCTCGGCAATGTGCAGACCGTTCGCCCCTGCAGCACTTGCGGCGGCGAAGGCAAAATCATCAACAAGCCTTGCCGTCATTGCGGCGGTCAAGGGAAAGTTCGCAAACACCGCAAGATCAAGGTGAATGTCCCTGGCGGTGTCGATTCGGGAACTCGTATTCGAGTGCCTGCCGAAGGGGAAGCGGGAGAACGAGGAGGCCCACCGGGCGATCTCTACGTATTTGTGGAAGTTCTTTCCCATTCCTTCTTTGATCGTGACGGCGATGACGTGACCTGCCAAGTCCCCGTCAACTTTGTCCAAGCGGCCTTGGGAACAGAAATCGAAGTTCCCACCTTGGATGGTAAAGTGCTCGTCAAAGTTCCCGAAGGGACCCAATCCGGTACGGTCATCCGGATTCGCGGCAAAGGCATCAAGCGGCTTCGAGGAACCGGTCGGGGAGATCAACGGATTGAGATCAAGGTTTCTGTACCGACCAAGTTATCGGACAAGCAAAAAGAACTTCTCCGGGAGTTCGGTAAAACGCTGAGCCTGGACAATATATCAAATGAAAAAGAAAAATCATTTTTTGATAAGGTGAAGGATGCCTTCATGTGAAGGCCGTTCTGAAACAGCGGGGAAGGGTGTGTCACCGTTGAAATGGCGTGAAATCGCCATCACCACCCGGCAAGAAAATGCCGATGCGATGGCAGAAATATTCGAAACCGTCGGAGCGATGGGGATGGTAATCGAAGATCCTCAATTGATCGCGGATTATATCGACAGCAATGTATGGGACCATCACAACGTAGAAATCCCCGACGTTCCCAAAGGCATGATTCGACTCAAAGTTTATTTGCCTGTCGATGAACGCATCGAAGAGCGCCTCAACCTGCTGCAGGAAGAATTGTCGGCCTGGGAAAGGTCCCAGGATGGCTCGTCAGCTCATGCCTGGACGATGACAGATATCCTAGAAGAAGACTGGGCCCATGCCTGGAAGGCTTTTTTCAAGCCTGAGAAGGTAGGGCGGCAGATCGTCATTCGTCCTTCTTGGGAACCTTATGATGCTTCTGACGACGATCTGATCATATCCATCGATCCGGGTATGGCTTTCGGTACGGGGACACACCCGACAACAGTAATGTGCATTCGAGCCTTAGAAGATTACATCTTTCCAGGTGCTCAGGTAATCGATGTGGGTACCGGTTCTGGTGTGCTATCGATCGCTTCTGCGCTCCTGGGCGCCGGTCATGTCATCGCTTTAGATAACGACTTGGTGGCGGTCAATTCAGCCCGAGAGAATATCGAACTGAATCACGTCGATTCGGTCGTAGAGGTGCGCCAAAATGACTTGTTGGCAGGTGTCCAAGAACCGGTAGATATCTTAGTGGCCAACATTGTAGCCGACGTAATCGTCCGACTTTCTCCCCAGGCTGCAGAACTGCTGGAACCTGGAAAGCTGATGCTTGCTTCAGGCATCATTCAGAACCGTTTAGATGATGTGGTCGACGCGCTCACCGCAAACGGTTTTGTCATTGAGGAATTGATTAGTCATGGAGAATGGGCGGCTGTGGTTGCCCGAAAAGAATAGTTCATGCACCGCTTTATTTTCGATCCCGCCCAAAAATTTGGCGATCAGGCCTGGCTTGATGGGGAAGAGAGTAACCATCTCACCCGGGTCCTCCGGTTAAAAACGGGGGATGAAGCTATCCTTTTTGATGGTCAAGGAAACGAGTATACCGCTCGTGTCGCTGAAATCACCAAAGATAAGGTGCTCATGACGGGCCTGCAATCCACGGGAGAGACTCGAGAATCGCCTCTGCAGGTCTGTCTCGTCCAAGCGGTAGCCAAAGGCGAAAAAATGGATTGGATCGTTCAGAAGGCTACTGAACTCGGCGTGAACCGGATACTACCGGTGCTGACAGAGCGGACGATTGTTAAACTTGATCGAGGGAAAGCCATAGAACGCAGGGACAGATGGCAAAAGATCGCTCGTGAAGCGACAAAGCAATGTCGGCGAACGATCATACCAGAGGTCATCGTCCCCATATCTTGGAGAGAACTGTTGACGCAATGGGACCGTTCCCAACCGCTGCTGATCCCGTGGGAACAGTTAAGAGGCATCGATTTGAAGACGGCTCTACGCCGACTGAAGCCTTCAGCTTCCCAAGGAACTGGCTTCCTTGGACTCGTCATCGGCCCTGAGGGAGGCCTGACAGAGGAAGAAGTGAAGGCGGCTGAAGAGATTGGCGCCCTGCCGGTTAGCCTTGGTCCCCGAATTTTACGAACGGAAACAGCCGGACTCGCCGCTTTGGCCGCGATCATGTATGAACTGGGGGATTGGGGATGACCGGAAAACAACCCACTGCCGCCTTCTATACGTTGGGTTGTAAAGTCAACCAAGGCGAAACCGATTCGATCGCGGGTATGTTCAAAGCACGTGGTTACCAACGGGTCGACTTTGATGAGCCGGCCGATGTGTACGTCATTAACACCTGCACGGTGACCCACCTCAGTGACCGCAAGTCCCGTCAAACGATCCGGCGGGCTTTGCGCTTAAACCCTGACGCTGTCGTCGCTGTAACAGGCTGTTACGCCCAGACTTCCCCCGATGAAGTCCGGGCCATTGAAGGCGTCGACGTGATTGTGGGAACGGATCAGCGCAGTCGAATCGTGGAACTCGTGGAAGAGCATCGGCTAGAGGGTAACGCCGTCGATCAGGTCAGTGATATTCGCGCCGTTCAGGTCTTTGAAGAACTGCCTGCTGTAGCCGAAATTTCCCGTGCTAGGGCTTCCATCAAGATCGAAGATGGTTGTAACCTCTTTTGCACATACTGCATCATCCCCTATGCCCGAGGACCGGTGAGAAGCCGCCCCGTAGAGAGTGTGATCCGGGAAGCCCAGCGGTTGGTTTCGGAAGGCTTTCAGGAAATCGTCCTCACAGGGATTCATTTGGGCGCCTATGGTGCCGATTTGGATACAGAGCTCTCCGATCTGTTAGAACGGCTCATCGAAGAGGTGCCCGAACTGCCAAGGCTGCATGTAGGTTCGGTGGAACCGCAAGAGTTTACGGCAGACCTGCTACAGATCATCCAGCATCCTAAAATCAACCCTCATTTCCATATTCCCTTACAGTCCGGCTCTGATTCAGTGCTGGAACGAATGGGACGGCGATACCGGAGACAGGATTTTATCGACGTCGTCGCGAAAATACGTTCGTTAATCCCCGGTGCAGCGATCACTTCTGACGTCATCGTCGGCTTTCCCGGAGAGACGGAAGGCGATTATTTGCTGACAGAGGAAACGTGCAAAGCGGCTGCTCTGGCAGGCTTGCATGTATTCCCTTTTTCTCCGCGCAAGGGTACAGCGGCCGCTTCTTTTACAGATCAACTGCCCGCCTCGGTGAAACAGGATCGGGTTAAACGTCTGATGGCGGTTGCCCAAGAACTGTCGCGAGATTACGCAGAGACTTTCGTTGGAAAAACCATGACGGTCCTCGTTGAGGAAAAATCGGGGGAATACTGGTCAGGACATACGAACAATTACTTGAAAGTACTCATCCCGTACCAAATGGGTGATCACAAAGGTTCAAGCTCCATCGACGACGCTGACGTAAAGGAACAACTTGTTCCCGTCCGGTTAGAACGACTTCTTTCCGACAATACACTTCTCGGACATCCACTGGAATCTCAGCAAAGGGGGTGAACTTGAATTGAGCGATTGTATTTTTTGTAAAATCGTTCGCAAGGAAATTCCCGCCCAGATCGTTTATGAAGACGATGTCGTTGTGGCTTTTAAAGATATCAATCCGGCAGCGCCTACCCATATTCTGATCATCCCCCGGGAACACATTTCTTCGATCGCAGTTGCTGAAGCCAGCCATCAAGCGATTTTGGGTCAGCTTTTGCTGGCCTCCCAAAAAGTCACAGCAGCCCTAGGGATAGAGCCTGATAACCATCGCCTGGTGATCAACACCGGTGCTAATGCGGGTCAAACTGTATTCCATCTGCACGTCCACTTGCTTGCAGGTCGAAACCTGGGTTGGCCTCCCGGATAAAATGGTATAATAACCACTGTTGACGCTTTCGCCCCCTGGAAGTATAATGTAGACTGTGTGTATCTTGTTTCAATCACACAAACGTTCACCGCACCGAGCATAGCCTGGACCCGGCATCATAGATACCAGCGGGGGGAGGGAAGCGGAATGAGCGAAGTACGAGTAGGTAAAAATGAGAGTTTAGATAGCGCCTTGCGGCGTTTTAAACGCTCCTGCCAAAAAGCGGGCGTATTGTCCGAATATCGCAAACGTGAACACTATGTCAAGCCTAGTGTGAAGCGCAAGAAAAAATCAGAGGCAGCCCGGAAACGGAAGACCACCTAAAGAAAGGTGAATCATCTATCCATGTCCCTAAAGGAACGTTTGATGGAGGACATGAAGCAGGCGATGAAGGATAAGGAGGCCGGAAAGTTTCGGCTCTCCGTGATTCGCATGGCTAGGTCCGCCATTCAGAAAGCGGAGATCGATAAACGGCGTGATTTGACCGACGAAGAACTCTTAGAGGTCTTAGCTCGGGAAGTCAAACAGCGCCGCGACTCCATGGTCGAGTACGAAAAAGCGGGGCGAACCGATGCGATTGACGCCCTGAAACAGGAGATCGACATCCTGACCGCCTATCTTCCCCAGCAACTTTCCGAAGAAGAGGTCCGCGCTTTGGTGCGAGAGGCTATGGCGGTGACCGGAGCCCAAGGTCCTCGGGATATCGGCAAGGTCATGGGGGTTCTGATGCCCAAAGTCAAAGGCCGTGCCGATGGCAAGCTGGTTAATCAGATTGTCAAGGAATCCCTTGGCTAGTTTGTATACTTCTGAAAATTGGTTTCGGAGAACCCTCGTCGAGAAAAGCTCGATGAGGGTTCTTTTCGTTTGTCGGCGGCATGTTAAGCCGCCTTTTCGCATATCTATGGACAGGAGTCCGGGAAGGGGGCTATTGTCCTTGGCTTGGGAACGTGGTAAACAGAGGCTTCAAAAAGCGTTGGCCGGCCTCTTGGAAATGCCGAAAGATGTGCTGATGGACTATCCCAAAGTCACTATGATCGGCAATGTGCAGTTGGTCTTAGAGAATCACCGCGGTATTGTCGAGTATACGGAAGAGCGCATCCGGGTTTTAGTCACAGGTGGCCAATTGGAGATATTTGGGGAAAAACTGGTCTTGCGAACGATCCTTCCAGAAGAACTGATGGTGGAAGGGCGGATTCACCAGGTTCATTTCCCGAAGTAGCACTTCAGGAGGGAAAAAGATGCTGCGCAACTGGTGGACCTTTTGGCTCGGTTTCTTACGCATCAACATCGAAGGAACTCAGTTAGAGAAATTTATCAATCTGGCTGCAAGCAGAGGGATCCCCTTATATGACTTACGCAGAACACCGTCAGGCCGGATGACGGCGCGAGTTCGTCTGGACGGCTTTCGCCTACTCCGGCATGTAGCTCGGAAAACAAACAGCCGGGTCCGTATCGAGGGGCGTTCCGGCTTTCCTTTTTTCCTTACCCGGGTAAAACGGCGCAAGGCTTTGGTCATGGGCGCCTTCACTTTCGTTTTAGCCATATATATGATGTCGACATTTATCTGGGATGTGGACGTAGTCGGCAATGAGCGCCTGGACAAGCCGACGATTTTACAAGCCGCTTACAATTCCGGTGTTCGTCCAGGCCGATGGCTTCCCATGGTCAATGTTCGGGAGGCGGAACAAAGGATCATCGCAGAAATTCCAGGACTTGAATGGGTGGGGATTCGAGATCAGGGGACACGACTTATCATCGAGGTACAGGAAAAGGTCCTGCCCAATCGACCGCCTGTGGCTGGTCCGAGCCACATTGTCGCTGCGAAAGATGGTGTGATTCAACGGATGATCGTTCTCGTCGGTGAAGGTAAAGTTGCCGAGGGAACGCGAGTGACCAAGGGGCAAGTGTTGATATCCGGGGTGATTTACGCACCTCAAAAAGAGGAAGAACCCCTAAAGAAAGCGGAGGACAAGCCGGCTCCGCCAAAAGTGCTCGAAAAGCTTCAAGCCAAGGGGGAAGCTTGGGCTCGGGTTTGGTATGAGCAAACTTTGGAAGAACCGACACAATTGGAGGGAACGATCCCAACTGGAGAAACATCCGGTCAATGGAGAATAAAATGGGGAAATCAGGAAATCATCATAAAAGGACCTTCTTCGAGTCCGTTCGCAAACAGTACTGAAGAGGTTTATACAAGAACACCTTCTTTATGGAGGAATCTCCAAATACCTGTCGAATTAATTAAAACGGAATATCATGAGTTACGCCCCTATCGCCAAAATCGCACTCCCCAAGAAGCGATTACAGCGGCTCAGGACAAGGCACGGCAAGCGCTTATGGGACAGTTGCCTCAAGGTGCAAAGGTTTTGCGAGAGATGGTGCTGCCCCAGCCTTCCTCTCCAGACAAGGTAAAAGTGAAGGTGTCTATCGAAGTGTTAGAAAACATCGCTTTGCCGCAATCTGTTGACGCTGTAGAACAAGGAACGTAATGAATGGGTGGCGTAAGTCACATTAGGAGGTTGGACGATACTGTCGGCATCCGACCGTGAGGTCCGAATAAATTTAGAAGACAATTGGGACGCCGTACGGCTTTTTGGACATCGTGATGAGAACTTACGGCTGATTGAACGGTTGAGTGGAGTTCGCGTCGTAGCTCGCGGCGGTGAAGTGATCATCACTGGAGAACCGGCGAATGTGGACCGTTCGTCCCGGCTTTTTCAACAGTTAGTCGCCATGGTCAAGTCTGGACAGTCCATCGGCGTCGGAGAGATCGAATACGCCTATGCTTTCACTGGTGAAGAAGACGGGGTCCTTCTGGCCGACTCGCTTTCGGAAGTGATTTTGACGACTGTCCGGGGAAAACAGATCAAAGCCAAAACATTAGGCCAACGGAAGTACTTGCAGTCGATCCGTCAAAATCAAGTCATTTTTGGCGTTGGGCCTGCCGGGACAGGCAAGACGTACCTTGCCGTCGTCATGGCTGTACTAGCTCTGAAAAACAAAGAAGTCAACCGGATCATCTTGACCCGGCCCGCTGTAGAGGCGGGAGAAAAGCTCGGGTTCCTACCGGGTGATTTACAAGAGAAAGTAGATCCCTACCTGCGTCCGCTCTATGACGGCCTTTTCGATACGATGGGGGCCGAACCTACCCAAAAATTTATGGAACGAGGGATCATTGAGATTGCTCCCCTCGCCTATATGCGTGGCCGCACCTTGGACGATTCATTTATCATCCTCGATGAAGCCCAAAATACGACGCCTGAACAGATGAAGATGTTCTTGACCCGTCTCGGCTTTGGTTCTAAAGCTGTCATTACGGGAGATATTACGCAGGTGGATCTGCCCCGCGGTTCGAACTCGGGGCTAATCACCATTCAAAAGATCCTGCAAGGTATTGAGGGAATCAGTTTTCATTTCTTCACCACCGGGGATGTCGTGCGCAACCCCTTGGTCGGCCGTATCATCCGTGCTTATGAAGAATTTGAAGGCCGAGGTGGACAGGGAAACAAATGAGGTGACATGGATTGGCGTATAGCCAGATAACAACCCTGTTGACGCTCGCCGTAAAAAAAGCCTGGCAATATAGCTTAACTCGCCGTGTCATCTTCGGCCTGGCCTTTTTTTTAACTATTACTACGATTTTATCTTATCCCTATCTGTCTCCATCGGAGACATTAGAAGCGGGAGAGGTATCCTCTAAAGACATCACATCGCCCATGACCAAAGATGTGGTCGATGAAGAAAAAACCCGCATTGCGAGGGAGCAGAAGGTCAACGCCACGCCTCCCGTCTATACTCATGACCCGAATGTAGCCAGTCGGGTAAAAAATGAGATCGGGCAAGATTTTAACGCGATCATAACGTATCAAAAGGCTCGTTCGACGAATGAAGGCGGGGCAGTCAACGGTAATGGACCCGATGAAAAGCTGGATACCTTGAAGAGCCGATTGACGGTGACCATACCAGAAGCTCTGTTGCAAAAGCTGATCGCTATGCGCCCTGAGTCATTGGCCTTTATTCAGAAGGAAACGGAAAATTTGGCCATTGAAATGTTGAATATGCCTGGACTGACGGAGGTCCTGACCGAATCCACCGATGCCGCTTCGGCGGTGCAAGGATCCAGTCGTGTCTTGCCCTACAGCATGGCAGAAGCTCGTTCGAACGTGCAAGAACGGATCAATCGATCCACTTTTTCTAAAGATGCCAAAGATACCCTGCAGTTCATTGTTCCGCTTTTTCTGCGTCCTAATGCCACCTATGACGAGGATGCGACCAAACGGTTGCGGAATGAGGTCAGACAGAGTGTAGCCCCCTATACGATCCCCGTTCGCAAAGGAGAGATCATCATTCGCAACGGGGAAGTGGTGTCAGAAGAACATATTCGGATTCTATCCCAACTGGATATGCTCCGAACTGGCGAAAGCTGGATGAAAACAGGCGGAATGGCGCTGCTTGTCCTGTTGAATATGTTCATCGTCATCTGGTACCTGCGTACATACCGCCGGGACCTATACAAGGACGAGCGTTTACTCGGCCTTTTGGGGTTAATGGCCACAATGACGCTGCTGACGGCTCGGATTATCACCAGTATTCGCCTTCATGACCAGCAAGACATCTATAATCAACTCTTGTATGTGATTCCTGTTGCCACGGGTCCCATGCTGCTGGCGATCCTCTTGGAAAGCCGAGTGGCCGTATTCATGTCATTCGTGCTAAGCGGTTTTATCGGTATCATCGCTGACTACTCCATTCCCCATGCCATCGTCGCTTGGATAGGCTCTATCGTCGGCGTATACAGCGTATCCCGCTTCAGTCAGCGCATGGACTTTGCCCGAGCCGGCTTTACCATCGCGGCAGCGAACATGGTCGCAATCTTCTCCATGGGTCTAGCGACAGGAGTTAAATTGCGTGTTCTGGCCACCTATGGAGTGCCGATGGGTGTGATCAACGGCATTTTGTCGGCCGTCTTCATGATCGGCTCGTTACCATACTTAGAATCTGCTTTTAAATTGACCACCTCTGTGAAGCTCTTAGAGCTGGCGAACCCGAACCGCCCTCTGTTGCGGCGCCTCTTGATGGAAGCACCAGGAACATACCATCATAGCTTGCTCGTCGGGAATCTAGGTGAAGCGGCTGCGGAGGCGATCGGTGCAGACACACTGCTCGTCCGGGTAGGCGCCTATTATCACGATATCGGCAAAGTGCGCCGTCCAGCCTTTTTCATCGAAAACCAATCCCAAGGGCAGAACCCTCATGATAAGATTGCACCGACTTTGAGTACGCTGATCATCACATCCCATGTCAAAGACGGTGTGGAGATGTGCCGTGAGGCAGGATTACCTCCACAAGTCGTTGATTTAGTGGAGCAGCATCACGGTGTAACCCTTGTATCATATTTCTATCATCGAGCCTTAGAAGCGGATCGTACTGAATCGGTTCAAGAAAAGGATTTCCGCTATGAAGGGCCAAAACCGCAGACGAAAGAAGCTGCCCTGGTGATGCTGGCCGATACGGTGGAGGCAGCTGTCCGTTCTCTTCCTCAGCCGACACCCGGTAAAATCGAAGGGCTCGTTCGCAAACTCATCAAAGAAAAACTCAACGACGGCCAATTGGAAGAGTCTGATCTGACCTTCAAAGACCTGGATCGGGTGGCGCAAGCTTTTTGCCGGGTCCTGAACGGAATCTATCATACACGAATTGAGTATCCTGAAGGCATGACGAAAGAATTGGAAGGAAGGAAGAACCGAAGTGGAACTGTATATAGTGGATGAACGAGATGAAATATCCTTAACTCCCGATGAGGAAGAAACATGGCAACTCCTCTTTGAACAATTGGCCTTACTATGCCTGGAGGAGGCCAACCATCCTGTCGAAGATACGGAAATCAGCCTCGTTCTCACCGATGACGAAAAAATCCGTACGATGAACCTGCAATATCGCAATATCGATGCACCGACTGATGTGCTATCCTTCGCCATGGAAGAGCAGACCGATGATGAGCCCGAATTTGAAGATCCTTCAGCCGGTCAAATCCTCGGGGACATCATCATCTCTGTAGAAACGGCGGAACGGCAGGCTAAAGAATACGGACACTCGCTGGAACGGGAGATGGGCTTCCTCTTTGTCCATGGTATGTTCCACCTGCTCGGTTATGATCATCAAGAAGAGGAAGATACTCGCGCCATGCGAGCTGTTGAAGAGAAAGTGCTACAGAATCAAGGACTCCTGCGAGGCTAACTTAGAGGATGAACTGGGCAACATTTTTTCGCTCCTTCGTCTACGCGGCCCGTGGAATCAGCTGGGTTGTCCAAACCCAGCAGAATATGCGTGTTCATGTCGCTGCCGCTGTGACGACCATGGCGATGGCCGCTTGGTTTCGATTGGGCGGTTGGGAACTGGCTTGGGTTGTCACAGCGGTTTTTCTGGTTCTTTCTGCGGAGGCTTTTAACTCCGCCATTGAAGCGGCGATCGATCGAATCGGACCGGAGCGGCATCCCCTTGCTGGCGCTGCCAAGGATGCTGCTGCGGGAGCCGTTCTCATCCTGGCGATTCACGCCGTCATCGCCGGTATCTTCGTCTTTGGGCCAAGAATCCTGCAGTAGTGGAAGGAAAGTGGCTTATGACCAGTCATCAGGAAGGCTTATCCACCATTTCAGAAGCACTTTTGTCAGAACTGATTGCACAAGCTCGAAAGGCTCGAGATAAGGCATATGCACCCTATTCCCGGTTCCGTGTCGGTGCGGCCCTGATCGGGGAAGACGGCAAGATTTATAGCGGCTGCAATGTTGAAAACAGTTCTTTCGGTTTGACCAATTGTGCTGAACGAACGGCTATATTTAAGGCTGTATCGGAAGGTTGTCAACAATTTCGGCTCTTGGTGCTGACTTCGGATGCAAAGGAGCCTGTAACCCCTTGTGGCGCTTGCCGCCAAGTGATGGCCGAGTTTGCTCCCCAGATGAGCGTCATCATGATCGACAACGAAGATCGCTGTCAGGTCTTGTCTGTAAGCCAGTTGCTTCCCGGAATGTTTACGTTAACGCAATAACCATCTTGTTGAGGTGACCTTATTTGGCAGAAAAATTCCGTGTTCTCCGGCGGTACAAGCGAGATAAAGTGAATCGTGAAAAATCGCCGAAATCCCCAAACGAAGAGGTACGTACCATACCTTCCGTGACCGAAAAAAAGAACCTCCGTTCCGGCTTTATCAGCATCATCGGACGGCCGAACGTCGGTAAGTCGACCCTGATGAATCAGTTGATCGGCCAAAAAGTGGCGATCATGTCGGATAAACCACAGACGACACGCAACCGAATCGTTGGAGTGCTCAATGACCCCCTCGGTCAGGCTGTTTTTCTCGATACACCAGGTATTCATAAACCGAAACATAAACTCGGCGAAATCATGGTCACGACGGCCCGGAAGACCTTAAACGAGGTCGATCTGATCTTATACGTCGTGGACGTGACCGAAGAGCCTGGCGGAGGGGAGCAGTTCATCAGCAATCTGCTGAAGGAAGTCAAAACACCGATCTTCTTGGTTGTAAACAAACTGGACGCTATCACCCGGGAAGAAGGCCTAAAACGGATTGCCCAATATTCGCAGCTCGTCTCCTGGCAGGAAGTTATCCCGGTATCGGCGAAGGAAAAGACGAACTTAGATACCTTAAGAGATCTGATCTTCGGACGACTGGAAGAAGGACCGCTCTATTATCCGGCTGATGCCGTTACCGACCAACCGGAAAGACAACTGATGGCTGAACTGGTCCGGGAGAAGGTTCTACTGGCGACCCGAGAAGAGATTCCCCATTCGGTGGCTGTTGTCATCGAATACTTGCAGGACACGCCTCGGGGCGGCTTAGTCGTTCACGCTACGATCTATACAGAACGTGATTCTCAAAAGGGGATTTTGATCGGAAAAGGCGGTTCATTGCTCAAGCAGGTGGGCCAACAAGCCCGCCAAGAAATCGAAGCACTTCTCGGTACGTCGATCTATCTAGAACTCTGGGTCAAGGTGAAAAAAGACTGGCGCCATCGCCCTGATGTTCTCCGATCCTTTGGATTCGACGACCGAAAAGACTAAAGGGGGCTGGAAGATGTCCAGCCAATGGACGAAAGATCAAGTGGCCCGTACTATCGATCATACGTTACTAAAACCGGATGCGGTGGAAGCGGAAATCGTCTCGCTTTGTCGGGAGGCGGTGGCAAACCGTTTTGCCGCTGTATGTGTGAACCCTATCTGGGTACCAACTTGTGCGAAACATTTAAAAAATGAGTCCGTCAAGGTGGCGACGGTGATCGGTTTTCCCCTCGGTGCAAACTGTACGGAGATCAAAGCGAAAGAAGCCCAAGCTGCCCTGCAGGCAGGCGCGGCCGAACTGGATATGGTGTTGAATGTGGGCTGGGCAAAACAGGGCCATTGGGATAAAGTACAAGAGGATATCGCCGCGGTTGTCGAAGAAGCGCGGCAATATCCCGGGGCTGTCGTTAAGGTGATCCTGGAGACGGCCTTCCTTTCCGACGATGAAATCGTGGAAGCTTGTCACCGCTCCGTCCAAGCCGGTGCCGAATTCGTCAAGACCTCAACTGGTTTCGGACCGGCAGGCGCCACTGTGGAACATGTGGCTTTGATGCGCCGGGCTGTCGGAGATCGGGCAAAGGTTAAAGCTTCAGGGGGCATCCGAACAGCGGAAAAGGCAGCGCAGATGCTCTCTGCCGGTGCCGATCGGTTAGGTACAAGTGCGTCCATCGCTATTTTGAACGGATTCGCTTGATAAGCGATTTTTTGGGCCGACGGGGGCGGAAACGTTGCGTGTATATCGTACAGAAGCGTTGATCTTGAGGTGCCGTAATTACGGCGAAGCAGACCGCTTGCTCACCCTGTTGACACCGGAACGGGGCAAGGTTTCGGCTATCGCCAAAGGGGTGCGTAAGCCCAAAAGTCGACTCCGTTCAGGAACGCAGCCGCTGACTCATTGTCACTTGGTTCTCTACGAAGGCCGCAATTTGCATACGATTACACAGGCTGAAGCGCTGGAGTCTTTTGCAGGACTGCAAGGGGACATCGATCGGTTCGCCCACGCCTCCTTAATGGCCGAACTGGTCGATAAATTCAGCCCGGAACAGGGCGGTTCTGACCTCTATCCGCTGCTGCTTACCTTTTGGCATCTCCTTATTGTCTTTTCTCCGCCTATCGTAACCCGCCTTTTTGAGCTGCGATTGTTGGCTCTGCTCGGCTATTGTCCCGAGTTATATCACTGTATCGATTGCGGTGAACCGTTAGATGAGAAACCCTCCTTCGCTGAAGGGAAGCCCGTTAACTACTCGCCTTCATTAGGCGGAATCATCGGCCATTGCTGTCGCCATCGCCACCCTGATGCACTTTCCGTCGCCGCCAGCACGATCGCACTTCTGCGCCATATGTTGATGATGGATCCCCGTCATATCGAACGAATCAAAGCCGGGGAAAAGGTGATGGGTCAAGTGACCAAGATGTTGCGAGACACGATTCGCTGCCGTCATGACGGCCATGTTCGCTCCTGGAGCGTATTGGAGGATTTATCGACGGGAAAGGCTGATTTCAGCAGGAGTAAAGAACCTTGATGCCCTGGAATCCAGAGTGGTTTCCAGGGCACGCCTTTGTTTGCAGATTTTAATACGACTGCATTTCGATTCGGAATCGTTTTATGTTAAAATGAAGTTTGTTCCACTCTGGATATTTCACCAAGAGTGTGCGTAAATATGGCATTTCCGTTCAAGGAGGGTACCCGGACGTGAATTTTCAAGAGATCATCTTATCACTGAACCAGTTCTGGGGTGAACAAGGGTGCATCATCCAACAGCCCTACGATATCGAAAAAGGGGCTGGTACGATGAACCCTGCCACTTTTTTGCGGGCTTTGGGACCGGAGCCTTGGAATGTGGCTTATGTGGAACCGTCTCGTCGTCCTACTGACGGTCGCTACGGCGAAAACCCGAACCGTTTACAACATTATTATCAATATCAAGTCATCCTCAAGCCGTCGCCCGATGACGTCTTGGAGATGTACCTGGACAGCCTGCGCCGCCTGGGCATTGACCCACTGAAGCATGACATTCGTTTTGTTGAAGACAACTGGGAATCGCCCACTTTGGGCGCTTGGGGACTCGGTTGGGAAGTATGGCTCGACGGAATGGAGGTCACCCAATTCACCTACTTCCAGCAATGCGGAGGCATCGACTGTAAACCTGTCTGTGCGGAAATCACCTATGGTTTGGAACGGATAGCGACCTTCATTCAGCAAAAAGATTCTGTCTTTGATATTGAATGGGTGGACGGCATCACATACGGCGATGTTCATCACCAAGGGGAAGTGGATTACTCTCATTACAATTTCGAGTTAGCCGATGTGGAGGCGCTTTTTACCTTCTTCGACATGTATGAAAAAGAGGCTCTGCGAGTGATTGAAAAAGGCCTCGTTCAACCCGCTTATGATTATGTATTGAAGTGTTCGCACACCTTCAACCTGCTCGACGCCAGAGGTGCCATCTCGGTAACGGAACGGACGGGTTACATCGCCAGGGTCCGTAATTTGGCCCGTGTCTGTGCCCAGGGCTATGTAAAACAGCGGGAAAAACTCGGTTATCCGCTGATCAAAGATAAGGCTCTGCGAGCAAAGCTCGGTCTGGATTAATTCTAAGGACGTTGAGGAGGATACCCGTGGAAACTCGCGATTTACTGCTAGAGATCGGTACAGAAGAAATCCCGGCGAAGTTTATGGCCCCGACTCTGGCTCAATTAAAAGATCTCGCCGATAAAGGTTTGCAAGAAGTCCGGCTTTCCTTCACTGAGACAAAAACATACGGAACGCCTCGACGCTTGGTGCTCATGGTCAAAGGCGTTGCGACCCGTCAAGATGATCTGGAGTTGGAAGTAAAAGGCCCTGCCGTCAAAGCAGCCTATGACAGTGAGGGAAACCCCACCAAAGCGGTGCAAGGATTTGCCCGTTCCCAAGGGGTCGACATTTCGTCACTGATCACGAAAGAACTTTCGGGCGTACCTTATGTATATGCAATCCGCAAAGAAACAGGGCGTTCCGCCCAAGAAGTGCTCCCTCAACTCTTGCGAAACTGTATATCTGGATTAAACTTCCCGAAACCGATGCGTTGGGCTTGGGGAGATACCCGTTTTGCCCGCCCCATCCGCCGGCTCGTCGCCCTTTTTGGGGAAGACATCCTGCCTCTCGAGATCGAAGGAGTCATTGCCGGACGGACGACTACAGGTCACCGCTTCCTCGGTGGCGGATCGATTACGCTGGCCAATCCTGGCGAATACCTGGAAAAGATGGAGCAAGCTTTTGTCGTCGTCGATCATGAGAAGCGTAAAGCTATGATCTGGCAGCAAATTACCGACCTGGCCGCTTCAGAGGGCGGGACTGTGGAAGAAGATCCTGGTCTGCTCGAGGAAATCAATCATCTCGTTGAATATCCAACGGCACTGTGTGGACAAGTCGATCCCTCCTTCATGCACTTGCCTGCGGAAGTGATCATCACGCCGATGAAAGAGCACCAACGTTATTACCCGGTCAAAGACGGGGAAGGAAAGCTGTTGCCTAAGTTCATCACCGTTCGCAACGGCAATGCCGACCATCTGGATGTGGTCCGCCAGGGCAATGAGAAAGTTCTGCGTGCTCGTTTGTCTGATGCTGCTTTCTTCTATGCGGAAGACCAAAAACAACCGCTGGCCGCTTTTGCCGATAAACTGAAAAAGATCGTTTTCCAAGAGAGTTTAGGAACCGTCTATGAACGGGTTGAACGGGAAATCGCCTTGACCGGCATCTTAGCTGACCATCTGGGCTTTTCCGGCGATGTGAAACAGCGGGCGATGCGGGCAGCCCAGCTAGCCAAGGCTGACTTGGTCACTCACATGGTCTACGAGTTCCCAGAACTGCAAGGCATCATGGGAGAGAAATATGCTCGTCTCTCGGGAGAAGAGCCCACCGTCGCTCAGGCTATCCGGGAACATTATCAACCTCGCTTCTCCGGAGACGAGACGCCGAAGACGACAGAAGGTACTCTCGTCGCTTTGGCCGATAAACTCGATGCTATCGTCGGCTGTTTTTCCATCGGCATCATTCCGACCGGTTCCCAAGATCCTTATGCCCTTCGTCGTCAAGCCCAAGGGATTTGCCAGATCATCCTCAGCGGGAACCTGTCCTTGTCGCTGTCGACGGCGATCGAGCAAGCGTATCACTTGTATCAAAAAGCGATAACTCCGGCTCGAAGCTTGGAAGAGGTCGAAAAAGACCTGGCCGAATTTTTCCGGCAGCGGCTGCGTTATCTCCTCGGCGAAGAAGGGATTCGATATGATGTCATCGAGGCTGTCCTCGCCGAAGGGATTGATCAACCCCTCGAAGTGTTTAAACGGGCCAAAGCACTGACGGCTTTGCGGAGTGTCGATGCCTTCTCTGCATTGATTACAGCCTATACCCGGGCCGCCAATCTGGCTAAAAAGGGCGGTCAAGAGCCGATTCGTCCCGAACTGTTCGAATCTCCATCGGAGAAAGAACTTTACGAGGCCCTCGAACAAGCGCAAGCGAAGATCGAACAGTCTCAAAGCGACTATGATGTGACTTTACGAGCGCTCGCTGAACTGCGTCCGGCTGTAGACCACTTTTTTGATGCGGTTATGGTCATGGCGGAGAAGGCTGACGTGCGAGAAAACCGCTTAGCCCTGCTGAATGAGGTCGTCGGCTTGACGGCAGGCATTGCCGATTTAAGTAAAATTGTCGACTAGAATAAAAGGGATGTTCAAATCGTAACAATAGGGGTGTATTGGCTTCTGCGAAGCCAATACACCCCTATTTACGTAGGGAAACACTGGAGAAAGATCATTCCGACACCGTAACTACACCAGCGAAGGTCTATTTTTGTGAAAATATAAGCAAAAATTGCTTGATCGCAGCAGGAAAAGGTCAGTGGATATAGTATATATCATTGTAGGTCATAATTAGATTTAGTATGTCATAATTATGGCGACCAGGTGAACTTTTCCATAGGGTGGTGACAACTATCGAACTGTCCGAACGTCAGGTCAAAATCGTACAGATTGTTAAAGAACGTGGTCCCATCACAGGTGAACAGATCGCTGATTTGTTGAATCTGACTCGTGCCACATTACGACCTGACCTGGCTATTCTCACCATGTCTGGTATTCTGGAAGCTCGTCCTCGAGTGGGCTATTATTACAACAGCCGCTCAGGAAATACATTAGTCGCTCGGGCTATCGGAAAACTACGGGTGAAAGACATCAAATCCCTGGCCATCGTCGTGAGGGAGTCGGCCAGTGTCTATGACGCTGTAGTCACCATGTTCACCGAAGATGTAGGTACCTTATCCGTGGTGGACGGGGAAGGGTATTTAGTCGGCATTGTATCCCGAAAAGATCTCTTAAAAATCGCCATCGGCGGGGGAGACGTTCATAAAATGCCTATCGGCATGGTGATGACACGGATGCCCAACATCGTTACCATCACTCCTGATGACACCGTTTACCTGGCTGCCAGACGGCTTATCGCTCATCAGATTGACGCTCTGCCGGTTGTCCGAACTTATGTGATGCCCAACGGGGAAGAGCGGCTGGAAGTGGTTGGCCGGTTGACGAAGACGAATATCACCCGATTATTTGTAGAACTTGGTGACGGAGAGAATTAAGGAAGTTCTGTGAACAGACGGTGAATGAAACCGGGGAGGGGAACAAAATCTCTACTGCCAATGGTGTAAAGCCCGTTGTCTATGTTGTCTCCGACTCCATCGGCGAAACGGCAGAGTTTGTTGTTCGTGCCGCCGCCAGTCAGTTTGACGGCAGCGGGGTGGAGATCAAGAGAGTGCCTTATGTATCAGAAAAGTGCCATATTGCAGATATCATCGACGAAGCAGCAGGCAAACCTTGCATCATCGCTTACACCCTGGTGATTCAGGAGATGAAAGAAGCGCTGCTGCAGATGGCCCAGGAAAAAGGTATTCAGACTGTGGACATCATGGGACCGATGATTCAAGGGATACAGAAGTTGACCAACTTGCAGCCGGCTCTGAAACCAGGACTGCTGCATCAACTGGATGAACAATACTTTCGGAAAGTCGAGGCTATCGAGTTCGCCGTCAAATATGACGACGGAAAAGATCCTCGCGGCATTCTGCATGCCGATGTCATCCTAATCGGTGTGTCCCGGACATCCAAAACGCCGGTCTGTATGTACTTGGCTCACAAGCGAATAAAAGCAGCCAACGTCCCCTTAGTCCCAGAAGTAGCGCCACCGGAAGAACTGTTCCAATTGCCTCGGCGAAAAGTCATCGGATTGACCATCTCGCCAAGTCTTCTCAATGGCATCCGTACAGAACGATTAAAGACACTGGGCTTGGCTGGCACAGCCGATTACGCCAGTTTTGAACGAATCATGGGTGAACTGGAATATGCCGATTCCATCATGAAGCGAGTCGGGTGTCCCATTATCAATGTCACGAACAAAGCGGTAGAAGAAACTGCCGCCAAAGTTTTAGAATATTACTATCGGGGGGAACGGAATGTCTAAGAAATGGGTCTATCTATTTGAAGAAGGGAAAGCGGAGATGAAATCCCTTCTCGGAGGAAAAGGGGCCAACTTGGCCGAGATGACCAATATCGGTCTGCCTGTACCTCCCGGTCTTACGATCACTACAGAAGCATGTAATGCTTACTATGATCATGGAAAAGACTTTCCCGAGTCTTTGATGAGCCAGGTGAAAGCGGCTCTCGAACAAGTCGAAGCGAAACTAGGGAAAAAATTCGGAGACCCGCAAAATCCTCTGCTCGTGTCGGTTCGCTCCGGTGCTGTCTTCTCGATGCCGGGGATGATGGACACGATCCTGAACCTGGGGTTGAACGATGAAACCGTAAACGGTCTGACCGAAGCGACCCAGAATCGTCGCTTTGCCCTCGACTGCTACCGTCGCTTTATTCAGATGTATTCTGACGTCGTTCTCGGAGCTTCCCATGCCGAGTTCGAACACATTTTAGAATCCTACCGAGACAAACAAGGCGTTCGTTTTGATAATGAACTGAGCCCTGAGTCGCTGAGCGCCATGATTGAAGACTTCAAAGTGATGGTCAAGAAGACAACCGGACAATTGTTCCCTCAAGACCCGATGGCTCAGTTAGAAGGAGCCATCCGTGCAGTCTTCTCCTCTTGGAATAACGATCGCGCCATCATCTATCGTCAAATCCACAAGATCCCCGATGATCTTGGCACCGCTGTCAATGTGCAGTCGATGGTCTTCGGTAACATGGGTAATGACTGCGGCACTGGTGTAGCCTTCACCCGCAACCCTTCGACCGGGGAAAAGACTCTCTACGGTGAATACTTGATCAATGCTCAAGGGGAAGATGTTGTCGCTGGTATTCGGACTCCTTTACATATCTCTCTTCTTCAAGAAGAAATGCCGGCAGTCTTCGATCAGTTTGTCAATATCTGCGGTATTCTCGAGAAACATTATCGAAACATGCAGGACATTGAATTCACCATTCAAGGCGGAAAACTTTGGATGCTGCAGACCCGTAACGGAAAACGTACTGCCGCCGCTGCCGTGAAGATCGCCGTAGACATGGTCGAAGAAGGTTTGATCAGCAAAGAGGAAGCGATCCAGCGAGTCGAGCCGGAACATCTGGATCAGTTGCTTCACCGCCGAATCGACCCGACGGCCAAACTGACCGTCATTGCCACCGGTTTGCCTGCCTCCCCCGGCGCCGCCTCTGGCAAAATTGTCTTTGACGCCGATGAAGCAGAAGCTCTCGGAAAAACAGGAGAAAAAATCATCCTCGTCCGGACCGAAACGACGCCCGATGACATTCACGGGATCGTTCAAGCCCAAGGCATCTTGACCAGCCGTGGCGGTATGACCTCCCACGCTGCTGTCGTCGCCCGCCAGATGGGCAAGACTTGTGTCTGCGGCTGCGAAAGCTTGCGCATCGACTATGCACGTCAAGAGTTCGTCGTTCCGACTGCTGCAGGCGATTTGAAAGCCTACAAAAAAGGCGATACCATCTCAATCGATGGATCTACGGGACGGGTGATTGAAGGCGTTGTACCGATGCTCGAACCGGAACTCACCAGTGAATTCCAGACCCTGCTGTCCTGGGCTGATGAAATCCGGACCATCGGTGTTCGAGCCAACGCTGATAAACCACAAGAGGCAGCACAAGCGCGGGCTTTCGGCGCTACCGGTATCGGTCTTTGCCGTACGGAGCATATGTTCATGGCCCAAGAGAGACTCCCTATCGTACAGGAAATGATCCTGTCCCAGAACTTAGAAGAACGGCAGGTCGCCTTAGCCAAACTGCTTCCCATGCAGCAAGAAGACTTCTATGGTATCCTCAAAGCCATGTCCGGATTCCCTGTTTGTATTCGTCTGCTCGATCCTCCTCTCCACGAGTTCTTGCCCAATGAGGAAGACCTAGTCGTAGAAGTCACGAAAATGCGCTGTGCTTTAGAATACGCTGACGATCAAAAAGAAGCTATTCTGTCTAAGCTGGAAGAGACGGAAGCACTGCTGAAAAAAGTCCGCACCCTCCACGAATTTAACCCCATGCTCGGTCACCGGGGATGCCGCTTAGGGATCACCTACCCGGAAATTTACGGGATGCAAGCGCGGGCTATTTTCCAAGCTGTAGCCCAATTGGTACAAGAGGGCTACGAGGTAGAGCCTGAAGTGGAAATTCCGCTGGTCGTTCACATTAATGAGTTGGCGTTCCTGCGTCAACTGGTTGTCGATACAGCCGAAGCGGTAATGGCTGAGACGGGTGTCAAATTTGAATACACTGTAGGTACCATGATCGAAGTGCCTCGGGCAGCCCTCACGGCCGATCAAATCGCCAAAGAGGCTCAGTTCTTCTCCTTCGGTACGAACGACCTCACCCAGACCACCTTTGGCTTCTCTCGTGACGATGCCGAATCGAAGTTCCTTGGCTATTACAGAGATCGTAAGATCCTCCCGGAAAACCCCTTCATCGTGCTGGATCGAGAAGGCGTCGGCCAACTGATGAAGATCGCCGTGGAAAAAGGCCGTGCGACCCGTCCCGAACTGCTTGTAGGTATCTGCGGTGAACATGGCGGCGAGCCTTCGTCCATCGAGTTTTGCCATCTCATCGGTTTGGACTTTGTCTCCTGCAGCCCCTACCGGGTTCCCATCGCTCGTCTAGCCGCAGCCCAAGCGGCCGTCAAAAACAGCTAATCAAAGGCTTATATTTTGATTTTATCCGGGCAAAACTAGGACCATGATAGAAGTATTTGATGATGATGAACTCTTTCAAACAGAAATGCCCGGTGAACTCATTCCGCTCGCTTCCCAGGTGGATCAAAAAACAGGAACGAAAAGAACCCAAAAAAATGGTCATAAAGACCCCAGTGAATTGCATAGACTATAATGGATTATATTTCCAACGCAGGTGTGGCAGCGGAGCCACTGCGTTCTGTGCCCTTGGCAGTATGCCAAGGGATTTTTCTTTTAAACAAAACATTTACACGTACTGAAATGATAAGAAGGAATTATTAAGTTTTCGTAGAATAAATTACCTAATTCGTAAAATCTAAGTCATAGATTTCCGTCGAATATAAGTTTATTAATTCGGTTTAAGGGTTCACTGCTATGGTAAAGTGGTGGGATCTTTCCTAAACTTTAAGGAGAGGTAACATATTCATGTTCGAAAAGAACAGTGAAGAACCGAACACACTTGAGATTGACCTTTTATACCTGTTGACTCTATTGCAGAAAAAAGTGGCTCTTATTCTTTCGTTAACTTTATTAGCAGTCTTTATTTCTGCTTTTATCAGTAAATATATCCTTACGCCGGTTTATGAGGCTCGATCGCTGTTAATGGTCCTTCAAGCCGATGACTCTAAACAGATCGGCCGTAAGATGGAACAATTGGATTTAGAAGACGTCATCTCATTGGCCTCGAAAATGCCCGATTATACCATGCAATCTTATGTGACTCAGATAAAAAGCGATGGCGTCTTACAGCGTGTCATTAATAAACTTGGATTGACAGACAACAATCCGTCTAGTCTCCAAGGGATGATCTCGGCTTCCCTGATCAAAGATACCAACTTGATCGAAGTTCGTGTCGATCATTCCGATCCTGTATTAGCGGCCAATATCGCCAATACGCTCGATTCCGAATTTGTTAACTTCATTACGGAAACTAACCTGGAAAAGTTAACGAAATCGGGAGCTTTGTTGGAACAACAAACGAACGAAGAAGAAAAAAACTATCAAAACGCCGTTTCTACATTAAATAATTTTTTAATTCAGCCTCGCAACCCAGATTTATTGTCCAAAGACATTCAAAACATTTCTGATCTCCTATTGGAGTATGAAAAAAACAAAATGCTCGCGGAAGTTGAAGTCGAGGAATTGAACGGCTTAATAAATGAACTCAACAATCGGATAGAAAATACTTCACCTATGATTTCAATCAAAGACGGAACTAAAGAAAGAACAATCGATAATTCCGATTATTATTCTTTACTGAGACAGCTACGGCAAAAGCAATATGAGTTGGAAGGAAAGAAAGCGAAGCTCCTGACCATTGAGAATGCCATCGCCGCATTACGAGCACGCTGGGAAAGCGTTCAGGAAGAATTAACGGTAAAACAGATGGAGCATGACCGACTAAAAGGGAATGTCGATCGTCTAGATAAAACACGTAATGTACTACATCAAAAACTGACAGACATACGCATCGCTAAGTCGGTGAATCAAGGCGAGACAACAGTCAAATTCGCTTCTCCGGCAAGCACCCCTACAGCTCCAATCAAACCGAACCTCTCTTTCAATGTAACTATTGGACTCATCCTTGGATTTACGATTTCGGTCGTAATTGCCTTCTCGGTGGAGTTGTTAGATAAAACGATCAAATCGAAAATGGATATCTTGCGTAAATTGAAGATCCCTTATCTGGGCAGTGTGCCTTACTGCTATAAAACTAAAAGTAGAGATAAAAAGCAAAACATCATCTGGTATCCGAGAAGAGAATATAAAAATGTCAGTTATGATGATGTATCGCCGGACATGCTGGAAATACCTAATTCCCCTGTCATAGAACTATACAGAGCCATCTGTACTGGTATGCGTTATCAAGCCTTAGACAAAGATAAAAAGGTGATTTTATGTACGAGTACAGAACCCAAGGAAGGGAATTCAAATATTACGGCGAATATGGCGGTTACATTTGCTCAAACCGGGTTAAGAACATTGCTCATCGACGGAGACTTACGTAGGCCTGTACAACACAAATTTTTTGGTATAAACAATCATTATGGTTTAAGCAACATCCTTTTAAACAACCTCCCCTTCCAAAAAGTGTTGACCCCTAGTTCTTATCCGGGACTAGATATCATGACGAGCGGTCCTTTGCCCCCGAACCCTCCAGAACTTTTATCGGGACAGTACATAAAAAACATGTTGAATGAAATTGTCGATAGGTATGACGTAGTACTTATCGATAGTCCGCCCATCGTATCAGTTACAGATTCCATCATCTTGGCAGGACTGGCTCACGGAACTGTGTTGAACGTGCGCACTCGTTATTGCCATATCGATACGGTGAAGGAAGCTATCTATCGTATTCATCAAGGAAAGGGAAAGATTATCGGAGCCATATTGATTGGAGTGGAAGGAAACAAGAAACATGTTCATTATCAGCGCCTCCAAAGAGAGTCTGATTAAAAAGCGGTGTCTTCTTCACCGCTTTTTTGTTTTATTCAAAAGCAGGAATCTTTCTAGCTGTTCACGAAGTAAAGGTTATAAAAAACACTAAGGGAGGCCAATCCGTGACTGTAGGTGACGAATACGAGTTATTCATAAAAAAAGTGCACGCCAAAAGCGGATTAGATTTAGGCAATTACAAACGTCCTCAAATGGAAAGACGGATACGTACGCTCATGCGCTCACAGGGAGTCAACGACCTGCTCAGCTATTTCAACTTAATCGACAAAGATGCTGAACAGTACCGCAAATTCATCGATCATCTAACAATTAACGTGTCAGAATTTTTTCGCAACCCCGGCCAATGGGACGTATTGACGAACAAAATACTTCCCCTGTTGTTAAAAGAAAATCCCCAATTAAAAGTTTGGTCTGCCGGTTGTTCCACCGGAGAAGAACCTTATAGCTTAGCCATGACGATGATGGAATCTCGTTGTGACTTGCGAAATAAGGTCTTGGCTACCGATATCGACAAAGAAGTACTGAGAAAAGCACAGCTAGGGATATATTCGGCCAAATCGCTGGCCAACATGTCTCCGGAAATGGTGAAGAAATACTTTGATGACCAAGGCGGCGGATTCTTCCGGGTAAAAGATGAAGTCAAAAGGCAGGTAAAATTTCAACAACAAAACCTGTTGAAAGATTCCTTTGAGTCTAATTTTGACCTCATTCTTTGCCGAAATGTCGTCATATACTTTACAGAAGAGACGAAAACCATGCTCTATAAGCGGTTTCATCAAGCCATGCGCAAAGGAGGGATTCTGTTTACCGGTTCAACGGAACAGATTTTCCAAGCTCGTGAACTTGGCTTAACTACGGCGGCCACATTCTTTTATCAAAAAACATAATCAAGGGGGTGGAGTCTATTTTTGCATTCGTCGTATTCCTACTCGTCTATATAGGAGCCGGTTACGCTTTTTGGTTTTGGATGAGAGCTGATGACGCTGTGGAGAGACAATGGAAAAGCCTCACGACTCATTCGAAATGGGTCATGTGGCTTGGCTGGCCTTTTGCAATGTTTGGAGTCATGTTCAACAGCTTCAAAACAAAGAAAACGAGCCGATAACAAAACGCCCCGTACGGGGCGTTTTCTCTAGTTACGCATAAAATAGCCACGGCTATCAAATAAATAATCTAGAGCGTAAAGGGTTGTAATGGAGGTCTGCTTAATGCCTATATTTACTATCGGTGTGCATACGCCCCAGATTGATCCAGACACCTACATTGCACCGACCGCTGTTGTGGGTGGTCAAGTGACGATAAAAAAAGGCAGCAGTCTTTGGTTTAACGTTGTCGCTCGTGGCGACTGCGGCCAGCCGATCATTGTTGGTGAGTATTCAAATGTTCAAGATAATGCGGTCCTACACACGGACCACTTTCATCCCATGGAAGTCGGTAATTGGGTCACTGTCGGTCATGGTGCCATCATTCACAGTGCCAAAATCGGTGATTATTCGCTGATTGGAATCGGCGCCATCATTCTGGACAATGCTCGCATCGGAGAACATTCTGTCGTAGGTGCTCATTCCTTAGTTCCCCCTGGTAAGGAATTCCCACCCTACAGTTTAATCATGGGAAACCCTGCAAAGCTTATCAAGACATTGACTCCCGAAGAGGCAGAGCGGTTCAAAGGGAATGCTGAACGGTACGTACAACTGTGGCAAGATAACTATAAGGGACGTATCGAGTAAGAGCTAATCGGACCCTTTCGTTGGCGCCCAAACCATCATATTCTGCGGAAGGTCTATCCGCTGTTGCTTTTCTGGCCCCGACAAAAGAAAGACTTGAAGAGGTTGTCTCCCGAAACTAATCGCCGATTCATGATCAGGCAGAAAAAAGTCCATTCGTCTACCACGGATTTTTCCCCCAATGTCTTGGGCTTCAAAAACCCTTCCAAAAGCAGGCACATAGACTTTAGTGCCTAGCGGAATGACATCGGGATCGACAGCCACCGTGTACCACGGTAGGGCTTTTTGTCCCGTTTTCGTAATGCCGTCGCTTTTTCCACAACAGTAAATACAAGCGTCATAAGCAGTGGCATCCACTTCCATAGGTGCTGTGATCCGATAGCCCAGCAAGGACAATTGAAGGATTGTTTTTCCGGATAAACTTTCGGGAATCGAAAGGGTATCTCTTTCTTGCTCGCCTTCAGTCTCTGTCGCTTCCGCAAAAACAGGGTGCAGTGCGAACAGAGCCAGCAGAAGAGGAAGCAAGTACCAGCGACGTATAATAGACCATCATCTCCCATAGGTGACTATCGCCGAATTACACTACTTCTAGGTTCTCGCAGTGGCCTTTTTTTATGCATGAGCGGTTCGAGATAATGATGGTAAAAAACTAAACTGGTAAAATGTGCGGAAAAGGAAAAACTACTGTTGATCCTGCTACACCTCCGGAGGAAACTGGAGGTGAACCTGTCTTGGGGATGTCCGGTCGATTACCTACAGTTTCTGGTCTAGAAGTAGCTAAGCTTCTTCACCGGGAAGGATTCGAACCGATTCGTCAGCGAGGCAGTCACCTTCGAATGGTGAAAGCCGGTTCAGGAACGGTTCTCTCTGTGACCATTCCGGGAAATCAAAAGGACCTAAAAAAGGGTACGCTAATGGGCATCTTACATCAAGCAGGCCTCAGTAAATCCGATTTTCTCGATCTTCTCTCCGCCTAGAATCTTTTCGGGGGTGTGAGTGAAGGAAACGAGGTGTAGCAGGTTCTTAGCCACGATTGCAGGAAATGAATGCCGCCGGGTCGAAAGAGGACAAGCGGCATTTTTGCATACCAGGAGGACTGCATTATGTCTACTAATGACTTTATTTTTGCTTTGGATATCGGAACCCGGAGTGTCGTCGGGATTATCGCGCGAGAAAAAGAAGAAGGATTGGAAATCTTACATACGGCGATGGAAGAACATCGCCACCGGGCCATGTTGGACGGGCAGATTCACGATGTGGTGCAGGTATCCAACGTAGTCCGCCGGATAAAACAGAGGTTAGAAAGCCAGTTTAACCAACCCTTAAAAGAGGTAGCTGTCGCGGCCGCCGGGCGGGCGCTGAAAATCGCCCGGGGCCGGGTGGGTCGTCAATCGCCCTCTTTGCAGGAGTATACGTCGGAAGACGTCTTTGCACTGGAACTAACGGCGGTACAGAATGCGCAGAAAGCATTGAAGATCGACGGCGGAGATTCTGTGAAGGACTACCATTGTGTCGGATATAGCGTAGTTAACTATTACTTGGAAGGGCAAACGATCGGAAACCTCGTCGGTCAACGGGGATTAAATGCCGAAATCGAAGTGATTGGTACATTCTTGCCTCGCGTCGTCGTAGATTCGCTTTTCTCGGTGTTGCAACGGGTAGATTTAGAAATGAAGAGCCTTACATTGGAACCGATTGCCGCCATCAGTGTGGTCATCCCACCGAATATGCGCCAACTCAACTTAGCTTTAGTCGATGTCGGTGCTGGTACTTCTGATATTGCGATCACTTCCGGTGGAACAGTTACGGCCTATGCGATGGTTCCTATCGCTGGCGATGAAATGACTGAACAAATCTGTCAAAAATACTTGCTTGAATTTGGCGAAGGAGAAAGAGCCAAACGAGCCTTGCAAGCGGTACTGCTGGGATACGATAAGTCTGTTAACATTACTATGATCAAGGATACGATTCAAATCTGTGATGTCCTCGGCTTTGAACAAGAACTGGATGTTCAGGAAATGATTACATCCTTAGGGCCCGCGGTGGAACACTTGGCTTGCCAAATTGCTGATAAGATCATTGACCTAAATGGAAAAACACCGCAGGCGGTCATCCTCGTCGGTGGGGGCTCGTTGACTCCGCTGTTGCCGGCTAAACTGGCCGAAGCATTAGGACTCCCTCGTGAACGGGTAGGTGTCCGAGGGCGGGAGAGCCTCCGGGACCTCAGCGGCAACTTAGAAGACATGAAGGGACCTGAATTTGTCACGCCTGTCGGTATCGCCTTTACCTCCGTAAAACATCAGACGTTGGGTTTCTATGAAGTGACCGTGAATGACGAACCCGTCCGGTTATTCAATATGCAATTAGGTTCTGTCGGTGACGCCTTAGTGGCCGCCGGAGTGAGTCTGCGACAAATCCATGGATTGCCGGGACTCGCCATGACGGTAGAGGTTAATGGTCAAGTGAAAATTCTGCGAGGTACTCTGGGAGAGCCGGCCAAAATCACTGTCAATGGGAATGAGGGCAGGTTGGACAGCCCCGTCAATCCCGGTGATAAGATACAATTCGAAGGTTCCAAGCGCGGAGCTGATGGGAGCGGTTGCATCGGTGACGTAGTTCCCAATCTCACTGCTTTAGATGTTGAGATTAACGGTCAACCGGTTCATATGGAACCTCAACTCAGCATGAATGGGAAGGCAGCGTCATTAGATACTCCTCTGCTAGATGGTGCGAGAATTCGCTTTCAACCCCTAGAGACGATCGCTCATCTGCTGGACGCTGTGGGCAATCTAGAGGCTTTAAATGAAGAACATTCTGTCCGGTACGTATTGAACGGCATAGAAAAGACGGTCCCCGTTTCGACACCGGAAGTGTTGCTCAACGATTCTCCCGTCAAACTGACAGAACCTGTCAAAAGTGGAGATCGGATTTCGGTCCGTTCTTCCCGTATAAGCGGTTTGGTCTTAAAGGATATCGTAGATCTGCCGAAGTGGGAGGGGAAACCTCTGCGGGTTTTTGTCAACGACAAGACTTGGACTTTTCCTGGTCAACCTGCTGCAATCTACCTTAACGGTCAACCGGCTACGGGTGATGAGATGTTGAACGATGGGGACAACATTATCGTTAAAGCCGGAAGATCAGCCGATCTGATCCTCTCGGAGTTATTGCTGCATATTGGTTTTGACCCCGCCCCTCCTGCCGGAAAAACCAAATTAGATATTTACGTCAACGGTTTTCTCAGCGATTTTGCAACACCTATCACGGATAATGCCAGGGTAGAGTTGAAATGGAGGTAAGTGGGATTTAGTGAAAAAAGAAACCCTGCCGGGCACTCCGGCAGGGAAAAAAGGTACCTTACACCTCCCAACAGAAAAGATGGTCGGATTAGGGATTGAGATGGGCCAATAACGGGCAAATCATTGCTCCTAGAAATATGATAGGGGATACGAAAAAATCAGACATCAGACCGCAGTCCTTCTGTAACTAGGACCTGCCCCTCATATTCGAAACCAGAAAATTTCTTTTCTGTGGATATATATGGTATGAGAACCCTTCTCCTAGGTAAAGCTACATTAGGGAGGGTTTTTTTATGAAAAGTTCCATTTTTTCCGTAATGGCCATTATTCTTCCGATATATTTATTCTTAACGGTGCTGTGGCCGGGAGGACCGGGACAACAGTATCTCTTAATGGTTATGATCGCTGTTCTTGCCGGCCCGGCTTTGTACCAATCCTGGCCTTTCGTAAAAGAGCGATTTTGGGGAACCAACTCAACGACTATAACCCCATCTGTAGACGATCAAATAGAACCAGCCACCCCGACGGCAGGGATGACGATGAGACCGTGGATAGTGAGTTTATCCCTGCTGCTGTTTGGATGGTGGTGGGACATGCTCTTTTACTACGGAATTGTCGCAGCTATCAATCTGGGAGTTGCTATCTATATCCTCGTGCAGAATCAGAGAGCTCGCCGTAACATTGTTTAATTTAAATCAAATATAAGGTATTAAGAGAGTCCGGAATAACATAATTCTGGATTCTTTTTTACTTTTATGAACTTAATTCACCAAGTGCTTTCAATCACAATCTAATTCGTGTTAAGATATGGGCATCGAATTACTTTGTTTGGATGAGTTCTGTAATATTAAGCTACGGAGGGTATTTTTCGTGGATGTACGCCACTTGGAATATTTTATCGAAGTCGCACGACATCGAAGCTTTACGAAAGCTTCTCAAGTGTTACATATTTCTCAACCTTCGATCAGCAAAACAATAAAGATTCTCGAAGATGAACTCGGTGTGACACTATTTCATCGCTCGGCTAAGCAAATTGAACTAACCGATGCAGGCAAAGCGGTGTTGGGACAAGCCCAACAGATTCTGGCCTCTTTTCAAAACTTGACCTCTGAACTTTCCGACGTTATGAATATAAAAAAGGGAAACATACGCATCGGCATACCGCCGAATGCTGGTTCGAGTCCATTTCCTCGTTTAATCGGAGAATTCAAAAAGGCGTTTCCGCAAATCACTATCCAGTTGGTCGAGATAGGATCAAAAAAGATTGAACAGGGAATTAGTGAGGGAACACTAGATATCGGCGTGGTCTGTACTATTCCTGAAAAGAAACAAACCCTTTCGATGTTTTCCTTCGTAAAAGAACCATTGATGCTGATCGTTCCAGGGAATCACCGATTGAGTAAAAAACAGGTCGTAGATTATTCCGAACTAAAAGATGAATCCTTTGTTTTTTACCGGGAAGATTTTTCGCTTTACGATCGAATTATTGAACGCTGTAATCTTTGCGGTTACAAGCCTAAAATCATCTGCCAGAGCTCTCAATGGGATTTTATGACCGAAATGGTGGCATCTCAATTAGGAATAGCCTTACTCCCCCAAAGGATTTGCGAGAAAGTGAATTCTGATCAAGTCAAAGTTTTACCCTTAAGAGATCCTCAGATCTACTGGAATTTAACAGTGATTTGGAATAAGTACCGCTATTTATCCCATGCCACCCGTCAATGGCTGATTTTTACCAGTTCACTCTTACGCATCGATACGGAATGCCAACTCATAAAAACGGGCATTTGAAATTATTGAATAAAAGCCATAAAATTTATTCCATAGATGGTCTCATCTTTTGTAAGACCGAGGAGGAAGGGCGAAACCAAATGAAAGTATCCTTCAAGAAACTACATGAAAATGCCATGATACCGAAGCGACAGACTTATCTGGCTAGCGGCTTTGATCTCCATGTGTTAGACATCGTAAACCCTGAAAATGCGAGTGATCCCTACTATGATTCCTTTGAACAATTGCGCATCTTTCCCGGAGAACGGGTGCTTGTTCGAACGGGTATCGCTATCCAAATGGGAGAAGGGATGGAAGCCCAGGTCCGTCCACGGAGCGGACTGGCTTTAAAACATGGAATTACACTCTTAAATTCACCGGGGACGATTGACGCTGATTACACCGGAGATATTGGGGTTATCTTGATTAACTTAGGACAAAGGTATGTGGACATTAAAAAAGGGGACCGGGTCGCGCAACTGGTATTTCAACCCGTTTTTCATCAAGTAACTTTGACTGAAGTGGAATCTTTTGAAGAAACTCATCGTGGATCCGGTGGTTTTGGTCACTCTGGAATATAAAAAAGCTTATGATTTTCCGCCGACGATAGCCGGCGGTTTTTTTGTAAAAGATTAGCGTCGTATTCTGTAACCGGACGGGTCATGAACGTTTTTTTGAAGCCTGCTATCTAAGATATTGGACAAGACTGTGAACGGTATTGTACATTCTGAAATAGAAGATTCGGAAGTGTATAGCTGTTGTTGACAGAAATACGATGTATTGTATACTGTATGCTAAGAGATACTTGTAGGCAAAATTCCGAATGTTTCAGCAATCGAAGGAGGATGTGCCGTGGTACAGCTGGTTGGAAATCAGGAGAGCTACCTTTTTACAGACTCTTTTTATGAGGACTTATCTCATCAAATCAAAGACATGCTTGAGCAAGAAAAAGAACAGTAACTAAATTGATGAAATTGAGTTGAAATAGGAGTCCTTGGTTCGTTGCCAAGGGCTCTTTTTTTATTGAACCCTTTGCATCGTAACCTTAACCGGACGGGTCATGAACGTTTAATTTGGAGGATTAAAGAGGTGGACTCAAAAATATGGAATATTTTCTAACTTCTACGGTATATTTATATAAAACCAGAAAATTTAAGAATATCGGGGGTCATCATGAGTTCAAAGGCTACATCTAATAAATTAAGGAATAATAGCCTCCTACCGCTAAGCAAAATTAGAGGTATCACTTCCTTTATCACACTCACATTCGGTATTGTGGTAGTTTTCTCTGGGATTGGGCTGTTAATGACCCCTCATGGACCCGGTTCCTCCTTGATATTTGCAGGAATGCCGATCGTTTTGTTCAAAGACCTTCATGTATGTTTAGGCTTTGGGATGATTGGATTTATTCTCAGTCATCTTATACTTAACTATAAAGTACTGATTAGCGAAATCAAACAGTTGTTTACCTAAAGGCGAATTCTTTAGCTTAAAACCGATCTAGTAGTTTGAGGACGGTAAAAATGGTAATTGTAACAGATTTCCACAAAGTGCCCTGATGGAACGTAGGTTCCTTCTAGGGCTTTTTCTATTCCCACGGTTATCGAACCTGTGACGAAACTATGCAAAAAGAAAGGATTTTTCGTTAATCTGGGGAATTATTAAGCTACAAAATAGGAAGAAGGGAATGAGGAGGGAATTCCATGGAGCGAATTTTTTATATTGTCGATGTTTTTGCAGAAAATAAGTATGCTGGTAACCAACTTTCTGTTGTCCGTCACGCCGGCAAACTGACTGAATTGGAAATGCAACAGATTGCCATCGAGATGAATTACTCTGAAACAACCTTTATCCTTTCCGACGAACCTCGTGATGGTGGCTTTGATGTGCGAATCTTCACCCCTCAGGAAGAAGTCCCCTTTGCAGGCCATCCCACTTTAGGGACAGCTCACGTAATTCGACGAGAACTTCTTGGCGGAGCCCCTTCAACGGTTACGCTCAATCTAAAGGCGGGTAAAGTTCCCGTTACTTTCGCCCGTCGTGAAGATGGGAAGGAAGAGGCCATCATGCGGCAGTTGCCGCCAGAATTTGGCACGGCTTTTTCAATAACTGAACTGGCTCAAGTTCTACAGATCGATGAGTCGAATTTTGATAACCGTTATCCGATTCAGGAGGTTTCAACAGGATTGGCGGCGATTATCGTACCCTTAAAGACGCTTGATGCGGTCAAGAGCTGTCAAGTCCATCGGGAGAAATATATGAAGCTGGTGAGACAGACCAACGCAAAACCGATTCTTGTCTTTGCCCCTCAAACGATCCGACCGGAAAATGATCTCCATGTACGTGTATTTGTCGATTATCTGGGAATTCCTGAAGACCCGGCTACCGGAAGCGCCAACGGTTGTTTAGCTGGTTATCTTGTTAAACATCGTTACTTCGATCAATCCTGCATCAATATTCGAGTTGAGCAAGGTTTTGCCGTAGCTCGTCCTTCTTTGCTCCGTCTGCAAGCAGAGGAAAAAGACGGTGAAATTCGGATCTGGGTTGGCGGACGAGTCATCGACATTGCCAGAGGGGTATTCGTCGATTAATCGACCTACGGGCTCTTCAACCACCGAAAAATCATGCGGTAAGGCGGTCTCAGTGAACGGGCATCCTATAGCCATGGAGGTGAGGCTGTTGTCCATTGAAGAAAGACCGAAACTCGTGGCAGGAAAAGATGGTGATGCCCTAGAAGCGACAATCGATGCGCAGAGTGCCGTTCCCTGGAACAATCAAAAAGGGTGGTACGATCTTTTAGCCCAAATCGCTAAAGATGATAACGACGATAAATCGGACAAAAAATAATCGCCCGGAAAAAGACTCTTGCTTTTTCGTAAGCTAGGGTCTTTTTTCTATTACGCTGAAAATGAAAAAGCGTGGGTAGTTTTCACCACCGCACGCGTAGGGAAAAAGCGCTTATTGTTTAATAGCCTACACCAAAACCCATGCCAAACCCGGTACCGAGGATAGCTATGATGATAATCAAGATGGCCAACGCAACAATGCTATTGCCGATATAGCCCCCGGCCACGCCGCCACATGCGCCCATTGTCCTTCCTCCTTTCGTAATTAACAGGGATTACCCACATACCCGACGCCGATAATAGCAGGATAAAATGCTCCAATCACGATGAGTGCGATAGCAAGACCTACTACGGTAGGGAACCCAACGTAACCACCAGCAACAACGGCCATACAAGGGTCCTCCTTTCAAATGAATTGAACAACTACAATACCATTTTATGGGAAATGGGGATTGGGTGTGAAAGAAAAAAGACCGTCGATGGGACGGTCACTACAGTACGGATGCCACTGTTATTCTATGTACAAGAAGGTTTAATAGCTTGTACATCTATTAGAAACAACTAAATTTACTATTACTGAATGCTAACGGGCTAATCCCATTTCCCCCAAACATCAGGCCGATAACCGACTGTTGCTAACTTCCCATTCCTCACGATCGGCGTCTTGAATAGCAATGGATTCTCCATTAAAACCTCTTCAATCTCATGCACCAGGTACTTGAGATTTTGCCTGGCATATTCTTTACCTTCCTTATCGATCAGATTTTCCAGCCCAACCGCAGCTTTAACGTTGCTAAACTCGCCTTTGCTCAAGCCTTTAACCGCTAAATCGATAAATTGGAATTTGATTCTGCGCTCCTTAAAATATCGTTCAGCCTTTCTTGTATCCTGGCACTTCTTTATACCCCAGATTTGTATGTTCAATTAGCTCACCTGCAACTAAGATTAATATCGAATTCCATTCTTCTTGCTGTAGCCTGTGCAGTCTCATGGCCGAGCAGTTTTTGAACCACGTAAAAGGACATATTTATACCAGCGGAGATTCCGCCGGAAGTGATAACTGAACCTTCATCCACATATTTTACGTCTCTAGTTACGGAAACGTTTGGGAACTCGGCTTCGAATCGGCTCATATCCATCCAGTGTGTGGTTGCTTTCTTACCATCCAGTATACCGGCTTTAGCGAGTAAAAAAGCTCCTGTACAAACTGAACAAATCAGTTCCACCCGTTCTTTCTGTTTTCGTAACCATGTAATAACATTTGGGTTATGAAGTTCTGTCTCTTCGGCTCCATAACCACCTGGAACAATTAAAATATCAAACTTTGGGGCATTTTGAAAATTATAATCAGGCTGCACTTTGAGTCCATTGCGAGCGGATATGATCATGCCTTTTTCAGAAACTGTTTCGACTTTAAACGGTCTTATATCGGTATTCGGTACAGTTGTAAGGGAAAACACTTCGAAGGGACCGGCAAAATCTAGCACTTCGACTTCGTCAAAAAGAAATATACCTACTGTCTTCTGAGCCATCATGATCAACTCCATGGGGAAGCTTATTTAGTTCAGCACCTAATAAAAACTAGGTTCGACCTATTTTCATATCTTCCTCTAGAATATGATGGATAATCCATTTTGACACATCGTAAAGCAAATCTTTTACAAATTCTTCTTGATTTTCATCAATTTTATATATCTCTACGGCTTTAAACTTTTCAATAAACATATCGTGTTCTTCTTTTTGAACAGAATAACCGCTAAAATGTATTTTACGCATGTATTCTTCTTCTGCCTTGAAGTGATAGACCGTGTATTGTTGTAGTTCTTCTAATACTTCAATAATATCATCGAATTTATCGGATTTATTTTTTTCCTTTAATAACGCATACACCTTGGAGGCAATTCGAAATAATTCTTGATGTTGTTCGTCAATCTGTTTAATTCCCACCCTATACTTTTCATCCCATTTAAACATGACGTTACCTTCCTTCTTAAAGTACTCTTCAGATTGTTTGATTGTCTTAACTAAACTATAACAATTTTGCGTAAAGCAGGATGTGATCAAAGTCAGAAACTAAACGAATTATCGATAATCCAATTGAAATCACACCGACTTTGGTTCTCCCTTTCCCCAGGAGCCGATTTCAATTAAGTTACCTTCTGGATCGGCCACGTAAGAGGTTCTCATTCCCCAAGGTTCATTTCTAGGTGATACAATGGGTTGAGCACCAAGACCAACGACTCTCTCGAATTCTTTATCTACATCGGAAAAAAGAGGTAAGTCAATTGCCAGTTCAAAAGTTCCGTTCAATCCGGTAGGGAAGGAAACTTCGGTACCCAAGTAACCCGGCAATAATTTTCGCTCATACATCATCACTCGGATTCCTTCATGTTTGAATTCCGCATGGGGACCTTCTTCGTTCCAGTCGATATCTAGGCCAAGTACATCACGATAAAAGGCAACCATTTTTTTGATATTACCAACGAAAATACCGATAGCATCGAACCTAATTCCCATTAAACCCCACCCGCCTTTCTAATTAATCCTACTGTTATTGTAACTTTACTTAGTAAGCTTTACTAGATAAGCTGTAGCTGCCTTGCAACAACAGCGGGGAGGATTACAGAAAATAAACAGGCCAATTCTTTTAAGGGCGAGTTTTTAGACAGGCTCTTCTAGACATCAGCAGGTTTTTTTCGTTTCAAAGCGAATTATGATTGTGACAATAAACACAGGTAAGACAGGTAAGACAGATAAGACAGGTAAGACGGTTTGAAGGGTTGATTAGGCATTTGAATTCACCCTGGAAAACCCTTTGGTAACCCCTTTATTTCTGACGGTTTTGATAAAACCAGGTGTCGTATTGGAGGACCGGAACATGCCCCTGTATGACGAGATTACCCAACGATTGCTCTTGTCCCTTCTGCTAGGATTCATTATGGGTTACCAACGGACCAAACACCACAAACCCGGTGGAGTACGAACCCATGCGCTAGTAGCTCTGGGCAGCTGCCTCATGACCCTTGTTGGCGGCTATGGTTTTACCGAAAATGAAGTCGTTCATGATCCCTTGCGTGTGGCCGCTCAAATTGTGAGTGGCGTGGGCTTTATCGGCGCGGGCATCATTTACCGTCAGGGGGCTAATTACATTGTCGGCTTGACAACAGCTGCCGCTATCTGGGTAGCCGCCGGTTTGGGGATTGCTTGCGGCGCCGGTTTATACTATCCAGCATTCCTCACGACATTCCTCGTGATGGTTCTTTTTCAGAGCCACCGGTGGTTAGAAAAATACGGTTGGATTGACGGTACAGAACCTGAGCCGGATTATAACGAACCGAAAAGGCCTGAAGAATAACCAAAAGAGTATTACAAGAGGGTTTTTGTTTTTTTTGGATTAAGAGGAAATAACAAGATTTGTAGAAATCCAATCGCGCTGTAAAAGGGTATTAAGCAGGTATGTTGAAAACTTAAGTATTACTAAAACGAGGGAGGGGTGGCTGTTTGTTTGCGAACAGTATTCAAGAGATCGTAGAACTAATGGATAGTGCTCTGAATAAGGGTGATATCGACACTTTACTAAGTTTCTACGATCACAACGCTATTGTAGTATTAGAGCCCGGTAAACAAGTTGAAGGTAAAGCACAATTACGAAAAGCTTTCGAAGAAATTATAAAATCGAATTCAAAAGCGAAGCAATTAAAAACTCATGTGATCGAATCCGATGGAATAGCTTTATTTATTTCGAAGTGGACGTTGAGTGGAGCAGATTCCGAAGATAGTTCCTACCCTCCGCAATTTATTGCTACATCGGTCTTTAGAAAACAAAACGGGCAATGGAAGTTAATTATAGATAATCCTTTTGGTCCAGCCGTCCTAGCGTAGTTACTAAAAAGGGGATTTTTATGGAACTTAAATTTGAAGATTATTTAATCAGCAGTGACAAGTCACTTATAAACCGTGAGACGATTTATAAGTTCTTGGCGTCGTCGTATTGGGCAAAGAATAGATCTTTTGAAACCATTAACAAATCGATTGAAACATCGCTTTGTTTCGGTGTTTATCACGGAAACAGACAAATTGGATTTGCTCGAATCGTTTCAGATTTTGCAACGATGTACTGGTTAGCTGATGTCATAATCGATGAAGAATACCGAGGTAAAGGTATTGGCAAAAAACTAGTAGAGGCAATTCTAGCTAGTGAAGATTTGAAGGGTCTAAACGGGATTTTAGGAACACTGGATGCACATGGACTGTATGAACAATACGGATTTGTGAAAAACGCAGATAGATTTATGGTAAAAAGACCGGTATAGCAACATATTCAACCAATAAATCCGAGAAAGAGCATGAACTGGTAGGACCGAGGTTCATGCTCTTTGCTTGTCTGCGTGGTCAATAACGATTATGGAAATGAAACTTCTCACAATACAAACAATGTTGTCATCAACCTCGAAGAACGGTGCCTTTCCCGTTCCACCATTCATGATGTTTCAAAATGAATGGTGCTATAGGTGCAAGATCCGGGGTAGAAAGAGCAATGTTATGTTAAAAATCAAGCTGTATATTCACCTTCTTTTTATAAGTGAAAAAGGAATACTGGTAGTCTTTATCGAAGATATCTAATTATTGCAATCAAAAAGTTTAAGCGTGGATAGTTTCTTAGGTTAGATTGCGAGAAGTATTCTAATCATAGCAAGGAAGTGTTTGCATGGCACTAGAACAAGGGGCAATAATCAATGTCTTAGACTGGGCGTACGAAAAAGCAGTGAATACGAAAGTTCCTGGATTAGAATCCGCACAAAGCTTAGCCGAAAGTTATCTTAAGAATGATCGTTCTATTCATGAACAGGTAGATGATCTGATCTTTTGGCAAAACACAAAGTGTGCTACTTCAGGATTTTTAAGTGGGCTAGGTGGACTTATTACATTGCCAGTCGCTGTTCCGGCAAATGTTTCAAGCGTAATATACGTCCAATTACGAATGGTTGCTGCGATAGCCCATATGGGGGGACATGACATAGTTGATGATAAAGTAAAAACATTTGCCTATACGTGTCTATGTGGAAATGCAGCAAAAGAAGTTTTCAAGGAAGTCGGAATCAAAATTGGTCAGAAGGTAACCGAACAAGCCATTCAAAAAGTATCTGTTGAAATTATCAAAAAGATAAATTCTGCTGTAGGATTTAGGTTAGTAACAAAGTTCGGTCAGTCTGGTATTGTGAATTTAGGGAAAGCTATTCCAATTGTTAGTGGTTTAATAGGAGCAACATTTGATGCCTATTCAAGTAATGTGGTAGGGAATACAGCAAGGGAAATATTTATTGGTTAAAGCGATAAATGCGAAAAACCGACAGAGGTTATATTTCCCGTCTTTTTTTTCATTGGACTATTTCAGCACATGGGAATTGCTTTATACCGACCAACCTTCCCGGTGTGATTGGCAAGAAATCGGCCGATTTTTGTTTGGCGAGCAGCCTACCTTTTCCACCGGGAAAAACGACAACTCCAATGAGCAAATAGCGCGAAAAGTGTTGGCTCCTTATATTTGTCACTTCAAATCCATGTTGCTTTTGCCTAATTTCGCATCCTCGTTCGCACGAATATCGCCCTCAACTGCCTATGGCGATGGAAGCCCAAGTGCGACTTGCAGTGGATTGGTGTTGAAGCATAATTTGAGGTCTCTTGGAGCAATTATTACGCTTAAAAACGTAACCCGGCCAAAGAAAACAGACAGACGCGCAATTGGTCGAAGCCATTAAAAGACAGCCATCAGGCCGGCGGTGGCGTTTATGGAGTGGACAAGATCTTGGCGGATGTACGGGAACAACAACCGTGCAGTAGAAAGCGTGTACACCGGCTCATGCGTGAAAATGTAGCCACCGTAAAAGACCTGTTTCATAAATGCATTGTGGGCTGGGTTATCGGGAGTACAATGACACGGGAATTAGTGATTCAGGCACTAAAGAGTGCGATTCAGAGATATCGACCCACTGCTGGCCTTATCCATCACTCCGATCGTGGCAACCAATATTGCAGCAAAGAATATCAAGCCCTGTTGAGCCAACATTACATGAAAGCCAGTATGAGCCGGAAAGGAAACTGCTATGACAATGCTTTCTATATCATTTACCCGCCGTATCAATTTCCTAAACGTGCTTTTTCTAAGGCATTTAAATCAAACTTTTTCATCTTCAAAAAGGCCTCAGTAACTCTTTGGATTTCATCCTTCGCTCCATTAAACAGGACCTCATTCATGGTTTCCGGAACAATCTGCCATGAAACCCCAAACTTATCTTGTATCCATCCACATTGCTCTGCCTCGGGTACAGATGAAAGCCTATCCTAGAAGTAATCAATCTCTTCCTGATCTTTACAGTTTACTATGAGTGAAAATGCCTCATTAAAGCTGAAGTCTACCTCAAATGCATTATCCATTGCTGAAAACTCAACATTACAAATTCTGAAAGCAACATAATTCACCTATGCCTCTGATGACGCTGCTTCGCCCTCTCCATATCTGCTAATTATACCTATTTCTGAATCCTCAAATATTTCGACGTAGTACTTTACTGCTTCTTCAGCTTTCCCACATGATTCATTTGAGAAAAGCAAATTTGGTGTAATCTTTTGAACAGTTTGCCTACTATCTATTAGCATCAACTGCCAAGACAAACCGTAACGGTCCTGAACCCAGCCATACAACTTACTAAAGGGGTATTCACCAAGTGGCATTAATTCAGTTCCGCCTTCTAATAAAGCTATCCATTTAGTATTAACTTCTTCTACGGAGTAGCAAGCTACCATCAAGGAAATTGAAGGGTTAAATCGGAAGTACGGACCTGCGCTAATTGCCCTAAATTGTTGCCCCGCCAATTCAAAACTTACAATTTCTGCATCTCCTGAAGGTGTATTTTCAATAATTGTTGTATTTAATAGTTTGGATTGCTCAAATAAACTGATATAAAACAAGGCGGCTTCTTTAGCTTCCTTGTTATACCATAAATGTGGAACAATTTTTTGCATAATGTCCTCCTTCTTTAAAATCTTGTATGTTTTATTTTAATCAATAATATCATGATTTAAACGGTATTGGTTGGGATCTTGAGGTGTTTTTTAAGTCGATATAATCCTTGTTAAAGCTCGGTTCTGAACTTTAGGGGGCAGCGTCGCGATATGCGAATCAGCCATACCAACATTGTATTCACGTTAAAAACCAAAAAGAAAGAATAACGCGGACGCAGTCCCACGGCAACGGGGGCTGTTTCACTCTTTGACAATAAAAAAGCCCACGCCAAACAAGCAACGGTCATGTGATTAGAATGCCCTCGCTTGATATGTAGTCGGACGTAGTCTCCGGTATGGATGGGCGGAATTCGCCCTCGGTCGTGAGGACAAACTGGTCTCCATAATTAGCGGTGGAATTCGCCTGTCGGTTTTTTCGGCAGACCGTACAATAGTAAGTTACTGTTATATATTCTAGAAAAAGGAAAGGCGTGGCCCCGACGAGGTCACGCCTTCCAATATTCTATAACTTGAAGGTCTGTACCCGACTCTGTAATTCTTCGGCTAAGTAAGTTAGGTTTTGAGATGCCGATGCAATCTCTTCCATAGAGGCTGTCTGTTCTTGGGAAGCGGCGGCAATCCCTTGAGTTTCGGCCGATGATTTTTCGGCCAAAGTTTTTATCTGTTTCATGGACGATTGCATGCCTTCGCTAGCAATAGAAACTTCTTCTATTGATATCGAAACATCGTGGATCTGTTGTGTAACCCCATCTACAAGTTTTGCGATTTTTTGAAACTGTTCTCCAGACTGACGAACCATATTCGTACTGTTTTTGACTTCTAAGGTTCCTTTATTCATAGATTCTACTGCTTTTTTTGTTTCTGCTTGAACTTCAAGAATTAAGGTACTGATTTCTTGAGTAGCTTTTGAAGATTCTTCGGCTAATTTTCGAACCTCTTCGGCTACAACGGCAAAACCTCTCCCCATCTCACCCGCTCGTGCCGCTTCAATCGCTGCATTCAGAGCAAGTAGATTCGTCTGGCTAGCGATGTTAGTAATAACATCAACAATTTGGCTAATTGATTGTGACTTTTCGCCTAAGTTATGTATGGTATTTGCCGAATCCTCTACAACAGAATTTAGTATATCCATTTGATTTGTTACATTTTTGATTGAGCATAGACCATTTTCTGTAGCCCTGAGCACTTCGGTCGAGGAAGAACTCATTTTCGCTGAATTAACGGTTATGGTTTGTATGGCGTCTCCAATCTTCTGTCCCACTATACTAGCGTTGTCTACAGCCTTTGATGTTTTTTCAACGCCAGAGGCCACCTCTTGAACGTTTTGTCCAATTTGATCGGCCGCTTTTGATGTTTGTTCTGCGGATGAAGATAATTCTTCTGAGGTCGCGGCTACCTGACCTGAGGCTTGAACAACTCCTTTTACGACATCAATTTGGTTACTAATCATTTGATTAAACGATATCATTAATTGTCCGATTTCATCGCTAGATTTAACTTCAGCTTGAACGGTTAAATCTCCACTTCCAGCTTTATTCATAAGTAATTGAAGATTTATAATCGGATTTGAGACTAGACTTGCTATCCAAAGAGCGATAATCACTCCTACAATACTGGCAATAACGCTGGATATTATAAGAAATAATTTTCCCCGCTGATAAGTTTCAATAGAGTTTTGGGCATCTTCTTTAGCTTCCTCTGCATTATATTCGGTAAGTTTTTGAACTGTATTATTTGCTCTCTCCCAAGTGGGTTGAATCTCAATTATCCGCTGGTTAGCCAGTTCGTACCGATTCGCCTTTCCCGCTTCAATAATGGAAGGAAGTTTACCTAGATAAATCGACCAATCCTTCATAAAGGAATTATATAACTTTATTTCTTCTTCACTATTTACGTATTTATCCCTATATATGGCTAGATGTGTATTAATTTTCGACAGTAAGGGGTTTAATTGCTCTGACTCAATTTTATTCATTTTTTGAGGATCAGTTTCTAAAGATATCATTAATACTATCCTAGGTATATCTGATACGGCACCATTTAACCATCCGCCGTCTTCTAAACTGGGAACGGATGTTTTTCGAATTTCTTGAGCGGCCAATCCCATATCGGCCATTTTCCATATTGCTACCGTACTCGTTACAATCAGTAATAAAATAATTGAAAGAAAACCAGCTAATAATTTCTGTCGTAAAGTCAACAAAAGTTCCCCTTTCTCAATTGCATTAATATGAGGTTGTTCGACAAAATTCGACCAGATCCTTTATTCTTAAAAACACAGAAAGGCCGAGTGAGAATTTTCTAATCTTAGGTTTAGTCCATTAAACTCTTTCACCGACTACTCAATAACTTTTCACTTCCCGCCCCACAAGAGATAACCATACACCTGCTTCCCTTGAAATCAGTCGATCTTGAACATCGAAAGGAGCAGGTGTTTCATTATCACCTAAGCCCGAAAAAAATATTCAAGCGTGGGCAGTTTCCGCCGCCGCACGCTTGAATTAAATTTATCGATTAGAAACTTGCACCGAAGCCCATTCCAAATCCGGTGCCGAGGATGGCTATAATGATAATCAAGATAGCCAAGGCAACAATGCTATTTCCGATATAGCCTCCGCTTGTGCCGCACCCACATGCACCCATGTTCATTCCTCCTCTTTTAACTAACAACCGTCACCGGCGTAACCGACGCCAATAATCGCAGGGTAAAAAGCTCCAATAACGATGAGAGTAATAATAAGTCCCACTACAGTCGGGAACCCCACATAACCACCTGCAAAAGTAGCACCCATGTGAACTCCTCCTTTCAAAGTCGAGTGAGGGTTTACTTACAATACCATTTTATGGTAGAGATGTCTTCGGTGTGAATGAAAAAAATGACCGCCGGGTTCATTCCCAGCGGTTAAGCACTGTAGCTTTGGCTATTTTGATCATCATTATAACGATCCTCGGTACCCACTATTACTTTATGAAAAATTGACCCATTTGTGTGTTCTGTTATAAGTAATTTAGCTGTTATGGTTTTTTATCCCTCCTAGGCAACATCAATGCTCTTTTATTGCAATTTGGGCACTTGACATAACGACGAAACCCTACATGGAACGAAAAAATATATTTCCAGAGTGGTACCTTAAACGACTGACCGCAGTATGGGCACTCAAAGTGCGTTATTCTTACTCGAACGGCAATAATAGCGAGCACAACGATAATAATTATAAAGGCTTTTGATCGAATCATACTATTTCCTTTCCTTCGGTTACTTTAATAAAATTATGCACAGCTTCGAAATCACACAAAAGGCCAAAATCCGACTCCATAGCTTTAACTTCCATTCACACCCCCACAAGAGATAACCTACACCTGCCTCCGAAATCAGTTGATCCAACGATATCTGGCTTGACCAATATGTGCAACCCAACGTGCGTCCCAAAACATGGGAGTTCTACGAGTATATACCCGGCTTCATTTGAAGCCGAAGTTGGGCAACGTGAAGGTCCAGTCATTGCAAACCACTCAGCTTCAGAAGCCTTGAATGATAAACGGTAGTCCGGCCTAGCCGCACGAACAGTCGAACTGATTCTCACCACCGCAAGAACAGCCCTTAAGCAAGCTGGTCATGATGGGCTGATCTCCAAGTACGCAGCTGACCACGTCCGAAACCCCAAACCTCCCCCAGCAGATCAGTGTATTCACCGTAGAACAAATGAAGGAATTTATGTTCATCGCCGAAGAAGACCGACTGTGGATCGCATTCAAACTACTGCTCGGAACGGGAATGAGGGTAGGGGAGTTACTGGCATTTGAAATGGGGCGACATTAATTTAGAACGTGGCCACATCGAAGTGACCAAGGGAACCGTACTGGTCAAAAACGAAAAAACGGGTATCGGAGGATACCGATAACCGAGGATGGTCAGGCAGTTAAAACGCTGGCAGGTTCTGCAATATACGAAAGGATGGGTGAGGGAGAGGGTTATGAAGATAACGGGTTGGTTGTCTCAACGAAGAAAGGCCGGATGGTTACGCAGCGGAATTTGGCCACGAAACTTCATCGTCTTCTGGCCAAAGCTGAGATTCCGAAGACCAATCTGCATTCTTTGAGGCATACGTACGCAATCCGGCTGCTTGAGGCCGGGTACATTCGAAAGTGGTTCAGGAATTGTTGGGCCATGGGAGCATTCGGATTACGCTGGATATCTATAGTCATGTGCTTCCTGACGTTAAGAAACCGATTAACAGTCAATACAATAAATATAACGCTATGATAAAGGAGGAAGTCGACTAATGGCGTCAAAGAACAAAATTATAAGCCAACGGGAAGGCTTAAGTCTCTTGTAATTTAATAAAACGGGGTAGTCGGGTTAGCTCCTCCTATGAAGATAGATTAATCGGAACTAATCATACCCGAATGTTAGAATTTGAATTCGGGGTATTGCAAAAAACAGGAACACAGGAGATGTGGGATATGAAGATTAATCGAATAGATCATGTGGGTGTAGTCGTAAATGATCTTTTAGTTACTAAAGCGTTTTTTCTCGATTTTGGACTTGAATTGCTAGGGGAAGGAGAAGTGGACGGAGAATGGGTGGATAGGGTTGTTGGACTTAATAACGTTAAAGCAAAATGTGTAGTTTTCAGGACACCAGACGGTCAGGCAAATATTGAGCTATTTAAATTTTATACGCCGTCGGACGATCAAGGTATTCTAAAACCCTCTGCAAATACGCTGGGTATCCGACATATTGCATTTGCCGTTGAAGATATTGAAGCTATTGTTGCCAAATTGAAAAAGAAGGGCACGGAAATCATTAGTGAGATACAGCAATATAAAGAAAGTTATAAGTTATGCTTACTTCGTGGGCCAGAGGGGATTATTTTGGAGTTGGCTGAGGAAATCAAATAAGAGCGTAACTATATTCCTTTGTGACACTTTACGATTATAAATTTAACGGTGGTCGGTTAGTTTCTCTTGAGACATAATTGAAAAGTAATTTCCCAAGAGGAGATAACCGACTACCCCGTTTAAATAACTTTAGAAAGGGCATTGAATATGTCACCAGCTAACTGGGATAATTACGATTTTGAGCCTTTAATTAGACAAATTCTATCAGGCGTAACATATAAACCAGACCGTCACATCATTTTGGAAGGCCCTTTATGACTGCATATCAGATAGCGATTGAATTTAATAAACTTCATCCTACGATGTTTCAAGCTTAGGACTTCAAGTCGGGGGGCTCGGAACTAATCAACACACTTCTTTAGCACAGTATATTGCACGTATGTTATCTAAAAGAATTAATGATGGAAGATTAGCAGATATCGAGGGTGCCTTTTTATATAATGACGATCTATTAAAAGCTCTCGCCAATGGTGGTCTTTCTATCAGCTGCCACCCAAACAACGCAAATAACCGCCCAACAGCCGAAACACTGCAAGCGGTTTTTCAAACGCATATATAAAACCGGCCCTGGCCCACAACAGCTTTCGCCGGTTTTTTACTTTTGCCGTGTCGGCAGTGGGGAGGGAGCGTGGCCCGTACCGGGCCTCGTTAATAACGGAAACGCAAAAAACCGCCGTCAGCACACTGCCTCCGTCGGTTTCTCCTGCGTACCGGGCCATTTCAACCCCATGGCTTCACCAGAGATGCCCCTCCGTAACTACCACCGTAACCACATTTTGGTTCTCTCTTCCACCTGGTGATCCTGCTAACCCGCATATGTAGTGGAGCCGGCGTCAGGACTTGAACCCGCAACCTACTGATTACAAGTCAGTTGCTCTATTGGAAGACCTGTTAATCCGGTTCCTGTTCAATGGCTAATTTTAAGCGATCTTCGTTGATTTGAACAGAGAGTAAGATATGGGATGTTAGGTCGGCGTTGCTTGGGAGAATGAGGGATTAGTTTAAGGGGGACAGAGCATTAAAAGCCCGCCAATTAAGGCGAGCTTTTTTGATCGTTAGAGATTTTTAAGGGGGCAGCGTTAGGGGGAACTACAGTGAGACTACAGGGGACTTTGAAGGGTGGAGAGTTGAGTGAAAATTTGATAGAGATTCGGTAAACTATTAAACAACGATTCCAAAAAAAGTTTAGATGAACCAAGGAAAATTTGAAGAAAAATTTAATAAGAAAAAGGATTTTATGTCTCCAAGGTATAACTAAGAGGGGTAATCCAATATGTGGAGGAATTAAAAATGCCACTACCTCGGGTTTTTGTGAGCTCTACTTTTTATGATTTGCGTTATATTCGAGAGAACATGAAATTATTTATTCGTAATATGGGTTTTGAACCCGTACTTAGTGAAGATGGAAATGTTTTTTATAACCCGAGACAACATGTTCAAGACGCATGTTTAAGCGAAGTTCAGACGTGCCAGTTATTTGTTCTTATAATAGGAAGTCATTACGGATCAAAGTATAAAGAAACCCCAGAATCGATTACTAATCATGAATACAAGACGGCTGTTGAAAATAAAACTCGAATTTTTGCTTTAGTTGAACAACAAGTTCTTAATGAGTATAATTTCTTTATTAAAAACCGAGAAAATCCCGAAGTGGATGAGACCAAAATCATTTATCCTTCCGTAAGTTCGACTAAAATATTTAACTTTGTAGAAGAGGTTAAAAGTAATGCAATAAATAACGCACTTGTTCCTTTTGCTGAATTTCAAGATATAGAAATATACTTAAAACAGCAATGGGCAAGTATGATGTACAATTTCTTAACAAAAGACAGTGAATCTGAACGGGTTAGTAATTTACTTAGTCAGATAAATGCAATGAGTCAAAACATTGAGTTTTTATCGAAACAAATCCTTTCAGCTGTTGGAAGTGATACGGCTAATATTATGGCTGAAATTTATGACATGATGCTACAACACGGATGTATTAGAGACTTAGCTTATGCGGGCATACGCCCATCACCAATACAAATATTAAACACTGATTCGTTTGAAGAACTGGGGAAACCTAAATTGCGTATAAATGAACGTGCAAAAGGCTATACGATCGGACCAGATGGTTACATATCTAGACTAAAATATAACGAAAACGCTGAAGACTACCTTAGATTAAGGAATAAAGTACTAAAAAGATTGGAACAAATAGGGAAACAACCCGAAAAATTCATAGAAGAATTAAAGCAATTAAACTCCCATTCGGAGACATCTTTGTAGTTTCAAGACCCTAATCCAAGCTCCATCTTAGTATCAAACTCTATAACCCATCCTACGACTCCAACACCACACCCCTTGGGCAACCTAACCCCAGGAGGTTACGGTAATGTGTAATGCCCAATAATTACGATCTGACTTCGGTTCCGGGTGGGCTAGCTGAAACAGAAAATAATCCGGCTAAAAAGAGCACCGAACTCGCGATGAGATTCCCGGTGTTAGAGTCGAGTGAGGGTGAAAGCATAGAGCTCAACTAGGCGAGTTCGAGCAGTCCGGCAAAAGCCGGGCTGTTGTTATTGTTGGCCGACAAGCGAACGTTGGCCCATTATTGGCCTTTTTTCCGTAAAAACACCACTAATAATCACCCCACATCCCCCACACCCCACATAAGGCCGCTGCGATGGCCGACGTCCAGTTTTACCCCCGCTTTGGTATGAATGGTATGGTTGGTCGTCTTGAGAGGCGTAGGGGGCATTCTAAGGGCTCGGGTTTAAAGGGTGGAGGAAATAATTAGGTGAAATCGCTCTATTCGTACCTATGGCCCACCGATCAAGCCATAAACTCGAAACCGGCCATCTTTACGTTTGAGATAAAGAACGGTTCTAGTCTGACCTTCGGCAATGTCACAGTGTGAATAAACTTCATATCCGTTAACGTGTTCCCCAGTTGGCTGACTAATCTTAAGCATATTAATGTGCTCAAGCGGTAGATACTCGTAAAAATCGTATCCCAACTTATATGCACGTCCACGGTACGTGACTTCCTCGGTATTACGATAATCTAACTCAATCCAAATCAAGACGTAAAGGATCAGCAGGACAGTTAGGATAATTGAACGGATGTTGGCTTTTTTCAAGATACTTCTCAAAGTTCAGATCTCCCAGGCGGATTCATGATTACCAGTATTATGCGATGTTGACCTGCAATTAAAACAGTGGACCATAGTAAAAATTTAACCGCCCGTCCTCAGATAATCCACGTTATTGGAGGCCAGTGGGGAGGGGCTGTTTTTTCTTTTACAACAAAGGAATACTGTGTTTTTGATGGAATTAATATACAACTATATTTAAGGGGGTACTATCTTGAAACATCGTGTTACTTTATCAACGTTCTTGATATTATTAGTTATTCTTATGATGGGCTGTAATTCACAAGATCAGTTGACACAAAGAGAAATACCTAAACCGCCACAACCTACAGTCACATATGAAGGTAACGTTGTTCCGGTAGCCCAAGGAACATTCGGGTGGACTAATGTTCAGGCAGATTATCCGTCTCCGACCGAAATCGCAAAATATATTGAGTCAGTAACTGTTAAACCGGGTGCTAAATTAAAAGTTAGCTTTGACGATAAGCCTTCTGATATTTCGGTTAATCATTGGAACAACAGTCATGAGTCCGTTAAGTACAATATCGAAAACGACACAATTACTGTTCCAAAAGAAGAAGGATCGTACATATTTGAAATTTATTGTTGGTGGATGGATGGTGACTCATCGTACGTCTTGAAAGTAGATGTTAAAAAGTAATTAAGTCTGATATTGGACGTCAGAAATCACCTAAAGATAGCCATCCCCCACCACACCCGCTGTAACTCCCCACATCCACTTCAACCCCCATCCTGGTATGAATGGTATAGCTGATCGTTTTCAGAGGCACAGAGGGCATTCTGTGGGGTAGGGCTTGAAGTGTGGAGGAAATAATTAGGTGATATTTCGTCAAGGGCAATTATATTTGTAAACTAGCGATCAAAATAACAGCAACTACCCTTTTTCACGTCCCTTGCCGGTAAGCCACGTTATTGGGAGGTCAGTGGAGAGGGGTGGTACTTTTGTTTTACAGCAGTCACGAAGCCCGGCTTCTCAAATCCTAAAAAAACGGAATAATTTTTCACCTCTATTACCAAAATATATATATAAAAGAACACTTAATGTTTGAAGGTACCCTCTGATGAAAAATCAGTCTCGCCGCCCTCTAGCCACTATAAGCGTATACGGAGTTACTCATTTACACCGCCAGAATCCTTATATGGTCGCGTGGTGGACTGCTGCTTTTCCAGGCTTTGGCCACTATTTATTAAATCAATATATACGAGGAACGTTCCTTACTTTAGTTGAAGTGATCATTAATAGTTTAACTAATCTTAATTTAGCTATCATCTATTCTTTTGGCGGCAAATTTGAGTTAGTCAAATCCGTAATTCAACCCCGCTGGGTTCTCGGATATGTCCTTGTTTATTTTATCCTAATATTGGATAGCTACCGTTCAGCCATAGTTCAGAACAAACTCTGTCATCTTGCTCAAATCGAAAACGAACGATTGCCAGCAGTAAATCTTCGACCACTTGAGTTTCAATATATAGAACCAAAAAAACCTTGGTTAGCTGCGTTATACTCTTTCTTCTTTCCTGGGTTAGGGCAGTTATATAATCATCAGTTCGCATTAGCGATCTATGCGATGGCGTGGTGGTGGATTTATTTAACATTATCACACGCACACGAGTCTTTAATTCTTCTTTTACTCGGAAAAATTCAAGAATCAATTGCCGTTCTACATCCTCAATGGCTGCTTTTTATGCCGTCCGTTCTCGGAGGGTCGATCTACTATGCGTATATTATAGCTAAAGAACATAATAGGCTTTTTCGAATAGAGCAACGCCAGTTTCTCGCTGAACGCTACCAAAACTCCGAAGTTCGGATGTTCCCTGAATAGGTGGGAATACGATTGTTGATTATCGGAACATTTGAGCATTCCTTTGAGCTAGAGCAGGCATTAGCCGTATTGGAACATAGCGGAATTACCAGAAAAAACATTATGGTAGTTCCGATGGATACTGTTCCTAAAAATCCTAACCAATTTTTAAGTAAACCACGTGATCTTTATTCCAATGGCATCGAGGTAGGTATTGCTTGTGCTACGGCTAGTGCTGTCCTTGGTACTACGTTGGGTTTCAGTTATACTTGGGGACCGATACTTTGGGGGCTATTTGGGGCATTTATCGGTTTTAGTGTAGGGTTTGGATTATACCTTTATATTAATAGGAGAATTCACAGAAGACATGCGGGAAAGTTACCCGATGTATCCGTAATTATTCAATGCACAGAAGGGCAGGCTGTCCTGGTAACGGAAACCATGTGGGAGTTTGGTGTACTAACAGTGGGAAGAACATTAGAACCGTCAAAGAGCGACACTTCCATCGGCAATAATTAAAACTCAACCACCCGTCTTCACGGTTTTTCCGATACGCCACGTCATTGGGAGGCAAGTGGGGAGGGTTGGTTATAATTTTATGACGGTGTGGTAATGGTAATTGCGTCAGATAAGATGCTTATGGATATAATTGAAATAATTCTCATTTTAACTTGGAGGCATCCCTATGCTGTTAGAAAGAGCAATCGAAATTATTTCAATGATAGTGACTATCGCTCTCTTAATCTGGTTAGTTCCAAGGAGTAAAAAAAGTGATGCCGTTCTTATTTTAAGCAAACTCTTACATGGATTTTCGGCCTTATGGTTGTTGAATGGAATCTTATCGAATATCCTACTCGTTTTTTGCCTAATGCAACTAAGTCCAGTATAACTTTTGAATTCATTGTATATCCTGGTATTTGTGTCTTGTTCAACTTGTTCTATCCAGAAAAAAGGGCACATTTAGACAATTAGTTCATTATGTGGCTTTCACCTCTGGAATAACCGGATTTGAAGCGATTCTCGAAACTTACACGAATTGTATAATCTATAATCATTGGACATGGTATTGGACTTGGATAACAATATTGTTAACATTCCTAGCTTCTCGTTGGTTTTACCGATGGTTTAGAGAAGATTTTTCTAACACGGAGTCAAATCTGCTCTAAAACTATCGACGATTTTCACCCTAAATCCCCTTCACCCATTGAGCCGCTGTAACTCCCCACGTCCAATTCAACCCCCATTCTAGTATGAATGGTATTTCCGATCGTTTTCAAAGGCACACAGGGCATTCTGTGGGGTCGGTTTGAAAGGGTGAAGGAAATAATTAGGTGGAATTTGCGTTATTCGCGTTACCCAGCCAATATGCCGGTTAGAATAGAAAACAACCGCCCGTTTCTACTGCCTTATCGTTAACCACGATATTAGAGAACAGTGGGGGAGGGTCAGTTGTTTTTTGTTAAATTTATTGAATCAGTAGTTATTTTACGACAAAAATCGACAAAGTTACAGTAAGTTTTGTAGTAATATAGTAACATAAAAAACAATGTAGCGTATTAGCTATTGAAATGGGGTATTTACTTTTGTTTTTACACAAAACGAGATCCGCAGTGATATTAGGGGCAGGCTTTTCAAAAAACGCTGGATTACCATTACAAAATGATTTTCCAAAAATGTTACTAAGTCGTGAGTTTAATGAACCGAATGATAGAGCTATTACAGAAATACTAAGAAATTTCCTTAAAGATGTATTTGGATGGAACACTAATCCAAAACAACTGCCTCCTTTAGAAGATATCTTCACAGTAATTGACTTATCTACAGGTAATGGACACAACTTAGGTAGTAAATATACCCCCCAAAAACTTCGAGCTATACGTAGAATGTTAATCTATAGAATATTTTCCATTTTAGATTCTAATTACGATGAGTCAGACGACATCGCTAATTTTCTTGACTTTTATTTGAACGGATCTTTAATAGATACGCATTTTATAGTTTTAAACTGGGATATTGTATTAGAAAGACATTTAGAAAAAACGGTACAGAATCCAAAAATCGACTATTGTATATATTCGAAATCAAAAGAATCAGATTATATAGGGAAAGAGCCATATGTTGCAGTTAGTAAAATACACGGCTCAAGCAATTGGGTATATTGCGATAATTGTAGAAGTATTACATACGACCGGACTCGTAAATTGTCTTTACATGTTAGGGCGGGACTACTTAAGTCCGACTTCGAGTTGTTCGGAAAAGATTTTCGAGACATATTTTCAAATCATTGTTTAAACTGCGGTTCTATAGTAGGTCCTCACATAGCAACCTTTAGCTATAAAAAATCTTTTAGAACACATGCTTTTACAAGCTCTTGGTTGGCTGCAGAACAAATACTCGATCAAGCCAATAGATGGATCTTTATTGGTTACTCTTTACCTGAAGCAGATTTCGAATTTAGGCACTTATTAAAAACATCGCAGTTAAAGTTTTCATTAAATACTAAAGAAATACATGCCGTTTTTTATAAAGATAAGGTTGCTCAAAAGCGATATGAAAAATTCTTTGGAAAAGATAAAGTAACAATATATCAAGGTGGTCTTACTGAGTATGTTCACGAAATTACAAAATAAGATAACAAACTGGCGACTTCTATAACAAAGACAAAGTCGTTGTTGAATTCTGTTATCATATATTTTCGTAATAATTAAGTGCCGTGAAATATTAAAGGATTCCCTGCGAAAAATGTAGAATAATGTACTATGCTAAACCTTCGCAAAAACATAGAGGAGGAAATAAGCTGAATGAACTGGAAAGAACATGTAGAACAATTGGTAAACAGTGATCAAAATAAAGCTGTTTCAGTTAGTCTTGCTAAGGCATCGGTATCCTACACAGATAAAATAACTAAACACGAAGACCCAAAAGTCATTAGCGGTGATGAGGAAATAGTAAGATTATATTTGGTACATGAGTTAATCAATACGTTAGACTATAAACCTGAGCATATTGAAATTGAAAAAAGGTACGAGATATCTTTAGGAAGAAGCACCAGACTACAAAAGGGTGAAAATGACTTAATTTTAAGAGACGATAAAGGAGATGTATTCTATCTCTTCGAGGTAAAATCTCCGAAGGAGTTTGAAAATGGTAAAAAAACTATTATTGGGCAACTTTTTGGAATTGCTAGAGAAGAAGCTAGAAAGAATAAAGTTTATTACTTGTGTTATTACACTGTAGACTTTAATGATGGGAATATACGTGACAAAGCCATTATCATAGATTTTCAAAAGTATCAGGAATACGATGATTGGGTCCAAGCAGGAGAGCCTTCAGTTGGAAATATCTTATTACCCGGTTACAGCAAACCCAGAATACAACCAAAAATAAAAGGTCATGAAAAATTTGATCTACAAAAGAGTATAACAAAAGAAGAAATAAATGGAATTGCCTTAGATTTGCATAATGTACTTTGGGGTGGTGGCGGAACCAACGATAGCGAGATTTTTTATTCGCTTGTAAATATCATTTTAGCTAAAATACAGGATGAAAGCGAAAGGGAGGATGGGGAAGAATACCATTTTCAAATTAACGCCTACGGTGATAATATTGAAAATCCTGAAAAGGTTTATGAAAGAATTAATGAACTATACAAAAAAGCACTTAGTCAAAAGTTAAATGTTAACGACGAAAAGCAGCTGGCGGATGCACGAATTATTGACCGAAATAAGTTTCCACTTAATAAACTAGTATATACCATTCAAGCCTTAGAAAATTATTCGTTTGTAGAAGGTCGTAGCTCTTTAGATAATACCGATATACTAGGCGGTTTTTTTGAACAAATTACCAGAGACGGTTTCAAACAAAATAAAGGTCAATTTTTTACACCAACACCAATAGTTAAATTTATATGCTACGCTTTAAAAATTGACGAGTTAGCACTTGATAGATTAAATAAGTGGGGGAAACTACCGTACATTATTGACCCGTCAGTAGGAAGTGGAACCTTTTTAATTGAGGCAATGAAAGCAATAACTAAAGAATTGAAATATAAGCAAAATAATAAGATTAAGAACAGTTTACAAGTAAGAGGTTGGTTTGAAGAACATTTTATGCCTCACTACAAAGAAAACAGATGGGCCAGGGAATACCTCTATGGAGCAGAAATCAACTTTGACTTAGGAACTGCAGCAAAGGTAAATATGATATTGCATGGAGATGGTGCTTCGAATATTTTTGTACAAGACGGGTTAAAGCCATTTAATGAATATAGAAAGAACGATGTAGATAAAAACGTTTTGCAAGTTCAAGAACCAGATATGTTGTATTGTAACAAAGATGTTAATAATGCGTTTGACATTGTTATTAGTAACCCACCATTTAGCGTAAACCTTGATAACGAGACGAAAAAGACACTAGATAAAAGCTTTCTGTTCGGAAGTAAAAAGAATAGCGAAAATTTATTTATTGAACGTTGGTACCAACTTCTTAAAGAAGGCGGTAGATTAGGAGTAGTTCTACCTGAAAGTGTTTATGATACAACAGAAAATAAATACATCCGTTTGTTTTTATTCAAATATTTTACTATAAAAGCAGTTATTAGTCTACCCCAACTTACTTTCGAGCCTTATACATCAACAAAAACCAGTTTATTATTTGCTCAAAAGAAAAGTGCTGATGAAGTTAAAGAATGGAATAAGCAATGGGATAAATTTACAAAGGAATGGTCCGCTCTAAAAACAAAAGTAGAGAACTATATTAAAGTTTATATTGAAGGTAAGGATCAAGAAAAGCTACCATCAATTAAAGGGCACACAGAAAAGGAAATTCGACAAAACATAGAAAGATATCTTAAGTATCACATCGTATCTGAAGATGCTATATTAGATATAAAATCTTTGCTAAAGAAATACCTAGATGAAATAGAAGAAACAGGGAAATACGATAAAGATTTTAACTGATCAATTTGGATTCACGAATGCATGGTGGGTTTTTGGGGAAGTATCTCAAATTCTTAATTATTCCATTTTTATGGCTGAGGTTGAAAATGTAGGTTATAAACGTACCAAAAGAGGCGAGAAGCCGATGCCAAATGATCTATATGATGAAGAAGTTGCTCCTTCTTATATTTCAAAAGATGACATAATAAAAGAATACAACGATAAAATTCTAATCCATCAAACTTTAATATCAGAGTTAGAGGAATACATTGCAAAAGAATGTTTGAGACAAGATAAAGCAAATCAGAAGAAAATACAAAAATGGCAAGAAGATTTAGAAGCGAAAAAGGCAGAAATTCAACGTCTGGAGTTAGAAAAAAATGAAGTTGATACAATTATTAATACATTCTATGAAAAGGATAACTCAAAGAAATGGCGATTAAAAAACAGTTATTGTGAGAGACTTGATGAAAAGCTATTGGCTCACTTCAAAAATGGATTACTCACCGCTTATACTTCCTCAGATGTATTAATACGCCAAGATAAAGTAGTTAAAATATTAGATCAGATGAGGAAAATAGTATGGAAATGAAGTTTATTCGTTTAAGTGATTTTGGGTTAGACTCTAAGGTTGGGTTAAAAGAATATTCACGAATTCATTATAAAGATGGATTGCCTTTGAAATTCTTTTTGGCAAATAAAGATAGTGAAAAAGATATAAAATCAGGAAGAACGCCATCTAGGTTTAATGAGTATTACTGGAATGGTAATTATGATTTTCTAACACTACAAGATGTTGATACCTCTACTTATGAAATCGGAGACACATCAGAAAAAATAACTGAATACGCAATAGAGGAAGAAAGAACTCTTTATCAAGCACCTAAAGGTGCATTGTTAATTTCAAACGCTATGACTGTTGGTTTAGCATTCATTTCATCAAATCCAATTTATATCAATCAAAATGTCTTTCATATAAATATTGATGAAGCATTAATAGATAAAACGTTTGTAAAATGGTATTTCAATCTTATTTTCAAACCTAATTTCAAAAAGGTTTTCTTTTCAAAATATTTTTCTAAGGATGAGTTTAGCAGTTTAAAAATACCAAATTTAAGCATTGAAAAACAGCAAGTAGTAAGTAAGAAAATCGTGCAAATAGAAACAGAAATAAAACAATTAAATAAACAGAAAACTTGTGAGACTAAGATAATAAATGATATCTTCTATTCCAGTTTAAAATTTGACATTGGGAAATTTTATGAATTGAAATCAATAAATAGTTATTCGTTAACACAAAAGGATTTTAGTAACAATAAAGATTTAAGATTTAGTTTCAAATTTCATAATCCAGCTGCTCACTACGTAATGAACTATTTGAAATCAATAACAAATAAAAAAATTAAAGATTTTATTTCTGAACCAATAGTGTTGGGAAAAGGCATTTTACCTAGACAATATGATGACGAAGGACATTATTATTACATTGCCATGTCAAATATTAAAAAATGGAAGTTCGAATCAGAAGATTGTAAGAAAGTTAGTGATTCTTTCTATGCAAATAATATAAATAAAAATATTAAACTTAATGATATTCTAATAGCTCGTTCAGGAGAGGGAACAATAGGTAAAGTGGCTTTAATTGAGGATGACGACGTTGAGGGTATCTTTGCTGACTTTACGATGCGTGTAAGACTAAAAGAATACAATCCCAAATTTGCGTATTACTATTTTAGGAGTGAATTGTTTCAGTACTTGATTTATACTAATAAAAAAGGGTTGGGAAATAATACTAATATTTTTCCAGGCCAGATTCAAGAACTTCCAATATTAGATTTCGACCAAGGTCAGCAAACCCAAATAGTTAACCAAATTCAAGCTAAGATAAATGCTCAGAAAGTCATAGATCGACAAATAAGAGAAAAGTGTAAAGAGATCGAGAAAATTATTAAACAAGCTATTTAAAGCGTCGGCAAAATAGACACTGAAATAATAACATTAAATTAGAGACTGCATTTTATTGTACCCCACCAGCCACAGCCCACCTATTAAATAGACAGGCAGTTCAGCCCATCGTGGTTGGACTGCTTTATTTTTTTCAAGGACGGTGGCCAATCCTACATATTTTTATAACATTGGTAGCATCATAGCCATATTACTTGACTATACATAACCGAATCAACTAGAGGAGGTCTTGCTTTCAATGAACCGAACTTGGTCAAGGACAATCATTGCATCGACCGTCGTCGTTGGCTTACTGTCGCTAACTGGATGTTCTAATTCAAACACCGACATCGGTAGTACTGTCAACAACGTGGTAGACAAGGTCCAATCGGCATCATCTAGCGAAATTGCCAGCCAACTCAGCGTTGTACTGCAGAACAAAATTGAACAGGTTAAATCCAAAAATGAAAAGGTCGTAAATCCAGACGGTACGATTAACTGGGATGAACTTGGAAAAACGGAGTTGGTGGATTATCCGATAGCCAGTGTCTTTGGCTGGGATTATAAAGCTACGCTACAGGGTAATGGTACTGTTGAGGTTATGCAGGTGAATCAAAACTCAGGTGAGAAAAAGGTATTTGCGACGTATAAAGTGGAGTTCGTTGACGGTCAGATAGCTGTTAAGTAATACTGGAATAGCCGCCATATAGAAGAAGCAGTTCAGCCTTTGAGGTTGGACTGCTTTTATTAATATCTAGTTAGTAGCCGGTAAGATTATTGGGCAAGATAGGATTTTATTACTAACCCAAATATGACGACCCAAATTACAATTATCGCCCCTGCTGCAATCCATTTTCCTTTGTTTTCTTCGGTGGAACGGTCAGTGGCCTTATTTCTTGCTTCATCAAGTATCTGTGGAGGTATCATTTTTATCACTAGAGCTATTCCCAACGGTAAGAGTATGAGCTAATCTAGGTAGCCGAGGACAGGTATAAAGTCGGGGATCAGATCTATGGGACTAAGAGTATAAGCGATGATAACCGCAATTAGAATTTTAGCGTACAGAGGAGTACGGGGATCACTATACGCTATCCCTAATACCGTAATATCCCGTTTAAGAGACCTCGCCCATTCTTTTAGTTTATTTAGCAGTTCTAATACGACCTCCGTTAAAAGTTAAGGTTATAAAGATGAGTCCCCCACAGGCCCCGCTATTTGGCCACGTATTCTACGCAATCCTTCTACCAATACAATTCCATACACATAATGCTAGCGAAGCACATGTGACCGCACAACCCATGACGTCGCCAATTCCGACACCGTGTTGAGTGGGCGATCGCAGGGCAGCGTGGCGGGAGTCTCCTGTTTCAATAATAATAGAGAGATCCCGGTAATCATACAAGGATAACGAGATCCAAGGTATAACAGGTATACCAGTCTCTATACATGCAGAACTGCATAACCCCCTTATACGAAGTGAATGTGGTATATGCATCCCGTATATATAAAGATAAGGGTTATATAACTGTATATTAACTGTTATATACGGTACATATACTGTTATATACCGCAAGGCAACCAAGCCCCCAACTTGTAAGCCTTAGGTATTGTCCTGTATTGTTTGTGAGTGAGATAAAGGGGCTAACCATGGCGAGTCCGAAAAGCGTGAGTTGCCACTGTCAATGCAGTTGATGGCACCTGGGCTTTCTGTAGTTGCACTTTAGGCAGAAATAATGAACGGAGATTTACGGACATATGACATTGACCAGGCCGCTGATTAAGCGGTCTTTTTCATGCAGTAGTGTAGAAGGAAAAACCGTGAAGTCCTGGAGGGAGGTGATCATAGGATGGCAGTAAGAAAACGGCCCGTATTCGCTGTGGCTCCCGAGCAGGCGAAAGCAGCGGAACTTTTCGTGGGTAACGAACTGGATGGCAGACTGACCATTGCGGAGATCGCGGAGCAGGTCGGAGTAAGTGCCCGGACTATTTACCGATGGAAGCAAGACCCCGAATTCCTGGCCTATCAGAATTACCTTGCCGATATGGTGATGGAAGATTTCCTTACCGAAGCGTACGTACGGTTACGTGGCCTTGTGCGGGCTGATAATGAAAAGACTCAGCTAAAGGCACTAGAACTCTTGTTAAAGAACCGTGGCAAGCTGACGGACGTTAAAGAAATATCGGCAACGGTGGAAGATACTCGAAATAATGAATCCCTGGCAGACGAAATCGCGGAATTAAAGCGTATGCTGGGGGAATGATCCAACTACCTCTTGCCGGACAAGTTTATCCTTGTGTAAACTGAATATGCCCATGGGAATCCATTTCTTAAAGCAGCTATCCCCGAATCTGGGGCGGCTGCTTTTCTTTTTCGTTTGATCTTTCTTCTTTATCATATGCGATCAAAGGAGCTATACTGTAGCCCACAAACCCATGTTTCTGGTCCCGTTATCCTCTAAATATTTGATCGTATATGCAGAAGGGCGGACGCAACCATGATCGCAGACTTTCTATCAGACTTGGAACGCCAAGGGAAAAGTCCACTTACCGTCAAACAGTATGCAGCTTCATGGGGCCGGTTCAAACGCTGGTTTGATACGGAGCACCCGACAATGACAACGGTATCAAATAATGGACCCCCACCCCACCCCCACCGGGGGGGCTCCGGGCTGGGGCTGGTGCTGCAATCGGACATATCACGTTTCAAAAGGTGGGCTGGAAATAGTTACAAACCTCGGACAATCGCATTAACCCTATTGCAACTCCGGGTAATCTTCGACTATTACGTTAAGTGCGGTCAAATACCGGATAACCCAGCGGCGGATGTTAAGAACGTGGCGACCCCGGCCCAGAACATAAAGTGGCTGACTCGAAATGAACAGAACATGCTGGTGCGTACGGTACGGCAACATGGCAACCTGCGGGATCTCACATTAATTACAACCTTTTTACATACGGGGATGCGGGTGAACGAAACGGTAAACGTCAAAATGTATGATCTTAAACTTTCTGACCGGAAAGGTCTGCTGATTGTACGAAACGGTAAGGGCGGGAAGTACCGCGAAATCCCCTTGAATGCCGATGTGCGAAAGGTGTTAACAACGTACCTAGCAGAATATCCCCGGCAGGCTGACGATTACCTTTTCTTCACCAACCGTTCGCCCAAGATGACAACGAGGGCAGCCCAGGTGATCATTGATAAGTACCGGGTAATGACCGGAATCGATCATTTGACCTGTCATTCGCTTCGGCATACCTTCGGGCATGAACTGGCAAGCCGGAAGATACCGCTGGATGTGGTGGCCCGGCTGATGGGACATCAAAAAGCAAACGGTGATCCCTGCATATCAACGACGATTATTTACACACAACCTGGACCGGACGATCTTGTGGCTGCGGTAAACGAACTGGAATGGACGTAACCCCGCGACTTTGAACGTTTCGAAATCGTGCCCTGGTTCCATGTCTCCCGTCCCCCTACGAAGGCCCGAATGGTTTACGATTCTTACATAACATAGCGGTAAACATTGTAACATAATGCAGAAAGTAAGCAGCCCAATGGAGGGGGGGATGAAAGTGGCAGAGGGTAAAGAAAAACCGGAAATGTACCGAAAAAAAGCCCTAAATTTTGCCCAGGACGTTAAATATACTTTGACAGATGCTGATATAAGTAAAATAAAACAGGATCATGCTGACTGTTAAATCAAACCCAGACGAAAGAACTGCGACCCCTGGCGATATGTGCCTGGGGTTTTCATTTTTCATCTATCAAAAACTTGTAACCCTTTTATATAGCCCGCATTTTCCAGTGTAAGGGGTAGTCTGCACGGAAAGGGGATTATGATCGGGCTATGGAGCTTAACACAGTTCACCACTTTGATTGTATTGAGGGGATGCATCAATTGCCGGATATGTCGATAGACCTTGCAGTGGTCGATCCCCCATACGGGATTAACTTTCGGTCAAGCAATCGAAAGAAATATCCCCTAAAGTCGTCAGACGGTATCTTAAACGATGAACTGGACAACGCGGACTTTCTTGAATCGGTGATTGTGGAAATCAACCGCGTTTTGAAAACAAACTCCCATATTTACTGGTTTACTCGGTGGGATAAAGTCAAAATTCAGCAACCGCTGTTAGAAAAGTTCTTTCAGGTAAAGAACAGCCTTATCTGGATGAAAATGGTCGGTCGATGGGTGATCTCCGAGGAGCCTACGCCGGACAATATGAAAACATTCTGTTTTGCCAGAAAGGCCGCCGGGACTTAAACGAGGTAGACGGAATCTCCCGTCACACCGATATTCTACCGTTTGACCGAGTTCCTCCGGCCCGTTTACGACACAACCATGAAAAGCCGGAAGCCCTTATTGAGTTCCTTATCCGAAAATCATCCAATCATGGAGACCTCATTCTTGTTCCGTTTGGAGGAAGTGGAAGTGAGTGTGTAGCTGCGAAGAAAACGGGACGTCGATTCATCTCTTTTGAACTTGAACCGCAATATATCCAGATTGCCAAGGAGCGACTTCAAAGAGTTGCTGCCTAAAATCACTGGCCCGCTGAATGCCATTCTAAGCGGCCAGTTTTCTTATGTGGCACAAATACTCGAAGTCCCCGGGTTCGATCGAACGTTGGCCCCAAAGAACGCGGCTGTGGGGGTAAGTGAATAGGTATGGACCTCTTGAACAGGGCCGAACGACAGAAACGGCTCATGATGCTGGAAGAAAAAATCCGATTGTATGAACGGGCGGAGGCCAATCTCGGCCTTTCAGAGTTTCAACAGGCGGACTTTATTGCCAATCTAAAAGAACTCGTAAAACTTCGACGAATCGACCGGGCGGAAACTGATGTGCTGTATTTTTGTTACGAGTATTTTTCCGATGACCAGAACCCGGCGAATGAACAGAACCTTATCCCCGAAGGGACCGAAATGGACGATGCTCCAAAGTTTCACCGGGAGTTGTGTCGCCTGCTGGATCAAGTGTCGGCAGAGAACGTAACGGCCCGGATCGGCTGGGCAGCTCCACGGGGCCATGCAAAAAGTGCCTATCTATCCAACTGCTTTCCTGTTCACCAGATTGTTTACGGCAAGCGAAAGTATATCCTCATTATTTCCGAAACAGACGGAATGAGTAAAAAGTTCATCGAGTGGATTTCCGGCCAGCTAAAGTTTAACGAAAAGCTACGGGAGGATTTCGGAGAATTCCTCAGCCCCCGGAAGTCGATGAATGAAAAAGACAACCAGGAAGCGATGCTGACATCTTCCGGGGTTCTGGTTGAAGCGGCCTCAATGGGGAAGCAACTTCGGGGGAAACGAAACGGCTCTTATCGGCCCGATCTGGTTATCCTCGATGATCTCGAATCCGCCAAGAACACCAACACGCCAGAACTGCGGGATAAAAACCTGCACTGGTTCAACTCTGTTGTCATGCCCATCGGAGATCCCACCCGGACGGCCTTTATTTACATGGGTACCATCGTTCACGCTTCCGGCCTGTTGTCTTCGGTATTGAAACGGGCGGACTTCGAAAGCCGAATCTATGCAGCGATCTTAAACCGGCCCGAACGGGAAGACCTGTGGGAGAAATTCGAAACCATCTGCCGCGATGTGGAAAATCCGGATCGCCTTGACGATGCCCTCCGGTGGTATATGGCAAACCAAACTGAAATGGAACGGGGTATTGAAGTGTTATGGCCCAGCCGGTTCCCTTTTCTAAAGCTGATGATCGAAAAGGTAAACATCGGTTCACGGGCGTTTTCTTCGGAATTTATGAACAACCCCGTCGATGAAGAAAGCCAAATCTTCCGGCCCGCTTTTTTCACGTTCTTCGACTACGGCGAAATCGACACCCGTGCCTTGGATTATTTCGGGGCGTGGGATATCGCGATGGGAAAAAGCAATCGTTCGGACTACAATGCGATTGTGACCATCGCCAGGGATCGGCGAACCGGAGTGTTATATGCTATCGACGCCTGGGCGAAGAAGTGCCCGGCCCATGAAGCCTTGGCGGTGGCCGCAGAGAAAATCGTGCAGTACAAGCATAAAGTCTTTGCCATTGAAACGGTTCAAGCCCAGCATGATCTCTTCCGGCAACTCCGGGAATTTCTAACCCGGCGAAATGTGTACCACACGAAACTCAAAGCGGTGGTTAGCCGGGGCAAAAAAGAAGAACGAATCGAATCCCTTGAACCGTTAGTGGAGCAAGGGATTTTGCGTTTTATGCGGCACCAACGGCTGCTGCTTGAAATGCTAGAGCAGTTTCCAAGTCATGATCATGACGATCTACCCGATGCCTTACAAATGGCAGTCGAACTATGCGGGGCCGGGAAGCGGCGAGTGTTTCACAAAAAACCAGTTGGACTGTAGGGAGGGGTACCATGGGCATGTTCGGAATCGGGGAAAGTTACCCCCCGCTTGAACATAGCAAACGAATTCGACGGTACCGGGAAAACAAAAAGCTGTTTCTCGGTCATCACACTGATGTATTCCAGCGGGTGCAAAACCGGCTATCCAGGCGGCAGGCCGAGATCATCTATATTTCCGCAAACCTTCCCGGTGTCATCTGTAAAAAATCGTCTGATTTTCTGTTTGGGGAGCAACCCACGTTTTCTGCAGGCAAAGCAGACGGTTCCCCCGAGCAGATCAACCTGGAACGAATCGTGGAATCGAACGCACTGCATATCACGAATTATGAAAGTGCTCTCTCCAATGCCTACCGGGGGGACTCATTTTATAAAGTCCGCTGGGGGCAAGAGTACGGCGGTGCTGTAAACAAAGAATACGACCCCTTCCGGGCGATTATTGAAAGCCAAAACCCGGAATACGTGTTTCCCGTTACGGCCCCGGTTAACGCAGGAAAGATTCTTGCCTATCATATCGCCTATCCGGTGTTGGTGCGAGACTCCAACGGGGAAGGGTGGATTTTGAATGTGGAAAGCCACTTCCCCGGTGAAATCGTGTACGCCCAGTATCGCATGAACCCGGTCAACATCTCGGTGGACAATGAAATTTTGGAATGGAAGATATATGCGGAAATCACCGATGCACGAAGGACTATCGAAACAGGCGTTCCTTTTCCGCTTGTAGTCCACGTACCCAACTATTCCACCGATGATACCTGGGAAGGCATCGATGACCTATCGGAAAATAAAGCCCTCTTCGATGAGATCAATCACCGGCTATCCCAGATTTCCAGCATTCTCGATAAACACGCAGATCCGGCGATGGCCGTACCCACCGGAACCCTAGGCGAAGATGAACAGGGGAACCCCATTTTCCGGGCAGGCATCGATAAAGTGTTTGAGGTGATGGGGAAGGAAGACGTGGTTCCTCAGTACATTACCTGGGATGGTCAACTGCAGGCTGCGTTTATGGAGTTGGAAAAACTAATCAACATGCTGCTAATCAGCTGTGAAATTCCCGAAATTGCATTAGGAGCCGGGGATGTAGGAACCAGCGGGGCATCCGGGTTGGCGATCAAATGGCGGCTAAATTCCCTGTTGGCAAAAGTAAACCGCAAACGGCAGTATTACGACAAAGCATTGAAACGGGTCCTGGTCTTAGCCCAGATGTTAGAGAAATCTAAGCAAACGGAATCCGCCTATGAACTGACGATACCGAAGATTAAATTCAAAGACGGCCTGCCTAACGATGCCGCAGAGATGGCAAACGTGATGTCCATCCGAACCAGCGGGAAGGCGACCATTTCCCAGAAATCGGCCCTCATGTGGCTCGATGATCTCACCGAAGAACAGGCAGACGCAGAAATGCGACGGATGATGGACGAAGAAGCCACGGCTGACCCGTCCATTTTTAATTCCCTTGATTCATCGCCATCCGATCCAGGCGGTGAACCGTAATGGCAAAACCGCCGGAACCCGTCTATGAACGGGATGTGAACCAACTGGTCAAATTCTACAAAAAAGCCTTTCGTGAAGTCGTTGAAAAGTTGAAAGCGGCGTCAAACGTTGGCTTGGAACAAGCCCAGGCCGAATCCCTGATAAGCCAGATTGCCTTCATTCTCAAAGAGCTGGACGATTCCACTAAAGCCTGGTGTGACGAGACGATTAACCGAGCCTTCCAAGAAGGGCAAGCAGCGGCCCTGCTATCCATGGGGGAGGCGACTTCACTGGCAGAGGCCGCTTCTCGATCTTCCTTTTCCATGTTGGCCCGGCAGACCGTCGAAGCGTTGATGAATGACACCTACAGCGATCTCCTGTTGGCGACAAAAAACACGGAACGGAAAGTAAAGCAACTTGTAAGATCCATGGTTGGCGATACGATGAGGTCGAGGGCGATAGAGCAGCAAGGACGGCGAACCTTGACCAATGAGATCGCCAGAAAGCTGGCCGCTAAAGGAGTCTCCCGGCGGTTGCACGATGAAGCCTGGGTGGGAATTGTCGATGCCGCTGGGCGGCGATGGAAGCTATCAACGTACGCTGATATGGTTGTGCGGACGAAGCTAACCCAGGCCCATGTGGAAGGTGTTCGTACCGAAACCTTGGAAAGGGGTGTAGACCTTGCGGTTGTTTCATCCCATGGAGCCACCGATGCCTGCCGGGTATTCGAGGGGATGGTCATCTCGATCAACGGCATGACCACCGGTTTTCCCACGTACCAACAGTTGAGAGACAGCGGGAATATCTTTCACCCCAACTGCAAACATCATATTTCCCCGATTCGTGACCTGTCGTTACTTCCTCGATCTCTACGAGAAAAGGCCATCCGAGCAGCAGAAACTGTGGCAAAACAGTACCCGAAAATCGGAGACTTCACCAAGGTTCTTTCCGACCAATCGGGGTAACGTCGAAAAACTTTACCGCCAATAACATGCCCGACGGGGACTCCACCCCGATAACAAGCGAACGGGCAGGGAGGACGTAACATGGCAGAAGAATTAACGAAAGAAGTTCAGACCCCAGAAACCGGTCCAGAACAGCAGAAGCCTACCGGGGATTTTCAGAAAGTTACAGATAAAGCGGAGACACCTTCGGATATTGTGATCCCCAAAACCCGGTTCGACGAAGTGAACAACAAATATAAAGACCTGCAACAGAAACTCGATGAACTCCTGACGGAAAAAGCCGATCAGGATCGCACGCAAAAAGAGCAGCAGGGTAAATTTGAAGAGTTGTACAAAACGACTGCCGACGATTTGACCAAGCATAAAACGCAAGTAAAAGAAGCGTCCAAACGAGTTGAACAGTTGGAATCTGTGATTACCGGGTTGCTAGACGCCAAGCTAAAAGCCATTCCGGAAGAATACCACGATCTAATTCCCAAGCATCTTCCCCCGGAGGCCCGGTTGGATTGGTTGAACCAAGCCGAAGGGAAAGGGCTGTTCCGTTCACTCAAACGGGAAGAACCAGTGGGAGCCGCCACAAACCCTAGGTTGGTGCAGACCATCGACATGGACACACTGACCCCCGCACAGCTATTACGGGCAGCATACGGAAGCAAGTAGGACGGCAAAACCGTTCTTTTTTTGTGCCCATTTTAGGTTTTACACAGTAATAAAGGAGGCAACCCCACATGGCATTAACCCTGCTTGAAGCCGCGAAGCTGTCGAACGACGTGTTGCAACGCGGTGTCATCCAAACCTTCGCCCGAAATTCGGCTATCTTGGAAATGCTGCCTTGGATGGAGATCGCCGGAAACAGCTATAAGTACAATCAGGAACAGACCCTACCCGGCATCGCTTTCCGTACCGTCAACAACGGCTATACGGAATCTTGCGGTGTCGTAAACCAGCTTTCCGAAGGGCTGTATATCCTGGGCGGCGATGTAGACGTCGATAAATTCCTGATTCAGACTCGTGGCAACGTCCAGGACATCCGGGCGATCCATACGGAAATGAAAGCGAAAGCCCTAGCTTTAGAGTTTACAAGGGCCTTTTTCAAAGGGGACGCAGCTCAGGTTGGTCAGTTCGACGGTCTGCAGAAACGCTTAACGGGTACCCAAGTGATTGACGGGAAAGATGAATATCTTAAAATCGGCATGATCGACGAACTCATTGATGCCGTCGAAGGGGAGCCGGATGCCCTCTTCATGTCCAAAACCATGCGACGGGAATTAAAGAAAGTACTCCAGAACTCCAAGCACTACATTGAAAATGGATCGGATGCTTTTGGTCGGCCTGTCTCGACGTACGGCGGCATCCCCCTTCGCATCATTGAAACCGACGGTGCCGGAGTCGATATTCTCGGATTTAACGAAGCAAATAAAGCGGCAACCGGAAATGATACCTCGTCCATCTATGCGATCAAATTTGGTGCCGAACAATATGTGGGCGGGCTGCGTAACGGGGGCGTAAACGTGCGTGACCTGGGTGAAATCGATGAAAAGCCGGTATTCCGTACCCGGATTGAATTTTACTGCGGTATGGCAGTCTTCCATCCGAGAGCAGCCGGACGGTTGAAATTCGTGAAAAAAGGTGTTCCAGAACCGGAACAACCTCAAACCTAACATGAATGATTTCGTGTGATAGGGAATTCACTCCCTATCACGTTTTTACTTTGGAGGAGGACTGAAGGTTGGCAAAATACCGGATTACGACGCCCAACCCCATTTTTAACGGAGTAACCGAGGGAGTTTTGTTTGTTAACGGAGTCGCCATCATCGACGATGAACAGAAGAAATATCTCTTTGAAAACGACTACAAATACACCTGTGAACAGATTGAAGATGCGGAAGACGGGAAGGAACGAAAGCCCAAAGCGTCCCCGAAATGAGGTAAGGGCAAAACATGATCGGTGTAACGGCGGCAGACCAGTATTTTACCGGTATCTTGCATAACGAGGAATGGAACACTGCCGACCCCTCCATGAAAAAACGAGCGTTAGAACAGGCAGAAACGCAGTTGTACCGGTATTTCCGCAGCTTTTCCCCGGCGACTCGGCCCTTACCGGATGAAGCCGTCTTTGAACAGGCCATCTGGTTGTTGCGAATGGATGATTCGGTGCGAAAGACCCAGCAGGGAGTTCGCAGTGTGGGTGTCGGGGGAATTCAGATCTCGAGTGATGCGGTGAAGCCGATTTGTCCGGAAGTGGTCATTCTGCTTGGTCGCCGTGTGGGGAGGTATGACCGATGATCCCACTAAAACAAATGATCACCGTGACCCAAGGGGGCGAGTTGGATGCATGGGGCAAACCGGCTGGGGGAACTCAAACGGTTTATCAATGTCGCATTGACGAAGAATCCAAGCTGCTAAAAGATGCCCAGGGCAAAGACGTACTTGCTACGGTAGAGATATTAATGAAAGGATTCGTCCCTATCGGATTCCGGGATAGAATCGAATGGTTAGATGAAGCCGAACGGACCCGAAAGAAAAGCCCACTACTGGTTCAAGTTATCCGAGATTTGAGCGGAAAACCCCTGTTTACAAAGGTGACGGTGTGATGGGTGCAAAGATAACCTTCAACGATCAAGTATTACGGCGGGTACAGCAAAAGGTGAACGCAGAACTGCGGCAATCCGTCAACGATTGTATGGACGATCTGGTGCGGGTTTCTTCGGAAACCGCCCCCCATGACAGAGGCATCTTAGATAAGTCTTTTTCCAAAGAAGTTACCGCAGGGGCGGAAAGCGTCACCGGTGTAGTTGAATATGTAGTCCGGGAAAAGAATTTTAACTATGCGATCATCATGCACGAAGGTGAATATCGTTTGGGCGAAAGTTCGGAGCAAAAGCCGGGTGGTGTAGGGATGAGTGAAACGCATTACCCGGTAGGAAATAAATTTCTAACTCGGCCCCTGGAAGGTGAGAGAGAAGCCTACAAAAAGCATATTGAAGCGGAACTTCAAAAACTATACAAAAAGGGGGACTGACAGGTGCGGATTATTGATCTTATCCACTTCATTGCCTTGTCAGTGGACTATCCCCTTTATGCAAATCTGTTTCCGGCAACGGCGGATTCGGATTGTGCTGTAGTGAAACTCACTGGCGGCGGCTCTGTAAATGAACGTGCAAATATCGCCAAACCCACCTTCCAGATCCTATTGAGAGGTCAAGACTCGGCAGCAGCCGATGCCAAAGCATGGGATTTCTACCGGTTTCTAAACAATAAGCGTGATTTCAACGTAGATGACACTCACGTTATTTTTTGTACCGCCCAGCAAGCAGCCCCGTTATTTCTAGGATCGGATGACAACGAGCGAGTGTTGTATTCACTTAACTTTCAACTGATCACCGAGCAACTCTAATCCAGGAGGTTTTAGCGAAATGGCAAAGATCGCAGGCGTTGATGTCCTGTTGTATGTGCAGACAGGCGGAACCGATGCTAGTCCGACCTATACCGTTGTCGGAGGACAGTCCGGGGCCACGTTGAACCGTTCGGCGAAACTTATCGAAACCACGTCGAAGGATGCCTATGGCTGGGCCGAAAACGTGGCGGGTGTGTTGTCATGGTCCATCGACTGTGACGGCTTCATGCTGGGTACCGATACCGCCCTCGATGCATTGGATACTGCTTTTAACAACCGCACTACCTTAAAGGCTGAAATTCGGATGCCCAGTGGCAAGAAATATACGGGAACCTGCATCATCACCGACTTTCCCTATGAATTTCCACAGGATGATGCAGCCACTTATAAAATCACATTAACCGGAACAGGTGCTTTAACAGTAACCACTACAACCCCTTAAAAATAGGAGGGCTTCATCTTGGCGAATAAGCAACGTGGAGTTGTTGACATTGAACTGGACAAATCCCGGAAACTGCGGTACACCCTCAATGCCTTGGCGGAAATCGAAGACAAATTGGGGGTATCGGTGGCCGAACTAAACGGGGCGAATCTGGGCATGAAAGCAATCCGAACCTTCTTGTGGGCTGGCCTCATTCATGAGGATTCTGAATTAAGTGAACGGGAAGTGGGCGAGATGGTCGATTTCGATAACTTTGCCTATGTTCAGGAGAAGATTGCAGAAGCTTTTGAGTTGGCCACCCGAAAAAACGAATAACCCGAAGTGACTGGACATTACTGCGTCAGGCAGCGTTCGGATCGCTTCGGATCACCTCGAATGAATTCTGGCAACTTACCCTAACGGAACTCTTAGACATACTGGAATCTGTCCATGAAAACGAAAGCAAACGGCAAGAAGCCGAATATCTCCGAACGGCGTGGTTGGCGGCGAATCTGATGAACGCAACCGGCAACGTAAAGCGTCCCGTAACCCCGGATATGCTGCTGGGCAAGGAGGTAGACGCGAAACGGGTGCCCCGAACAGATCAAATCCGCACCATGGAGGAGTTACAGCGGAAATTCAACGGTCCTGCCCCTTGTGCAAAGGAAGCGTTGTGATGGCTTCACACCCCGAGTCTACATGATGATGATGTAAATTAACGTTGGCCCGACCCCCGCTGTCGCTGTCCCGGTGACGGTGGTAGCGGGCTTTTGTCATTTCTGGGGAAAGGGGGAACGGCATGTCGGCTCTATCCAGGGTGCTGGTTAAATTTACGGCGGATATTTCCAGCGTCAATGCCACTATTAAGACGGCGATGAACCAAGTCAAAACGGCCGGTAAGGAAATAGATGCATCCGGCGGCATCATGGGCAAAGCCTTCGACGGATTCAAAGCCGTCGCCTTGCCTGCTATTGGTGCGGTCAGTGCGGCTTTAGGCGGGTTATCGCTGGGTAAAGGGGTTTCCTTCAATGCAGATTTGGAACAGGCTGCGATTTCCTTTGAAACCCTGCTGGGTTCGGCAGATCGGGCAAAGCAGATGATTCAAGACTTGCAACAGTTGGGGGCGTCTACCCCGTTTGAATTTCCCGGACTGCAGAACTCCGCGAAACTCATGCTGGCGATGGGATTCAACGCAGAAAGTGTGATGCCCAACCTAAAAGCCATCGGGGATGCGGTGTCCGCTGTCGGCGGCGGGGAAGAGATGCTGAATGG
>NZ_JACVHF010000110.1 GCF_014502795.1 Heliobacterium chlorum
AATTGGCCCACATTGACGGAGTGGAAAATGTACACAAAGATTCACCATCAGAAAGACCAAGGACTGAAGCCGACCCAAGTCGCGCGCTTCCTCGATGTGAACGTAAAGACCGTTCGTAAGTATTGGCAGATGACCCCCGTCGAATTCACAAACCGACAAAAGCAAGCCAATCAGCGGCAGTGTAAACATGACGATTATGAAGACATCATTATCCACTGGCTTAGTGAGTATCCCGAATTGAGCACCGCCCAGATTCAAGACCGACTCAAACAACACTACCCGGATTACCGGGAAAAAGAACGAACCTTGCGAAGATACGTGAAGAAATTGAGGCACCGACATAACATTCCCAAGCCTCGATACAAGGAGCGTCAGTATCAGGCGGTCATGGATCCACCGATGGGTCAGCAACTCCAAGTCGACTTTGGAATGGCTTGGGGTCAGACGACCGAAGGAAAGAGAATCCGTCTTTATGGCTTTGGCGCTATCTTATCTAACTCTCGATACAAATATCTAGAATGGCGTTCGACGCCCTTTACCACCGAAAGCCTCTGTGAAACCTTCGACCGGTGCTGGGAGTTCCTCGGTGGCGTTCCCCAAGAAGTGGTGATGGACCAAGACAAGCTGATGGTCGTCAGTGAGAACGATGGGGATGTAGTGTTAACCGAACGATTTGAAACGTATCGGCAAGCCATCGGGTTTCGCATCTACCTGTGCCGGAAAAGCGACCCCGAAAGCAAGGGGCGTATCGAAGCGTTCATCAAATACGGTAAATACAACTTCATTAGCCATCGTGTCTTTCGAGACATCGATCATGTAAACGAAGAATGTCTCTTGTGGTTAGAGCGGACGGCCAATGCGAACCCGCACGGAACGACAAAAAAAGTATCTGCCGAAGTATTCGCCCTAGAACGCGAATACCTGCGACCGGTACCGTTACATAAAAAAAGCAATGCCATTGTAACAAGGATCGTCCGTAAGGACAATACCATCATGGTCGACAGCAGTCGATACTCGGTACCGTTAGGGACTTATAAATCCGGTGGCG
>NZ_JACVHF010000111.1 GCF_014502795.1 Heliobacterium chlorum
TGATCTGGTGGCAATGGCGGAGGGGTCACACCCGTTCCCATCCCGAACACGGAAGTTAAGCCCTCCTGCGCCGATGGTACTTGGGACGTTGGTCCCTGGGAGAGTAGGTCGCTGCCGGATTGACCGGGTAACCGGTAAAAACCTGATGAGTTAACTTTGTCAGGTGCATAGGGGCCTATAGCTCAGCTGGCTAGAGCGTACGACTGATAATCGTAAGGTCGGTGGTTCGAGTCCACCTAGGCCCACCATATGTGGGGGTGTAGCTCAGCTGGGAGAGCACCTGCCTTGCAAGCAGGGGGTCAGCGGTTCGATCCCGCTCATCTCCACCATATATGCAAATAATGCCGCTGCTTTGCGGCGGCATGTTGTTCCTTGAAAACTGCACAGAGGTAAAGTAAAGCGCAAGCAGTGATGATTGTGGCGTTGATGTTTTCGGTACGTTGATAATCCATTACCAAGGTAACGAAACAGAACAAAGCAATCCATCATTGAAAATAAGGTCAAGTTAGTAAGGGCATACGGTGGATGCCTAGGCGCTGAGAGGCGAAGAAGGGCGCGGATAACTGCGAAAAGCCACGGTGAGCCGTAAGCAGGCATCGACCCGTGGATACCCGAATGGGGCAACCCGTCCGGAGTCATATCCGGACATCGCTGACTGAATCCATAGGTCAGTGAAGCCAACCCGGGGAACTGAAACATCTAAGTACCCGGAGGAAAAGAAATCAAGCGAGATTCCCCCAGTAGCGGCGAGCGAACGGGGAAAAGCCTAAACCGTCTCTACGGAGGCGGGGTTGCGGGACCTTCATCCCGAATGAATCATCCTAGTCGAAGCGGTCTGGAAAGGCCCGGCACAGCAGGTAACACCCCTGTAGGCGAAAGGACGAGACATTCCGAAGGGATCCCAAGTACCGCGGGGCACGTGAAATCCCGTGGGAATCCGGGGGGACCACCCTCCAAGGCTAAATACTCCTCAGCGACCGATAGTGAACCAGTACCGTGAGGGAAAGGTGAAAAGCACCCCGGAAGGGGAGTGAAA
>NZ_JACVHF010000112.1 GCF_014502795.1 Heliobacterium chlorum
CGCCCGTAGCTCAGCTGGATAGAGTAATTGACTACGAATCAAGAGGTCAGGGGTTCGAATCCCTTCGGGCGCGCCATACTTATGGTGGCTGTGGCGAAGTGGTTAACGCACCGGATTGTGGCTCCGGCACTCGTGGGTTCAAGTCCCATCAGCCACCCCATATTATGCCGAAGTGGCGGAATTGGCAGACGCGCTGGTCTCAAAAACCAGTGAGGGCAACTTCATGCCGGTTCGACCCCGGCCTTCGGCACCATGTATTTATTAGGATAACCTTGGAATGGTTAAGCTCAATATTCAAGTCATGTTGGTTCGACCATTAATTTTCACTTGCACTAACACATGCGGTCGTGGCGGAATTGGCAGACGCACTGGATTTAGGTTCCAGCGGGCAACCGTGGAGGTTCAAGTCCTCTCGACCGCACCAAATTTCTAACTAAACGAAAAAAATACCATTTGATTTAGGCGTTATAGTGTGCTACTATAATCATCTGCTCAACAAATGGGTGAAAGCACTTCCGGTCTTTGAAAATCAAACAGTTGTAAGCAAAGCGTGCGAAACCAAAGTCAATTCGGCCCGCGCAAGCGGGAAGGATGGACAACTTCTTAAGAACTGATGACTTCTGTTACAAGAAGCATTAACTCGATAAGAAATTTAATCAACAAGAGCTTGACTCAAGCTTATCTACAATATTTTGTGGAGAGTTTGATCCTGGCTCAGGACGAACGCTGGCGGCATGCCTAACACATGCAAGTCGAACGGAGCACGGATACTTCGGTGGAAGTGCTTAGTGGCGGACGGGTGAGTAACGCGTGGATAACCTGCCTGAGAGTGGGGGATAACAGCCCGAAAGGGCTGCTAATACCGCATAATGTTGTCTGGGGACATCCCCGGACAACCAAAGGAGCAATCCGCTCTTGGATGGGTCCGCGTCCGATTAGCTAGTTGGTGAGGTAATAGCTCACCAAGGCGACGATCGGTAGCCGGCCTGAGAGGGTGAACGGCCACACTGGGACTGAGACACGGCCCAGACTC
>NZ_JACVHF010000113.1 GCF_014502795.1 Heliobacterium chlorum
ATGGTGATCCATGCTGGACTCGAACCAGCGACACCCTGATTAAAAGTCAGGTGCTCTACCAACTGAGCTAATGGATCATTAGATGGTGGAGGGAGAAGGATTCGAACCTTCGAAGGCAGAGCCGGCAGATTTACAGTCTGCTCCCTTTGGCCACTCGGGAATCCCTCCGATGGATGGTGCCTCGGGGCGGAATCGAACCACCGACACGAGGATTTTCAGTCCTCTGCTCTACCGACTGAGCTACCGAGGCAAATGGTGGGCGATAACGGAATCGAACCGCTGACCTCTTGCATGTCAAGCAAGCGCTCTAACCATCTGAGCTAATCGCCCGAGTAATTATGGAGGCGGCACCCAGATTCGAACTGGGGAATAAAGGTTTTGCAGACCTTTGCCTTACCACTTGGCGATGCCGCCATGGGGCGATTGATGGGACTTGAACCCACGAGTGCCGGAGCCACAATCCGGTGCGTTAACCACTTCGCCACAACCGCCATGATGGAGCGGGTGATGGGAATCGAACCCACGTAACTAGCTTGGAAGGCTAGGGCTTTACCATTAAGCTACACCCGCATTTTTACTTGTGATTAAGATGGTCGGAGTGACACGACTTGAACGTGCGGCCTCCTGCTCCCGAAGCAGGCGCTCTACCAAACTGAGCTACACCCCGATATGGCGGAGAGAAAGGGATTCGAACCCTTGAGACAGGTTTTGCCCGCCTACACGATTTCCAATCGTGCGCCTTCGACCAACTCGGCCATCTCTCCAAAGAACAATAAAGATTTTATAACAGAATCATCAGCTTTTCAAGGGGTTTTTCCTGGAAAAGAGCCCTTTATTTAAAGGGTTTGTCCATTAAAGGTTTGCCCCTTGAGAACTGCACAGGTTCGTATTATATACGATGTAAAGCTTAAGGTCAAGTCCTCGACCGATTCGTACCCGTCGACTGAACGCCTCACGGCGTGTACATCTCGGGCCGATCGACCAGGTCATCTTCCTGGGGTCTTACCT
>NZ_JACVHF010000114.1 GCF_014502795.1 Heliobacterium chlorum
GAAAGTGTGATGCCCAACCTAAAAGCCATCGGGGATGCGGTGTCCGCTGTCGGCGGCGGGGAAGAGATGCTGAATGGTGTAACCATGGCTTTGGGGCAGATGGCAACGAAGGGCAAGGTTTCGGCAGAAGAGATGAACCAGCTTGCGGAACGTGGAATCCCGGCATGGGATCTAATGGCCCAAAAGCTGGGAATGAGTAAACAACAGCTGATGGATTTATCAGCGGCAGGGAAAGTCATGTCCGATCAAGCGGTGCCTGCTCTGATTGATGCCATGGGAACCAAGTTTGCCGGGGCGATGGACAAACAAAGCCAATCCTTCAAAGGGATGATTTCCACTCTATCCGATAACACCAACATGCTTTTGGGTCAACTGTTTGACCCGATATTCCAAAAGCTGAAAGAGCTAACCCCGTTGGCCATCCATTTCGTGAACGCCTTTTCCGAGGGCTTCAAAAGCGATGGACTTTCCGGGGCCATTTCTGCGGCTTTTCCGCCGGAGATTGCGGTGACCATCAATACAATTCTGGCGGCTGTAACTGGGCTTTTTAACTTTCTTACTTCAAACTGGTCCATCATCGGCCCGATTCTTGCGGGGATTGCTGTCGGTTTCGCGGCCTTTGACGTCATCACGAAAATTCAAGCGGCGGTACAAGCGATCCAAGCCTTTTCTCTGGCGACTTCGGCCTTAGCCGGCCCAGTGGGGATCGCAGTGGTGGCTATCGGTGCCTTAGTTGCAGCCGGGATTTACGTATATCAAAATTGGAACTCGATTTCTCAATTCCTGACCGGGTGCTGGCAAAGGATTTCTGTGGTGGCGACGACGACATGGAGCGGGATGGTGAGTTATCTTTCGGGGATTTGGATGGGGGTAACGCAGAGTACGACGTCGGCATGGAATGCTTGTACCCAATTCCT
>NZ_JACVHF010000115.1 GCF_014502795.1 Heliobacterium chlorum
AGGCAACTTTGAAAAAAGTGAGGAGGTGATGGAGTTGTTTGAGTCCAGTGTGATTGTGGCTGTACTGATCGCCGCAGGACAATTTGCCAAGATGTATGTGGACAGCAAGTACGTTCCCTTGGTAACCATGGCTCTTGGAATTATTGCAGGAGCGTTTTATATGCCGTCAGATACGCTCTCGGCAGGGATTTTCAATGGGATTATCGTCGGACTTTCCGCAAACGGTCTGTTCGATATGACCAAAATCCTACACGAAAAAGCTGAATAAGTTTCAATTGCCCACTGGCTGTAATAGGCCGGTGGGCGCTTCTCTCGTTTATGGCCTAGAACGAAAGGAAGGAGTAAATTGGATGTCTGAAAAGATGCTAACGGTGGAAGTGGAACGGTCATTTAATGTCATCGACAAACAATGGGGCAGCGATATCTACGTCAAAATGTACCGTTCTGCGGTTACCAGCGGACTCCTCGGTAAACTGGGTCCTGAGTTATGGTCGGTACTTTGCGTAATAGCCAGTTATATGGACGAGGACGGCAAATGCTTTCCCTCGCAAGAAGCGATCGCGAAAGGACTGGGCTGTTCCCGGCAAACCGCGAATAAGTGGATCAATTCGTTGCTTGAATTTCGTTGGCAAGGCAATCCGATTATTGAACGGATGAAAAATCATCAACGGAACGGCCTCTCTTGCTACACCATACTCCCGCTATCCCAACTGGCTATCTTTGACGGGGATGTTCAGCCTTTGTTTGATGTCAACGAAGACGACGCCAAGAAATGCGACGTCAAGCAAAAAGGCAGGTCGATGTCAAAGACCGTGACGTCCGATGTCAAAGAGCTCGACGTCGCGATGTCAAACACCTTTGACACTAACTATAACCATAGTAACAAGAACCATAA
>NZ_JACVHF010000116.1 GCF_014502795.1 Heliobacterium chlorum
CGTCCTTCCCCATTACCGACACGGCAAAAATAAGCGTGGTGTGACAGTATTTTTGCAGGATATTTGCCAAGAGATCTTTAATTCCAATTAAGTCCTTTATTGTGAATTCTCACAAATAGCCTACCTGCTGACTTGCAATTGTTGTCTGTACTTGATCTAAATAATGGGGGGATTACTACGAGAATATTAAGGCTAATATTAAGTTTATCTTTACTTTGCTTACCGTTAGTCGCTGCGTGTTCGAACGTTACAACCACAAAAAATCTAGATATTGATATGGCAGAAATGTACAGCTTGGCATTTGATGCTTTCATGACAATTGACGAAGCCTTAAATAGCAATATGAAATTTATCGCTATTGATATGAGTAACTTAAAGGAACTTAATGACACGAGTAAGGAGCAAATTCTAAAACACCTTGAAAAATACGGTGTAAAGGTAATGGAAGATACTTTTGAGCAATTAGAAGCCAAAGGCTTCTACAATCCACAGTCAATGAGTCTTGACGGCGTATTATTACGAGTCGAAAAGACGGATGTTTCAAATAAAGCTGTTATAATAGAGGGCTCAAAATTCAGATCTGCTCTCGGTTCAGTCGGAATTAAAGTTGTAGTTGAGTACATAGATGGAAATTGGAAAGTGACAAAAGCTGATATCACTCGGATAAGTTGAATGTTTAATTAGGTTCAAAAAAACAGCGTGGGCCTTCTTGAACTCACGCTGCGACCAGCCTTTCGGACCGTAACTTACCCTACGCCCTCCCACTTCTTCCTCGGGCTTAACATCCCCTCAATTTTATCGATGGCCTGTTTCTTAACGTCCGGTAAGACGTGGCTGTATGTATCCAGCGTAATCCTTATACTCCCATG
>NZ_JACVHF010000117.1 GCF_014502795.1 Heliobacterium chlorum
CTAGTAATCGCGGGTCAGCATACCGCGGTGAATACGTTCCCGGGCCTTGTACACACCGCCCGTCACACCACGAAAGTCGGCAACACCCGAAGTCGGTGAGGTAACCTTTATGGAGCCAGCCGCCGAAGGTGGGGTCGATGATTGGGGTGAAGTCGTAACAAGGTAGCCGTATCGGAAGGTGCGGCTGGATCACCTCCTTTCTATGGAGACTCGTCACGGTAGAGGGTAACCTTGCTAGTTTTTCTAGTGAAGGGATGACACCTCTATGCAGTGAGATGTCGAGGTCGAACGCACGCAATGCGACACAACTGTTTGATTTTGAGGGACTGGAGAGACTTACCGGTTGAAAAGCTCAACCGAGTGTAGTAGACTCTGAATTCCGGTGATGAACCGGATGAACCTCAATAAGTACAAACTGATCTGGTGGTAATGGCGGAGGGGTCACACCCGTTCCCATCCCGAACACGGCAGTTAAGCCCTCCTGCGCCGATGGTACTTGGGACGTTGGTCCCTGGGAGAGTAGGTCGTTGCCAGATCGTCCGGGCTTTATTACCCGGCGAACCTGACAAACGTCAGGTTTTCATATGACCACCCTTATGTGGTGGAACTGTTCCTTGAAAACTGCACAGAGGTAAAAAGTAAAGCGCAAAGCAATGATAATTACAGCGTAGTTGTTTTGACAGTATGGTTCTTTGCTTGCTAAGGCAAGCGAATGTCAGATTGGCCAAAACAGCGCGAAGTGATCATCATGGAAAATAAGGTCAAGTTAGTAAGGGCATACGGTGGATGCCTAGGCGCTGAGAGGCGAAGAAGGGCGCGGATAACTGCGA
>NZ_JACVHF010000118.1 GCF_014502795.1 Heliobacterium chlorum
CGGAGGAAAAGAAATCAAGCGAGATTCCCCCAGTAGCGGCGAGCGAACGGGGAAAAGCCTAAACCGTCTCTTCGGAGACGGGGTTGCGGGACCTTCATCATGAGTGAATCATCCTAGTCGAAGCGGTCTGGAAAGGCCCGGCACAGCAGGTAACACCCCTGTAGGCGAAAGGACGAGCCATTCCGAAGGGATCCCAAGTACCGCGGGGCACGTGAAATCCCGTGGGAATCCGGGGGGACCACCCTCCAAGGCTAAATACTCCTCAGCGACCGATAGTGAACCAGTACCGTGAGGGAAAGGTGAAAAGCACCCCGGAAGGGGAGTGAAACAGAACCTGAACCCGTATGCTTACAAGCAGTCGGAGCGCGAAAGCGTGACGGCGTGCCTTTTGTAGAATGAACCGGCGAGTTGCGGTCACGAGCAAGGTTAAGGCGAGAAGCCGTAGCCGAAGCGAAAGCGAGTCTGAATAGGGCGAGTTAAGTTCGTGGCTGCAGACCCGAAACCGGGTGATCTACCCATGTCCAGGGTGAAGCGGAGGTAAAACTTCGTGGAGGCCCGAACCGACCGACGTTGAAAAGTCGGCGGATGAGGTGTGGGTAGGGGAGAAATTCCAATCGAACTCGGAGATAGCTGGTTCTCCCCGAAATAGCTTTAGGGCTAGCCTCGGTGGTAAGAATGCGGGAGGTAAAGCGCTGATAGGGCTAGGGGCCTTCACCGGTTACCGAACCCTGTCAAACTCAGAATGCCCGTATTTATCCCCGGGAGTCAGACGGCGAGTGCTAAGATCCGTCGTCAAAAGGGAAACAGCCCAGACCGACAGCTAAGGTCCC
>NZ_JACVHF010000119.1 GCF_014502795.1 Heliobacterium chlorum
GGTGGTATAACCGCTTCCATACATGCCATGCCTCAGTTCACCGTTTTCACCGGAAAAAATCTTAAAATGAATGGCGTTTGTGGGAGCCCAGATGCCGGTTCCGCTCCGGGAATAACAGAGGTGATTCGAATCGGCATTGGTTTCTCCGTGAACGTGAAAGTGGTTCGTTGCATCACCGTTTTTTCGGATAACCAACCCATATCTCGCCCCACTGGTGAGTCCCGTTATGTCTACGGGAATGCTTATATAGGATTTTGCCGCAGGTAGAAATTCTGTAGGCAGCACCATTTTCTTTATCAGCGTTCCTTCGGTGCTGCCATCCAGACTAAGTCCAGAACGAATTTCCACGATCACGTCGGCCCCGATACCGTCTTTCACCAGTTCCAGTTCAATCCGGGATATCTCGGTGACACCACTCGCGGTAAAAGAAATCAGATGGTCGTAGCTCGCACAATCGAATTGGGCCACTCCAGCGCCCGTTTTGGCATCTACTTGTACTCCGTCGTAAATCAGTGAAAAGGGTTGCAACGAAAGAATGGAATTCATGGTGGCTTCATCGATTACACTTGTTCCCGCTTTGAATGCGTAGATCATGGTATCGGTGACACTCCTTTACGATGCTGAAATCGTGATCCGGGTCTCCACGGTCAGTACCATGTTGGATGACTTTGACCAGGGTTGGGTCAACAGGTTGAGCATGGTTCCGATTCCTGCCACGTCTGTCCCTCCAATGAAGATCGCCGCTTTTTGGTGATCCCCATTTGCTTCACCCGAAAGAAACTGGGTGCGAAACCGCACCTGATTTCTCGATACGATAATGCTAGACAC
>NZ_JACVHF010000011.1 GCF_014502795.1 Heliobacterium chlorum
CATAATCCTTTAAATTGCAAAAAATTCCATTAGGCCAAAATTCTTTTTTTACTTACGGTAGGGGTGTTGAAAACGCGTTCTAAAACAAATTCCTGCCTTACAAAAAAGTCTTCCCTATCTGAATCGAAAAGTCTATCTATATCTAAAAAACCGTAGTAAGACCCGGGAAGATATCCATAGAGATAGCTTCCCGGGTCTTACTCTTCCTAATCGACACTTTCTAAAACTTGCTATTGGCTTCATAGGGATACCGGTACCAACTGCATCTGTCGCACGTCGACGAGCCCTTTATCGGTCAGCTTCAATTCGGGGATGACAGGGAGGCTGAGAAAAGCCAGCGTCAGGAACGGGTCGTACTCCCGATGAACGCCCAACTGCCGAGCGATGTGCAGTAATTCGTTCAGCTTGGTCTGCACCTCGTAAATATCTCCCTCTGACATTAAACCGCCTAAGGGAAGGGGCAATGAACCGAGTACTCGTCCATCGGCGACGATAGCCAAACCTCCTTCATTGCGCTCGATTTCCTCTAGGGCGAGCAACATATCTGCATCAGTAGCACCAGCGACGACTAAGTTATGAGAGTCATGGGCGACGGTGGAAGCGATGGCCCCGACGCGCAGCCCTAAGCCATAGACAAAACCGACGCCAACATTTCCAGTCTGTTTATGCCGCTCGATGACGGCCAGCTTGAGCAGGTTCTCCTCCGGGGCCGCCACAAACCGTCCGTCCCGGACAGGGACAGTCATGATCCGCTCTCGAGTGAAGATTTGCCGGGGTGCTAATTCGATGACACGGGCCATCTTAGATCGCGCCGGTACTTGTAAATCTTCTGAAGTAAGATCACCGATATGAAGCGAGCGGTGCACTGGCGTTCCTGATACCAGCATCCGCTCAAAGAGGGGCCGCCCCTTCTCGGCCACTTTTTTTCCTGCCCTAAAGACTGCTTGTGGCTTCCAGTTCATTAAATCATCAAAGACGAGCAAATCGGCCCGGTAGCCTGGAGCTACCGCACCTAAGTCATGAAGTCGGAAATAGGTGGCCGTATTGATTGTGGCCATCTGGATCGCCGTCGCGATATCGATTCCGGCATCGACAGTCATTTTCACCATTTGGTTGATATGGCCCGATTGTATCAAATCGTCAGGATGGCGGTCATCGGTCACCATGATACAGCGCCGGGACGTTGTCGGTTTTACGGCCGGCAGGAGATCGAGCAGGTTTTTCGCTGCCGATCCTTCCCGCAGCATCATCACCATTCCTTTAGATAACCGTTCCGATGCTTCTGCGGCAGTGGTGCATTCGTGATCCGAACGGACTCCCGCCGCGATATAGGCGTTCAACGCTTTGCCGGTCAAGGTCGGCCCGTGGCCGTCGATGACCCGTTCCCCTACCATTTCCAGCTTAGCGACCACTTGTTCATCTCTCGATAAGAGTCCGGGAAAGTTCATCATCTCACCCAAGCCGAGGACCCGGGGGTGGTCAAGGAATTCGGCTAAGTCGGAGGCGTTCAAGGTGGCACCGGATGTTTCCAATGTCGTTGCCGGTACCGCCGAGGGGAGCATCAAGTAGACGTTCAACGGGACTTGTTCTGACGAGTCCAGCATGAACCGGATACCCTCTCGGCCGGCTACATTGGCGATTTCATGAGGGTCGGCGATGACCGTCGTCGTTCCCAAAGGGACCACGGCTCGAGCGAACTCGCTAGGGCTCACCATGGAGCTTTCGATATGAACATGGCCGTCAATAAAGCCCGGTGTTACGTACCGGCCTGAGCAGTCGTATTCCACCTCGCCGGAATAGTCGCCCACCCCAGCGATGTATCCCCCGACGAGAGCGATGTCTCCCCGTTCGAATTCACCTGTGAAGACATTGAAGATTTCCGCATTTTTTAAGACTAGATCCGCTGGTCTTTCTCCATTTGCCACGGCTATCAGATTTTTTACCGGCTTTTTCACCGTTCTCACCTCTAGGCGATCGATATGCCCACTCGTTTGGCGACCCGCTCGAGACTTTCGTTAGCTTTTCGCCGGACTTCTTTTTCATCCATCCCGTTCAGCACGCGGTTCTCCATCAGGATGTTTCCATCTATTATGGTCGTCTCGACCTGGGAGCTCTGGGTTTGGTAAACCAGTTGCGAATATATGTTGACCCCTTTTTGCGGTGTCGTCCGCAATTCGTCCAGATTGATGATCGCCAAGTCTGCCTTTTTGCCGACTTCTACGCTGCCGATTTCCGCTTCCAACCCCATTGCTCTAGCCCCACCGATCGTGGCCAACTCAAAGACCTTCGGCGCCGGCATCGCTCTCGGCCCGTAAAAAGGCTTTTGGATCAGGGCAGCCATGCGCATTTCGATAAATCCATCGAGATAATTGTTGCAAGGTGCGCCATCGGCGGCGATTGATACATAAGCACCCCGGTCGAGTAGTTCTGGAATCTTGGCGAACCCAGAGGCTAGTTTTAAGTTACAACTAGGGCAGTGGGCGATTTTGGTTTGTGTTTGGACGAGGGTTTCCATTTCCTCTTCGTCTAAATGAATGCAATGGGCTACGATGAGGTTTGGCGCCGTCAAGCCCAGTTTTTGCAGGTACAGGACATTGCGCATCCCGCTCATCTGGTATACGAATTCAACTTCGCCTTTATTTTCCGAAGCGTGTGTATGAATCATCACCTGATACTCTTGAGCCAGTCTGACCACTTCTCGGAGCAGGTCCTCCGTACAGGACACGGCAAAGCGGGGCGTAAAGGCGTATTGTATGCGCCCGTTCCCTTTTCCATGCCATTTTTCCAGCATGCGGAGGCTCTCGTCGATGGAATTTCTCGTCTTTTCCCGCATCGGTTCGGGAACCTCGTCACCCAGATCCATCATACACTTACCCGAAATAGCCCGGATACCGCTGTCGTAGATAGCTTGGAAGTTTTCATTCGTATGGTTCACTGTAGCCATATCGACGATGGCTGTCGTGCCGCCTTTGATCAGTTCACCGGTACCGAGCATAGCCGAATAGTAGATCGACTCAGGGTCATGACCGCTTTCTAAGGGCCAGATCTTTAATTTGAGCCAGTCCAGCAGCTCCAGGTCATCCGCTTGTCCGCGAAATAAGGTCTGACATAGATGAATATGTGGCTGGATCAAACCAGGAATGACGACTTTTCCTTTGGCGTCGATGGTCCGTCCCGCCTGATGGGGTAAATTATCGCCGATAGCGGTAATCCGGTTTCCTTCAATATAAATATCGCCTGTGAGGATATCTCGGTTCGGGTTCATCGTCACGATCGTTCCGTTTTTAATTAACAGAGACAAGGCACTCACCTCCGCAATTATTCAGTCACTCAGGAGTCTCTGGGGATTCACCCGGACAGTTACTAGAAATTTAGCAGGTAGACATTATATATACACACCGGATTTTCCAGCTTGTCCTTACATAGAGATAATTCCACCTGTAACGACATCCGAAGAGAAGACTTTTTCATTTTATCATTTACTGCGATTCCCGGGGGGGTTGAATCTACCCGGGCTAGTGGAGACGCATATAGAAGTTGATGAGGAAAGCAAAGGAGATGAGCCACATAAAAATACTCACTTCTTTGAACCGGCCAGTCAAGGATTTTAAGAAGGTATAGCTGATAAAGCCGAAAGCAAATCCGTTGGCGATACTGAATGTCAGGGGCATCATGATCACCGTCAGGAAGGCCGGGACCCCGTCGGTGAAATCGTCAAAACTGACATGTTTGATCTCGGCAAGCATCATGGCACCGACCAGAATGAGCGCTGGGGCGGTGGCAAAGCCGGGGACGATCCCGATGAGCGGAGCAAAAACTAGCGATATCAGGAATAAGGCGGAAACCGTCAAGGCCGTCAGTCCTGTTTTCCCACCTTCGGCGATGCCTGCGGCACTTTCCACATAGGAAGTCACCGTCGATGTACCGAAGATGGCGCTGAAGAGGGTCCCCACTGCGTCGGTGGTGAGAGCACGGTCAATGTTTTCGATATTGCCTTGATCATCCATCAAATTGGCCTTGCGTGTTAAGCCGATCAAGGTCCCCATATTGTCGAAAAGTTCGACGATGGTAAAGGTAAAGATGATCGAAAAGATCCCGTACTGCCATGCACCGGCGATGTTCAACTGCAGCAATGTGGGACCGACGCTCGGCAGGGTAAAGCTCATGACGTCGGCAATTCCCTTGGGGATAGCTACAACGCCGGCAATCATACCGAGCAGCGTTGTGCCGAAAATGCCGATGAGCATGGCCCCTTTAACGTTTCTGGCGATGAGAACCGCTGTAAGGATCATGCCAATGCAGGCGAGGAGCGGCTCTGGAGCCGTCAAGTGTCCAACGGCGACAAAGGTGGCTTTATCGGCGATGATGATGCCCGCGTTTTTCAGCCCGATAAAGGCGATGAAAAGGCCGATCCCGACACCGATAGCGCTTTTTAAGTTCATCGGTACGGCTTTGATGATCGCTTGACGGACTCCGCCAAGGGTCAGTACTAAGAACAACAAACCGGAGAAGAAGACAGCCCCCAAGGCCGTTTGCCAGGGAAGGCCGAGCACACCACAGACGTAATAGGCAAAAAAGGCGTTCAGGCCCATACCCGGTGCAACAGCGATGGGAAAGTTAGCCCACAGGCCCATCAGCAAGGTGGCCACGACGGTCGCGTATATGGTAGACGCGATGGCAGCCTCTTTGGGGATACCTGCATCAGCGAGGATATTGGGGTTGACAAAGATGATATAGGCAAGGGCCACAAAGGTGGTTACACCAGCGAGAATCTCCGTTTTTACGTCGGTCCCTTTAGCCGAAAGATGAAAAAGCTTGTCCAATAGGCCTTTTTCAACAGGGGCTGAGGTGGATACTTTGGTGGACATCGATACTCCTCCTCTACTCTTTTTCATAGGGAATAGGCAACTACCCATGCAAGAACTATCACAACCTTGCGCGGAGGCAACGTACATCCCCGGAAAAAATCCCCCCTCATTCAACGATTGGCCGGAAGCAACAGTTATTGCACGAACGTTCACAACATTTAGGTTAATGCAATAATCGTGCCAATCTGTCTACGGGTATTGCAGCTAACAGCTACCCAGGGCCCTTCTTCTGTAACCTATGTACAGGCGGTTTCGTACTTTTTTTCCTCAACAAATAGGTCTGCCAATGATGTCAGAATCATTTTGAGATAGAACTTATAATCCCGAGCAACAAATCCACTATACCTACGAAAGATCTGCAGTCTCAATTTGAGCTTACTAAATAATATTGAGACTGCTTACAAGCTAATTTTTCACCGACTATTTAATATCCCACTTGCTGTTTAAGATCCCACTCACTGTTTCCAGTTCTTTTTGGCTATCTACGTCGGTGAGCACCCCTTTATCATCAACAGGTACAGTTAGTTGATTGGAGAATTGCGCCATCAGTTGGCGACCGCCTTCATTTCCTGACAAAGAAGCCAATTCGCTAAAACATTGGCGCTGAAAATAGACGGGATGGCCCTTTTTCCCCCGGTATGTCGGATAGGCGATATCCGGTTTGGCGGAGCGAATCTGCTGCAGCAAGTAACTCACTGTTTTTCGCTGAATCAAGGGCATATCGCCTAAAAAGAAGAGCACCCCATCGATCTCCTTTTCACTACGAGAAGATAGCAGCGCTTGAACACCTGTCGCCAATGAAGTGCCCATTCCCTTCTGCCAGTCCTGATTCGTCACCGCCGTATAGCCATACTTCTTTGCTAATTCCTCTATACCGAAGTCTGCGCCGGTGACGACTAGTCGTAATGAAAAAGGGATGGAATTGATCAACCGCAGTGTCCAAGCCAAGAGTGGACGACCGGCCAAAGGCGCCCGGAGTTTGCCTCCGCCAAACCGACTCGCCTGGCCGGCGGCTAGAACGACAGCGGCGATAGAAATCTCCCTCTCCCCTTTCGTGACTGTTCCCTTCGAGTCCCATCTACGACTGAATCTTTTTGCTTTCCTTATCTCAATTCTTTGTTTAGTTCTTTTTCCGGTTCTCCGAATGCTCTTTTGATCGAAACAACCGTCCTCTTCGCTCCATAGATAAGCGGAGTAGGATTCGTCACAGACTTTTCGCCATAGGTCCAGAGCACCGTGGTCAATCAATCGAACCCTTACGCCATCGTCAACAAGCTGCCTCAGTGTCCTCTCATGATACTGGCGAAGAGCGTTCCATAACTCCCGATCCACCTGCTCCGGCAGTGCAAAATACTCATCGGCCCGTTCGGCTCGATGCAGCACCTCTGGGACAGGCTTTGCGAACGCCTGCAAAGAAGCCAAGCAGAAGATATCGGTAACTCCCGAAGGAAGCACCGGTTCTCCCTGCCCCCAGAATTTTAAGGGGAGACCTCGGCTGCCATCGGCTTCGACCAGGATGACATCGTAATCCGTTTTTAGGGTTGAAAAAAGACCGGCGTCGAGGCCTTCCACTTTTCCTTCCGGGCTTATCCCCTTCCCCCATAAGCAAAGCGAGTCACGCGGCGGTGGCTCCGAACCTAGCCATAAGGACGCTTGTCCCGGCTCGGGAGGATACATTTTCGTCGTCGTCGACAGGAGCACTCGTTTGCCCGACTGATGCAGGTATCGCCCCAAGGCATAAAGCAGTGTCGTTTTCCCGCCGCCGCCTACCAAGGCCACAACCGCCGGAAACGGGGAAAGCAAGCGGGCGGCCTCAGCAACCCACTTGCTTTTTACATCGTAACTGCCGGTGCAGCTATCTCTCATAAGATAACCTCTCCTTCAGCCCCCGCCGTGAGTAATCGAGAATAGAACTAGGTCGAACTCGATACCATCGGTGGAATGAACATCCTTAAAAATTGCACAACAAAATTGCACTTCGTTAACGTTGCAAAAACGCGATTTCTCTATTTCCGTCCCTTGTCATAAGCGGTCCCTTTTAAGGGTAAGGAAAAGCGAAGCTGTTTGTCAAACCGGAAATAGGCCGAGGCAACAGCGGGGGCTACGGGGATAGTGGCGATCTCGCCGACTCCTTTAGCGCCAAAGGCTAGCGGCGAAGGATTCTTTTCGATCAAGAGGGTCTCTACTTCAGGCATGTCTGTAGAACGGAACAAGCCGAGCGTACCAAACTTGACCTGTGGAACCCCTTGTTTGAGCGGAAAATCCTCCCTTAGTGCGTAGCCGAGGCCCATGGCGACGGCTCCTTCCACCTGGCCTTCGATCGCTTTCGGGTTGATGGCCCGGCCCACATCGTGGGCGGCGACGACTTTGGTGACCTTGCCCTGATCGTCTAAGAGAACGACGTGGGTGGCATAGCTGAAGGCCACATGGTTCACTGGATGGGGCTTCGGCGATTCAAGGGGATCGGTGACACCATGGTATTCACCAAAAAACTCGCGTCCGTCCAGTTCTTCTAAGGAGGCGCTTTTTAACCCCTGCACCAGAGCTATGGCTGCCTGTCGGGCTGCTTCACCGGTGAACAAGGTTTGCCGGGAGGCGGTGGTGGTCCCTGAATCGGGGGTCTCCGACGTATCCGGTGCGACGAGTTCGAGATTGTCGAGGGACAAGCCGGTCACTTCTGAGACGATCTGGCCTACGATGGTGGCTAACCCTTGCCCGATACAAGCCGCACTCGTCAGAATCCGTACCTTTCCCCCTTTGACTTGCAGCTTGACCCGGCCCACATCGGGTTTGCCTACGCCGATGCCTGTATTTTTTAGAGCACAGGCAATCCCAGCGTACGGGTGGGATTCGTAGACTTCCCGGACAGCCAGCAGGGTTTCTTTGATAGCGGTGCCCTCATCGGCGATTTGGCCGGTGGCGTTCGTCATGCCCGGTTCTAAGGCATTGCGATAGCGTATTTCCCAAGGCGATAGACCCGTCTTTTCTGCAAGTAGGTCTAAGTTGCCTTCACAAGCGAAACAGGACTGTGGAACGCCGAATCCGCGGAAAGCCCCGGCTGGCGGGTTGTTGGTATAGACACAAAGACCGGTGATGTCGACGTTAGGCACATGGTAGGGGCCGCCCACATGGGTACAGGCCCGCTCCAGCACGGCTGGTCCCAGGGAGGCATAGGCTCCCGTGTCGGCAGTGATCCGCGCAATCATGGCCGTTATTTTTCCATCGTCATCACAGCCGGTGGTGAGTTCGACTTCCATGGCATGCCGTTTCGGGTGGACATAGATGCTTTCCTGGCGCGTTAAGGTCAACTTGACCGGTTTTCCTGTTTTATAGGCGAGCAATGCCGCATGGTGCTGAACTGATAGGTCTTCCTTCCCGCCGAAGCCGCCGCCGACGAGTTTGCTGATGACTCGCACTTTTTCGGCAGGCAAACCGAGTATCGCCATGATTCCCTGCTGGTCTTTGTAGACGCTTTGGGTACTCACGTAAACGGTTAGGAGACCGTCTTCTCCGGGGACGGCCAGGGCGCTCTCCGGTTCCAAAAAGGCATGTTCTGTCGCCGGGGTCGTGTAACGGTGGGTGACCACATGGGCGGAACGGGATAACGCCTCTTCGGGATTCCCACGGCGAACTTTGGTTGTTGAGAGGAGATTCCCTTTTTCATGGATCTGGTGCGCTTCAGGAGCCAATGCATCTGCCGGAGTCACCACCGGTTCCCGTTCTTCATAGTCCACCTGGATCAGGTGCAGAGCCTCTCGGGCGATTCGCTTCGTTTTGGCGGCTACGATGGCCAAGGCGTCGCCGATATAGCGAGTCTCTTCTCCTTCAGCGATCAATGCCGGCCAATCTTTGAAGATGAACCCCCAATGGCGCTGTCCCGGCACGTCCTTAGCGGTGAGCACCGCTTCCACGCCGGGCAGCGCAAGGGCTGCCGAGATATCGATCTGTTTTATGTAGGCCCGGGCCGTCTTCGTACGCAGTACGGCGCCGTAGAGCATTCCTTCTACGTGAAGATCATCCACATACTGGCCCGTGCCCAGCGTTTTTTCGTGAGCGTCGACCCGGTTGATGTTTACACCGATCCCGGAATGGGGGTCACTGGAAGGTATCATCATCTCGCCCCGGAGCACTGTGGCTGCCATGGCGATGGCTTTTTCGATTTTGACATAGCCTGTACAACGGCAGATATTGCCCCGTAAGGCCGCTTTGATTTCCTGGGTCGTCGGATTCGGCTGTTTATCGAGTAACGCTTTGGCACTGATGACCATGCCGGGAATGCAAAATCCGCACTGCACCGCACCGGCTTCGGCAAAGGCCCTGGCGTAGATTTCTTTTTCTTCTTCCGAGAGGCCTTCGACGGTAAGGATCTTTTTTCCGTCCACCTTGGCTAGCGTGTACAGGCAGGCTCGCATGGCTTTCCCATCGATGAGGACCATGCAGGCACCGCAGGCTCCTTCACCGCAGCCGTTTTTCATGGACGTGATATGGAGTGTATCTCGCAAAAAGTCGAGCAGATTTTCATCGTCGTTGACACTGTGGACCGCGCCGTTTACATGGATGGTATGCATAGAGCATCTCCTTCTCTATTTTAGCGGTTTCCGGAAGAGATACCGGCCTCCTGGCGCAGCGTCTAACAGTTTGCCGTCGCGAACGATCTGCCGTCCCCGGAGAAACACATGGACAGGCAAGCCGGTTTGGGAAAATCCTTCGTATGGTTCATAGTCGACATGGCAGTGGTGATTTACTTTTGAGATTACTTTCGTTGCTTGGGGATCCCATAGGACGATGTCGGCGTCGGAACCGACGGCAATCGTTCCCTTACGGGGGAAAATTCCGAACAATTGGGCCGGACGGGTCGCGGTGAGGGAGACGAATTGGTTGAGACTGATTTTCCCGGGGACGACACCAGCGCTGTAGAGCAGCCCCAGTCGATGTTCAACGCCGGGCATGCCGTTAGGGATTTTACTGAAGTCGTTCCGGCCCAGTTCTTTCTGGCCTTGATAGTTAAAGGAGCAGTGATCTGTGGCGATCGTATCCACCGCGCCTCGCCGGATTCCTTCCCATAAGGCTTCGCCATGTTCAGGCGAACGCAATGGCGGCGAGATAACGTATTTGGCGCTCTCGAAGCTTTCGCCTTCGTAGCGGCGATCGTCGAGGAGCAAATACTGCGGGCACGTTTCTATATAGACACAGGCACCTTGCTGCCGAGCTCGTTCTGCCGTTTCCAAGGCACCGCGAGTCGATAAGTGGACGATGTATAAGGGTGCTTTGGCCATGTTCGCCAGCGCGATGGCCCGGGCGACGGCTTCCTCTTCGACAGCCGGTGGTCGTGTCAGTGGATGGGTCGACGGCGCTGCCTTTCCCTGAGCTTTCGCTTCTTGAACGAGAAGGTTGACTACATCACCGTTTTCGCAGTGCAGGCAGACTAGAGCTCCCATCTCGCTGCTTTTTCGCAATACGTCGAAAAGTACGCCGTCATCGACCTGCATGCTTCCCTTGTAGGCCATGTACAGCTTGAAAGAGGTGACGCCCGACTTTCGGACTAGTTCCTCCATCTGGGCCGTCATACCCTGCTTCCATTCAGAGATGGCCATATGAAAACCGTAGTCACAATAGCTCTTTCCGCGAGCTTTATCATGCCAGTTCTCGAGCGCCTTTGTCAGGGTCTCACCGCGGAATTGGGTAGCGAAATCGATGACCGTCGTCGTCCCACCCATGACGGCGGACCGGCTGCCGCTTTCAAAATCGTCGGCAGTGGACATGTCTCCGAAGGGTAGGTCAAAGTGGGTATGGGCGTCGATCCCGCCCGGAAGTAGATACTTGCCGGTTACATCGATCACCTGGTCTGCAGCTGTCGGTTCGATATGCTGGGCGATCATCCCGATCTGTTCGCCATCGTTGCGGACATCGGCCCGGTAGGTTTCTAGGGCGGTCACGACAGTCCCGCCGCGAAGAATAAGACCCATTCTTCCCCTCCTTTCTCTAACGAAAGGGAAAGAGACTGCGCTTCGCCCGGTTCAGGCGGGCGCAGTCTCAACTGTTTCATGAGATCAATCGTTCGGTTCTATGATTTACGGAAAGACATGGGTGCCCGTTCTTCCCGCGACCGCTTCTTCTAACGATTCGGGGTTAGTGATGATGGCTTTTTTGCCACCCCGTTCGAGGAAGTCGATGACCGCTTGCACCTTGGGCAGCATGCTGCCAGGAGCAAAGTGGTTCTCAGTAACGTACTGCTTCAGTTCCGCCACGGTGACCTTATCGAGGGGTTTCTCGTCCGGTTTTCCGTAATTGATGTACACTTTCGGCACGCCCGTCGAGATAATCAGCACGTCCGCGTCAATCTCCGAGGCCAGGAGGCTGGAGGCAAAGTCTTTGTCGATGACCGCATCGATCCCTTTAAAGGTACCGTCATCTTGGGGTACGACAGGGATTCCGCCGCCGCCAACACCGATGACACAGTAGCCTTTACCCGCTAACATGCGGATCACCTCTTTTTCGATGATCTGCTGCGGCTTCGGCGAGGGAACGAGCCGGCGGTATCCTCGTCCGGCATCGTTGACCATGACCCAATCAGGATGAGCTTTGCAGAGCGCTTGTGCCTGTTCCTCCGTGTAGAAGGAACCGATCGGTTTGGTCGGTTTTTGGAAGGCCGGGTCCTCCGGGGAGACGGCCACTTGGGTAACGATGGTGACGGCTGATTTGGTCAGGCCTCGCTTTTTGAATTCGTTGTCCATGGCCTGCTGGATCTGAAAGCCGATGGCTCCTTGCGTATCGGCGCCGCAGCTCACGAGGGGGACATGGTGCATACCTGCCACTTCACAGGCAATTTCAGAACGCCGGAGGATAAATCCGACCTGCGGACCATTGCCGTGGGTGATGATAACCTCGTAACCTTGTTCAATCATGCCGGCAATGTGGTTCGCCGTTTCACAGACCGCACGATATTGATCTTCCACCGCTTGGTGGGCGTTGTCGATGATGAGCGAATTGCCGCCGATCGCTACGACAGCCAGTTGTTTCATAGAATTACCGACCACCCATTAATAATGTCATGACCGCTTTGGCAGTGTGGAGGCGGTTTTCTGCTTCATCGTAAACGATGGAATGAGGGCCGTCGATGACGGAGTCTTCTACTTCGTTGTTGCGGTCAGCCGGCAGCGCGTGCATGTACATGACATCCTTGTCGGCAGTGGCCATTTTAGCTTCGGTGCACTTCCATGATTTCTGTGCCATGAGCTTGTCGTCGACGACTTTAGTGGCCCCAGCGATGGAAGCACCGGTCTGGTCGTTTACCCAGGATCCCCAGTTCTTCGGAATGACGATATGGGCGTTTTCGTAAGCTTCTTCTTCGTTGTTGGTCACCGTGACGGTACCGCCGTAACGGGCTGCGTTCGCTTTGGCTTGTTCAATAACCCAGTCGGGAAGCTCCCAGCCTTTCGGGTGAGCCAGGCAGACGTCCATACCGTAACGGGGGAAGAGCAGCACTTGGGAGAGCGGTACGGAGATGGGCTTTTTATGGCTTTCGGCGTAGGCCCAGATGATGGAGACTTTCACGCGCTTGAGATCGCCGATTTTTTCTTTCATGGTCATCAGGTCGGCCAGGGCTTGGAAGGGGTGGTACAGGTCGCACTGCAGGTTCATGATGGGCACGGTGGACCACTGAGCCATTTCGGTCAGGTACTTGTTGCCGTAGCCCCAGTTGCAGTAGCGGCAAGCGATGGCATGACCGAAGCGGGACAGGATGATGGCGGTATCTTTGGCGCTTTCGCCGTGGGCGATTTGCATGCTGCTGGAGTCGAGGAATCCGGCATGGCCGCCCAGTTGGGCAAAACCGGCTTCCATGGAGTTCCGAGTCCGGGTGGACTGTTCAAAGAACATGAGGAACATGGACTGGTGGAGCAGGTACGGCGTAGGAACGCCCATGGCAAACTTTTTCTTGAGGTCGAAGGAGACCTCCAGCATGGTATCGACTTCTTCTTTATTGAAATCTTCCAGGTTGATGAAATGACGACCGCGGAAAATGGATTGCATCGTGAAAATCCTCCTCGTGGTAGTTTTTCTTAGGATTCTGTGAAGCTTTATGTCATGATCTGTGAATGCAGTATCAGCTTTCACCGGGATCATGTCTTTTTATTTGGACAACCGTATGGTTACGGTCTCACATTGCGTACCTATGTTTTGGGGGCGGTCGCCCGCCCCTTCGGCAGGGCGACCGTTCTCGTGATCGACCGGTCAATCGTAATTGCCGCGTCTATGAGGGCAATTTTTCGTCAGAAGTTATGTCCAGGGGCTACGAGCTGTTTCTGGCTTGATTATTCGACCAGGTTTTTCGTATCTTCGGGCATCTTCTCGGCATATTGCTGCACATAGATGCTCGGGATCACAGCGTACATGGCCGCCGCTTGGACCAGTTCTTTTTTCCAGGTGCGCTCATTGGGCGCGTGAGCCTGGTCTTCATGACCGGGTCCGAAACCAATGCAAGGGATCCCGTAGCGGCCCATGATGGAGACGCCGTTGGTGGAGAAGGTCCACTTATCGACGACCGGTTCGGTGCCGAAAAGGCCTTTGTAGGCGTCTTCCAAAGTGCCGCAGACAGGATGGCCGTCTTCAATCAGCCATGTTGGGAAGTAGGCATCGGTCGGGTAGACCAACCCGGTGTAAGAGGGGCGTTCATAAGTGTACATCTCGACGACAGCTCCGGTAGCTTGTACAGCCGGCAGGTTGCGGATCTGTCCCAGTGCCAGTTCCGCATCTTCGCCAGCGGTGAGGCGGCGGTCGATGGAGATCCAGCAGCTGTCCGCCACAGCGCAGCGGGACGGCGAGGTATGGAAAATTTCCGATACGGTTAAGCTTCCTTTTCCGAGGAAGGGATGATCTTGCAGGTTTTCATGGAGCGCCCGGAGTTCGGTCAAGATGCCTGCCATTTTGTAAATGGCATTGTCTCCCCGTTCCGGCGCAGAACCATGGCAGCTGATGCCTTTGGTTGAGACTTTGATTTCCATCCGGCCCCGCTGGCCACGATAAATTTTGCCGTCGGTAGGTTCGGTGATGACGACGAACTCGGGACGGAGTTTACCTTCATTGATGATGTACTGCCAGCAGAGACCATCACAGTCTTCTTCCTGGACGGAACCGACGATCACTAACGTGTAGTCATCTTCGAGGCCCAGGTCTTTGATGATTTTTCCGGCGTATACCATGGAGACCATGCCGCCTGTTTGGTCGCTCGTTCCTCGGCCGATGATGATCTCATCGTCTTCGTAACCTTGATAGGGGTCATACTGCCAGTTATCGAGGTTACCGACACCGACTGTGTCGATGTGGGCGTCCATGGCGATGACGTGCTTGCCCCGGCCGATCGTTCCCAGGATGTTGCCCATGGGGTCGATGTCGACGCGGTCAAAGCCCACCTTCTCCATTTCCTCTTTGATGCGAAGCACGACATCCTTCTCGTTGCAACTTTCACTCGGTATGGCCACCAAATCCCGTAAGAACCGTGTCATGTCCGGTTGGTACTTCTCCGCGAGTTTCAGTACCTCCGTAAACTTGTCCAAAACCTACATCTCCTTATAACCCGTTTGACATTTATATCCACTGTCCGAGATTCGGACAAGATGGAGCATGATAATGACCCATCGCTTGGGCGGTCTGATTGAGTAGATACAATTTGGAGGTAACCGGAGGAATGCTATCGCGGCAACCTATTTACTGCTATGCATCCCGGCGCTCACCGGCTTGCCGCCCAGTTGTTCCGCCGATTTTCCGGTACCATTCAGCACTGCGTTCAAGACGATGGCCATGAGGCTACTGGCAGTGATGCCGCTGTTTAAGATGACCTGCGTCCAGCCAGGAAACTTTTGATAGAAGGTCGGCACAGCCAGGGGGATCAGGCCGAGACCGATGCTGATGGCGACAACCATGATGTTATGGGTGCCTTCGAATTCGATCTTCGACAAGGTCTTGATGCCGCTTGCGGCGACCATGCCGAACATAGCGATCCCGGCGCCGCCGAGAACTGGAGCGGGAATGGCGGCGATCACCGCAGCCAGTTTAGGGAAAAGTCCCAGGACTACGAGGATGACCCCGGCAGCAGTTACGACAAAGCGGCTTCGTACGCGGGTCAAACCGACGAGCCCCACGTTCTGGGCGAAAGCCGTATAAGGGAAGCTGTTTAAGATCCCACCGAGAATCGTGGACAGCCCGTCTGCCCGCAAGCAACGAGACAAATCGTCCTGGGTGATCGGTTTGTCGATGATCTCACCGATGGCGACGCAATCACCCGTCGTCTCTGTCATGACGACGAGCATGACCAGGACCATAGCAGCAATCGAGGCAATATCGAACGTAGGCATGCCGAACCAGAAGGGGGTGGTGATGCTGATCCAGCCGGCTTTTCCCACCTCGGAGAAGTTCACTAAGCCGAAAGGAATCGCAAGAGCGGTACCGCCGACGAGTCCAAGCAGCACGGCGATGTTGCTCATGAAACCTTTGAAATAGCGGTAGAAGAACAGGACCAGGACCAGAGTCGCCAAGGATAGTCCTAAGTAGAGGGGTTCGGCGAAGTTCGGTGCCGCCGGGTTTCCGCCACCGGCCCACCGTACCGCTACCGGCATCAGTGTAATCCCGATGACTGTGATGATCGTGCCTGTGACGACCGGCGGGAAAAAGCGAAGCAACCGGCTAAAGTACGGTGCTGCTAAGAAGGTGACTAAACCAGAAATGATGATGGCACCATAGATCCCCGGTAACCCTTGTGTCGTGCCGATGATGATCATGGGCGTAACGGCGGCAAAGGTGACCCCTTGGATCATGGGAATTCGGACACCGACTTTCCAAAAGCCTACGGTCTGGATGATGGTAGCAATACCACATGTAAAAAGGTCCGCGTTGATGAGGAAAATAAGCTGTTCTGTGCTGAGTTTCAAAGCGTTGGCGATGATCAACGGGACGGCTACGGCACCCGCATACATGGCCAGCACGTGCTGCAAGCCGTAGGCAAACAATTGGCCTAGTGGCAGCATTTCGTCAACTGGGTGTTTTCCCTGCTGCATTGAGTTGCACCTCATTCCTCACGTTTTTACATACCGCTATTTGTACCTGTCGGGAACCGTCCTATCGACCTCCCTCTGCATTTCCGCTTCCCTGTTCCGTCGGATTCAACTATGGTCTTATCTATTGCAAATTACATGCCAACCACGCAATTGCAATAATAATTACAAATGGTTGCGATTTCGTCTCAAGGTGATACCAAGTTTGGAGTTTTGAGATATTCAGCCGTATGAAAAAGATACATATATCTCAAGATGAGACGAACAAGACTTGACTTCCCATCAACTAGACTACTTGTCTTCGGTCAGTACTTTCTCCGCCGCCTTGATGATGTTCTGATATCCCGTGCAGCGGCACATGTGCCCGGAAAGCTCTTTTTTCAGGCTTTCCCGGTCACAGTGGCAGTTTTGTTCCTTCAATGCCGTCACCGATAGAACAAAGCCAGGGATGCAGTATCCGCATTGGACGGCTCCGCTTTCCACAAAAGCCTCTTGCACTTCTGACAGTTGGCCTTCTTTGGCTTCGCCTTCAATCGTGCGGATGTGCTTTCCGTCGGCCCAGACGGCGAGAAAGAGACAGGAGTCGTAAGCTTCTCCATCGATCAAGACGGTGCAGGCGCCGCATTCACCGACACCGCAGCCCTTTTTGGTCCCGGTCAGATAAAGGCGGTTGCGCAGCACATCGAGCAGTGATTCCCGGATATCGACATCCATCGTTACGGCTTCGCCATTGATCGTGCAGGTGATTTTTTGGGTTCTTCCAGATATAGTCGATGTCATTGTACCTTCCCCCCTGCCTTGATGAACGCTCGGACCAAGGCCTGTTTACTCAACTCTTCGGCAAGGTGCAGCCGGAATTCCCGGCTCGCCCGCCAGGAGGTGCGCGGGTTGATTTCAGCGGCAGCCGCTTTACCGAAGTCATCGACTAGGGCGGCGCTAAAAGGTTTTCCCTCTACGAGGGCTTCCGCACCGGGGCAGCGAATCGGTGTCGGGGCGGCAACGCCAAAGGCCAGGCGGGCTTTTTCCACGATGTTGCCTGTACCGACCTTGCAGTTGACGGAACAGCCTAAGGTGGCGATGTCCATGGCTTTGCGCATGGCGTATTTGATGTAGTGACCGCCGAAGCCGTTATAGTTCTCCGGTGAGATCAAGATAGCGGTCAACACCTCGGCCTGACCGAGGTGGACCTTGCCTGGTCCGCGGTAGATCTCCCGGATCGGTACGAGGCGTACCCCTTCGGGACCTTGGATCTGCAGCACCGTGTCAAAAGCGAAGAGCGTTGAGGCACTGTCGGCAGAGGTGGCACCGTTGCAGACGTTGCCGCCGATGGTGGCTACCCGCCGGATCTGGGGACCGCCGACGGTCTCCACGGCTTCGCCTAAGGCAGGGACGAGGTGAGTGATCAAGGAGTGTTTGGAGATGCGGCTGAAAGTTGCTGCCGCTCCGATGGACAAGGTGCCATCGGAGCGTAGTTCGATTTTCGAAAGTTCTTCGATATGGCGGATGCCCACCAGTTCAGCCGATGGTTGATGTCCTTCGCGGATCCGGATCAACACATCGGTGCCGCCGGCGATGATCCGGGCGTTCGGATTCGCCGCCAGGAGGGCCACGGCTTCGTCAACAGTCCGGGCTTCTTCGTAACGGGCGATGTCATACATGAATATGCCTCCCTTACTTCTGACCCTCTAACTAGATCAGGCCCTCTGCTTGGAATTTAGCGATCAGCCGCTGCGGTGTCATGGGCAGATCGTTGAATTTGACACCGGTCGCATCCAAAATGGCGTTGCGAATCGCCGGTGCCGGTGTAATCGCTGGCGGTTCCCCGAGGGCTTTCGCCCCGTAAGGACCTGTTGGCTCAAAGGTATTTACAAAGTGAGCCCCGATTTCGGGCGTATCGAGGGCGGTCATCAGTTTATAATCGAGGAGGTTATGGATGAGCGGCTTCCCAGTCTTTGGATCGAAAAGCATCTGCTCATAGAGGGCATAGCCTAATCCCATGCTCACGCCGCCGTGGACTTGACCTTCAGCCAATGTCGGGTTGACGATCGTACCGGAGTCGTGGATGTTGTAGATTTCGAGGATTTCCACCTTGCCTGTGAGAATGTCCACCTCCACTTCCACGAAGGTACAACCGAAGGCGAGGGCGTTCACGCGGGCGTTATTGGTCACATCCGCTGTAAAGGGCTTCGCATGGACCACATCGGTATGAGCGTCGAGTGCGATTTCAATCAAGGGAGTGATCTTTTCACCGTTGTGTTTGTAGACGATCCAGCCGTCAACGATGTCCATAACTTGGGCGGGAATATCGGTCATTCCCCAGGCGTATTCGAGGACTTTTGCTTTGATCTCTTCGGCGGCTTTACGGACAGCCATACCGGTGATGTAGGTCTGCCGGGAGGCGTAGGACCCGAGGTCGACGGGCGAGATATCGGTGTCTTGTTCTGAGAGGATATGTACCATCGATAGGGGAATTCCAATGGTCTCAGCGACCATTTGGCTGAACACAGTGTCGCTGCCCTGACCGATTTCGGTGGCACCGACTTGCAGTTGTACCGAGCCGTCTTCGTTCATGACGATGCGGGCCCCGGCAACCTCCAGCCCGACCGGGTGAGTTCCAGAGGCGTAGTTAAAACAAGCTACACCTAATCCGCGGCGCTTCGTGCCAGTTTGGTTCGCTTGAGCCGCTTTTTTTTCATCCCAACGGATCAATTCCTTGCCCTTTACCAGGCACTCTTTCAGGCCGTTGCTAAGGGCGACAATACCGTTTAAGGGATCTTTATGACCGGTTTCGGGAATATTTTTCAGGCGAATTTCCACGGGATCCATGTCTAAGGCCCGGGCGATATCATCGAGGTGGCTTTCCATGACGAACATGGCTTGGGGGACGCCGTAGCCTCGCATGGCGCCGGCAGCAGGCATATTGGTGTATAAGGTTTTACAACTGTACTTGATCGCTTTTTGCCGGTACTGCTGGCGGAACTTGGTGCCGCAGTTGTTGGCGATGGACTGGCCGTGGGAAGCGTAGCCTCCGTTGAGGGAGATCGCTTCAAGATTCCGGAAGGACAACGTTCCATCCTTCGTGACGCCGGTCTCGATGCGGAACTGGAAGGGATGACGGACCCGCGATGAGATGAAGGACTCTTCCCGGCTCAATTCCATCTTGACCGGCCGTCCGTGCACTTTCGTCGTCAAGAAAGCGACGAGCGGTTCAACGACCGTATCCTGTTTTCCGCCAAAACCGCCGCCGATGTAGGGCTTGATGACCCGAACTCGTCCCCAGGGGATACCGAGGGCCTGACCAACGATCCGTCGGCAGATATGGGGGATCTGGGTCGATGAGACGACGACGATGCGGCCGTTTTCTTCCATATAGGCGTAGGCGCTGTAGTTTTCCATGGCACAGTGGGCGACGACTTGGGTGGAGAACTCGTCGACAAAGGTATGGTCTGATTCGGCCACCGCTTCTGCCATGTCGCCTACCTCATAACCGCCTCGTCCCAGCACATTGCCGGTGCCTGCGTGAATCTCGGGTATCCCTGGCTGTAAGGCCGCTTCTGCCGTCAGGACCGGTGCATACTCTTCGTACTCAACGTTGATGAGTTGACGCGCTTTTTCTGCTGTCAGTTCGTCGACCGCGATGACGGCGGCGATTTCGTCCCCCACGTAGCGAACACGGCGGGTTAAGAGGTTTCTATCGGCCACGTCCTGGTGGGAAGGATCCTTGGAGTAGGGGTGACCGGCTGTGGGGAAGGTGTGGGTAGGAACGTCTTCATACGTGATGACAGCGACGACACCAGGCAGTACTTTCGCTTTGCTCACATCGATGCTTTTGACCCAACCATTGGCGATGGTGCTTCGAAAAGCTTTGGCGTGGAGCATGCCGGGTACAAAGTGGTCGTCGACGTATTTGGCCGTGCCTTTTACTTTGGCGACGGCATCGACCCGTGTGATGCTGCGACCCACGATTTCCATGCAGTCTTACCTCCCTGGATTTTTTGAACCTTGATGCAGTGTCTCAAGTTGAGATACTTTGGTGCATTTTGAAACGATTATGCTCTTGCTATTTCTTACGCACAGACAGCCAGGGCAATTCGTCTCATTTCGAGACGAGATTCTCGATTTAAGATTTCTGTCGGTTTGTGAGATTTTTTAAGAAAATAGTTTATGTTCGGCAATGTTGTACTCTTTGATCTTGCGATAGAGGGTGGCCCGGCTGATGCCGAGAAGATGAGCGGCATTATCCTTGCTTCCCTCCGATGTAGCTACCTGCAAGGCTTTAGCGATCGCTTCCCTCTCTAAGGTTTTTAAGTGAAGGCAACTCTCCTGAGCTTTAACGGGCTCTTCCGTCTTAATCCGCTTGGGCAGATCTTTGACGGTGATGGATCCGCCGATAGCCATGGTGACGGCATACTCGATGACGTTGGATAGCTCCCGCACGTTTCCTGGCCAGCTGTACTTGCTGAGCAGCAAGGCTGCATCGGGTGTCAGCCGGGTAACGTTTTTCCCGAGAACGGTACAGTAATGCTCCAAATAGTGCTCGATCAACAAGGGGATATCTTCGGGCCGTTCCCGCAGCGGGGGGATGTTCAGGGGAATGACGCTCAACCGGTAATAGAGGTCTTCTCGGAATTCACCGCTCGCCACCATCTTTTCAAGATTTCGGTGGGTGGCCGCGATGACCCGGACGTCGACAGGGGTCGACCGGGAGCTGCCTACTTTCTCCACGCGCCGTTCCTGGAGAACCCGTAATATTTTCACTTGCAGGTGCAAAGGCATGTCGCCGATTTCATCTAAGAAGATCGTGCCGTTGTGGGCCAGTTCAAACTTGCCTAGTTTGCCGCCGCGCTTGGCCCCGGTGAAGGAGCCTTCCTCGTACCCGAAAAGTTCGCTTTCGAGGAGCGTCTCCGGGATGGCGCCGCAGTTGATGGCGATGAAGGAGTGTTGGCTTCGGGTGCTGCTCTGGTGGATCGCCCGGGCGAGCAGTTCCTTTCCGGTGCCGCTTTCGCCTTGAATCAACAAGGTCGAGTTCCCAGCAGCCACTTTGCAGGACAGCTCTTTCAGTTCCTTAATCTTGTTGCTTTCGCCGATGATCTGGGAAAACTCGGTGGCGATGTCGCTGACGGTGGTGTCTTTGACGAGGCGCTTGATCTCTTGCACATCTTTGAGGATGATGATGGCGCCTTCTACGGTCTCTTCACCGCCGTCGCCATGGATCGGCACGGCGTCACAGTACCACTGGGAGGGAGCCCGCCGTCCCTTGACCTGGCCGGAAAAGGGTTTCCCCTTCTCGATGGACTTCCAGAGTTTTTTCTCATCCATGATCTGGGATAGGGAGACTTCTTGCTCTGCCACCATGTCGGTCATCTGGGCGGCCAACTGGTTATAATGAATGACTGTTTTTTCAGCATTGACTACCATCAGGCCGTCATTTAAGACATTTAACATGGTCTCTAACTGCCGGACGAGCGTTTCCCGTTGCTCTTTTTGTAGGTTCTCTTGCGTTTTGACAGCGATCAAGTCTGCCATCTTTTCCAAAAAGCGAAGCAGCGAATCCTTACGTCCGAGGAGCCGCTTCGCCTGTTCTACTTCAAACCCGATGAGCCCAATGACCCCGACGGTGTCTCCCTCGATCCGGATCGGTACAGCCACCTCGGCTTTTTCAGAGCAGTTGCCTCGGGAGAGGCAGGGCTGGCAGAGTTCATGGTGACCCGGTTTATCGATGATGACTGGCTGGCCTGTTCGCAGGATGTGGCCGTAGACAAAGCCGTCTTTGAGTACGCGGCCACGACCCTCTTTATAGCGCCCCGTACCGGCCACCCTCACCAGTTCTCGATCGGCGATTTCCACTTCGATCAGCAGCGCTTCGGCGATCGCTTCCGCCGTCTGCTGCACCGTTTCTTTAATATCGCGAAGGTTGTACATATGCGGTCCCCTCCCGCCGTTTCCAAACCGTTCGTGCGTTTTTCCGTTCCACTGCTTTTGTTTGTTCAACTAAACACTAGCACGAACCACGCCGTTTGACCAGCGGGACATTTTGCATTTCGTATAATTTTGAGATTTTTTTCGCAGTTTGCGTCAATCCCGGGGAACAGGGCATTCACCGTCCCAGGCGATGCTTAGGTACTTGTTTGGATCGGTGTTTCCTTCGGTGCTAAAGAGCAGCACTCGTGAATCTGCGGTAAGTCCTAAGGCTTCCCGGGCTGCTTCATACTGCTTATCGAGCAAGAAGGTTTCGAGCAGGCCCAAGGTCACTGCACCCGATTCGCCGGAGACGACCCGGGGGTCTGTTCCTAAGGGGTTGCCCAGGATGCGCATGCCTTTGGCGGCGACCCAATCGGGGCAGGAGACAAACATGTCGCAGTAATCCCGGAGAATCTCCCAGCCGATCCGGTTCGGTTCACCGCAGGCTAATCCGGCCATGATGGTGGCCATATCGCCGCCAACGGCTCTCGGGTTACCGTCGCCAGCTAAGCCGGAACGGTAAAAACAATCGGCTTGATCAGGCTCAACGATGACCAGTTTGGGTCGGTCACCTTGGAAGATGTCTTGGAAAAATCCTTGCACCGCACCGGCCAGCGAGCCGACTCCGGCTTGGACGAAGATGTGAGTCGGTTTCTCCACACCGATTAACTGCAGCTGTTCCAGCGCTTCCGCTGCCATCGTGCCATAACCTTGCATGATCCAGGTGGGAATCTCTTCGTACCCTTCCCAGGCTGTATCCTGCACGATGACCCACCCATGCTTTTCGGCCTGCTCGGCGGTCATCCGGACGGTATCGTCGTAGTTGGAATCGGTGATGCAAGCGTGGGCCCCTTCCTCCCGGATTTTCTCGAGGCGGTAGAGAGAAGAACCTTTCGGCATGTAGACGACCGACTTTTGCCGGAGTTGTTTCGCCGTCCATGCGACGCCCCGGCCGTGATTGCCGTCAGTCGTAGTAGCGAAGGTGATCTCGCCCAACTGACTTTTTACTTCCGGGGAAATGAGGACATGGTAAGGAAGTTCACCGATGTCCCGACCCAACCGTTTCGCCAAGTGGCGTGCGATGGCGTAAGATCCGCCTAAGACCTTAAATGCGTTGAGGCCGAAACGGTACGATTCATCTTTCACATAGACACCTGAAATGCCCAACGTTTTGGCTAGGCCCGTCAAATTTTGCAGCGGTGTGGCCGAGTATTCGGGGAAGCTCATATGAAATTGTTTGGCTTTGTGAATTTCCTTTCGACTGAGAAAGCTCGTTGAAGTGCCGGCATCGCCTGTTTTTTGCATTGAATTGCTTATCCAGTGAATGGTTGCGTCCATGATGATTTCCTCCTCGGGGTGTTGATGTTTACTCTCTTATGCAAGAATCGCGCCAAAGGGGTGAAGTACGTATCTCCACGGTGTTAACATTGTTCTAATTCGGGGTTGCATGACTCTGCTCGCTAAGGACTCCATCAATGCACCCCAGATTTTACTTAGTTTCCGAATAGCCACTTCGAATTGAAACATGCGATAATGGATGAACAAGAAAACGATTGCAGTTTCTTGAACTTGGCATAGTTCTTGCAGTACTTTCATAACCAAAGGCATTGTTGCTTTGATCATCGCGAGGAGGGAATGTCATTGGGAGACATGATGCGTCCGATTCCGTTTCGAGAACTGCTTCAACGGATATTCGAGGAGTATACAGCAGAGAGATCAATTTTCTCTTTGCCTGAGGAAAGCTTTTTTTGTAAAAGAGGCACGAAACAGGTTCGTTTTTTCGGAGAACCTTGTGAGACCGCTGTCGGCCCGGCTGCCGGCCCCCATACCCAGTTGGCCCAGAACATCGTTACATCATATTTGGCGGGAAGCCGATTTATTGAACTGAAAACGGTACAAGAAAAAGAACCGCCCGTGGCCAAACCCTGCATCGATGCGGAAGACGAAGGGTTCAACACGGAATGGTCCTCTGAGTTTACCGTTGAAAAAGCTTATGAAGAATACATCAAGGCCTGGGTTGCCCTGCACCTGATTGAAGAGATCTTCGCCCTCCGGGCGAGCGATGAGCGCTCCTTCCTCTTTAATATGAGCGTCGGTTACAACATGGAAGGCATCTGTTCTCCCCGGATGAACCGGTATATCGATGATCTAAGAGATGCTTCCGATCACCCTTGCTTCATCCGCTGCTTGAACGAACTCGACTCGATCATAAAAGATGATAGCTTTTTTGCCGACACCGGTCTGGAAGGGCGACTTCCGGAGATTCAATCGCTGCCCGAACGAATCTCGCCGAAGGTATGCAAGTCTGTCACGTTGTCGACGATGCATGGTTGCCCACCCGCCGAGATTGAGAAAATCTGCGCCTACATGATCACGGAAAAGAAAATGGAGACCTATGTCAAACTGAATCCTACGCTGCTCACCTTTCCGGTAGTGCGCCAGGTTCTAGATAACCTCGGTTTCGATTATGTCGAACTGGCCCAAGAATCCTTCGATCATGATTTACAATATACTGACGCCGTTCCCATGCTGCACCGGCTGAAGCGATTGGCCCAGGAGCATGGGCGCTTCTTCGGCGTTAAACTGACGAACACCCTCGGTTCCGTCAACTTTAAAGGACGCCTTCCCGGCGGTGAAATGTACATGTCCGGCCGGGCCCTCTTCCCGATTTCGATTAACTTGGCCGCGAAAATCAGCAAGGAATTTAGCGGTGAAATGCCCATCTCCTTCTCCGGCGGGATCAACGAACATAACATCGTCGATGTGTTCCAGACGGGCATCAAGCCTATCACCGTGGCGACAGACCTGCTCAAGCCGGGCGGGTACGGGCGCCTCGCCGCCATGGCCGCAAAGCTGGAGGACCTCGGTGGTTGGGCTGGGACCCGCATCGATGTGGATAAATTATCAGCCCTCGCCAAAAAAGCGTTGCAAGCCGACTTTACGCAAAAACAGTACCGGGGCACGGCGAAAGCGTCTATCAAGGGCCCACTGCCGCTCTTTGACTGTGCCGAGGCGCCTTGTAAAACCGCTTGTCCGATCCACCAAGACATCCCTGAATACATCCGCCTTGTCGGCGAAAAACGCTACGCCGAAGCCCTGGCGCTCATCTATGAGAAAAATGCCTTGCCATCGATCACCGGTCATATCTGTGACCATGCCTGCCAATACCACTGCACCCGCATGGATTACGAAGGCTGTGTCCTCATCCGGGAAATGAAGCGCATCGCCGTCAAACGAGGCTTTGCAGAGTATCGCGAAAAATGGGCAGTGCCGGCCAAAAAGCATGCAGCCAAAGTGGCCGTCATGGGCGCCGGTCCCGCCGGTCTCGCCTCAGCCTATTTCTTGTCTCGGGAAGGCTTCGACGTGACCGTCTTTGAGCCCCGTCAATCGGCCGGCGGCACGGTCCGCCATGTGATCCCTCGCTTTCGAATCAGCGATGAAGCTATCGAAAGTGACATCCAATTCATCAAAGACCACGGTGTAAAATTCCACTTTGGTGCAGACCGCAGCCTGACGCCGGAAGCCCTGAAAGGGCACGGATTTACCTATGTCATCGTTGCCGTCGGCGCCGGTGCGGAAAAAGATTTCCCCCTTGAAAAGGTCTCCAGTTCCGTTCGGATCATTTCAGCCTTGGAATTCCTGCAGCGCTACAACAGCGATCCGGCATCCTTGCAACTCGGCAAGCATGTAGCTGTCGTCGGTGCTGGCAATACGGCCATGGACGCCAGCCGTACGGCCCTGAAACTGCCCGGTGTAGAATCATCGACAGTCATCTACCGCCGGACCGAAAAAGAAATGCCGGCCTACCGGGAAGAGTACGAACTCGCCCTAGCCGACAAGGTGAAATTCCATTTTCTTTTGAATCCCGAATCCTTTGACGCTGACGGTACGCTCCGTTGCCGGGTGATGAAACTGGGACTACGGGACAGCAGTGGACGTAGAAAACCGGAAAAAACAGAAGAATTCCGCGCTCTCCCCGTCGATACGTTGATCACCGCCATCGGCGAAGATATCGATTACGCCTTATTACACCGTCTGGGACTCACTGTTTCCGACAAGATGCCGCCCGAGACGAACAAGCTCAATTGCGAAACGGTCCTTCAAGGGGTCTACCTCGTCGGTGATGCTCACCGGGGTCCTTCCTCCATCGTCAACGGTATCGCTGACGGGCGCAAAGCCGCCGACGCCATCTGCCGCATCGAAGATCCTGCCTGGCAGCCAAGCCCTTTTACCCCTTCCCCGACCAGCGCGGAGCAGGTAACGCGAATCGCCGCTAAAAAACAAGGCCTCACCGCCCAGTCTGACGTTCCCGTGGAAGCCGGCAATGAGGTCAATCTCGCCGTAGGCGATAAGGAATATCATCGCTGCGTAGAATGCAACAGCGTCTGCAACAAGTGTGTGGAAGTCTGCCCGAACCGGGCCAATGTGGCCGTACCGATGAGCAACGAAGGCGGATTCCGCAACTACTATCAGATCGTCCACATCGACGCTTACTGCAATGAATGCGGCAACTGCGCCAGCTTCTGCCCCTGGGAAGGGCGCCCTTATACCGATAAACCCACCTTGTTCAGCATGCGAAATGATTTTGAGGAAAGCCGTAACCCCGGCTTCTTTGTCGAAGGGGAGCAAATCCATGTTCGGCTGAACGGAGAAGTGCGCACCTTCGCCCTGGCGGACGGCACTTTCACCGCCGATGGCTGCGATGGAGAATGGAGCAAGCTGTCCCGACTCTTCGCGAAACTGTACCAAAACCGGCCGTCCCTCTTCGGGCATGTAGACGAGTAGCAGGAGGTACTTCCCCATGCTTTTGTTAACGAACGCAACCATCGTCGAGTTTCAGCCGCCCAGCGTCCGAACGGGTTTGGACGTATACATCTACGGAACGGAAATCATGGAAGTGGGAGAAAATCTCTCAGGCAAGTATGTAGCCGACCGGGTGATTGACCTAAAAGGCGCTATGCTGATGCCGGGTATCGTCTGCAGCCACAACCATTTTTATTCGGGCTTGTCCCGGGGCATCATGGCCCGCATCAAGCCGAGCCCGGACTTTATCTCAGTCCTGCAGAACCTCTGGTGGCGTCTGGACCGGGCGATCGACGAAGAGATCCTCTATTACAGCGGCCTTGTCTGCTCTTTCGAAGCCATCCGCTGCGGTACCACCGCCGTCATCGACCACCACGCCTCACCGAACTTCATCGGAGGTTCCCTGAAGGTGCTGAAACAGGGCTTTGAAGAGACTGGCCTACGCGGGATCACCTGTTACGAGACGACAGACCGCAACGGCGGCCTCACTGAAGTGGAGGCAGGCGTTCAGGAAAACGTCGATTTCGCCAAGCTCTGTGAAGCAGACAAGCAAGCGAGCAAAGGCAACCATCTCGTAGAGGCCATGATCGGCGGCCACGCACCGGTGACCATGCCTGATGAGGCCCTCCGGCTGATGGCCGAAGCCGTCAAAGAAACCGGTCGAGGGATTCACGTCCACGTCGCAGAAGACCGCTATGACGTCTCCCACTCCCACCACAAATACGGCAAAGATATCATTCCCCGCTTATATGATGCGGGACTGATCAACGAGAAGGCACTGCTCGTCCACGGCGTGCACCTCTCCGATACCGACGTAGCGATCATCAACGATCATGATGCTTATCTAGCCCACAATGCCCGCTCCAACATGAACAACCACGTGGGATACAACCACAAAATCCCCCAGTACAAAAACTTCGCTCTCGGCACCGACGGAATCGGCAGCGACATGTTCGAGGAGTTCAAGTTCGCCTTCTTCAAGCACCGTGATGCCGGCGGTCCTCTCTGGCCCGATAGTTTCCTCAAGTATCTCTATAACGGCAACGACCTGTTGCAACGCTATTTCGGCGGCTGCTTCGGTAAGGTCGCCAAGGGATACAAGGCCGATCTGACGATCGTCGACTATGCCTCACCGACACCGCTCGCACCGGAAAACATCGGCGGCCACATCGCCTTCGGCATGGATTCGCGGGACGTGAAGACCGTCATCATCAACGGTAAGGTCGTGCTGGAAAACCGGGAGTTCCCCATGGATATTCAACCCATCTACGAAAAAGCCCGCAAGGCGGCCCAGCGGTTGTGGGAGCGGATGGATAAATTAGCCGATTAATACCCTTTGATTCATCTATCCCCCGGTTATCCGGGGGATTTTTTTCGAGTTTAATTCCATCGCTTTTAATGGCTAATCCTTGGGTGTGATGACGGAGCGAGCGATTTGAGCGGAACGGCGTCGAGAGCGAAAGTTGCGAAGCGGATAAGTGCGCCACGGTTTACATGCAGAAAAACCCAGAGGTTTGGCGCACCTGCGTAGCAACCGAGCGAACAGCCGTGGAGCTCTTAGCGAGTGGGGTCATTACACCCGGATTTAGAACTATGTTTAAGCCGAATACACGGCTTTTTTCGGGCAAAACGATTAGAGTTCTGTGGCGATCTGCCAGCGAATGCCGAACGGGTCTACCACCATACCAGACATGCTTCCCCAAAATTGCTTCGCAAAGGGCATGAGCACCGTTCCTCCGTCAGCAAGTCCCTCAAAGGCTTTTCGTGCCTCTTCCTCCCTTTCAAACTCTAACGTTAAATCCAAGCCGTTTCCTCGCCGAACCGGCTCATTGACGGAGTCAGACATAAAAAAGATTTGCCCGGCTACTTTCAATCGAAGGTGCATTACCTTATCTTTGATCAGTTCCATCTTCGCATTTTGCTGGGGTAGTTCGGCAAACGTTTTAAGCATGATGATCTCGCCGTCTAGGGCCTTCACATAGAACTCAGCTTGGTATTTCGCATCGTCCGAATAAATATAGGGGTAGAGCTTTGCCATGAACTAATCCTCTCTCCTCACTTTGATTCTCTTTGATAGAGTAACCGCACTGGCTCCACCTATGCCTTAGGGCCGTAGTAAAAAGAGTCAACTTCCGCCCCAGTCCCACCTAATAATAGAAGAAGGCCTAACCCCAATCTGGAGGTTTGGCCTTCTTCCGTTCTTACGATCATATATTTTATGCGGGCAGTCCGGTCCCGTTATCCCCGCATCGCTGCAATCTTTTCGTTGTACAAGACCACTTTGGCGTACTCTGCTTCCCAAAAGGCCGGTTCCCGCATGGCATCGAGAAAAGCCTGGGAATAGCCGAATTTGAGCCAGTCTTTTTCTTTTTGTGTGAAGAGTTGTTCCTTCATAGCAGGTTTGCGGAAATCGAAGATGTGGCGGTCATCTGCTCCCAGGAAGATATCTTTTGCCCAGCGTTCCAAGACGAAGGGTTCTATCTCGAGGTAACGATGGTCCAGTTCCTCAAGGACAGACTGATAGCGATCAAATCCATCGGTGGCCACAGTGACCACGTTATCTCCCGGTCCTAAGCGTAGGAACTTGGCCATTTTGATGGCGCCGAGGACGTTACAGATCCCGGAAGGCCCGAAACTGTCTCGCAAAGCAAGGGCGAAATCGCGGTCCATGCCAAGGCTGACGAGCGTGTCCACACCGTCCCGGAAAAGCTTCAGGCCTTGCACAGTCTCTTCGTCCCGGATGAGAATGACAAAGTCTGTCGTCAGGACGTTATGGATCAAGGTGATCATCTTGTCACCGATGCCTTCGATCCGGTGCTGCCCCCGGCCGCCGTTAGCCAGCGTAGAGCATTCGTACGGTTCTAGTGCGGCTATTTTCGCATCGGGGAAGACCGTCTTAATCTGATCTCCGGCGGCGATCGTACCAGCAGAACCAGGTGCTGACACAAACCCGGCGATCCGGCCGTTGCCTACCCCTTTCACAGCGTCGATAGCGCTGTTGCCGGTCACATGGCGATGGAAACGGTAGTTGGGGAAAAGTTCAAACTGGGCCAGGGCCTTGTTTTTCGGGTTTTTCATCATCTCGTGGGTCCGTTCCAGCGTCAGGATCACATCGGACTCCGAGCCCGGCGTCAGCTCCAACTCGCCACCGTACTTACGGATCCGCTCATAGCGCTCTTTGCTCATGTTGTCCGGCATGATGACGATAGCCTTGAAACCGAGGAGCCGCGATATGTAGGCTGTGCCGATACCGAAGTTCCCCGTCGACGGCCCGAGAATCGTATGTTCACCCGGAACGATCTCCCCGTTGACAAGCCCTTCAATCAGTGTGCTGTAGGCCGGACCGACTTTGTGTGAACCGGAAGGAAAACCGCAACCGAACATGACGACGATGTTGGCGTCAACACCGGTCAAGGCCGGCGGAAGCACCACTTTTCTTACTTGATTCGTGCTGTTTTTCCAGGTGATGTTGAAGAGGTTGACGGGGTTGAGTTCATCCTGATTCAGCGCCGCCAGCGCTTTCTCCCGCACTTCTGTTGGAATCGTCTCTGGATGCAGCATTTCATCATAGTTCGGACCAAAAGGGATTTGAGGCATTTGATCGTCCTCCATTTCTCGTCTGTACTTATTTATAAACCTATGAGGTACGGAACTTATTGTGGTATAGAGATTTATAGGGCCTTGCGAACCGCTTCCAGATCCGGCTCGATCAAGGTAGGCGCACCGGCAGCTTTGATGGCACTGGCGATGTCCTTGAGGCCATTTCCGGTCACGATGATGGCTACCGATTCGGCCGGGTCGATGATCCCCGATTGTACGGCCGCTTTCACTCCTGCTGCACCAGTGACCCCAGCCGGTTCGCCGAAGACTGCCGCTTTGCGAGCCAGCGTCGTCATCGCTTCCAAAATGGCTTCATCGGGAACGGCGACAAAAGCCCCTCCGGACTCCACCACCGCCTGCATCCCTTTGTGGAAGTTGCGGGGATGGCCGACGGCGATGGAATCGGCCAACGTATCGGCGTCACAGGGCTGCAAGGGCTGATGGTTCCGCCATGCCGTCAGGAAAGGCTGGCATCCCTCCGCTTGGACTCCGAGTACTTTCGGTAGCCGGGGGATGAAGCCAAGGCGGTGCATCTCCTTTAACCCTTTCCAGACACCGCCGATCGTGCAGCCGTCACCGACAGACACAACAACCCAGTCGGGGAACTTACCAGGCGTCAACTCATAGAATTGCTCGGCTAATTCCAGGGAGACCGTCTTTTTGCCTTCGATGAGATAGGGATTGATCGCGCAATTTCGATTATACCAGCCAAACTCAGCACTGGCTAGCATGCACAGCTCCCAAGCCTGATCATAAGTACCGCCGACCGAAAAAACTTGAGCGCCAAAGACGAGCAGTTGGGCTACTTTCGCCTCCGGTGCACGGCGAGGCACGAAAATGCTCGCCGGCAACCCGGCAGCGGCCGAAAAACCGGCCAATGAAGACGCTGCATTTCCTGTCGATGCACAAGTGATTCGAGTGGCACCTTTCTCCAGCGCTTTGACGACACCGACGGCGCTGGCGCGATCCTTGAAGGAGGCCGTCGGGTTGCGACCTTCATCTTTGACCCAGCATTGCTCCACCCCGAGCCATTCAGCCAGTTTCGGTGTGTTATACAAGGGTGTCCAGCCGACTTGCAGATGAGGGATCAATTCTGGATTCGCCACCGGTAACAAGGGCAGATATCGCCACATGGTGCGGACTGGATCGGCAGCAAGACTTTGAGGATTCAGATTCGCTTCCACGGCGTCATAGTCATAAATTACGTCCAGGATTCCATGCTGGTAACCGCATTTCGGGCAGTAATAGTCCACGACGCCAGGTAGATAGATTCCGCCGCAATGGACACATTGGAGATAACGAACAAATTGCATGTTACTCACCTCGCCTTGATAGATATGCAAGATCTATGCCAATACAAACGAAAAAGCCGCCAAGGTCACGGCGGCTACGATCGGACATTTGCGGTCTACACATTAGCTCGCAGGAAACAAGCTATCAATTCATCGACCGAATGAACCATGTAGGTCGGTTTTGCTTTTTCTAGTTCCTCCAGAGATCCGTAGCCGTAGGTAACCGCTACAGAGTCAATATTGTTTTTCTGTGCCCCGATGATATCATGCTTGCGGTCACCGATCATCAGTGCGTTTCCAAAAGGACGGCCTCCACCTTTTGCATAGACAGAGGAATCGTTTCCCTGCCCGGCGATAGACAAGGCGTATTCGATCACCTCGTCTTTGGCACAACGCGTCCCGTCAAGGTTGCTTCCAATGACGGCCGAGAAATACACGCCGATGTGGAAGTGTTCCAAAATCTTTTCTGCGAAGACCGTCGGCTTGGACGTGGCCACAAGAAGTTCCTTTCCGGACTGTTTCAGCCCTGCAAGCAGTTCCGGTATCTGTGGAAACAGGGCGTTTTCATAGAGCCCATACACAGAGAAATACTCCCGGTAGTACTCTACGGCCTGCCGGGCTGTCGCTTCATCGAAATGGGCGAACTCCATAAAAGAATCAATCAGCGGTGGTCCGATGAATTTGACCAGGTTGTCCAGATTCTCTTCGACGATTCCGTACTTTCGCAGCGCATACTGAACACTCTTGGTAATGCCGATTTTCGGGTCTGTCAGCGTACCGTCCAGATCGAACAGCAACAGTCCGTAGCGGCTCAGATCCTTTTTTACAGCGTCTTTATGTAGCGATAAGTCCACCTGTCATTGCTCCTTACGTTAATTCCTTACGTTAATACTATCCCAATTATAGGTCACATTTTTGCTTGCCTACTGCCTTTATGCTTCCGGCGAAAAAAGCGCTCATCAAGTAAAATATCCTGATGCTTCCGCTTCCAATGACGCACGATCGCTGTCACCACAGCGACACCGACTCCCACTGCCATAATCCCCGTCACACCCATCAAGAGCGGTTCAAAGAACAAGGGATAGTTGCCTGTAAACAAAAACTGGGTAGCCCGGAAGAACCAAACCCCCGGAAGCAAGGGAACAAAGCCCCCGATGATAAACACGGTCACCGGCACACGGTAGATGCGCGCGAGGATTTCGCTAGCTATGGAGGCAGCCATCGCTCCCCACAACATCCCCAATATGATGGAAAAGGGACTTTGCATCGTCCAGTAAAGGACGAATGAACTTAACAGGCCCACCGATCCCGCCCCGAGGACCGTCCGTTTCGGTGCTTGATTATATATATTGAACAAGGCCGATACAAAAAATCCAAGGGCGATGATTGGTGTCACCGGTTCTACGGGCTGTGGCAGGTACTCCAGGCCTACAATGCCGATCGTAATCCCTGCACCCCCGAAGAGAGCCACCATCAGTCCCACCGCTTCAAATCCGCGAATAGCCCCCGATATCAGGTCACCGGCGATGACATCACGGACGGAATTTACCATAAAAGCGCCGGGGATCGCCGAGAGCAGGACACCGACGATAACGGTGTTGATGTCAAAATCGATCACTGTGCGAGTCGCCAGCACCAACGCCGTGCCGACAGACCCAATAAGCAGTTCCCGCAAAAAGGGAATGGAAAGTATCCTTGTGGCGTCAATCAACAGGTATACCAGGTGAGTAACCATGAAGGCAATCCAAAAGTCCTGCCAACTGCCGCCGTTTATCACGGTAATCGCTGCTGCGTTGACGGCACCGCAACTGATCTTGATCAGGGTCGAATAGGTTGGCCCTGCCGATTCAATCTGTCCGAGGATCGTAAAGGCTTCGTCCAGTTCAACCTCTTTTTGAGCCACTTGCCGCGATAAGTTATTGATAGCAGAAATCTTGCTTAAATTGACGCCTCGCTTCGCAGCCTTACGAAAAAAGGTGCCCGGCGAGCCAGCACTATCGATATAACTGATAAATACCCCTGCTGGCGTTACATAACTTTCGAGAAGTTGAATACCTAGGGCATCACCCATCTTTTGCACCGTATCTTCCACCCGGTACACTTCCGCCCCGGCTTCGAGCAAGGTTCGCCCAGCTTGTACAACGAATTCGACGGAGCGGTTCGTCATGCGATTGATTCACCTCAGTTCAATGGACGTTTTCTATATTAATATTTATATGCACCCATTATCACCATAGCATAAATTAAAGCCTCCGAATATGCCTCTCAGGAGAAATAAATAACTAAATCGGTCCGATGGAATTCGTAATTTTTAGAATTTGAGAGGAAATTACCTGTCTTTTGTCGAAAGATGTAGGCATTGGTATGCCAGAATGTACCAAGTTCAGACAGTGTACCTTAAGAGGGTGATTCTTTGTTTAAACCTAATTTGACTGCAATAAGAAGTTCGGTGCAAATAAAGTGGTTAATCGGTATCGGGTTACTGGCTATCACGTTGCAGTGCCTTATTTCGTACTATTTTTATGTTGAGTTACAGGATACCTTATACGAAGAACGTAAGTACCAACAGGAACTGATCGAAAAAAATATCATGACCTTAACGGCTAATGCTGATAAAGCCTACCAGATCATTGAAGCCTCCGTTGAAGAAAAAATGAAACTCTATAGCGAAGCGATGATTAAAAAGTACAACCGCGACCCCAATGTGTTGCAATGGGATTTGGAAGCTTTGAAACGTCAGTTCGATGATTTTGATATCTATATCATCGATAACAACTTTACCGTTGTGCACACGACCGTTCCCAGCGATTTGCATTTGAACTTCAAGCAGAAACAATCGTCTAGATTTATTCAGATGTTGCAAGATCGGCTTGGTAAGAACGAATTCACCAGCGACCGGTTTATCATCTCTATCGTAAAAAAGGAAACTCGCAAGTTCGGCTATATGCCCACGCCGGATCATAAATACTTATTTGAACTCGGTGTTAAAGCTTCGAAATATACCGATATGATGCAAGATCTCGATCTGGTTCATTTAGCACGGAATGCCGTTCAGAATTACCCCTCCGTCACATCGGCTACAATTTACTCCCTGCAAGTAGACAGCCAAATTCGAGGTACCCTATCCCACTATTCCGCTGATTCGGCACCCGTACCAAAGGGACCGGCCTATATGGATATGGCAAAAGAAGCGATATTATCGAATAAAACCGTCGAATATACTCGATGGGATCCAGAGAGTCAGAGTTCTTTAACCTACCGGTATATTCCCTTCATTGCCTTTAACGGGGAGAAAAAACCGGACTATTACAACTCTCGCATCATCGAACTCGTCTATAATGACCGTAATCTACAATACACCCTTCACGCCCAATCGGTGCGAATCGGCACTGGGATCGTCATCGTCGCCGTCGTACTCGTAGCTTGGCTGGCATCCATATTTTCCATGGTTCAACGACTTGAACAAGCTCGCAATGCAGCGGAAGAAGCAAATAAGATAAAATCCGACTTTTTCTCCACCATTACTCATGAGATCCGCACCCCTATGCAAGGGATCGTTGGCACGACAGAGCTTTTGTTGACCACTCCCTTAACTGACATGCAGCGGCAACAAGCCTTCATCATTCGCGATTCAGCCGAGTTGATGACGAATATCATGAATGACATCTTGGACTTTTCCAAAATCGAAGCAGGGCAAATTCTTATAGAAACAACGAAAATCAATCTAAATGACCTTTTGCAGGCTATATCCCAGCTTGTCACCCCTAAAATCAACGAGCGAGGATTAACTTTTCAATGCATGGCAGATATCCATATCCCCTCGGTGGTGCAAGGTGATCCCTTACGATTGAAGCAAGTTCTACTGAATCTATTGAACAATGCCGTTAAATTCACCGAAGCAGGAACGATTTCGCTGCATATCTGCCTCGAAGAATCTGTCGATACAGGTAAGATGCTGCGTTTCGAAGTCCACGATACGGGAATTGGCATTTCCCCCGATGTACAGGACAAGTTATTTCAACCATTTGTGCAGGCCGATAGTTCGATCAGCCGCCAGTACGGCGGAACCGGTTTAGGCCTATCGATTTGCAAACACTTGGTGGAACTCATGGGCGGACATATTGGGGTTCAAAGCACCCCAAATGTGGGCTCAACCTTCTGGTTTACGATACCGCTTACGGAAGAGCCTCCATCGCCTGAATTAGATACATCAGTCGATAGACTCCTGTCCATAGAGGCGTTGAATGGGGCAGTTGAAGCTGCCTGCGATAGAAGCAATGTTCTCTCTGCAGCCGTTACTTCCGAATCCAGTACAATAGCCTCTCCCTCCAAAATGATGGAGACGGGCCCATGGCGTATTGAAAAATCCTATCTATCCAAGCCCATTCTGATCGTCGATGACCACCGGCCCAATCGACTCGTCCTGCGCATGCAACTGGAGACGATGGGTTTTACGAACCTCTATGAGGTGACAAACGGACAAAAAGCTGTAGAAGCGGTCCAACAATCACGATATGCTCTGATCTTGATGGATAACCGTATGCCTGTTCTTGATGGAATTCAAGCAGCCGCAGCGATTCGTCAGTGGGAGAATGAATTAACTTGGCGTTCTCGGATCGTTATCATTTCCGGTGAGGAACCCGACTGGAGACAACGTGCCGAAAGCGGCGTCGATGATTTTCTGACAAAACCGATGACGCTGAAAACATTACGTGAAACCGTCGTCTACTGGCTTTCCCTTGGAAACGGTGATAGGGAATTATCGCTAAGACCTTCTATCGATCCGGAGGCGATGAGCATCAACGCGGAGTTACAGGAGTCCACCGAAGAAAAGATTCGTGAGCTCTATACGGCTTATTTTCAAGATACACCTTCCCGCTTAGCTGCGCTGCAAGAAGCGATAGAAAGCAACAACGCTTTCCAGGTTCGCTCCGTCGCTCACGGATTAAAATCAGCCAGTGCCGCTGTCGGTGCCATGGATCTCTATAAACTCTGCCGTGACCTGGAGATGATGGCTAAGAACGACCAGCTTGAAAGTAGCTCTGCCGTGCTTAAGGAAATCGAACGTCAATTCTCACTTGTCAAAAAAGCCTTTTCCTTCTTAAATTGATTTACTACGCTTAACTCGCCGTTGCCCATCTAAACCTATTAACAAAACCCCCTCTCCATCTTTTCATCAGATGAAGAGGGGGTTTTCAATTTTTTCTATATCAGTATTTAATCGAAATGGTGATGATTCTCTTGCCCCCTTTCTTCTACTCATACTATAATTATTAAAATATTTTTTGCTTATCTTTGTTGTGCATCCCATCCCGGAACAGTTTTTTTATGTAGACTTTGAGCGGAGGCGAGGCCAATTGGGTAAAGCCATATTCAAACAGCGAAACGGCGTATTCGGCGTCGGTATCGTTACGCCTTGTGGTTTAATCACACCAGAACAACTTGGTGGATTAAGTAAACTCTTACCGGAGGTCGGGGCGCTCGGAAGCAAACTCACGACCCGCCAAACCCTTATCGTACTCATACCAGAAGAAGCCTTAGAGCGATTTGCCGCCGGGGTCACTGCTCTCGGACTGGATATCGGCAGTTTTGGTGATATTGTTCGCAATGTCAAAGGCTGTGCCGGCAATAGTTCTCTTTGTATGCGCAGCCTAAGTGAAGCTCACGGTCTGGCCGTCGAAATTCAGAAGAAATTTATGAACCAACCGACCCCTCACGATTTTAAAATTAGTGTAGCCGGATGTCATCGGGGATGTACCGACCCCCTCTGTGCAGATTTCGGCTTGATCGCAACCGGACCTGATACCTATGACGTGTACATCGGCGGTCGTGGAGGCAGTCGTCGGCCTCAACACGGTCAAAAAATGTACTCCAGCATATCAAGCGATGCCGTTTTTGTCGTATTGGATCACCTTCTGAAAGTGTATAGAAGCCTCGGTGAACCTGCTGAACGGATCTGCTCCACTATAAAACGTGTCGGAATTGATCCCTTTGTATTACCGGAAGGTGAGTTACCGAAAGAAGAGCCATCGAACGATTTCTTTGATTTTCTCAATGATTAGATTTCGCCAATCAAGGAGTATAGCCGATGAACGCACAGAATGACTATGATTTCCATGGCATCCGTCAAAATCTCGAACATCTCTGCTTAAACGGGGAAATTTGCACGGGTTGTGAGAAAAACCGCTGCCTTGTCTTCTTCTCGAAGAAAGTCGCCGATTATGCGATGAACAAAAATGTATTCACAATCCCACAGGGCTGTTCCATGATCCCGAAACAAGACTTGAAAACCTATCATGAAGATGAACTGATCGAATCGCTGTCACTCGTCCTTCAGCAATGCAAAGACTGCCGTGACAATCATGACGACGACTGTTCGGTGAACTTAATTCGGACCTCTCTCGAATACGCTTTGTTTGGTGACAGCTTGGCCTATCGCGGGAGTACCACTATCTATTTTATCGACGCCCATAATGCGAACAACCGGATTGGGAAGTTGCTGAAGGATAAGTTTATGGAGTCGAAGAATAAGTAATTTCTTTATTCGCGACGCTATTCGTGGATTAGTCAATTTGTGTTACAGCATACATATCTAACCTCGATTAAACTAAAGGCCAAGCGCATTGCTGAAACTGCAATCGCTTGGCCTTTTGTTATTGAACTGCCGTGAACAGGCTCCTAAGAACAGAACCATTCGTAACAAGACAATTCATGACGAGACTATATAACACCAACTAGAGTCATCATAAATAAACAAAACGATAAAGCCGATCATCAAATAAATTAAACTTCCCTTCCCTCTTGACATCACAAGAGTTCATTTATACACTTAATATAACGTTATATCTCGTTTCGTTAGACGACATCTCAATGTGGAGATGTACCTTTGCGCAGCAAAAGGACAGATCCCGTTGGGATGTTTTATTTTCATATAAAATCTAATAAACCTACGTTTATTTTGAGGAGGTTTTCAAGATGAAAAGAGGAAGCATACTCTGGGGGATCAGCTTTTTGCTCGGTCTGGCCCTCTTTCTCACGGGATGCAACGGCAGCCAGCAAAGCACTTCGAAAACCACTGCCAACAAACCGGTCTCTCTAACCATCTCTGCCGCCGCCAGCTTAAAAGATGCCATGACCGAACTACAAGTGATGTACACACAAGCAAAACCGAACGTTACCATTACATATAACTTTGGTGCCTCTGGTTCCTTACAGCGGCAAATCGAGGAAGGTGCCCCTGTTGACCTCTTTATTTCCGCCGCTTCCAAGCAGATGAATGATTTGCAAACGAAAGACCTGATCGACGCCTCTTCCCGAATAGACCTCTTAGAAAATGAAGTCGTCCTCGTGGCTCCTAAAGATTCGTCGCTTAGCGATTTTACCGACTTAGCTGGAACAAAGGTGAAAAAGCTGGCTCTCGGCGAACCGCAGAGCGTCCCTGCCGGTCAGTACGCTCAAGAAGTATTGACGAAACTCAACATAGCTGAAGCGGTAAAGTCGAAGAGTGTATTTGCCAAAGATGTTCGTCAAGTCCTTACTTATGTGGAGTCAGGGAATACGGAAGCCGGTATCGTTTATGAAACCGATGCCAAAACATCAGATAAAGTGAAAACCATAGCCAAAGCGCCTCAAGGCTCCCACTCTCCCATCCTCTACCCCCTGGCTGTGGTAAAGGCCAGTAAGAACCAGGCTGCGGCGAATGATTACGCCCAGTTCTTGCAAGGAGAGCAAGCCAAAGCGGTGTTTGAGAAATACGGCTTTACCGTTCACACTAAATAACAGGACAACCATTTCTACTACGAGGAGGGATGGCAGAATGACCATGGATCCCATGCCGATTTGGATCTCCGTAAAGACGGCTTCTATCTCCACATTGATCACCTTCTTTGTAGGCATCGCTGCTGCTTATGGGATGATCAAGTACCAAGGCCCTGGTAAAGGCATCATCGATGGCATCCTGACCCTCCCTCTGGTCCTTCCCCCGACGGTCATCGGATTTTTCTTGTTGATGTTCTTCGGGAAAAACGGTCCGTTCGGTCAGCTTTTACAAGCTTTCGATTACTCCATCATTTTCTCTTGGGCGGCGACGGTCATCGCCGCCACCACCGTATCGTTTCCCCTGATGTATAAAACCGCCCGCGGCGCCTTTGAACAAGTAAATCCGAATTACCTCCATGCGGCTCGAACTCTTGGTGCCGATGAATGGACTGTCTTTTGGCAGATCACGGTCCCCTTGGCTTGGCCGGGCATCGTGGCTGGAACGATCCTCTCTTTCGCCAGAGCTCTCGGTGAATTCGGGGCCACGCTGATGCTGGCCGGAAACATTCCCGGGGTTACCCAAACGATCCCGGTAGCGATTTTCTTTGCCGCCGAAGGCGGGGAGATGGGAAAAGCGCTCCTCTGGGTGTTGATCATCGTCACCTTGTCTCTGGGATTCATCGTGACTCTCAACCATTGGAACCAGTTTCAATCCACCTTGGTTACCCGGTTTCGCATAAGGAGGCAATTTCAGTGGAACTACAGGTCCACATCGAAAAGCGATTTCCCGGCTTCCATCTCCAAGTAAACTTTACAGCAGGCCGAGAACCACTCGGCCTGCTTGGTGGTTCCGGCGCCGGGAAATCGATGATTCTCCGCTGTATCGCCGGCCTGGTGACTCCGGACCGAGGTCGAATCAGCCTAAATGGAAGGATCCTCTTTGATTCTGAGCAAGGGATTAACCTGCCGAGCCGGGAACGAAAAATAGGATACCTTTTTCAGGATTACGCAGTTTTCCCCCACATGTCGGTAGCTGAAAATATCTTGTTCGGTCTTCGCCTGTTGGGACTCTCTCAAGAAGAGCAAATACAGAGGGTTGCCAGAAGCATCGATCAGTTTCAACTTCATGATCTCGAAAACCGGTTCCCTCATCAGCTCTCTGGCGGCCAACTGCAGCGCGTCGCCTTTGCCCGGGCCTTGTCGACTGAACCGGAAGTGCTTTTGCTCGATGAACCATTTTCCGCGCTCGATCATCACTTGCGCACGCAAATGGAAACGGTGCTCCTCGATACGTTAAGGCAATATTCCGGCGTTACGCTCTTTGTGACTCATAATTTGGAAGAAGCCTATCGGGTCTGTAATCATCTCCTCGTCCTTTCCAGAGGAAAACAGATCGCCTTGGATGAAAAGAAACGGATTTTTTCCCATCCGCCCACCGTCACCGTCGCCCAGTTGACAGGGTGTAAAAATACATCACCTATCCGCATCGCCGGAACTCATCAGGTAGAAGCCTTGGATTGGGGATGTCTATTGACATTAGACCATCTCGTCTCTCCCAACTGGAAACACGCAGGCATTCGAGCTAACCATCTTCGCTTAGTCACAGAGCCTGCAGAGGATCATCGTCAGAACACCTTTCCCTGCCGTATCGTTCAAACCATTGAGTCTCCCCATCGCGTAACGATCCGGGTGACGGTAAAAGGACCTACCACTTCTGCTTCTTCCTCGACTCTTCAAGTGGAACTTTCGAAGAAAGAGTGGGAGTTTTTACAAAAGGAAGCTCAACCTTTACAGCTTGAAATCGACACCAAGGACCTATTTTTCATGGATGAGGAACGGTAAATAAAATAAAGCGAATGACTTTCGGGTACCAAAAACCCCGCCGATCCGGCGGGGCTTATTCATGATAGCGATCATGGAAGATCATGAAAGCTATTCTATTTTCGTTTTTTCTTTATCGCTCATGGATAGTGACAGCCATATCTATGGGCTTTCCGAAGAAAACCGATGACGTGTTGATCACATCAATCCCCGTACTCGCATACTGGGCTACATTCTTCTCATTAATTCCGCCGGTGCCGATAAGCGTCACCTGTGGATTGATCTTTCGAATCTCATCGACGGCCTGCTGCAGCTTTTCTAGTGAAAACTTATCGAACTGGATTCCGTCGACGCCGGCTGCACTCAGACGGAGGGCCTCATCGAGGCTTTCCACTTCGACGAGGATTTTCTTTTCGCAACATCGTCTTTTCATGTCATCTAATTTCATCAACAGACCCTCTATCCCTCCGATGAAGTTTAAATGCTGTTTGAAGACGAGGATCGTTTCCGACAATCCCAACCGATGAGGGAGTCCGCCGCCGGCGATCATCCCTTTCACCGAGGTGTCTTTAGCACCGGGAACACTTTTTCGAGTCGTGACGACCTGGATATGGGGGTTTACCATCCGAGCCAAGTCGATCAACCTCTTTGTTCTCGTCGCTACACCCGAGCAGTATTCCAGGAGATTGGCCGTCACTTTCCAGGCCATGTGCAACCGCCCGGCAGGCCCGATCGCTTCTAGGACCGTATCCCCCGGTTGGACGATGGCTCCGGAAGCGACGAAGGACCGTACTTGACATCCCAATTTGAGAAGAATTCTCTGCGCCTCTTCGGTGCCGCAAAGAACAGCTTCTTCTCGAGTTGAGTACCTCATCACTCCCTCTTGATGGTCGATTCCAAGGACCAATGAGGTCAGGTCTATATAGGGGACGTCTTCCCGAATTAACTTCTCAATCGTCTCTTCGGCAATATACATCATGATTTTCACCTCAAAAATTAATTTGACGGCAGTTACTCATCGACTCCGTCTTCATTTATAATGGAATCAAACAGGAATGTCCCGTTTTTCTTCTTAGTAAGATGCAAAGGGAGAATTGATATGACCGAAAATGCATCGTTAACGCCTGAAGAAGTCGCTGAAATACTGAAAATACGTAAAAATACCGTTTATGAAATGATAAAACGGGGCGATTTACCTGCTTACCGTGTGGGTCGAAAACTTCGTGTCGATCTGAAAGACGTGAATGACTATAAAAATCGTGGCAAACAGGGCAGCGCAGCGGAAGTAGAGCATCCCCTTCTCGGCCCTGTTCCGACTGCCACTTATCCTGCGGCGCAACCGGAACTGGAGATCCGGGGCGCCCACTGCTACGGCGACTCAAACAATAACGCTCAGAACTTCATCATCTGCGGGCAAGATGTGGTCCTCGATTTGTTAAGTCGATACCTGGAACTCTACTCGCCGGGCGTTCAGTCACTGCGGTATCATGCGGGAAGTATGGATGGATTGCTTGCGCTCTATCGCGGCCGTGTTCACCTGGCTACAGCTCATCTCTGGGACGGCGATACTGGTATGTACAATGTCCCTTATGTTCGACGCCTCGTACCGGGCGTCCGCACGGTCGTTATCCGTTTCGTATCGCGAATGGCTGGTTTTTACGTCCCATCGGGAAATCCGAAAGGGATTCAAGGTTGGAACGATCTTGCCCGTGCCGATATCACCATGGTAAGCCGGGAGCGAGGATGCGGGGCTCGCGTTCTTCTCGACGAGCAGCTCCGCCGTTTAAATATCGACAGCCGTATGATTCAAGGATATGAACAGGAGGAACTCTCCCATATGGCCGTCGCCGGCGCCGTATCGGCCGGACGAGCCGACGTCGGTTTAGGCATCGAAAAAGTGACCACCCTGTTCCAAAACCTTGATTTCATCCCCTTGCAAAGGGAGCATTACGATTTAATCATTCGGAAAAACGACGCCAACGATGCTCGATTCCGGGCGCTCATGGATGTGCTCCGTTCGAAAGACTTTCGAGATCGCGTGTCCACCATGGGCGGTTACAGCATCGAACAGATGGGAGAAATCGTCGAAGAACTGTAACTAGCGAACGAATTCCCTTCCTGTGTATCCATTTTTGAGGGCCTCTTGAAACCATAGGGCCCTATCGTTCGTTTCCTGCAGAATAGAATTAATTGAAACAGCGGCTTCGCGAGCACCGAATTCCCCGGAGCAATGAAACCAAACGGAGGCCTGTTCTGGATCGTTAGAAACTCCCCAGCCTAGCGCATACATCACTGCCAGCTTAAACTGGGAAAGGGCATGCCCTTGCTTGGCTGCCTTCAAAAACCACTGGGCTGCCTGGGCAGCATTTTGCGGTACCCCTTTGCCGATGCTATAACGTACACCTAGGTTGTGTTGTGCCTTGGCATATCCTTGGTCTGCGGAACGCACAAACCATCTTAACGCCTCTTCCCCATCCTGGGCGATTCCCCTTCCCATACAATAACAGACACCTAGTTCGTACTGGCCGCCGGAATGTTCTCGTTCCGCGGCCTTTTTAAATAGTTCAGCCGCCAGGACAGCTTCCTTGGCCACTCCGATTCCCTCTAAAAAACAAAGTCCTAAAAAAAACCAGTCTTCTCTTTCGTCCAGTTTGTACTTTAGATCATTGGGATATTCAATGGAAGAAGTCAATTCTTCAGTAGGACTCACTCTTTGCAAAGGCATATGTTTTTCCCCTTCCATTTTAATATAAAATATCCTCTTCTTGTGTTTTGTAAAAAAATTTCAATTGCCTCCTTCGTAAAAAAAATCTCAGTGACCTCCTGTTCACGCGGAACAATCTCGTCACTGAGATTCTACGTTTATCGTTAATGATGATGTAAGTAAAACGAAAGATAATAAAATGTGATTTAACACAACTCAACACTGTTTAACTTTCGTTACCAAGATGATAAAACATAACATAAAACAAGTCAAGACGTTCTCTCAAATAAAACGTTCCTGACCTGTTGTTCATGGAATAATAAGCATGGCAGTTGATCACGAAAAAACCGCTCTGAGACTAACGTCTTTAGTCCCAGAGCGGTTTTTTTAATCGGTTCACTTTATAGTGACTTAAGTTAATCCGAACTTGGCTGCCTTCTGGCGATGATCGTCGACAAGTAGGTCAGCGTCTTGCCTCTCATCTTCTCCAGGTCCTTTTCGATGATTTCCCCAGGTAGCCCGCAGCGCCCGACCAGTACGGCCTGTTCTTTGAAACCGTAGATCGCTAAGAGGTCTATGATACGATCGAGATTTTTATGTACTTTCAATAATATGATTGTATCTGCTGAGGCCAACGATGGTTCAATATTGTCACAGCTATCATTCACAGGAATAATCGTCACCGCCTCGTCGCCGTCAGCGATGGGAAATCCAGCCGCGCAGCTGATGGCAGAGAAAGAGATAATTCCCGGTATGTTGACGATTTCGTATTTTTGCTTTGATAACCGTTCAAAGATGGGAACATATTTGCTGTACAGCATCGAATCGCCTCGGGCGATAAAAGCGACATTCTTTCCCTCTTCTAACAGATTGGCGATCTGCCTACAGGCTTCCGCTAATTTTTCTTCGTCTTGCGCTCTCGGAATCGGCAAATCACATATTTCCGCATCTTTTCGGATGTATTCTCCGACGATCCCCAAGGCAGAACAACGGGTTCCTTTTTTCTTGGAATAAGGGGCGATGATGACATCGGCCTTGCCTAAAGCCAATGCGGCTTTTACCGTCAGTAACTCCGGATCGCCAGGGCCAACGCCAATTCCATATAGCTTACCTGTCATGAGAGAGTTCTCCTTTCATAATCTAAATCAACGTATTTACTTTTTAGGTACTGAAAGTGCACTTCTTTACATGAGATGGCATGAGAAATGGAACGAACTGAGGTCGTTCAGCCTCTGTCCTCAGGGGAAAATAATGTGTTAGCATTTTCTCTCGGCAACACTTGAGACAACTGCTGCAAGATGAGCGGAATGCTTGTGTGGCGTGAGAATATCAGCGGTTTACTTGTCATCGCGGCATATTCTTTGATCATCCACATGGTCCCGTGAGCGATATGCTGGGTTAACACCACGATGGCATCACACTGAGGCAGAATCCTCTTGCATTCAGCTTGCTTTTCCCCATCCTGACAAAGAATCCGGATAGGTAACTTTTCCCGTTCGCCATGGTCTCGAACCGCCCCAAAGATTCCGACAGTCTTTCCTTTCAGAACGTCTATTTGGAGTGGTTGTTCAGCACGTCTTTGCCCCATATACATGACATCGGATAGTTCGTCTGACCGATTCACCAGTAGATTCGATGCGGAATTCGCCAGTGAATTCTTTTTTTGTTCGGTTTGATATCGGTTGATTTCCGATTGCAGATCGTCGATCAAGCCCTTTAAATTCTTAATTTTTCGGATATAGTCAGTTTCCGAGACTTCCTTTCGCAGGGCCACTAATTGCTCTTGCAGCTTCCGTACCTCTTCTTTAGCTTCATACAGCTTTCTCTCCAGTAAGGCCGTTCGCTCCCGTGTTTGCTGTAGTTCTACCGTTACCCGCTGCAGTGAGGCTTCCTTTTCACCCAGTTGTTTTTTGACTAGCTTTACGTACCGCCTCAGTTCTGATTCGTGATTCCCCTCAGCACCGGAGAGCAAGGCAACCGTCGCTTCGGTACGTAAATAGCGCAATGGATCGATCAGTGGAAAGGTAAGCAGCAGGAAGGACAGCAGGGTTTGCCCCAGGCTTTTCTCGTGAGTGAACACATCCCATTTTCCCGAATAGATCCCGGGAAGCAGCGAAAAATAGATGATTCTATCGACGGTGTGATAAAAAAACAGGTCTAACTGCGATTTGGGAAACTCGCGAATCACATACTCTTTGATTCGCTTAACCACCATGTAACGCTTCTTATCGCCCCGGGGTCGCGTCCGGACGGACTTGTCTCTCGTGAGGTTTTTTAGATCTTCCGGCAGCATGTTCAGTTCGTCTAACAGATCAACCAGTTGCCAAGGATCCATCTCTTTTGCCGGTTGAGGCCAGCAAGCGTGAAAAAAGGCCAAGCTGTGCTTGACGTAGTCCTCCTTTTGCTCTAGCCATAGACATTCTTGAGCGATCCATAGGTTTTGCAGTTCCGCCAACCGCCTGGGCGATATGATCTCGCCATAGAGGCTGGTCTTTTCAGAAACGGCAGGAATATCTTTCGAGCCGATTCGAAAGGGTACAGATTCGCCCGGTTGCGGAATGGTCCACACCAGCTTGGCATGGGTAGCCTCAATCGCACCGTCACAACAAGTTAGTTTTGGAATGGGATACAACCATTTGCCAACCAGCATGGCATCGGTATGCATCAAATCTGCCTCAGAAATCTGCTCACATACTTTTTGGCTATGTTTCTTCCGGCAGATTGGACAAGTCCGAAAGGCGATAACCGATACCTGAGGGATCTCTTGATTGCTGTATTCCCTATCCTCCTTCCCCATCAGGTTCATCACCTTTCTTTCCCAATCAGTTACCTGCGATTATCTGACCTATGTACGATTTTGCACAGCCATGGTGGAAGATTCCCGGCTAAAGCCTTTTGCAAGCGTTGCAATTCATATTCAAAAGGAGTGCCAGCTTCGACTTTCAAAGGATGCATTTTTTCTTGGATTAATCGGGCCGCCGCCGGGCCGCCGATATCGGTGCAATAGACCAAGGTGCAGCCTTGCAGGACTTCCAGACGGGCAACGATCTTATCGGTTTCAGAAGACTGTAGTTCTTGAGGACATGCGATACCCCGACTCTCATATCCATGCGGGGTTACCTCGAAGATGGCGAATGCTTCTGCTTGACCAAAATGGGCGTCGATCTCCTTTTGATTATCCGTCGCAAAAGCGATACGCATGCCATCGTCTCCCTTCACCATCCCGGTTGGAAACAACAAGGCGAGACCGATTGTTCTATGACTTCCCAGTCTTTCGAACAGACGATCTCGCCAATGAGACTCTACCTCGTTTTAAATCGATTATTTTTCCCTTATCATAAGGAATTACAAATGATCCGTCAAGCGAATAAGGGAATTCCCTTCTATCGCTTGTCACATAGAGGGAAACGTTCATAGGTAGCGAATATGCGAAAAAAAGCAACGGAGGAAGGGAGAGGAGGAATGTTATGTCCACCCGCGAAATCATCACGACTTGTACCCGCGATTGCCCGAATGCTTGCGGGCTTATTGCCAAGGTGGAGAATGGCCGGGTCCGCTCCTTGCTCGGCAACCGCGCCCATCCGATCAGCAGTCAAGGCTGCCACAAATGCGCTAAATTCATTGAACGAGCCTACAGCCCCGAACGGGTGACGAGTCCCCTTCGACGGGAAGGCGATCGGTGGCGTCGCATCTCCTGGGATGAGGCGCTTGATGAGATCGCTTGGCGAATGAACGATATCAAATCCCGTCACGGGGCGGAAGCCCTTTTGTATTACCGTGGTTTTGCTCAACGTACCGCCTTAAAACTTCTCAATGAGCGCTTTTTTAATCTCTTCGGCGGAGTCACCGGTACTCGCGGTACCTTATGCGGCGGAACTGGCCAGGCATCGCAAAATTTGGACTTCGGTGAGCGCATCTCTCACGATCCCCTCGACCACCAGAATAGCCGGTCCATGATTCTCTGGGGGCGAAATCCGGCGGCGACGAACCCCTATCTGCTTCCCATCATGGCCTGGATCCAAAAAGCTGGTGGCACAGTCATCCTGATCGACCCCGTTACTTCGGAGACCCGAAAGCATTGTGATCACCACATCCAACCGGCCCCGGGAACTGACGCCTTCTTAGCTATGGCTGCGGCGAAACGAATTCTCGATCTAGGGAAGGCGAATCGCACTTTTCTCACTGAGTGCAGCGAAGGATTTGAAGCGTTTCATCAGATTTTAGACTGTTTCACCGTCGATGAATTGGCGGCTCGCTGTGATGTTCCGGTAGATCAGATCGAATTGCTCGCCCAGGTTTTGATCGACCAGTTCCCGGCGGCGATTTTGCTTGGATGGGGACTGCACCGCTGGGTCCATGCTCATCATGGGATCCGTGCGATTGACGGGCTCGGTGCCATCGCCGGCATCATCGGCGTACCTGGCGGTGGTATCAGCCAAGGCTTTGAAGAGTATGCGCCCTATGATCTCTCTTGGACGGGTGATCATCTCCATCCAAATCGCCGGCGCTTCCTGATGCCTCGCATCGGTCAGGAGATTCTTGACGCCCAAGCTCCCCCGATCGAGATGATCTTCGTTACAGCCGGTAATCCCGTCTGCATGGCGCCGAATGCCAACAAGGTAGCGGAAGCCTTTGCGAAGACGCCCTTTGTCGTCGTTTCCGGTCACTTTCTGGACGATACGGCGAAGCAGGCCCATATCTTCCTGCCGAGTACGACCTTTTTGGAGGAACAGGATATCGTCGCCAGCTATGGTCATAACTACATCGGGCCGGTTAACCGGGCGATCGACCCGTTGGGCGAGTGTAAATCCGATTTCGAGATGTTCCGGGCTTTGGCATCACGCTTTCCCTTTGCCAAAGACTTCGATCGAACCCCCGAGCAATGGCTGTCATTGTTGCTGGCGCCGACGCTGTCACAAGGCGTCACCATGGAAGACTTGTGGTCAGGTTATGTACGTATGCCGGGGGCGCCGCTCGTCCCTTACCAAGACCGCATCTTTCCTACACCTTCCGGCAAATTCCGGTTTATGACGGATTTTACACTGCCTGAAAAACATACCAGTCCTGTTCATAGTGGATTACCCATTACCGATTCGGTAAAAGAAAGCTTGATTTCTGCCGAGAATAGGGATGTTGACAGTATCACTATCTATCCCTATCACCTGCTGTCAGTCTCCCCTTTCGAGTGGCTCTGTTCCGAATTGACCCCAGAGGACCAATCAGAACTGACACTGATCAGGATGCATCCCTCGGAAGCATCGAAATGGGGAATTGCAGAATCGGATATTGTGGAGATTACCAGCTCCGTAGGAAAGACGAAGGCCCGGGTCCACTTCGACGAGCGGCAGCGCAGAGACACGATTGTCTTTCCACGGGGGAAGTGGCTGCAAAGCGGAAGCAGCGCCAACGTGCTCACGCTAGATCTGGTCAGTGACGTCGGTTCCGGAGCCCCCTATTATGAGACGAGAGTAACCGTAAGGAAATTGGCCTAACTTTATTCTCACTTGTTACCACGATATAAACTACGGTTCTTCGCTGCTAAATGTAAGGCAGCTGCCGATGATGGTGCTTGCAAGATGATCATCTTTTTCTGCGGATAAATGCCCGTATTCACGTAGTCATACATGGTTCGATAAACAACTTCCTCGTTGCGGTCAAAGTCAAGGACTTGAAAATCGAAGATTTCATTGGGGTTGAACACGAGCAGCCAATACATACACTTCACCTACCATTCTGAATCAAAAGGGAATCAAAAAAGGGCTCCGAAAGGTTAGTTAAAGCCTTTCGAGAGCCCTCATTGGCAAGCGTTCAAGATAGCCTTGTCGGTCTGCGCTCTGTTATGTTCTTATTGTAATCCAACAGGTTCCTACTTTCAATTCTATTCCATTCCATTTTGCGGAACGACTCAGGTTTCGGTGATTATTTTCCAGTCTCCATTACTTCTTTGACGACAGCAGACCAATTCTTACCGGAATAAGCATTATAACCCTTGGTGTGGGCATATCCATAAATTTGAACTTTCCCATTCATTTCTCGTTCTAATGTATATCCATATTGTTCCCCAGAGATCGCCTTTTGCACTGCCGATATGCTGCTCAAATCGGTCTCCAAAATACCCTGGCGATCTCGAGTTCCAATGACGATTCCCGCTTTATTAACGACAAAGAGCTTACCCTCGGGGCTAACTTTAGCCGAATCAATGATATCGTAGATGTAATCCCAATTGAATCGTGTAGAGAAAATACCGACGATTCGTCCGTCTTTTTCCCGTACCGGACAGGAGTATGCGATCGTCGGCTTCTGTAAGGTATTCGAATAGTACAGATCGGTCACATAGACCTTACCGGACCGTAAGGTCTCCCGAAACCACTCTTCCTGAGACACATTTTTTCCGACCAACCCTTGATTTTTCCCTACGGATACCATATTCCCCTGTACGTCGGCTAGATAGAGGTCGTGATAGACCTCATAGATCTCAATAATCTTTCGCATCAATTGTGTTGCCAGTGCTTGCCGGTCCGGTTCTTCTCCAGATACGCAGTTGATGATCTCTTTAAAAGTTGCCCAGGCTTGCACGTCACAGTTGCGTTCAAACAAATTGCGATCGATTTTGTCTATCGTATCGAATGCGACATCAGCAGTACGAACGGCGATGACTTGCATCGCCGTCAACTGTATCTCACTGATAATATCAGAACTATCTTTGGTCACTTGAAAACTTTGATCGGCCAGATTACGAATCTCCTCGGCGACCACCCGAAAGCCACGGCCTGCTTCACCAGCACGGGCTGCTTCGATCGCTGAATTCAAGGCAATCAAATTCGTCTTTTTGGTAATCCGATCGATCGTGTTCACAGATTGGCGCATCCGACTTGTACCGGTGTTCAGTTTTTTAAGCAGCGCCGACACGTTCACATGGTTTCCAGTCATCATGTTTCGCTCTCCTTTTTCTTATCGCCTTCTTTCACTTTCACACTTTTTCCCTAAAAAACAAAACGATGCCCGACACATCTTATGATGAGATGCGTACGGAACATCGTCGTTCCATAGTGAAAATTCACCACATTATCTTCCCATAGTATTACAGGAAAAGCAATCTAGCTCGAACATTTATTTTTAATCCTGTTTAATACCTGTAGCTGGCATTTACCGCAGGTTACCTTATGACTATGACTCTCCACCATTAACTGCCTTCTTCATCGCGAGTAAATATTCAATCGCTGTCGTTGGCTTACCACGCATATCAAATCCTCTCATAAATAGGATGCTCATGATTATATTTGAATTTAAAAACATGGTTTATACTGAAATCAGGAGATAACAGGAGATATTTTGAGCACGAATGTTATATTCGTGTGAAACCGGCCTTTTTAGCTCGAAAATCAGAGGTGACAGAAGGTATCAATTGGGAGTATCTTTAAGCCACAGAGATTAAGAAAACGATGGCAGAGACGCCATTCTGAAGTTAACCGCTTCGGAATGGCGTTTATGTTTTATCGGGCTCATGCGCGAATAAAGGGGGCAAGGTAAATGAAGGAAACTATCCACGAGAGCCGACCCAAACCCTCTTTGGAACGCGCCGCGATGATGTTGGCGATGAGTGAAACGCGAGAGAGCGAATTTCGCCTTCGCCAATACTACGGAGAGACTTGGCATCTTCCTTGTGTGGTTACAGAAGTTGGAGGCACCATCGGTGCGCTTCAAACCTCCGGTAAATTAACCAACTCGGTGGTTACCGCGGCGCTCAAGGCCAAAGTGATTGAGAGTAAACCTGAAAACGTCCATGCTGTAATCCATGCAACCATCGAAGCACTAAAAGGCATATTTCTGGATTATGCACAAAACGCTAGCCTGGCACTGAAAATCAGCGTGATCAGTGATGGAAAGTGGTTAGCTGTAGGTATCTTTGGAAAATCCTCTGTCCATCCGCTCACCGAACACTGCCGGGTCGGGTTAGGATTTATGCATCTCTAGAATCGTACTATCAACAAGGTTTCCCATCTAAAAACTTCATTATGGGCGCCGACCCGATAGCGGGTCGTAGCGAGTCAGTGAGATAGAGAGCCCTTGGCACCTAAAAACCAAGGACTCTTTTTGTTTCCCTGGGGCTGCAGTCGCTAAGGAGGTGATGCCCAGCAAATCGTTTATACCTATATGTACCTTGTTATCACAATCTTAAGAAAATTGAGGGAGGCGTTTATCCATGAAAATGATCCGCGCCATTATCCGGCCGGAACGGGCGGAAGTTATCGCTGAAGCATTAGCGCAAGAAAATCTGTTCTCTTTGACCAAAATGCACGTCTTTGGCCGCGGCAAAACCAAAGGAATGCGCATCGGCGATGTGGTGTACGATGAGTTCCCGAAAACGATGCTTCTGATGGTCGTCGAAGACGAAAGCGTGGAAAAAGCCGTTCAAATCATCGTTGAAGCCGGCAAAACCGGTTCCATGGGCGACGGCAAAATCTTCGTTACCCCGGTTGAAGAAGCCTACACCGTACGTACGGGGGCAAGGGGGTTATAAATCATGAAGGAAATCGTGGCGTTCATTCGCCGGCATCAGCTGCCGGCTACCAAAAAGGCCCTTGAAGAAGCCGGCTTCCCGGCCATGACCATCCAAAGCGTCGAAGGCCGTGGGAAGCAAAAGGGGATTGGCGGATGGGCCGCTGAAGTGGACCCGGAAATGAACAAGTTTGGAAACGCCTTGCAAAATATTGAACCCGAAATCAAATGGATCCCCAAACGGATGATCACCATCATCGTCCAAGATGACCAAGTCTCCAGCGCTGTTGATGCCATCATGCTGGCCAACAAAACGGGCCACATCGGCGATGGAAAAATATTTGTCTGTCCCATGGAAGAAGTCGTTCGTGTTCGGACAGAAGAACGGGGCGCTCAAGCGGTAAGCTAAGGCCCACAACAAAAGGAGGAATTCCCCAATGCGTCAGATAGCCATTTACGGAAAAGGTGGTATCGGTAAATCTACGACCACCCAAAACACCGTCTCCGCCCTCGCCGAGATGGGTAAAAAAATCATGATCGTCGGTTGTGACCCCAAAGCCGACTCTACTCGTTTGATTCTTCACTCCAAAGCCCAAGCGACGGTTATGGACCTGGCCCGTGAAAAAGGTACTGTGGAAGACCTCGAACTGGAAGACGTTCTCCTCACCGGTTTCGCCGACATCCGCTGTGCCGAGTCCGGCGGTCCCGAACCTGGTGTAGGCTGTGCCGGCCGCGGTGTTATCACCGCCATCAACTTCCTCGAAGAAAACGGCGCTTACACCCCTGACCTGGACTATGTGTTCTACGACGTTCTCGGTGACGTTGTCTGCGGCGGTTTCGCCATGCCTATCCGCGAAAACAAAGCCCAAGAAATCTACATCGTGACCTCCGGTGAAATGATGGCCATGTACGCTGCCAACAACATCGCCCGCGGTATCCTTAAATACGCTGCTACCGGTAAAGTTCGCCTCGGCGGCCTCATCTGTAACAGCCGTAAAACCGACAAGGAATACGAACTGATTGCCGAGTTGGCCAGCCGTCTGGGCACGCAAATGATTCACTTCCTGCCCCGTGACAACCAAGTGCAACGGGCCGAGCTGCGCCGCATGACCGTTATCGAATACTCTCCCGAACATCCCCAAGCCGACGAATATCGCGCTCTGGCCAAGAAAATCGACGAGAACAAAATGCTCGTTGTTCCCACACCGCTTTCCATGGACGAACTGGAAGACCTCCTCATCTCCTACGGCATCCTGGAAGACGAAGAAACGGCGATGGCCAAACTGGGCTAATCGCCCCTTCTCTCTCCCCTATCGGTCTCATCGTACATCAATTCTTTAGATAGAAAGAGGTGTAGCTTTCATGGCTGAGCAAGAAACGCCGAAATATACCCCAGCCACACCAGAGATGGTGGATGAAGTCCTGTCGGCATACCCCGATCGTGCGAAAAAGATGCGCGCCAAGCACATCACCGTTAAAACAGAAGGCTGCGCCTCCTGCTCCGTCAAATCGAACTCCAAAACCGTTCCGGGTCTGATGACCGCCCGCGGTTGCGCCTACGCCGGCGCCAAGGGTGTCGTCTTCGGCCCTGTCAAAGATATGGTCCACATCTCCCACGGCCCTGTCGGTTGCGGCTACTACTCCTGGGGTAACCGCCGTAACCTGGCAGAAGGGGAACTGGGTGTCAACAACTTCGTGCCTTTCCAGTTTACCTCTGACTTCTCTGAAAACGACATCGTTTACGGCGGCGACAAGAAACTGGAGCAAATCTGCCGGGAAGTCAAAGAACTGTTCCCCACCGTCAAAGGGATCTCCGTCATGTCCGAGTGTCCCGTCGGCCTCATCGGTGATGACATTGAGAGCGTCTCTAAAAAGATGAGCAAGGAACTGGATCTGCCTATCGTTCCTGTCCGCTGCGAAGGTTTCCGCGGTATCAGCCAGTCCTTAGGCCACCACATCGCCAACGATGCTGTTCGCGACCACCTGCTCGGTAAAAAAGAGCGAGAAGAAGAAGTCGGCCCCTATGATGTGTCCCTCATCGGCGACTACAACATCGGTGGTGACGCCTGGGCCTCCATCAAGATTCTCGAAGAGATGGGCCTCCGTGTTCGGAACGTCTGGACGGGTGACTCCACCATCGAAATGCTGCAGACGGCCCACCAAGTCAAATTGAACCTGATTCACTGTTATCGCAGTATGAACTACATCTGTAAGCACATGGAAGAAACATATGGCATCCCCCATATGGAATTCAACTTCTTTGGCCCCACCAAGATTAAACAATCCATTCGCGCGATCGCTGCCCATTTTGATGACTACATCAAAGAAAAAGGCGAAGCGGTTATCGCTAAGTATGAACCGATGATGCAGGCCGTCATCGACAAATATCGCCCCCGTCTCGAAGGCAAAAAAGTCATGCTCTATGTCGGTGGTCTCCGTCCCCGCCACGTCATCGGCGCTTACGAAGACCTGGGTATGGAAGTCGTCGGTACCGGTTACGAGTTCGCTCATAAAGACGACTATGATCGCACCATGCCGATGATGGGCGATAACACCGTCATCTATGACGATGTCACCGCTTACGAACTGGAAGAGTTCGTCAACCGGATGAAACCCGACCTGATCGGATCCGGTGTCAAAGAAAAATATGTCTTCGAAAAGATGGGCTATCCCTTCCGTCAGATGCACTCCTGGGATTACTCCGGCCCCTACCACGCTTATGACGGCTTCCCCATCTTCGCCCGTGACATGGATATCGCACTGAGCAGCCCGACCTGGGGCCTAGCGAAGGCTCCCTGGAAGAAAGAAACCGTGAAGGAGGTGCGCTAATGAGCGAGAACACAACCTGTGCCTGCACGTCGACAAAAGCAGCCGTTGAATACCTGAACTCTGTCGAATACAAGGAGAAAAACTTTGCCCGCAAAGCGCTCTCCATTAACCCTGCCAAAGCTTGTCAACCCCTCGGAGCGCTCCTTTGCGCCCTCGGCATCGAAGGCTGCCTGCCCTTCGTACACGGTTCCCAAGGCTGCGCCGCCTATTTCCGCAACACCTTGAACCGTCACTTCCGTGAACCGATTCCCACCGTATCGGACTCCATGACGGAAGACTCAGCCGTCTTCGGCGGTCAGAACAACCTGATCGAAGGTCTGAAAAACGCCTACCAAGTCTACAAACCTTCCATGATGGCTGTGTTCACCACCTGTATGGCCGAAGTTATCGGTGATGACTTGAACGCCTTTATCAATAACGCTCGTGCTGCCGAGTCGATTCCGAAAGACTTCCCCATCGCCTTTGCCCAAACGCCGTCCTTCGTAGGCTCCCACATCACCGGCTTTGATAACATGCTGAAAGCCCTGCTGCAATCCCTCGCCGACACTCGTCATGGCAAATGGACCAATGGTCGCCTGTACCTGGTTCCTGGCTTTGACACCTATCCCGGTAACCTTCGGGAATACAAGAAGCTTGTCCATGCGATGGGCATCCCCTTGACCGTACTGCCTGACGCCGAAGAAGCCATGGATGCACCGCATACGGGCGAATACAACATGTACCCGAAAGGGACCACTATGGCGGAACTGGCCGATGCGCTCAATGCTTCGGGCTTCATCTTCACCCAGAAGTTCTCCACTTCCGGTACTTACAAATTCGTCAAAAACGTCCAAAAAATCAACACCGAAATGGTCACCATGCCGATCGGTATCAAGAATACAGACAACTTCCTGATGGCGCTGTCTGAAATGACCGGCAAACCCATCCCGGCTGAACTGGAAAAAGAACGTGGTCGCGCTGTTGACTCGGCTACCGACGCTCACCAGTACATCCACGGCAAACGATTTGCCATGTTTGGCGACCCGGACCTGCTCTTAGGTCTGACGGGCTTCCTGCTCGAAATGGGCGGTATCCCCGTACACATCGTCTGCACCAACGGTACGGAAGCTTTCCGGAAAGAACTGCAAAAGGTCCTCGACGGCAGTCCCTTCGGCAAAGAAGCTACCGTACACACTGGTCGCGACCTCTGGCACCTGCGCTCCCTGCTGATGACGGAACCTGTCGACATGCTGCTGGGTGATTCCCACGGCAAGTTCGATGCGAAAGATGCCAACATCCCCCTCGTTCGCATCGGCTTCCCGATTGTCGACCGCGTGAATATGCACCGCAGCCCCATCGTTGGCTACGAAGGCGCCATCAACTTGGTCACCATGATCGCGAACACCTTCATGGAACAGACCGATCGGACCTGCCCCGACAGATTCTTCGAACTGCTGCGCTAAACCTTTTAATGCTCCAGGTTGGATTCGGCTCCGGTGGCGGATTCGCCACCGGCCCGCCACCGGGGTACCTAAAAACAACCGAGGAACAGTGATATAGGAGGTGTCACCGGTGTTTGTCAATCTTACCAAACTGGACTTAAAAGAAACATGTCCCCTTACTGATAAAGGGGCGCCGAAACTGTGTATGAAAGCTCTGCCCGGTGAAGGTGCTGAGCGTTCCTGTGCATTCGACGGCGCAAGAGTCGTCCTCATGCCGGTGACCGATGCCGCCCACGTTGTCCATGGTCCCATCGCTTGCGCGGGGAACTCCTGGGACAACCGGGGCGCCAAGTCTTCGGGACCCCAACTCTATCGCCGCGGATTGACGACAGACCTGATGGAAATGGATGTCGTCTACGGTGGAGAGAAGAAACTCATTCAAGCCATCATCGATGTGGCCCGGAAACACCAGCCCAAAGCGGTATTCGTCTATGCCACCTGTGTCTCGGCTTTAATCGGAGACGATCTGGAAACGGCCTGTAAGGAAGCGCAAAAAGACGTCTCAGTCCCGGTCATCCCGGTAAACGCTCCTGGTTTTATGGGCGATAAAAACATCGGCAACCGTGTCGCCGGCGAAGTCCTCTTCCGCCAGATCATCGGCACGGCTGAACCAGAAACAGTCCACCCTTTCGCCATCAACTTCATCGGTGAATACAACATCGCCGGCGACTTGTGGGGGATCCAGCCCTCCTTAGAGGCTATCGGTATTAAGCTGCAAGCGTGCATCAGCGGCGATGCTCGTTTTGATGACATCCGTACGGCACACCGAGCCAAACTGAATGTGCTGGTTTGCTCGAAGAGCTTGACCAACCTGGTCAAACAGATGGAACAAAAATATGGAATTCCATACATCGAAGGATCCTTCTATGGCATCCACGATACAAGTGCTACACTCCGAGCCATCGCCAAAGCTTTCGGAGACGCCGGCCTGATCGAACGGACGGAAGCCCATATTCTCCAGAAGGAAGCGGAAACGCGAGCCGTCATCGAGCCCCTTAAGGCGCAACTCAGCGGCAAGAGAGCCGTCCTCTTCACGGGTGGCGTGAAAACCTGGTCCATGGTCACGACCCTGCGGGAATTAGGGATCGACGTACTGGCTGGTGGTACGCAGAACTCCACACCGGATGACTTCTTGCGGATGAAAGCCTTGATGGACCCGACGGCTCATATCATCGAAGATACCAGTGCCGCCGGATTTCTAACCCTGATCAAAGAAAAAAGCCCCGACCTCATCGTGGCCGGAGGCAAAACGAAGTACCTGGCCCATAAGACTCGGACTCCTTTTCTGGATATCAACCACGGACGCAGCCTTCCCTATGCCGGCTACGCCGGGATGATCACCTTTGCCAACGCCGTTGCCCGTACTGTATTCAGCCCCGTCTGGGAAAAAATGAGGGTAGCTTTTCCGCCGGAGGTGACGGTCAATGAGTAACGCAATCAACCTATATGGCAGCACCAACGGTCATTCAACGATGACTGGTCCGGTAGCTGAACCTCGCAGCTACACCGGCAACCCTCAGAAAAACAGCCCTGCCTTAGGTGCCACCATCGCCTACATGGGCGTCGATGGTCTCTTAGCCCTTTTGCACGGATCACAAGGTTGCTCCACCTTTATCCGTTTACAGCTCTCGCGACACTTCAAGGAGCCCATTCCCTTAAACTCGACAGCCCTTCTCGAAGATACAGCCATCTTCGGAGGCTGGGAACACTTGAAAAAAGGTATCGCCAAAGCGGCTGATAAATTTCAGCCACGCATCATCGGTGTCATGAGTTCCGGCTTAACGGAAACCTTCGGCGACGACATGGTCAGCGCCTTGGCCAGCTTGCGTCAGGAGCGGCCCGATTTGATCGAAAAACCGGTCGTGTTGGCTAAAACCCCCGACTACATCGGTTCCCTGCAAGAAGGGTACCAGCGCACGGTTCTCGCCTTGTTGGATACGCTTACGGTTGACCCCTCTCCTAGGGAGTCAAATACGGTAGCCTTGTTCCCCGGAGCCCATTTTACTCCGGCCGATGTGGAGGAACTCAAAGACACAGTTTCTCTGTTTGGGTTGACGCCCTTAGTCCTTCCCGACATCTCCACATCTCTTGACGGCCATTTTGAGCTAGAACCGGCACCGGTGGTTCAAGGGGGCATTACGCTGGAAGATATCCGGCGAATTCCCGGGTGCATCGCCTCCTTCTCTTTTGGGCCCAGCATGGCCGTCGTCGGAGAATCCTTGCAAAAGCGGCACAGTGTACCCCATATCGCCGTACCTTCTCTGACCGGTCTCGAAGCGGTGGATACCTTCTACCTTAAACTTTGCCAACTCTCAGGCCGGCCCATTCCGGAGCGGTTGCTCCGGCAGCGGAGTCGCCTGTTAGATACTTTGGCCGATTATCATGACCAACTCGGCCAAAAACGAATCGCTATCGCCTTAGAATCAGACCTGCTCATCTCTTTAGCCAACTGCCTCGTCGAAGTCGGAGCAGTCATTCAAGTAGCCCTAGCGGCGACGGCACTCCATGAAAACGTCCTCCCCAACTTCACCTTCTCATCTCAATACACTGTTGAAGTGGGCGATCTGGAGCACCTGGAAGAGCGAGCCCCTGGTAGTCATCTGATCATCGCAAACTCCAATGCTCGTCAAGCAGCGCTTCCTCTAAAAATCCCTCATCTGCGAGCCGGGCTGCCGGTCTTTGACCGGGCCGGGATGTCCCAAAAAGTATGGATCGGCTATCGCGGTACACAGCAGTTCTTATATGATTGCTTAAACGCCATGGCGGGATAAGGACTTAATCCGAATTCCTTCATTAAATATATATAACCAAAAATATAGCCGAATAAATCGGTCCCTTTCCCTGAACATCTAATCGCCTTTTTGGGGGCGATAACGGTTCTGCTAGTATTTCGAGGAGGTGTCCCCATGCTCGTTGCCTTTGCCACAGAAAGTCAGAAATTTGTCGATGCTCACTTCGGGCTCGCCAGTGCCTTTTCCGTTTATGATGTCACAGCCGAAGAAATTCACGCCAAAGGAACGGTGTACTGCCCCAAAGAGTTCACTCCCGATGAAGACAAGATTGAAGGCCGCCTGCAGATCATTTCCGATTGTGCCGTCGTCTACTGTACCGCCATCGGTGGACCGGCGGCAGCCCGGTTGGTCCAATCGAATATTCATCCCTTGAAAGTCTCTGAAGGAACGCCCATCGAAGACGAACTGAATCGGTTGCAAACTCTGCTGGCCGGTTCCCCCCCGCCTTGGCTGCGGAAACGGTTACAACAAGAAAAAAATAATTAGGAGGAAAATAATATGGCATTCGTAACTGGTTTAACTTTTGGAGGACAAGAATGGACACCTCAGTTTATTCATTCCATCGATCCCGCGAAATGCATGGGTTGTGGACGTTGCATCAAAGTTTGCGCTCAACAAGTTCTCGGACTGGCTGAGTTTGAAGATGAAGACGATATGCTGCGGATGGTCGCTGAGATCGCCAATAAAGATCGCTGTATCGGCTGCCAAGCTTGTTCCCGCACTTGCGCCAAGCGCTGTATCTCCTTAGAACCGAAGAAGCTCTAATACCTGCGACGATAATCAGCCCGTACAAAATTCATTCACAAAACAAGTATCAAAGAAGAACATAGCAGATTTACGTAAGAACGATACAGCTTCAAATATGTAGTTATTGAGAATTAAAAAATTACGTTAAAAAGCTTTGAAAATATGTCATAAAAATGAGGAGGTGGCAACATGGGTTGCACTGGTTCTTGCGGAGGAAATTCAACGAAAGACGTATCCAAGCACCCCTGTTTTTCACCTCATGGCCACGGAAAATCAGGAAGGATTCATCTGCCTGTCGCTCCTGGATGTAACATCGCCTGTGGTTATTGTGTGCGTAAATTCGATTGTGCCAATGAGTCACGGCCTGGCGTTACCAGCCGAGTGATCACTCCCGAACAGGCCCTCTGGCGCGTAGAACAAGCCTTGGCCTCAGACATCGGTCCTTACCTGCAAGTCATCGGCATCGCCGGCCCTGGAGAGCCTCTAGCTAATCCAGCGACCTATACCACATTGGAACTCATCCAAGAGCATCATCCCCATCTCATCCGCTGCATCAGCTCGAACGGGTTGCTGTTGCCTGAGCGGTTGTCCGACTTGCTCCGCTGCGGTGTATCCCATGTGACGGTTACCTTAAATACCTTGGATCCGGCTGTTGGAGCCCAGATCTACAGGTATGTTCGCTGGCAGGGCCGAAAGCTGACCGGAGAAATGGGCGCCCAGATCCTCTTAGAACAGCAGTTGCTTGGTATTGAATTGGCTGCACAAGCAGGTATGACCGTCAAGGTCAACACCGTCGTCATCCCAGGACTGAACGACAAACACCTGGAAGAACTGGCTTGGGAAGTTAGAGCTCGAGGAGCCTCTATTCTCAACCTGATGCCGTTGATCAACCAGGGAATTTTCGCTGACGTCCAACCGCCGACTCCAGAGGAAATGCACACCTACCGGCGGCAGGCAGAAGCGATTTTGCCGCAACTGTCTCACTGTCGCCAATGCCGAGCTGACGCCATCGGCATCATATAGGAGTAGGAGGCATAGCCATGGGCCAACGGGTATGGATGATGGATACAACTTTGCGGGACGGGGAGCAATCCCCCGGTGCCGCCTTCTCGCCGGAAGAAAAAGAATCAATCGCCCGTGCGCTGGTGGAAGCGGGAGTTCATGAGATCGAGGCGGGGGTTCCGGCCATGGGCGAAGACGAACAAGCGACCATCGCCCGCCTCGTCGCTTTGAACCTCCCTGTTCGCTTGACCACTTGGAACCGAGCGGTGATCGATGATCTGGAAGCAAGTTTGAAGACTGGGGTCCGAGCGGTAGCCATCTCCGTTCCCTCTTCCGATCAACAGATTCGGCGGAAGCTTCAACAAAGCCGCGAGTGGGTCCTTGAGACGTTGGGAAAATGCCTGTACCGGGCCAAGCAAGAAGGTCTTTATGTATGCATTGGCTTGGAAGATGCCAGCCGGGCCGATACAGACTTTCTCATCCGCTTAGGCTTAGAAGCCCAACGTCTCAAAGCCAACCGTCTGCGTGTTTCCGATACGCTCGGTGTCCTTGACCCCATCCGAACCTTTACGCTCTTTGACCGCTTGGCCACATCGTTAACGATCCCCTTGGAAATTCACGCCCACAATGATTTAGGCATGGCGACTGCCAATACGGTTGCGGCGATCCAAGCCGGTGCAAAAGCCGCCAGCGTCACCGTCTGTGGTCTTGGAGAACGAGCCGGGAACGCACCATTGGAAGAAGTAGCCGTGGCGTTGCGGCAATGCTGCAACGCCGATACTCATATTCAGATGACAAAACTGCAGAGCCTTTGCCAACTGGTAAGCCGGATCACCCGACGACCGATTCCGCTGGCGAAACCGGTCGTCGGCCGCTATGCTTTCACCCATGCTTCCGCCATCCATGTCGATGGCTTACGCAAGGATAAAGGAAACTACGAAGGCCTGCCTCCCGAGTATATCAACCGCAAGCATCGCATCGCCTTAGGCAAATACAGCGGGAAAAAATCACTCGTACAGGTCATACAAACGCTCAATCTTGAGATGGATCCAACAATGTTGGATCACTTGATCCAAAAGGTTCGTCTAAAAAGCCAAATCCTCAAACGTCCCCTACGTCGCCAAGACATCTTGGAAATCGTCGCAAACGAACAAATCGTGAAATAGCGATGTCACAGATACATCTACCCTTTGCAGGTTATCTTTTTTGGGTTATACTATATATTGTGCGACTCTTGATGGTTTCGCACCATCTGGGCTATAGTCACTTCCACTCCCCAGGCTTCAGGCCTGGGGAGTTTTTGTGAATCGTCAATCTGCGACGAGAAGCGAATATAGGATAGTAGGTAAGACAAGAAGTAAAGGAAAGTAGGTATTTCAATTGATCGCAACCCAGAATCTGACCCTTCGGTTTGGCAAACGGGCCTTATTTGAAGATGTAAACATCAAGTTTACGCCCGGAAACTGCTACGGCCTCATCGGCGCCAACGGTGCCGGCAAATCGACCTTTCTGAAAATCCTCTCCGGCGAAATCGAACCGAGCAGCGGCGAGGTCGTCATCACTCCCGGCGAGCGCATGGCCGTGCTGAAACAGAACCATTTTGAGTTCGATGAGTTTGAAGTCATCAAGACCGTCATCATGGGTCACAGCCGCCTCTATCAGGTCATGGAGGAAAAGGACGCCATCTACGCTAAGCCCGATTTTTCCGAAGAAGACGGCATGCGTGTCGCCGAACTGGAAGGCGAGTTCGCCGAACTCAACGGCTGGGACGCTGAATCGGAAGCGGCTGGTTTGCTGACCGGCCTTGGCATCCCCAACGAGCTGCACTATAAAACCATGAAGGAACTGGAAGCCAACGCCAAACTGCGAGTCCTGCTCGCCCAGGCCCTCTTTGGCAACCCCCATATCCTTCTGCTCGACGAACCGACGAACCACCTGGACTTGGATTCCATCTCATGGCTAGAAAACTTCCTGGCTGACTTTAAAGGTACCGTCATCGTCGTCTCTCACGATCGGCACTTCTTGAATCAGGTCTGTACCCAGATCGCCGACATCGACTTCGGCAAAATCCAACTCTACATGGGTAACTATGATTTCTGGTATGAATCCAGCCAGTTAGCATTGCAGTTGGCCCGGAACGCCAACAAGAAGAAGGAAGAAAAAATCAAAGAACTGGAGCAGTTCATCCGCCGCTTCAGTGCGAACGCTTCTAAATCTCGCCAGGCCACTTCCCGGAAAAAACTCCTCGACAAAATCACTGTTGACGATATCAAACCCTCGAACCGTAAATTCCCCTATATTGTCTTCAAGTCTGATCGGGAAGCCGGTAACGACCTGCTTACAGTGACCGATCTGTGCAAAACCATTGACGGGGAAAAGGTCCTGAATAACATCTCCTTCACCGTCAACAAAGGCGATAAAATCGCCCTCGTTGGCCCCAACGGTCTCGCCAAGACGACCCTCTTCCAAATCCTCATGGGTGAAATGGAAGCGGACAGCGGTGAGTTCAAATGGGGAATCACCACTTCCCAAGCCTACTTCCCGAAAGACAACTCGGCTTACTTTGAAAACTGCGACCTCAACCTCATCGACTGGCTTCGCCAGTTCTCCAAAGACCAGGAAGAAGGATTTGTCCGGGGCTTCCTCGGCCGGATGCTTTTCTCCGGTGAAGAATCTCTGAAAAAAGCTTCTGTCCTCTCCGGTGGTGAGAAGGTCCGCTGCATGCTTTCCCGGATGATGCTCAGCGGCGCCAACGTCCTGCTCATGGACGAACCGACGAACCACTTAGACCTCGAATCCATCACCGCGCTGAACAACGGTCTGATGAGCTTTGACGGCACTCTTCTCTTTGTCTCTCAGGACCATCAATTCACCCAAACCGTTGCCAACCGGATCATCGAGATTACACCGGACGGGCTTGTCGATAAACTGATGACCTTTGACGAATATTTAGAGTATCAAACAGCCATGCGAGCCACAGAAGGGGCCGTGTAATAAGGTATTCATTGGTTAGCTTTAGTCTGTTACTTCCTAATTACACTAATTCATAAACGAAATTAGCGTGATCCATAATCTTGGATCACGCTAATTTTTTTAGGGGCGATATGAAATGGGGAGACCTTCAAAATACACGATCTGATCGATCCGAAGGTGGATGGCTCTATCGTTTCCGATATTCAGTTGAATATGATCGGTTGCCACACCGGTCAACACCCCTTCTACTTTACCCGCTGTCGTCATCACAACCATCTGTTCACCGCTATGCCGGCTGATATGATCGATAAAAACGGGTTCGATTATGGTTACATATTGATTCGGTTGTGGCACCACCGGAACCGTATGTATCGGTGTACACAAAGCAGGCATTTGATTTACGTAAGCCGGTTGAACGATCGGATGTAAGCATACTGGAACGTCCTGTGGCTTGATAGAACTTTGGCATTCCTTAACCATGGAACAAATCCCTCCCTAAAAATCTTAACCTATAGGTATGCCGGAAATAACTTGACCCATTCTGCCATCTATCTCGGTAATCGGGACCTGATTAAGCTGCTAGGTGATGTTTTCTTAACGGATATGAATTGTAACCATTTGAAGTCATTAGCCATAAATTGGGATTGTAGGTAAATCCCAGTCAAGTTTGAAAGGAGGAAGTACTATGGGTGCTGCTGTTGCTGGGGGTTATGTGGGGTTCCCAACTGTAGTCGGTCTTGTGATCGCGCTTATCATCATTGGCGCATTTTACCCTGCGATTATCGGTATTGGCTACGTCGGTAATCCCTGTTAATTTCGGTAATCTCCATTAATGTGAGTAATTCCTGTTGTTCATGAAAGGAGGCAGAAAACATGGGGGCATGCGTAACAACCGGAGGTGGCTATATCGGCAATAGCATTGTCGCTTTGGCCATCTTGATCATCATCATCGCCATCCTCGGCACTGGTTTTGGACTCGGCTTTGGTGCTTATTAATTCAATAAATGCGAAAAAGGCGTGGGCCCTTTGGGGCTCACGCTCTTTTCTTTGTCAGCTTCTCTCCCAGAGTAAGTAAGCTTTGAATAAATTGATCACGCATACAACAAACTATTACTCTGAGGAGGTAAAAAACATGGGAACATTCTCGTTTGTATTGATTCGTTCTATAGTTATATTTCTCTTTCTGATGCTATTAACAAGGATTGCAGGCAAAAAAATGCTTTCCCAGATGACCTATTTTGACTTTGCAACGTCAATCGTCATCGGCGCTATTTCGGCTCAGTTTATTTCTCGTGAGTTGCACGGTTGGTGGGTATTATTAGCCCCTATTTTGATCATCATTTTTACGATAGCCACCGATAAGTTGACCCTCAAGAGTCTACGTATGAGAAAAATTCTGGAAGGAAACCCGGTCGTAATCATACAAAACGGAAAGATTTTAGAAGAAAATATGGCAAAGGTAAGATACAACCTCAATGACTTAGAGATGCAACTTCGCGAAAAGGGAGTCTTTAACCTGACTGAAGTCGAGTTTGCCATTCTAGAACCGCACGGTCATCTAAGCGTATTAAAAAAGTCACAATACCAGTCGGTTACCATGAAAGATTTACGAAAGCCAACATCCTATATGGGCCTAGCTTCCGAAATTATTAAAGACGGAGATGTCCTGGAACAAAACCTTCGTCAAAATAACCTGAGTTTTTCCTGGCTGTACAAACGACTGCGTGAAAAAGGGATAAACCAGGTTGAAGATGTATTTTATGCCAGCTTACAAACTGACGGGACCCTCTATGTAGACGTGAAGAATGATACCAACGAATTCAACCGGAAAATCCATGATTAGAATCAATGGCTGCTTCATAGTTTCCTATTGAACCCTCTGCCTTTACGAAAGGTTAGAGGGTTTTATGTTTCGCTATGGTTCTTCGGATCTCTTGTCCTTGAAAAATCGCTTTCTTTAACTGTCACATAACTGTAACGTGACCGTCATCAGATCGTCACTTCGTTGAGTTACCCTAGATGCAGGACGATAGCCAGTTTTTGAAGGAGGCGGTGTTATGAATAAGCATAGCATCTTCCACCCAACGCGACGAATCTCATTACTTAGAAATGCATCACTCATCGGATTCGTCATGTTGATGGAGTATTTCGGTATCCGTCACCAAATCGTCGGAGGGGGACCGCAGGGAAGTCCTCCCCTCGATAGCTATTGTGTTTTCGGCGGAGTCGAAACAGTGTGGAGTTACGTAACGAAAGGGCAGTTTCTACAAAAAACGAACCTTTCTAACTTGGTGCTGTTCACGGCTGCTGTATTGGTAACGCTACTCACAGGAGCAAGTTTTTGCGGTTGGATTTGCCCATTTGGCGCCTTGCAAGAATGGATAAGCGCTATCGGGAAAAGGCTCTTCGGAAAACAATTCACTCTGCCAATACACGTCGATAAGCCTCTACGATATCTACGCTTCGTCATCTTAGCCCTCATCCTTTACATGACCATATCCACCAATAAACTATGGTTTGAGTTCCACGATCCCTTCAAAGCGTTCTTTGGATTCGAGTTTGAATTATCTCCCGGTTTCGTCATACTCGTTCTGTTATCGCTCCTATCCATTTTTATCGAAAGATTCTTTTGCAAATACCTATGCCCGTTAGGCGCATTGTTCTCCCTGCTCAGTCCACGAAGTTTCATACAGTTAAAAAGACAATCCTCTCACTGCATCGGTTGTAATGTTTGTAACAAATCCTGTCCTATGGGTATCGACGTGGCTCATGCCGAAAATACTGGCGGAGACTGTATTCGCTGTCTTCAATGTATGGAAAATTGTCCGAAACCAGAGGCTTTGATTTTAGAGGCAGGAAAGGCCCCCTCACCTCCTATACCTCATTCCACAAACCATCGTCACTGATGAAAGGAGGTATTATATGCGATTCGGTAAGATACAGTACGGCTTAACCGTTTTGTTCATCTTCCTCTCTGTCATTGGCGGAGCAATGTCTCTAAATCTCTGGGCCACAAGGCAAAACATCCCCACGACAGCCACCGTCACCGAAGATATCCGAGGATGGATGACCTTAAAACAAGTATCCGAAGCGATGAACATACCTGTCAGTGAAGTAAAAGCGCGTCTGACCTTGCCCGTCGATACGAACGATGCGAAATCATTAAAAGAACTTTCCTCTGAGCGCGGACTATCTACGGAAGAATTTAAGGAGAGATTGTTTCAAAAATAAATCAAAAAAGCGCGTAGACCCTGGCTTTTTGGGGTCACGCGCTTTTTTGATGATTATTTGACCAGCTTAAAAGGTACCACCGTGACGACTACATCCCGGTAAAGCAGCAGGATCGTTCTCAACATCCACCCTGTCTGGTTGTGAAGCAAGCGGTGCCACCACTTTTTGGTCTCGAACTCAGGAATTAATACGGTGATAAAATCGTCAGGGCTATTCTTTTTATCAATCCGATCGATATAACTGACGAGCGGAGCGATGATCGTTCGATAGGGAGACTCAATGATCTTCAAATCAATGCTCGGCTTCCAACGATTCCATCGTTCTAGAACTTTACCGGTTTGCTCCGGGTCGGTAGAGATATAGACGGCGTGCACCTCTCCTCCCAGAACCTTTGCGTAATCGATCGTATTTTGAACCACCCTGTTGACGCCTGCGATCGGTACAATGACGATATGTTTCCGTTCCGGTCCAGGTTGACCCACTTCATTCCAGTTCACACCCAGTTGGTCGCTCACGGCAAGATAATGGGTTTTAACCTTTTTGAACACGAATATGGCCGCCGGAATAAAGACGAGTATCATCCAAGCCCCATGAACGAACTTGGAAATCACGATAACGACAACGACGATCCCGGTGATCACCGCACCGATCCCGTTTACAAATGCCCTGCTTTTTGCTCCAGCACCGCCTTCTTTTCTCCAGTGAATGACCATCCCTGTTTGAGCGATGGTAAAGGAGAGAAAAACACCGATGGCATAGAGCGAGATCAAGTGTTCCGTATTTCCATGATAGACAACGATCAGGAAGGCAGCGGCGAAAGTAAGGAATAGGATCCCGTTTGTAAAAGCCAGTCTGTCCCCCCTTGCCGAGAGATATCTCGGCATATAGCCGTCTGTCGCTAGAATGGACAACAAAGGTGGAAGCCCATTATAGGCCGTATTGGCTGCCAGGTAAAGAATGATCATCGTAGTGAATTGGATGTAATAGTAGGCCCAATTTCTTCCGAGGGTAGCTTCGGCGATCTGTGATAAACCTGTCACGTTTTCCATCGGCAAGATGTGAAAATGCATCATCAGAAAGGAGATTCCTGCGAACATAGTTCCAAGTACGAGGGACATCGAATAGGTCGTGATTCGGGCATTTTCTGCCGAAGGTTCATTGAAGTTCGGCACACCATTGGAAATCGCTTCGATACCGGTCATGGAACTACAACCGTTGGAGAAAGCCCTCAACAGGACGAAGATCATTCCAGCGGTCCACTGCTTTTCCAGGGACGCCGCAGGCAGGACTGGTTGAATTCCTGTAAGCGTCTGATAGATGCCTGTTGCGATCAGCGCAGCGATCCCAAAGATAAAGGCGTACGTGGGATAGACGAAAGCATTTGCCGACTCGCGAACGCCTCGCAAGTTGATGACCATCAGAATGCCAAAAAGTACAAACAAATCGATACCCAGTCGGATGGGATTCAATTGAGGAAAGGCGGACACTAGTGCATCGGTACCAGATGAAATAGAAACGGCGACGGTTAAACAATAGTCAGCGACGAGAGAACCTGCAGCGATTAGGGCCGGAAGTTCCCCTAGATTCCCCCTGGCCACCGAATAGGAACCTCCGCCGCCGGGGTTTGCACGGGCCACTTGAACATAGGACAAGGTTACAACAGCCAACAAAAGCAGGATTCCCAACGATACATAGGGAACAAAACCGTAGGCAAGGGCACTCGCTGCCGTTAAGGCGAGGATCACTTGCTCCGGTCCGTAAGCAATCGACGAAAGCGCATCAGAGGAAAAGATAGGTAATGCCTTCCAGTTCGGTAACTTTTCATGGGACAATTCGCGGTTGTGTAAAGGTTTACCGAATAGTAACCTCTTGATTGATCGCTGAACCACTTGAGGCTTCCTCCCGACCAAGTACATAGTGGTGGTAGTTTTACCAAAAATAAAAAAGACAGACCAATGTAGAGGCTGCCTTCATGAAGGTTATTAATGGAAATAACCTTCCCCAGTCTCAACAGCCTACGAGGTTAGCTGACGGGCAGGACGGTGAGATCATCCCTCTCTCTTCGCCAGAGAGATTAGCCCCAAAGAAACGGTTCCCCCGCTTTCGACAACGTCGAAACTCGGCTTACAATATTTAATTGAGATGAAGTATAGACCTGTATGAATCATTATGCAAAAGCAGGATTCATTAGAAATTCATCGGTACACAGACCTGGTTGGTCACCAACGAAGTTTTTGCCTTCCAATCTTACCATATCTCTGTTTATCATAGTTTTTCGTAGGAAAAGGGATACATTTCTGCCGGATAGAATTGCGGCTTCTTTTTTCATAACTTTTTCACATTTACACAGATTTTACTTGTTTTTAACTAAAAGTATTTAATTTTTCTGCTAGCATATTCGTATAAATTTACAGAAAACAACCGGAAGGGAGCGAGAATTCTGTCTACACATGTTATGTTTTGGTTAATGGTTCGCGTACCGGGAGAGTCGCAAGGATTTAAAATCATTGACTTCAGCGATATGGAATTAGATGTACGAAGAACCCGAAACGATTACATTCGTTGCGGTCTATATACAGAAAATAACTTGATCGTCCTATGCTCGGAAAATTCTCAACAAGCACTACGAAAAGCACACTTTAGCTACATACGGCAACAGCCGCTGCCCTATATTAACCAACTTTATGGTTAAATTCTACATAGGGTTCACGAACCTCCTAAAAATAAAATAACCATAAGAATTAATAGTCTCATCGACCGCTGGTACTATATCCTGCGGTTCTTTTTTTATTTGTTAGCCAATGCTTCTTAAATACGATTACAGGTCCCTAATTTGCTAAGTCTCTGTTGAAAGTCTTCTAATGTTTTTCCTGAAGAGAAGTAAATTTTCACATGATCACTCGCTAAAAATGTGCGACTCATCTTGGCTTCAGAATCTACGGTTAAAATCTCTCTTTTCACCTGACTTTCCCATACTTGAGAATTCTTATCGTCAAAATACCCTTCTTTTACAATCGAGTAATGCAATAAAAGCCCTCCTCTCATCAAGATCATTTTACGAAGTACTGACCAAAAAGTTTTTCTTATATTTTTTAGAATAAGCGTCAAGGGAAATAGAGAAACTTGAATCGGAGGTGTATTCTGTTGAACCGGACCAGTATGGCTCTCGGGATGAAGTTCTTGATGACTTTGATCGCTTCTGGAATTACATTGGGGTTTCTAGCCGGTAATTCATGGGGAAGAGTTATCCTCTTTAGTGTCTTAGCTACGGGTTTAAACTATCTGATCGGCGATCTGATGGTTCTACCTCGCATGGGAAATCTCATCGCTTCGATCGGAGACGGTTTGCTTGCAGCTATTACGGCCTACAGTCTGACTTTCCTCTTGAGAGACTTTTACACAACTACCTTTTCCCTTCTGTCATTAGCAGTCCTAGTCGCAATTGGTGAGTCCTTGTTCCATATTTATCTGCGACGTGATGAAAAAGTTATGCCATAACAAAGGAATGAAAAAAGACCCGGTTTACACCGGGCCTTTTTTACGAACTTCTGGCTCTAATCACATACTTTAAGCACATTTTTAGTGCACTTTTATAAAGAGATTCGCAGTGGAGAGCCTGAAAAGGGATGCTCGCTCATAAAAGCTGTAAGGCTATCTCCGGTTGTTCATCTGGTGAAATGCCTTATCGATCTCGTCCCTGGACATGCGAAGCGCCTTTTCTGACGTACCATAGCCGATTTCTTGATTTCCATTCCGAAGTCCCTGAAATACGGCATCGGCAAATTCGTCCAGGGGTACCCCAAAGGTATGCAGCCCCGGTCCACCCAAGTCTGTATTGACTGCAGGAGGAGCGACTTCGATCACTTCGATATTGCTCTTCGAGACTTGATGCCGAAGACTCATGCTAAAGGAATGTAACGCTGCTTTGGTTGCACTGTAGATCGGGGCAAAGGCTCCCGGTGTGAAGGCCAATCCGGAGGATATATTTATGATTGTCGCATTTTTATTCGCCGATAAAAGAGGCATGAAAAGCATCGATAAATGAATCGGGGCTTCGAGATTAATCTTGATTTCCTGCTGGTAGTAAGTCCAATCCCGGTTCGGTTCAAGAAGACTCACACGCTGCTGGATCCCGGCATTGTTAATCAACAGGTTCGTTTGCGGAAAATTCTCCCTCACCCACTGGTATAAGGCCTCACGTTCCCTTTCTTCGGAGAGGTCGCATACCCGCGTATGAAGTTCCGGAAATTTCGCTTTTGCCTCGGCCAGTTTTTCTTCGCGACGGCCGCAAATGATTACCTGATTTCCCGCGTGGATAAATCTCTCCGCCAATGCAAGTCCGATGCCCGATGCCCCGCCTGTAATCACTACGGTGTTTCCTGATAAGTTCAACTTTTCTTCCTCCCTCTTTTCCCCAATGGAATTTTGCTATGAGTTTTTCCAATCACTATTTGAGTAATACTTTTTCTCGATGTAATAGTGGTTCTCCTCTTAAGGAGTTCCTTCAACAATATCTAAATCGCCGATGGTTGCATTCTGCGAATTTAATCTGGGAACGATAGCACTGAGAGGAGGTGACCCCATGTCTCAAATCAAGTGCAGAGTCGAAGAATGCCATTACAACAAGAGCGAGATTTGTCAAGCTTCCACCATTGAGGTCCGCTCCCGTGTAAAAGACCACATGACCAGTATCTCTGATGATACCGCTTGCGAAACCTTCGTTCCGAAAAAACACTGAGATCCATAGGGCTAATAGGCTCTTTTATGAAGAAAAAGAGACCAGTGAAGTCTTGTCGCTTCGACTGGTCTTTTCTCATTTTTACTATAAGGGGAGATTAGACTTTTGTTGCTGCGGCTTCCTTCTTTCCTTTGCTCCAGGGAAGGCGCCACTGCCGGTTGCCCAATCGTTCTTTCCAGTTGTACAAATAGATGAAGATGATCGGGATGATCACCAAAGTGAAGAAGGTCGAACTGAGCAGACCGCCGATGAGGACCCAGGCCATACCCACCCGGTTCTCGGCGCCTTCGGCAACCGCTAAGGCTGTCGGCAGCATACCGATGACCATCGTCAGCGTGGTCATGATGATGGGGCGTAGCCTTGTTTTGGCCGCTTCGATGACCGCTTCTTGGGGGGGTAATCCACGAGTAACCAAGGTGAGTGAGTAATCGAGCAGCAAGGTACCGTTTTTGGCGACCAAGCCGTCCATCATGATAATCCCCATCATCGAGAAGAGGTTGAGGCTGTTTTTCGTCAGCGCTAGGGCGACTAAGGCGCCGACAAAGCCTAAGGGCAGAGAGAACATCCGGATGAAGGGCGTAAGGAACGATTCATACAATACGACCAGCACCATATAGACCAAGATGAGAGATAATCCCAAGGCACTGATCATCTGGCTAAAGGTGTCGTTCATGCTCTGGGCCGAACCGGCAAAACGAACCGTATAGGCCGGATCAAAATTTTGCGCCTTGATTTTGCCTTGTACTTCACTGACAAAGTCTTGTAAGGGACGATCCGTCAAATTGCAGGTGATCGTAATACTGCGCTGTTTATCGACGCGACGGATCGTCAGTGGACCTGTGCCTTCTTTGAAGTCTACCAGGTTGCCGAGAGGGATATTCTGGCTCCCCACAGTGACGGGAACGTTTTTGAGTTTCTGAATATCCATTTTGTCGCCGTCTTTAAAACGGACATTGATGTCGATATCGTCACCCTTCTCGGTAAAGGTTCCCGCCGTGCTGCCGCTGATACCGGTCTGCAAAGCTCTGGAAATATCGCTGATCGAGGCACCGTAATATTTGACGCGTTCCCGGTTGATCACAGTCTCAATTTCCGGTTGTCCTACCCGCCAGCTGCTGTTGACGTCTTTTGATCCCGTAGTGTCTTTCAGGATCGCCATGACGGCATCGGAGATCTGCATCAACTTGTCATTATCGGAGCCTAAAATTTCGATTGATACGTTTCCGCCGCCGCCTCCGGGGCCGCGCCCTCCGCCGGGCATACCAGCGATGGAAGAGCTCGTCTCATTGACTCGTGCTACACCGGGGGCGTAATTCTTCCGGGTCCACTGGCGCACTTCGTCACCGATTTGCCAGACTGTCCGCTTTCTTTCTTTTTTATTCTGCAGCATTACCTGGACGGAACCGGAGTTTGCGCTGAAGCGGGATTGGACCATGGTCGCTTCTGGGATCGTTCGCAGATAAGCTTCTGCTTTCGCAATCGCCTTATCCGTTTCCTCAAAGGGGGTGCCGATAGGTAATTCTATCGATACGGTAAAACTGCCTTCGTCGTTATTCGGTAAGAATTCTGCACCCACTAATTTCAGAGGGATGAGGCTGATTGAGGCTAGAAAAATGACCAGGGCGCCAGCCAACACTTTTTTCTTGTTTCGTAAGGACCAATCCAGGATTTTTTCGTAACGTCCCTTAAAGGCCAAGCCGAACCGATCGACTCGCTGCCAGAAAGGGTGATGGCTCTCCTGGTATCCCCGCTTGAAGAGTCTCGACGACAGCATCGGTGTAATAGTGAAGGAGACAAAGAGGGAAAAAAGCGTGGCAAAAACGATAGTTAGTCCGAACTGACGGAAGAATTGGCCCACCATACCTTGCATGAAGGCGATAGGCAGAAAGACGACGACGTCACAAAGGGTGATGGCGATAGCGGCCATACCGATCTCCATCCGCCCTTCCCGGGCCGCTGTTTCGGCATCTTTTCCCATCGTCAAGTGCCGGTGGATGTTTTCCAAAACCACAATGGAGTCGTCCACCAGAATACCTATACAGAGGGCCATCCCCATTAAGGACATCATGTTGAAGGAGAAATTGGCCATGTACATGACAAAAATGGTGGCGATGAGCGATGTGGGGATAGCGAGTAAGACCGTCCCCATGGACCTCCACTCTTTCAAGAAGAAGAGGAGCGCTACAGAGGTGGTCAAGATCCCTTCGAAGATACTCATCTGCGTATTGTTTAAGGCTTTATGGACATAGTCGGAGGCATCATTCGCGATAAAGATGTTGACGCCCGGTAAATCCTTACGGATTTTTTCCAGCTCTACTTTTAATGCATCACCGACATCGGCCACACTGGCATCACTTTGCTTTTGAATCTCAATACCGACAGATTCATCACCGTTCAAGCGGGTCATGTTTTTAACTTCTTTGACCTGCTCTTTTACAGTCGCGACGGTCTTGAGCGGAATGATGGCACCGTCTGCCGTAGCGATTCCTAGATTTTCGATCTCGTTCACGCTGTGGTATTCACCGAGGATGCGCAAATCATAATCTTTATCTCGATAGAGTTTCCCGGCGGGGCTGTTGGCGTTTTCAGACTTGATCTTATTGACGACGGAGTTGAGCGATACGTTATAGCTATAGAGTTTTTGCGGATCTATCTCGACAGCAATCTCCTTCTGTCGCCCACCGAAGATGCTTACATCGGCCACCCCATTGACCCGCTGCAACCGGTCGCGAATCACGTCATCAGCCAAGTGATAGGTTTCTACCTTAGACATTCCTTCGCTGGTGACACCAAGGCTCATAATGGGCTGGGCGTTGATATCTCTTTTGACCACGATGGGGTCGTCAGCACCGTCGGGGAGACGGCCTTTGACGGAGTCCACTTTTTTGGTTACATCGAGGGCCGCTTGATCGGCATTGGCTGTCATGTCAAACTCTAAGACGATGAAGCCGTTCCCCTGGTTGGCTGTGGAGGAGATTTTTTTCAGTTTGGACACGGAAGATACGGCATCTTCTAACGGCTCCAGGACCTGCTTCTCCACTTCTTCGGCTCCGGCGCCCGCGTAGGACACTTGGACCGTCACGTAGGGGGTATTCATGGCCGGTAGCAGTTCAACACCGATTCGGTTGAAACTGTAAATGCCGAGAACCACGAAAAAGAGCACGATCATGGTGATGCCGGCCGGACGCTTAATTGAAAAATCGGTTATATTCATTCTCTTCCCGCCTACTGCTGTTGTTGAGGCTTACCGGCGCCTTGACCATCGGAAGAACCTTGCTTACCTTGGCCGGCAGCGTTCGCATCGCCCGAGGCGTTTGGATCACCCTGTCCGCTGCGGTTCCCTTGCGCCCCTTGTCCTCCCCCAGCGCCTCCTTTATTGCGGCCAGAGGGATTCCCTTGCGCAGCGGGATCTCCATTGCCAGCTTTATCGGCCTCCGCGTTTCCACCTTTGTCTCCGCGAATCGGCATGCCATCACGCATGGTTTGCAGGCCGGAGGTGATTACCAGTTCGCCTTCCTTCACACCGTCGAGCACTTCCGTTTTCTTTTCTACTGTAATTCCGACGGTGACTTTTCTCTCGACGGCCTTTCCGCCTTCAGCGATATAGACCACTTTTTGTCCGCCCCGTTCCACGACCGCATCGGTTGGAACGACCAGGGTGTTATCCCGTTTCTGCGTTTGGAAATGAGCTTCAGCGAACATTCCTTCTTTGAGTTGCCTATCGGGGTTGTCGATGGATATCCAGAGGGGGTATGTTTTTGACTTAGCATCTGCGGCAGGGCTGATACGGACGACTTTCCCCTTAAATGGCTGGGAAGAAACCGCCGCGACCATCACATCTACATCCATGCCTTTTTGAATATACTTTAGATCATCTTCGTTGACGTTGCCGTTGACTTCCACCGTATGTAGATCGATGACCACAAATGGGGCTGTGCTGGTCGATACGAATTCACCGATATCGGTGTTCTTCGCGGAGATGACACCGGAGATGGGGGTAATGACGCGCGTATTTTCTAAATCGACTTCGTTCTGCCGGATCGCTGCCTGGTTTTGTTCTACAGCAGCCTGGGCTGCCGCTACGGAAGCCACGTTCATGTCATAATCTTTTTGCACGGAATCGTAATTCGTTTGAGCCGTCTCTAAATCGGTCAACGGGGTCGCACCGGAATCATAGAGCGTTTTTTTCCGGTCTAAGTTCCGCTTGGCATCGTTAATCTGAATCTGGTTCTTTTCCAACTGGAGTTTCGCTCGCTCCAAGTTGGCTTGGCTCGCTGCCAGGGACGCACGGGCCGAGTCTAATTTGGCTTGAATATCGTTGTTTTCCAGTTGTAACAGCAGTGTGCCTGCCGATACCTCTTGGCCTACTTCCCCATTTACATAGGCCACCTTGCCGGAGGACTTGGGAACCACGTTAATCTCCTGCGTCGGAGCAATTTTTCCGCTTACGACGAGGGGAACAGAAAGAGTCTCTCGGGTCACGGGAGCTGTACTTACCGCCGATACTTGCGCTTCTGCGCCTTTGGTGGTGCTGTCTGTTTTTCCACAGGCCGTCGTTGTGGCTAGAACTGATAAGGCCAGTACGAGAACTGCCGCTTTTGTCCGCAAATGTCTCCACCTCACATAATGTCCTAGCATGATTATACGGCAAAGTTGTTAAGGAATTTATAAGATTGTTGGCAATAAGCAAAAAAAGAAAAGGTCTTGGTTCATCAAGACCTTTTGTAATCTATAAACCATTGAAAAAGTTTTAAAGACTATTGAACCGGCTGAGCTAGCTGGGTTTTTGTACCTTCGTGCATACCGGGCTTATGGTTAATCATCCCGTCAATCCGTTTTTCCAAGCCTTGCTTCACTTGGTCAGCCTTTTCTTGGGTCATTTTGCCTTGTTGTACGAGGGAATCAATATTTTGTTTGGCCGCTTCGATCATTTTCGCTTTCAGGTCTTCCGGTGCAATTCCTTGGCTTTGAGCAATTTCAGCGAGGCTTTTTCCGGCTTTCATTTCATCCTTTAGTTCATTCGGTTGCATGTTCAGGATTTCGGTCACTTTTTGAAAATGATTGCCAATCATGCCACGCTTTCCGTTAGCTTTGGAGGGATCGGCTTTTCTTTCCACAGCGGCGGTGATCCGGTCTTTCAGGTTTGCTTTCATTTGGGTTGCTTTATCGCTCGTCACTTTTCCATCCTTGACCGCTTTGTCGATACGGTTCTCAGCGTCAGTCACCATCTTAGCGATCAGATCGTCCTTGGAGATGCCTTTGGCCTGGGCAATTTCTAGCATCGTTTTCCCGCTCTGGAGTTCCGTTTTCAGGGCATCTTTATCCATGCTGAAAATGGTAGCCAGATCTTCGAGATGTTTTTCGAAGGGGCCTCCTTGAAAAGCTCCATGGCCGCGCCCTGCAAAATTCCCCTTTTCACCTTTAAAACCGAAGTGATGGGAGAAAGAAGTTCCTTGTCCGTTACTGCTGGTTGTCGTATCTGTCGCTGCGTAGGCTACGATACCGCCGCAAAAGAGCGCACCGATCAAACCTACCGATACCATGCCTTTTGTCCATTTTTTACTCATCATGAACACCTCTGACTTTTTCGTTTTCTAAGGATATATCCTTAGCATCTTTAGGATACCCCGTCCGTTTCAAGCTCGTTTCTGGCAGATGTTAAGATTTTTTCAAGATTGTTCATCACTATTCGTCGACTCCGGCGGTTTTAGGGGTAAGAAAAAGGCAAAACAACTTCCCTTATCCCTGCGATTTACGGCGACGATCCGGCCTCCATGGGCCAGCACATATTCCCGGGCGATGGCCAAGCCTAAACCACTTCCTCCCGTTTCTCGCCCCCTCGATGGGTCGCAACGGAAAAAGCGTTCGAACACATGGGGCAGATGTTCCGGCGCGATCCCCGGTCCCTCATCAGCCACATATACAAGGATACCTTCCGTTTCCGAAGGTATGCTTTTTGAGCTGAGGGAAGCCGCCCTCTTCGACGTCACCGCTTCCGGAAGGCGGTAATTCTGCGCAAACTCTGCTTCTCTTTCCCCATTCAAATGCATGTTGATGAAAGATAGGACCGATTCGCCATCGATTTCTTCCGGTAACGACGCTTTTAGCAAGCCGATGTGAATCGTCCCGCCACTCGGCGAATAGTTCAAAGCATTGCCTACGATGTTGACGATGATTTGTGTCAGCCGATCTGGATCCACTGTGATGAAAAGGCTTTCTTCCCGGCAGCTCATTTTCAACTGAATATTACGCAGTTCTGATTCGACGGAAAAAATCTCGACGACCCGCTGCAATAAGGCTTTCGCATCCGTTGGAAGCAGCCGTAACGGCAGTTTTCCCGCCTCTGCCAAGGTGAGCTGGCGCAGTTCGTCAACCAAGCGGTTTAGGCGGATCACCTCATCATGAATAGGTAATACGGTCTCTACCGCTGCCGGCAAAACGCCCTGTTGGATCGATTCCAACTGACCTTGGATCACCGTAAGCGGAGTTCGCAGCTCATGAGCCACATCAGCGACCAGGTTAGTTCGAACTTGTTCCCCCCGTTGCAACGCTTCACTCATCTCGTTAAAGGCTTTGACGACGGTTCCCACTTCGTCTTGGGATGAAAGGGGAATACGTAAATCAAAGCGCCGTTTTTTTATTTCCTGGGCTGCTGCGGCTAATTGCAATAATGGTTTCGTCAATCGCCTGGCCAGTAGGTAAGTGACGATGATGGCTGTGATCGAGCTGATCAGGATGGAGACCAGAAAAGTATCCACGAGCGATGACGTTACTTTGGCTCGGATGCCTTCGATGCCGGTAGGGTTGTGGTAAGGCATCCAAAGCCCTCCCACCTCCCGCTCTTCGACAAGGATGGGCGTGATCGTTCCCTTTTCTTGCAGGTCAATATCCTGCCAGTGTTCTTGACTACCGCGAGGCCATGCGGCGATGGGCACATTATGTTCATCGAGGAGCACCATGGTGATCCGCATGAAGCGCCGATCCCGCTGTGGGTGCTGAGACATCAACGGAAGTATATATTGATCAACACCGTTCCAACTTTCACCGTTATTCAGATAGTACTCCGCTAGTGAATTTTGAATTTGGTCGGCCACTTGTTTCTGCACCATGGTTTCGTAGCGGTCGAAGATGGTGTTGGTCGCTATCATGGAGAGAGTCAGGTAGACACCGGATAGGGTGAGGATGATCAAAAAAGACCCTAATAACAATTTTGTCCGCAACCGCATCTCATCACCACCTATAATCGCTCGGAAAACTTGTAACCGACGCCAAAGACGGTAAGGATGTACCGAGGTTCTCCCGGCGTATCGCCGACTTTTTTGCGTAGATTGCTCACATGCGTGTCGATAGACCGCTCATAATTGACGTAGGCTTCCCCCATGACGATCCGCATCAGTTGCAGTCGACTGTAGACGACACCGGGGCGTTGCGCCAAGGTCTGCAGGATTTTGAACTCGGTGGCCGTCAGGTTGAGAGGCATATCTTTTAAGAAAGCTTCAAACTTTTCATTATCGATGGTTAAATCTCCGCGCTTGAGAATACGAGACTCCTGAGTCTCCGCTGTTAGCGTCCCATCGTTGCCCATGTCGTATCTCCGCAGTACCGAACGAATGCGGGCGACCAGTTCCCGCAGCCCAAAGGGCTTTGTCACATAGTCGTCAGCCCCCATCTCTAAACCGAGGACTTTATCGCTTTCATCGACCCGGGCTGTCAGCATGATGATCGGAACTTTTGAATGAGCTCGAATGTCCTTACAAAGGTCGAGGCCGTTCTTCCCTGGAAGCATCCAATCGAGCAACACCAGATGGGGCGTTTTCTCATTGACCTCTTGCAGAGCGCTTAGCCCGTCCGTTGCTTGCAGGACATGATAGCCTTCCGCCTCTAAATACGTCGTCACCATGTCGAGGATTTTCTGCTCGTCATCAACAACGAGGATAGTTATCGCCATCAGTATCACTCCATACCGCTGTATTGCGATCGATTTCTTCTCTTTACCCTATATTCTACAGAATAAACTTTAAGATTTTTATAAGATTAGAAGTAAAACGTTGTGATAGGGCTCACACATTTATATAAGTGATTTAGTTATAATTAGATTATCCCATAAGCCGATGTCTTTAGTCTCATACTATACGGACAATCCATAAAGAAAGCAGGAGAAGAACGATGAGCGCATTCCTCGGACCTATCCATTACTGGCTCTACCAAAAAATTCGCAAAGTGGTCGAACGAGAGCAACTGATCTACGAAAAAGCCTCGAGCCTTTGTGGAGACGCTGCAACGAACCTCCGTAACCAGTTATGGGAACGGTACGGTGAACCTCTCCCGGATGTGGACTTGTCCCAGCTGATTGAAGGAGAAAACATTCACGGCTGGCTTCAGTCGCAGATCACCCTGGCCGAGACGAGAGAAGCCGCGTTGATTAAGGGCCTGATCGATCTTTGCGGCGACGGTGGCCGTGACCTGGTCGAACAAGCTTTCGCCGAACACGGCGCCGAATGCGGCCGTAACGCCCGCGAGCAAGGAGAAAGCGCTGAGGGAGCCTCCCATATCTATAAAGCCCTTAATAACTTCTTGCTCAACGGTATGCCTTGCGATCAGGCCGATATGATCACCGTCAATACTGAGGAAAAGGTAGTTTGGGAGTCGGCTCTCTGTCTTCAGGAAGCCAATTGGCACCGTGCCGGCGTCGATGCTCCGACGATGAAGCGATTGTATCAGCGTTGGATCAGCGGGTTTGTCCAAGCCCTTAACCCTGACTTTGCCTACCGGCAGACGGGCGATACCACGCAAGGAGATCCTGTGAACCGGCATGAAATTATCCGGAAATAGAATGTCTCGGACTAAAAACCAAACGGCAAAGATCGTTAGTCGATCTTCGCCGTTTTTGTCGCCGGGTCCCAGGTGATCGTAAGGTTTAGCGCTTCTGCAAAAGAGCGTACCGGAACGTATACTCGATCTTGGATGTTTCGGCCCACCAGCGCTCTCTGCTCCACAAGGGCCAGCGGCGCATCAGCTCTCCCTATGCCCGATAAGGTGGAATCGAGCTTTACCACATTGGTGTTACCGTCCCAGGTCACTGACCGGTTCAGGGCATCGGACATCTCCCGGATCGAGGCCCAGAGTGTATCTCCGATCAATTCCACATTCTCAATCTTTTTGCCTGCCACAACCAAGGTCGGTTTAGCCGGATCTGGCCCCGGCTCGGGCAGCGGCGGGATAGATTCCCCTAAAAATTCAGCCACACCGGCAGCGAGTGACCAAGCGGCGTTACGTTGCCACTCCGGATCGTTCAGCAGTTGTTCTTCAGAGGGGTTAGAGATAAAGGCCAACTCAACGAGCGACGCCGGCATCACTGTATTACGTAGGACATAAAAATTGGCTTCTTTCACTCCGCGATTTACCAGTTCCAATGTATCGATCATTTTTTTCTGCAAGGCATCTGCCAGTTTCTCTCCCTGGCCGCCGAACTGCAGACAAAAGCTTTCTGTTCCCTTGGCCCTTGCATCGTCGGCGGAATTGCAGTGAACCGATACAAAGTAATTGGCACCGGTCTTGTTTGCGATTTGCACCCGATTTTGCAGGTCACCATTTACAGAATAGCTTTCGCCGCAAAAATCCACATCTTCCGTGCGGGTAAATACCGAATCGGCGACGGGTTGCAAAAACTCCCCAGCCTGTAGTGCGACAGCTAAGGTGATATTCTTCTCTTCAATTCCGCTCGGCCCCACCGCACCTGGGTCGCGTCCGCCATGACCCGCGTCCCAACAGACGATTTTTCGCATCGCTCTTCGACTCCTCACGATCATATGCCCTTTGGAGAACAGATGAGTGCGGAATCTATTGTCTGCTTACCAACAAGTTAACCTATGTGGTTCTGTTCTCTCTTTACGTTACGATTCTTGTCATATTTTCGTTCCCACGAGTCCCTATGGAAAACTTACCGGTTTGTCATTTATCCGCCTTTTCTGAAGGGAGAAAAGGAATGACTTCCAATAGCAGTTGCTGTCGGCTGACCGGTTTTCGCAAAAATGCTGCACAACCAGCTTGCCTTACATTAGCTTCTTCTTCCTCCAACACAGATGCCGTAAGGACGATGATCGGAATGGCCGATAATTCGTCATCGCTCTTCATGATCTGCAAGACCCCGTAACCGTCCAACAAGGGCATTTTCATATCCAAAATAATTAGATCCGGTCGGATTTTCTCCGCCATGTCGATCGTTTCTCTTCCGTTCGTCGCCTCAAAGCATGTGATTCCATGAGGCTCGAGAAACTCTTTGACGAGAGCGCGGTTTGCCTCTTCATCGTCTGCCACCAATACCGTACTATCAGGGAATCGCCTATGAGCCAGCAAAACATCCTGGGAAACTTTTTCTTTTCCCACTACGGGTGCCTCTTCGATATTGGGCAATCGAACGGTGAAAGTACTTCCCTTTCCGGCCTCGCTATAGAGTGAAATTTGACCGTCCATCATCTCCACGAGCCGACGGGTAATCGTTAAGCCTAGCCCAGTCCCTCCATACCGGTTAGCATCCTGCCCTTTTTGCTGGACAAAAGCCTCAAATATAGCCTGTTGCTGTTCTGCTGCAATACCGATGCCGGAATCTTGAACGGCGATTTGCAAATTCAACTTCGCTGGATCTGCAGCCCCTTCTTCCTCTGACGAAGTAGAGATTTCTTCGATCGGATGAACAGAAACCTTGATGAATCCACAGTGTGTAAACTTTACGGCGTTCCCGATCAGGTTAAAAAGTATCTGACGCAAGCGAACTTCATCGATATTCACCTGTCGGGGAAGTTCCGGCGCAATGTCCAAGATAAACTGCAACCCTTTTCCCTCGACCTGGCTGGCAAAGGCCCGTTTCATCTCTTCAAAAATGGCCTCTAAGCTAGCCGGGCGTAATTGAATCTCCAGCTTGCCCGCCTCTATTTTCGATAAGTCCAGGATGTCGTTAATGATCCGAAGCAGGGTCTCACCGTTTGTAGAAATGTACTCCAGGTACCGCCGTCCCTGATCGTCCTGAACATGTTCGCCCAAGATTTCTGAAAACCCGAGAATAGCGTTCATCGGCGTTCGGATCTCATGGCTCATATTAGCCAGAAACTCAGACTTCGCCTTCGCGGCCAGTTCTTTTTTCTTATTCGCTTCAATGAGCTCAAGATTTTTTTCTTCCAGTTCCCGTGTTCGCTCGGCAACCTTTTGTTCCAAGCTCCCAAACAATTCAGCCTGCTGTCGAGCCATGCTGGTTAAGGATTTACCCAGTGTACCGACCTCATCATCCCGTTCAAAGTCCACATCATGATCCCAGTTTCCTTGGGCATACTCTCCCGCTGCCCGATTCAGCCTCCGGATCGGTTCGACCACCCAATGAGATGTCCAAACACCAACAGCGATGGCCACCATAAGTGCCACCCCAATGAGACCTAACGTCTGTAGCGTATTTTTGTCGATGAGGCCCATAAAGTCTTTTTCTGGAACAACAACGACGATCAGCCAATCGAGTCCATATTCTTCAAAGGGCGTCACTTGTACGTACTCCCGCTCGCCCTTCAGCAAAAAATCTAGCTGTTCCCGGACAGAGATGTTTCGAAAATCACCATAATGGGTTTCTAGAAATCTTGACGCCTCCCGGATCAGGGGAGTCTCCGATTCTGATGCCCGGATGCGCTCCATCTTGCCATCGATAAAGCGAAACGATTTGTCTAATGTCGATGTGGCCACTAGATTCCCTGACCGCTCCACAATGAAGGTCTTGCCCGTCTTCCCAATCTGCAAGCTCTGTAAAAACTGATTGAGTCCCGTCAGTATGTAATCGACACCGAGCACACCGAACAACCGACCAGAACTGTCGTAAACAGGCCTCACCGCTGTAATCGCCAAGTCCTGAAAAACAAAATGGCGGTAAATGTCACTCCAGGCCGGTTGGCCCAGCTTTTCACCGGTAATGTACCAAGGCCGTTTTCGGGGATCAAAATTCCGAAATACTTCTTTTAACTCACCTGCTTCCCCGTAAGAGGTAACGGAAAAATAGTGTGAGTTGTTTCCTGTGGCATCACTAGCCAAAACGAGTTGTATTTCCCCGGTAACGCTCCGGCGTGCACCCATAAACTCCCCTTGCGGGGTACCGATAAAGTTCATGGCAATATCGGGAAACGTCTGTTGCTGTTTATAAAAATATCGTTCCCGTTCGGGCTTATTGTGGATATCCAAGAGGCCCGTTTCAATGGCATTCGCATTTAGCCGGTTGACGATCATGGGAATTTCCATATGGCTTTTCAAATGTTCAAAAATCCGATTGGTTGTCTCTGTGCGCAGTTGCGTCGTCACCTCATAGACAGCCTGTTCGCTGTTTTTAAGGGACAACCAACTGATGAGACCAGCGGCAATAAGCAGTTGTAAGATAAAGGGAATAATGAGAATCGTTCGTAACGGGACTTTCCGAAGTATCTGCATGTTTCTACTTCCCCCTTTACAAGTGCTTACTGCCCCACTATTTCCTTGTTAGCAAGCTATTTCATGAATGACTAATATATCTCCGGTACACCTCATAATTCTGCAAAGGAGTACCTTATTCCTCCATGTGACAAAGAAATGGTTCCATATAATGTGCGGTTCTTTTTTTATAGGGACCCACTTTTGCCTATAATACTTTTTAACGCCTTTGCCTCTTGTTATAATAATCGTAAGATGTCGTAAAATGAAAAATTTTTACAGGAGCGGAGCATCGTGAAAGAAATTGCTATTACCCTTCTGCGGATATTACTTTCCGGTACTCTCGGCGTCACCACTTTCGTTCTCATCTATTTGTTTAACGGCTTTGATCTACTACCGGCCCTCATCACCGGAGGTGCTGCCTATTTCATCTCTTCTTACGCCATAAAGCGTCGCTTCTCGCCCGCCCTCTCGCAAGGATGGCTTGGAGACGCTTCGGAAGGGAGCTTCATCGAGAAGACCCTTAAAGAAGGCCGGCAAAAAGTTGAAACGATCGGTCGCTTGCGCTTTAAGGTCCGTTCTATCCCCATTTGGCTGAAGGTATCCCGGCTGTATAAAATCGCTGAACAGATCCTCGCCATCACCACCAAAGACCCCAAACGCATCAAAAAAGCACAAGCTTTTTTCAACCACTACCTGGACGCTACAATCACCATTTTAGAGAAATACAGCCTGCTCGCGAACCAACCCATCACCAATCATGAAATTCGTGAAGCCGTGGAAAAAACAGAAGCCGTCTTGAATGACCTTCGCGACGCCTACGAAACGGAACTTCGACAAGTCTTGTCCAATGACGTTCTCGATTTAGACGTGGAAATCAATGTGCTAAAGCAGACTTTAGACGCGAAAAGCATCTCCTCAAAACCTTTAGAGCCTTTGAAGACCGATCTAAAAGGAGTGAAAAAGTGACCATGAAGTCCTCTTCCGATCCTTTTTCGATCCCCGGCCCTTTTGAAACTCAAGATTCCCTTGCCTCTTTTCCTTCGACAACGATACCCTCAGTTCCCAACCCGGCCAGTTCGCTGCCGCCGGAAACCCAATTGTCTTCCTTGCCGCCGGAGCAACAACGCAAAGCACAGGCACTGGCCCAGCAGCTTACCCCCGACGATAGCCGCACCTTGTTACAGTTCGGCATGCCCGTGCAGACAGAACTGTCTCGTTTCGCCGACACGATCCTCGATCACGTGCGAGCCAAGGATTCCGGTCCTGTCGGTGAAATTCTGGGAAACCTGATGATTAAATTAAAAGAAGTGGACCCCGAAGAACTGAACGAATCGAAAGGGGGCTTCTTTAACAAACTTTTCGGTTCAGCTAAACGTTCCACTGAGAAGCTCCTCGCCCGTTATCAAACGCTGGGCTATGAAATCGATCAGATCAGCCAGCAGTTGGACAAGACCCGCCTGCAGTTATTGCGGGATGTGACCCTCTTGGAGACCTTGTTCATAAAAAACCGCGAATACTTCGAGGAACTGAATATCTACATCGCTGCGGGCCGATTCAAACTGGAAGAACTGCGTACCCGGTCTATCCCACTGCTGCAGCAAAAAGCAGCCCTCAGTGACAACGCTGCCGTCGTGCAAGAATTGAACGACTATATCCAGTTTGCCGACCGTCTCGAGAAAAAGATCCACGACCTGCTCATCAGCCGTACAGTCACGCTCCAGACAGCGCCTCAGATCCGGTTAATCCAAAACAATGACCATGTGCTCGTCGAAAAAATTCAATCGTCCATCCTAACTACCATTCCCCTCTGGAAAAACCAAGTCGTCCTCACCTTGTCCCTTCATCGCCAGCAGAGCGCCTTAGCCATGCAAAAACAAGTGACCGATACGACGAATGACCTGCTGTTGCGAAACTCAGAGATGCTCAAAACGAACAGCATCGGTGTGGCCCGAGAAAACGAGCGAGCCATCGTCGACGTGGAAACCTTGAAAAAAACTCAGGAAAACTTGATTTACACGTTGGAAGAGACACTAAAAATCCAGCAAGAAGGCCGGACGAAACGGCAAGAAGCGGAAAATGAATTGGCCCGGATGGAACAGGAACTGAAGAACCGGTTGATGACTATCGTCACGTCGGAGACTTATCGGTAACTACCGGGATACCATAGTTAATGAACCTCCGCGACCGTGTTAGCCCATCATGTGCAACCAGGGCTACCTTGAAATACTACCTTGAATAAAAAGGGACGGCGTCTAATTCTAAATAAGACGTCGTCCTTTTACTTTCTATCTACATTTTCATAAACGGTAATTTTGAGTCAAGAATACCTATTACAGAAATTACAGCTTCTTAGGCATTAAAGCCGGCTTTCGCCTCAATTCGTGCCACTTGTTTTCTCAGCCGCTCCATCTTCTTCCGTTTACGCCAGTTGATAAAATCATCGATGAGCGTGTAGAACACAGGGATAACGACGAGCGTAAACACGGTTGATGTGATCAAACCGCCGATGAGGACGACAGCCATACCGGAACGGACTTCCGTTCCTTCCGTCACGGCCGCCGCGACCGGGAGCATACCGAAGATCATGGTGAAGGTTGTCATCATGATCGGGCGCAGACGAGTTTTTCCGGCTTCCACCAAAGCCTCCCGGAGCGGTTTCCCCCGCTCGACGAGCGTATTGGTGTAGTCGATGAGCAAGGTGCCGTTTTTCGCCACCAAGCCGTCCATCATGATGATACCGATGCCTGAGAACAGGTTAATCGTCTTCCCGGTTACGGCCAGAGCGATCAACGCTCCGATCAGACCTAAGGGAAGAGACATCATCCGGATCATGGGTGTTACGTAACTTTCATAGAGAATGGCTAGCACCATGTAGACCAAGGTGATCGAAAGTAGGAAGGCCGAGATTAATTGTACACCCGTCTCTTCCATATCTTGCGTGGAGCCGGCTTGTTTGATGGAATAGCCGGGAGGAAGTTTCAGTTGTTCGAGACGCTTGTTAAGTTCGCTGTTAAAGGCGCTTTGTGCCGTTCCTTTTTTCAGGTTTCCTGATATGGTGATCGTCCGCTGCCGATCGATGCGGTGAATCTCCGTAGGGCCGCTGCCTTTTTTCACGTCGGCAATCAACCCGATCGGGACCAGTTGGCCCGATGAAGTCGTCACGGTGATGCGTTTAAGTTCGTCCACAGAAGCCTTATTGACACCATTCAGGCGGACGAGTACGTCCACATCATCATCACCGGTCCGGTACGCAGTGGCTACGTCACCGTTTAAGGAGGCCCGGAGCGTTCGGGAGATGTCATCGACCGTAAGTCCGTAGGTAGAAGCTCGAGCACGGTCGATAGTAATCTGTACCTCCGGCTGTCCAAAACGGAAGTTAGAATCGACCTCGATAGCTCCCGGTGTCTCTTTGGCGATCGTTTTTACCTGATCGGCCAGGGTCAACAGCCGGTCATAATCGGGACCGGATACTTCCAACTGGATCGCTGTCCCTGGCGGACCGCCGCCCGATTCCGATTCGAGAACCCGAATGTCTCCCTTGGTAAATTTCTTGGCAAAAACGCGAAGCTCATCCCCAATTTGCCACATTGTTCGAGAGCGTTCCGCCTTGGGATAAAGTTGAATACCGATATTCGCTTTGTTGGAGCCCACGGCAGAAGCTCCGCCGCCGCTGGTTCCGATACTGCTCTGGAAGTATTTGATTTCCGGGATTGTTTTTAAGTACGCTTCGATTTCTTTGACGGCCTGATCGGTCGTCGCCACAGGCGTCCCGTTCGCCATTTCCAAGTTGATGGTCAGTTCGCCTTGGTCCGATTTCGGCATAAATTCGAAGCCAACAAGGCCGAGGGGAATCAAGGTGAAACTAGCTATCACGGCGGCGAGGGCGGCAGCGATGACTGTTTTGCGATGCTTCAACGCCCAGGCGAGGGCCTTCATGTAATCGGAACTGGATCGATCGCCCACCCGTTCCGTCAGAGACCAAAAACGGTTGGAAAGAGGTTCGATTTTCCGGAGAACCCATCCTAACATCGAAGCCTGCCGCTTTTTCGCTTTTAGCTGCTTCGTCTCCGGATCTTCTTCCATATAGAAACGAGACGCCAGCATCGGTGTCAATGTAAAGGAAACGAAGAGGGAGAAAAGTGTTGCGATGACGACGGTAAGTCCGAACTGCCGGAAAAACTGGCCTATCATCCCTCCCATGAAGGCGATCGGTGCGAAAACGACTACGTCCGATAAGGTGATGGCGATAGCGGCCATACCGATTTCGGAACGCCCTTCCAACACCGCTTCCACGGTTCCTTTACCCATGTCTCGGTGCCGGTGAATGTTCTCCAAGACGACAATGGAATCGTCAACGAGGATACCGATACAAAGGGCCATACCCATGAGGGACATCATGTTGAACGTAAATCCGGCGAAATACATGCCCATCAAGGTCGAGATCAGCGACGTAGGGATGGCGATGATGACGGTGAGCATGGAACGCCATTCCCTCAAAAATATAAACAGCGCAAAGGCCGTCGTTAAAATACCCTCAAGGATACTCCAGCGGGTCCCGTTCAAAGACAAATGAACATATTGGGAAAAGTCTCGAGCGATATGGACTTCCACATCAGGCGGCAAATCCTTCTCTATCGCCGGCAAGGCTTTTTTCACAGCATCACCGACATCGACGATACTGGCATCGCTCTGTTTAAAGATGGCGACAGCGATCGAGTCCTGTCCATTGAGACGACTGAAGGTGCGCATCTCTTCGTAGTCGTCTTTGACAACGGCGATGTTTTTCAAGGGAATGCTGTGACCGTCAGCCAGAGGAATTTGGATCTCTTCCACTTCCTTGACCGATTTGAACTCACCCATCACGCGGACGTTGTACTCCAGGTCCGGCCGATCTAATCGTCCGCTCGGTTGGTTCAGGTTTTCTTTATCGAGGCGGTTGACCACTGTATTGACGGACAATCCATATCCTTCGAGCTTAGCCTTGTCAATCTGGACTTGGAGTTGCCGCTTCTTCCCGCCAACGAGAGATACATCGGTCACACCGCCGACTTTCAGCAACCGGTCCTTTAGGATGTTGTCGACGAGGTCATAGGTTTCTTCGATGGGGCGAGGGCTGACGACCGATAAGGTGATGACCGGAGCCGAGTTCATGTCCATCTTGACGACGACAGGATCTTTGGCGTCTTCCGGCAACTGCCCTTTGATCGAATCGACCTTTTTCTGGACGTCGATGGCTGCCTGATCAGCGTTGGCTGACAGTTCAAACTCAACGACGACAAATCCAAAACCCTCCGAGGCTTGAGACATGGTCGACTTGATCTTACTGATGGAGGCGACCGATGATTCAATCGGTTTGACGACCTGCTTTTCCACTTCCTCGGCGCCTGCGCCGGGGTAGGAAACGCTGACGGTCACATAGGGGATATTCACGTTTGGATATAAGTCTACGCCAAGCATGCGATAGCTATATAGCCCCAGCACGACGAACATGAGAACGATCATGGTCATGGCGACAGGCCGCTTGACAGCAAATTCGGTCAGGCGCATGGTTCAGGCTCTCCTTTCTTGGTGTAAGTTATGAGTCTGTTACTGCGCCTGTCCACCGGGTGGAGACTGTTCTGCCGGAGCCGGAGCAGTTGCGGTGCTGCCCTGCTCGGCGATAGCTACGCCATCAGTCAACGTTTTCAATCCGGACGTGATGACTTTATCATTTTCGGTGATTCCATCGAGAATCTCTACTAGTTTTCCATCGGTGATGCCCAGATGGACTTTCTTTTCAACAGCTTTGCCGTCCACAGCCAGATAAATCATCGGTGTACCGTTTCGTTCGATGATCGCCTCCGTGGGAACGGTCAACACGTCTGTCTTTTGATTGGTATTCAGTTGGAATTCAGCAAACATGCCCGGTTTCAATATGTAATCATGATTATCGATGCTGATCCAGATGGGATATGTTTTTGCCTTTTCGTCGGCGATGGGACTGATTTTGGTGATGCGGCCTTTGAACGGTTCCGTCCTCGCCGCCGTGATTTTCACTTCTACTTCTTGACCGGTCTTGACGTAGTTGATGTCTGTTTCAGTCAGGTTGGCTTTGACTTCCACAGTGTCGATGTTCACCACAGTAAAGGCAGGATTGGTGTTCGAAACATATTCCCCGGTGTTGGCACTTCGCTCGGCAATGATTCCCGTCACCGGTGAACGCAGAACGGTATCATTCAGCTCAACTTCGATTTGCCGAATTTGAGCTTGACTTTGCTGCATTTGGGCTTGGGCAGAGGCGATACTCGCCTGATCATTGGCGACTTGTTTGTCCGCCTTATCGTAAGCACTTTTGCTGTTTTCAAATTCGGTCTTCGGGGCTGCTCCCGCTTCAAAGAGGGCCTTTTGCCGCTCGTAATTCCGCTGGGCATCGCCGAGAGCGATTTGGTCCATCTCCAATTGGACTTGGGCTCGTTGCAGACTGGCTTCGTTGACGGCGACTCCGGCCCTTGCCGAATCCAACCGGGCTTGAATGTCCCTATTGTCTAGTTCCATAAGCACGTCGCCCGCCCGGACCATCTGGCCCACTTCGCCGTTAATTTGTGCTACTTTTCCTGTCCCCTTGGGCACGAGTTTTAATTCTTCCTTTGCTTCGAGCGTACCGTTGAAAGTCAACCGGTTCGACAGGCTCGCCCGCTGTACCTTCGCTAGGGAAACCGTCTGCGCAGGCGCTTCAGCGGTCGTGGCTTCCGGCTGTTTCCCGCAAGCTGTTCCTGCCGTCAATAAGACGAGCGCCAGCAGCCCGACGCCCATTTCTTTTTTCACAACTTGTTCCTCCTTATTTCTAACTGTTTTCCTGTCTTCCAATGGCTATCTGATATGGGTGGGGCTGTCTAAAGTCTCTGCTATCCCCTCTATTAGGATTGACATCCCCCGCATTCCACCGTAGTATTATTTTAGCAACTAAGATATTTAACTACCAAGACTTTTAAATCGTAAGGGAAGTGGCCGTTAATGTCAAGCGAGACAGTGGACAAAGAGAGCTATTTGGCAAGGATTCAGGCACTCTTAGATGAGTTTTTCTATAACATAAAACAAGCCACCCAGGATGTGGGCGCCGACATTCCCTTAGCGGAAGGACAAATTTTCCTCCTCTACCTGTTGTGGAAGTTTGGTCCTTGTAAATCCACCTATATTGCCGGGCAGTTGGGCATCACCTCGGGCGCCGTGACCGGAATGACAGACAAACTAGCTGGATTAGACCTTCTCACCCGGGAACGTTCCCTCGCTGATCGACGGGTGGTCATGTTATCCCTGACGGAGCAAGGGTTGAGACTAATCGAAAGGGTGAATCATCGACGCTTTGAACGAATTAGCACACAACTGCGTTCATTAAGCCTAGATGATTTGTCGAAAACCGTCGATGTACTAGCAAAAATGAACGGAACGTTAAGAGAAAGGGCTCAGTAAACCTTTTCTTTTTTGACGCTAAAGCAAGTCCATCAAATAGAGACGAAGTCAACGGTCGAAAAGTTACATCTTCGCTCAAGGAAAATGAATCATCTACAACAACCACTTTGATCACCGTAAAGCTAATACCAATCTATGGCTGTTCGAATTCTCTTCCTACCTGCATATTACTTTTTGAAAGAGTATGCTGGGAACGGAGGATTCATTTGAAGATTTATATATTAAAGAAAAAATTACTTCAAAGCAGCCTCTTGATTGTTTTGCTCGCATTCATCGGTTACGCCGGTTTCTCTTTCGCTATGGAACAGTTGGAGCACTATGATTGGTCCTTGGAGGACGTATCTAAGTCTGTGGAGAGCACAGACCCCAACAAAAAATACGGTTGGGGAGTTCTCAAGCCCAAAAATGAAGAGCCTCCCTTCGTCCCTCCATGGTTGCAAGGACTGTTGAAAGAATACGGAGCTATCTATATGGGGGACAGCCGTCGAAAATCAGTGGCTCTTACGTTCGATATGGGCTTTGAACTCGAAGGAGCTACACCTCGCATTTTAGATGTCATGGCGAAGCATAATGTGAAAGGAACATTCTTTTTATGCGGCCATTGGGTCAAAACGCAGCCCGATCTTTTGAAGCGCCTTATCTCGGAAGGGCATACCGTCGGCAACCATACTTGGAACCACCCGAGCTTGCCTGACATCTCCAAAGATAAGTTAACGAAAGAGATCATGGTTCTGAATAAGGATATTGAGCAGGCTTCCGGTTGTAACTACAAGGCCAAGTACCTTCGTCCGCCCAAAGGCGAATTTAGCCGTACCAGCTTAGATGCGACGAAAAATCTCGGCTTTCAATCGGTCTTTTGGAGTATCGCCACCAACGATTGGTCCCCTATGGCGACTTCGAAAAAGGTAAAAGACGATATCTTGAACCAACTCCATCCGGGAGCGATCATTCTTTTACATGGCAACTCTAAAGCCGTCGTAGATTCCTTCGATGACATCATCGCTTCCATAAAAGCAAAAGGGTACACCATCGTATCCCTGGATGAGATCCAAGCATCCGATGGCAACGTCTGATACAAACCTTATATAAAAGCGAAAGCTCGCCTTAGCCGGCGGGCTTTTTATTTTGCTTTGTTTGCTTATAGTAGATCCAAAAGTTCACGGCAGCGATGAGTAACATAAATATACCCATCGTATACCCGTTAATCGCTACTAAGGTCGGTTTTGAGTGGGCGAACCAAAGTTGAGTCAAAAATCGTAAGATAATGGCGATGAGGCCAAATCCGGTGAACACGATGGCATTGCCTAGGTGTTTGTCGATATACTTACCCTTCATGGTTTACTCCTGCGGGATGCCTTTTATACACCCAAGACCTCCACGATAACCTCTAGACCGTACCTGGACAGACCCCATTGCTGACAGATAGCATCGTCAGAATACTTCTGACGCCATCTTGACAGCAGTTGAACTTGTTGACGATAGGGCATCTGATCGAACACTTCGAAAGAGACTAAATCCTCGTAAAGGGAATAAGTGATCAACGGTCCGGGCCGCCGGTAATCGCGCTTCTCTCTCCCGGAAAGTCTGTCTGACGGCATCACCATGCTGCCGACTCGTCCTAGACGCGATGCCCGTCCACGGACACCGGTGGCGGTCGTTTTCTTTTCACGGAGGTCTTGGTAATAGAGTCGTTCGATATCTATTTCGGTCTCAGGCAACGGGAGCCTCCCCCTTTTGTTCGCTTTATCTTATCCGTTCCCATTTTTGACCGTCCATAAACAGAAAAACCTCCATTCCCTTTCGGTGGAGTAAAGGAATTTCTTGCAAAGTGTTCGAACTATGTATGATATATGTAATTGAGGTGGCAATAGCGATGGATATGTTTTCGATTCGTTTTTTCGAAGTCATTGCTTTGATATCCAGCATTAGCATGTTGCTACTGGGACTTTACGCGTACATCTCCTCGCAAAATAACCCTGGCGTCAAAGCCTACGTGGGGTTAACCTTTGCCGCGAGTATCTATTCCTTTGGTTATGCCTTTGAGTTATCGAGCCCGACCCTTGCCGATATAATCTTCTGGCTGAAGATCGAATATATAGCGATACCCTTGATCCCCGTATTATGGTTTTTGATGATTTTATATTATTGCAGACTGGAACGGTATTTAAACAGGAAAACCCTCACCCTGTTATTCACCGTGCCTTTTTTTACATATTTAGTTTTTCACACCAATGACGCCCATCACTGGTTTTATAAAACCTTATCCTTTGACGTCGAAAGCCCTATTCCCGTTTTTAGCGCCGGAAAGGGTTTTTGGTATTGGATTCATATCGCCTATTCGTACCTATGTTTCCTAGCCGGTATCTTCCTCTTAGTTCGGCTGCAGCAGCGAGTCGCCACTCATTACCGCCGAAAAATCACCTTGATGATCATCGGCATCCTTTTGCCCCTTTTCGGAGACTTCCTGTACCTGACCGGATACAGCCCTATGGATCTCGATCTCGCACCAATCCTGATCTGTTTTACAAGCTTAATTCACTCTGTGGTGCTTTTGAACTTTCGATTTTTTGATTTTGTCCCTGTGGCCCGTGAAAAAGTTTTCGAAAGTGTCCAAGACGGTGTCATTATCCTAGATAGAATGGACAGAATTGTCGAATTTAATCCTGCCGCTTCTTCTTTTTTTCCCTTCTTAATTTCATCCTCCATCGGCGTACCCATCAAAGAGGTGCTTTTCGACTATCCCGACCTGCTAGCGCAAATTGAATCGGGGGCTTTGACCACGGATATGAAAATCACCGGCGTTCAAGGCACTCTTTATTATTTCTCTCGCTTGTCTCCGATCATGAGCAAAAAAGGTCCTGTGGGAAAGGTGCTTTTACTGAGCGATATTACGGAAAAACAACGTTCGGAAGCAGAACTTAAAATCGCCAAGAAAAAAGCCGAAGAAGCCAGTCAAGCAAAAAGCGATTTTCTCGCTATGATGAGTCACGAAATTCGTACACCCATGAACGGCATTCTCGGTATGAATAACTTGATGCTCGGTACTTCCTTAAGCAGGGAACAGCGGGAATATGCCGATTCAATCCAAGAATCGGCCGAAATCCTACTTAGTGTGCTGAATGACATCTTAGATTATTCCAAAGTGGAAGCCGGAAAAATGGATTTGGAGTGCATTCACTTTTATTTAGGTTCGACCATTAAAAGCGTGGTCAGACTCTTCGAGAACAGTGCGATGGAAAAAGGTCTCCGTCTATCCCTGTCGATAGCGCCGACTGTAGATAAATCGGTTCAAGGCGATCCGGTTCGCCTGCGTCAAGTGTTGATCAACTTGATCGGCAACGCCGTCAAATTTACCCATCATGGTGAAATTACCATTTCCGTTCACGGCGAATTCCTCGACGACCATCGGATGAACGTCCATTTCGAAGTGACTGATACGGGGATTGGGATTAAAGAAGGTCTCGTTCACTGCCTTTTTTCTCCCTTTGTCCAAGGGGACACTTCTACGGCCCGTAAATTTGGCGGTACTGGGCTCGGTTTAGCCATCTCCAAACAACTGGTCGAACTCATGGGCGGAGAAATCGGGGTCAAAAGTGTACCAGGAAAAGGTTCCACTTTCTGGTTCTCCATCCCCTTTCGGACGATTTCAACGGAAGCTCCTCCCCATATGGATGAGTTTCTGGAATCTAAAATGGCTTCTCAAGAGAAGCCCTATCCGCTTTGGGAAATCGAACAGCCTTTGTTGCTCGTAGAAGATAATCGAGTTAATCAAAAATTAGCGGTTACCTTGTTAAATAAACTCGGTTTTATCGTCCATGTGGCCAACAATGGAACGGAAGCGCTCCATGCCATAACTGAACGAGAATACGCGCTGGTTTTTATGGATTGCCAAATGCCCGAACTGGACGGCTTTGATACGACCCGAATCATTCGCGAGACAGAATCGAAAACTCGCCGGCATCTGCCGATCATCGCCATGACCGCTATGGCGATGCAGGGGGATCGGGAGAGATGCCTCCGTGCCGGAATGGACGATTATATCAGCAAGCCGATCCTTTTGGACCAACTCATCCCCCGCTTAGATCATTGGCTGCCAGCCCAGAGAGCGGCGGGGCGTCCACTTACTTCTGGCGTCCGGGAAGATGACTCCCTCTCCCTTGGTACAGATGATCATGCTTCCGTCATCGATTTGAATGTCTTGAAGGAAATCCTCGATTTGACTGACGATGATCAGCGTATCCTGCATTCCATCATGGATACCTATAAAAAAGAATCGGCAACTCTGATGCAAAACCTGCGTGATGCCGTTCACCGCTTGAATCCGGAGGCCATCGAAAAATCCGGACATGCCCTAAAATCCAGCAGCGCCAGTATCGGCGCGACCGCTTTTTCAAAGCTCTGTGCAAAGATGGAACAACTTGGACGCAAGCATGATTTAAACAATGTTGGGACCTTATTCCATGAGATGGAGAAACAATTTCAAGAAGTCATCACAACGTTGGATCGACTGTAAGATCGTGGTTAATCCAAAGGCCTTCTAGAAGAAATATTTCCAAACTAGAGTGATAAACAATAGTCCAAAAGAGGTCATGAGAAAAGCTCTGACTAGATTCGTTCCTTTTCTTATAGCTAGAGTGCTGCCCAGCAGATTTCCCGCTATGTTCGCGAGCGCCATCGGTAGACCGAGAAGATACAATACCTTCCCTTCCATTAGAAAAACAACCAAAGCCCCAATGTTCGACCCTAAATTGAATACTTTTGCCGTACCCGAAGCCATGACGAGGTCTAATCCAAGCCATATGTAAAAGGCCATGATCAAAAAGCTGCCAGTACCAGGTCCTAAAAATCCGTCATAGAATCCAATCGTAAAGCAAATCAATGGAACCTTCTTCCATAGTTCCTGAGTGGTAAGCTCTTTTTGTTCGCTCCGTACCTTTCGGGGAATTAACGTGATGGCCATGGCGAAGGGCAAAAGAAAGACGATAATTCGCCCTACTTGATCGTTCGGGAAATAGAGGATCGCTTTGGTGCCTAGAAACGCTCCTAGCAAAGTAAACGCGATTCCCACTGCGACGATTCGCCAGTCCACTTTCTTGCTCCGTACGAAATTAACGAGGGCGAAACTTGTACCGAAAGTGGAGGCAAACTTGTTGGTCCCCAGCACCGTCTGAGGAGGAAGTCCGGTAAACAAGAGTGCGGGAAGAAGCAAGAGGCCACCACCGCCGGCGATACTGTCTATGAAACCTGCCACGAAGGAAACTGCGGAAAGAATAACCGCCATCGTCGGTAGATCAAAACTCATACTGTACCTCTTTCATTGAATTACGCCCCTTGCAGGACTTCGCGCATCTATATTTTTGTGAATACTTTTTCAATATCTATCCTCTCTTTCCCTCCGAGCGAAGATTCCGTCAATAGATTTAACCGCCCTTGTTGAACAAGCTGGCCGAAGCTTTTTGACGGTGTTTAAGATTTGTGGTAACATGTATCAAAAGGGGAGTAGCTCGAAACCGATGATCAACAACCGTTCGTGAGAACTGGTCATTCGGAGCCCTTCGCTGAGCAAGACCTTTGTTCTGATATTTCATTAGAGCAAAGGTCTTTTGTTGTCTTTAACGGGTGAAAGGAGGATTCGGCGATGAACGTAACTAACGTAGGAGATTTTTGGACAGCGGTTCACGAACAAAAACCTCTAATCGAAGTGCGGGATCCATCATTGATCCGGAAGATTTTATGGAAGCATTTTTCTTTTCGTTTATTAGGCCTTTCCTTTTTTCTGAGTGCTTTATGCAGTGCTGTTCTCATTCCCTTAGTTGTTTTTCGATATATTCCGAGCGTTCTGGATATTTGGTTTTTTGAGGAATTCATGGATTTTTTAGAGCTTCTTGACTTTGACTTCGAACTAGAAGACCCAGAGAACCTCATTTTTATGCGCAATTTCATCAAGTGCTACCTGATCGTCTTCCTTCAAGGCTTATTGGCCCGTTTCTTCTTTGTTCGAAGTATCAACGGCCAGTATCGTCTCCGTCAAGATCCGGTCACGTTGGTGGTCAGTCACAGCCTATCGCCATACACATCGCGTTTTCTTGGAGTTCGCTTTTCCCCGACTGTATCTTCTGTCTGCCCCGAATGCGGTCAGGAAGGTCTTACTGAGCAGGGAGGGATTATTCGGTGCCCTCATTGCCGTTGGGCTGACTGGAAAAGGAATTTACGCTGAGATTTAGGCCCTTTATTTTCTGCCATAAGCATCAGCCGCTTTTCGGGCGTCCTCCACCGCCGATTCCGGTATCGTTCCATTTTCAGGATTAGCTGACCAAAAAGTATTGGAAACCTCTGCGATCAGGGCCTGTATTTTGTGAAGTTGGTCCGATTGCTCTGTCGTCAACGAGGACGTTGTGCTCACTTCATTGATGATTCGTGCGATGCGAAAGGAACAATCCTGAAAGGAATAGTTTAAATATCGCCAGGTAGACTGGTTTGTTCCATCAAGACGGGAGCGACTTTCCAAAAGCGCTCCCGTCGTTTGCAGATCACGACTGATCAGGCTTAAGGAGAAGAGGCTGGGCGGTTCCGAAAAAATTCTTTGAATATCTTCTCGACCACGATCGAGATAAATTCTCGTCTGTACGGCGTTATCGGACAGTGCCTCTGTTAAACGCTTACTTTGGTTATGGCTCTCGGACCAGAAATAGACGTTCAGTTCTACCGAAATGACGAGCCCGATAATCAGCCAATGGTTGAGCTTTGGCATTTTTCCTCCTGTTGATTCCTTGGATGTTCCGGACGTTCTTGGCTTCGCGATGTACGATGAGACTATTATTTACGAAAAACAGCTGGATCAAAAAAAATCCACAGTGGTTGACCCACTGTGGATTTTAATCTTGTTGTGTATATCAATTCACATAGGAAAGGGAGTCAACTGAACAGTATCAGTAGACTCCCTTATCAGGGCTTACTTGGACAAGGCACCAACGGCATCACGATACTTTTTCCCAATCAGGATGACCATGACGGTGAGTACTGCCGGGATGACAAATTCGGGAATCTGTACGGTTGCCTGAAGACCATGCAAAATCGAAGCAATATACTTGTCTTCCACAATCATCGTTCCCGATGTCCAAGCGAGAATACCGGAACCGACGAAAACCAGCCAGGGGTATTTACGCATGACCGTGGCGAGGAGGGTGCTTCCTGCCATAACGATCGGAATGCTGATACCAAGTCCAATGAACAATAAGACCAAATCACCTTTAGCAGCTCCTGCAATCGCCAGGACGTTATCGGTGCTCATGAGAAGGGCAGCCCAAATAATTGTACCAATCGCTTTTTTCAGATCGGCAGAAGACTCTTGATTCTCGGCATTCTCCTCTTCATTGATGAGCAGCTTGACGGCGATCCAAGCCAATAAGACGCCGCCAACAAATTGGAATAAGGGAATTTGGATCAAAATAGCTGCTACCGAGGTTAACAGCACGAGGAGAACAAAATATCCGCTTGTCCCCCAGAAAATCGCTTTTTTGCGAATAGCCTCAGGTAAGCCCATCGTTGCCATGGCAATGACAACGGCATTATCTCCGCTAAGGAGAAGGTTGATAAAAACAATGTTCAGCAATGTCAAGACTACTTGCCACGTCATTGGCTCACCTCATTTATATAAGTTTTGCAAAGTAGGTTAAAACCCCTCAGCTTGTACTTGTCTATATTAGCGCATGTATTCACATGATGAAACCTTCAAATAGTGGATGATCTGGATATGAAATCTACACATTCAGTAATCGACGTATCTGAAATGCTAAAAGAAAAAGCCCGCCTAGCGGCGAGCACTTTCTTTTTAGTCCCTAATTCTGTTCTTCCTGTACAAATAGTTCCCCTTCGTGATGAAGATGTCCTGTAGATCCGCTTTCAAATGGCGGCTCATGAAGTCACACTTTACCATAAAGATAAAATAGGCTTTCCTTTCATCTTCGGCAGCCGTCTCTATGTTCCCCATGCCCTTGAGGATGATCACATCGCTATCCCTGTAGCGTTGGTTAAATTCAGGGGTGCACTGAGACAACACCGTACCTGGAATCGTAGAACCGCTGGAGATGATTTTCGCATACTGGCCAATCCCGACTTCGTAGGCTTCCTTTTCCGTCACATCATTTAAGATGGGTGCGCTGCGCACAGCGAAAGTGATCTCCACTTGTGGGTAATACCGTCGAATCGTTTCCAACACCAGCTTGTCCAGGACGATTTCTCCGCAGTTGTCTCCGATATAGAGCAACGTCTTTGCCGCAGCCAGTTCCCCTTTTAACCGTTCTAAGTCGGGGTATTCCCGGTTGGTGTTTGCCTTTTCCAAGATGACTTTTCTCGCCATCTGCTTATTCACATCACCTAAAATGCCAAAATCAATAATATTTGCGGCGGCGCTCAGGCAAACTGCCTTTTTGACGGGGTCGTCGCTATCCTCAATTAATCGGCGAAAGTCCTCTTCTAAATGCAGCATTTCCCGATTAAAGAGCTCTTTCTCAGCCGCGTACAAGTCGTCAGTGCCTGTGGCTGCTTTGATCTTTTCATAAAATCCTGCCGTCAAGATGGGCGAGCAGGTATTTTTATGGATCTGACCGTGGAACCCGTTCATCGCGTCGCCGAGAATCCGGTATTGTTCCTGTTCATCGGTGATGAATCTTTGCACCGCATTCGTAAGCTGCTGTACCGTACAGGGGACACAATCAAAATAGAGTCTCATGAGATTCTCCCTTCGAAAAGTTATTGTAGCACATAGTAGATAAAAACAAAAAAGTCGAGCTCTGCATCTTTTCGGAGCAGTAGCCGACTTTTTCCTGCTTATTTATCGTTTCGTCCATTCGTCTTAAACTGTCCACTGATCTCGTTGTGTTCTCGAACCACCACGTATTCGGCTCCATCCCGGTCTATCTGATACTCCGCCGTCGTAGAGCCTGACCCAGAACCGATGCGCACATATTTTTTGGTCACCTTTTACTCCTCCTCGATTTCTTCCCACCCCTGATTGGAGATACAGATATTATTTTGATTTTCATTCAGCTTCTGAATGACCCCTTCAAAGAAATAACCGTCCGTTCGTTTGACAGTTTCAATAATTCCAGAGCAGACGGAAAATTCGCCAGACATGTTTGCAGCCCGCTCGGGGATAAAGGGAACATCGAGGAGCAAGTCATGGCTGTACTTGGTGAATAGGGACCACATCACTTTTTCGAGTTCAGGGCTGCAATAAGAAACGGGGAGTTTTAGTGATAAGGCGGCCTCCCGCCGGGAGATCATATAGCTGTGAGAAAACATTTTCTCGGTTAAATTGCTGATGATCTCATCGATTACGTCTTCCTGTCCGGCATCCATATGGCAAAGGAGCAGCTTTTTGGCGATCGATCGAATCAGCGAATAGGTTCGCTGCACGCTGCCGATGGCCAGCGGATGAACGTTCTCCACTAAAGTACAAAAAATGTCATCCATAGACTCGTCAGGGATTCCTGCCGCTTCGCGAGCTAATGTAAAAAAGGAGTAAACATCCTCCACGTTGATCGGTAGTTTAGCGGCAGGATTTTCCTTATCCGGTGGATTGAACATGCTCACGACATTCGGGTCGACAGGGCTCAGTTCTCCCATTTTCGTCATGACGAGTTCTGTGGCACCTAAACAGATCAGCGTACCGGCGCTATAGGCTTTATAAGGAACAAGGACCGAGAAATGTTCCGTATACTCCCGGATCAGTTCTACCAGCCGGAGAGGGGTATGCACGTCCCCCCCTTTGGTAAATAAAAATAAATCGATTTTTTCGAGGTTATCCATCTCTTCCAGGTGCTTATAAATCACAGGAATAATATCCGGAGCGACCCGGGTGCTGACGTTTTGACGGTCACCGCCGATATAACAGATGACGCTCGATTTGCGCATCTCTGAAATGGTCTGAATGAGTTCTCTGCGATTCTGTGGCATCCTTAACCCCCGGTCTCAGATTTTTCCTTACAACTATTTTTCACATCCACTGTTCAATTATTCCCCGCCTTTTCGCATAGTGCCCTTAGGGCAAAGCCAAACTAATTACGGTCGAAAGCTTATTCGTTCATATATTCTGCCTTTGTAGAGGACATTCGACCAACGACGATGATATTTTTAGGAGGGTCTTTCATGATCACTAACCAGCAGATGGCAAGTACAAATGCGAGCTTCATCCCTGTCTCGTCGAGCATTTCCAATATGGGTACGACCGTCAATTACAGCCTGATTCCGACCTCTACGATCAATGCCATGCAAAGCAGCATCCCCGTATCGGGCAACTGGATTCAATCGTCCGGAAATCTAGGGACTTTCGCCACGATGACCACCCCGATGGTGACGGGTATCCAATCTTCCTGGAATCCCATGATTTCGGCGAGCCAGTTTTCCCAGCCATCCATTAACTTCTCGACGAGCCCTGTCATCTCTACGACTCCCGTAATCTCTGCCGGTCAATTCAATCAACTGGGTAGCGGCTGGACCGGTATGACCAACTTTGCCCCCGTGGCGATCTCCGGTAATGTCATCGCCCAACCGAGTGTCGATATTTCGGAGACTTCCAGCGATGTCGTAGTTACCGCCTACGTTTCCAACGTTCCCCTCAACAACCTGAGCCTCAACGTGACCGACAACTCGCTCACCATCTCCGGTACCGCTTGGACGGGTACGAACAACCTCGTCATCAACCGGACTGTGGCGCTTCCTACCAGCATTCGTGCTGAAGCCGTTGATGCGAACCTGCAAAGCAGCGGCGTCCTGGAGATTCGTCTTCCCAAAAGCGATAAAATCAGCCGCAAACGCACCACTATCAACCAGGAATCTAAATAGAAAACCACCAGAAAAATCCTCGGTGATGTTCAACTGAACATCACCGAGGATTTTCTTTTACGCAGATTCTGTGAGTGCGAGCTTCAAATACTTTCTTTTACTAGGAACGCCTATATCAGTTAGCTAATTCTCATGTACAACAGTTTTGCTCAACATTCTACGAATGTGTGAAATCGCTATCGATTTAGCTGCTCATGTCATCGCCATAAAAGGCTGGGGAATTCCACAAACCAGTCGAGATATGTTTGAAATTCTTCACCGTCAAGGAGTCATTCATTCTCGTCTTGAAAAGGCGCTGAAATCTTTGGTTGGTTTTCGTAATATCGCCGTCCATGCGTACCCGCGATTGAATATGGCCATATTGCAAAACATCATCGAGACTAATCTCGAAGATATTCGGCAGTTTGCTAGAACCATCGTCCAATACCTCGATGATTTTTATGGAGAAAAGCGTGAGACCTAATCCTGGGCTCACGCTTTTCTTTATGTCAAAAATGAGTTGTCTTTTTTATTAAAATAAAATTTCAACCCCAACGTCACCAGTCCCAGTACCAACAACACGATGACAATCCTACCGGCATTGCCTGCCGGATCCCAGATATCATTTCCGAGCACCACTTCAAAGAAGATGCTCGGGATCTTTCCAAAAAAAGTTCCCCAGAAAAAAGCCGAAAAACTGATTGAGCTGAGGGCAGCAGCAAAATTAACCGCTCCAGAAGGAACCATCGGAGCCACCCGGATCAGGAACATGCTCATAAAACCGTGCTGAGCCGTCCAGGCATCTAAGCGGCTAAGCTTCTCCCGTTTTTGCATCCATTGAGCGGCATAAGATCGTCCGTAATACCGGAACAGGATAAAAGCCACCAGAGCCCCTACGACCTCGCCACCCCAAGAGATGAAAAAAGCGGGGCCAATTCCAAAAACACCTGCTAAAAGAGCCGACATAAAGATGCTAGGCAAAAATCCAAGAAAATTCTGCAGGACCACGATCAAAAAAGAAATAAGCCAAGCTTCCCAGCCCAAGGTTCGAAAATCCTCTACCAGAGCTGATCCATTTTGGGCGAAGAGGTGGCTTACAATGCGATATCCCGACTCAGATGTTCCAAAGTACATCATGATGAAAAAAAGACTGATTAGGATACCAACTATGGTTAATTTCTTCTTCACGACGTTACTCCGATCTTCTATTGTTTATCTAGAATTCTTAATTTCATTATATAGGATGCTTATGAATTATCTACGAAAATCTTCGAGTTCAAAAAAAATCCCGCCCTTAGACGAGATTTTACCGCTACATCGGATTTGGCGTCGGCGTTTGAATCTGTAACCCGGGACGGCGAATCATAATGTTCGCACTTGCGCTGACTCTAGCCGTCGAAAAGCGGGGTTCCCAATCCAAGTTATCGTATTCCTGCATTGTGGGAATACTCGTCCGAACGAATCTTGCCAGATAAAAGGGATCTACCTTTTTTCTTTGCGCTTTTCCGACTACATTTACTATTTCTTGCGAGATCTTTTGCTCCATCTCTTCTTCGAGGAGGTGAATGTTCTCCGTCGTTACATAAGGCTCGTATGATTCAATCTCTCTTATATTCCCTTCCAAGTTGACTTCGATAAAAATATCAGGCTGATCGCCGTTCCATTCGATGGAAACATGCGGCGGTCGTGAGCGATTTAACTCTACCGTAAAGGTTTTTGTCGGATCACTGGGGTCAGTAAACGTCCAAAATCCTCTTCGATAGCGGTCTCGGAGCAAATCAAAGATACGTGCATCCCACCCAGACCACTTTTCTACCATCTTTCCGCTGTGCAAAATGGCTATTCCTAAAAACTCGAGTGGATTTCCACCGGAACGGGGTACATCTTCCGTCGTTTTCGCCGGGGGTTCTTTCGTTAAGGGAGATATCTTATCATGATACTTGTCTGTTGGAACGGGAACCACTTTTTCGCCTTCTTTTTCCGACTTAACCAACTGGTTGATCCCCACGATGGGCAATGTTGCCGATACATTCTTCGATTCCGTTTCGATCAAAAACTCATGCAGCGTCGGTATTCGGCTAAATCCTTGATCGACTACCGTTCGCTCGATTCCTTCCACCCAGCGAGAGATGCTCTTTTCCAGTAGTGGTACGTTGTCGAGAAAGATATCTCTTGCCTGTCCCTCTTTAGCCACCCATAAATAAACGGTTCGTCGAAATTGCGGTGTTCGAACCAGTACATCCAAATGCGGTCCTAATCCTTCTTTGGCCAGTTTTTCACCAAAGACAACCAGTCGTAGATGACGAAAATCTAACCTCCGTTCCACATTGGCGCTGGCAATACCAATCGCTTCGGCGATGGATCGAGCCGTTACCGTTACTGGTTTGGTCACTTCCGGGATACCATCCTGAGCACCTTGACCTCCCTTTTGTGAGATATTTCCCGGTACAGCGATTCGAAAAATGACGTCCAAATTCCCATCATTACTGCGATCGACGCCCATCGTCATGACAAAGGCCCGAGTCTCCACTTCACGATTATCCCAACATCCCGTCAAACATATCATGGCGCAAAGTATAATTACGACAGCACTGAACTTAATCATGGATTCCGCCTCAAGAGGGCTGTGATTTTCATCCATATCCACAATAGCAAGGGTAGAACGAAAAAAGGAACAGCCACTGAATTGGAGATCACCTCATAATGACGGACAGCTTCCAGCGCTGAGCGTGGAATAAAGGCGACTGAAATGAGGAGAACCGCTAAGGGGAACACATAGGGCCGGTAATCGGAAGCACGAGAAGTTTGAGCAAAAATTAAGGCGCAGAAATACAAGCCTGCTGCGAGTCCGATCGCGGTCATCGTAGCCCAAACAAAGATGAACAGAGGATCTAACCGCTGCCACAATCCGCCGTAAGAAATTACCCTGAGAAGTGAATAAAGAGGAAACCCAATCCGGTCACTCGTCGGCGGTGGAAAAACCATAATGAAACTCACTTCAGAGATCACGTAGAGAAACGTGGTAAACAACAGCACACCGTATCCGACTTGCCGAAAAGAACGGTGTTGTCGAAAAAGCGGCGCAATATATCCCAGCATGAAAATTTCTTTGTAGGTCCCAATTTGTAGAACTCCCGTCTCCATCGTAGCTAAAATCCCGTTTCCCCAAATAGGCGCTAAGTTATAGGTATTTCCAAAGGGTATTACTAAGGCTAAGGCACTCAAGTAAACAACGATAATCCAAGGGAATACATTCCAAGAGATTCGTGTAATCGTTTCTATTCCATAGTAAGCGAGGGCACACATGACTAAAATTAAGGCAATGATGATGGCCGCTATCGGTGTGTTCGGTAAAATCGTAGTGATAATAAATTCACCGAATACCCGAACTTGATACCCCACAAAACTTATCAGCAAAATAAAAGAAAGAAGTCCAATCCCGGTTCCTATTCCCTTCCCCCAAAAATGTCTAACTACACCAAGGAACGATTTCCCCGGATGCGCGGATAGTAAACGATCTAGAACGTAGAAAAAGGGTATCGTATAAAAGAGGGTAACGATCGGTACTTGCCAAGCAGCTGTTGATGCTGCAGCCGTTACCGATCTCGGATAGACCATCATGATATCTAAAAATATGAACATCACCATACTGCCGAAGGTCTCAATCACACCAACATGACCATCCTGCTTGAACAACTTCGTCAAGGTTGATTACCCTTTCCGTTTGTGGAATTGTTCTTTCCGCAATAAAGACAGCTCTATCGGGGTTTGAGGCGACCATGGCCTTGTGACCGTAGCTTGGTTTTTCAGATTTAGCGGTCGCAAAAGTGAAGGGCGCTTTTCATCGTAAAACGGAGGTGGTCGCCATAGCACGTCTTCCTCTTTGGCGAAGAGTGGGCTCGATGGACTTAGAAAGGGAATCCCGAATGATCTGATTCTAACCAGATGACAGATGAGAACAATCATGGTCAACAAGATTCCGTAAATGCCAAAGATGGAACCTGCCGCTAACATCCCCAAGCGAATGATCCGCAAGGTGTAGGTAACTTGAAATTGGGGCAGGGAAAAACCAGCCAACGCCGTCATGGCCATAACGATGATTGACAGCGGGGACACGACGCCGGCTTCCACGACAGCTTGCCCGATAATGATCGCTCCAACAATGCCAATCGTAGGACCGATCGATTTGGGAACACGTTGAGCCGCTTCACGAATAAACTCAAAGGCGATTTCCAAAAAAAGCAGGGACAGAGCCGCAGGAAGTGGGATTCGCTCCCGGGACGATGCAATTGACATCAGCAATTCTGTAGGAATCATCTCGGGATGAAAGTTAACGAATGCTACATACAACCCCGGCAAGAATATGGTGACGATCATCCCAAAAACCCGGATTATCCGGACGAAAGAGGCCACAGGCCAGCGAAAGTAACTGTCTTCCGGTGAATGGAGTTGCGACCAGAACGTTACGGGGGCGATTAATGCCAACGGGCTTCCTTCCATGAGTACAGCGACTGAACCTTCCAACAAGAAAGCTGCCGTCCGATCCGGTCGTTCCGTTAATGTCATCTGAGAAAAAAGGGATCTTGGGTTGTCTTGAATGTATTGTTCCACTCTATACAAATTATAAAAAGCGTCGACGTCTAACGATTTCAGTCTTCGCCGCATCTCACGGACCAGTTTGGGATTAGTAATCCCTTTAAAATATAAGAGATACATCGGTCCCCGTTCACGGCGGCCGGCTGGCAATTTCTCGGCGATAAAGTCTGCGGAGGCCAACCTTCGGCGAAGCAGGTAGAGATTTTTGTGGACGTTTTCGACAAACCCCTCATAGGGCCCCGTCACAACCGACTCGGTTTGTGTGGTTTCCACTGCCCGGCCTTTGTCGGCAGCAACCTCCAACACCAGACCTTGCGAATGCCCGTCCAAGAAAATAAAGAGATAGCCTTTGGTGATATATTGCACCAACGACTCCACTGTATCTACATTCTGGACTACGTGACAGTCTGTTAACATCCCCAGTAAATCTGTAATTTCTACGTTAGTATCAACCGGTGAGGTGTTCAATAAGGGATTGATAATGGACTCTTGAACCATCTTCGCGTCGATGAGACTATCGTAGAAAGCGATGAACAGGTTGCCCCAAGGAAAATCAAAAACTCGATAGGTAAAATCGGGATTGCGCCGCCCGTGGAAGGTGTCTTTTAATAACCCTTCCAACTCTGACCGCTGATCAGGCAGCGGCGTAACAGGAAGCCGCGCCTGTGCTTGTTTTAACTGCCGAGCCAGCTTCACATTGTACAATCCCCGATTGGGACTCAAGGAAAAGGTCTTGTCCATAGTCGGGGGAGCTACGGTAAAGATATTTTTGATTATTTGCTTCCATTTTTTGAGCATGAAATACCCCTGCGAGAATTTTTCTTAGGTTCCCCTAACGCTGCCGTTATATTCCACCCTTTTCCGCCCTGGTCCACCCTCATTTACTTATAAAAAGCTATTAGCTTGTTTGTATTGTGAAAATTATCCGATTTTCAATGAAAAAGTAAGAGGAATATATGACCTCTTAGGAGAAGTATTCTCATTAAAAAGTGTTTTGACCGGAAGAGAAACACCAAAGCAGGTGGATAGGCATGGAAATATTTGTAGGAAGACAACCCATTTATGATACTCAATACAACATTGTCGCATATGAATTACTCTTTCGTTCCGGCCTGGAGAACTACTATAAAAATACCGACGGAGACTATGCTACCAAAGGTGTCATTACGGACACCTTCTCATTGATCGGGATACAGCAAATGACCAACGGGAAGCCGGCTTTCATTAATTTTACCCGTAATCTGCTTTTGGAAGATGTGGCCTTTCTATTGCCTAAGGACTTGGTTGTATTAGAGATTTTAGAGGATGTAGAACCTGACAAGGATATCATCGACGCCTGTATCCGTTTAAAAATGTCCGGTTATAAGATCGCTTTAGACGATTTTGTATTTCACGAAAAATATCTTCCTCTCATCGAGCTAGCCGATATCATCAAGGTTGATTTCTTGACAACCAAACCAAGCGAACGGGCCCGTTTGATTAAAACCTGTTCAAAGCGCCCAAATATCAAGTTTCTTGCCGAAAGAGTCGAAGGATTAAAAGACTTCCAAGAGGGCTTGGATTTGGGCTATAGTTTGTTTCAAGGCTATTTCTTTAGCAAACCGGAAGTGATCACCAGCCGTGATTTACCTCATTGCAATTTAAATTCCTTGACCGTCATCAAAGAACTGTCTCAAGGCGATTTGGAGATCGACAAGTTAGAGGAAATCATTAAACGAGATGTATCCTTGTCGTACAAGCTGCTTAAGTTTATTAACTCCTCCTTGTTCGGCTTCTCGACTCGTATTGAATCGATCCGGCACGCCATCGTTCTACTAGGTAAAAAAGAGGTTACCCGCTGGGTCACCTTGATCACCTTCCGAAACATGTGCGATATTGCCTTTCCGGAACTCGTCAATACGAGCCTCATCACGGCGAAATGCTGTGAAACGCTCGCACCCTATGTAGGACTAAAAGGAAGATCGTCAGACCTTTTCCTGCTTGGCTTATTTTCTGTCCTTGATATTTTATTCGGCAAGCCTTTTGCGGAAATATTGGCTGACCTCCCTATTTCCCAAGATGTGAAGCAAGCCCTTTGCGGGGAACCGAACCGCTTTCGTTGGCTTTTAGATCTCGTCGCAACTTATCGCGATGGCGAATGGGACAAGTTTTCTCGGAACTGTCAACGACTTTCCCTGGCTGAGGACATTGTGCCCAAAGTGTTTTTTGAGTCCTTGGACTGGGTCTCTAGCTACTCAAAACTATAATTTTAAATAAAGTTTAAGCGTGCCTCCCGCTGAAAGGGAGGCACGCTTTTTTTGATGAAACCCATCAACTTATTCATAGTGAACTCGCGGCGGCTTCGAAAAATCGCCTCGGTACCACCGGTAATACCAGCGAGAAGCCACAAAAGTAAGACAGACGGTGATCCACGTCCAGTACCAAGTCCAATGAATGTAGTTTATTGCGTTTGTATAAATTTCCAATATTGATTCGAAGAGGGTAATCCCGGTCGTATATAATACATAGTGAACCACTTTTTTATAAAAGCTCTTTTTTTCGGGGTAGAATAAGTTGAATAACACACATATGCCGGGATATACAAAGAATTCAAAGGTAAAGCTTGCTTTAGTAGCGTTCTGGAAAAAACGTAATGGATATTCGATCAGGCCATATTCAGCCACTAGGAGACCTAAAAACCAGGTAAGCAGTTGTTTGAAGAAGAAGATGACATGGGCATGGCGCACCTTATCTCGAGGTACAAACAAGATCAATAGGATGCCGACGATAATGATTGAAGCGATTTGAATGGATATTTCTATCGACACAGGTCCGCCCCCAAAAGGAATGCTTACTCATAGGATTGTTCCCCATTTTTCTCACAAAAAAACATTCGACAAAATATCCTAAAGTTCACAGCAGGGGATTCCTTTTTACTAGAGAAGACATGTTTGTTGGTAAATTTATTCTTGGTATGATTTGTTTTCGAGATGTTCCGAAGAGGAGAGGTTCCGACGATGAAAGAACTGTTAGAGCTGACCCACCAGCGTAACCGGTTTGTCGTCAAACTCTATTGGTCTGCACTCATTTTGGGGATCCTGCAAGGTCTGGCAAATGGGCTCTTAGGGGATTCGATCTATACCCTTGCGATCAACGGCGGCCTTTTCGCAGTAATCCTATCCATCCTCGTTTATAAGCGCGTCTTGATCATGCATACCCGTTACATCGTTGTTCTCGGTCTTTGCACTACCATATCTATCGTACTGTCTTCCACGCAATTGATTACGGGATATATCGTCGTTTACGTATCCCTTGCCATTATTGCCCTATATAACGACTATCGATCTACCATCGCTTTTGGATTAATTACAGCAGGGATTACTGCGTATTATAGTGATCAAATTGACCTACTGCTCCATTCCGGTTTGGATGGAATCCGCGGCTTGACAGCGTTAATCTTTATGTTCCTGTTATCTGTCATCCTAACGGTCTTCCAAGGAAACTTTAGCGAAAAGCTGCGGCAAGAGTCTGCTGAAAATCACCGCAAGGCTGAGGAAGCGAAGAAAAATACCGAATTAATTTTAGAAAGTATCAAAGACTCGATTGTCGTCCTGGATCGCTTTCGGAAAGATTTAAACGTGATTGCAGCGGTGACGGAAGGGCATTCCACAGAGGTGACCAATGCCTATACAGAGATCGCTCACACCTTAGAGGCTCAAACTCGTAGTGTCAGCGATATACATACCAACATTCAGCTAAGCAACAACCATGTTCAAACCGTAGCCGCTGCGACGACTTCTTTACACGATATTCTAGATGGTACAGACATCTTAACCAAAAAGGGAAATGAGTTGATCGGATCGCTGACAGAGGAAATGGACACGGTAAAAGATATCATCAACGGTACTGTCGCTTCGATGAACGAATTGAATGACCGGAGTCGACAAGTCGGCACCATCCTGACAGCCATCCATAATATCTCGAATCAGACCAATCTTCTTTCGTTGAACGCCGCGATCGAAGCGGCTCGAGCCGGAGAGTTCGGCAAAGGCTTTGCTGTCGTCGCCGAAGAGATTCGTAAATTGGCTGACGACTCCCGAAAGTCTACCGAAATGGTGACCACCATCATCGATGAGATCGCTTTACATATCCAAAAAGTTTCTGAGCACGTCCATTCGGGTCAAGAGGCCTTTCAATTGAGTCATCAAGCAAAAAATCGCGTTAAATCGGTCTTCGATGAGATATCCAGCAATACGGCGCAAGCCGCAGAAAACGCCGGCAAGTGGGACGCCGTGGTCGAGCAATTACAGCAGGCATATGAATCTATTGTGCGAGATGTAACCTCCGTTTCGGGCTCTACCCAGGAAACTACCGCTTCTGTACAGGAAGTACTCGCTAATATTGAGGAGCTGGCTCGAAAAATTAAAGATATCAATTCCAGCATGAAGCATCTCGATAATGTGGTCGACGAGATAAGTCAATATCTGTAGCCGGTTAATCGTGGTTACTTTCAGTACGGCAAGTTCCATTCGGAGATAAGCGCTGTTGAATCATCGCTTTAATGCTCTCCGAATCGGCCATTTCCATCGCTTGGTCGGCGATCTCTACGGCTTCTTGGTATGAGAGCGAGCGGATCACTTTTTTCACCGGCAGTATCGAAGCAGCACTCATGGAGAATTCATCAAGCCCAAGTCCGAGAAGAATCGGCACTGCCTTTTCATCACCAGCCATTTCCCCGCACATGCCCGTCCAGATACCCACTTTATGAGATTCATCGATGACATTTTTGATCAGGCGAAGAACTGCCGGGTGAAGAGGGTCATAGAGGTGAGCGATCCGTTCATTCATGCGATCGACGGCGATAGAATACTGAATCAAATCGTTTGTACCGATGCTGAAAAAGTCTACTTCCTTCGCTAGCAAGTCTGCGATGAGGGCGGCTGAGGGGATTTCGATCATGATGCCGACTTCAACCTGGTGATCGAAAGGAATTCCCTCCCCTTTTAGTTCGGTTTTCACTGAGTCCAGTATTTGGTTGGCCTGACGGACTTGCTTGACGCCGGAGATCATGGGGTACATGATGCGCACTTTTCCGTAGTAGCTGGCCCGAAGTATCGCCCGCAGTTGGGTCTTAAAGATATCTGTACGATCGAGGCACAGTCGAATAGCTCGCCATCCGAGAAAGGGATTCATCTCATCGGGCATCTCCAAGGCGGGCAGTTGCTTGTCCCCGCCAACGTCCAGCGTCCGAATGATGACGGGGTAGGGCGCCATTTTTTCTGCTGCTTCTCGATAAGCTTGAAATTGTTCTTCTTCGGAGGGCAAGCTGGCACGATCCATGTACAAAAACTCCGTTCGGAATAGACCAACCCCTTCAGCGCCGTTCTCCAAAGCGCCCTTGCAATCTTTTGGCGTTCCAATATTCGCAGCCAGTTCTACTTTACGCCGCCCATCTCGAGTCTCTGCAGGAAGTTCTTTTACTGCTTTTAGCTCCTGAAGGTACTGACCGTATTCCTTCATTAAAATCCTATACCGCTCTTCCGTTTCCTGATCTGGGTTCAGGTAGACGATACCCTTATTTCCGTCGACAATCACCGGATCTCCCTTATTTGCCTGAACGGTAATATCACCAAGGCCGAGCACTGCCGGGATCTCCATAGATCTCGCCATGATCGCCGTATGGGATGTCTTACCACCGATATCGGTGAGAAACGCTTTAACCTTGTCTTTATCCATCTGGGCGGTATCAGAAGGAGACAGATCTTTGGCCACGATGACGACTTCCTGAGCTATATTAGCAAGCGCATCGACGGATCGGCCCTGCAGGTTTTTGATCACTCTAGTGCTGATGTCTTTGATATCGGCGGCACGTTCTTTTAGGTAGTCATCTTCCATTTCACTGAACATCTTCATGTAAACTTCGGCCACCTGGGACAGGGCATATTCAGCATGGAAACGTTCACTACAAATCTTATTTTTGATCTCATCTAGAAGCATATCATCGTCCAAGATCATGAGATGGGCCTCAAAGATGCGTGCGTTCTCTTCCCCTGATTCATTTGCCGTTTTTTCGTGGAGCTCTTTTAGTTGCTTTTTGGAGAGGTGTAAGGACTGTTCCAGTCGTTCCAGCTCTTTGTTGACATCGTTTTCATGAACCAGCGACGTATTTACCGCTATCGGCTCATCTTGAAGGACATGTACGATTCCGATGGCAATCCCCGATGACGCTGCGATTCCTTTGTGCATAATTACCTCCAGTTATGTGTATTAAGTGTTGTATAATACGGCATGGCTTTGTTTTTCTAATGCGTCTATTCAAATAGGATGGTTTGTGATTTATGGTGCTTAGTCTAGTTTCGACAATTCTAAAACTACTCCTTCAGTCAGTGAAACTAAAAATCGATACAAACTCAGCTATATGTTATGATGGCAGGGGGAACAGATTCGTAAACCTTAGCGATGAAACTCATTAGAAATAATCGAGCAAACGAATTGTAATAATAACTACGTAAGGAGGCCTTTTATGTTACAAGTGGTGAAGCAACTCAAGGCGATGGTGGCTGAATTAAAAAATAGTGATGACGCAAACAAGGATAATGAAAGAGGCCAGAAAATCCGCAAGACCATATCCATTTTAGAATCGACGATTGACGAGATAGAATATCACGTATAAACCCATCATGTATGCATCTTCCTAAAAGAAGCGGTTAGCCCTTGAGTTACATAAACACTCTCGAGGTAACCAACCTTTGAACCTCTATATAAAAGCGTAAAAAAAAGAAACCGTGGCTAGAAAACCCTTGCCACGGCTTGATTTATATATATGGTAACGGAGGTTAGAAGTTAGCTGATCACATGGGCACTTGGTTAGAGAGCTCTTTTCCGATGGTTGATAGTAATTCCTTTTCGGTTCATGGACTCATTATAATTTATGCGTCGCTATGAGTAAAATGCATATTAAGCATATAGGGCATTAACTATAATCATACCCATTGCTTTTTGAGTTTCGTAAAGCAAACACTCATCCTTACTGCTCTCCCGACAACGGTTAATTTGGGATCTCAGTTCAGATGAGCGCTTGTGCTTGATTATATTGTCCCGGAATTACAGTTTATACTCGTACCTGCTGAACCATGGGACCCCTCAGACTAAGCGGCAGATCAAACTAAGGCCGCTAACAACAGCATCTCTACATTGGCCTCATAAATTTCAGGAAATTGATACAGGGGTAAGGGGTTTTCACCTCTGCCGACTTCAATCGTATACCCCGGTCTCCGGTACTCCTGGATAAACCAATCCTTATAACCGGCATAAGAGGCTTCCTCAGGATTTTCGGATATCGCATATCCACTGACCTGAGAGAATAGCTGAGCGATCTGCAAAGCCTCGGGGGGAGCTAAGTCCGCATATTGATAGTAAATCACTTCACCTTGGGAGTGATATGCTAGGACTAGCCGGAAGTTATTCTGCGTCGTAAAGTTAACCATGGCGACGGTTTCAGGCTCTGACAACGGTGATGGACCGGCATAATCGCTCGGAGCAGGACCGGTAATTCCTAAAGAGAGTTCAATTTGTTTTTCTTCCTCCCATCCGGCAGGATAATTGAGGTTCAAATCGACTCCCCGGATGTTGGCTTTCCATACACGCTCTAAAGGTTGCCCTGTCCCATTTAGCTGTGCCACCTGCTCATAATAGGGATTACCCGGTTGTATGCCTTTTACCACGAGGTTGACTCCGTCCGGATTCACCATCGGAACGATATAGATACTGCTATAGTCCCATATTCTTGGAATGCTATATCCTCGAATACTTCCGCCTACAGAATAGGCTTTAGCAAAGTCCTCGACAAACTTCATGAGTACTAAGCTAGTAATCCATTCATTGGCGTGGTGAGAAGCGTTATAAGATACTTGATTGGAACCGGTACCCAATCGGATATAGTATAAGTTTTTCCCTGCCACACTAGTGCCGAGGGTACCTACTTCAATGAAAGGATATCGTGCTTTTAACGCTTGGATATTTAGCTCCATAAATTCGTAAGTATAGTCGATATCCGTAAAGACAACGTCGATACCGTAGGGAACCACGATAGGTTGGCCTACGAAAAGACTGTTTGGGTCTATTCCAGGGTTCGCTGTCAAAATCGCACTGGCAGACGTACGGTACCTTTGTGCGATATTATAAATAGTATCTCCTGGACGAATATAATAGGTATCATAGCCCCGCAAAATCTGATTTATGATGTTCCAAGTGTCTGGTCCGACAACACCGTCAGGGACTAAGCCACTATCCGCTTGAAAGGCGATGACCGCTTGGAACGTCTGATCTCCCAAAATACCGTCGACGGGACCGGCATTATACCCAATTCTGTTCAAAAGACTTTGGACGAGTTTCACAAAAGGACCTGTAGAACCTAATGTGAGATACTCCATGAAACATCACTTCCATACTTACGAGGTAATCCAATATATTCTCTTGGAAGTGATTTGCGCTTTACCCTAGGCAGCAATTCTTACGATGCGATGACGATTTTTTCTCCGAGGGAAATATGCACGGGGTCTTTTCCTTTTACATGAATGTAACCAGGCAGGCGCGTCACATCGGCACCGTCGAACTTAATAGTGGCATGACCCATCTGGTTGAGGATGTGATTCACTCGATGTCCGACCGCCGTAACCTTATAGCTTCGATCACCGAGATAAAGCATGTCGCCGACCGCTACCTGTTCAGTAAGATTTCCTTTGCTGTGGTTGACGGAAAAACTGGAGAGATCGGTGGGCGCGTTTTCGTCAAAAAGAACCAACATATCTTGTATCAACAACTGAGCCATTGCTTCACCGATTTCATTCACTACAACCTCATACTTTTTCATGAAAAACACTCCTCTGTACGTTTTATTTGTCAATGATAGCAGTCTTATTTCTTAGGTTTCTAAATGAATGAGAGCAGCACTCTTCTACGGGGGTGTAACCTATGTTACACTTTAAAGCAGATATCTCTACGATGAGATAAGGTGTTTGTGAATATATTCATTTTCACTCACAGGTTCATTATAGTTGACCTTATACAAAGAATAAAATGCTTATTCAACATAGTTGATATAAAGGGAGAGCATATGTTTGTTAACACGGAACTGTATCGTACCTTCTATCTAGTGGCAAAGGAAGGTAGTATTTCAAGAGCCGCGGAGCAATTGTTCATCACACAACCTGCTGTCAGCCGTTCCATCCAACAACTGGAGGAAAGGTGTGGATGTGTACTCTTTTTCAGAACCCCGAAAGGGGTCAAACTAACGAAAGAAGGGGAACTTCTCTACCCCTATATTGAACAAGCTTTCAATTTCATTTCGTTAGGTGAAAAAACCATCTCTGAAGTGAAGGAATTACAAAAAGGTGAGATCACCTTTGGTGCCGGCGATACGATTTGCAAACACTTCCTCCCTCCTCACCTCAAAAATTTTAAACGGGCTCATCCCGGAATTCGGATTCATGTGACCAACCAGAACAGCCCATCGATCATCAAAATGATCAAAAAGGGTGAACTGGACATCGGATTTATTCATCTTCCCGTGGTCAATGACCAATACTCTCTGGAGCAAATGGCCGTTTACGAGGTTATGAAGATTCAAGACTGTTTCGTCGTCGGAGAAAAGTATCGACAACTAGCAGAGACGCCCCGTTCGATCAAGGAGATCCTTCAATATCCACTGATTCTCTTGGAAAAGGCGAGCAGTTCGAGAATCTACTTTGAAAAATATCTTGCTCAAAACAATCTTTCAATCAAGCCCGAATTCGAACTGAGCGACTTTGAATTGCTCATCCAGTTTGCCTTGATCGACTTCGGCGTCGCTTGCGTCATTAAAAATTTCATCTCCAAGGAATTGAGAGACTCTTCCCTTTACGAAGTAACACCTTTAGAACCGATACCGCCGAGGTATATCGGCGTAGTTCATCATAAATCGATTCCGTTACCAGCGGCGGCCAAAGAGTTTTTATCCTTCATTGTACAAAACAAAAATCCATGACCGGACATGTCCGTCATGGATTTTTTCTGTCAAGGATTAAATCCTATGTATGTCTTTCACTTATACCCACCATGCAGAATATGCATTTTATTCATAAACGATCTTCAACTATAATCATACCATAGACAAAAGGCAGGCGATGTTGACCAAACCTTCTACAGCGTCAATATGGCCTTTTCTTAAACCCGAGTTGTGAAATTCTTAATTAATCGTTTATGTGGAGGGAACAGTCATGGAAGCTAGAAAGCCTCGTATTGTCGTATTAGGTGCCGGTTATGCCGGAATCTTAACGACCCGACGCCTGCAAAATCTTCTCTCGAACGACGAGGCTGAGATTGTTCTCGTCAATAAACACAATTATCACTACCTGACCACATGGCTGCACGAAGTGGCTGCCGGAACGGGTGATGAGGATCGTATCACCATTCAGATTCAGGATGTTATCGATACGAACCGGGTTCATTTCATAAAAGACACAGTGCTGGAAGTTCGAAAAGAGGAGCGTAGCGTAATTCTTAGCCATGGGGAACCGCTCACCTATGATTACCTGGTCGTCGCCCTTGGATTTGAACCGGCTACCTTCGGAATTCCCGGGATCATGAAGCATGCTTTAACCATCCGCAGCATGAACAGTGCTCGAAAGATTCGCCGTAAGATTGAATCCCTTTTCGCCAACTTTGCTAATCGTAACGATGAGCAGGAAAAACTGACCTTCATCGTTGGCGGCGCTGGCTTTACCGGTATCGAGTTTGCCGCCGAATTGGCAGAACGGATCCCATCTCTTTGTGAGCAGTACGCTATCGATCCCCACCGCGTTCAACTGCTCAACGTAGAAGCGGCTCCTGGGATTTTAGCAGGATTTGATCCTGACTTAGCCGATTACTCGAAACAGGCTTTAGAACGATTAGGTGTTGAATTCCGCCTTTCCACGAGGATTAAATCAGTGGACCCTCAAGGAGTGACCTTGCTTACTGAAGCGGGCGAAGAAAGAATTGAGTCAGCTACAGTCATCTGGACCGGTGGTGTACAGGGAAACAGCGTTGTCTGCGGTAGTGCCTTTGAAGCGCCGCGAGGAAGAATTCCCGCTGGAGACGATCTGCGTATTCCCGGTTATGATAATGTCTTTGTTTTAGGTGACTGCTCTGCTTTTCTGGACAAGCGCACAGGCCGGCCCTATCCCCCGACGGCACAACTTGCCATCTTGCAGTCTGACGTTTGCGCCCAAAACATTGCAACCCTTATGCGCGGAGGCCAGGAGTTAAAGAGCTTTGTTCCCTTTATGAAAGGGGCTGTCGCTTCCCTGGGTGCCCACGACGCTGTCGGTAAGGTCTTTGGGATAAAAGTACGCGGTACGATGGCCATGTTCATGAAAGCCATCATCGATATTCGCTATATGCTCATGTTAGGCAGCCCCAAACTCATTTTTGGCAAAGGCAAGCTTTCTACTTATGTTATACCGACGACTTATACCCAGATTACAGGTAGCAAGTAAATCTAACATAATCGTAAGAAAGAAGATATGACCATGAAAACAAAAGACCTTGTCTGTGCATAATTCTAATATCGAGTTACCCTATGCGGAATAAAAATAAAGGCCCGAAAAGCTTGACCCACGCCCCTGTGGAGGTCTAGCTTTTCGGGCCTTTTAACTTGTAATGATGCTTAGTCTACGCTTAGATTCAGGGATAGTACTTTGTCTCCATATGGAAGAGCTTTCTATTGAGTTAACCCTCATACAGCGACGTGATAATTTTAACGATTTCCTCTTTATTGGGCTTTCGCGGGTTCGTATCTGTACACTTATCGGCAAGGGCGGCATCGGCCAAGGCATCAACCTTTTGTAAGAAATCGCCTCTGTTGATACCAAGGTCTTTCATGGTCATCGGCGTATTCGTTTCCGTCAAAAGAATTTGTACGGCACAGATCAAATTGAGAACGCCTTCCCGAACGGTACGGGCCGGAAGACCGAGAACTTTGGCCAGTTCAGCGTATCTAGCCGCTGTCACCGTCTCATTTTCGCTTTCCAAGCCGGCATTGTAGGCGAGAACATGAGGCAACAATATGGCGTTCGCCCGGCCGTGGGGAATATGGAAAACGCCTCCTATAGCGTGAGCGATACTATGATTGATTCCCAGCATGGCGTTATTAAATGCCATCCCGGCCAAACAGGAGGCGTTGTGAAGTCTCTCCCTCGCTTCGATATCGTTGCCGTTTTTATAGGCTCTCACGATATATGCAAAAACCAATTTCACCGCTTTTTCAGCCATAGCGTCGGAGTAATCGGAAGCTTTTTTCGATACGTAGGCCTCGAAGGCATGGGTCAGCACGTCCATAGCTGTATCTGCGGTGATTTGCGGCGGTACCGTCTTTACCAAGTCGGCATCGATAATCGCCACATCGGGTAACATATCTATATGAACCAAAGGAACCTTTTGGTTATTAACGGTAATTACGGAGAAAGACGTAACCTCAGATCCGGTTCCACTGGTCGTCGGAATGGCGATGAACTGCGGTCTTTTATAGGGAACACCGCTTTTTTTCGATAGATCTTGCGTAAACATCAAGATGGCTTTCGCCGCATCGATGGTAGAACCACCGCCCAAAGCGATTATGATGTCCGGGGCCGCTTTGAGCATCTGCTCCACGCCTAGGGAGACCGTTTCGATCGGCGGATCAGGCTTTATGTCCGAAAACAGGGTATATTCAATCTCATTGCCCTCTAAGAGTTCGAGGATTTTAGCGGCAAATCCCGCCTTGATCATAAAAGGATCGGTAATGACAAAAGCTTTCCCTTTTTTCAAGGTCGACAGGTATTTGATTGAACCGGCTTCAAATACCACTTTCGGTTTCATATTAAATTTTTTCATACATACTCCCCTTGCACTTCATTCATTCTTACCTTTGCTTTTACGAGTCAAAGTTGTCCTATTCAGCATATTTTTGTGGTATAATACATCTCAATACTGTAGTGCAATTATCACTTCCTTGTCTTTATAGCACTATTTTGCGAATAATCTCACTTTCACTTACGAGCATTATACGGGGTTGTTAGCTATAAATACAATGCATTTTTTTTATGACAGATATGATCTATAGTAATAGATACGCCACGATTTTTTACCGTTTTTTGGTTGACTGTCCATCTGACAACCAATTTTACTCCCTATACTTAAAATTTGCTTACAAAATTGAGAACTCTATAAAACCCGGGATACTTGCTACAAAAGTATCACCGGGCTTTTTAAGCTAAAGAGGTAAATCTACTTATATTGATTTTGATCATTTGTGGTTTAAGATTTCTATTTTACTTTTAGTATTTAAACTGCCCCATGAGTCGCTGTAAGTCCATTCCCATCTCGGCCAAGGTGTTTGTCATCGTTGAAACTTGCTCGATATTAGCGGTAAGTTCTTCTGTCGATGACGCTACCTCTTGCGAGCCGGCGGACGTTTCCTGTGTAACGGCGGCGATTTGCCGCATTGCATCATTTAAAACGTTCACCGCATTCTGTACTTCTTTACTTTTTTCTCCGACGTTCATGACTTTTAGAACCATATCGTCGGTACTCTGATTGATATCCGAAAAGACTCGATGTAGCTGTTGGACACTTTTTTCTTGTTTTTCCACGATGACTTCGGAATTGTGTACTTGTTTATCTACATCTTCTACACTTTTTATGATATCACCGATGAGTTCTGTGATCTCCTGGGCGGACCGCAGCGATTCCTCGGCCAGCTTACGGACTTCATCCGCTACCACGGAAAAACCTCGACCATATTCACCGGCTCGGGCGGCTTCGATGGCAGCATTCAGTGCCAAGAGATTCGTTTGACTGGCGATCCCTGTTATCGTTTGCACAATCGTATGAATGGCTTCGGTCTTATGGACCAGATCACGAATGGCTACGGAGACATTTCTTGATGTGTCGCTGTTTTGACCGACCATCTCCCGTTGTTGATCCACGGCGCTTTGCCCCGATTGTAATACCAGAGCTACCGTTCGCGACTCTTGGGTCGTCGTCTTCTCTATGATCTCAGATGTATCGTTACTCATATGGTTGACGTTCTGCAATAACTCAACGGAAGATGACACTGATTCTACCACTTGCTGATTCCCTTTGGCGATTTCGCTAATCGTAATCGCCACTTGTTCTGCCGCACAGGTGATCTCTGAAGTAACCGTATTTAATTCATTGGCTCCCGAAGATACTTTTTCCGCGACGTTCGCCACATCAGATACTAATGTGCGTAGTTTTGTGATCAGTTTATTGATTCCGTTGCCTAATTGGCCGATTTCATCCTTTGAACGGACATCTACTTGTTGAGTAAGGTCTCCGCCTCGTTCACTAATTTCCTCAACTTTATTTATCAGTGCACCTACGGGAATAACTACAGAACGGATTACAAAGGAAGCAATCGCGATCCCGACGATCGCTGCAATCAGCGAAAAGATCCATGAAGCCGATATAATTTTTTTAGATTCCGTTAGGTTCTTTTGATGGAGTTCTTGTCCGACTCTTACATTTATGTATTTCAACTGTTGAATGGCATCTTCTGCTTTATCATAGTCTGCGGTAACTTTAGAGGAGTTTTCTTTGGCAGCCCTAAGGTCGCCTTTCAATGCCAGGTCAAATGTTCGATGGAACCCATCTCTGTACTTTCCCCAAGCGTCATCCCAGGTTTGTATGGCTTTTTTCTCTTCATCGACGAAATAGGTTGACCGGTACTTGTCCATAAACACGTTAATTTCCTGCTCAAGTGCGGCTGCTTCGCTCGCATACTTGGAACGGTTTGGATCGTCTTCCCTGACGGACATTAAGGCGCTTATTCGGATTTTCTGTAATCGATGATTGACCGTGGTAAGATCAACGACGGGAATAAAGCGGTCTTCAAAAAACTCATTGGATTGATCTGCGATGAGGCGGGTAGCATTGACGGATAAAAACCCTAAGATACACGTGAATAAAATTAAGAGTCCGAAGGATAAGGAAAGCCGGGTTTTAAATGTCATATAGTATTCCCCCTCTCTTTAAAATAAGAATAACCTCACAATCACTACTCGGTAAAGAGTCTTTGTGTAAAGTTTTTTAGAAAATTTATAAAAAAGAATAGCAGCCATCCCAAATCTGGGGGGGGAACACCTCACGATGCTTGTGCTTTTTAACAAAAGGGGTCAAGTCGAACGTAGACCATTACAGGGGTTCAGGTGGGATATGGGGTTTGGAACAAATTGTTTTTTAGGGGCAGATTAAGCTCCACTTTGGTGTTATGTAGTTTGTAAATGAAGGAGATATTAAGCGGACATGATATAGTCAAAGAACATTAAAAAAGGCGTAGATTTAATGATTAAGAATACTCGGACTATAACGCTTATCCTTATTCCGACGATCATAATATCTTCCTGCGTAAAAAATCCCTTCAAACGGTTAACTGATCCCGGTTCCGATACGACGATCCCCGTTAGAGAATTACAAGACTACAATATTAATCCTGAACAGGCGAAATCATTACAAGAAGAATATCAAGGCACCTTATTCTATAAAGGAGTCTCCGATAAAAGGTATGTTGCATTAACATTTGACGATGGGCCCGATAATTTCTACACCCCGCGAATTCTCGATATTCTTCGCGAAAAAGGAGTAAAAGCTACATTCTTTATTGTCGGTAAACAGGCGAATACATTTCCGGAGGTATTGCGACAGATCGCACAGGAAGGTCATGCAATCGGTAATCACACTTGGGATCATCCAAAACTAACTAATTTATCCACAGTCGAGGCTGTGAACGAAATTCAATTAACAGAGAATGAGATACACCGTATCACAGGACTGAAGACCAAGTTATTTCGGACACCCTATGGTTCTATAAATGGAACCATAATAACGGAACTTCAAAACTTGGGTTATAAAGTCATTGAGTGGTCAATATACAGTCGTGACCTTAAAGGAAAAACCAAGCATCAAATACTAGATGTAGTGAACAAAGAGGTTACACCGGGAAGTATTATTTTACAACATTGTAAGGCCACCATTCCCGGGCAATTGAACGCAGCGGTTGAAGCACTACCCGAAATGATTGATTTATTACGTTCGCAGGGATATGAGTTCGTAACAGTTGATACCATTATTCAAAAATAAATTTCGGGGTTATTACTCTGTTGACAAAAATCATAGTAAGTATGATACGAATAAGTTCCATATGCTGTTACTATGAGGGCTTAGCTAAAGATTAAAAAGCGTCATGGCAGTTAAAGAAGCCAGACGCTCTTTTTTATATCAATAAAAACGTTCGTTAATCTCCCACGACTCGACAATTTGCCGGGCAGTATACTGATCATACCCTCTACCGATTAAATAGGCTATAGCAACCGCTTCCCTCATAGCGTGAGGAACAGATACCATTTGTGCTTCCCTTAGCCCGTATTCAACTACGGGTTCAACAGTCCGTAAAGTTTCTTGTTTTAGAGGAGAAACATATTGGCACGGGGAACAATAGGGATATCGATGAGGCATTAGATACACTCCTTCAAACGGATTTTTTCCATTTAAACGTATGAGTGAGGAAATCAAAGGGTTACAGTTCGGTTCGCTGTTGGAAACAGTATTAAGGCCTTCACTCTATCCGCTCTTTAATCCGATAACGCAGTTGATGACACAACGTTGAAGGTTCACTTAATAAATTGGAAAACGTAGACAATTTCTCACAAGTACAAACTGCTTCTAATTGAGGAGTGATCTGCTACAATATGTACTATCCAAGAAAGTACCGATAAAATAGCAGAAGCCACAACAAAACTTGTAGATTAACAGGTTCAAAATTATTGGACACATCGGAGTATCGATGTGAGAATTTCCGGTACCCTCAGCCATTAATCAAAAATGGTTCGTGGGTCTTTTTAGTTTGGGGTACCTACACTCTTACTGGTATCTGCAGGGGGCTCGTCAAAAAGAAAACAGCCCTGGTAGGTACCAGGACCGTCTAAATGGAAAACTAAAGTTCACTCACCAATTTCTGAATCCGGAAAGCAATCTCATCCCTTACTTCACGGAATTTTGACATCACTTCTTCTTTACTTCCCGTAGCCCGGGCCGGATCTTGTAGCCCCCAATGGACATGCTGACATCCAGCAGGTAATATGGGACATTTATCTTTCGCGTCACCACAAAGTGTGATGACCAAGTCGGTTCCGTTAAGCATTTCTTTTGTGAGAACATCGGAAGTTTGTTTGGAAATATCTATTCCAGCTTCAGACATTACTTGAACAGCACGAGGATTCAAGCCATGGGCTTCTATCCCCGCACTATAAACGTCAAAGATACCTGGTCCCAATCTTTTTGCAAAGCCTTCTGCCATTTGACTGCGACAAGAATTTCCGGTACATAAAAACAAAATCTTTTTCTTCATATATTTTCCCCTCATCGCCGTGAGCGTAATTGTTTTTCGGGAACTTGTTTGCCCTGCTAAGCGGTACGTTTTTTCAGAGATTTTTAAGTCACCTCGACTAGAATACGGAAAGAGTAAATTACTAAAACGAGGTGAACTACATGAAAAACTCTCTAATCATCAATATCGGTGGATTTGTTTTTAGCGTTTTGATTGCAATAGGTATCACATCGTTCTAAGATGTTAATCCAAAGTTGAACACAAACCCCCGTAGGTGTTTAACGCTGCGAAAAGAAACTCAGCTTTTCCAATAACACGGGGCAAACGAATTGCACTCCTACTTTTCACTCGAACCCAAACTACTCATATATAAAATGGGGTTAGACTAGTGCCCCATCAGGCAACCCTGACCTTCTTTTGAATGCGTAAAATTTCTTCGGATTTAGCATTCTTATTTCGCCA
>NZ_JACVHF010000120.1 GCF_014502795.1 Heliobacterium chlorum
GTGTGTATCCTTCGCCGCATAGACCAGAGCGACATCCAATGACACTTCATCAAATCGGGTTTTTCCAAAGAGTTCATAAAAGGTGTGGCTGGTATCTTCAAATCCAAATTTGCGACCATATTTTGTGGCTAGATTCTTTAGGGCATAGGATGGCTCATTCTCATTCAACAAGGCCATAGCCACGCGGGTATCGTGAACCATCCCTCGCATCCGGACTCCATGGCGAATCAACATGTGCATATCGTACTTGGCGTTATGCAGTACCTTCCCGACCGTTGGATTTTCCAACATTGGACGCAGCCATTCCAACACTCGGTCCCGGGACAACTGCTTACCGACTTTATGGGCCACCGGGATATAAACGTGATAATCCGCCTTCGGTAAAGTCAGCGACATGCCAACGATTACATCTCGGTATACATCCAAACCTGTAGTCTCCGTGTCGAATGCTATAATAGGTTCATTTCGTAAATCAACGATTACCTGTTCTAACTGGTCTTCGCTTTGAATCAAACGGTAATTTCCCGGTGAATTGGCCACCATCTCTTTCAGCACAGTGTCTTTCCGTCTATCCTGTAGCTCTCGCCACAGACGCAACGCATGGGCCTTCGTAAATTTCCGCAGGCTCTCTACACCGAGACCGATTTCCCCTGTATCAATGGCGGCCTTGACACCCTTCAATCGTTCTTTATCCAACTCACCGATTTTCGACGCCAGGATCGCTGTTTGTAATTTACCGGATGGCCGCACCCATCCAGTGAACCAGACTTCTTCCCACGTCGGTTCTCGCTTTGCCATCTCTTT
>NZ_JACVHF010000121.1 GCF_014502795.1 Heliobacterium chlorum
GTGTGTATCCTTCGCCGCATAGACCAGAGCGACATCCAATGACACTTCATCAAATCGGGTTTTTCCAAAGAGTTCATCAAAGGTGTGGCTGGTATCTTCAAATCCAAATTTGCGACCATATTTTGTGGCTAGATTCTTTAGGGCATAAGATGGCTCATTCTCATTCAACAAGGCCATAGCCACGCGGGTATCGTGAGCCATCCCTCGCATCCGGATTCCATGGCGAATCAACATGTGCATATCGTACTTGGCGTTATGCAGTACCTTCCCGACCGTTGGATTTTCCAGCATTGGACGCAGCCATTCTAACACTCGTTCCCGGGACAACTGTTTACCGACTTTATGGGCCACCGGAATATAAACGTGATAATCCGCCTTCGGTAAAGTTAGCGACATGCCAACGATTACATCCCGGTACACGTCCAAACCTGTTGTCTCCGTGTCGAAGGCTATAATTGGTTCATCTTGTAGATCAGCGACCAACCGCTCTATTTGATCTTCTGTTTGAATTAAGCGGTAATTTTCCGGCGTGTGAGCAACCATCTCTTTTAGTACAGCGTGCTTTCGCTTTTCCTGCAATTCTCTCCAGAGACGCAACGCATGGGCCTTAGTTAATTTCCGCAGGCTCTCTACACCGAGACCGATTTCCCCCGCCTCAATAGCAGCCTTGACACCCTTCAATCGTTCTTTATCCAACTCACCGATTTTCAACGCCAGGATCGCTGTCTGTAATTTACCGGATGGCCGCACCCATCCAGTGAACCAGACTTCTTCCCACGTCGGTTCTCGCTTTGCCATCTCTTT
>NZ_JACVHF010000122.1 GCF_014502795.1 Heliobacterium chlorum
TCCCCCGAAAGAGAGAAGAGTTCACTATGATGCACTAATCGGTCGAGGATCGCCGTGGTGATTACGTTATCCCCAAAGACTTCCGTCCACTCTTCAAAGCTCTTGTTTGAAGTAATGACAATGGAAGTTCTCTGGTATAGGTCATTCACCAGTTGAAAGAACTGATTGGCCTCCGTACGTGTCACCGGCAGAAATCCAAGTTCATCGATGATGACCAAGTCTGCTTTTCGGATGGCGCGTAAGGTCCGTTGGGCTTTTGGGTCACTGGCTTCATTGCGAAAGGCCGTCACCAGTTGATCCATGGAAATAAAGCGAACTTTATAGCCCTGGTTTACCGCTTTTAGCCCAATAGCGACCGAAAGGTGGGTTTTCCCAGTTCCTGGAGGTCCTAAGAAAAATAAATTGAACGCATTGTCCACCCATTGCATCGTGGTAAGCTGTTGGATATGCCGTTTCGATAGCGATGCCTGGAAGGCAAAGTCAAATTCCTCTAACGTACGAATATAGGGAAATCCAGCTTGTTTGAGTCTGGATTCCATATTCTTTTCGTCCCGAACGGTTACTTCTGCCGTAAGCACCTGTTCGAGGAAGGTCAAGTACGGAATTTCGGACTTCGCTGCTTGATGGGCCATGGGCCCCAGATCGTCGCTGCGTTGTTGAAAGTGGCATTGTTGTAACAATTCGTCAAGAAGAGATCCGGTGCTCATGGTCACGCTCCTTTGAAACATTGAGTGTACTCGCTCAGTGCCCGACGGGGGGCTTGCCCCTGTAATTTCTCTGGCCATA
>NZ_JACVHF010000123.1 GCF_014502795.1 Heliobacterium chlorum
TCTACATCGGGCATCCGAATATCTAATATAATGAGGTCATAATGATTGCTGTTCGATAAGGCAATGACTTCAGAGCCATTTTTCGCACAATCGATAATGATGTCTTCACGATATCGCAATATTGTCTGGAGTAACATTCGAATACCCGGGTTATCGTCTGCTACCATTATTCGTGACGGCATCTATGGGACACCTCAATTTCAGTAATGATTCGGAATTTAGAAAAGAGTCACCTAGCGGTTTAGTTGCGTTACCCTTACGGACTATAAGCAAATGCTCTCACTGTCTCACTTTGACACCCCCGCTGAAGGCGATAATGCTTTGAAGAAAAAAGAGGCTTGGTACAAACGTACTAAGCCTCCAGTTCTTCTGGTTAGCCCAATTTATGACAACTTTGTCGTTTTAATTATAACTATTCCATTTGGGTTTTTCAATAAAAACGTCAAGATTTTTACAGAAACGCCGAATCCTCACATCCTCCAACTCATTTTCAAACCGAACACAGTGTTTATGAGCCTTGGATTTAGCAGACTCGGTGCTAAACCTCCGAATTAAGGATAAAAAAATACCCCGCATAAGTTTGCAGGGATGAACCTGTGGTGTTTGTGCCAAGTGAAGGGTTAGTAAAAATTATGAACAAAACCGAATAGATATACCTTAGATGTTATCAATAGGGCAAAAAAATGCCGAAGCTTTATGCTCCGGCTGGCATGTGGAATAGTTAGGAAGGATAATATTAAGATATCATGTATTTGATATTGAAAAAAGGGACTTTAGACCCA
>NZ_JACVHF010000124.1 GCF_014502795.1 Heliobacterium chlorum
CTAGTAATCGCGGGTCAGCATACCGCGGTGAATACGTTCCCGGGCCTTGTACACACCGCCCGTCACACCACGAAAGTTGGCAACACCCGAAGTCGGTGAGGTAACCGTAAGGAACCAGCCGCCGAAGGTGGGGTCGATGATTGGGGTGAAGTCGTAACAAGGTAGCCGTATCGGAAGGTGCGGCTGGATCACCTCCTTTCTATGGAGACTCGTCACGGTAGAGGATGAACCTTGCTAGGTTTACTAGTGAAGGGATGAAACCGCTACGCAGTGAGATGTCGAGGTCGAACCGGACGGAGACCTCCCAGTTATGCTCTTATAGAGATACGTAAATTGGCAGTTTAACTGTTTAATGAGCAGCATCTCGATAGAGCTCGATGGGACAGGTCCGAACGGAACGGTTAGCACGCAATAGCACACAACTGTTTGATTTTGAGGGACTGGAGAAACTTACCGGTTGAAAACATCAACTGTGTATAGTAAACTCTTAATTCCGGTGATGAGCCGGATGGACCTCAACAACTGCAAACTGATCTGGTGGCAATGGCGGAGGGGTCACACCCGTTCCCATCCCGAACACGGTAGTTAAGCCCTCCTGCGCCGATGGTACTTGGGACGTTGGTCCCTGGGAGAGTAGGTCGCTGCCGGATCGACCGGGTAAACCGGTGAAAACCTTGACAAGATAAACCTTGTCAGGTGCATATGGGCCTATAGCTCAGCTGGCTAGAGCGTACGACTGATAATCGTAAGGTCGGTGGTTCGAGTCCACCTAGGCCCACCAT
>NZ_JACVHF010000125.1 GCF_014502795.1 Heliobacterium chlorum
GTTTCTATTTGGTATCTTAGAAAAACTAAGCTTTATTGGTCAGTTATCTTTTGTACGAGAAATTTTCTTAGGGTTTGTTGGATCTGCGTTGTCCATAATCATTTGCCGTTTTTTTGGGATCGATGACGGCCCACTTGTTACTGGTTTACTCCTTACGATTTTCCCCGGCACCGCCATGATTAACTCCATCCGAAACATCATCGCAGGCGACCTCATCAGTGGTGCGGTTGGCGTACTCGAAACGGCTGGGTTGATGCTCTCTTTATTTGCGAGCGCTGGTGCCGTATTATCGATTAGTGGTAGTTTTAGCGATGTGATTGCCGCTGCTTCAGTAAATAGTATTACACTCGCCTTATATCCTGTGTTAGCTGGTATCTCCAATGCAACATTTTTCACTTATTTTCAAGGACCCTGGGCTTTGATATTTAGTAGCGTAGCCGTTGGAGTGCTTGGGCGTATTGTGTATTCATTTATTGTCGCTTTTAACTTGCCCAGTGGTATTGGATTGTTTCTCGCGGGCGCTACTGTCGCGCTTATTGCCGAACATTTGGCCAGATACCACAAGACGCCTTCCACACTATTTGTTATTTCGGGTTTTATCCCGCTTGTGCCTGCGTCGATAATGTATCAAGCGGTATTGGCTTTTGCAACAAACTCCCTGTCTCAAGGTGGTGCATTGTTTTTAGCATCTGCAATTCACATGTTTGCCCTAGGTACAGGAATCGCTACAGTTACAGCTATGATTCGTTCCTGGAAACA
>NZ_JACVHF010000126.1 GCF_014502795.1 Heliobacterium chlorum
TCCGATGTCAAAGAGCTCGACGTCGCGATGTCAAACACCTTTGACACTAACTATAACCATAGTAACAAGAACCATAACAACCAGAAACAAGATAACCAAACCGGTCGAGGATCACTGGCCGGAGAAGAAAAACAATATAACTTATCTCTGCCCAGAGATGTAATCCAATACTTCTGTCATCGTTACCGGAACCAGTATTTTGTCAACTATAACCCGGTTTGGAGCCGGGACATGAGTTGGATAAAGAAGAATCTGCTGTCTGCATATTCGCCAGTACAGATAAAAACGATCATTGACACCATCTTTCAAGAATATGACCAGCGTTGGAAGTCAAAGGCCAACCCACGTCCAGCGATCAATCAAATGGTCCATTGGTTAGCCCCGCAGGCTCTCGCTGTAGTTCAAGAAAAAGAGCGACAAAGCTCGTCAATTAGTGAAGTGAAAAAACATGGTGGTCGAAGTGTAGACGAGATTATGGCGCGATTGCAGCGGGGAAGTGAGGGGGAATGAGTATTATCAAGTGTTTACTCTCTCCTAAATGTAAAAAAGCGGGCCACGTTGCCCTGTGCCATGAGCACTGCTATGCCTACCTAAAACTACACGGGGAAAGCGGTAACGGAGGATTGTGGGGGCAAACAGGCATTCCTGTGGCGTATGGTCGAGTCCTGGCTGATACGATACCGTTTCAAAAAGACAATCCAGAAGCATTTCAATTGATCACTGCGTATTGCCGAAATGTGCTTCAGCGAGCC
>NZ_JACVHF010000127.1 GCF_014502795.1 Heliobacterium chlorum
TATCGCCGGACAGTCCATTTGCCATAAGGTCATTGCGTCGATTTCGCTTTCCACCAGATACGCCTTAGCGGGCATATGCCGATGAATTAAATGCAAGCCATAGAGATGGTTCCGGATTGGGTGTCCGCCAGAGTAATACCAGAATCGTTTATCATGGACGCTACGGAACTTGATATTGACTAATTGTCCTCGTTTATCCAGCCAAGGTAATGTGATTGCCTTGGCCTTTTTGTCGTATCCGACTTGGAACAGACGCTGTGTCTTTTCCATAATTCCTCTTTTTTTAGCCAAGTACGGGTGCCGAAACCGGTATCGAAGCAACGTATCGCTCAAAAAAGGAGTTAACCGTTCCTCTTTCGTGGACAGTTGAATGGAAAGCTCCATGGATTCAATCGAACCCGGATAAAAACTGTACATTAATAGCAGATAATCTTGGGTTTCTTCATACGTCTCATTACGCAAAAAACTCAGTATTTTAATAAAGTTGCCCTTTTTCCACTCGTCGTCGACTCCTCCACCATCGATCCATACACCAGAATCTAAGCAAATCGAAAAAGACGGATGGCGATCCACTCGAAAGGGCGAGCATGCGTAAAAGTTGTTCGTTGACCATCGGGGCTTTTGCCAATCGTATTTTTGTATCTCTGCGGTCACATCCACTTCGACATCAATTCCTCGAATACGAACCACTTAAGCACTTTTCTCTATCGTCGGATTCCGATAGTGCGGAGCCAGCAT
>NZ_JACVHF010000128.1 GCF_014502795.1 Heliobacterium chlorum
TATCGCCGGACAGTCCATTTGCCATAAGGTCATTGCGTCGATTTCGCTTTCCACCAGATACGCCTTAGCGGGCATATACCGGTGAATTAAATGCAAACCATAGAGATGGTTTCGAATTGGGGATCCCCCATGGGAATACCAGAATCGTTTATCATGGACGCTACGGAACTTGATATTGACTAATTGTCCTTGTTTATCCAGCCAAGGTAATGTGATTGCCTTGGCTTTTTTGTCGTATCCGACTTGGAAGAGACGCTGTGTCTTTTCCATAATTCCTCTTTTTTTAGCCAAGTACGGGTGCCGAAACCGATAGGGAAGCAACATATCCATCGAAATGGGAGTCATTCGTTCCTCTTTAACGGCCAGATGAATGGAAAGCTCAAGGGAGTCGATCGAACCTGAATGAAATCCGTACGTCGATAGTAGATAATCCTGGGTTTCTTCATACGTCTCATTACGCAAAAAACTCAGTATTTTAATAAAGTTGCCCTTTTTCCACTCTTCATCGACTCCTCCACCATCGATCCAGACACCAGAATCTAAGCGAATCGAAAATGACGGATGGCGATCCTCTCGAAAAGGTGAACAGGCGTAAAAGTTGTTCGTTGACCATCGGGGCTTTTGCCAATCGTATTTTTGTATCTCTGCGGTCACATCCACATCGACATCAATTCCTCGAATACGAACCACTTAAGCACTTTTCTCTATCGTCGGATTCCGATAGTGCGGAGCCAGCAT
>NZ_JACVHF010000129.1 GCF_014502795.1 Heliobacterium chlorum
GAGTCTGGGCCGTGTCTCAGTCCCAGTGTGGCCGTTCACCCTCTCAGGCCGGCTACCGATCGTCGCCTTGGTGAGCTATTACCTCACCAACTAGCTAATCGGACGCGGACCCATCCAAGAGCGGATTGCTCCTTTGGTTGTCCGGGGATGTCCCCAGACAACGTTATGCGGTATTAGCAGCCCTTTCGGGCTGTTATCCCCCACTCTCAGGCAGGTTATCCACGCGTTACTCACCCGTCCGCCACTAAGCGAATCCATCGAAACTTCATCGCTCCGTTCGACTTGCATGTGTTAGGCATGCCGCCAGCGTTCGTCCTGAGCCAGGATCAAACTCTCCACAAAAAATGTAGATAAGCTTGAGTCAAGCTCTTATTGATTAAATTTTCTTATCCAGTCAAAGCTTCTTGTAACAGAAGTCTATCGACTCTTAAGAAGTTATCCGTCCCGCTTGCGCGGGCCGAATTGACTTTAGTTCGCACGCTTTTGCTTTAACAACTGTTTGATTTTCAAGGACCAGATGTTTTTGTCCGTCGGCACCTGCCGGCGACAGTTATAAATATTAACACATCGTTCACGGCAAGGCAACAGGTAATTTTTAGTATCTCCTTCATATCAACGACGATCATTTGTAACCGTCATCCTATGAAGAAATGGCGCGCCCGAAGGGATTCGAACCCCTGACCTCTTGATTCGTAGTCAATTACTCTATCCAGCTGAGCTACGGGCG
>NZ_JACVHF010000012.1 GCF_014502795.1 Heliobacterium chlorum
AGTTGTCGTGCCAACGGCAGCGCTGGGTAGCTATGTCGGGAGCGGATAAGCGCTGAAAGCATCTAAGCGCGAAACCGACCCAAAGATGAGACTTCCCACTCGAAAGAGGTAAGACCCCAGGAAGATGACCTGGTCGATCGGCCCGAGATGTACACGCCGTGAGGTGTTCAGTCGACGGGTACGAATTGGTCGAGGACTTGACCTTACAAGCTTTACTTCCAGATAATTTTATTTGATGCAGCGGGACTGGGTGACCTCAGTCGTCGGCGCTTAAGCGCCGAAACGACGTGGGAACCGTCCGTAACGGAATCAAATAAAATTATCACCTGTGTAGTTTTCAAGGGACAAATCAATGTCCTGAATACCGTTCCTCGATAGCTCAACGGTAGAGCAACCGGCTGTTAACCGGTAGGTTGTAGGTTCGAATCCTACTCGAGGAGCCAATAAGAGAGTTAACCTCAGACGGAAACGTCTGAGGTTTTTGCTTTTTAGAAGAGTATCAAGAGTATCAGATGTTTATCGCTTCAGGCCATGGTGTTTCTCCTGCCGTCGACCAGATCCGGTTTACATAGTCGAGAGCAAAATAATTTTGCATCAAGTGCAGCCAGAAGGCTCCCGGTTCCGTTAAGATAGCGAAATCCTCTGTTACCTCGGCCCATTTTACCCACTGAAGAAAACGAACGAGGTCCAAGGGTCTTCGGTCTCCTTTTTCTCGCTGCTTCTCTAAGGGGCCTATGGGTATCGCCGTATCGTATAACCGCCAATACAACCAGTGATAAAAGCTTAGGGAGTCGTTCAGTCGTAGCGACATCGCGACCGGTAACCGCTCCTTTTGTTTCATCGCTTGAATATATGCTTCTACAGAAAACGTGTTTATGTAAAACAAACCTGGTAAGTGAGAGCCGGCACCTGGACCTAATCCTATATATTCGTCTCTAGTCACGGAGGAATAACGCGGTGCTTGCTCTCTGGCAAAGCCCCAGACCGATACCCGGTGCCAACCTTGTTGTAAGAAGTAATCATGGATACGTTTATACATGCGCCGCCGGACAGTTAGGTCCGGCATTTTTACTTTTTTGATGGCCCGGTATTTCCCCACCGTCGTATAGGGAAAGGTGAATAAGGGATATAAGGTGACTTGATCTACGCCGAGAGATATGGATTTCGCAATATCAGTCAGTACATCCTCCTCCCTTTGATCAGGCAGGGCAAACATTAGATCGACATTGACCGTTTCGAAACCGGCCTGGACCAGGGAGCGTAAAGTGGGAGGCAAGATTTGCGCCGAGTACTTGCGGCCTAAGAGGGACAAACATCGTTCGTCAAAGCTTTGAACGCCTAAACTGATCCGCTTTATGCCCATCGACTTCAATTGCTCTGCTGCAACAAAACCGCTTTCGAGATCCATGGGATTTGTCTCAATACAGACGGGACCGGTGAGACGAAAGCGATAAGCGGCATATTCCAGAATGGTCCCTAACTTGTCGGCGATATGGGTCGGTGTTCCGCCGCCGATATAGATAGAGGTAATATCGATCGAACCCAATCGCCGATAGACTTCTTCGATTTCACGGAGCACCGCCTGCACATAGGGCTCTACCCAGGAATCGGCGTAGGCGATCTTGTTATAAGGGCAGTAGGGACACAGACTTTTACAAAAAGGAACATGCAGGTACAAACCGGCAGACTTTATTTGAGGCAACTGGACATCGCGGACCGGATGAAAGGTGAACTCTTGCTCGGCGCCGACAAGGTATCGACGCAGCCAACGAGTCCACCAGGGACTTGACGAGGGAACCATGACCATCCTCCTTATCGAAGAAGCTTAGAGAAAGCCGGCTAAGTTACGCCAGGCGTCGACATGCCACTGCTGAGCGGCAGCCACCTCTGTACAAGCGCCGTAGCCGCATTCGCGGCAGATCTCGGGGCGGTTATAGCGGCAGCATAGGTATTCTCCGTCTTGATCGATAATGGCATAAGTACGACTTGGTCTTCGCCAGTTGCCGCTTTGCAGCAGGCGGAGACCGGATATGGAATTGTAGACCGGAAGGCCCTTTTGCTTATGTTGAATGAGTTCGTCGATGATCGACGATCGTTCTTTCGCCGGGATGAACAACTCGTCGATGCCGTAATAGGGGGTATGAAAATAGAACATCACACCGGCTACCGGCCATTTATCCTGGGCTACGGTCCGGAGAAATACTTCAATATGATCGCGGTTGAGTTGATTGACCGTATAGACGATCGACTTTTTTTGCATCGGTGATGCAAAAATGTTGGCTCGAACTTTTTCAAAGTGATCTCCACGGATCCGGGCGTAATGGTCCCGTAAGCCGTCGACGCTGACCCAAAGCAGATCAGCCCGGCTCTGCAGGGGGAAGTGACCGTTTGTATAGATGTGGACGTGAAAGAAGCCGATTCGCCGTGCCTCTTCCACGACATCATCCAACCGGTAGTCATGATCCCGCCATAAAAAAGGTTCGCCGCCTTCGATGTACAGCTCTCGAAAGCCCCGTCGATAGCAGGAAAGGAGTTTTTCCTGTATCTGCGTAAAAGTCATATCGGAGCGGCCCGTATTCGCTACCCGGCAATCCTTGCAGGCTAGGTTACAGCGGTCAGTGACGACAAGGCCTAAGATCAGTGGCACATCTTGCTGACCGAGTAAGAAGGGAAGGGCAAAGCGAGCGTAATGACTCCATTGACGCCAGAAGGAAGCCATTGATTACTCCTCCTTTCCTCCTAAAGGGATTCCGCCTGCACCAGGCCCGTGAGCACGCTGTCCCCTCGCCATACTTTCACGCGGGCGTAGAGATTCTTTTGCTCGCGAAGAGTTTGCTCCAACTCAAGGCCCTTTCCCTCAGGCAGGTAGTACTCTTCCAAGCCGTATTCAATCCGAGCGAATTTCGGTCTGCCGTCACGGACGGGATCTTTTTCAAGGGGAGCGGCTAGAGGATCGCGAGCAGAAGGTTCCTGATCGTGAAAACCGTCGTAACGTCCTTGTAAGACGACCTGTCCCGGAGCGGCTGCAGGTTCCTTTTGATAAAGGCCAACTGCGTGGTACAGCCCTCGCTGGTCTTCGACGACGACGTACACCTTGCTTCCATAGTCGAAGTTTTCTTCGGCGATATCGGTAGAAACGAGACGTAGATCGATGTTGGAAATGTTGTAGCTCAAGCGGACATAATCGCCCATGAAGGGATGGCGGGGGTCGACAGGCTCCGCTTTCAAGAGGATCTCTTGACCGGATGAAACGATGGCGGCCCGGCTGCCTGCCATCAGGAGCAAGACGATCACCTGCAAGGCAACCACGGCGATAAAGGCAAAGCGGCGCATGAATTACACCTCCTTGCGACTGGCGTCCACAAGATGACGCCGTTTGCGTTCCAGGGTATAGCCGAGAACAAAGAGGACCAGGCCTCCGCCGATAAAGAATAGCGACTTGTCGAATAGTCCCCAGGCGTATCGACCATAGGCGTAAAGAACACAGACCAGGAAAAAGAGGGTCCCGCTGTTGATCTGCCATTCTTCACGGAGCCGGCTCCCGCTTTGGATCAGCAGTATGGCTCCCACAAAGAGAATCGACAAGGCAGCAACTTCCGTGTAGGTCATCAAGAAGGTGCTGCTTCCTATGGGGCTCCCGTTGCCGATCAGCTCTTTTCCCGGTTCAATGTACTTGGCGACATAGGGAAGGGGTGAGGTCAAGGCGATCATAGCGAGTGATTCGAGCGAGGTTTGCTTTCGAGCACCCAACCATAGAATGGCCACTGCCGACAATAGCCAAAAGGCGGTAAGCCAAGGCCAAAAGGGTGCAAGCGGCGGCGGATTCATAAGAGATAGGATCTCTACCAAAAAGGCGCCCCAGAAGAGCAACGGTGTGAACAGCAGCGGTGGCAAGGGACGATTGCCTTTTTCCGCGATGCGGTCGTAGATCAGCCCCCATAGTGGGAACAGGGAGAACCAGATGAGACTCTGTTCCGATTCCAGCAATTGAGCGAGGATACAGAAGAAGAAGGCGATGGTAGCCCCATAACGGTGTACAGGTCGGTTGTGCCGCCAAAGAAAAGGGAGAACGAGCACAATGAAGGCGCCGTAAAACCAGGGCCCGGTGACGAGAGACAGGGTATGGTCCACAGCATCGCTGAGATTGGAGGTGGTCAGAAGAACTAACGCTGAAAGGAAAAAGAGAGGGTGCCCGGTCAGGTAAGCCACAGCGATGGCCCCGAGAAACCATAACCCCAGGCCGGTGGCGTCATAGGAACTGATATGATACATCTGACCGACGAGCCAGATCCCGGCCCCGTAAGCGAACAAGCCCAGCAACAAAAAAGCTGAGCCGACACGAGGGTAGTTGCCTTTGCCGTAGGCAAGAACATACCCAGTGGTATAGGCGGCGATGATGACGCTGCAGATCAGGCCCAGCCGGATCGACCTGCTGATCTCGTCCCAGTTAGAGGCGACCATCAAGATGATCCCCAGACCGACGAGCAACCCGGCGAGCCACAAAATGATTTGGGATGAACGCCATTCCGAAGGGATATAACGCTCTTGCAGCCGTTCTCTCTGCTCGGATGTAATCAGGCCCTCTGTGTACCACTGATCGATTTCGCTGCGTAACCACTTGTACCGAAGCATCATTGACTCTCACCGTCCTTTCTAGATCACCATAGAGACAGTTAAAGGTCGGGAACGACTTTATCAACTTTATAGACGAGACGAAGCTGTTTAGGACTCGTTGGGACTTTCCGGTCACGATTCGACAGCAGAGTAGCCGTTCTCGGACATTCTTACCGGTTTGGCTCTTCAGCGATAGTACCCGTGGTGAGTTCAGCCAATCGCTGGAAGGTCTCTTCCCGGTTGAGGCTGTAATAATGGAGGTAATGATCGCTGTCGATGATCCGGTAATAGGGAGTGAAGCGGTGTTTTTGGACGATGAAAGGCCCCTGCCGGCTTTCTTCGATCCACCATACCGGGCCTCCCAAGGTTTTGTACCAGGCACGAGACTTCGCTCGAGTGGAGACGAATTCAACGACATCGATAGTCATGTCGCCAAAGAGGGACTGAACGGGCTCACCTCGGCGAAATAATATGGCTGTCAGTGACGCCGCTGTAAAGCCTAAGGTCTTTCGGCCCTTTTCCACATCGACTAATGTTTTTTTCGATATGCCGATGATTTCAGCCATTTTATCCTGCGTCAAATCAGCATCCGTACGAATGGGCCGCAGCTTTGCGGAAACCAATTGGTCAAAGGTTTCCTGTGTCAGCACACCGGGGTCTTCTCGCTTCATCGGCATCCCTCCTAGGCAATTGAGTGTAAAATTTCACACTATAGTGTAATTTTACACTGAGTGTAGGCGTTGTCAACTACCGGAATGGGACATTTCATACGATAGTGTATGCTCTTGAAAATTAGCGGATTTCCTAGATAATCAAACTTAATCTCTATTTATCGAACCTATTGACGACTATTTCAAAAAAGTGCTTCTTGAATAAACTTAGCAAAATGGTGATATAATAAGCTCACAAAGGTCAAAGTTAGTCAATGACAGAGGAAAAAACTACTACGAATTTTTGGAGGTGGGATCATGGATTTCAATAAGCTGACCCAAAAAAGTCAAGAAGCCTTTATGGCAGCCCAATCGCTGGCGGTACAGCAGGGAAATCCGGAAGTCGATGGGGAACACCTCTTGATGGCCCTTGTCGACCAGGAAGAAGGGTTGACTCGTCGACTCCTGGACAAGATGGGAATAGACAGTGACGCCTTCCGCAGCCAGGTCCGTCGGGAAATGGAGCGAAAGCCCCGAGTGACCGGACCGGGCATGGAACATGGCAAGGTATATATTACACCCCGGATGCAACGTCTCATGGTAAAAGCCGAAGAAGAGGCGCGGGGCCTGAAAGACGAATATATTTCCGTAGAACACCTGTTGCTGGCTTTTTTGGATCCGGCTCTCGATATGCCGCTCAAGCGCCTTTTCAACGAGTTCAAGTTAACCCGGGAGAGCCTCTTAAAGGCATTGACGGCCATTCGCGGCCACCAGCGCGTCACGAGCGCCAACCCGGAAGTGACCTATGAGGTGCTGGAAAAGTACGGACGTGAGTTGGTCCAGGAAGCCCGGCGGGGACGTCTCGATCCAGTCATCGGCCGCGACGCCGAAATTCGCAGGGTCGTACGGATCCTATCGCGAAAGACGAAGAACAACCCTGTCCTCATCGGCGAACCTGGCGTCGGCAAGACGGCCATCGTCGAGGGCTTGGCTCTTCGGATCGTCCGGGGCGATGTTCCCGAAGGATTAAAAGATAAGGCCATCTTCGCTCTCGATTTGGGTGCCCTGGTCGCCGGCGCCAAATACCGCGGCGAGTTTGAAGAACGGCTCAAAGCAGTGCTGCAGGAGATCAAGAAAAGCGACGGCCGGATCCTGCTCTTCATCGACGAACTGCACACCATCGTTGGTGCCGGTAAAGCCGAGGGGGCCATGGATGCCGGCAATATGCTCAAGCCGATGCTGGCCCGGGGGGAACTCCACTGTATCGGCGCGACGACCTTGGACGAATACCGCAAGTACATTGAAAAGGATGCGGCTTTGGAACGGCGCTTCCAACCGGTCATCGTCGAGGCTCCCGACGTGGAAGATACCATCTCGATCCTTCGGGGCTTAAAAGAGCGCTTTGAAGTCCACCACGGCGTGAAGATCCACGATAATGCGCTAGTGGCTGCAGCGACCTTATCCAACCGCTATATCAGCGACCGTTTCCTGCCCGATAAGGCGATCGACCTCGTCGATGAGGCTTGCGCCATGATCCGCACAGAGATCGACTCTTTACCGACAGAACTCGATGAAGTGAGTCGGCGGCGCATGCAACTCGAAGTGGAAGAGGCCGCGCTAGCAAAGGAAAAAGATAAGGCTAGTCTCGAACGGTTGGAAGCGCTGCGCAAAGAACTGGCCGATCTCAAGGAAAAAGAAGACCAGATGCGTGCCCGTTGGGACTTGGAAAAAGAAGCGATCCGCAAGGTGCAGTCCTTGCGTGAAGAGATCGATAAAGTCCGCCGCGATGTCGACGAGGCAGAGCGGGGATACCATTATGACCTCAACCGGCTGGCCGAACTCAAATACGGCCGGCTGCCGCAGCTGGAGCAGCAGCTGCAACAAGAAGAAACAGAACTGGCCCGGAAGTCTGGTGAAAACCGGCTGCTGCGGGAAGAAGTGACCGAAGAAGAGATCGCCGATATCGTCGCCCGTTGGACCGGGATCCCGGTCACGCGATTAGTGGAAGGGGAACGGGAAAAATTACTCCGGTTGAGCGACATCCTCCATGAACGGGTGATCGGTCAAGAGGAAGCTGTCGACCTAGTGACAGATGCCGTCCTCCGGGCTCGAGCAGGCATCAAAGATCCCCGCCGCCCGATCGGTTCTTTCATCTTCCTCGGTCCCACTGGTGTCGGAAAGACCGAGTTAGCCAAGACACTGGCTCGGGCGCTTTTTGACAGTGAAGAGAACATGATCCGCATCGACATGTCCGAGTATATGGAGAAGCATACAGTAGCCCGGCTCATCGGTGCACCTCCCGGCTATGTGGGGTATGAGGAAGGCGGACAACTGACCGAAGCGGTCCGGCGCAAACCTTATTCAGTCATTCTCTTTGATGAGATTGAAAAATCACACCCCGACGTGTTCAACGTACTGCTGCAGATCCTCGATGACGGCCGGGTGACCGACGCTCAGGGACGGACGGTGGACTTTAAGAACACAGTGATCATCATGACCTCCAATATCGGGTCGCAGTTTTTGCTGGACGGGGTGACTGATGACGGAGAGATCCGTCCGACCGCTCGCGACCAGGTGATGAGCAGTTTGCGGACTCATTTCCGGCCGGAGTTTTTGAACCGTGTGGACGATGTGGTCCTCTTCAAGCCGCTCACACTCAAGGAGATCACGGCGATTATCGATATAATGACGTCTGAACTGCAAGAACGGTTGCAACAGCGCTTTATCCGCCTGGAACTGACCGAGGCGGCGAAAGCGCAGATCGCCCGGGAAGGCTTCGACCCCGTCTACGGCGCTCGTCCCTTGAAGCGGTACTTGCAGCGTCATGTGGAGACCCCGGTTGCCCGGGCACTCATCGCTGGGACCGTATCGAATGGCGGGACGATTCGCTTTGATGTTCACGAGGGCCGGCTTGTGATGTAGCACAAAAAACCATAGCGGTGGTGAGACAACATGGCCAATCTAGCCGACCAGATCGAACGTTACATTAAAGAACTGCTGGAGCAAAGCCGGGAGAGCACCATCGAGGTGCAACGGCAGCAGTTGGCCGCTCTTTTCGGCTGTGTTCCGTCGCAGATCAACTATGTATTGACGACCCGCTTCGCCACGGAACAGGGATATGTCATCGAGAGCCGCCGTGGCGGCGGCGGTTTCGTTCGCATCGTCAAACTGTCGATCGACGAGGGTGACGATCTATGGGATTTCTTATCGACACAGCTAGGCGATTTGATTTCAGAAGATCAGGCGAAACGGTTCATCTCCCGCCTGGTTGATGACCAGATGCTGACGGCACGAGAGGGGCTGCTGATGCAGGCCGCTGTGCAACGGGACGTGTTGCAAGGAGCCTATCCCCAACGGGACGCGCTGCGAGCCCGGTTGGTGAAAGCTATGCTCTATAATCTCATGCGGCAAGATCAGGAAAAAGAGTCAGCCGACGACTGAGCGAAATTGAATGACCCTATACTGGGGTAAAGGGGGCTTTCCGGTGTATTGTGATGAATGCAAAAAACGACCAGCTACGGTTCACCTGACGAAGATCATCAACGGGGAAAAATCGGAAGTCAATTTGTGCGAAGAATGCGCCCGGGCGCAACATAAAGAGTGGAGCATGGCCTTTGACGATGACTTTCCGATCAACAAATTCTTAGCGGGGCTGCTCGGCTTTGACGCCCATCAGCAGCAGGCCAAACAGGTGAATTTTGGCTTTGCCCCGCCCGAAAAATGTGAGAACTGTGGTGCTACCTACAACCAGATCAGCCAGACCGGACGACTCGGTTGCAACCACTGCTTTATTCAGTTTAAGGATAAAATGGAGCCGCTCCTCCGTCGTGTTCAAGGTTCCAACCGCCACACGGGCAAAGTGCCTCAACGCACCGGCGGTACCATTCGCGTACAACGGGAAATCCAACAGCTTCGGGCAAAGCTGCAGCAGCATGTGGCCTTGGAAGAATTTGAGCAGGCCGCTCGCGTTCGGGACCGGATTCGGGACCTGGAAAAAGAGTTGTCGGAATAGGGGGTGTGCCTGATGCAAGAGCGTTTTGTCAATCAAGCCCGGACCAAATGGATGGAGGGCACCGGAAAAGAATCAGATATCGTCATCAGTTCCCGGGTACGCCTCGCCCGCAACATCTGTGCCGTTCCCTTTCCCCATGGGGCCAAAGAAGAACAGTTGCAAGGCGTCGTCCGTGAAGTAGAGCAAGCTATCAATGATCCCCAGGTCCAACAAGCTTCCGGAGGGTTGGTCTCGGTCGAACTGCAAGATTTAAATCCCTTAGATCGGGCCGTCCTCGTCGACAAGCACCTGATCAGCCCGCAACACGCCGAGGAAACGCGAGGCAAGGGCCTGGTGTTAAGCCCAGACGAGGCCGTATCGGTGTTGATCAACGAAGAAGACCATCTGCGGGTCCAGTGCATCTACCCGGGCCTACAGTTGGAAGAGGCTTGGGCTCTAGCCAGCCGCATCGACGATGTGCTCGAATCGAAGCTCGATTTTGCCTTTGACGAAAAACTCGGCTATCTCACCGCCTGTCCGACCAACGTCGGTACGGGCCTGCGGGCATCGGTGATGATGCACCTGCCGGCGCTGGTGCTCACCAATCAGGCGACCCGGGCACTGGCTTCCCTCTCTCAACTGGGGATGACCGTCCGGGGCCTCTATGGAGAAGGTACCGAAGCGACGGGCAATCTCTTTCAGATCTCCAACCAGGTAACCCTGGGACGCTCCGAAGAAGAGATCATCTCCAACCTCATGGTCATCGCGACGCAACTGATCGACCATGAACGGATGGCCCGCCAAGTTCTACTGAAGGAAACGAAGGACCAGTTGGAAGACCGCGTCTGCCGTGCCTTTGGCACATTGGCCCATGCTCGCATCATGACGACGAACGAAGCCATGACCTTGCTTTCGAACGTACGGTTAGGCATCGATCTGGGGATCATTAAAGGAATATCGCCACGAGTGTTGAATGAAATGCTCGTCCTGACCCGGCCTGCTTTCCTGCAGAAAATGGCTGGGCGGGAGTTGAGCGCTTTCGAGCGGGATGTGCAACGAGCATCTCTAATCCGGGAGCGCTTCCGGATGGAAGAGTAGAGGAGGACTAGTCATGTTAGGACGTTTTACCGAAAAAGCGCAAAAAGTTCTCCTCTTAGCCAAAGAGGAGGCCCATGCCTTAAAACACCCTGCTGTGGGAACAGAGCACTTGTTGCTCGGTCTCATCCGGGAAGGGGAAGGCATCGCGGCGAAAGCGTTGATGAGCTTAAATATCGACTTAGAACAGGTTCGGGAGCAAGTGATCAAACTGGTCGGACAGGGCGACGGTGTACCGGCAGAGATCGGTTTTACACCGCGCGCCAAAAGAGCGTTGGAACTGGCCAATGATGAAGGCCGCCGCCAAGGAGTCAACTACGTAGGCACCGAACACATCCTGCTCGGCCTGATACGTGAAGGGGAAGGTGTGGCCGCACGAGTGCTCACCGACCTCGGTTTGAACCTGGATAAAGTGCGTAAGCAGGTCATGGTTCTGCTCGGTGGCGGGCCGGTCCATTCCGGCGCACCCGGTGGTGGTTCGACGGCCGACATGGGGCAGAACACGCCGACGCTGAATGAGTTTGGCCGTGAACTGACCGTCTCGGCTCGGGATGGCAAGTTAGACCCGGTCATCGGAAGGGAACCGGAAATCGAGCGGGTCGTCCAGATCTTATCTCGCCGGACCAAAAACAACCCCGTCTTGATCGGCGAACCAGGCGTCGGGAAAACAGCTATCGCTGAGGGTTTGGCCCAGCGGATTGTGGATGGAAAGGTGCCCGAAACGCTCGTCGGCAAACGGGTCGTCACGCTGGACTTGTCCTCTGTGGTGGCTGGATCGAAATATCGCGGGGAATTCGAAGAACGGCTGAAAAAGGTGATGGACGAGATTCGCCAGGCCGGGAATATCGTCCTGTTCATCGACGAACTGCATACCCTCATCGGCGCCGGTGCTGCCGAAGGTGCCATTGACGCCGCCAACATCCTGAAACCGGCTTTGGCTCGAGGCGAACTGCAGTGCATCGGCGCAACAACCCTCGATGAATACCGCAAGCATATTGAGCGCGATCCAGCGTTGGAGCGGCGCTTCCAACCGATTACCGTAGGAGAGCCGAAAGTGGAAGAAGCGATCGCGATCCTCCATGGGCTGCGCGATCGCTACGAAGCTCATCACCGGGTGAAAATCACCGACGAGGCGATCGCCGCTGCCGTCAAGTTATCGGATCGTTACATCTCTGACCGGCACCTGCCCGACAAAGCGATCGACCTTATCGATGAGGCTGCTTCTCGCGTCCGTCTGCAGGCCTATACGGCTCCACCGGACCTGAAAGAATTGGAAGCGAAACTCGAAGAGGTGCGCAAGGAAAAAGAAGCAGCCGTCTTGTCCCAAGAGTTTGAAAAAGCGGCGGCCTTCCGGGATCAAGAGATGCAGATGAAAGACCAGTTAGAAAAAGAGAAAGATGCCTGGAGCCAAAAGCGAGGCATCGCCAATTCGGTCGTCAGTGAAGAGGATATCGCCCATATCATCGCCAGTTGGACCGGCATCCCCGTGAAAAAGCTGGCCGAAGACGAGAGCGCCCGCTTGCTGAAGCTAGAGGAAGTGATCCATCAACGGGTGATCGGTCAAGAGGAAGCCGTTGCCGCCGTGTCCCGGGCTGTTCGGCGGGCTCGAGCGGGATTGAAAGACCCCAAGCGCCCCATCGGTTCCTTTATCTTCTTGGGTCCGACCGGTGTTGGGAAAACGGAACTGGCTCGAGCTCTGGCGGAAGCTCTATTCGGTCAGGAAGACGCCATGGTACGTATCGACATGTCCGAGTACATGGAGAAACACACCGTCTCCCGTCTCGTGGGAGCCCCTCCCGGATACATCGGCCATGACGAAGGCGGCCAGTTGACCGAGGCCGTCCGCCGCAAGCCTTACTGTGTGATCCTGCTCGATGAGATCGAAAAAGCCCACCCCGAAGTCTTCAATATCCTGCTGCAAGTGCTGGAAGATGGTCGACTCACCGATACGAAAGGCCGGACCGTAGACTTCCGCAATACAGTGATCATCATGACCTCCAACGTAGGCGCATCGACGATCAAGCGCTCCGGCGTCATGGGCTTTAAGACAGGCGATGCGGAAGGGACCAAAGCTCGGGAAGCGCAATATGAGGGCATGAAATCCCGCGTGATGGAAGAGTTGAAGAAAAGCTTCCGCCCCGAATTCCTCAACCGCATCGACGAGACGATCGTCTTCCACGCTCTGTCGACGGGAGACATTCGCAAGATCGTCAGCCTGATGCTTAAAGAGCTGAATAAGCGGCTAATGGAGACGGGCATAACCATGGAAGTGACCGATGGAGCTGAAGAATTTCTCGCCAAAGAAGGCTATGACGAAAACTTTGGCGCCCGCCCCTTGCGTCGTTCCATTCAGCGGTTTGTGGAAGATCAGTTCTCCGAAGGCATGCTGCGAGGCGACTTTAAAGCCGGCGATCGGGTCGTCGTCGATGTGGTCGACGGAAAAATCACCTTGCAGTCCAAATAAACTTCTCAAATGAAAGAAGAGGTTAGGGCCTATGAATGATAGGACCGTAACCTCTTTTTTTGATCCGAGAGCAGGTATTGACGGAGAATTCCCGAAATTAAATTTAACTCCGATGTATTTGCGCGGAAGAATCATCATCATGGTAGGAAAGGTACGTTGTCCATGGCAAAAGCCAAAACACGGTTCTTTTGCAGCGAATGTGGTCAAGAGTCGTTAAAGTGGATGGGACGCTGTTCCGGCTGTGGCGCTTGGAACAGCTTAGTGGAAGAGCGGATAGCGAAGTCGAGCGGCGATGGTGCGCTGAGCCAGCGATATGGCGCTGCCGCCAAAGGCGCTGTCGTTCATGTGGATAAAGCAGAAGTCACAGAGAACATCCGGTTATCGACGGGCATCTCCGAATTGGATCGGGTCCTCGGTGGCGGGCTTGTGGCCGGTTCCTTAACACTGCTGGCCGGTGATCCGGGGATCGGAAAATCGACGCTGTTGTTGCAGGCGGCCCAGAAAATCGCCGACAGCGGCGGCAGGGTCCTCTACGTGTCCGGCGAAGAATCGGTGCAGCAGATCAAGTTGCGAGCCGCCCGGCTCGGGGTGCAGGGGGTGGAGCTCTACCTCCTGGCAGAGACAAACATCCAGATGATTTGCGATTCCATCCGGGAGTGCAAACCGGCTTGGGTGATCATCGATTCGATTCAAACCATGTACTGGGATGAAATCGGTTCAGCTCCCGGGAACGTGGCTCAGGTTCGGGAGTGTACGGGCCAACTGCTCCGATTAGCCAAAGATTTACCGGTGGCGATGACTCTGGTCGGTCATGTGACCAAAGACGGCGCGATCGCCGGTCCACGCCTGCTGGAACATATGGTGGACGCCGTCCTCTACCTGGAAGGGGAGCGGCACTATCTTTACCGGGTGCTGCGGGGGGTGAAAAACCGCTTTGGCTCCACGAACGAGCTAGGGATCTTCGAGATGCTCGGTCAAGGCATGGTAGAAGTGCCAAACCCGTCGGCCTTTTTCCTGGCCGAACGGACCCAAGGGGTGGCCGGTTCTGTTGTCGTTCCTTGTATGGAGGGGACTCGCCCTGTCCTCGTCGAGGTGCAGGCCCTGGTGACACCAACCACCTTTGGACAGCCTCGTCGCATGGCCACAGGGATGGATTACAACCGGACGGTGCTCTTGGCAGCCGTGTTGGATAAAAAAGTGGGACTTCACTTAGGTCAACAGGATATTTATGTAAATGTAGCGGGAGGATTGAAGCTGGCTGAACCGGCCTCCGATTTGGCGGTCGTGACGGCTATCGCCTCCAGTTGGCGCAACCGGCCCGCCGACCCGGAAGTGGTCGTCATCGGCGAAGTCGGTTTGACCGGAGAGGTGCGAGCCGTTACCCATCTGGAAAAACGAATCAATGAATCGGTCAAATTAGGCTTTTCCCGGTGTGTTTGTCCGAAACAAAACAGGAAATACTTGAGAGAAGAAACGGGTATGGAAGTGATCGCGGTAGAGACGGTCGATGAAGCCCTCGCTGCCGTGTTGGGAGGATAAAGATGGTTAAAGAAACCGATGAAAAATTATTTCGAGCCTTGCGGTTTCTTGCACCCGGCACGCCGCTGCGCGAGGGGATGGAGAACATCCTGCGGGCGAAGACGGGGGGGCTCATCGTCATCGGCGACAGCCCTCAGGTGCTGGGTCTCGTTGAAGGAGGCTTTTTAATCAATTGCCCTTACTCATCGGCGGCCCTCTACGAACTCGCCAAGATGGACGGGGCCATCGTCCTCAACCATGACGCTACCCGGATCTTATACGCCAACACGCAACTTGTGCCGGATGCGTCGATTCCCTCGAGTGAAACGGGCATTCGCCACCGGACGGCTGAGCGGGTGGCACGCCAGACAGGAGAAATCGTCATCTCCATCTCGCAGCGCCGAGGCATCATTACGATCTATCTGGGGACGATCCGCTACAGCTTGCGGGACATCGCCACGATTTTAACGAAAGCCAATCAAGGTCTGCAGACCTTGGAAAAATACAAGGTAGTCATCGACAAAGCGCTGGTCACGCTGACGGCGCTGGAGTTTCAAGAGTTGGTGACCGTTTTCGACGTCGCAAAAATCCTGCAACGGATCGAGATGTTCTCCCGTATGTACTTAGAGATGCAGCAGTACATCTGCGAACTGGGCAACGAAGGCCGGCTTGTCAGCATGCAGTTGGCTGAACTGGTGGACAACGTGGAAGAGCGGGGACGGATGGCCATCGAAGATTACCGGACCACGGAAAACCGTGCCGTTAGCCAAATCCGGGAGGAAATTCGCCACTCTTGTCAAGATACGCCTGATTTAATCCCCATCGCCAAGATCTTAGGCTATGGAAGCGGCTTAGGCGTACTCGATATGTCTGTTTCCCCCCGGGGCTACCGGATCCTTTCCCAAATTCCCCGCCTTCCTTACGCGGTCGTGGAAAACCTCGTGGCCACTTTCGGCAGTTTGCAGAACATCAACCGCGCGACCATCGAAGAACTCGATGAAGTGGAAGGGATCGGCGAAGTGCGGGCCCGGGCGATTCGCGAAGGTCTTCGCCGGATGCGGGAGCAAGTGCTGCTGGACGGGCATTTATAGGTCAGCTGTTGCTTCCAGCAGAGGCGCCTCCGTTGTTAGTTCCCCCGCTGTTTGAACCGCCGCCGGACGATTCGGAACCCGAAGATGAGGGCGATGAAAGTTGCTCCATCATGCCCTGAAACTGTTGGTAAACCTGTTGAAGCTGCCAACTGTCGGCGGGGTGCAGGTGATACCATCCCTGCTGGAGCATGATATGAAAAAGTTCGCGCTGACTGGCTTGCGTTTCATTCAAACAGACCATCAGGTCCTGATAGAGTGTCACCTGACCTGCTTCCAAGGCGGCTACGTTGTACATATGGGCCAAATGTTTTTCCGTATTGATGATGTCCCAGAGCATTTCCTGATCACTGAGAAAACTGGACGAAGCTTGCTCGTTACCGGAGGATTGCCCCTCTTGATTCGAAGGCGATAGATTGTTGCGGCCGCCTTGCTGCCGGGCGGTTTTGCGCATTTTCATGGCGCCGGCCATGGTGAGTGCCCCCTTTTATGACCACATGGTTGTCGGTATCCCGCCCGATTGGCAGTGCTGAAGCAGCATTTTACAATGGCGCTGGTGCATCTGGCTGATTCGTTCCAATGCCGATTTGACCTGACTGTTGCCGCAAGTTTGGGCAAAGGATCGGCTCTTTTTAGCGACGTTCATTTCATGAGCCATCAGATCGACGATGAGCAACAAGTCCTTATCGGTCATCGGTGGAACGGCTAGATTGACTTGGGGAATCATGGCTGGCGGAGCGCTGTACATCGGTGGTGGATAAGAGGGATAGGGTGAAGCTGGACGCAGATAGGGATAGCCGTAATAGCCAGGAGGTGCTGTCGCTCCCATTTGTCCCTGTCCTGGTTGCTGTTGCCCCCCGTCCTGGGAAGCGTTCTGTTGATTTGGGTTCCTACCGGAGTTGTTTTTCGAATCCGGTTGCCCTTGTCCTTGACCGTCCCCTTGTGAATTGGTGTTTTGTTTGGCATTCTGCTTTTGACTTGAGCCTTGGCTGGAATTCGATCCAGAATTCTGTTGCCGGTTGCCGCTCCCTCGTTGACTCTGCCCTTGGTTCTGTGATTGCCTTGGTTGGGATGACGATGGGGCAGAGCTTTGAAAGCCTGTCGGTGGTGACGGCTTTGCCCAATAGGCCGGATCGGTCATGGGGGGATAAATCATGACAGGTGCCGCCCCGATGGGAATGCCCGGTTGATTGCCGGGTGATGACTGGTCTGTTTGCAAGCTAGATCCCTTCCTTGGGCAGTATGATGGTTTCAGTTTGCGCGGGTGCCAGTCACTTCATTCGATTTCCCGAAAGCCCGAAAAAGGGCAATAAAAAAGCGACCGGCAATGAGCCGACCGCGTGCAAGTCATGAGGTCAAGTGAAATTGAATACTCTTAACGTGGATACCTTCTCGTTTTCCCGTTGCAGTACATCTGACAAGTTTAAACCTAAGCTATGGCATAAGGCCGTCATATAGAAGATCGATTTTCCCATCTCGCCGACGATGATATCGCGGCAGTTGGGGCAAAGTTCGCCTTCCAAATGAGTGCTCAACAGGGTTTTCAGATCTGCAAGGGTAGCCTCAGGTGGAATATCATGCTTTTCCGCTTTTATCTTCACACAGCCGCAACTAGTCACGGCTTTTATGACCGCCCGGTTTACCCGGGCATTGGATTCCTGAGACTTGGAGAGTATGTCCAAGATACTTTGATGACGGATTAAAAATTGGGATACTGTATCCTGAAACTGTTCGCACACCAAGTCTTTCATGCTCCAATGCTCCCGTCCTTTCCCAACCGGATGTTTGCCCCCATTATAATGGGGTCCGCCAGCGATTGTCAATCAAAGGGGGATGGGGAAAGATGGCACTTAAGCCAACCTAATGTCGGATAAAATTCGAATTTTGGGTTTAACGGCAAAGGAGGGGGCCTATGTTTTCCATCGGCGATAAGGTGGTCTATCCCATGCACGGTGCAGGTGTGATCGAAGCGATTGAAGAAAAAGAGGTCTTAGGTAAAAAGCGAAAGTACTACGTGATGAAGCTTTCCATCGGCGATATGCGCATCATGGTTCCCATCGGCAACACCGACGATATCGGGTTGCGGCAGGTCGCTGGCGAAGAGGGAATCTCTCAGGTGATGGAAGTCTTGCAGCAGAAACGAAACACCGCTTCCGCCAACTGGCATCACCGCTACCGGGCCAATCTCGATAAGATGAAAAGCGGCGATATCTTGGCCGTCGCAGAGGTTGTGCGTAACCTCGTTCACCGCAACCAAGACAAAGGTTTGTCCACCGGTGAACGACGAATGCTGGAAAATGCGAAACAAATCCTGATCAGTGAGCTCGTCCTGGCCTTCGACTCCCAGCCGGAGCAGATTGAAGACCTTTTGGCCCGGGTACTGGCCTAAAATAAACAGGTCACACGGGCTTTTTACATTATTCAAGGAAATTTAACGAAAAAAGTTCTAAAAATACCCATCTCCTTGCCAGGACATATGTTTTTCCCGTATAATGTTAATGAAACTTAGCAAAAATATTAGAAAAGGAGGTGATTGGATGTTTAGGAATATCATGAGATACGCCATCGCGCTGGCATTTGCCGCTGCAGGCTTTTCCTTCGGGTATTCGTTAATTTCCGGGGCGAACCGAGTTTTTGACCTTTCCTCTTACCCAGCGAAGCATTCCTTTTTGGCCATAGTGACGATGCTTCCCGGTTTGTTTGGCTTTTTTATTGCCCCCCCATTGATAAAGCGAGTCGTCGTTCTGACCGGTTGGTTGGAAAACAGACTGCAACGAACTCCCACACAAGAATTGATCGGCGGGGCCTTTGGACTTATCGTTGGCCTTTTCATTGCCAACCTGTTGGTGTCTCCAATATCTGAGATTCCTGGTTTGGGTCGTTATATCTCTATTTTTGTGGCAGCTATCTTAGGATATGTCGGTATGCGTGTCGGTGTCAAAAAGCGTGAAGAAGTGTTAAGTGTCATTCCTCGACTCGGTGGGAAGGAACGAAGCCAGCCGAAGGGGGATCCCCCGAAAAACCCTTCTCTCAAAGTCCTCGATACGAGCGTCATCATTGACGGTCGGATCGCCGACATCTGCAAGAGCGGTTTTATCGATGGCACCTTGGTCATTCCCGCTTTTGTGCTGGAAGAATTGCAGCATATCGCCGATTCGTCCGATTTGCTGAAACGCAACCGGGGACGACGGGGGTTGGACATACTCAACAAGATTCGCAAGGAATTGGATGTTGTTGTCCAGATTGACCAACGCGACTATGACGACTTGACCGAAGTTGACTCTAAACTGGTCCGGCTCTGCCGGGAAGTGGGCGGACAGATCGTCACCAACGATTATAACTTGAACAAAGTGGCCGAACTGCAGGGAGTGAAGGTACTCAATATCAACGAATTGGCCAACGCCGTCAAGCCGGTCGTTCTACCGGGCGAAGAGATGACCGTACAGGTGATCAAGGACGGGAAGGAATTGGGCCAAGGTGTGGCTTATCTGGATGACGGCACGATGATCGTCGTCGACGGCGGCAAACGCTTTATCGGTCAGATGATTACCGTCTTGGTGACGTCGGTGCTGCAAACGGCGGCAGGCCGTATGATCTTTGCCAAACCCAAAGCTAGTGATGGAAAAAAGGCGACCACGTCTTCGCCTTCTCCGACCTTGAATGAGGTGAATGCAATTGTCTAATGGGTGCTGTGCAGCCATTATCGTCGCCGCCGGGCGCGGCAAGCGCATGGGTGCCGACAAGAACAAGGTTCTCTTACCCTTGGCAGGCAAACCGATCATCTGGTGGACGCTGCAGGGATTTGTCAACCACCCGGATCACTTTCAGCCGATCCTGTTGGTGACCGGTCGAGAGGACATGGCCTACATGCAGGGGATGGTAGAAGGGAACGGCTGGGCGGAACGCATCCGAGTCGTCGAGGGCGGCGAAGAGCGAATGGATTCGGTACAGCAAGGGCTTAGAGCTTTGGGCGAGAAAGAATGTGAATGGGTGGCCGTGCATGATGGCGCACGGCCCCTTTTCACGCCCGCCTTGCTTACCAGATGTATCCAGAAGGTGACGGCCTGCCGCTCCGCAGTCGTCGCTGTGCCGGTCAAAGATACGATCAAAAAAGTATCGGCTGGCGGCAAAGTGATCGAGACACCGGAACGTTCCGGCATGTACGCCGTCCAAACACCGCAGGTTTTTGCCGTAGAAGATCTTATTCATGCCTATGACCGTCTAAATGAGTCTCGTTCCCGTGGCTATCGTGGCATTCCCACCGATGATGCCATGGTTATGGAGATGGCTGGCTACCCGGTCTATCTGGTCGAAGGGGAGTACGAAAACGTCAAGCTGACCACGCCCGAAGACCTGGTGCTGGCGGAAGCCATCCTCAAGCGGAGGCGAGAGCAATCGGACGCTGCAGCTGGCGAGGCTGCGGCAGCGCAGGAACGGGCGACGGAACTTTCATCAGATCCGCTGCAATGGCTGCTTCGGGTACGGACCGGTATGGGATATGATGTGCATAAGCTGGTAGAAGGGCGAAAACTGATCCTCGGTGGTGTCGACGTGCCCTATGAAAAAGGGCTGCTCGGTCACTCCGATGCCGATGTGCTTCTCCATGCGATCAAAGATGCCATGCTCGGTGCCGCCTCCATGGGTGATATCGGCCGTCATTTCCCCGATAACGATCCGACCTACAAAGGAATTTCCAGCATCCTGCTTTTAGAAGCCGTCGACAGTAAGCTCAAAGAGCAGGGCTGGACCGTCGTCAACATCGATGCGACCATCGTGGCTCAGCGCCCCAAGCTGGCGCCTTTCATCCCGGCTATGCAACAAAAGATCAGTCAGGCTTTAGGTATCCCGGTGGATCGGATTAATGTGAAAGCGACGACCACAGAGGGGCTTGGTTTTACCGGCACCGGTGAGGGGATCGCCGCTTACGCCGTGGCTACCGTAGTCAAAAACTAGATACTTTCGCTTGTTCTGTGGACGAGTTTTTATATAAACAGAGAAAAGGAGCATGACCTCGTGCAAAACGTCCGCGTTCGTTTCGCCCCGAGCCCCACAGGTCCGCTACATATCGGCGGTGCCCGTTCGGCCCTGTTTAACTTTTTGCTGGCCCGCCGCTTCGGCGGACAATTCATCGTCCGGATCGAAGATACCGACCTTGAGCGTTCCAGCCTGGAGAGCGAGAAGAACATTCTCGACTCCTTAGAGTGGCTCGGCATCACCTGGGATGAAGGCATCCGTGTCGGCGGACCTCATGCCCCATACCGGCAGACGGAGCGTCTCTCTATCTACACCGAGGCGGCCGAGAAGCTGCTCGCGTCGGGACAAGCCTATCGCTGCTATTGTTCGGAAGAAGAACTGGAAGCGCAACGGCAGGCATTTATCGATAAAGGAGAAATGCCGCGCTACGCCGGTAATTGCCGCTGCCTCAGCCTGGAAGATGAAGCCCGCTATCAGGCGGAAGGACGGAAGCCCGTCATTCGATTCCGGGTGCCTGATGAAGGGGCCGTCACCGTCGATGATCTGGTGCGCGGTCAAGTCAGCTTCGATTGTGCCGGTATCGGCGACTTTATCATCGTCAAGTCGGACGGCATTCCGACCTATAACTTCGCCGTCGTCCTCGACGATGCATCGATGGATATCACCCATGTCATCCGCGGTGAAGAGCATCTCTCCAATACACCTCGGCAGCTATTGATCTATGATGCGCTGGGAATATCCCGTCCGAAATTTGCCCATGTATCGTTGATCCTCGGCAAAGACCGCACCAAGATGAGCAAGCGTCACGGTTCCACCTCTGTTGTCGCCTACCAGTCTCAAGGCTATCTTCCTGAAGCACTGGTGAACTTCCTCGTCCTGCTCGGGTGGTCTCCGGAAGGGGAAGAAGAGATCTTTACCTTGGATGAGTTGATCAGCCGCTTCTCCCTGGACCGGGTGGCGAAAAACCCGGCTGTTTTTGACTCGGATAAACTGAACTACATCAACGGCGTCTACATCCGCAAAGCAGAGATCGACCGGCTGATCGAGTTAGCGTTGCCGCACCTGCGGGAAGCGGGATACATCGGGGAAGAGCTCGATGACCAGCAAATGCAGAAGGTCCGGTGGATGATGCAGGCCGTTCAGGAGAAAATATCCTCTATGGGGCAGGTCGCCGATTTTGCTCCGCTCTTCTTCGGGGACGAAGTGACCTTCGAGAGTGACGAAGCCAAGGCAGTTTTGGCAGAAGAGCAAGTACCTGTGGTCTTGAACGCCTTTTTGCAAAAAATCACCGATGGCCGGGCGATTGAGCCTGATTCGGTAAAAGCGTTGCTGAAGGAAGTCACCAAGGAGACGAAGCAAGGCGGAAAGAAAGTCTTTATGCCTGTTCGTGTCGCCTTGACAGGCCAACAGCACGGACCCGATCTCAACTACATCGTCACTGCGCTGGGCCAGGAATCGGTCGTCGCCCGGGTTCGCCATTCGGCGGCCCAGCTGGGCTTGTCGCTGTGACAAGTCACATTGACACCGCTTTCGGAAAAAACGTATAATAGGCCATAATCGAGATAACTGAACAAGGATACCGATGAAGATCGGGAGGAACCATCGTGGATCCCCACCAGAGAAGGTCGCCATTGGCTGGAAGCGACCGGGGTGAACAGCGGTGTCTGTGCGCCCGGGAATCGCCCGATTGAACCATGGTGACGACCATGTGTAAATCCGGCCGGATTGGCCCCGTTATCCGCCTTCGGAACGCCTGTAACGGGGCGCGCCGAACGAGTTGGCGCTTGTGCGTCAAGCAGAGTGGAACCGCGAAAGACCCTTCGCCTCTGTCCTAAGACAGAGGTGGAGGGTTTTTATATTTTTCAAGATTGACAGGGGGGACTGACACATGCTGGGTCGAATCCGCAGAGACATTCAGGTGGTATTTGAGCGAGATCCCGCAGTAAAATCCGTATGGGAGGTCATCCTCTGTTATCCGGGATTTCACGCGATTTTAATCCACCGCGTCGCACACTGGCTCTATAAGAAAAAATGGCCTGTATTGGCCCGGTTCATCTCGCAGGTTAGCCGCTTTATCACGGGCATCGAGATTCACCCTGGGGCGAAGATCGGAGAAGGTCTGTTCATCGACCACGGCACCGGCGTCGTCATCGGGGAGACAGCGGAAGTCGGCGATAACGTCACCATCTATCAAGGGGTGACCTTAGGCGGGACAGGGAAGGAAAAAGGCAAGCGCCACCCCACCATCGGCAATAACGTGGTCGTATCTTCGGGAGCCAAGGTTTTAGGATCCATGACCATCGGCGACAACGTGAAGATCGGCGCCGGTTCGGTTGTGCTCAAACCAGTGCCGCCGAACTGCACTGTCGTCGGTGTGCCTGGACGAATCGTCATCCGTGACGGTGTCAACGTAAAAGACCGCAACCCTATCGATCTAGACCATAATCACCTGCCTGACCCGGTCGCGGAAATGCTCTTCTGTATGCAGCGGAAGATCTCTCATCTAGAGGAACGCATCGCTCAATTGGAGGGAAATACAAGTGACTCTCAAAGTGTACAACACGTTGAAGCGGGAGAAAGAAACATTTGTTCCGCTTAAAGCAGGCAAGGTCGGCATGTATGTGTGCGGACCGACTACCTACGATTTTATCCACCTGGGCAACGCCCGACCCTTAGTCGTGTTCGATACGGTTCGCCGTTACCTCGAATATTCGGGGTACGAAGTCGACTATATTCAAAACTTTACCGACATCGATGACAAGATCATCAACCGGGCCAACGAGGTCGGGGAAGATCCGATACAACTGGCAGCCCGGTTCGTGGAAGAGTATTTTCAAGATGCTAAAGCGCTGAACGTGCGCCCGGCTACGATTCACCCGAAAGTGAGCACCCATATGGGTGATATCATCGCCATGATTCGCAAGCTCGAAGAAAAAGGGCATGCCTATGAGATGGAAGGCGATGTTTACTTCTCCATCCCCAGTTTCAAAGACTATGGGAAGCTCTCCGGTCGTTCCCAAGAGGATATGCAGGCCGGTGCCCGGGTGGAGGTGGACGAGCGCAAACGCCATGCCATGGATTTCGCCCTCTGGAAAAAAGTGAAGCCTGGCGAACCTTCCTGGGACAGTCCCTGGGGTAAAGGCCGACCCGGCTGGCATATCGAGTGCTCGGCCATGTCACAGAAATACTTGGGAGACAGTTTCGACATTCATGGCGGCGGGCAGGATTTGATCTTCCCTCACCACGAAAACGAAATCGCGCAATCGGAAGCTTGCACTGGCAACGCACCGATGGCCCGTTACTGGCTGCACAACGGCTTCATCACCGTCAACCAGGAAAAGATGTCCAAGTCTTTAGGCAACTTTTTCACCCTTCGCCAGATCCTAAAAAAATTCTCCGGCGACGTGGTTCGTTTCTACTTGCTCTCGACCCATTACCGCAGCCCCTTGGATTTTGACGATACCAAACTCGAAGCGGCTCAAAAAGGCTTACAACGCTTGCGCACAGGCCGTCGCCTGCTAGAAGAGGCCTTAAAAGACGCTGCTCGCCAAAGCGGCAACCGTCGTCCTGCTGCGCAGCGGGAGAAACTGGCCGACCAGTGGACAAAGACGAAACATGATTTCTGCGAAGCGATGGACGACGATTTCAACACGGCGCTCGCCCTATCGCTGCTCTTTGACTTAGCCCGGGAGACGAACGCTTTTCTCCACGGCGGGGAAGGCCTAGGGGCGGAGGATCTGGAACTGCTCCGCCATGTGGCAGAAACGTTCGATCAACTGGCCGGCGTGATGGGAATTGAACTAGCCGAAACGGCCGAAGCAGCCGACGACTCTCTCGTCGACGGGCTGATGGACTTATTGATCAGCCTGCGTGGCGAAGCGCGGAAGAAAAAGGACTGGGCCACAGCCGACAAGATTCGAGACGGCTTAAAAGAGCTGGCGATCATCATCGAAGACACGCCCCAAGGGGCCCGTTGGAAGAAGGGCTGACGTGAGCCGCATTCATAAGGACTGGACAAACCGACTCCCAGCTGAACTGCCCTCTCCTCTGGCGCTGGCTTACTTGGGCGATGCAGCCTATGAACTGTGGGTGCGCCGTTTTCTCATCGACGCCGGCCTTGTTAAAGTCAAAGACCTGCATCGGCTCGCCGTCGAACTGGTCCGGGCTCCCTCCCAAGTTGAACTCCTACGCTGGCTGGAACCCCAACTGTCCGAAGAAGAAATGGAATGGGTCCGCCGAGGCCGTAACGCCAACTCCAACCGCTGCCCCAAATCGACTGACGTCACCACCTATCGACTGGCCACCGGCTTCGAATGTTTGATCGGTTACTGGACCCTCACCTGCCCGGACAAGCTCGAACTGCTCCAGACATATTTCGAGTCTCGGCTCGGGAATAATCGGCAATAAGTGTGGCATAAATAAGCGTTTGATGGTAATATTTAGTTAGAAAACCAAATTGGACGGAGCAATTAATTTATGGAAGTCAGCCTTATCGCTCATACACCAGAGCCGGAGCGAACCGTAGCTGCGGCGGCCCGGCTCTGCTATTCGCCCGATGATCCCCAGGCACTGCTCGAAGGTATGAACGAAGCAAGAGCTTTAGCTTTGCTGGACAAACTAGTGGCGATGGGTCATCTGTCGCCGTTAGAGCATGCCAGTTTTACCTTCTCGGTCAGCGGCATTTCCCGCGCCACGAGCCACCAGCTGGTCCGGCACCGTATCGCCAGTTACAGCCAGCGGTCTCAGCGCTATGTTCGGGAAAATGATTTTGATTATGTCATGCCCCCGTCCATCGCCCGGCAAGCGGAAGCGCGGGACAAGTTCGACCAACTGATGGGCACGATCGCCGGCGCCTACGCCGAACTGGCGTCGCTCGTTCCGCCGGAAGATGCCCGCTATGTGCTGCCGAATGCCTGTACGACTGCCATCGTATGCACCTTTAACACGCGCAGTTTATACAACTTTTTCGAGCACCGGCTTTGCCGGCGGGCCCAGTGGGAGATTCGCCAGGTGGCCGAGAAAATGCTCGAAGAAGTCCGAAGGGTGGCACCGAGGCTCTTTGCCGGTGCCGGAGCCCCTTGTGAAATGAAGGGGATTTGCCCGGAAGGGGCCATGTCTTGCGGGAAACTAAAATCTCTGGGCATGAAGAAAGTGGGACCGAAGTAGAATGAATAGAGACAGAGACAAGAAGTTCCCTCCTGTGGAAGAACGGGAGGATTTGCTAGCCGGACGCCAACCGATTTTGGAAGCACTGAAGTCGGGCCGTGCCATCAACAAGCTCGTCGTCGCTAAAGGGACTCGGGAAGGCTCCATTCGGGAGATCATCGCCCTCGCCCGAGAGCGGAAGATCCCCATCGTCGAAGTGGAACGGCTTGTTTTGGATAAGGAAGCGCGCCATCACCAAGGGGTTACGGCCCACGTAGCTCCCATCAAATATGTGGACGTTGAGGATATGCTGGAAAAGGCTAAAGCCAACGGCGAAGCGCCTTTTATTTTGATCCTCGACGGATTAGAAGATCCTCATAACGTAGGCGCTCTGCTGCGGACAGCCGAAAGCGCTGGTGTACACGGCGTCGTCATTCCGAAACGGCGCGGTGTTCCGATTACGAGCACCGTGGCCAAAGCGTCCGCCGGCGCTGTCGAACACGTGTCCATCGCACGGGTGACCAACCTTGTGCAGACGGTAGACCAATTGAAAAAAGCCGGTCTGTGGATCGTTGGCAGTGACGTATCGGCTCCCAAACCCTTTTATATGCAGGATTTCTCCGGACCCATCGGATTGATCGTCGGCAGTGAGGGAAAAGGCATCAGCCGCCTGCTCGCCGATAAATGTGACTTCCTGGTCTCCATCCCCATGGGCGGCCAGATGGGCTCGCTCAACGCTTCCGTGGCTGGGGCATTGCTGATGTACGAACGGGTACGCCAGAAACAGGTAGGCGCCGGCACTCCCCAATAAGGGGCATAGCTCTATGAAAGACATCCTGATCGTGGACGGGTACAATGCCCTCAACGCATGGCCCAACCTGGCCGGCCTGCGTACCCATAATTTTGAACACGCCCGCGACCGTTTGATCGATGCATTGGCCGAGTACGGGGCGGTAAAAGGGATGGAAGTCATCATCGTTTTTGACGCCCACCTCGTTAAAGGAGGGGTAGAACGGGTCGAACAGAGGCCCGGTATACAGGTCGTCTATACCCGGGAGGATGAAACGGCCGATCGGTACATAGAGCGAGTGCTGGGGCGACTCAAAAGAGCCAACATATGGGTGGCGACGGGTGACGCCGTGGAACAGTTCATGGCCTTAGGAAGAGGTGCCTGCCGTTTGCCTGTTCGAGAGCTGTATCACCAAGTGGAAACAGCGACCCGTGATCGGCGGCGAATGACCGACTCTGCTGTGGAGCGCAGCAAAGGCGATAACAGTCTGGACAGCCGCATCAGTGAGGATGTCCGGCAGAAACTGGAACGGATGCGACGGGGCCTTTTGTCCTAAAAGTGGCTAGATCCGGGCCGAGTCCTTGACGGTCAAAAACTCCTTCGGGTATAATGAGGTTGTTCCGAAGGGACAACCCGTTCCAGGTGGAACAGGGCTTCACACCAACCGGTGATATTACGGGGAAACTCTATAGGTGGGGGCGATAGGCGTGAGTGTGAATGCCCAGAGAGAATTGTTGGACGACTTTGAGCAACTCGTGGACGAAGAAGTCGTAGAACTGGCCAAAGAGGGCGACGAAGAAGCCCTGGAATACTTGATCAATAAATATAAGAACTTCGTTCGTGCCAAAGCCCGTTCCTACTTTTTAATCGGGGCTGACCGGGAAGATATCATTCAGGAAGGCATGATCGGACTCTATAAAGCGATTCGAGACTTCCGGTGTGATAAACTTTCTTCGTTTCGCGCCTTTGCCGAGTTGTGCATCACTCGTCAGATCATCACGGCCATCAAGACGGCGACGCGGCAAAAGCACATACCCTTGAACTCCTATGTATCGCTGAATAAGCCCATATACGACGAAGATTCCGATCGCACCCTGCTTGATGTCATCTCGGGAACGAAAATCACGGACCCCGAAGAATTGATCATCAGCCGGGAAGAGTTTGATGATATTGAAGAAAAAATGGGCGAAATCCTAAGTTCGCTCGAATGGAAAGTCTTGATGTCCTACCTGGAGGGCAAGTCGTACCAGGAGATCGCTGTCGACCTGAAGCGGCATGTCAAATCCATCGATAATGCACTCCAGCGGGTCAAACGCAAACTGGAAAAGTACCTGGAAAACCGCGATGAAGAACGAGCTGCTGCGGCCAACGGAGTTAAGGATAAAAGCCCGAACCGCGACATTCGCTTTTTAAGCAAAGACATCGTTGATGTGACGAAGTAAGACCACCCTGTACAGGGTGGTTTTTTTCTGGCCGTCCTTATATCTCGAGGGGAAGCGGGACATAATGTGTAGGAATACCTCTCCGCCCATAATCCGGAAGTTGCAGAAGCACCAGGGAACGTTGTTGACTTCCGGATTTGCTTATGCTAAAGTAATTTGGGTAATGGGTAAATTCGGACCACCCGGCTGGGTGGTTTTGTTAATCAAGCAGGGGAGGTGTCGCAGATGCGTGTCGGAGTTGCTCTGGCCTGCACCGAATGCAAGCGCCGTAATTACATGACCAACAAAAACAAGAAGAACGATCCCGATCGGATTGAACTGAAGAAATACTGCAAGTGGTGCAAAAGCCAAACGGTTCATAAAGAAACGAAGTAGTTTTTACTTAACTGAAGCAGTACAGACCTTCTGACGGTGTTTTTGTCCCTCAAGAGTCAGACCGTGGATGACGATATGTTGACCGCGGTGCCCTTGATGGTAATCGGTCAAAAGGAAGGGAGTTCCTGTGGGCGAAACAAAGAAACTGGAGAAGCCTGAAAAGGTCGAGAAAAGTGAAAAGGTGACAAAAGGTACCTCGACCAAGGAACCTGCCAAGAAGCCGGCAGCGGCTCAAAGTTCGTCGGCTCGATCCCAGGACTTTGCCAAGGGTGTAGCAAATGAGCTGAAAAAAGTGCATTGGCCCACCCGCCAGCAGGTAATCTCATACACCGGGGTAGTTATCGCATCTGTCGTCATCGTCGGTGTCGTGATTTTCTTGGTGGATGAAGCATTGGGACTCGCCTTAGGGCAGTTGATCAAGTAGCATGGACAAACAGTGGTATGTAATACACACCTACTCCGGCTATGAGAACAAAGTGAAAGCCAACCTGGAACGCCGGGTAGAATCGATGAACATGGAGGACAAGATCTTTCGCATCCTTGTTCCCATGGAAGATGAAGTCGAGATCAAAAACGGCAAGCGCAAAGTCACCAAGCGCAAAGTGTTTCCAGGTTATGTCCTCGTTGAGATGATTATGACCGATGATTCCTGGTATGTAGTGCGGAATACACCAGGGGTAACAGGGTTTGTCGGCCCGGGAACGAAGCCGATCCCCTTGCAACCCGGTGAGATGGCCTACATTTTGAAATCGATGGGTCTTGAAGACGCGAAAACGCGCCATGATTTTGAACTCAAGCAGAACGTACGCGTCATCTCTGGTCCCTTTCAAGATTTTATTGGGATTATCGAAGATATTCAACCGGAAAAAGGCAAGCTGAAAGTGCTTGTTTCCATGTTCGGCAGGGAAACCCCTGTGGAACTTGATTTTGCACAGGTTGAAAAATTATCATAATCAATAAAACTACCACAGATCAAGTTAAGGAGGTGGCATTATACAATGGCAAAAAAAGTTGTCGCAGTCGTAAAACTGCAATGTCCTGCAGGTAAAGCTAACCCTGCTCCCCCGGTCGGTCCGGCTCTCGGTCAGCACGGGGTTAATATTATGGCCTTCTGTAAACAGTACAACGAAGCTACGGCCTCCCAAGCAGGCCTGATCATTCCCGTTGAAATCACCGTTTACGAGGACCGTTCTTTCACTTTTGTCACGAAGACTCCTCCGGCAGCAGTTCTGCTGAAAAAAGCCGCCGGTGTTGAGACAGCTTCCGGTACCCCCAACAAGAAAAAAGTGGGTAAAGTATCGAAAGACAAAGTCAAAGAGATCGCTGAACTGAAAATGAAAGACCTGAACGCAGCTAGCGTCGAAGCGGCGATGCGCATGGTTGAGGGTACTGCCCGCAGCATGGGTATCGAAATCGTCTAAGCGTACTGTCTATCGGTCGAAAAGATTGTGGGAGGGGCCGCTAGGTTCCGCCTAACCACAAGGAGGAAAAATCATGCCGAAACACGGTAAGAAGTACCTGGAAAACGCAAAAATGGTGGACCGGGATACGGTTGTAGATGCTCCGGAAGCAATGGAAGTCGTCAAGAAAATGGCTACGGCCAAGTTCGACGAAACCATTGAAGCCGCTTTCCGTTTGGGTGTTGACCCCCGCCATGCCGATCAAATGATCCGCGGCGCTGTTGTTCTTCCCCACGGTACCGGTAAAACCCGCAAAGTGGCTGTCTTCGCCAAAGGCGACAAAGCCAAAGAAGCTGAGGCTGCAGGTGCTGATTTTGTCGGCGCGGAAGACCTCGTAGAAAAGATCCAAGGCGGCTGGTTCGATTTCGACGTAGCCGTTGCGACTCCCGATGTCATGGGTATGGTCGGTAAACTGGGCCGTGTGCTCGGTCCCAAAGGCCTTATGCCCAACCCCAAAACCGGCACGGTTACTTTTGATGTGGCTCGCGCCATTCAAGAGATCAAGGCTGGTAAGATTGAGTACCGCGTTGACAAGACGGGTATCATCCATGCTCCCATTGGAAAGGCTTCCTTTGATGCGCAGAAGTTGCTGGAAAACTATCAGGTGCTGCTCGACACCCTGTTGAAAGCCAAGCCGGCTGCTGCTAAAGGCCAGTACATCAAGAGCATTACCCTGTCTTCTACCATGAGCCCTGGTGTGCGGATCAACCCGCTCAAACCCCATGCCGTACAAGCTCAGTAGTTTTTAAACTTGACAAGTGGATGACTACTGGTTAGTATAGATAGTGCTGATAATTTGAAATTGAAAAGATTCGCTGAAGACAGCAGGTGCCGTAATCTTACGGCTTAAGGCGCAAGCGCCTGCCGAGGTGATTTGACGAAATAAACCGGTGAGAGATATAGATTTCTTACTTGGGATTGATTTGTCATGTCGAAGCCTCTGCTGTTGAAAGCGGAGGCTTTTCCGCTTTTCCCGAAAAAGGGGGTGAAATAGCCCGTATGACCACGAAAGCTGTAAAAGCAGAGTCCTTGGTGGAAATCAAAGAAAAACTCGGTCAAGCCCAGTCCTGTGTACTGGTCGACTTCCGGGGTATGACGGTGAAAGAAGCTACGGACCTGCGTAACAAATGCCGCGAAGTCGGTGTTGACTTCAAAGTCTGCAAAAACACACTGACCAGCATCGCTGCTGCTGAACTGGGAATTCAAGGACTGGATGTATATCTCGCTGGCCCCACTGCCATTGCCTTCGGTTTGACCGATGCCGTGGCTCCGGCCAAAGTCCTGACTGAGTTCGCCAAAACCACGAAAAACAAAAACTTCGCCGTAAAAGGCGGTGTCGTTGACGGAAAAGTCATCGATGCCAATGGAGTCAAAGCCTTGGCCGATCTTCCTTCTCGGGAAGTTCTGCTGGCTCAAGTCCTGGCCGGAATTCAAGGTCCCCTGGTCGGCCTGGTCAACGTGCTCCAAGGTCCGATTCGCAAGCTGGGTTACGCCTTGGAAGACCTGCGCAAGCAAAAAGAAATCGCCTAGTTGCCTGACGGTTAGCCGTCAACATAGTTCTAAAAAAATTTGATATTATCAAATGGAGGAATTCATTACCATGAGTAAAATCGCTGAAATCATCGAAGCGGTCAAAGGCCTGACCGTCCTCGAACTGGCCGAACTGGTCAAAGCTTTCGAAGAAGAATTTGGCGTAAGCGCCGCTGCCCCTGTAGCTATGGCTGCAATGCCTGCTGCTGCTGCTGCTGCTCCTGCTGTTGAAGAGCAAACCGAATTCGACGTTATCCTCAAAGCCGCTGGCGACAAAAAAGTGAACGTCATCAAAGTCGTTCGTGAAATCACCGGCCTCGGCCTGAAAGAAGCCAAAGACCTCGTCGATGGCGCTCCTAAAGCCGTTAAAGAAAAAATCGCTAAAGAAGAAGCCGAAAGCATCAAGAAGAAACTTGAAGAAGCCGGCGCTTCCGTCGAAGTTAAGTAATTTCAGCATCATAGACAAACCAGAAAAGCAGGGCGGACCCAACCGTCCTGCTTTTTTTACCTCGCCGAAGCTTTCCTTTCGTTGACAAATGGTACCTCTTGTGCTAAAATTATATCTTGCGATCGTACTTGTGTTTTGGGCGACCTTTCCCAACAGCAAGTACATAATCTGGAATATTTTGATGGTTGACAGGTTAGAATACCCGGATATGAGGGGGAACCTAAGGGTATGCCGATTGGGACTCGCCGGGGAGGGAGTCTGTTGCCGCATGTTAAAGAAGAAACCCAGTTTGACTAGAGGGTAGGGATAGACCCTCTCGCTGGTGTTTCTTTTGTTTTGCTATCACGAATCAAGAGGTGAATACGGATGGTATATCCTGTGCAATGTGGGCCACGAGAGCGTTGGAGCTTCGCCCGCATCCAGGAAGTCATGGACATGCCCAACCTGATAGAAATCCAACAAAATTCGTATCGCTGGTTTCTTGACGAGGGCTTGCGCGAGATGTTTCGCGATATCTCGCCCATTCAGGACTTCACCGGAAACCTGATCCTGGAGTTCATCGACTATTCCCTGGGGGAACCCAAGTATAGCGTAGAAGAGTGTAAAGAGCGCGATGTCACTTTCGCTGCTCCGCTGCGCGTCAAAGTCCGTCTGATCAATAAAGAGACGGGCGAGGTCAAGGAACAGGAAGTTTTCATGGGCGACTTCCCACTGATGACCGAAAAAGGCACCTTCATCATCAACGGTGCCGAGCGGGTTATCGTCAGCCAATTGGTCCGTTCGCCTGGCGTCTATTTTAATGAGACGACAGACCCGACGAGCGGCAAAAAAGTCTATGGGGCGACCATGATCCCCAACCGTGGTGCATGGTTGGAGTTTGAGTCCGATGCCAATGACAACGTCTATGTCCGTATCGACCGGACTCGAAAACTGCCGGCTACCGTATTGATCCGAGCGCTGGGCTATTCGAACAACGTTCAGGTCCATGAGCTCTTCGATGGTGACGAGCGTATCCGCATCACCTTAGAACGGGACAACACGGAAAACACCGAAGAGGCGCTCGTCGAGATCTACAAGCGACTCCGTCCCGGTGAACCGCCGACAGTGGACAGCGCCCGCTCGTTGCTAGATACGCTGTTCTTCGACCCGAAACGGTATGACCTAGCCAAAGTAGGCCGTTATAAAATCAATAAACGCCTTGGCTTGCAAATAGAAAAAGAGATTCGCCATCTCACCAAGGATGATATCATCGCCACAGTCCGTGAAATGCTCAAGCTGATGCAGGGCGAAGGCCATGCCGATGATATCGATCACCTGGGTAACCGGCGCTTGCGTTCCGTCGGCGAACTGCTGCAAAACCAGTTCCGCATCGGCCTGTCCCGGATGGAACGGGTCGTCCGAGAACGGATGACCATTCAAGACGTAGAAGTTATCACCCCGCAGGTGCTCATCAATATTCGTCCTGTCGTGGCGGCGATCAAGGAATTCTTCGGATCTTCCCAGTTGTCGCAGTTTATGGATCAGACGAACCCTCTCGCCGAACTGACCCACAAACGCCGTCTCTCTGCCCTCGGTCCTGGCGGTCTTTCGCGGGAACGGGCCGGTTTCGAAGTGCGGGACGTTCACCACTCCCACTACGGACGGATGTGCCCCATTGAGACGCCGGAAGGTCCGAACATCGGTTTGATCGGTTCCTTGTCCACATTCGCGCGGATCAACGAATTCGGTTTCATCGAGACACCTTACCGGAAAGTCGACAAAGAACGGGGTGCCGTGACCGAGCAGATCGATTACCTGACCGCTGATGAAGAAGATAAATTCATCGTCGCTCAGGCGAACGCACCCTTGGATGAAGAAGGACGCTTCGTTCAAAACAAGGTCAACGCACGCCATGGCCATGACATCCTCGTGGTGCCTGTGGAAATGGTCGATTATATGGACGTGTCACCGAAGCAGGTTGTATCGATCGCGACAGCTTTGATTCCCTTCTTGGAACACGACGACGCGAACCGGGCCCTCATGGGTGCCAACATGCAACGTCAGGCCGTGCCTCTGCTCCGGACCGATGCTCCCTACGTGGGCACCGGTATGGAATACAAAGCAGCGAAAGACTCCGGCGTCGTAGCCATAGCCAAGAAACCCGGTGTCATCGAACGGGTCACTGGTGATGAAATCATCATCCGCTCTGATGACGGCACGCTGGAACAGCACAAGCTGCTCAAGTTTTTGCGTTCCAACCAAGGCACGTGCATCAACCAGAAGCCCATCTGCCGGAAAGGGCAGCGGGTGGAAGCCGGCGACATCATCGCGGACGGACCTTCCACCGACCAGGGCGAACTGGCTCTCGGTCGCAACGTCCTTGTCGCCTTCATGACCTGGGAAGGGTACAACTACGAAGACGCTATCTTAGTCAACGAAAAACTCGTCAGAGAAGATTACTTTACCTCTATTCATATTGAAGAATATGAGTGCGATTCTCGCGATACCAAGCTCGGTCCCGAAGAGATCACCCGTGACATTCCGAACGTGGGCGAAGAAGTTCTCAAGGACTTAGACGATCGCGGAATTATCCGTGTCGGAGCCGAAGTTCGACCGGGCGATATCCTCGTCGGTAAAGTGACGCCGAAAGGCGAAACGGAACTGACGGCAGAAGAGCGGCTCTTGCGGGCCATCTTCGGTGAAAAAGCTCGCGAAGTCCGCGATACATCCCTTCGCGTACCTCACGGCGAAGCCGGCAAGATCGTCGACGTGAAAGTATTCTCCCGTGAAAACGGTGATGAACTGGCACCGGGTGTAAACCAACTGGTGCGCTGCTACATCGCCCAAAAACGGAAGATTTCCCAAGGCGACAAGATGGCCGGTCGTCACGGAAACAAAGGGGTTATCTCTCGCATCATGGCCGAAGCGGAGATGCCTTATCTCCCCGACGGCACGCCTGTTGAAATCGTCTTGAATCCGCTGGGCGTTCCTTCCCGGATGAACATCGGGCAGGTCTTGGAGTGTCATCTCGGCTGGGCATCGAAAAACATCGATCGGGGCTTGCTCGCCGACGGCGAACCGAGCGGTGAAAGAGGCATCCGTGTGGCCACGCCTGTTTTCGACGGCGCCACCGAAGAAGATATCTACGAATTCCTGACACAAGCCCGTCTGCCTGAATTGGCGGAGACAGCCATGTCTGACGCGCGGACCGAACACATGCGGGAGATCTTCCCGACCATTCCGCTGGGTAAAACTATCCTTTTTGATGGTCGTACAGGGGAACCCTTTGACAACCCGATTACGGTCGGATACATGTATGTGTTGAAACTGGCTCACCTTGTCGACGACAAGATCCATGCTCGTTCCACCGGTCCTTACTCGTTCGTCACGCAGCAGCCGCTCGGCGGTAAAGCTCAGTTCGGCGGACAGCGTTTCGGCGAGATGGAAGTTTGGGCTTTGGAAGCCTATGGTGCCGCCTATACCCTGCAAGAAATCCTTACGGTCAAGTCTGACGACGTGGTCGGTCGGGTGAAAACGTATGAAGCCATCGTGAAGGGTGAAAACATCCCTGAACCGGGTGTGCCTGAATCCTTCAAAGTCTTGATCAAAGAACTGCAGAGCCTCGGGTTGGATGTAAAAATCCTGTCCGAAGACGAGCGGGAAATCGAGATCAAAGAAGTGGAAGAAGACGTAGCGGAGACAGCCAAAGAACTGGGCATCGACATTCAAGGTGAAGAAAGACCAGAGGCTGACAACGTACCCAATCCGATCCCTGAGGAATCGGACGACGAGGAAGACTTGGATTTTGCGGCTGGCTTCCTGCAAGACGCCTTGGATGAGCTGGAGGAAGAGTAAGCCCGCGGGTGACGAACCGGAAGGGAGAGAAACCGTTGCTCGACGTCAATAATTTTGACCGTATGCGTATCGGTCTGGCCTCACCGGAGCTGATCAAGCAATGGTCGAGTGGAGAAGTAAAAAAACCGGAGACAATCAACTACCGAACCCTAAAACCGGAACGGGACGGTCTGTTCTGTGAACGGATTTTTGGACCGACCCGGGACTGGGAATGTCATTGCGGCAAATACAAACGGGTCCGCTATAAAGGCATCGTCTGCGATCGCTGCGGTGTGGAAGTAACCCGTTCGAAAGTCCGCCGTGAACGGCTCGGTCATATTGATCTGGCTGCACCGGTATCTCACATTTGGTATTTCAAAGGCATTCCCAGCCGTATGGGCTTGCTTTTAGACATGTCGCCGCGTTCCCTGGAAAAGGTGCTTTATTTTGTCGCCTACATCGTCATCGATGCCGGTGACACACCGCTGATGAAGAAACAACTGCTGACAGAGACGGAGTACCGGGAGCACCGGGAAAAGTACGGCAGCCGTTTCAAAGCCGGAATGGGCGCCGAAGCGATCAAAGATCTGCTCAGTGAGATGGATCTGGATCAACTCTGTGAAGAGCTGCGCCAGGAACTGAAAGAAGTGACAGGCCAACGCAAGGTGCGGGCCATACGCCGCCTGGAAGTGGTTGAAGCCTTCAAAAACTCCGGCAACCGTCCTGATTGGATGATCATGGACGTAGTCCCCGTCATTCCGCCAGAACTGCGCCCCATGGTTCAGCTCGACGGCGGTCGTTTTGCCACATCGGACTTAAACGATTTGTACCGGCGCGTGATCAACCGGAACAACCGCTTGAAGCGTCTTCTCGATTTGGGCGCCCCCGATATCATCGTCCGCAACGAAAAACGGATGCTGCAAGAAGCCGTGGACGCACTCATCGACAACGGACGGCGCGGACGTCCTGTCACCGGACCGGGGAACCGCCCCTTAAAGTCCTTGTCCGATATGCTCAAAGGCAAGCAAGGTCGTTTCCGTCAGAACCTACTCGGAAAACGGGTCGACTACTCCGGTCGTTCCGTTATCGTCGTCGGTCCTGACTTGAATCTCCACCAATGCGGGTTGCCCAAAGAAATGGCCCTGGAATTATTCAAGCCTTTTGTCATGAAGAAGCTGGTCGAAGACGGCCATGCCCATAACATTAAGAGTGCCAAACGGATGGTAGAACGCGTCAAAAATGAAGTCTGGGATGTCCTGGAGGACGTCATCGCCGAACATCCTGTTCTTTTGAACCGCGCCCCAACCTTGCACCGTTTAGGCATTCAAGCCTTCGAGCCGGTCCTTGTTGAAGGACGGGCGCTGCAGATTCACCCCCTTGTCTGTACGGCCTATAACGCCGACTTCGACGGTGACCAGATGGCTGTTCACGTCCCTCTGTCAGCGGAAGCCCAGGCAGAAGCGCGGAACCTGATGCTGTCGGCCCAGAACATCTTGAACCCAAAAGACGGCCGCCCTGTCGTCACCCCGACCCAGGACATGGTTATCGGTTCCTACTATCTGACGCTCGAACGGGAAGGTGCCCGGGGCGAAGGCATGGTCTTTGCTTCCATGGAGGAAGCGATCGCCGCCTATGAATCCAAATCGGTTCATCTGCAGGCGAAAATTCGCATCCGCCTTAACGACCGTGTTCGGGAAGCCCTGGAGTATGCGAAGCCGGAAGCGCGGACTGTCGATGAGCGGGGCCGCTTTACCACGACCGTCGGCCGGCTTATCTTCAATAACGTTATCCCGCCTCGAGTCGGCTATATCAACGAAGTCGTTGGCAAGAAGCAGCTCGGTGTCATCGTCGCCCGCTGTTATGACAAGCTGGGCATCGGCGAGACAGCCAAGATGCTCGACGGCATCAAAAAGCTCGGCTATCAGTACTCGACACGGGCCGGCGTCACGGTCGGCATTACGGACGTCGATGTTCCCGAAGAAAAGAAACGTCTCCTCAAAGAGGCTGAAGCCACCGTTGAAAAAGTCGAAGGACAGTATCGCCGTGGCTTGATCACCGAAGAAGAACGGTATCAGAAAGTCATCGACATCTGGAACCGGACGACCGATGATGTGACCCAGGCGCTCCTCAACACGTTGAGCAAATTCAATCCCGTCTACATGATGGCCACCTCTGGTGCCCGCGGTAACATCCAGCAGATCCGTCAGCTCGCCGGGATGCGCGGTTTGATGGCCGACCCTTCCGGTCGAATCATCGACTTGCCCATTAAAGCGAACTTCCGGGAAGGACTCACCGTGTTGGAATACTTCATCTCCACTCACGGCGCCCGGAAAGGTCTTGCTGATACAGCCTTACGGACGGCTGACTCCGGTTATCTGACCCGTCGTCTCGTCGACGTTTCGCAGGACGTCATCGTCCGTGAAGTCGACTGCGGCACCCACGAGGGCATTCCTGTCGAAGCGATTGTCGATGGCAAGCAAGTCATTGAACGCCTATCAGACCGCTTAGCCGGTCGCTATGCCATGGAAGATATCATCGATCCTGAGACCGGTGAACAACTGGCTCAGATCGGCGAAGAAATGTCTCAAGATCAGGCCGACCGGATTGAACAACTGATCAAGCAGCAAAAACTGCCTCACAACTCTGTATATATTCGCTCCGTCCTCACCTGTAAAACTCGTTACGGTGTCTGCCGGAAGTGCTACGGACGTAACTTAGCGACCGGTCGTACCGTTGAGATCGGGGAAGCCGTCGGTATCATAGCCGCCCAGTCCATCGGTGAACCGGGAACGCAGCTGACGATGCGTACCTTCCACACCGGTGGTGTTGCCGGTGATGACATCACGCAAGGTTTGCCGCGGGTTGAAGAACTCTTTGAAGCCCGGAAGCCAAAAGGCTTGGCCATCATCGCCGAAACGGACGGTATCGTCAAAATCGTCGATAACAAAGGGCGGAAAGACATCGATATCCAATCGGATGACGGCGAAACCCATCATTACGGGATCCCTTACAATTCCCGCTTAAAAGTGGAAGACGGACAAAGGGTACCGGCCGGTACGGAGATGACCGAGGGCTCTGTCAACCCCCACGACATGCTGCGGGTGCGCGGTATTCAAGGCGTGCAAACGTACTTGCTGCGGGAAGTCCAGCGCGTGTACCGTTTGCAAGGTGTTGACATCAATGATAAACACATTGAAGTCATGGTCCGGCAGATGATGCGCAAAGTCAAAGTGGAAGAATCGGGCGATACGGAACTGCTGCCAGGCGGTCTCATCGATATTGCTGATTTCGAAGCGGAGAACGTAAAAGCGATCGAACTGGGCAAAGAGCCGGCAACGGCTCGACCGATCCTTTTGGGGATCACCAAAGCCTCCTTGGCGACGGACTCCTTCTTGTCGGCGGCGTCCTTCCAAGAGACGACACGGGTACTGACGGAAGCCGCCATCAAAGGCAAAGTCGATCCGCTGCTCGGCCTCAAGGAAAACGTCATCATCGGCAAACTGATCCCTGCCGGTACGGGTATGTCCCGCTACCGCAATATTCAAGTTGTCACCGGTGAAGAAGACGTATTGGAAAACGACGAAGTCGAAACGGACGAATATCCAGCCTAAGCAGCTCTGTTCGCAGCCCCTAACTGCGACGAGCACAATGGTCCGGTAGTTTCTCAGTAAAGAAGGTGCGGGTATCGGTTGTTCGCTGCTTGCTTAAGGCGAGCGGTAACAATCGGTACACGCTCCCGGCCTTTTTGAAAACTCGTTTCCTCTATGCTGATATAAAAGCGATGTTAACAGCTTTTTTGTTGACACGCCCATTCAGAAGTGATACTATAAGCTAGTGTGTGATTCGTTAAAGGAGGATAACTATGCCTTTAGAGCGCTTGAAATCGGCACGGCAGCGAACCGTCGGGACCAAGCAAACCCTGAAGGCCGTAGAGAAAGGGCAAGCAAAGCAGGTGTTTGTTGCCGTCGATGCTGACCCTTATGTGATAAATCCTTTAATGAAGCTTTGTGAAGAAAAAGCGATCCCAGTCGTCAATGTAGATACGATGGAGGCTTTGGGCCAGGCTTGTCATATTAAAGTTGGCTGTGCCTCTGCTGCCATCATGGCTGAATAAGACAGATTTCTTCACTGACGATACGCATGGGTGAGTTGTAAGAATTCCGGGAAGGAGGTGCATGTTCATGCCGACAATCAGCCAGCTCGTTCGGAAAGGCAGAGAAGTTCTCGTAGAGAAATCGACTGCTCCGGCGTTAAAAGAGTGCCCCCAAAAACGTGGGGTTTGCACTCGTGTTTATACCACGACGCCGAAGAAGCCGAACTCTGCTCTTCGTAAAGTAGCCCGGGTCCGTTTAACCAACGGGGTGGAAGTCACCGCCTATATTCCCGGTATCGGGCACAACCTTCAAGAACACTCCGTTGTTCTGGTCCGCGGTGGTCGGGTAAAAGACCTTCCGGGTGTCCGTTATCACATCGTTCGTGGCGCTCTGGATACAGCCGGTACCCAAAACCGCAACCAGGCCCGTTCGAAATATGGAACGAAACGTCCCAAAAAAGGTGCTGCCACCGCAGCCAAAGGTAAAAAGTAAGAGGGGGAAAACTGAATGCCGCGTAGAGGCTCTGTCGCAAGGCGCGAAGTGCTCCCCGATCCTATCTACAAATCGAAATTGGTCACCAAGCTGGCCAATCAGGTTATGTTTGATGGGAAGAAAAGCACTGCGGAGCAAATCCTGTATGGCGCTTTCGACGTAATTCAACAAAAAACCAATAAAAACCCGATGGAAGTCCTTGAAGCTGCTATGAAAAACATCATGCCGCTTCTGGAAGTAAAAGCTCGTCGGGTTGGCGGTGCTAACTACCAGGTTCCGATCGAAGTTCGTCCTGACCGTCGTCAGACCCTGGCTATCCGTTGGCTCGTCAAATATGCCCGTGAACGGGCCGGCAAGACCATGACCGATAAAATGGCTGCCGAAATCATGGATGCCGCTAACAGCACCGGCGGTGCCGTGAAGAAAAAAGAAGACACACATAAAATGGCTGAAGCCAACAAGGCTTTTGCTCATTATCGCTGGTAAGAAAAGATATACGTCCCGCCAGGACCTGAAGTCCTATAGAAAGGGGGAACGAACGTGCCAAGGCAGTTTCCTTTAGACAAAACTCGTAACATCGGTATCATGGCTCACATCGATGCCGGTAAGACAACCACTACCGAACGGATTCTGTTTTATACCGGCAGGGTGCACAAAATCGGTGAAGTTCATGATGGCGCTGCTACCATGGACTGGATGGTGCAAGAGCAAGAGCGCGGCATCACCATCACCTCTGCGGCAACCACCTGCCAATGGCGCGGGCATCGGATTAACATCATTGATACGCCCGGCCACGTGGACTTTACTGTAGAAGTCGAACGTTCCCTGCGGGTATTGGACGGGGCCGTCGCCGTATTTTGTTCAGTCGGCGGCGTAGAACCTCAGTCGGAAACCGTGTGGCGACAAGCTGACAAATACGGTGTACCCCGTATTGCCTATATCAACAAGATGGACCGGACCGGCGCTGACTTCTTCCGCGGCGTTTCCATGATCAAGGATCGCCTCGGAGCGAATGCGGTACCGATTCAGCTGCCCATCGGCTCAGAAGACCAGTTCAAAGGCATCATCGACCTGGTCACCATGAAAGCCATGATTTACGTCGACGACCTGGGTAAAACCAGTGACGTCTCGGAAATCCCTGAAGATCTTCTCGAGATCGCCAACGAATACCGTGAAAAAATGGTAGAAGCCGTTGCCGAAAGCGACGAAGAACTGATGATGAAGTACCTCGAAGGGGAAGAGTTGACAGAAGAAGAGATTCGCAATGGCCTGCGCCAAGGAACTCTTGCCGTCAAATTCACACCTGTTCTTTGCGGTTCTTCCTTTAAAAACAAAGGCGTCCAGCCGCTGCTCGATGCTGTCGTCGAATACCTGCCTGCGCCGATCGATATCCCTGCGGTGAAAGGGGTCAACCCTGACTCTGGGGAAGAAGATCAGCGCGATGTATCGGACGATGTGCCCTTCTCGGCCCTGACTTTCAAAATCATGGCTGACCCTTACGTAGGTAAACTGGCCTTCTTCCGGGTATACTCCGGCAAATTAGCGGCTGGTTCCTATGTATTCAACTCCACAAAGGGTAAAAAGGAACGGATTGGCCGTATTCTTCAAATGCACGCCAACCACCGGGAAGAGATTGCTGAAGTTTACACCGGCGACATCGCCGCGGCGGTCGGTCTGAAAGATACGACCACCGGCGATACGCTCTGTGACGAAAAATCTCCCATCATCCTTGAGTCGATGGACTTCCCGGAACCTGTTATCTCTGTGGCGATCGAGCCTAAGACGAAAGCAGACCAAGACAAAATGGGTATCGCCCTGCAGCGTCTTTCGGAAGAAGATCCGACCTTCAAGATGCATACGGATCATGAAACTGGCCAAACGATCATCTCCGGTATGGGTGAACTTCACCTGGAGATCATTGTAGACCGGATGCAACGGGAGTTCAAAGTGGACGCGAACGTCGGCCGCCCTCAAGTTGCATACAAAGAAACCGTCCGTGGCAAAACGAAGGCCGAAGGCAAGTTCGTCCGCCAGTCCGGTGGTCGTGGTCAATACGGTCACGCCGTCATCGAGATCGAACCGCTCGAAGCCGGTCAAGGCTACGAATTTGTCAATAAAATCGTCGGTGGCGTCATTCCTCGTGAATACATCGCCCCGATCGATAACGGTATCCGCGAAGCGGCCTTAACCGGTGTGTTAGCTGGATATCCGACCATCGACTTCCGCGTTACTCTGGTCTTTGGTTCTTACCACGATGTGGACTCCTCTGAAATGGCCTTTAAGATCGCTGGTTCCATGGCTTTCAAAGAAGCTGCCCAAAAGGCGAAACCGGTCATTCTTGAACCCGTCATGAAAGTGGACGTCACCGTCCCTGAAGAATACATGGGCGACGTCATCGGCGACATCAACTCTCGTCGTGGCCGCATTGAAGGTATGGAAGCCCGGGGCAATACCCAAATCGTTAAAGGCTTTGTGCCGCTGTCTGAAATGTTTGGCTATGCGACCGACCTCCGTTCCCGGACACAAGGCCGCGGTCAGTATATCATGCAGATCAGCCATTACGAAGAAGTACCCCGGAACATCGCCGAAGGCATTATCGCAAAACGGCAAGGCTAAACCGCCTGCGGGTGGTTTTCGCCAGATAGAGGGTGGCTCAGCCACCCCACAACACTGAAATCCTGAAAAGGAAGGATGAGTGCAAAATGGCAAAAGCTAAATTTGAGCGTACTAAGCCGCACGTAAACATTGGTACCATCGGTCACGTTGACCATGGCAAAACCACCACTACCGCTGCCATTACCCTGGTTCTCTCCAAAGTCGGTGGAGCTTCTTTCAAGAAGTATGATGAAATCGACGCCGCTCCGGAAGAGCGTGAGCGCGGTATTACCATTAACACCGCCCACGTCGAGTACGAAACTGACACCCGTCACTATGCTCACGTGGACTGCCCTGGCCACGCTGACTACATCAAAAACATGATCACCGGTGCTGCACAGATGGACGGCGCTATCCTCGTTGTCTCCGCTGCTGACGGCCCCATGCCCCAAACTCGTGAACACATCCTCCTGGCCCGTCAGGTTGGCGTTCCTTACATCGTTGTTTGGCTGAACAAAGCCGACATGGTTGATGACGCCGAACTGATGGAACTGGTTGAGATGGAAGTTCGCGAACTCCTCTCCTCCTACGAATTCCCTGGCGACGATATTCCCATCGTTGCTGGTTCCGGCCTGAAAGCCCTCGAATGCGGTTGCGGCCAACGCTCCTGCGAATGGTGCGGTAAAGTCTGGGCTCTGATGGACGAAGTCGACAAGTACATCCCCACTCCGGAACGTGCTACCGACAAGCCCTTCTTGATGCCCGTGGAAGACGTCTTCACCATCACCGGTCGTGGTACCGTTGCTACCGGTCGGGTTGAACGGGGTCAAATCAAAGTCGGTGAAGAAGTTGAACTGGTTGGTCTTGCTGAAGCCACCCGTAAAACTGTTGTCACCGGTGTTGAAATGTTCCGCAAGCTTCTCGACTTCGCTCAAGCTGGCGACAACATCGGCGCCCTGCTCCGCGGTGTAGACCGTAAGGACATCGAGCGCGGCCAAGTTCTGGCTAAGCCCGGTTCCATCAAACCCCACACCAAGTTCACCTCCGAAGTGTACGTCCTCTCCAAAGAAGAAGGCGGCCGCCACACTCCGTTCTTCAACGGCTATCGGCCCCAGTTCTACTTCCGGACGACCGACGTCACCGGTTTTGTTCAACTGCCTGAAGGCGTTGAAATGTGCATGCCTGGCGACAACATCAAAATGGTTATCGAACTGCAAAAAACCATCGCTATCGAAGAAGGTCTCCGTTTCGCTATCCGCGAAGGCGGCCGGACTGTTGGCGCTGGCGTTGTCACCGGTATTATCGAGTAATCGATAGGCTTTTCAAAACGACCGGGTACCCTGTCACCAGGCGCCCGGTCGTTTATTTACGTCTAAAATGTGATTTTTTCTAAATTTATTTTATAAACTCTTGCATTTTAGAACGATCGATGATAAACTTTCATATTGTGGGTTGGCTTTGCGATGAAGCGAAAGGTTGCCCAACTAACCCTAGGATAGATGGGCTCTACTACCTTTGTGTCATTTGAATAGGACACACCCGAGGGCGTTGTTGGGGTAATTTTCGTGGAGAAGGTCCGTATTAATCGGGCGACTAAAGGAGGGACTTACCTAAATGGGTAAACAAAAAATTCGGATTCGCCTTAAGGCATTCGATCATCGGATTTTAGACCAGTCTTCCGAAAAGATCGTTGAAACTGCCAAGCGGACAGGCGCTGCCGTGTCCGGTCCGATTCCGCTGCCGACGGAGAAGAGCATCTACACCATCTTGCGCTCTCCCCACGTCAACAAGGACTCGCGTGAGCAGTTCGAAATGCGCACCCACAAGCGCCTCATCGACATCCTCGAGCCGAACTCGAAAACTGTCGACGCGCTCATGCGCCTGGACTTGCCGGCAGGCGTGGATATTGAAATTAAACTCTAATGGCTTGTCTAGAGATGGGAGGTGTCATCGTTGCCTAAAAAAGGACTTCTCGGCCGGAAAATTGGCATGACGCATGTTTTTGCCGACAACGGGGTGGCGGTTCCTGTAACTGTTATCGAAGCTGGCCCCTGCGTCGTCGTAACGAAAAAGACCATGGAGAAGGACGGCTACGAAGCCATCCAACTCGGATTCGGTGACGTTCGTGAGAAACTCCTGAACAAACCGAAAAAAGGTCACCTGAAAAAAGCAGGCGTACGCCTCGTGCGGACTCTGCGCGAATTCAAGGTCGACAGCATTGATCAATACACGGTTGGACAAGAACTGAAAGCCGACCTCTTCGCCGCTGGCGAACTGGTTGACGTCGTCGGAACCTCCAAAGGTAAAGGTTTCGCTGGCGGCATTAAACGGCACAACTTCAACCGCGGACCTATGGCCCACGGTTCCAAATACCACCGTCGTCCTGGTTCTGCCGGTGCAAAAGGACCGGCTCGGATCTTCAAAGGACGCAAAATGCCTGGCCGTATGGGACATGAACGGGTCACCGTTCAAAAACTGCAAGTCGTTCGCGTCGACGCAGAACGCAACTTGCTCCTGATCAAAGGTGCGATTCCCGGTCCGAAACGGGGACTCGTCATGATCAAGAGTTCCGTAAAAGCCAAGTAACCATCCCCCGGAGAAAGGAGGACCTGAAATGCCGAAAGTAGCCGTTTATAACGTCGAAGGCAATCAAGTCGGCGAACTCGACTTGAATGACGAGATTTTTGGTATTGAACCGAACGAACATGTGATGCATCAGGCTGTGGTGACCCAACTGGCCGCCTGGCGGCGGGGTACTCACAAAGTCAAGTCCCGTGGCGAAGTCTCCGGGGGCGGTAAAAAGCCCTGGAGACAAAAAGGAACTGGCCGAGCCCGTGCTGGTACCAGCCGTTCCCCCCTGTGGCGTGGCGGTGCCATCATCTTTGGACCTCAGCCTCGCGACTACACCATTTCCATGCCGAAAAAAGCCCGCCGCTTGGCCCTGAAATCGGCCCTGTCGGACAAGGTCAAAACCGGCAATCTGATCGTTGTGGACACACTGGACATGGAAGCTCCGAAAACGAAAGCCATGGCAGGTATCCTCGACAAGCTGAACGTGGAACGCAAGGCACTGTTGGTGACTGCAGACATCGATGAAACCATCTTCAAGTCTGCCCGCAACATACCTGGCGTCTCTCCTGTCGAAGCAGTGGGAATCAACGTCTATGACATTCTCAACCATGACAAATTAGTCATCACCAAGGATGCCGTAGCCAAAGTGGAGGAGGTGTTCGCTTAATGCGCAGCCCATATGATGTGGTGAAAAAACCGGTGATCACCGAACGTTCCATGGACTTGGCTGGCGAGAACAAGTACACCTTCGTCGTTGACCCTAACTCGAATAAAATCGAGATCAAATATGCGGTGGAAAAACTCTTCAACGTCAAAGTCCTCGATGTCCGCACCATGAACGTCAAAGGTAAACCGAAGCGCATGGGCAAATACGCCGGGCGGACTTCCGACAAGAAAAAAGCCATCGTCACGCTGGCCGATGGCGATAAGATCGAAATCTTCGAAGGCGTCTAAGCTCGGCCGGACTGAAGGAGGGAAATCCAATGGCTGTTAAAAAGTTCAAGCCGACCTCGCCTGGCGTCCGTCAGATGACGGTTGCGAACTTTAACGAGATCACCAAGACCCAACCGGAGAAGTCCTTGGTCGAACCCCTTAAGAAGAATGCCGGTCGTAACAACCAAGGCAAACTGACGGTTCGTCACCAAGGCGGCGGCCACAAACGCATGTACCGGATCATCGATTTCAAGCGGACCAAAGACAGCATCCCTGCTAAAGTGGCCGCAATCGAATACGATCCGAACCGCTCTGGCCGTATCGCACTGCTCCACTATGCCGATGGTGAAAAGCGCTACATTATCGCTCCCAACGGATTGAAAGTGGGCGACACCATCGTCTCTGGTCCTGATGCAGATATCAAAACAGGCAACTGCTTGCCTTTGAAAAACATCCCCGTCGGTACTTTGATCCACAACATCGAAATGCGCCCTGGTAAAGGCGGTCAAATCTGCCGCTCCGCCGGTGCTGCTGCTCAGTTGATGGCCAAAGAAGGCGACTACGCCACCCTGCGCTTGCCTTCCGGCGAAATGCGCAAAGTGCTCGTCGAATGCCGCGCTACCGTCGGTCAGATGGGCCACCTGGAACATGAAAACATCACCATCGGTAAAGCCGGCCGGAAACGCTGGATGGGCATTCGCCCGACCGTTCGCGGTGTCGTCATGAACCCCGTCGATCACCCCCATGGTGGTGGCGAAGGCCGTTCACCGATTGGACGCAAAGCACCTGTTACCCCCTGGGGTAAAGTGGCTATCGGCGGCAAGACTCGCAAGAAGAAAAAAGCTTCCGATAAACTCATCGTTAAACGCCGTAAGTAAGGTGTGTTCGTGAAGACCATATATGGCTTCACAACTGCACCTGAGACCAGAAGGGAGGATCGCGCATGAGCCGTTCTCTGAAAAAAGGACCTTTTGCTGACAGCTATCTGTTGAAAAAGGTTGAAGAATTAACTCAAAAAGGCGAGAAAAAGGTCATCAAGACCTGGTCCAGACGGTCGACCATATTTCCGCAATTTGTCGGTCATACCTTCGCTGTTCATGACGGACGAAAACACATCCCCGTCTATGTAACCGAAGACATGGTTGGACACAAACTCGGTGAATTCGCCCCGACCCGGACCTTCAAAGGCCATGCCGGTTCGGAGAAATCCAGCCGTCTGCGCTAGGCCAACGGAGAAGAGGAGGAAGGCCAATGGAAAGCAAAACCGCCCAAGCAGTGGCCAAGTACGTCCGCACCTCTCCCCGGAAGGTCCGCAAAGTGGTTGACCTCATTCGGGGCAAGGCTGTCGCTGACGCATTTGCCATCTTGAAATTCACACCGGTTAAAAGTGCCGCAGACGTCAGCAAAGTGCTGAAATCTGCCGTCGCTAACGCCGAACACAACTTTGAAATGAATGTTGCGGACCTCTACGTACAAACTTGCTACGTCGACCAAGGTCCCAGCATGAAACGTATCAGCCCCCGCGCGCAAGGTCGGGCGGATGTCATCAAAAAACGGATGAGCCACATCACCATCGTTGTGGCCGAAAAGCCCGCCAAGCCTGTTGCCGCTAAGAAAGCTAACGCCGGCACAAAGGAGGGATAACCAGTGGGTCAAAAGGTCAATCCCAAAGGTTTGCGGATCGGCGTCATTAAAGACTGGGATGCCCGGTGGTTCTCTCAAAAGAACTACGTCGAACTGCTGCATGAAGACCTGAAAATCCGGAAGTACGTCAAGAAAAAACTGTACGCTGCCGGTATCGCCCGGATCGAAATCGAACGGGCCGCCAACCGCGTCAAAGTGACCATCCACACTGCCAAACCCGGTATCGTCATCGGTCGGGGCGGCGCAGAAGTGGAAGTCCTGCGCAAAGAGTTGGAAAAAATGACTGGTCGCGCAGTCAATATTAACATTGCAGAAATCAAAAAACCCGAAATGGACGCTCAACTGGTTGCGGAAAACGTGGCTGCCCAATTGGAAAAGCGCGTATCCTTCCGTCGTGCCATGAAGCAGTCTGTCGGTCGGACCATGCGCCTCGGCGCCGAAGGGATCAAAATCATGGTCTCTGGTCGTCTGGGCGGCGCGGAAATCGCTCGTACCGAATGGTATAACGAAGGGAAAGTGCCCTTGCACACCCTGCGCGCCGACATCGACTACGGTTTTGCCGAAGCGAAAACCACCTATGGCATCATCGGTGTCAAAGTGTGGATCTACAAAGGCGAAATTCTGCCCGGTGCCAGAAATAAAGCCGCGGAAGCCCCAGAAACTGCCGAACGTCCCGAACGTCACGACCGTCGTGACCGCCGGAATCGCGGCGACCGCCGGGCTCCTGCCAACGCCGCTGCGGAAGGAGGGAAATAGACCATGCTACTGCCGAAACGTGTGAAATGGCGCCGTGTCCATCGGGGACGCCTGAAAGGCAAATCCAAGGGCGGCAATGCCGTAGCTTTCGGTGAATACGGTCTGCAGGCCCTGGAACCCGCATGGATCACCAGCCGTCAGATTGAGGCCGCTCGTATTGCAATGACCCGTTACATCAAACGGGGCGGCAAAGTATGGATCAAGATTTTCCCCGACAAGCCGATTACGGCGAAACCGGCGGAAACACGGATGGGCTCCGGTAAAGGCTCTCCTGAATACTGGGTCGCCGTTGTCAAGCCTGGTCGCATCATGTTCGAACTGGCTGGCGTACCGGAAGACATCGCTCGGGAAGCCCTTCGCTTGGCAATGCACAAGCTGCCCATCAAATGCAAGTTCGTAAAACGCGAGGAAGTGGGTGGTGAAGCTAATGAAAGCTAAAGAACTTCAAGATTTGAGCACGGAAGAACTCAACAAGAAGCTTGTTGACTTCAAAGATGAACTCTTCCGCCTCCGCTTTCAACTTGCTACCCAACAGTTGGAGAATCCGATGCGCATTCGCGAAGTTCGCAAGAACATCGCCCGGACTCAAACTGTCCTCCGTCAACGTGAACTTCAAGCCATTAAGGCCTAGCCGTGGTTGGTAAGGAGGTAAATGCAGTGTCCGAACGCGCAGAACGCAAGACTCGTATCGGTAAAGTCACCAGCGATAAAATGGAAAAAACCGTTGTCGTTGCTGTTGAGAGCCGCATCCAACACCCGCTCTACGGCAAAACCGTGAAGCAAACCAAGAAATTCAAAGCCCATGATGAGAACAACGAGTGCAAAATGGGCGATATCGTAGAGATCATGGAAACCCGTCCCCTGTCCAAAGAGAAGTGCTGGCGGGTCGTCCGAATCGTAGAGAAAGCAGTTATCGTGTAAGACCACGGCATAGGAGGAGATCCTCGTGATCCAGCAGGAAACTCGACTCCGCGTGGGTGATAACACTGGCGCGAAAGAGTTGTTATGCATCCGTGTAATGGGCGGCTCCTTCCGGAGATATGCTTCCGTGGGAGATATCATTATCGCTTCCGTTAAAGAAGCAACGCCCGGCGGCGTGGTTAAAAAAGGGGATGTCGTCAAAGCCGTGGTTGTGCGTACCCGCAAATCGATCAAACGGCCTGACGGCTCCTACATTCGCTTCAGCGAAAACGCCGCAGTTATCATCAATGATCAAAAGAACCCACGGGGCACCCGTATTTTCGGGCCTGTAGCCCGTGAACTCCGGGACCGCGACTTTATGAAGATTATCTCCCTGGCCCCGGAAGTACTGTAGGGCGGAGGTGAAATGCACCGTGGCCAACCCGAAGGTGAAAGTGCACGTCAAAAAAGGAGACCTCGTCCAAGTGATCAGCGGTAAAGACGCTGGCAAAAAGGGCAAAGTGCTCCAAGTGATTCCTGATAAACATCGCGTCGTTGTTGAGAAAATCAACCTCGTCAAGCGCCATACCAAACCGACGCAAGCCAACCCGCAAGGCGGCATCATTGAAAAAGAGGCTCCCCTGGACGCCTCCAACGTGATGATCTTCTGCTCCAAATGCGACCGGCCCGTTCGGATTGCGAAGAAGTTCCTGGAAAACGGCGAAAAAGTACGTATCTGCCGCATTTGCGGAGAAGTACTCGATACAGATAAGTAACCCTCGTCAGAGAGGAGGTCAGCAGTTTGGCCCGACTGAGAGATAAAATCCAAAACGACGTTAACACTGCCATGATGCAGAAGTTTGGATATAAAAACGTCATGCAAATTCCCAAGCTGGAAAAAGTGGTCATCAACATGGGTCTCGGTGAATCGATTGCGAACCCGAAAGCCCTCGATGCCGCTGTCGGCGACCTGACCAAGATCACCGGTCAAAAACCGGTCGTAACTACGGCCAAAAAATCCATCGCCGGCTTCAAGCTTCGGGAAGGTATGAAAATCGGTTGCAAAGTGACCCTGCGTGGGGAGCGCATGTTTGACTTCGTTGACAAACTGGTCAGCGTATCCCTGCCCCGGGTTCGCGATTTCCGCGGCGTTAGCCCGAAATCCTTTGACGGCCGTGGGAACTACACCCTGGGTCTCAAAGAACAACTGATTTTCCCTGAAATTGAGTACGACAAAATCGATCGTCTGCGCGGGATGGACGTCACCTTCGTTACAACCGCCAAGACCGACGAAGAGGCCCGTGAATTCCTTCGGCTGATCGGAATGCCATTCCGCGCCGAATAAGGCAAGTACAGGAGGGAAACTCGTGGCAAAGACATCCATGAAAGTGAAACAAAGCCGTGACCCCAAATTTTCAGTTCGTGCGCACAATCGTTGCAAGATTTGCGGACGCCCTCATGGCTACATGCGGAAATTTGGGATGTGCCGGATTTGCTTCCGAAACCTGGCCTACAAAGGGGAACTCCCCGGCGTGACCAAGGCCAGTTGGTAAAGATACACGGAAGGGGGTTCCAGCCCAATGGTCATGACTGATCCGATCGCGGATTTTCTGACTCGCATCCGCAATGCCAACATGGTTTACCATGACAAAATAGAAGTTCCTTCGTCCAAGGTCAAACGCGCCGTCGCTGAGATCTTTAAAAACGAGGGCTTCATCAAAGATGTAGAATACATCGAAGATAATAAACAAGGCCTGCTGCGCCTTTACCTCAAATACGGCCCCAACCGTGAGAAAGTCATCACCGGCGTAAAGCGCATCTCGAAACCGGGTCTGCGTGTCTACTGCCGGAAAGAAGAAATCCCGAAAGTCCTTGGCGGACTGGGAACTGCCGTCATCTCCACCTCTCATGGTATCATGACGGATAAAGACGCCCGCAAAGCCGGACTCGGCGGAGAAGTTCTCTGCTACATCTGGTAATCAACCAAGGATTAACGAAGCACACACAGCAGGAGGTGTGACCATGTCACGGATTGGCAGGAAGCCCGTGCCGATTCCGGCCGGTGTTACCGTCACGATCGACGGAAACGTCGTCGCTGTAAAAGGCCCCAAAGGCCAGCTCAGCCGGGAACTGCATAAAGATATGACCGTTACGGTGGAAGAGAGCACTATTAAGGTGACTCGTCCGAGCGACGAAAAGAATCACCGCGCCCTGCACGGCCTCTCTCGTACCCTCGTCGCCAATATGGTCGAAGGGGTAACCCAAGGTTTTAGCAAAAACCTCGACCTCGTCGGTGTCGGTTACCGGGCCGCCAAACAAGGCAAGAAACTGGTTCTCACCGTCGGTTACAGCCATCCCGTTGAAATCGATCCTGGTGAAGGACTGGAAGTTGAAGTTCCTGCCCCGACGAAAATCATCGTCAAGGGCATTGATAAAGAAAAGGTTGGCGCTCTCGCCGCCAACATTCGTTCCGTACGTGAGCCTGAGCCCTATAAAGGCAAAGGTATCAAGTACGATACCGAAGTAATCCGTCGCAAAGTTGGTAAGACCGGCGGTAAAAAAGGCAAAAAATAGCCCTAACCCCAGGTCGAAGGGAGTGAGCCCGAAGTGATCAAAAGAATTGACCGCGATGCCGCTCGTCAGAAAAAGCATATGCGGATCCGCAGACGGGTTGTAGGCAACCAAGAACGTCCTCGCCTGTCCGTGTTTCGCAGTCTGAATCATATCTACGCGCAAGTCATCAACGATACCACCGGTCAAACTCTGGTGGCCGCCTCCAGCCTTGATAACGAGTTCAAGGAGGCCAACCTCTCCGGCGGCAACATCGAAGGGGCCCAAAAGGTCGGCGAACTCGTCGCCAAAAAAGCCCTGGAGAAAGGCATTGACAAGGTGGTCTTTGACCGGGGTGGATACATCTACCACGGCCGGGTTGCTGCCTTAGCCGAGGCTGCCCGGGAAGCGGGGCTGCAATTCTAAGCTTCGCATAAAGGAGGGAAAAGAATGGCAAGAATAGACGCGACTGGACTGGAACTTACCGAAAAAGTCGTCTATATCAACCGCGTCGCCAAAGTGGTCAAAGGCGGTCGCCGCTTCTCCTTTAGTGCCCTGGTGGTCGTCGGTGACGGCAAAGGCCACGTCGGGTTCGGATTGGGAAAAGCTGGTGAAGTGCCTGAAGCGATCCGCAAGGGCGTGGAAGACGCGAAGAAAAACCTGATTTTAGTTCCTATCGTAGGAACGACGATTCCTCATCCCATCAATGGCCGTTTTGGCGCCGGACAAGTATTGCTTAAGCCGGCTTCCAAAGGTACCGGTGTTATCGCCGGCGGCCCTGTCCGTGCCGTGCTGGAATTGGCCGGGATTCATGACATCCTGACCAAGTCCCTCGGTTCGAACAACGCAAACAATATGGTCCGTGCGACCTTCGAAGGATTGCGCAGCCTGAAACGAGCTGAAGACGTCGCTAAACTGCGTGGTAAAACGGTCGAAGAGATTACTGGTTAAGGAGGGGCATCCGTGGCGAACAAACTGAAAATCACCTGGGTGAAAAGTGCCATCGGTTACCCCAAAAACCAGAAACTCACCGTGGCCACCCTGGGACTGAAAAAGCTCAATCACACTGTCATCCATGACGATACCCCTGCCATCCGCGGCATGATTAAAACGGTTTCGCACCTGGTGACCGTGGAAGAACTGGAAGCCTAAGGCAAGGAGGTGTACCCTTTGCAACTCCATGAACTGAAACCTGCAGCGGGCTCTCGCCAAAAACCCTGGCGGAAAGGCCAAGGCATCGGTTCGGGCAATGGCAAAACGGCCGGTAAAGGCCATAAAGGTCAAAACGCCCGTTCCGGCGGCGGTGTCCGTCCTGGTTTTGAAGGCGGTCAACAACCGTTGCAACGCCGAATTCCTAAGCGCGGATTCTCCAACTATCCGTTCAAGAAAGAATACGCCGTTGTCAACATTCAGGACCTAGCGGTCTTTGATGCTGGAACCGTCGTCACACCGGAACTGCTGCTTGAATGTAAAATCATCAAAAAAATCAAAGACGGCGTAAAGCTTTTGGCCAACGGAGAGATCGACAAAGCTCTGACGGTCAAACTCCACGGGGTGAGTGAGGCTGCCGCTGAAAAGATTAAAGCTGCGGGCGGCCAAGTTGAGGTGATGTAAATCATGTCCACACTCGTGGGCACCCTCCAAAATGCCTGGAAGATCTCGGATTTGCGGACGAAAATCGCCTATACGCTGGTGATGTTCCTTATCTTCCGTATCGGCGCCCATATTCCGGTACCAGGCATTAACCGTGCAGCGATTGAGCAGTTGATGAACACGGGATCGCTCTTCGGGTTCTTCGATGTAATCTCCGGTGGTTCTTTCCGGAAATTCTCCGTATTCGCGATGAGCATCACGCCCTACATCAACGCATCGATTATCATGCAGCTTCTGACCGTCGTTATTCCCCGTTTGGAGCAACTGGCCAAAGAAGGGGAAGACGGTCGGAGAAAAATCACCGAATACACCCGTTACTTTACCATCGTCCTCGCCTTCATTCAGGCCATCGGCTTGTCCTACGGCCTGACAGGCGCCGTATCCAACCCGAACATCTGGAGTTACCTGCTTATCGCCACCACCTTGACGGCAGGCACGGCCTTCCTCATGTGGATCGGTGAGCGGATCACAGAAAACGGCATTGGCAACGGAATTTCTCTCATCATCTTCGCCGGGATCGTATCTCGTCTGCCTTCTGGGATTATGACATTAGTCGAATATGTTCGTGTCGGTACCACAAACATCTTGAACGCTGCGTTGTTTGTGCTCATCGCCGCCGCGACCATTGCCGGCATCATCTACATCAACGAAGGTCAGCGGCGGATCCCGGTCAACTATGCGAAGCGTCAAGTGGGACGTCGAGTCTACGGCGGGCAGAACACGCACATTCCGATGCGCGTGAACATGGCCGGGGTTATCCCAGTCATCTTTGCCTCCTCCATCTTGGCCTTCCCGACGACGATTGCCGCTTTCTTCCCTGGTTCACCGATCGGGCAATGGTTCCAAAGCTATTTTGCCTTCGGTTCCTTCTTGCATAGTGTCTTCTATGCAGTATTGATTCTCTTCTTCGCCTACTTCTACACGGCGATCACCTTCAACCCTGTTGAAGTGGCCGATAACTTGAAGAAGTACGGCGGATTCATTCCGGGTATTCGACCTGGGAAACCGACAGCCGATTATTTCGGTAAAGTCATGGGCCGCATCACCCTCGTTGGTGGTCTTTTCTTGGCAGTCATCTCACTGCTGCCGACATTTATCATCAAGTTCACGGGCATATCGAACATCTACTTCGGCGGTACAGCGCTGCTGATCGTTGTCGGTGTTGCTTTGGATACGATGAAACAAATGGAATCCAACATGTTGATGCGGAACTACCAAGGATTTATGAAATAGAAGATAAAATGTGGGCATGTCCCAAGCCGGAGCGTCATCTTTCGTACCCTCGCAAAAGACTTTCCGGACGTGCCCGTACAAATTGGCCCTAGCCGTAAGGCTGGGGAGTATCATGGAGGGATATAGCCGTGAAAGTACTGCTGATGGGACCGCCAGGTGCCGGTAAAGGAACGCAGGCGGAATTGTTGGTTAAGCATTTTGCCATACCCCACATTTCCACCGGTGACATGTTTCGGGCCGCCATTAAAAACGGTACCGAACTCGGTCAGAAAGCCAAAGCATACATGGATGCCGGTCAACTGGTTCCTGACGAAGTGACCATTGGAATTGTTCGGGAGCGACTGGCCCAAGATGATTGTCAACAAGGGTTCCTTCTGGACGGATTTCCTCGCACTGTGCCCCAAGCAGACGCCCTGGATGAAACCCTCAAACAGCTGACCATGAATCTGGATGCCGTCATCGACATTCAGGTCACCCATGAAAAACTGATTGAACGGTTGACAGGACGGCGAATCTGCCGCCAGTGTGGAGCGACATATCACGTGGTCTTTAACCCGCCTGCAGCTGAAAGCAAGTGCGACAAATGCGGCGGTGAGTTGTACCAGCGCAGCGATGATTCCCGGGAAACTGCGGAAAACCGCCTCGATGTGTACAACAAACAGACTCAACCTCTGATTGACTACTATCAGGCCAAAGGCCTGTACAAGCGGATCAATGGAGAACAGGAGATGCCGGCAGTATTTCAAGATATCTGTGCGGCCCTGGGGAGAGACGCTTAGATGATCGTCTTGAAAACCGCCCGGGAACTCGCCTATATGCGGGACGCCGGGCGGATTGTGGCCGAAACTCTACAAGAGATGGAAAAAGCAGTGAAGCCGGGTGTTACGACGGCCGAGTTGGATGCGAAAGCCGAAGACTACATCCGTCAACAAGGGGCTAAGCCTTCCTTTAAAGGATATCAAGGCTTCCCGGCGACGATTTGCTCCTCCATCAACGAACAAGTTGTCCATGGCATACCAGGTTTACGTAAACTTGAAAATGGGGATATTATCAGTATTGACGTCGGTGCGTCTGTAAATGATTACCACGGAGATGCAGCGATTACCGTTCCTGTCGGTGAAATCGATGCAGAACTGCAGCGACTGCTGGACGTAACGCGCCAGTCGTTGCACGTAGGAATCGAGCAAGCCCGCATCGGTAATCGACTCTTTGATATTTCCCACGCGATTCAAGAATACGTCGAAGATAATCGTTTCTCCGTTGTTCGCCAATTCGTGGGGCACGGCATCGGTAAAAAGATGCATGAGGAACCTCAAGTGCCCAATTACGGACCGGCGGGCCGGGGACCGAGACTTCAGGCTGGCATGACCCTCGCCATCGAACCGATGGTTAATGCCGGAACCTGGGAGGTCGAGACCAAGGAGGACCAGTGGACGGTGGTCACAAAAGACATGAAGCCGTCTGCCCATTTTGAGCATACCATCGCCATTACCGATGATGGACCGGAAATTCTCACCCGCACCCGTGGAGCCTAATCCATGGCCGTAGGGCAAGTCACTCCGGGCCAACTGGTTCTCTCCCGGAACGGAAGGGATCAGAACCGGTATTTTCTGGTGTTGAAGATTCTCGACCCCGATTACCTTCTGATTGCAGATGGGCGCTATCGTAAAGTGGACACCCCGAAGAAGAAGAAGGTGAAACACCTCCAGTTGACCGAGTTGGTGGTCGCGGAAATCGGCGAAATGCTTCAACAGGGTAAAACTCCTACCAATACCCAAGTCGACAGCGCTATTCGCCAACTGCTGGAGACGGTGGAGGTTGGTCTGTAAAATCAAGGAGGCTGGAAATCCTTATGTCCAAGACGGACGTTATCGAAGTTGAGGGCCGAGTCGTCGAGCCTCTGCCAAATGCCATGTTCACTGTCGAGCTGGAAAACGGGCACCAAGTTCTTGCCCATGTATCAGGCAAGATCCGGATGAACTTTATTCGAATCCTCCCCGGCGACCGGGTGACGGTGGAACTCTCACCGTACGACCTATCACGGGGACGAATCACATACCGCTTTAAGTAACAGCCCCCCCAGAGGAGGGAATTGACATGAAAGTACGGCCTTCCGTGAAAACGATCTGCGACAAATGCAAGATCATTAAACGCAAAGGCAAAGTCATGGTCATTTGCGAAAACCCGAAACACAAACAAAAACAAGGTTAACAACCGGGAGGTGCATTCACCCATATGGCACGTATCGCCGGCATCGACCTTCCCCGGGATAAGCGGATTGAAATCGCGCTGACCTATATTTTTGGGATTGGTCGCCCAACTGCCCAACAGATCCTAGCCTCCGCCGGTGTCAACCCTGACACCCGGACCCGGGACTTGACGGATGACGAAGTAGCCCGTCTGCGGGAATACATCGATAAAAACATCACCGTCGAAGGGGATCTGCGCCGCGAAACTTCCTTGAACATCAAACGGCTCATGGAAATCGGCTGCTACCGCGGTCTGCGCCACCGTCGTGGCTTGCCTGTCCGTGGTCAGCGCACCAAAACCAACGCTCGTACCCGTAAAGGTCCTGCTCGGACCGTTGCTGGTAAGAAGAAGAAGTAAGGGGGCGAAGCTAGGTAATGGCTGCACGTCGCGTAACCCGTACCAAACGGAAAGAACGCAAACATGTGGACCGGGGCATCGCCCATATCAAGTCCACCTTCAACAATACCATCGTCACGATCACCGACACCACAGGCAACACCCTGTCCTGGGCATCTGCGGGTGTTCTCGGATTCAAAGGTTCGAGAAAGTCCACCCCTTTTGCGGCACAAATGGCTGCCGAATCGGCCGCCAAAGAAGCTATGGAACATGGCCTGCGGGAAGTCGAATGCTTAGTGAAAGGCCCTGGCTCCGGACGGGAAGCGGCTATCCGCTCTCTGCAAGCTGCCGGCCTGGAAGTCAGCATGATCAAAGACGTCACTCCCATTCCGCATAACGGTTGCCGGCCGCCGAAACGCCGCCGCGTATAATACTCACTTAGGAGGTGCATTCGCAGAATGGCTCGATACACCGGCCCTGTATGCCGCCTGTGCCGTCGGGAAGGGGCTAAATTATACCTCAAAGGTGATCGCTGTTACACCGGAAAGTGCGCCGTCGACCGCCGGACCTACGCGCCCGGACAGCACGGTCAAGGACGGAAAAAGATCTCCGAATACGGTCTGCAGCTGCGTGAAAAACAAAAAGCTCGCCGCATCTACGGTATTTTGGAAGGTCAATTCCGCACGTACTTCTCCAAAGCCGATCGCCAGCAAGGCATTACCGGTCACAACTTACTTCGCTTGCTCGAGCGTCGTCTCGACAACGTCGTATTCCGACTCGGCTTTGCCCGCTCCCGGAACGAAGCTCGTCAATTCGTTCTGCACAACCACTTTACCCTGAACGGACACAAAGTAAACATCGCTTCCATCCAACTGCGGGTCGGCGATGTGATCCAACTGAAAGAAAAGAGCAAAGATACCCCGCTCTTTAAAGAAATTGTTGCGAGCCTCGGGCAGAAAACTCCTCCGGCTTGGCTTGAACTCGATGTCAACAACCTCTCCGGTCGGGTTGTCGCTCTACCCAATCGGGAAGACATTGACACCACGGTCCAAGAACACCTCATCGTCGAATTGTACTCCCGGTAGTAATTAGGGTTTCTCCGATTCTCGCCAAGGGAGGGTTCAGCAGTTCATGCTGGAAATCGAAAAACCGAAGATTGAATGTGTCGACCGGAGTGAAGATGCCACATACGGAAAGTTTGTGGTCGAACCTCTGGAGCGCGGTTACGGGGTGACCCTGGGCAACTCCCTACGTCGCATCCTTCTGTCCTCCCTGCCCGGGGCGGCCGTTACTTCGGTGAAGATCGAAGGTGTTCTTCACGAGTTCTCCACCATCCCTGGAGTGGTAGAGGACACAACGGATATCATCCTGAACCTGAAGCTCTTGTCCATCAAGATGTATACCGACGAACCTCGGATCATCCGTGTGGAAGCCGAAGGAGAAGGGGTCGTCACAGGGAAAGATATCATCTGTGATGCCGATGTGGAAATCCTCAACCCGGATCAGCCCATTGCCACCTTAGATAAAGGCGGTCGCCTGTTTATGGAGATGACTGTGGAGAAAGACCGCGGCTACATGACAGCGACCAAACATAAGAAGTCGGAACATGTCATCGGGGTCATCCCCGTAGACGCCAACTTCTCACCGGTCCGTAAGGTAAACTACCGGGTCGAAGACACCCGTGTTGGGCAAATTACCAACTACGATCGGCTGATTCTTGAGGTATGGTCCAATGGGAGTTTGACCCCTGAGGAAGCCATCAGTTTATCGGCAAAGATCATGAATGACCACCTGAAACTGTTTGTCGGTTTGACCGAAAGCACGGAGAACGTGGAAATCATGGTCGAAAAAGAAGAACGACCGCAAGATAAAGTCTTAGATATGACGATTGAAGAACTGGATCTTTCGGTACGTTCTTACAACTGCCTGAAACGGGCGGGGATCAACTCGGTTCGGGATCTAACTTTGAAGACCGAAGAAGACATGATCAAGGTTCGCAATCTGGGTCGTAAGTCCCTTGAAGAAGTGGATGCCAAACTCAGTGCTCTTGGCTTGTCACTCCGTAAGTCTGAAGACTGATACTACCCTACCGCAAAGGAGGGAAACACGTGCCTTACCGTAAATTCAGCCGTCCCACCGGTCACCGCCGGGCGCTGCTCCGTAATATTACGACATCCTTGCTCAAGCATGGAAAAATTACGACGACCGAGCCTAAGGCAAAGGAACTTCGCCGGATCGCGGACAAAATGATCACCCTTGGCAAACAAGGTGACCTGCATGCCCGCCGTCAAGCGCTGGCCTACCTGCAGGAAGAGGGAGTCGTCACTCAACTGTTCAGTGAGATTGCCCCTAAATATGCCAACCGGCAAGGCGGATACACCCGGGTCATGAAAGCCGGTTTCCGTCGTGGCGATGCCGCCCCTATGTGCATCGTCGAACTGGTTTAAGGCGTGACCGGGGCATTCCCGGTTTTTAAAGCCTAGATTTTTGAGGCCCTTTTGGGGTCAGGAATAAGCCATATAGGTTGTACAGTTTTCCCTTTGTGGTTGCTGTCGATGCTGTGGCATGAAAGCAGGTCAGGGCCAATGATCCGATGGATCAAGGGTTCCTGGCTTTCCTTTTATGCGCGCCAAAAGGCTCACTGCGCCAATGCACCCCTAGGCCGTTGCAGGGAATCGCTCTGCAATTAGTGTACTAGAGCGCATTAAGGCGGAGTAAGTGCTTGGGGGCCGGGGTGCATCGGATCCGTTCGCTAAGGGCTCCACGGCTGTTCGCTTGGTTGCTTCGCGGGCGCGCCAAACCTCTGGGCTTTTCTGCATGTGAACCGTGGCGCGCTAATCCGCTCCGCAACCTGCGCTCACGACGCCGTTCCGCCCAAAACGCTCACTGCGCCAATGCACCCCTAGCCTGTTGCAAGCTTGCCCTGTTGTTAGTTTACTTAAGCGAATTATAGCGGAATAAGTGCCTTCGAGCCGGGGTGCGCTGGCTCCGTTTATTAAACGCTTCTAATTACGGCTATCCGTATTGGTCCGGTTTTAGAGAAACGGGGGATGGCTCTGATTACCGTCGAAAATGTCAGCTATAGCTATCCAGACCCTTCGGGGCAGCCGATTCCCGCCTTAAAGAATGTTTCCCTAACGATTCGCCCTGGTGAATGGGTGGCGATCTTAGGGGCTAATGGCTCAGGGAAGTCCACCTTGGCGAAGCACTTAAACGCTTTATTGGTGCCCAAGGAAGGGCGCGTATCTGTGAACGAACTTGATACGTCGGACAAAGAGAGCTGGTTTGACATCCGCCGTACAGTAGGCATGGTCTTTCAGAATCCTGATAACCAGATCGTCGCCACAACGGTGGAGGAAGATATCGCTTTTGGGCCGGAGAACTTGGGGTTGCCTCCAAGGGAGATCGTGGAACGAGTCGAAAAAGCCCTGCGGGATGTGGGTCTCGAAGGGATGCGTACTCGTCCCCCTCATGATCTCTCGGGTGGACAGAAGCAACGGGTGGCGATCGCTGGCGTATTGGCATTAGGTCCCGAATATCTTGTCTTGGATGAGGCCACATCGATGCTCGATCCTGTCAGTCGCAGGGAGGTGCTCGAGACGGTACGACACCTGCATGAAAATCAGGGCATGACGGTCGTGACCATCACCCATGATATGGATGAAGCGGCCTTGGCTCACCGGATCATCGTCATGGATCAAGGAAGTGTACTCTTGGAGGGCTCGCCGGTAGAGGTATTTTCACAAAGCCATCTGCTCATACAGGCAGGGTTAGAAGTGCCGCCGGCCTTGGATATCGCTAGACGACTTTGGGATAAGGGCCTCTCCATCGACCCAGATGTACTGACTTTGGATAAGCTGGTGAATGTCCTATGCCGATTGAAATCGCTAAACTGAATTACGTATATAAACGGGACACTCCTTTGGCGAGCCAGGCCCTCTTCAACATGGATCTGCAGATCGCTGATGGAGAATTGGTTGGCATCATCGGACGGACCGGGTCTGGAAAGTCCACATTGATTCAGCATCTCAACGGGCTGTTGGCCCCCACTTCTGGGACGGTGATCGTTGATGAGATCGTTGTGCAAGGTACATCGGCAGGTAAAGCAAACCGGGATGTACGTTCCAAGTTTCAAATACTGAGAGAGCGCGTTGGCATTGTCTTTCAATACCCGGAACATCAATTGTTTGAAGAAACGGTGTATGACGATATCGCTTACGGACCGCGCAATCTGGGCTTGACAGCTACCGAGACGAAGGAACGGGTTTTACAGGCCATGGATATGGTTGGAATCGACGCAGAGAAGATCGCTCAGCGATCGCCCCTGCATTTAAGCGGCGGACAGAAGCGTCGCGTGGCCTTAGCCGGGGTGTTAGCCATGCGCCCTCGAAAACTCATCCTCGATGAACCGACAGCCGGGCTGGATCCGCGAGGACGGGAACAACTGCTGAAGTTGCTTCAGAGACTGCACCGGGAGTGGAATCTGACGATAGTCATGGTGAGCCATCACATGGACGAAGTGGCCCGGATGGCAAGTCGTCTAGTCCTGCTCGATCGGGGCAAGGTGGCTTTACAGGGAAGACCGGAAGAAGTTTTTGTCCAGACGGAAAAAATAGCCCAATTAGGCATGGACATTCCTTTTTGCGTAAAACTGATGCACCGCCTTAAGGAATTAGGATGGCCAGTGAATTCAGGCATCTTTGAAAACGAGGCCGTTGTCGAGGAAATCCTTCGGGTAGTGCAAGCGAGTAAAGACAACGAGTGGGTTAGGCATAGCCGGAACGGGCCGGAGGGACGGGCATCATGTTGAAAGATATCACCTTAGGCCAATATGTCCATCTTGAATCGCCGGTACATCGTCTTGATCCGCGCACAAAGGTGATCATCACCTTGCTATATACGGTAGCATTGTTTTTACTCTCGAGCTTGACGAGCGTTTCCTTAGCGGGTGTACCTATTCTTGCCATCATCTTATTGTCGAAACTGCCTTGGCATTATATCTTTCGCGGACTGAAGCCGCTGTGGATTTTTATCGTTTTTACCCTCGTCATGCATTTCTTGAGTACGCCGGGAGAGGTCCTTTACCGTCTCGGTCCCTTCGAGGTCACCCGGGAAGGGGTGATGCAAGGTCTAACGGTCACCTTGCGATTGATTTGGCTCTATGCCGGAGCGACGCTCTTGACGTTGACCACATCACCCATCGCCTTGACGGACGGCATGGAACAATTGCTGACACCAGCCAAGCGGATCGGACTGCCGGCCCATGAGTTTGCCATGATGACCTCCATCGCCCTACGCTTTATTCCGACGTTGATCGAAGAGACCGAAAAAATCATGAAAGCCCAATCGTCTCGTGGCGCCGATTTTGACAGCGGTAACATCTTACGCCGAGCGAAGAGCATGGTCCCACTGATGGTTCCCTTGCTGCTCTCTGCTTTTCGTCGAGCTGATGAACTGGCCATGGCGATGGAATCTCGTTGCTACCGTGGCGGCGAAGGTCGCACTCGCTTTCGGCCTCTGATGATGAGGCGAAGCGATTATACCCTATTAGTGGTCGCCGGACTCGCCTTTATACTTCTAGTGGTTTGGAGATAGGGAATATGACCGAGAAGCGACGGGTCAAGTTTATCGTGGCCTATGACGGCACGAACTACCATGGTTTTCAGACACAAGAAGACCCGACAAACTTGCCTACCATTCAAGATGAACTGATGCGGGCCATTCAGGTGCTTACCGGTGAGGAAGCAAAGATCACCTGTGCCGGTCGCACCGATGCCGGTGTCCATGCCCGAGGTCAGGTGGTCGACTTTTTGACGACTTCCCGCATCCCCGACGAGAAGTTTCCTTTGGCGATGAACTCCCTATTACCCAAAGATGTGTCTGTCGTAAAAGCAGAGACGGTGGCCGAAGATTTTCACTCCCGCTTTGGCGCGTTAGGCAAGCATTATCGCTATAGCATCTACAATCACCGCATCCATTCTCCTTTTCATCATCGCTACTCCTATCAAGTGTATCCGCCGCTCAATGTAGCAGCCATGCAGGAAGCAGCAGGGTACTTCGTAGGAACCCACGACTTTCGCGGCTTTTGCGCCACCGGAAGTCCCGTGAAAGACTTCGTTCGCACGATCTGGCGTTGTACGATGACCGTGACCGAAGAGAACCTGCTGCTCATGGACGTAATGGGTGACGGTTTTCTTTACAATATGGTCCGCATTATTACGGGCACGCTGGTCGATGTGGGAAAAGGGAAAATCGCCCCCGAAAGTATCCCCCAAATTATCGCATCCCGCGATCGGACTCAGGCGGGGACGACAGCCCCCCCGCAGGGACTCGCTTTGCTGGAAGTCTGGTATAATCCGCTTGACTTTCCTTTCAATCTCCCATAAAATAGTACAGTGAGTTTTTTGCATAAACCTTCCCTAGCCCCGAAGGTATGCGAATGAAGAACTTGAGAATATGAACAAAAACCCCCGTGAGGCCGTTCTTTTAAAGGGATACGCCAGGCGGAGTGGATGGGCAGGAATCGGCATCGGAGGTTACGACCAGACCAAAGATGACGGGACCGCCTCGAAATAGGAATAGAACGAACGAAATCACCTGAGGAGGGAATTCGATGAGCACCTTTATGGCTAAGGCCAATGAAGTCGACCGCAAATGGTACATCATCGATGCGGCCGGCAAGCCCCTGGGTCGGGTAGCCTCGGAAGCGGCCCGCTTGCTGCGCGGAAAGCATAAACCCATTTTTACCCCCCACGTGGACACCGGTGACCATGTCATCATTCTCAACGCGGAGAAAATCGTGTTGACTGGTAAAAAAATGACCCAAAAACTCTACTACCATCATTCCCGGTATCCCGGCGGAATGAAGCTAGTCAACTATGCCACCTTGCTGCGGACCAATCCGGAGCGGGCGATGGAAAAAGCCATCAAAGGCATGTTGCCCAAAAACCGTCTGGGCGCTCAAATGTATCGCAAACTGAAAGTATATCAAGGTTCCGAACATCCTCATCAAGCACAACAACCGGAAGTTTGGAACTTCGGCGAATAGGGAAGGAGGTAGTAACCAATGGCTCAAGTACAATATTGGGGAACCGGCCGTCGGAAAAAGTCTGTCGCCCGCGTTCGTCTCGTACCCGGTGAAGGTAAATTCCTGGTGAACAACCGTTCGTTAATGGAATACTTCGGTAAGCGGACCCTCGAAATGATCGTCCGCCAGCCAATGGATCTGACCAAGAGTGAAGGCCGTTTCGACGTGATCTGCAACGTTCATGGAGGCGGTACCACTGGACAAGCCGGAGCTATCCGTCTGGGCATCGCCCGGGCTCTGCTCAAAGCTGACATCGGCCTGCGTCCTGTACTCAAGCGTGCCGGCTTCCTGACCCGCGACCCGCGGATGAAGGAACGGAAAAAGTACGGCCTCAAAGCCGCCCGTCGCGCTCCTCAATTCTCCAAACGCTAATATTTACGCATACAAAAGGACGATCCTTGGGTTCAAGGATCGTCCTTTTCTTTTCTGCGACACCTTTTGGAAAAAGGTGTTTCGTGGGTACGGTGGAAGGGAGAAAAGGAATTGGATAGATAAATGACGAATAAATAAGTACTTGATGTGACTACCACATGGAAGAATTATTCTTTAAGGGACAGGTAAAGTCGCCAATGACGTAAGAAACTTGTTGTGTTGGGGGACAGAAATAGCGTGGACAGCAAGAGGATTAAGCCAAACGACAACGATTCATTGGGGGCGAAGGTTTTTGAGTATTCGCCCGATGGGATAGTTCTCTTCGACGAAGGAGGACGAATCTTATCGGTGAACCGGGCTGCGGGCAAGATGTTCCAACATAATCCCGAAGAACTCTGCGGAAAAGATGTATCTTGTCTTTTAAGTGAACCTTATCAACAGCAATTAAAGAAATACATAGATTATCTTTTGCAAATGGGCGATGCCGAGTATATCGGTAACCCTATCGAAGCGATGGGGAGTCGTGGCGATGAGTCAGAGATAGCGATTGAATTCACTCTCGCTGTCCTTCCGGGAGAAAAGAACCATTTCATCTGTACGATTCGTGATGTGTCAGAACGGAAATGGCTCCGGGGAGTTCTCGATCAAGCATTTGATTTTTGCATTCGCCTCTTTGATGAGTTTCCCGCTATGATCTGGCGTTCCGGCACTGATGGGAAAAGCGATTACTTCAATCGGGGGTGGCTGCAATTTACCGGCCGGACCGTGGAACAAGAAAAAGGGGACGGGTGGTCCGAAGGGATTTATTCGGAAGACCGGGAGCGGTGCATACAAACGTACCTCTCCGCCTTTGAGCGCCGTGAAGCTTTTCAGATGGAATACCGGCTTCGCGGCCATGACGGTCAGTATCGATGGATCGTCGATATTGGAAGGCCCTTTTGCGATTTTGACGGTCAATTTGCCGGGTACATCGGGTATTGTTTTGATATCACGGAGCGCAAAGAGGCCGAAGTAGTGCTTCAACGATATCAACTGCTGTCAGAACGGGCAAGGGATATCCTGTTGTTTGTGAACAGTGACGGGAAAATTATTGACGTTAACCGTGCCGCCGAAAAAGTCTACGGATACGATAGAAGTGAATTTTTAGAGCTGTACATACATCAACTGCGGCAACCCGGTGAGCATGAACTGATTCAGAGACAACTGGAAGAGGCCATGGCAAAGGGGTGCTTATTCGAGACTATTCACCGGCGAAAGGATGGCAGCCTGTTTCCGGTGGAAGTGAATACAGTCAGTGCCATCATCGGTGAGGAAAAGATGGTCTTCAGCGTCGTTCGAGATCTGACCGAGCGGAAACAGGCGGATGCTCGAATGGTTGAAGCACGGGAGCGGGCTAACCGGGCCGAACGAATGGCTTCTCTAGGGACAATGGCAGCAGGGATCGCCCATGAAATCAATCAGCCGCTCAACTCCCTAAAAGTGACTGCTGACAGCATGCTTTATTGGCACAAGAAAGGGAAAACAGTTGAAGTCAGCAAACTAATCGATAACATTCAAAAGATATCTTCGCAAGCAGGACGGATTAACGACATCATCACCCACATCCGTTCCTTCGTACATTCAGAGCAAAAAGAACAACTCGTAGCTTGCGATCTCAACAGGGCCGTCGAGGGAGCCTTGAGCCTTCTGGGCAGTCAACTCTCTTCTCATGGCATCGAAGTGCAGATTGTGCTCGCCCCGCAACTTCCGCCCCTCCAGGCGGTAGCGAACCGCCTGGAGGAACTGATCATCAACCTGCTGGTCAATGCCATGCATGCCTTAGATGTGAGCGACCGAAAAAGCAAGATTGTCCGGATTTCTACACGTGCTGGGGCGACGTTGAGAGACGGCGAAACGAAAAGGAATACGGTCGAACTAGACATCGGTGATAACGGAAGCGGTATCCCCGAGGAACTCCATGGGAGAGTTTTTGAACCTTTTTTTACGACAAAACCTGCCGGTGAGGGTATGGGACTTGGTCTGTCGATAGCTCATTCCATCGTCACTTCTTTCCGGGGACATATTCAGGTGAAAACGAACGATGAGAATGGAGCTACATTTACGGTGATATTTCCGTCTATGGAGGAAACGGTGGTGCTTGACCGATGAACATTCTGCTCGTCGACGATGACAGCGACAGCCGAACTTGTGTCGGAGAGTTTTTACGGGAATTGGGACACGAAGTCGACGAATGTGGTAATGGGCAGGACGCCATCACGCTCTTTTTTCGAGGGAACTATTCGATGGTATTATCGGATATCTGTATGCCCAAATTATCGGGAATCGATCTCCTCCAGACGATCATGTCCCAGGTCGATGTTCATAGAAGTACCGATATTATCCTGTTCACCGGAAACGGTGATATGGAAACAGCTATAGCCGCCCTGCGAGCCGGAGCCACCGATTACTTGCTCAAGCCGATCGATATAGAACAACTAGCCGCCATTACAGAACGGATTGCCTTAAAACGAGACAAGCCGAAGGGAAGGCGGGTTTTCGAGGACAACTCGGATCAAACCGTTAAGGAAGCCATCGAGACGGGGAGTGATCCCTCCACGAATCACCGCATGACCGTTCATTCTGCAGCGATCAGTGGCATCGGTGTGTTCTCCGAGAGCATGCGCACGATCGTCCAGTCGGCCCTCAAATTCCATACGGACCGGACTATTCCTGTGCTGATCGAAGGAGAGACGGGCACCGGAAAAGAGATGATTGCACGGCTTATTCACTTCGGAAGCATCGAAGAGTCGGCGCCCTTTATTGATATCAACTGTGCCGCACTGACGCCGAGTCTTTTCGAAAGTGAACTTTTTGGTTATGAAGGTGGAGCCTTTACGGGCGGCTTGACCAAAGGACAGAAGGGGAAATTAGATCTGGCTCAAGGCGGGACGCTGTTTTTGGACGAAGTGGGGGAACTTCCTCTGGAACTTCAAAGTAAACTTTTGCGGGTGCTGCAAGAGAAGGAATATTACCGTGTAGGCGGATTAAAAAAAATTCACACGGACATCCGCATCATCGGTGCGACAAACGTGAACTTGGATGAACGGGTAGCCGCAGGAAAGTTTCGCAAAGATCTGTACTACCGCTTGAACGTAGGAACCTTATTGCTGCCTCCGTTGCGACAGCGAACCGATGATGTCGTTCCCCTCGCCCGGATGCTGCTGCAACGGGCAGCCAAACAGAAGAAAAAGCGATTCAAAGGCATTACAGAAGAAGCGGCTCGGATCTTAATACAATACACTTGGCCAGGCAACGTGCGGGAACTGCAAAACACCATGGAATGGGTGGCTTTCATGTATGACGATGCAGAGCTGCAGCCGGAGCATCTGTTGCATATCTCCATTCCTGGAAAAACCGATCATCTCGAAAAGACCATTACAACCGCCGGTGCAAGTCAACCTCCAAAGCCCAGCAAAATAAGCAAAATAAGCAAAATCAGCAAAGCCATTAATCACGGCAATCCCTTCGATCTCGCCAATCCCAGTAATCCCAGTAATCCCATAACTCCCAGCACTCCCAACAATCCTACCATTGTCAGCGATCTCGGCAATTCAGTTGATTCCAGTCATACCAAACCAAGTTCTGTCAATCTGATCAGCCCAGAACACTTCACCTTACCGGAAAAAGGCATCATGCTGGAAGAATACGTAGACAATATTGTGTTACAGGCCTTGACGATGCATAAGGGCAATAAGACAGAAACAGCCCGCTATCTGGGCATTTCCCGCCGCTCACTCTACTGCCGCTTGGAACGTATCCGAGGGAAGGACGAAACGAAATAAATAAGTATTTTAAAAAGCAGAGCGTACCGACCTTGGTACGCTCTCTTATTTTCTCACAAAGCTCATTACAGCAGGCTTTGTGAGGCCAAACATGTCCCGTATCTCGACTACCGCTTGATTCCACTCATTTCCGTTTGCTACTACTTACTACTACATGTTTTGTATCGCTACCTTTTGCTACCTCTTACCTCTTACTTCTTACTATCTCTTACTTCACTACATTTTTCGAGTACTAACCCATGAAAGGGACCTTGTACCTCTTCGTGTACGGAAACGTACACATATTCAGTCTCCCCAAATCGCCCTGTACGCAGAAGTACAAGGCATTCACACTCGCAAGTTCCGTTAAAAACTATAAAAATGAATGTTTAACCTTTGTATAACCACATTGGGTCCACCCTGTTGGCATGGATATTGCATTAGTACCTAGCGTAGGACCAAAGTCCTCATCGGTCAAAAGCGGAACTCACCTGCGTGAAGATTAAAGGAGGAGACTACTTTGGAAAAGAAGCTGGCTCGGCCCTCTGCCGAACCGAAAAACGGTGCCGCTGTTGCCAACAGCAAATATGATCATTCCGGTACGGCCGAAGATATCGCTCAGAAACGGGACTTAGCCAAACGAAAAGCGATGGAGAAAGTCCGTGCTCGCACCCTGGCCAAACAGCAACAACTGGCCGAACGAATCGCCACCGCGACGGAACAACTTGCCTCCGGTATTGAACAGGCCAGCAATGCCGCTATTGAACTGGGATCGACGATGGCTCAAATCGCTACCGGCGCTGACGAGGCCGCTTCTGCCGCCGAAGAGTCCAGAGCCGCCATCAACCAAATAGATAAAGCATCAGTCATCGCAGAGAGCCGGGCCAAGGAATCCCTGGAGAAAGTTAATGCCACTCAAATATTAGTCCGGACTACGACTGCAGATATTGACCAGTTGATTGACGGAATCAAGGAAACGGCCAATACAAATATGGAATCAAGCAAGCTAGTCAACGAGTTGGAAACGCAGTCTATCGAGATCGGTAATATCGTCGAAGCCGTCGTTCGCATCGCCGACCAGACCAACTTACTGGCCTTAAACGCAGCCATTGAAGCGGCCCGGGCAGGAGAACATGGACGCGGGTTTGCCGTGGTGGCCGACGAAGTTCGCAATCTGGCGGAAATCTCAGAAAAGTCGGCCCGAGACATCCGCAACCTTGTCTCTGAAATCCAAGAAAACGTCAAGGTCGTCGTCAAAGACGTGGAAGAAGCTGGTGTAGCCGCCAACGCAGAAGTCGATAAAGCAAAAAAAATCACGGAGGACTTGTTAAGGATCGAACGGGATATGGCCTCCGTACAAGCGGGCGTTACAGAGGTCTCACAAAGTGCCCGGGAATCCAACAAAGGGGCCGGTGAGTTTCTCACCATGGCGGAACAGATTGCCGCAGCCGCTGAAGAACAAAGCAGCGCTGCCGAAGAAGTGAATCGGGCTGTAGCGGAACAAAACAAAGCCTTCAATGAAATGGGCATGGCCGCCAATGAACTGGCCCAATTGGCCGAAACCTTGAAAGTATCTACCGATGCCCAGAAATCGTCAGAAGAACTAGCTTCTGCAGCAGAAGAGCTGTCGGCAAACGTAGAAGAAGCGAACAGCGCTTCCCGCCAAATCATGACGGCCATGGAACAATTGTCCCAAGGGTCCCGGGCGCAGGGAGAGTTAACTCAGAAGGGCGCCGCCGTCGCTGAGCAACTTGTTGTCGCCGCAAATCAGATGCGTAGACGCAGTTCTGAGTCGGATGAAAAAGTTGACGAGCTGCGCAAAGTGCTCGATGGGAACAAAAAAGGCATCGATGGCCTGATCATAGGGATCGCCACCGCTTCGGAAGCTAGCTTAACATCAGCCCGAAATATCAAAATTCTCGAAGAGACGACCCGAAAAATCGACAAGATCGTCGACGCTATCGTCAACGTCACCATTCAGACCAACATGCTGGCTGTGAACGGCTCTATCGAAGCAGCACGGGCCGGTGAGTATGGTCGAGGCTTCTCAGTGGTCGCCAGTGACATTCGTACCCTGGCCAATGAGTCGGCTGAAAATGCCGACAAAATTAAGGACCTTGTTCGTAATATTCAAGGACAAATCCAGAAAGTCACCGAGGATATCGAGCTGTCTGCCAAAAAAGCAACGCAAGAGGTGGAAAAAGCGAAAAAGTCTACTCACAACATAAATGAGATGGAAGAAGCTATGCTCGTTATCCTCGGCGGTGTTCGCGAAGTACTCAAGGGTGCGGAAGAATCGCTTATCGCCTTGGAACAAGCGAGAAAAGGTGTCGAACAAATCGCCGCGGCTGCGCAAGAAGCAGAGAAGGCGAGCGGGGAAGCGTCTCTAGCCGCCCAGGAACAAGCCAAAGGGATGCAAGAACTGGCCGAAGCCATCGAAGAGATCTCCGGTCTCGCCGACGAATTGCAAACGATGTAACTGGAGGGAAGGAGCACAAAGCAATGACCATCGCCGATACCACGAGGGCAGGAGGCCTATCGGAGCGGCAGTTAGTCACCTTCCATCTAGGCCATGAAGAATTCGGGGCCGACATCATGAATGTCCGGGAGATCATCCGCTTCACCGAAGTGACGAAAATCCCGCAAGCCCCTGATTACGTGGAAGGCGTCTGCAACTTACGGGGCACCATTCTTCCCATCATTGACGGGCGTTGCCGCTTTGGCATGGACAAGCGGCAGCGCGACGAAAACACACGAGTACTCGTTGTCGATGTGAGCGGTCGCGTCACAGGGATCGTCGTCGATCGAGTATCGGAAGTTCTTCGGGTAGCCGCTTCCGATATTGAACCGCCTCCGCCGGTGATTCGCAGTGAAGCCGTAAAATACTTAGACGGTGTCGTCAAACTCAATCAAGGCAAACGGCTGATTATGGCTTTGAACTTAGAACAAGTGCTCACGGTGGAACAAGCCGACGAGCTCATTGAAGAAGCTCATGCTGCGGCCTCGGCCGCAGCGGTCGGTGGCACTGGAATCAAAGCCGAATTGGAAGAAGACCAACTGGTCACATTCCTGCTCGGTCGGGAAGAGTACGCCTTTGACATCATGCATGTCAAGGAGATCATCCGTGTGCCTGAGATCACGGCAGTGCCGAATTTGACCCCTTACCTTGAAGGAGTTGTATCGATTCGCAACCAACTCCTGCCCATCGTCAACATGCGGAGCTTTTTTCATATGCAGGATAAAGCGCTGACGGATCAATCGAGGGTCATCATCGTCGATCTAGGTCACCTGACGGCAGGCTTTCGGGTGGACCGGGTGCAAGAAGTCATTCGCGTTCCCCGGAGCATCATCGAACCGCCGCCGCCGATCTTCCTCAGCGGAGAAGCCGAACAAATTCGCGGTGTGGCCAAGCTGAACAAGGGGACTCGTCTGTTGATGTGCCTTAACGCGTCAAACCTCTTATCGACAGATATGGTCAGAGAACTGATGGAAGACAGCGAAGAAGCCAGGGAAGTCGTCGAAGCGGGCAACCTCGCCAGAGCGATTGAAGAAGAGCAGTTGGTGGCGTTTCGCCTGGGAAACGAAGAGTTTGCGATTCAAATTACAGACGTTCAAGAGATCAACCGGATGACCCAGGTGACCCAAATGCCGGGAGCTCCTCACTATATCGAAGGTCTCGTCAATCTGCGGGGAAACATCATTCCCGCCCTCAATCTTCGGCGTCGATTCCATATGGAAGAGCGAACCCGCGATGACGCTTCACGGATCGTCATCGTCGACGTCAACAACCGGAAAACAGGGATCATCGTCGATTCCGTTTCAGAAGTGCTGCGCTTTGATCGAAGCCTTGTAGAGACAACGCCTCGCATCCTTTCCGAAGCGATTGATACAGAGTATATCCGCGGCGTGGCGAAACTCAATGACGGCAAGCGCATGGTCATGATTCTGGAACTGGATCGGGTGCTGCAACTGGAGAATTGATCAGCGGCAGGGATGAACAGTGAATAGAATAAAAGTTCTCGTAGTAGACGACTCAGCCATGATGCGCAAAGCAGTCCGGCAAATCTTAGAGACAGATCCCGATATCGAAGTGATCGGAACGGCCCGGGACGGGGAGGACGCCCTGCGCAAGGACCAGGAACTGCACCCCGATGTGATCACCTTAGATATCAACATGCCTGTTATGGACGGACTCACCTCGTTAACGCTTCTTCTCGAACAGCACCCCGAGGTGCAAGTGGTCATGGTCAGTTCTCTGACCCAAGAGGGGGCGATCACGACCTTTGAAGCGATGGAACTGGGGGCATTCGATTACGTGGCCAAACCGTCCGGTACCGTATCATCGAACCTTCACGTAGTAGGCCGGGAACTGATCGCCAAGGTAAAGGGAGCAGCGCAACAGAAGCGCAGACGGCGGCGAACGGCTCTAGGCTTGACCCGACCTGCTCCGGCAGTGAAAAAATCGGTACCTATCGGCGAAAATCGGGAAACATCCTTTCGGAAAGTCGTCGTCATCGGCGTTTCGACGGGGGGACCGGGTACGTTGATGGAAATCCTGCCACAGCTTCCGGCGAACTTAGACGCCGCCCTCATCGTCGTCCAGCATATGCCGCCCACCTTTACGGCTTCCTTCGCCAAACGACTTGATGATTATTGCCCCTTGTCCTTTCGGGAGGCCAAGGCGGGAGACAAGCTAGCGCGGGGAGAGGGGATGGTAGCCCCGGGGGGCTACCATCTCGTCCTTAAAAAAAACGCCTTGCGGGATGATGTCATGGTCCGGCTCACATCTCAGCCAGAAAAGAGCCTCTTTATCCCGTCGGTCGATGTGACCATGAACTCTGTCTTGGAGCTCTTTGGCCGGCGCACCGTCGGCGTGCTGCTCACTGGCATGGGCTCCGACGGCGCCGAGGCGATGGTTCGGATCCGGCAGGCCGGTGGGATTACCATCGCCGAGGATCGTTCTACGGCTGTCGTCTACGGTATGCCCCGCGAAGCGATTGAGCGGGGAGGAGCGGAAATCGTCGCCCCTTCCTACAACATCGCCAAAGAGATTGTCAAAGCCGTAAACCGAATATAGGAGGCAAATTGATGAGCGTAAAAGGCCAAGAAGCCTTTACCCTTTGGTTATCGACAGTCCAAAAAACCCCTTGGGTCACCCGGGGTGTGGTCTCTATTGAAGAGACGGAACGGTTGGGCCGCGCTCTTTGGGAAGGGATGTTCCTGGCCGCCTCTACAGGCTGTCTCCCAGAAGTGCTGCAAAAAACGCTGCAAGAAATCTCGGTGATGGGAAGCCGAAATCATTTGACTCCCACAGAAACCGCCCAGTTCGTTTTTTCCATGCGCCCCTATATCGAGGATATGGTTCGCGGTCAAGGCGACAACCTATTCATGACCCTGCTTGATGAAGCCGGCTTGTATGTTTTTGAAGTGTATTTAAAGAGCCGGGAAGCAGTCATCCTCAACCAGCGCCAAGACCTGCTGGAACTTTCCACACCGGTCATCCGCCTCTGGGATGGGATTTTGGCTGTTCCCCTCATCGGCACCATGGACAGCAAACGGACCCAGCAGATCATGGAGAAATTGCTCAATATGATTGTCGATACAGGTGCTCGCGTCACCATCCTCGATATCACCGGCGTGCCGACCGTAGATACCTTGGTGGCCAATCACATTTTGAAAACAGCGGCAGCGGTACGCCTGCTCGGCGGCAGCCTGATCATCACCGGCATCAGTCCCGCCATCGCCCAGACGATGGTCTATATGGGAGTCGATTTAAGCTCCGTCATCACTCGCGCGGTGATGCAAGACGGGATTGCCCTAGCGCTCGACATGCTGGATAAGGAAATCGTTCTGAAAAGCCACAGCACAGCGGGGTGAGCCGGCAGGAGGGTAACGTGGAAAAAACATCGATTGTAAAAATTCAAAACGTGCTCATCGTGACGCTGCAAGGAGATATTGACGATCATTCCGCCCAGGAATTACAGCAGGAAATCCTTCAATCGGTCATTCACCACCAAGTGAGTGGAGTCGTCATTGAAGTCTCTCAATTAAAGCTTGTCGATTCATATATGGGACGAATCCTGTCGGACACGGCCCGGATGATCCGGCTGATGGGAGCGGAAACCTTGTTGGTGGGACTCCGCCCGATGGTGGCGATCACCATCGTCGAGATGGGTTTGAGTATTGAAGGGGTCAAAACAGCACTCAATCTGGAGGATGCGCTGGAGGTACTCAAGGGGGGACGAGCCGCTGCTCCATCCTTGGGGAGGGATGGTTGATGACCAACCGGGTAGATATTCAGAGGGAGCCAGATGTGGTCCTGGCTCGCCAAGCGGCCCGGCGAGCGGCGATCGAAATGGGCTACTCGCTGGTTGATCAGACCCGGATTACCACCGCCGTCAGTGAACTCGCCCGCAATATCTTTCTCTATGCCGGTCGTGGTTGGATGGAGTACCGGCAAGTCGCGCGCAGCGATCAAGGGAAAGGACTGGAGTTTCTTTTTCAAGATGAAGGTCCTGGCATCGCTGACATCGATCTGGCCATGACGGTGGGCTACACCAGCGGCGGCGGCTTGGGCATGGGACTGAGCGGCAGCCAACGTCTCATGGACGAATTCGAGATTCAATCCCGCCTGGGCGAGGGAACGACCATTCGGATCGTCAAATGGCTGGGGTAAAACAACGAACTGGGGTGAGGGGACGATGCCGGAGATTAGGGTTCACGGTGCCGATGATGTCGGCACAGCCCGGCGCCAAGTTCTCGAGTACTGCCGCTCTTTACCCTTTACCATGCAGGAACTCGGGCAACTCGCTATCATCGTGACCGAATTGGCGACCAACTTGGCCAAACATGCCTCTGGCGGCGGGGTCATTCGCTTAGAAACGATCGGCGATCGAAAAGGGTTGATCCTGCAATCGAGCGATCAGGGACCGGGAATTCCAGATGTTTCGCTGGCCCTTCTCGATGGGACACCGTCAACCGCCAGTTTAGGCGGCGGCCTGGGCGCCATGCGGCGTCTGTCAGACCAGTTTTCGATCCAAAGCGAACCATCGGGAACGGTCGTCACGGTGAAAAAGTGGGTTGAAGGAATCCCCACGCAGCGGCTGACTGTAGGTGTCTATTCTCGACCCCACCCGGAGTACGGCGTCAGCGGGGAGGGATTTTTCGTCCGGCAAGATGCCCACCGGCCGACGATAGCCCTTTTTGATGCAAGCGGTCGCGGCACGACTGCTTACCAGAACAGGCTGCGGATGGAACGAACCCTTTGGGACCTGCAAGGCCTTTCCTTGCTGGAGATCATGGGGGAGACGCACCGGCAAATGATGGGGGCAGCGGAGAGGGCTCTCTTCCTCGCCCAGGTGGATTACAGACAGGAAACCCTGAATTATGTGGGGGTGGGGCCGATACAGGCTCAATTGCTGACCCCAGATGGGCACGTACCCCTGAAGCGAACGGAAAGATGGAAGGGACTGGATGTGCTGTCGCTGACTCTCAACCAAGAAAGGTGGACTGCCGAATCCATTTTGGCTGTTACCACAGCAGGGGCGGTGGTCGATTGGGAGCAGGTTCACTATAGGTCGATCCAAGGGGGCAAGCCGGGGCAGCTATGCCGTCAATGGGTGGAACGGTGGGGCCGAGATGATGACGAGGCGACCATATTGATCGCCCGGGATGAACGATGATGACCAGTATGGATCTGAAAATGCCCGCCCAGGCCGGCGATGTGATGCCCGAGCTGGTGAAACTGCTGCAGCACTCCGGCATAGAGGCAGAGGTGATCTTTCGCTGTTCGGTCATCGTATTGTGGCAGCTCAGCATGGCCGGGGTAAAAAAGCAAGAGCCGTGGCGAGGAAGAATCAGCAAAGAACAACACCGGCTGTTGTTGACGAGCCGCGTCGATATGGAAAGGGGCTCCCTTCCGCCTCTATCAGCGCCGATATTCGACAGCTGTTGTCCCAATGGAGTCACTTCCATCGTCGAAACAGGGAGTTGGGAGCTGCAGATCTCCCTTGGGACTGAGGACAGGCGGAATCTGATCAGGGAAGAAAAAAGCGAACCGGAAGGCTGGCCGATTATCGTCGATGTGCTGCAGCAGATGATCGGCCGCATGAACCAGATGCAAAAAGAAGTAGCCGACTTAACGCAAGAACTGCTGCTCACCAGCCAGGGAGTGATTGCGCTGGTTCAAGAGATGCAGTGCAACCCCGACGGTTCTACTTTTGAAGAGCGGGTAAAAGCGAATAAGGAACTGGTGCGACGGCTCCAGGAAAAAGAGAAGGCTTTACAGCAGGCCGACCGTCTCGCTACGATCGGTCGCCTGGTGGCCGGTGTGGCTCATGAGATCAACAATCCCCTGACCTTCATCAAGGTCAACTCGGAATTACTGCGCCGGTATCTTGCCAAACAACGCACAGGAGATCCCTTGGAAGAGGAAATTCTTCGGGCCAACCAGGCCATTTTTCGAGGTGTCGATCGCATCGCCGCTATCGTGAGCGGCTTAAAATATTTTTCCCGCCAAGAGCGAGGCGAAAAAGGGCCTGTCCGATTGGCCTCGTGCTTACAGGATGCGTGGATGCTTGTATCCAGTGATAGTTCCCTTTCTAGGCATGTCCGGTTGATTGGGGATATCCCCGATGAACTCATCGTTCGGGGAAACGCCCAGCAGTTAGAGCAAGTGCTGATCAATCTGATGCATAACAGCCTGAAAGCGATTCAGCGGGGAGATCAAAGAGCGGGAGAACTGACCGTAAGAGCCGGTTATGACGAAGACCGGAACGACCGGGTAATCATAGAAGTCAGTGATAACGGCTGCGGTATCGGTGCAGCCGAACTGTCGAAAGTGTTTGAGCCCTTTTACACCAATGATAACAAAGGAACCGGCTTAGGGCTGTCCATCGTGCAGGGCATTATCACGGAACATGGGGGGACGATCACCGTGTCCAGCGACGGGGACAGCGGTACGACCTTTACGATTCGATTGCCAGCAGGAAGACTGGCTGAGGGGGATTCACCGTGAACTTTCCTCCAGGAGAAGCGGAGTTCATCGAAGTATTCTTTGCCGAGACCCGTGAGATGTTGGTCGATGCGGTCGATCAACTGCTCGCTGCCGAAAAAACAGGGGCGCCTGTTCAGGCCGTACCGGCCTTGTTTCGAGCTTTTCACAGCATCAAAGGCGGTGCCCAATCGCTGGAGATGACCCAAATGGCTGAACTGGCTCATCGCATGGAAGATTGGCTGGAACCGGTCCGGCAAGGAATCGGCGATGCCGATACCACTATGGTCAACGGGGTCTTACAAGCAACTGATTTAATGGAATCGTACCTGGATATCTATCAGCACGGTGGCTCCTGGGACACAGTAGCGGAACGACAGAGGCAATTCTTATCGGAACTGCCACGGCTGGAAGCGGTCAAGCCTACAAGGGCATGGGGCAGCCATAAGGTGATGGTCGATGTGGCCATTTTGAGCCGAGGAGAGGAAATACCGCCAAGTAAACTCCCGGCAGGCATCGTGGACGGCGGTCCTTTATTCTACCTACAGGTGAAAGTGGATACAGAGACACCGATGCCGCAGGTTCGCCACTACCTGATCGTCGAACGGTTGAAGGAATTAGGTGCCGTCTTGCACTGCCATCCCGATCCCAAGCACTGGGAAGAGGGCTTCCATGGGGAAATCCCCTTGTCGGTCCTCATCCAAACGAAGGCTCATCGCGATGACGTCCGCAAAGCTTGTGATGTGGGAGATGTGCTCGAAATTTATTTGACCGAACTCAATGAACAACTTGCTGCGGTCACCCCCTATCCATCGTTGGAGCAGATCGATCAGCTCGTTCATTGGATGATGGAAGCGGGGCGAGAACTTACCCGGACGGACGGAACGGCCAGCCGGTTTCGGGAAGATGTAGGCCGGCTTTCCCAGTGGGATGGATTTTCTCAGGGCGATGAGTGGTACCCAGGCGGGGAGCGGCAGTGGAAAATTCGCCTCTACCTGTTGATGGACACGATCCCCGTGGAGTTGACCGATAAAAATCGGGAGCGTTTTTGCCGAATGGCCCGGAACAACTTAAAGACCCTATGGGACGGCCTATATGGTGCGCTCTGTAATCAAAGGTATTTCTACAGCCTGCCGTTAGAGAAGGGGACCCTCGTAGAGGGTATCGCCGATGACGTCTGCCGGAAGATCGACGAGGGGACGATGCGCCGGGTCATCGTGGACATCAGTGAGAAGGAAATCCTGGAAGGGAAGGATATTCACTGGCTCCGTCAGCTTCAGGGACAGATTGTCGCACGAGGCGGGCAAATGGTCCTTCTTTCCCAAGGCCTCTATTCCTCTCGCCATAACAACATTCTCGATGCGGCCGGTGAACTGGCTGAGGGACTTTGCCTGTTCAAACATCCCTATGAAGCTTGCTGCAGCCTGGAAAAGACGGTGAAACGGTAAGGAGGGTTCAGGATGTATCCAGAGATCCAAATCCTATTGGTGGACGATGAAGAAGAGCTGGTCCTGAGTTTGCAACGGATACTCCAATTGGAAGGCTATTCGGCCGATTACACCACGTCGCCCTTGACGGCGATTGAGAAGATTAAAGAAAAAAAATACCACATCGTATTGGCCGATATCGTCATGCCGGAGATGGACGGGATTGAATTGCTGGCGGCCCTAAAGGCCTATGATCCGCTCGTTCAGGTCATCATGATGACGGGCTACTCCACGATGGATAAGACCGTCCGATGTCTTGAAAAAGGGGCGAATGATTACCTGCTTAAACCCTTCCCCGACTTAGACCGGGTGATGGAAGCAGTTCGGTTGTCCGAAGCGAAGCTGCGGCGCTGGTGGGAAAGCATGCGGGGAAACTTTGCCTAGGGATGGGGTGGTTCATGTGATCCGAGAAGCGAAACGGCGGCTCAAGAGTGAGCGGGAATCGGAACGCTGTGAAGCCGTAGAACTGCTGTCTCAAATGGGACATGTCAGCGGGACTGAACTGCTGGTACAGCAGCTAGAGAGGGAAACTTCGGCCTATGTGCGCCGCAGAATCATTCGCACCCTGGGAGAAATGCGAAACCACCGGACGGCGTTGATGGTGAGTCGGTTACTGTCCTCATCGGAAGCGGCGGTACGCAACGGCGCCTTAGAAATTCTCTGTTCCTTGCAAAAGGTGGCACTGCCGGTCCTGGCGGAATTGATGACAGAGGAATCGCGGGATCTACGGAAGATGGCTGTCGAGGCCTTAGGGGCGATTGCCTGCGAAGAAGCCTTTCCGTTGTTGGTGACGGCCCTGAGCGATGACGATCCGAATGTAGCGGCCAGCGCCGTTGAGTCTTTGGGACGCCATGGCGATGGACGAGCCGTTCCGTACCTGCAAGCGTTGCTCCAAAGAAGCATCAGTGCCTGGCTGGCCTTTGCTGTCATCGAAGCGCTGACCCAGTTAGGGGACGCAGCAGCCATGGAAGATATCGATCGCTATCTGCGGCAGAGCGGCGGTACGAGTCGTGAGCGGGCCGCCTTAGCGGGGATTTGGGCGGTTGCTGCCGGAAAATTGGGCTTTCGGGAGCAATTGCCGCAAGCCTGGGAGTTGTATCTCAGCGGGGAACTGACCTCCCGGGAGATGATCATGCTGATGTCTCAATGGCAACTGCGAGGGATCGATGTCGGACCGTCCCACGGGCCTATGGAGACGCTTATCGCCCAGCAGTTGGAACAAGGCGGGCGGGAGGAAAGCCTCGCAGCGGCTCACTTGGCTGCGCAGAACCTCCCCCATCTGTTGTACATACACTTACCCCTGTTAAGCGAGCGTATCGGGAAAGAAGAAGAGGGTCTCAATGAGCTGATTGTTCCGCTGTTGAAGGCAGGACCTTCGGCATCCCGGGTGACGGCCCTGCTCGACGGAGCAGACTCGTCGATGAAACGACTGCTCCTGTCTGTGGCGGAGAAGTCGATGCTGATTCTTCCTCTAGAACGGCTCAGAGCCTTTGCAGGAGATTCCGACTTGTCCATCGTCCGGTTAGCGGTCGCGCAGGCTTGGCGCTGCGGCAGCGAAGCTGAGGAATTTCTGGCTGAAATGACGCACCATCGGGACCCCGAAACGGTTTTATCAGCCTTATCCGGTCTGGGCTTGCTCGGCGGTGAAAAAGCGAACCCCTTGTTGCTGAAAGCTTTGGAACACTCCGACAGCCGGATCCGGCGCCAAGCCGTCGATACGCTGACGATGATCGGGACGCCGGGTTTACATCAGGAACTGAAGCGGCAAATGGATCATTGTCCCGAAAAGTTCTGGCCGGACATCTTGGAAGTGATGACGGCGCAAGAAGAGGCTCCCCTAGCGGAAGCCTTTTTACGGGCCTCTTTGGTTGCAGACCGGGAAATCCGCTCCCAGGTAGCCCGCATTTGCCGGCTCATCCGCAGGGACGATGCCTTTTTATCGGTTATGGAGACCCTGGCCAATGATCCCGAGCCAGAAGTGCGCCGCATGGCCATCACCAGTTTGGCCGCCCGGAGCGGTGACGGGGTCTACCGGATCTTGGCCTACCTCTACGAACACGATCCTTGTACCAGCCACCGCTACTACATCTTCACCTGTTCCGAGATCTACCGTCATCGAGAGACCTTCGACTGGCTGGTAGAGAATCTGGAACAACCGGATCGATTGCTGCAACTGGCTGCCGTCCGCGGCATGACGAAAATGGGGGCAGCAGGACGGGACTATTTAGAAGCGCTCCTCGATTCACTGCCGAATGATGAGGAGGAATTGAAACAAATCATCGGACAGGAATTGGACAGAAACGGGGGTTATACCCTTGACGCTAACAGCTGAGCTTTATGGGCGCTATGTAGAGTTGATCTACAAAAAGACGGGAATGTGGTTTGAAAACCATAAGCTCTATTATGTCGAAAAGCGGCTCAGCGAGCGGATGGAAGAATTGAATATGACCTGTTACCGCGATTACTATCAATTTCTTAAGTTCTCGAACGACCCGGCGGAGATGGAACTGCTGATCAACCGGATCACCGTCAACGAAACCTACTTTTTTCGTGATTTTCCCCAACTGGCTGGATTTGCCGAAGCGGTGCTGCCCCTGATGGTAAGAGAAAAACTTGCCTCCGGTGAAAAAAAGTTGAAGATCTGGAGCGCCGGTTGCTCCACCGGAGAAGAACCGTACACACTGGCCATCATTTTGCTGGAGATGCTGCCAGAACCGAATGAATGGAAGATTGAGATCCAAGCGACCGATATCAATACGCGGGTCCTCGCGGCAGCAAGGCGAGGCTACTACAATTCCCGTTCTGTCAAAGATGTGCCACCGGAATACCTGGAACGATATTTCACCCGTCGCCTGGACATGTATCTGCTCAACCTCAATGTGCGGAGCATGGTGAACTTCAAATACCTGAATCTCATGGACCAAAAGGAGATGAAGGACCAGGTGGGGTTTGATTTTATATTTTGCCGCAATGTCCTCATCTACTTCAGCAATGAATCACGGCTGAAAGTGCTGGAGAGTTATTACCGCTCCCTTCGCAGCGGGGGATATGTCTACTTAGGACATTCGGAGTCTGTTGGTCGAATCACAGAAGCCTTTAAGATGCGGCGTATCGATGGGAACATCGTTTACTACAAACCGTAGGGGGTGACGATGTGGCGCGAATACTTGTGGTGGACGATTCCGCGATGGTCAGAAAATACCATGCTTTTGTCCTCACTTCTTTAGGATTCGAGGTTTTCCAGTCGGAAGACGGCTGTTTGGCTCTGGAAACGATGTTGAAAGAGTCCTTAGACCTGATCATCACAGACATCAACATGCCCCGTATGGACGGGTTTCAGTTTATCGCAGAGATCCGGAGCATGCCCGCGTACCGGGAAACACCCGTCATCATTGTGACCACCCAGGACCATCAAGAAGATGCCGATCGTGGGGTAAAAGTGGGAGCAAACGTCTATTTCATCAAACCGACAGAACCGGAAAAGTTGGTCGATTCGGTTCGACGCCTGCTGGATGGGAAGTCCGGAAAGGAGGCCTAGACGATGCAGTATCGCTTTAGCGCGGATGACGTAGAAATGCTGCAAGCCTTTATCGAAGAAGCGGGCGAATACCTGCAGCGTGTGGAAGAAGAACTGCTGAAATTGGAAGTGTCCGATGGGACACCGGGGGTACTTAACGATATATTCCGCCAGGTTCATACGCTCAAGGGGCTGGCATCCTTTTTTGGGTTTGCCGAGATCACTCGACTCAGCCACCAGGCCGAATATGTACTCGACGCATTGCGGTCAGACCGGATTCAACTGAATAGTTCCATCGTGGAACTGCTGTTGAACGCCGGCGATGCTTTGGGGGAAATGATCCGCTTGCTGCAGGAATCCTGCGAAAAGTGGAATGCCGGCACCGTCTTGGAGATTGAATTGACCTGCAGTCAAGACGTGGAGAAGCTGATCCAAGATTTAGAATCGATCATACCGCCGAAACCTTCCGCCTCCGGTGGAGCAACAGCTTCCACAACGGTTCAGGATTCCTCAGAACCTGAAGGGGGAACGCCCTCTGACCGTGAGAATGCCGAAAAGGGGACGGAAACGGAAGCGTCAGTGGGACAAGCATCTAATGCTCCCAATGCTCCGAATGTAGCGGTGGTACAAGAAGGATCAGATCTCCCAGTCGCTTCCGATAGGAACCTAGTGACCGTGAACCAAGACACCCATATAGATCGGGAACTCATGGCGCTGGTGAAGGGCCAGGCGAGCGCAGCGGCGGCAGAGAACTTTCTCACCGATGCCGACGAACATTCGGAGATCATTTGCGGCAAACTGCTGATCGACTTAGACGGCAACCCCGGTGACATGGCGGCCCTGGCCGATCTATTCCGACGAGTACATACCCTCAAGGGAAACTTAGGCTTATTGCTCAGTTTTCAAGGGCCCGATGCTCCCTTGCGGACGGCAGCAAAAGAAACGATGGAAGTGTTCCAACGCATGGAAGAATTGCTAGAGAAGATGCGCACCCTCCGTCTCCCTGTCCCGGTTTGGGTTACCGACATCTGCTTTGCCTGTATGGATGCGTTACAACGGTTGATGGCGATGATGCGAAGTGGTCAGATGGAAGCGGACCCAGCTAACCCGCCCTTGCTGAAAGAACTAGCCGCAGCCCGAGAACGTCTCGACGCGGAAACGTCGACGGTCCCCTTGCAGAACGAGTCAACCCTGGCGGCGCCTGGGGAACCTGAAAAGTCGAAGCAGAATGATCGGGAGCTATCACCGATTGGTATGACGAATAGTACGGACCATAAAACTGACAAATCTCCCTCTGAACAGGTATCCGCAGGAGATCGTGGTGATAGGAGCCTAAACACTACCCCCGGCGAAGATAAGAGCAATCGCGCCTCTGAAAAAACGCAAGGGGACAGCGGCGGCAGAAACAATGCCAAGGACGGTTCTCCGAGTTGTCCTTCAAAACGGACCGGTTCCGACAGCATCCACGGCACGACGGGTCATTCCATCCGGGTGAGTGAAGAAAAAATCAATCGCCTCATGAACGCCATCGCCGAACTGGCCGTCACCAAGAACGCCTTCAGCCAGATTGCGCGCAAGCTGATGATGGAGCATAACCTGCCTGTCATTTCCCGGGAGGTCAAAGACGCCGGTCAATGGGTGAGCCGCATATCGGCCGAACTGGAAGACGCGATTATGGCGATGAGGATGACAGAAGTTCGCACCGTCTTTCAGAAGTTCCCCCGCGTGATCCGGGATATCGCCTTACAGACAGGCAAGCGCATCAGCCTGATAATGGAAGGGGAAGACACGGAGCTCGATAAGACCATCATCGATCAGATCGGCGACCCTCTCATGCATCTGGTCCGGAACGCTGCCGACCATGGCATCGAGCCCGAATCAGAGCGCATCGCCAAGGGCAAAGACCCGCAAGGGCGGGTCTGGTTGCGAGCCTACAGCCGTGGAAAATACGTCTTTATCGAGATCGAAGACGACGGCAAAGGGTTGAATCCGCAGGCCTTAAAAGAAAAAGCCGTCGAAAAGGGATTCATCACGGCAGCCCAGGCTGAGGACATGAACGAGACCCAAGCCTATCAGCTCATTTTCCTTCCCGGGTTCAGCACTGCCAAGGCCGTTTCAGAGATTTCGGGCCGCGGCGTCGGTATGGATGTCGTCCGCAACAACATCACCGCACTGCGGGGAACCATCTCCATATCGAGCCAACTGGGAAAAGGGACGAAGTTAGTCATGCAGCTTCCTTTGACCTTGGTCGTATCGCGGGGCCTCATGGTGGAAGTTGCTGATCAAATGCTCATTTTGCCTTTAGACAACGTACTGGAAACGTTAAAAGTGCCCGGCGAACGCCTACTGATGTATCGAGGTCGTAAATTGCTTCATCACCGGGGAGAAGTCCTTGGCGTCGTCTCTCTAGCCGAGGTTATCGGGATGGGGCAGGAAGAATTGACCGAACGAACGCCCGTTGTCATCGTGACCGATGGACATGTGAAAGTGGGATTGATCGTGAACCGGTTGATCGGCGAACAAGATGTGCTGGTCAAGCCGCTGCCCGATTACCTGTCGTCGCTCCCCGGCATGGGCGGCGGCACCATCATGGGCGACGGTCGAGTCGCTTTGGTCATGAACCCCATCGAACTGATCAAAATGGCGACAGGAACCATCCATAAAAACATACTGAAAGGTGACGAAAATGATGGCTGAAAATCAAACACAAAAGCGAATCATGCTGGTGGACGATTCCCCATTTATCCATAAAGCGCTCTCCAAGGCCTTAGTTCCAGCGGGATACGAAATCTGTGGGACCTTCCGCAACGGTCTACAGGCAGTAGAGGCATACGGAAATCTGCTTCCCGACCTGTTGATCATGGATATCACCATGCCGGTCATGGACGGAGTCCAAGCGGCCCGGGAAATCACGGCGCGCTACCCCGGCGCGAAAATCGCCATGTTGAGCGCCATGGGCGATGAAGACATTCTCACGGAGGCGAAAGAAGCAGGGGCGCTCGGCTTCATGACAAAACCCTTTGCCAACGAAGAGCTCTTAGCTGCGGTGAGCGATTATTTGACCAAGTAAACCACAACGTAAAACAACAATATCACAAGGGGGAACGGAATCATGGGAGGGGAATACCTAGCCAATCTGGCGGACAGCTTGGTGAACGTGATGGATAAAATGGCCGGTTTAACCTGTGAATGGAGTGAAAAGGCGCCCCAACTGCCGGCGATCACCGAAGGGGTCACCGTCGTGTCTCTGCTCGGTTTCACTGGTGCAGAGAAGGGTCGCGTCGTCATGGAGATGGATATTGAAACAGCGCAAAAAGTAGGGGAGGCCTTAAACCAAGAGGAGCTGGGGCCCTTCGACAAGATGATTTTTTATGCGCTATCGGAGTTGAGCAATATCTTCTGCGGTGCTGCGATCACGCAGATCAACAACGGCCCTCGGCGTCCTGGCCTCCGGCTCACACCGCCCAACATTCTCGTCGGCGAAGGCTTGGAGATATTCGGGGAACGAGCCCACCTCGAGACGGCCTCTGTCTTCTGGGAAGGCGGCCTTATCTACATACACCTGAGCACGGAAGGAGGCGCCACCCTATGATCCGAGAACACCTGCAAGTGTTTGCCAAAGCATCGAGCGATGTTTTAGCGAGTTTAGGCGTGCAGGCGGTCCACCAGGCTCCCTTGGCGCTGCCCGATTCTTTTTTTAGCCGCTATGACCTGGCAATCATCGTCGGGTTGGCCCGGGATCTGCGCGGTTCTGTCGTCTACAGCATGGCCACTGAGACGGCGCTGGCCCTAGCCGGTCAGATGATGGGAGGAATGTCTCTTCCCGGCCTCGACGAGATGGTGAAAAGCGCTGTCTGTGAATTGGGCAATATGTGTGCTGGTTCCTCCGTCTGTAACCTCCCCGGTCTCACCGCCGACATTACGCCGCCAACGCTGATCACGGGCAGCAAGCTGGCCATCATGGCCGGATCGGACAACGTGCTCATGACGGAAATTGCGACCTCTGTGGGTATGGTCGAAGTTCGCCTCGGGTTAGAAGAGTAGGAATCATCGTACAAGAAAAAAACTGAACAGTTAGATCTTGTTGTTTCTTGAAATTAACGATATCTTTAACATAGGGGGAGTACACTTTGGCTAAGCGTGTGCTCATTGCCGATGACGCCTTATTCATGCGAATGAAGCTTAAAAGGATCGTAGAAGGATTAGGCCACCAGGTCGTCGGAGAGGCAGCTAACGGTCGAGATGCGGTGGAGCAGTTTCTGAGTATACGACCAGACCTCGTTCTAATGGACATTACCATGCCGGACATGGATGGTATCGCGGCATTAAAAACCATACGCACCTCCGACTCGACTGCTTCCGTGGTGATGGTTACGGCCATGGGGCAAGAGGTGTATGTGATGGATGCAATCCGAGCTGGAGCGAAAGATTATGTGATCAAACCATTTGAAGAAGAAAGAGTCAAAGCCGTACTCCAGCGACTAGTCGGATAAAAAGCGCCTGTTGGAAGGAGGAGACCCATTGGATCCCTTTCAAATCGTCACTTTTTCTCTCGGTAGAGAATCCTACGGCATACCGATCGAACGAGTTCGCGAGATCATCCGCCCTACGCCGATCACGCTCATCCCACATACCCCCCCATATGTGTTAGGCCTGCTAAATTTGCGGGGCAATGTCATACCGGTCATCGACCTTCGCCTTCGACTTCACATCACGCCAGAAGGTGAGGCGAAAAACAACCGGATCATCGTCGTCGACATCGACGGGGTGGTCGTCGGTATGATGGTCGATGCCGTCTCCGCCGTGATGACGGTCCAGGAGGATATGCTGACCGACACTCCCGATATGCTCTGTGAAATCGATGATGAATTTATCAATAAGGTCATCAAAACGGATCGGCGCTTGACCGTGCTTCTCAATCTACAGGCCATGGTCTACCCAAAAGCCGGATAAGCTGACCGTTGTTGGGGGGGAGGATCTGTTGAGCGGCGATAACTTTATGGACGAGTACATGGACTTGTTCTATTCCGAAGCTAAGGAACAATTGGATATTCTTTCGAGGGATCTCTTGTCGATCGAATCGGGAGCATCGAACCAGGAAATGATCCACGAGATGTTTCGAGCCGCCCATACCTTAAAAGGTGCCAGCGCGATGGTAGGGTTGAACAACGTCACGGAGATCACCCACAAAGTAGAGGATCTGCTGGGAAAAGTCCGGGAAGGGGAGCGAGTTCTCGGCGCGAAAGACATCGATACGATTTTTAGCGCCCTCGATTTCATTCAAACATCCATCTTTGAGCCCGATGGCATCGATCCGGCCAAAATGGCGGAGCTGTCGGCCGCGCTGGAAACAGCGATGAAGCAGCCCGCAGAACAACCGGTCGTTCCCGATACGGCAGAGCGGATCGAGGAAGCCCGTCAGCGGATAAGCGCTCTTTCCCAAAAGGTGACAGAAATCCAAGCGGTCTTTACGCCGGACTGCTTTATGAAATCAGTGCGAGCGTTTCTCCTTACGAACAACCTCAAAGAATTCGGGGAAGTCCTCGAAACCGTGCCGACGTGGCAAGAGCTTGAGCAGAATGAAACCGCCTACGGCGAGGTTATCATCTTTTTCGAATGGCAGCGGGGCAGCCGGGACGAATTGGAACGAGCCCTCAATATCACCGATATCCAGACGGTGACGATTCAAAAAGCAGTGTCGCGATCAGTTCCCGAAGAGTCCCATTCGGAAGGGCAACCTGCCAAAGAACAGGACCATGCCCAAGAACAACAGCCACAGACAGAACGACAGCAGGCCCATCGCCCGGAGTCCACTCCGGTTCAGCCGCATCACCCAGAGACGGCCGAAGCGAAAGGCGCCGAGTACATAAAGATTGAGGCTAAGCGATTAGACCTGCTGATGAACCTCATCGGAGAACTGCTCATCAGCCAGGCCCGTTTTTCTCGCCTGCAGGAGACTTATGTCGAGGAGCATGGGCACACCCCATTTGCGATTGAAATGGCTGAAGAGACGCACCAACTCAGCCGGGTGACGACACAGTTGCAGGACGGCTTGATGAAAGCCCGCATGATGCCCATCGGCGGCGTCTTCAGCCGCTATCCGCGCATCGTTCGTGACTTGGCGAAAAAGGAGAACAAAAAGATCACCCTGGTCATGGAAGGTCAGGATACGGAGATGGACAAGTCGGTCCTCGACCTGATCGGTGATCCACTGATGCACCTCATCCGCAACGCTGTCGATCATGGGATTGAAACGCCAGAGGAGCGCATTCAGGCCGGAAAGCCGGAGGAAGGCACGGTCCGGCTGCGAGCCACTCATGAAGGAAGCCGCATCGTGATCCAAGTCGCCGACGACGGTAAAGGGATTGACGAACAAAAAGTTCTGGCCAAAGCGCGCAAGCTGGGACTGGTCCGGGACGACCAATCCCTTTCCCGCCAAGAGATCTTCGATCTGCTTTTTGCACCCGGTTTTAGCACGGCCGAGAAAGTGACCGATGTATCGGGCCGCGGTGTCGGCATGGATGTGGTCAAGCGGGCCATATCGGGGCTGAACGGCATCATTGAGACCCAATCGGAAGTAGGGCAAGGGACGACCTTCTCCCTGCAACTGCCGATCACCTTAGCCATCATCCAAGGCTTACTGGTGAAAGTGGAAGGGGAGACGATGATCATCCCTCTCGACAATGTGCTGGAAAGCTTTCAATTGCGGGAAGGTGAAGTGGAGTCGATCGGCGGTAAGGAGGTCTTTACGGTTCGAGGCCGCGTAGTGCCGCTCCTTCGCCTCCAGTCGGCCATGCAGATACCGCGCGATAGTGAGAAAATGCGGCGAAAATACCGGTCCGTCGTCATGGTCGGTTTGGCCGAACGGCGCCTCGGGCTGGAAGTGGACGCCTTGCTGGGGAAAAAAGAAATCGTCATCAAGGCCATTCATGCCCCTTGGCTCAATCTCGATAAGTTCGCCGGAGCGACGATTCTTGGAGATGGACGGGTAAGTCTGATTTTGAATATCGGCAGCTTGTTTCGTCGAGGGGAAATAAATCGAGGTGACTAATGAATGTTAGAGTATGAGATCAAAGAGCGCGGTTCTGTGCAGGTCATCCGGTTTTTTGGCAGTATCGGTGTCGGTGATGCCCACCGGATCAAAGAAGCGCTCTTTCAGCTTCCTGTGGGAAATACACAATTGGTGATCAATCTGGGCGTCAGCTTTATCACCAGTGAGGCCATTGGTCATCTCATTTACATCTACAAGCGCTATCGAGAAAAAGGGGGGAAAATGGTACTCTGCAACCTTTCCCAATCGGTACGCCAAGTGTTGGAAATCACCCGACTCGATAAATTGCTTCCCCTCGTCGATTCGGAGGAAGCAGCGATTGCTATGTTAACCGAAAAAATATAGTACCGGAACAAATCGTCAGGGGGGTAAGCGTATGAACGCCCTTTCACGCATGAAGGTAGGAACGCGGATTCTCAGTGTCATCGTTTTTGTCTGTTTCATTACGATGGCTGTCGGAGCCTATGGACTTTCAAATCTTGGGAAAATCAACGATCAACTCAATGATATGTATGCAAACTCCCTGTTGCCGGTTCGATATTTAGGGGAAGCGAAGTCCAGCATCCAGCAGTTCCGTGTCTCCGTCTACAACCACATCATCTCCACAGACAAGCGGGAAATGGACGATTGGTATGCCCGCTCGAAACAGTACTCCAAAAACGTGGAAAATAACCTGGCTGCGTACGGTAAGACCGATTTGACTGATGACGAAAAGCGGATGCTCAATGACGTAAACAATACGTGGGCCTCATATATGGAAGTTTGCGAACGAATATTTCAGACGAGTTTTATCGGCACGAATGAAGCTAACGCTCAGGCACTCTCCTTAGCCCGTAACGAAGGACGAACGAAAGCGCTCGCCTTAGATGAAAAAGTGGAACAACTCGTCGACTTTCAACTAAAACTCGCTGACAAGACAAAAAAAGCAACGGATGAACAATATGCGTCGGCACGGACGACAACGATTGTAGTCATTCTGGCCGCCTTCGCCCTCTCCCTGGGCATCGGAGTCCTTCTGTCTCGCAGCTTATCGCGTCCCCTCGGTGAATTGGAGCATGTGGCCAGCCAAATCGCCAAAGGCGATCTGACGAACGAGGTTGCAAAACGAGACGGTTCGGACGAGATCTCTTCCCTGTCCCGGTCGATCCAGCAGATGGCTGAAAACTTGCGGGCTTTCGTCCGCCATGTGCAACAGGGCGCCGAAACGGTCGCCGCTTCCAGCCAGCAGATCTCTGCATCGTCCCAGGAAGTGGCCAGCGGCGCTCAAGCCCAAGCCCAGGAAGCCCAGTCCCTGACCGCCATGATGAATGACATGTCCGGAGCGGCCACACAGGTGGCCAATTCGGCGCAAAAAGCGGCCCAGTCGTCAGAAGGAGCTGCCCAGGCCACCTTGGACGGCGGTAAGATCATCGAACAGACCGTGAAAGGGATGGATCAGATCTCTGATAACGTCTTGCTGCTCGGTCAAAACTCCGAAAAAATCGGCGAAATCGTTGAGATGATCGATGATATCGCCGCCCAGACGAATCTCTTAGCCCTCAACGCAGCGATCGAAGCGGCCCGGGCCGGTGACGCCGGCAAAGGCTTCGCCGTCGTCGCCGATGAAGTGCGCAAACTGGCCGAACGGTCCGGCACGGCGACCAAAGAGATTGCTGCATTGATCAAAACGATCCAGGCAGTCACCGGGAAAGCCGTCGATGCGGCCAACAGCGGCCGGGAATTGACTGGTGCCGCCGGAGAGGCGTTCCAGCGAATTGAGGATCAAGTCAAACGGACGGCCGTGGAAGTCGGCGAAATCGCTGCCGCCTCCGAAGAACAGGCGGCGACGACAGACCAGGCCTCCCGGGCTGTCCAAAACGTGGCCGCCATCGCCGAGCAGTCCTCGGCCGGTGCCCAGGAGACGGCCAGCGCGATTCAGTCGATGGCCCAGTTGGCTACCGATTTGCAGTCTGCAGCAGCAAAATACAGAGTTTAAGCATAAGAAAAAAGCATGCCGAGGGGCATGCTTTTTTCTTATGCTACGCAAATCGCTATTGAATTGGGGGAGAAGCCCATGGGCATGGGACCGACGTACCGTGCCGCCGTCTTTCTAGGGGTCCACGGCTATCGAGAACTTGACATATGGGTCACTCATGCTACTTCAGTAGAGGAACGGCAAAAGGGACTGCTGGGAGAGTGGGCCCTTCCCCCGGAGCGGGGACTGTTGCTGACCCCTTGCAGTCAGATCCACACCGTTGGAATGGCCTTTCCCATCGATGTTATCTATCTTACCTCGGAAGGCTACATTCTCGACATGGACATCCAGATGGTACCGGGCAAATGGGGACGCCTTCGGGAAGGTTGCGATCACTGTCTCGAACTGTCGGCAGGCCGGGCGAGAGCACTGGGGCTTTTACCGGGAATGAGATTGGTTTTTTTACCGATATAGACGCTTATGCCGCTGTACCGGCACCATCGGGGAATAACTATGATTCCTTTTCTGGATGGATAGGCAGGAGCAGACTAATTGCCGAAACTCGTGCCGAGCAGCGCCCGCCACTTCGCCCTCGATTGGAAGGGCTGGTTTTGCTGGGCTAGCGTCACCGCCTCGGTAGCCGTTTGCAGCGATGATGTGAGCAAGCGTCCAAACTGATTGAAGGAGGTCGGATTCGTCCAGAGGTAACCGTCTAGGTAGGAGACGGGATCGCCCGGATCGGGAATAAAGGGTTTTTTATGTTGACTGAAGATCTGGTGGACATAACGGAACCAGGTATATACCCCTTCCGGGGTCGGTTCCAACTGGACTTTTCGCAATAGTAGATCGGTCAGCATTTCCAGGTGGAGGGCGTGAAGGATCCGGCAGTTCGTTCGCTGCCATGCCTTCAAGAGCCGGATCAGGGCCAAAAAGCTGCTGCCGTTTCGCTGCAGCGCCCCTTCCATCCACTTATCGGAGGCGGTCGGATCTCGCGGCACCCACATATCCGGTCCGAGGGGAACATAATAGCTATCGCGATCGTCGACGGTCGATATCAACACAGGGTGGATCCGGTACTCTTCTTCCGCACCGATGGAGAGGTACAACCGGTGCATCTGCAGTTCCTTAAAGCCCGTTTCCGCTAGTGCATTTTGCACCTTTAACAGCAAATCGGTCACCGGGGGGACTTTGGGCTCTTGTCCCGGGATAAAGAGCAGAATATCGATCGCCTTTTGCGGGCGGATCATGGTCCCACGGGCGAAAGAACCGCTAAAGGTAACCCGTTTAAAGGGAAAATCGTAGGTATCCTGCAGCGCATTGGACACATTCTGCAGTGTGGCGTAGTTTCTCTCGACCTCTTCCGACTTTAAGGCGATACGGCGGAGAAAGCGCTCAAAGAGCTCATCGGACGACTGCATCGGTTCGAGATAGGTCTTGACCAACGGTGACAATGCGATGGGAGAGATGGAAGGGATCGACGGGGACGGCGATTTCTGCGGCGATTCAGAAGGTAACTCGTCAGCGAAACCGAGAGCGCCGAGGGAAAGCTCGTAAAGCGCCATCGTCGAGAAACCTTTCAGTTCTCGGAGTCCAAGAAACTGGTAGATGATATTATCAAAGCTTTTAAACAGAGGTTTTAGAATCGAAAAGGTGGCTTCGTCGAGCACGATCTGAGAGGGGCCGGCATAACCGCAAAGCCGTGCCGCCAAGTCCACCGAGGCGCCTAAATAGTCTGCCGCCGGTGTCCAGACCGGTATGACGAGACCAAAACTGATGCCGATTTTCGTCCGGTAGGTCAAATTTTGTTTATGGATCATGTGCTTGACTTCCAGCGCCGCTAACGCTGCGGGAAGCGGGTTGGGAAAGACCGCATAGATGGCATCGCCAATATGCTTTACCACCTGGCCGCCGTATTTTTGAACGACTCGCGCACAGAGTTCATTGTGACGCAGGGCGACCGACACACCTTCCATCGCCCCTAACAGCTTTTTCAACAGTGCCGAGTCGACGAGATCAAAGAACACGTTACAGTAAGGCTGGCAGTTTTTTACCGAATCAAACTGAGGAAAAAGTTCTGTCTCCATCCCGTTCCCTCCGATTAGTCAAAGGATCCTCTGTAGTTTATCTTCTAATTTCTTCCCCTGTTCGTCGAATCCTTCAGAAATAGAGGAGCAAGTTAAAAACAGTTCCTCGATTCGTAAAAAAACAGTTCCCGAATGGGTAAAGTCACCGGCTTCAGGCAATTTCAAACTTCCTGGGGGACAAGAATGGAATCAGGCCCAAAAAAAATGTTTGAAGGTGTATATTGGCAAGAAGTACGGGAAATATTTATTTTCGGGAGATAATCGGCCGAGAACGACCGTGAGGGCGGTTGCATCCTATTGGGCCGCTCCCTATTATATTACTTGGGTGTTAGCACTCAATCATAGTGAGTGCTAACAAACATCCAAGCGAATATAAGTAAAAAACAAAATACTTTAAGGAGGGTACCGTTTCGTATGAACATCAAACCTCTAGCTGATCGGATCGTCGTGAAGCCCATCGAAGCGGAAGCCAAAACCGCTAGCGGTATCATCGTACCGGATACCGCCAAAGAAAAACCCCAACAAGGTGAAGTCGTTGCTGTCGGCATTGGCCGCCTGCTGGACAATGGCGAGCGCGCTGCTATGGAAGTCGCTGTCGGTGACAAAATCATCTACAGCAAATACTCCGGCACTGAAATCAAACTGGATGGCACCGAGTACCTGATCCTGAACGAACGGGACATCCTGGCGAAACTCTAAGCCGAACCCGTCGGCAAGATTTATCCCTAGATAGCATCCCTACTTATATATCAATCCTTCCCGGACTGTGATGTGAATCCTTTCGGCTTCAAACATAGCGGTTTCAAGGGGGAAGGAACCTTAGGAAGATGTAAGGAGGTATTCCATACCTTATGGCTAAAATGACCGTGTTTAACGAAGAAGCCCGCCGTGCCCTGGAAAAAGGCGTCAACACCCTGGCGGAAGCCGTTCGTGTGACCTTAGGACCCAAAGGCCGTAACGTCGTTCTGGAAAAGAAATTCGGTTCTCCCCTGATCACCAACGACGGTGTTACCATCGCCAAAGAAATCGAGCTGGAAAACCCCATTGAAAACATGGGCGCCCAACTCGTCAAAGAAGTCGCTACCAAGACCAACGATGTCGCTGGCGACGGTACCACCACCGCCACCATCCTGGCTCAAGCCATCATCCGCGAAGGCATGAAAAACGTCGCTGCCGGCGCTAACCCCATGGTGCTCAAGCGCGGTATCGAAAAAGCTGTCGCCACTTGCGTTGAGGAAATCAAAAACCTCTCCAAGCCTGTCGAAAGCAAAGAAGCGATCGCTCAAGTTGCTTCCATCTCCGCCGCTGATGCTACCATCGGCAGCCTGATCGCCGAAGCGATGGAGAAAGTCGGCAAAGACGGCGTCATCACCGTCGAAGAGTCCAAAGGCTTCTCCACCGAACTGGAAGTTGTCGAAGGTATGAACTTCGACCGTGGCTACATCTCCCCCTACATGATCACCGACCCTGACAAGATGGAAGCTGTCCTCAACGATCCTTACATCTTGATCACCGATAAGAAAATCTCCGCCATCAAAGACATCCTGCCTGTCCTCGAGCGCATCGTTCAAAGCGGCAAGCAGCTGATGATCATCTCCGAAGATATCGAAGGCGAAGCCCTGGCGACCCTCGTCGTCAACAAACTGCGCGGTACCTTCACCTGCGTCGGCGTAAAAGCTCCTGGCTTCGGCGACCGCCGCAAAGCCATGCTGGAAGACATCGCCATCCTCACCGGCGGCCGTGTCGTCTCCGAAGAAGTGGGCCTCAAGCTCGAAAACGCCACCATGGATATGCTGGGCCGTGCCCGTCAAGTCCGCATCAGCAAAGAAGAAACCATTATCGTCGACGGTGCTGGTTCCCAAGACGACATCAAAGCACGGATCGCTCAAATCCGTCGTCAATACGAAGAATCCACCTCTGAGTTCGACAAAGAAAAACTGCAAGAGCGCCTGGCCAAACTGGCTGGCGGTGTCGCTGTGATTCAAGTCGGTGCGGCCACCGAAACCGAACTCAAAGAGAAGAAACTGCGCATCGAAGACGCTCTGAACGCTACCCGTGCTGCTGTAGAAGAAGGTATCGTCCCTGGCGGCGGCACCGCTCTCGTCAGCATTCAGAAAGCTCTCGATGAAGTGGAAGTTCCTGCCGGCGATGAAGCCACCGGTGTGGCCATCATCAAACGGTCCCTGGAAGAACCGCTCCGTCAAATCGCCAACAACGCCGGTTACGAAGGCTCTGTCGTCGTAGAAAAAGTGAAGAACCTGCCGAAAGGCCAAGGCTTCAACGCTGCCACCGAAGTCTACGAAGACATGATCGCTGCCGGTATCGTCGACCCTGCGAAAGTGACTCGTTCGGCACTGCAAAACGCGGCTTCCATCGCAGCCATGCTGTTGACGACCGAAGCTATCGTGGCCGACAAGCCCGAGAAAAAAGAAGCTCCCGGAATGCCCGGCGGAATGCCTGGCATGGGCGGCATGGACATGGGCATGTAAGCCCACTGGCCCTAGAACGCTTCAAGCAAAAAGTGCAAAGAGGCTGCTGACATATCGACGTCAGCAGCCTCTTTTTTCTCGCCTTCCTGCATAGGATTTTGGCAGGAGGGGGGATAGGGTTTGCGTTCATTTGTGTTTGTCTTCGGCAAACAGCAGCGCATGTGGATGACCATGTTCATGCTGGCCACGCTGGGATTGATCTACACGGGCGTACGAGACCTCTTAGAGGAGCGAGCCGTATTAGCGATGGCCGCATCGACGATGCACGAAAAAGTGATCGCCATCGATCCCGGCCATGGGGGAGAGGACGGCGGCGCCGTCGGTGTCCGAGGAACCCTGGAGAAAGAGCTCAACCTGCAGATCGCCAAAAAAGTGGCAGAGCGACTGCAAAAAGTAGGAGCGAAAGCAGTACTCACCCGGGAGACAGACCAGAATATCTATGAGGGAGAATGGAGCCAGCGAGCAGAACTATCGAAACGGGTCGAACTCGCCAAGGAGGCGAAGGCTCAGGCCTACGTCTCGATTCACGCCAATAGTTTCCCCTACGCACCGTCAACAGGGCATCAAACCTTTTACCAGTACGGATCGGAGGAAGGGAAACGGATGGCCCTTCATATTCAACACGAGTTGGATACGCGGCTCGGAAACCGGGACGGACGGCAGGCCAAAGCAGAAGATTATTTTGTCATGCGCACGACCGCTTGTCCGGCGGTGATGGTGGAAGTCGGATTTCTCTCCAATGCGGCCGAAGAAGCGCTGTTGAAGACGGAAGATTATCAGGAAAAAGTGGCTGACGGGATCTACGTCGGTCTCGTCCGTTACATGTCGGGAGAACCGGCCCCCGGCGATAAGGGAAACACAAAGCCGGAAGCAGCGCCGCAACAAAAAGGAAAAGTCCCCGGCCTGAATCCTTCCGAAACGACGGAAGAGAAGGCGGACGCTCCGCAGAGGGTTGAGTAAAATATTGTCGATAGACGCTCTTTTGCACTTTCTGGTACGATAGAAAGAAAATGTGGAGGAGTGTCTGATCGACATGCCACTAAAATGCAGATTTTTTCGCAGCAACCCTTTGCAAGGACGTCTTCCACAGCCGTCGTTGGCTATAGAGGAAGATAGTTCACTACAATCTAATCACTTTTCCAAGGAAGAGAATTTTTCTTGTGAAAATAATGAGTTACGTAAAAATAGTCACTCACGCATAAATGATGACCCGAGTAAAAATAATCACCCACGTATAAATAATGACCCACGGAAAGATCGGGAACCTCGAGCTAACTTCGTAGATAGAAAAGTCCCAGCCAGAGTTGTGAAGAAAAAAAGCCCTCTGTGGCTAAGGCTCTTTCCTGCTTTGTCCCTATTTTCTTTGTTCCTCTTTGCTGGACAAGTCATGGCCGCAGAAGCACCGTATGTATCGATGACCGACATCCAAGGTCACTGGGCCGCACCAGCCATTCAGGAGTGTGTCGATATGGCTATTGTCCGGGGAAATCCCGACGGCACTTTCCGGCCGAACGCCACTATCAGCCGCGCCGAATTTCTCGCCCTGGTGGTCCGTGCCTTTGACATCCCGGCGGGGACAGAGGAAGTAACCTTTCCTGACGTGAAAAAGGGAGATTGGTTCTTGCCGGAACTAGAGGCGGCGCAAAAGGCAGGGATCGCCGGAGGATATCCCGATGGCACTTTTCGCCCTACTAAGGGTGTCAGCCGGGCCGAAATGGTAGCCATGGTCGTCCGAGCGGCCCGGCAGGATTTGTCTCCGTTACGGGCGGGCTCCACATTCCCCGATGTGCCTGACGGTTGGATGACCGAACCGGTACGACAGGCGCTTCAGTCCGGCATCGTCGGTGGGTATGCCGACGGGCGTTTTTACCCGGATAAACAGGCGAGCCGGGCCGAAGCGGCTGTTGTCATGCTGCGCGCCTTATATGCCATGCAGGTTCCGGAAAAGCAGCCCGATGATCAACAGTTGACGGCCCAAGTGATCGCCTCGGAAGGGGCCGGGATCGACGAGATGAACCATCAAGACTACAGCATGACGAAATCGTTGCAGTACACGATCGGGCAAGCCCGGGCGATGACCATCAGCCAAGCCGACGACCTGGCGGCCTATGGAGCGAGCGGCGCCCGATTGAACATCGTTCCCCAAACCCAGAATGCTGTGGTCTCGCAAAAACGACAGCGAACGGCTCAAGTGCGCTATCACTTCACCTATGAAATCACAGTGACGGCCCCCGACCTGGAGAAACAGAATGTTGTCGACGGCACGCTCATTTACTCCCTGCGGATCCAAGGCGGGGAGTGGAAGATCTACAAGATCGAGTCGGTGAGTTCATCCTAAACTATTCTTTCCCGTATCTTTTGCTGTTCCTGTTTACGGTTACCTATGTAGCGGCACTCTCCGAAGTGTCCTTTTGCCGACGTCGACGGCACTAGATCCCCTTGTCGGGATCTTCCGCTGCCTTTAAAATGGAGACAAGGGAATACAGGAAATAACTCCCGATAGGCAAGTGCATCGAACAGTATGATCATGGCTGAAAATATAAATGAACTCGATGGAATATAGTTTCGTATGGTTGGAGGTCGTCTATGGGCGTCGTATTTGGTGGATTCGTCCCTCATCCTCCGATTATCGTGCCGGCTGTCGGCAAAAACAACCTGGCTAAAGCGAAGAACACCGTGGAAGGGATGCGGGCCTGGGCCCGGGAGTGTGTGGCCCATAAGCCTGACACCATCGTCATCATCAGCCCGCATGGACCGGTCTTTCAAGATGCCATCATGATCACCGCTTATCGGCGCATTTCGGGAAGCTTGAGCGGTTTCGGCGCACCTGATGTCCGTGTCGACACCGAAAACGACTTGTCCCTCGTCCAGGCGATCGCCGAGGAGGCTCGCCGGCGGGACATCAGCATCGGCGTCCTTGACCAGGATCTGGCGAAAGAGTTTGACATCCCCCTGACCCTCGATCATGGCTCCATGGTCCCGTTGTACTTTCTCAGCGAAGCGGGTTTTCAGGGAAAAGTGCTGCCCATCGCCATGGGCCTCCTCCCTCGGGATCAGCTCTACGCCTTCGGCATGGCACTTCGCGAGGCCATGGGGAAAGTGGAACAGGCCGTCGCGCTGGTGGCGTCGGGAGATCTGTCTCACCGCCTTAGCCCCGATGCGCCGGCAGGATACAATCCATTGGGGCGGGAATTTGACGCCGCGGTGGAGCAGGCCTTCGCCCGGTGGGATATCGACGCCATGTTGAACATGGACGAAAACCTCTGTGAAACGGCAGGGGAATGCGGCTTTCGGCCGCTGCTCATGCTCGCCGGTGCCTTCGATACCTCTGGGGTCAAGAGCCATGTTTACAGCTATGAAGGCCCCTTCGGCGTCGGTTACATGGTCGCCTCCATCACCGGCGAGGGGGAGAAGCAGCCCCCGTCGGAAGACCGGCTGACCAAGTACCGCCGCCAGCAGCAAGGTCATTTGCAACAAGTTCGTCAAAATGAATCGATCTATGTCCGGTTCGCCCGGCAGACTTTAGAAGCCTACGTCCGAGAGGAAGAGCTGCCGCCCATCCCGGCCGAACTGAGCGCATCGTCCCCGGCCGGCGCTTTCGTCTCCATCAAGAAAAAAGGCCAGCTGCGGGGCTGCATCGGCACGATCGCCCCGACCCAGGATAATTTAGGCGAAGAGATCCGGAACAACGCCATCAGTGCCGGCGTCAACGATCCCCGTTTTTTCCCGGTCGAGGCGGAAGAGCTCGACGATCTGGTCTATTCGGTCGATGTGCTCTCGCCGGAAGAACCGATCGACAGCCTGAATGCCCTCGATCCCCAGCGTTACGGGGTCATCGTCCGTTACCAGGGCCGCCAAGGGCTGCTGCTTCCCATGCTCGATGGCGTCGACACGGTAGAAGAGCAGGTGGACATCGCCCGGCAGAAGGCCGGTATCGCTGAGGGCGCTCCCATGAGACTGTCTCGCTTTGAAGTGATTCGTCATCACTAAGGTCCTTTCTCATAAGTTCAACAGACGTTTCATAGTGCCCGGTCAAAACCGGGTTCTTTTTTTGCCAAAAAGGTTGCATATTTTAGATGGAAAAGGTATCAATAGGATAGAGGTGTCGAATGCCGTCGACACGGTACCGTCGAAATACGTCCAAAGGGGGAATGAGTTTGGTCATGGAGGAAGCGGGCCCCTTGCGGGAAGCCCTGTTCTATGACCCCGATCCGCCGAAGGTACACTGTCGTCTCTGTCCCTGGCACTGCCATATCCCAGAAGGAAAGGTCGGCGTCTGCCGGGTACGGATGAACGAGAAGGGGACCCTTTACAGCCTGAACTACGGCAAAGTGACTGGCCTCAGCATCGATCCGATCGAGAAAAAACCGCTCCGGCGTTTTCAACCAGGCAGCCAGATCCTCTCTTTCGGCAGCCTCGGCTGTAACTTTGACTGCGGATTCTGCCAGAACTATCACATCGCCCATCGTGACGACGCCGAATTTCGGATGATTCCGCCGAAGGAAGCCCTCCGGCTCGCTGAGGAGACGAAAGGCTACGGAAATATCGGCATCGCCTACACCTATTCGGAACCGAGTGTGTGGTATGAATACATCATCGATACGGCGCCGCTCATTCATGAGGCGGGGATGAAAAACGTCCTCGTGACGAACGGCTACCTGGAGGCCGAACCGATCAAGGACATGCTTCCCTATATCGATGCGGTCAACTTGGATATCAAAGGCTTCACCGAAGACTACTACCATGGCGTGTGCAAAGGCCGCCTAGAACCGGTGCTGACGGCGGCTAAGCTATACAAGTCAGCCTGCCACCTGGAAGTGACCACCCTCGTTGTGCCCGGACACAACGACCGAGAAGAGGAACTGGTGGAACTCTTCGACTGGGTTGCCCGGGAACTGGGCAGGGACACACCGATTCACCTGAGCCGCTATTTCCCCCAGTACAAATTCAAGGAACAGCCGACACCGCGGGAGACGATGCTGCGGGCCGGTGAGCTGGCACGGGAGCGGCTGGACTATGTTTATTTGGGCAATATCTAAAGGGCGTACACTTGAGCTTTTCGCGTATCCCCCGAAGCGAAAATTAAGTGAAACCTCAGGTTACACAGTCTTATTAAGTGAAACCATGTGCTCAAATAGGCTTTAATGACGCCACAGCGAAAGCGTTCTGTCATTACAGCCCCGATTTTCCTTTGATCTTCAATTGCCCTTTACCGTAGATTAGGAATATTATCTAGGGCTGACTAATCCATAGATACCAGGACGGACTGCAGCCATGAACTTTACCACGCTTTACCACGCAAATGTAAGCGCGAATTCGAAATAGAACAGTGAATCATGAATCGAACCAGGAACCGAACCAGGACCCGTTGAAAGGATAGAAAAACGGAATGCACCAGAAATCTTGGCGAATCTCTCCCCTTGCCGCTGACATCGTATTGCTCTCCGTCGCAGCGATCTGGGGCGGAACCTTTGTGGCTGTGAAAAACGCCATCGCCGTCATCCCGCCCTACGCCTTTTTAGCGATCCGCTTTTTCATCGCCGCCCTCTTTCTCGCGATCTTTACAGCCGGCCGGTGGTCCCGGATGACCCGGGCTACCGGCCGGGACGGATTTCTCTTAGGCGGCTGCCTCTTCGGCGGCTATGCGCTGCAGACGATCGGCTTACAGTACACGACCTCTTCCAACGCCGGTTTTATCACCGGCTTGTCTGTGGTCATGGTCCCGCTCATCACCTGGGTGATCTTAAAGGAAAGACCACGGAGTGGGGTACTCGCCGGGGTGGCCCTATCCATCGCAGGACTCGGTTTTCTCACTCTCACCGATACCCTGCAGATCAACCCCGGCGACTTGCTCGTCCTGGGCTGTTCCGTCTGTTTCGGACTACATATTTACCTGGCCGGTCAAGTGACCCGCCGCCATGATCCGATCCTGCTCACCCTAAGCCAGCTCATCGTCGTCGCCATCGCCTGTTCCGTCTTTTCCTCCATCTGGGAGCCGCCCCTGGCGGCGGGAAACTTCCAATATGATGTCTGGCTGGCCTTGGCGCTGACGGCCATCCCGGCCACGTCGCTGGCCTTCTTAGCGCAGATGCACCTGCAAAAGTACACGACGGCGACGCGAACGGCCCTGATCTTTGCCACCGAGCCTGTCTTTTCGCTAATCTTTGCCATCCTCTTGGCCGGTGAAATGCTGACCTTCCGCGGCGGTATCGGCTGCCTGCTCGTGCTGGCCGGCATCGTGACGGCGGAACTCGTCGGAAGCCAGGAGGAGCAGGTGGAGCCAGCCGAAGGCGAAGCCCTTTTCGAAGGAGAACAGGGGCTTTAGGAAAAAGCGGACGGGAACTAAAAAATGATTGAATGAATATACAGTATAACGTATAATTATTCTATCGTTATACAGAAGTATGAGGAGGTCTAGCAGATATGATACGTGCAGCCATCGTTGGCGCGACCGGGTATACAGGGGCCGAACTGGTCCGCCTGCTCTCCCGGCATCCGGAAGTAAAGCTTGTCGGCTTGACCTCCCAGCAATATGCCGGTCAACCCTATGAAAACGTCTTTCATCACTTTGCCGATCAGGTCGATTTACATTGCAGCCCTCAACATATCGAGGAAATCGTCGCGGATGCCGATGTGCTCTTTTTAGCTGTCCCACACGGCTTGTCTGTTCCCTGGGTCGTCGAAAGCCTACGCCAAGGCAAAAAGGTGATCGACTTAGGCGCAGACTTCCGCTTTCGCCGGGCCGATGTCTATGAAAAGTGGTACAGCACGCACCATGACGCACCGGAACTGTTGGCCGAAGCCGTCTACGGTTTGCCGGAACTCAAACGGGAAGCCGTGGCGAAAGCCCGCGTCGTCGCCAACCCCGGTTGCTACCCGACGGCATCCGTCCTGAGTGTAGCGCCGATCCTGGGCAAAGGCATCATCAACGAAGGCCGCCTGATCATCGACGCCAAATCGGGTGTATCGGGAGCGGGACGAAAATTGAACACGCCTTCCCTCTATGCGGAAGCGAATGAAAATATCAACGCCTACAACGTGGGCAAACACCGCCACATCCCCGAGATCGAGCAAGAGATCGCCGAGCGGGCCGGCCTGCAGGCCGACCAAATGGCGATCTCCTTCACACCGCACCTGACCCCCATGACCCGGGGCATTTTGGCCACGGTCTATGCCGATATCCAAGCAGGGGTCAAGATCACCACCGATGAACTGCGGCAGATGTACCAGGAATTTTACGCCGGCGAATTCTTCGTCCACGTGATGAAAGAAGGCGTCTGGCCCCACACCAAATGGAGCTACGGCTCGAACCACGCCTTTATCGGTGTCACCGTCGAAGAGCGCACCGGCCGCATCATCGTCTCCACCGCCATCGACAACCTGGTCAAAGGCGCCTCCGGCCAGGCCATTCAGAATATGAACATCCTCTTCGGACTGCCTGAAAAAACGGCCATTGAAGCTCCCGGGATGTTCCCCTAAGGCGGGGGGGCCCGCAGACAGGGAACGTCCCTTCCCGAAAAGGCAGTCAGAAAACAAGAAACCGAGTCACTCCTTTACCCATTCAGCCGTGCAACCAACTTCATTGAACCGATAGATAGGAGCGAACCCCGATGCAACTTCCGCCTGTACTGCAAGGCAACGTCACATCCCCTGCGGGATTTCAAGCAGCCGGTATCGCCGCCGGCATCAAAAAGCCCGGCATCCTTGACATGGCCCTCATCGTCAGCGACGTGCCTGCTGCTGCCGCTGCCGTCTATACGACGAACAAAGTCCAAGCGGCGCCGCTGCAAGTGACGAAAGAACATATCGCCGCCGGCCCCTTAACAGCGGTCGTCGTCAACGCGGGCAACGCCAACGCCTGTAACGGCGAGCGGGGCCTCGTTGACGCCCGCCAGATGACCGCCAAGACAGCGGAAGTCCTCGGCATCGACGCTCAAGCCGTCGCCGTTGCCTCAACCGGTGTCATCGGCCAGCCCATGCCTATGGAAAAGATCTTGGCCGGCATCGACAGCCTCGGCAGCGCCCTGTCGCCGGACGGCGGCGAAGTGGCCTCCCGGGCCATCATGACGACAGACCTCGTCCCCAAGACAGGGAAGGTGGAAGTGGTCATCGGCGGCAAGACCGTCACCATCGGCGGCATGGCCAAAGGCTCTGGCATGATCCATCCCAACATGGCCACCATGCTGGCCTTCTACACGACCGATGCCGCCATCGCTCCGGAACTGCTGCAAAAAGCCTTGACCCGCTCGGTCCAGGTTTCGTATAACATGATCTCTGTCGACGGCGACACCTCCACGAACGACATGGCCCTCATCCTGGCCAACGGCTGCGCCGGCGCACCGTCCATCGACAGTGAAGGCGCCGACTATGAAGCCTTCACGGCTGCCTTGACGGCTCTCTCCATCGAGCTGGCCAAAGCCATCGCCCGGGACGGCGAAGGGGCGACGAAGCTCATCGAAGTGCGCATCGAAGGCGCCGCCACCGAAGCGGATGCGAAAAAAGCCGCCATGTCTGTCGTCAAATCGAGCCTCTTTAAGTCGGCCGTCTTCGGCAACGACGCCAACTGGGGCCGGGTCATGTGTGCCATCGGCTATTCGGGAGCCAATTTTGACCCGAACAAGGTGGACGTTTACCTCGGATCCATCCAGACGGCAAAGCAGGGCATGGCCCTGAACTTCTCCGAAGCGGAAGCGACAGAAGCGCTCAAACAAAAAGAAGTGGTCGTCACGGTCCAACTGAACGACGGCGACTTTTCCGCCGCCGCCTGGGGCTGCGACCTCACCTATGATTATGTAAAGATCAACGCCGACTACCGGAGCTAGAGAGATAGAAGGAGAGAGCCACTTGCTGAAAGCCCTGGAAAAAGCGGGCATCCTCGTCGAAGCCCTGCCCTACATCAAAAAGTTCAACGGTAAGACCGTTGTCATCAAATACGGCGGCGCCGCCATGGTCAACGACCAGCTCAAAGAAGCCGTCATCATGGACATCGTTCTGATGAAGTTCGTCGGCATCCATCCCGTCCTCGTCCACGGCGGCGGACCGGAAATCAACAACATGCTCAAGCGCCTCGGCATCCAGTCCCACTTCATCCAGGGCTTGCGCGTCACCGACGAAGCGACCATGGAGATCGTTGAAATGGTCCTCGCCGGCAAGCTCAATAAAGAGATTGTCGCCCTGATCCAGCGCTTCGGCGGCCGCGCCGTCGGTCTCTGCGGTAAAGACGGCGGCCTCATGCAAGCGAAGAAGCGCTTTGAACTCGTCAAAAACGAAGCTGGCGAACGGGTTCCCACCGACATCGGCTTTGTAGGCGACGTCGTCAAAATCAACCCGGAACTGGTGCGGGAACTGTCTGACCAAGGCTATATCCCCGTCATCGCTCCTATCGGCGCTGGGGAAAAAGGCGAAGCTTACAACATCAACGCCGACACGGCTGCCGGCGAACTGGCCCAAGCTTTAGAAGCTGACAAACTGGTCCTGCTCACCGATGTGGAAGGCATTCTCAAAGATTTTCACGATAAATCGAGCATCATCTCATCGCTGCAGATCGACGAAGTGCCCAACCTCGTCGAATCGGGCGTCATCGCCAGCGGCATGATTCCCAAAGTGCAGTGCTGCGTCGACGCCCTCCAAGGCGGCGTGGGACAGACCCACATCATCGACGGGCGCATCCCCCACTCGCTGCTCTTGGAAGTCTTTACGGACAAGGGTGTCGGGACTATGGTTGTTAAGTAGTTCCGCCTCTTCGCCCAAATCGCTCACTCTGTCATTCCACCCCAGTTTTCGTTAAATGCAGCTTCATAGCACCTATTCGAAAGAGATAAAATCATCCATACGGGAGGAACGAGCCATGACTGAAAAAAGCAACGCCCAACTGGTCGAACTGGGCAAGAAATATGTGATGAACACCTACGGCCGGCTCCCAATCGCCTTCGTCAAAGGGGAAGGAGCCAAAGTCTGGGACGCCGACGGACGGGAATACCTGGACTTCCTGGCCGGTCTGGCCGTCAATTCCCTGGGACACTGCCATCCCAAAGTGACGGAAGCTGTCAAAGCCCAAGTCGATCAATTGATCCACGTGTCCAACCTCTACTGGATCGAGCCCCAGATTGAACTGGCCCAGCGCCTCGTCGAAAACAGCTTTGCCGACAAAGTCTTCTTCTGCAACTCCGGCGCCGAAGCGAACGAAGGCGCCATCAAACTGGCCCGCAAGTACGCCAAACTGCACATGGGCCCCGATAAATACGAGATCATCACCATGGAAAAATCCTTTCATGGCCGCACCTTGGCCACAGTGACCGCCACGGCCCAGCCGAAATACCAAAAAGCCTTTACCCCCCTGCCGGAAGGCTTCCGCTACGTGCCCTTCGGCGATTTGAAAGCTCTGGAAAAAGCGATCGGCCCGCACACCTGCGCCATCATGGTCGAACCGGTGCAGGGCGAAGGCGGTGTCAACCTGGCCGAACCGGCCTTCTGGGAAGGGTTGGCCAAACTGGCCAAAGAGAAGAATCTGCTCCTCATCTTTGACGAAGTCCAGTCAGGCCTCGGCCGGACAGGCAAACTCTTCGCCCACGAACACTACGGCATCACACCCCACATCATGACCTTGGCCAAAGCCCTCGGCGGCGGCACCCCCATCGGCGCCTTGCTGGCCACGGACGAAGTGGCCAGCGCCTTTGAGCCGGGAGACCACGCCTCCACCTTCGGCGGCAACCCCCTCGTCACCGCTGCCGGTGTAGCCACGATGGATCTGCTCGTCCAGGGCGGCCTCCTGGCGCACTGCCTCGAAATGGGCGCCTACTTCAGAGGGCACTTAAACCGCCTCGCGGAAAAATACACCTTCATCCAGGAAGTGCGCGGCCTTGGCCTTATCTTAGCCTGTGAGCTCGACCGCCCCGGCGCCGACATCGTCGCTGCTTGCCTGGAAAAAGGCTTGATCATCAACTGCACCGCTGTCAACGTGCTGCGCTTCCTGCCGCCGCTGATCATCACCAAAGAGGATATCGACCAAGCGGTAGGCATCTTAGAAGAAGTCCTTGCCGCTGTCGAGGCCAATGCAGGAGGGACCCCGGCATGACCCATGGCGTCGGAACGAAAGGCAAAGGTCCCGCCGCCTACCTGCTGCTTGAAGACGGCACCTTGTACAAAGGCCTTCCCTTTGGCTACCGGGGCGGCAGCAACTCCGGCGAAGTCGTCTTCAATACAGGCATGACGGGCTACCAGGAGGTCCTCACGGACCCGTCCTACGCCGGACAGATCGTCACCATGACCTATCCCCTCATCGGCAACTACGGCATCAACTCAGGCGATGCCGAATCGGTCCGCCCGCAGGTGCGGGGCTTTATCGTCCGGGAGGCTTGCGCCCGCCCGTCGAACTACCGGTCCGAAAAAACGCTGGACCATTACTTAGCCCAGTATGGGATTCCCGGCATCGCCGGCATCGATACCCGGTCCTTGACCCGCCGCATCCGCGAGTACGGCACCTTGCGAGGCGCCATCATCAACCAAGCCGCCCGTGAGGAAGGCTGGGAAGGGGAAGCCCTGCAAACGCTCCGCCGCGGCGGCCGGGTGAACCTCGTAGAACTGCAGGAACAGATGGAAGCGTCTGCCCGGGAGTACTGGACGGAACAACTGAAATCGGTCCAAAAGCTCCTCGTCGCCGGACCCCACCTGGTTCGATCTGTCACGACACCGCAAGCCTACGTCATCCCCGGCGACGGCTACCGCGTCGCCGTCCTCGACTTCGGCATCAAAGAAAACATCTTGCGCATGCTCAAAGCGCTCGACTGCCACCTGATGGTCTTCCCGGCCGATACACCGGCTGAAGAGATCGCCAGCGCCGCCCCGGAGGGCCTCTTTTTAAGCAACGGCCCGGGAGACCCGACAGACGTGCCCGAAGCAATCGAAACCGTCCGGGCCTTCTTAAACGGGACGGCAGCGCCGCTGCCCATCTTCGGCATCTGCCTCGGCCACCAGCTCACGGCCCTCGCCGCCGGCGCTGACGCCTACAAGCTCAAGTTCGGCCACCGGGGTGCCAACCACCCCGTCAAGGACCTGCGCACGGGCCGGGTCTTCATCACGTCCCAAAACCACGGCTATGCCATTGACGAGGCTACCTTACCGAAAGAACTCGTCGTCAGCCACCGCAACGCCAACGACGGCACGGTCGAAGGCTTGCGCCACATCCATCTGCCTGTCTACTCGGTGCAGTACCACCCCGAAGCGGCCCCGGGCCCGGAAGACTCGGCCTACTTGTTTGACGAATTTATCGCCAACATGGCCCAGCGCACCCAGAAGGCCCTGGCGTAACGAAAGAGGAGGAACACCCCTTGCCGAAAGACCCTACACTGAAAAAAGTCCTCGTCATCGGGTCGGGACCCATCATCATCGGGCAGGCGGCGGAATTCGACTATGCCGGCACCCAGGCGTGCAAAGCCTTGAAAGAAGAAGGCCTGGAAGTCGTTCTCGTCAACTCCAACCCGGCGACCATCATGACCGATGCGAACATCGCCGATCATGTCTATATTGAACCGCTCAACGTGCCCTCGCTGACCCGCATCATCGACCAAGAGCGTCCCGACGGCCTGCTGCCCACCCTCGGCGGCCAGACCGGCCTGAACCTGGCGGTGGCCTTAAGCCAAGCGGGCGTCTTGGAAAAATATCAGGTGCGCCTCTTGGGCACCTCCATCGAAGCCATCAAAAAGGCTGAAGACCGGGAACTGTTCAAGCAGACGATGCAGGACCTCAATGAGCCGATCCCGCTCTCGGACATCGTCTCCAACTTAGACCAGGCGGTCGCCTTCGCCAACAAGACCGGCTACCCATTGATCATCCGCCCCGCCTACACCTTAGGCGGCACCGGTGGCGGCATCGCCCACAACGAAACGGAACTGCTCACCATCTGCGACATGGGCCTCAAGAAGTCCATGATCGGCCAAGTCCTCTTAGAGCAGAGCGTCGCCGGCTGGAAAGAGATCGAATACGAAGTGATGCGCGACGCCAACCACAACTGCATCACCATCTGTAACATGGAAAACTTCGACCCTGTCGGCATCCACACAGGCGACTCCATCGTCGTGGCGCCGTCACAGACGCTCACCGATAAAGAGTACCAGATGCTGCGGACGGCGGCCTTGAAGATCATCCGGGAACTGAAAGTGGAAGGGGGCTGCAACGTCCAGTTCGCCCTCCATCCCTTCAAATGTGAATACATCGTCATCGAGGTCAACCCCCGGGTGAGCCGCTCATCGGCGTTGGCCTCCAAAGCGACAGGCTACCCCATCGCCAAGATGGCCGCCAAGATCGCCATCGGCCTCACCCTCGATGAGATCACCAACCCCGTCACCGGCAAGACGACGGCCTGCTTTGAGCCTACCTTGGACTACTGCGTCGTCAAAATCCCCCGCTGGCCCTTTGACAAGTTCGTCACGGCCGACCGGACGCTGACCACCCAGATGAAAGCGACCGGCGAAGTCATGGCCATCGACCGCACCTTCGAAGGGGCGCTGCAAAAAGCGGTCCGTTCTCTAGAGACGGGCGTCTACGGCCTGCGCCTGCCCGGCGCGGCCACCTGGACCGACATCGAGATCGAAAACAAGCTGAAAAAAGCCGACGACGAGCGCCTCTTTGCCGTCGCCCAAGCGTTCCGCCGGGACTGGTCCGTCCGGGAGATCCACCAAATCTCCCAGATCGACCCCTGGTTTTTGGTCAAGATCAAAGGCCTCGTCGATTTCGAAGCCCAGCTCGAAAAGTGGCCTGTCGACGAAGAGGTGCTCCGCGAGGCGAAGGTGCTCGGCTTCTCCGACTACCAGATCGCTAAAATCGCCAATATCTCCACGCAACTCGTCCGGGAAGCCCGGAAGACCTATGACATCCTGCCGACCTACAAGATGGTCGACACCTGCGCCGCCGAGTTTGAAGCGGCCACCCCTTATTACTATTCCACCTACGAGGAAGAAGACGAGGTCCGTCAAACGGAGGGCCAAAAAGTCATCGTCCTCGGCTCCGGCCCGATCCGCATCGGCCAGGGCATTGAATTTGACTACTGCTCGGTTCACGCCGCCTGGGCGCTGCGCGACTGCGGTGTCGAATCAATCATCATCAATAACAACCCCGAGACGGTCTCAACCGACTTCGATACGGCCGACAAGCTCTTCTTCGAGCCACTGGCTTTGGAAGACGTCTTGAACATCGTCGAGAAGGAAAAGCCCGAAGGCGTCGTCGTCCAGTTCGGCGGACAGACGGCCATCAACCTGGCAGCAGGCCTCCGCGAGCACGGCGTGAAGATCCTGGGCACGTCCTTAGAGGGCATCGACGCCGCCGAAGACCGCAAGAAGTTTGAAGCGCTCCTAAAAAGCCTAGGCATTCCCCAGTCGGAAGGAAAAACGGCGACGAGCGCCGCCGAAGCGAAAGCCATCGCCGAAGAACTGGGCTTCCCGGTCCTCGTCCGCCCGAGCTATGTCATCGGCGGCCGGGCCATGGAAGTCGTGGAAAATGTCAAAGACTTAGAGTCCTACATGGAGACGGCTGTCCGCATCAGCCCGAAACACCCCATCTTAGTCGACAAGTACATCCGGGGCAAAGAGGTGGAAGTGGACGCCATCAGCGACGGCACCGATACCCTCATCCCCGGCATCTTCGAACACATCGAGCGGGCCGGCGTTCACTCGGGCGACTCCATGGCCGTTTACCCGCCGCAGACGCTCACCACGGCCGAGCGAGAGACCATCGTCGACTACACCTTGCGCATCGCCAAGGCCTTGCAGGTGGTGGGCCTCTTAAACATCCAGTACGTCGTGGACAACCAGGGCAAAGTGTACGTGCTGGAAGTGAACCCCCGGGCTTCCCGGACGGTACCCATCCTCTCGAAAGTCACCGGCGTACCGATGATCAAAGTGGCCGTGCAGATCATGCTCGGCAAGAGCCTGGCTGAACTGGGCTACGGCACCGGCCTCTGGCCTGAAACGGCTTATACGATCGTCAAAGCACCGGTCTTCTCCTTTGAAAAGCTGACCGATGTAGATATTTCCTTAGGACCGGAAATGAAGTCCACCGGTGAAGTGATGGGCGTCGACTTCGAACTGTCGTCGGCCCTGTACAAAGCCATGACCGGCGCCGGCATGAAGATCCCCACGAGCGGCACGCTGCTTGTCTCCGTCGCTGAGCGCGATAAGGAAGAAGTGGCCGGCCTCATCCGGGACTATGCCGACCTCGGCTTCAAGATCATCGCCACGCAGCAGACCGCATCAGCCTTGAAACGGGCAGGCATCACCGTCACCACTGTCAATACGGCAGACCACTCGCTGCAACTGCTCCTGGATCAGATCAAAGACGGCGCCATTCAACTGGTGATCAACACGCCGACCCGGGGCAAGGTGGCCGGCCGTCCCGGCTTCCGCATTCGCCGGGCTGCCTCGGAATACCGCGTGCCCTGCTTGACTTCCCTCGACACCGCTGGGGCGCTCTTAGAGGCCATCCGCATGATTCGCGATGGCAACCCGCCGAGCTACCAGGCAATGGGAAGCTACCAGGACGGAAATTCAGCGGCCTGGTGGGATAAGCTAAAGGAACTGGCCGGGTAAGGGGCGAAGTATTCCAGCCGGGAAAATCATCGCCGATTCCGCATAATCGCCGGGGCAGGGGATACCCCCAATATTGCCCCGGCTACATTAAGAACCCTTGCCATCGAACATATCGACACTGCAAAAAAGAAAGAGGGTTTTTTACCAATGACAACGGAAACTAACCTGGTTGAACTGGATGAACGGATGCGGGGGCGGGATTTTCTTTCCCTCCACGACTTCACCCGTGATGAGATCTTCTACCTGCTTGACGTGGCGAAGGAATTGAAAGCCCTGCAAAAAGCGGGCAAGCCGCACCGCCTGCTCGAAGGCAAGACGCTCGGCATGATCTTTACAAAAAGCTCTACCCGGACCCGCGTGTCCTTTGAAGTGGGCATGTACCAGCTTGGCGGCTCGGCGCTCTTTTTGAGCTCCGCTGACATCCAGTTGGGCCGGGGCGAACCGATCAAGGATACGGCCCGGGTGCTCTCGCGCTATGTGGACGGCATCATGATCCGCACCTTCGCCCATGAAGACGTAGTCGAACTGGCCAAGTATGCCGATATCCCTGTCATCAACGGCCTGACGGACCTGCTGCACCCCTGCCAGGTGCTGGCCGATCTGCTGACGATCGTAGAACATAAAGGCAAGACGGACGGCCTGAAGATGACCTACATCGGCGACGGCAACAACATGGCCCATGAGCTCATGTACGGCGGCGCTAAAGCCGGCATGCATGTGGTCATCTGCACGCCCGAAGGCTATGAGCCCGATCCGGAAGTGGTTCGCCTGTCTACAGAGGATGCGAATGCAAACGGCGGCTCCATCACGCTGATGAACGATCCTGTGGAAGCATCGAAAGACGCAGACGTGCTCTATACGGACGTTTGGGCTTCCATGGGTCAAGAAGGGGAGGCCAATGTGCGGGCTAACGCCTTCCAAGGTTTTCAGATCAATGGTACAATCATGAAGGTAGCCAAGCCCGATACGATCGTCCTGCACTGCCTACCGGCGCACCGAGGCGAGGAGATCACCGATGAGGTGATCGAGGGACCGAACTCGGTCGTTTTTGATGAGGCCGAGAACCGGCTTCATGCACAGAAGGCGATTATGGCGGTTGTGATGTAGCGACTAGCCTTCGATATGTAATCCGTTATTGTAAGTGTTCTTTTGCGAAATTAGTATTCATGTTGGTGTTGGAATAAGCGAAAAGTCTTTAGCGTGACGTTGTGCTGAAAGCGGGGGTGCATTGGCTCCGCTCGCTAAAGGCTCCGCGGCTGTTCGCTTGGTTGCTTCGCGGGCGCGCCAAACCTCTGGGCTTTTCTGCATGTTAACCGTGGCGCGCTTTTCCGCTTAGCAACCGTCGCTCACGACGCCGCTCCGCCCAAAACGCTCGCTGTGCCAATGCACCCCCAGCTTTATCTAATATGAGACGTTTTTGAACCATAATGGACTCCTTTTATAACGTTATTTTAATACAGTTTCTATTGGTCCATCTGCTGATTCCATAAGGGCAAATCGGCTTTAATAAGATAATCGATGGTATCGTTTCAGAATTGAAAGGAGCACTTGGAATGTCTAAGAAAGTTGTTCTGGCTTACTCTGGAGGATTGGACACGTCCATCATCATTCCCTGGCTGAAAGAAAACTACGGCTACGAAGTTATCGCCATGGCGGCCGATTTGGGTC
>NZ_JACVHF010000130.1 GCF_014502795.1 Heliobacterium chlorum
TTTCGCAGTTATCCGCGCCCTTCTTCGCCTCTCAGCGCCTAGGCATCCACCGTATGCCCTTACTAACTTGACCTTATTTTCAATGATGATTACTTCGTGCTGTTTCGGCCAATCTGACATTCGCTTGCCTTTGCAAACAAAGGGCCAAACGGTCAAAAACAACTACGCTGTAATGATTATTGCTTTGCGCTTTACTTTACCTCTGTGCAGTTTTCAAGGAACATTTCCGCCACATAAGGGCGGTTATATGAAAACCTGACGTTTGTCAGGTCTGCCGGGTAATAAAACCCGGTCAATCCGGCAGCGACCTACTCTTCCAGGGACCAACGTCCCAAGTACCATCGGCGCAGGAGGGCTTAACTTCCGTGTTCGGGATGGGAACGGGTGTGACCCCTCCGCCATTGCCACCAGATCAGTTTGCAGTTGTTGAGGTTCATCCGGTTCGCCACCGGATTTAGAAGTTTACTACACCGAGTTGAGCTTTTCAACCGGTAAGTTTCTCCAGTCCCTCAAAATCAAACAGTTGTGTTGCATTGCATGCGTTCGACCTCGACATCTCACTGCGTAGAGGTTTCATCCCTTCACTAGAAAAACTAGCAAGGTTCATCCTCTACCGTGACGAGTCTCCATAGAAAGGAGGTGATCCAGCCGCACCTTCCGATACGGCTACCTTGTTACGACTTCACCCCAATCATCGACCCCACCTTCGGCGGCTGGCTCC
>NZ_JACVHF010000131.1 GCF_014502795.1 Heliobacterium chlorum
TGGAGCTAAGCGGGATCGAACCGCTGACCTCTTGAATGCCATTCAAGCGCTCTCCCAGCTGAGCTATAGCCCCATTTCTACCGGATACGTTATGCATCCGGTAATACCGGCTTGGTTACCCGATCAATCCGGCAGCGACCTACTCTCCCAGGGACCAACGTCCCAAGTACCATCGGCGCAGGAGGGCTTAACTTCCGTGTTCGGGATGGGAACGGGTGTGACCCCTCCGCCATTGCCACCAGATCAGTTTGCAGTTGTTGAGGTCCGGTTCATCACCGGATTTAGAAGTTTACTACACCGTGTTGAGCTTTTCAACCGGTAAGTTCCTCCAGTCCCTCAAAATCAAACAGTTGTGTTGCGCTGCGTGCGTAACTTTTCCGTTCGGACCTGTCCCATCGGGCTGCTTGCGAGATAACTCGCCTGCACCCTGCTGGGAGGTATCCGTCCGGTTCGACCTCGACATCTCACTGCGTAGCGGTTTCATTCTTCACTAGAAAACCTAGCAAGGTTCATCCTCTACCGTGACGAGTCTCCATAGAAAGGAGGTGATCCAGCCGCACCTTCCGATACGGCTACCTTGTTACGACTTCACCCCAATCATCGACCCCACCTTCGGCGGCTGGCTCCATAAAGGTTACCTCACCGACTTCGGGTGTTGCCAACTTTCGTGGTGTGACGGGCGGTGTGTACAAGGCCCGGGAACGT
>NZ_JACVHF010000132.1 GCF_014502795.1 Heliobacterium chlorum
AGGTAAGACCCCAGGAAGATGACCTGGTCGATCGGCCCGAGATGTACACGCCGTGAGGCGTTTAGTCGACGGGTACGAATCGGTCGAGGACTTGACCTTAACTATATGCGCAAGTACTATTGTCTGGAAAATTTGATTTGATGCAGTGGGACTGGGCAACATCAGGCGTCGACGCTTTAGCGCCGGTAACGCCGTGGGAGCCGTCCTTAGCGGAATCGAATCAAATTTGCCCCCTCTGTGTAGTTTTGAGGGACCATAAAGTGGTCACTTATGGGCGATTAGCTCAGATGGTTAGAGCGCTTGCTTGACATGCAAGAGGTCAGCGGTTCGATTCCGTTATCGCCCACCATTTGCCTCGGTAGCTCAGTCGGTAGAGCAGAGGACTGAAAATCCTCGTGTCGGTGGTTCGATTCCGCCCCGAGGCACCATCCATCGGAGGGATTCCCGAGTGGCCAAAGGGAGCAGACTGTAAATCTGCCGGCTCTGCCTTCGAAGGTTCGAATCCTTCTCCCTCCACCATTTCATTGGGGTGTAGCCAAGCGGTAAGGCAGCGGACTTTGACTCCGCCATTCGTTGGTTCGAATCCAGCCTCCCCAGCCATTTGATCCATTAGCTCAGTTGGTAGAGCACCTGACTTTTAATCAGGGTGTCGCTGGTTCGAGTCCAGCATGGATCACCAT
>NZ_JACVHF010000133.1 GCF_014502795.1 Heliobacterium chlorum
TTGTTAGGATATTACCAGCGGTTGCTGCGAGGTTGGGGTTGGAAGCAGTCACGGCAGTATACCGGTTTGTCACCACGGGGTTGGAAGGGAACGGTAGTTTCCTTGCCACAAGCGGAGCAGGTGACGGGATACATTTGACGTTCTTCCCGATAGCCGCCACGGTTGCTGTTGTTGTTTTGAGCTTTCCGAGCTGCCCGGCACTGAGGACAACGGCCAGGTTCGTTAGTGAAACCTTTTTCGGCGAAGAACTCTTGTTCGGATGCGGTAAATTCAAACTCACATCCACAATCTTTACAGGTTAAAACTTTGTCTTGAAACATAAAAAATCCTCCTCATAATTTGCCCTTACTAGGGATATCCGTCAAACCTCCCTAGCCATCTGGCAAACGAGAAGAATAGCGTATAAACCGTATTGGGACTACTTGATAAGTATACATGAAAATGGTCACTAATGCAAGGTGTGGAAAAAATATATTTATAAAAATTAACCTACCAACACACAGACCAATTATCGTCATCATGATATAGGTAGCGGGTACTCATTGTGGATTCAATGCAAGAGTAAGCAACCACCGTTACCCCCCATAATTATTCTTCCCAAACCAAAAAGAAACCAAGGACAATGTCCCTGGCTCTACGTATTCATGTTATCAACCTAATAAACCATAAAGCCTA
>NZ_JACVHF010000134.1 GCF_014502795.1 Heliobacterium chlorum
CTAGTAATCGCGGGTCAGCATACCGCGGTGAATACGTTCCCGGGCCTTGTACACACCGCCCGTCACACCACGAAAGTCGGCAACACCCGAAGTCGGTGAGGTAACCTTTATGGAGCCAGCCGCCGAAGGTGGGGTCGATGATTGGGGTGAAGTCGTAACAAGGTAGCCGTATCGGAAGGTGCGGCTGGATCACCTCCTTTCTATGGAGACTTGTCACGGTAGAGGGTGCGCCCCTGTAAAGGAATGGTACCTCTATGCAGTGAGATGTCGAGGTCGAACCGGACGGAGACCATCTGCCAAGCAGGTGAGGTCCTGACGGAGAGGTACGCACGTAATGATATACAACTGTTTGATTTTGAGGGACTGGAGGAACTTACCAGTTGAATTGCTCAACTGAGTGTAGTAAACTCTTAATTCCGGTGATGAACCGGATGAACCTCAGGTTGTTCCTTGAAAACTGCACAGAGGTAAATGTAAAGCGCAAAGCAATGATAATTACAGCGTAGTTGTTTTTGGTAGTTTGGCTCTTTGCTTGCGAAGGCAAGTGAATGTCAGATTGGCCGAAACAGCACGAAGTGATCATCCTTGAAAATAAGGTCAAGTTAGTAAGGGCATACGGTGGATGCCTAGGCGCTGAGAGGCGAAGAAGGGCGCGGATAACTGCGAAA
>NZ_JACVHF010000135.1 GCF_014502795.1 Heliobacterium chlorum
ATACTACCTTTGGCCTGACCTTGTATCTCAAAACAGTTTTTTGCTTTTCTGGCTCAACTTTTCTTACATCGGAAAGATAGATTTCTCGATGCAGTAAAGATACTCTTTCAAGATTGTTTTCCTTTATGAATTCTTTCATTTTTTCAAAACTTTTCGGTTCATCATCAAACGAGCCCACATGTAATATTTGTACTGATAAGCCGTCTTCTATAGTTCTGAATGTCACTTCTTCTATCAGCGGGTGTGGTTTCTTTTTTCTTACATTTTCGAATGCCCTCTCAACCAGGTCTTCGGCTACAAAGTCCGGTTGTCTAATCATAATAGTATACAATAACTCATCTTTATTTAGTGTTTCAAACTTTTTTCCTTCTTCCGTTAAATCCCACACTCCTTCTAGGGGGTATACCGTGTATTCAAAATAACCTTCTGGAGTATATCCTTGTTTTGGCATCATTCTAATGGCATAAGCCAGCGAATAAAGAACACCTACCCTTTCGGAGAATTCGGGGCCATTCGGATTTCCTTTCCCTGTTATCACGAAAAACTTCTGTTCTGGAACTGTTATTAGTTCAGGTTTTTCTTTTGGAAGGTATAAATCTTTCTCTTGTTTTTTCCATTCATACTTCATTAGCTGGGCTCCTCTCGGATTTAGATAAA
>NZ_JACVHF010000136.1 GCF_014502795.1 Heliobacterium chlorum
ATGAGACAGCCTGACGAACAGGTTAACACTCCTTATTTAGAATTTGCATTCGAAAAACCGTGTCTCTGCTTCTGCTAGACGGAATTCGACTCAATATACATGGATGTAGTTTAAGCCCTATGATAGACCTTTATCAACGTCAAAAAAGCTATTATTTGGGTTTCATAAACTCAAAAACGCTAGAACAATCACCTTGCCTTTATTAATCGTATCCGCACGTTAGATTACAAAGGTTTTTAATAAACACACGCAAAAAAGCCAGGACATCTCATCCTGGCCTTAACTTTAACTGTTCCTAAAACCACCGTAGGCGTCACGTTAGGCGTCAAATCCTAACCGTATCAACCGCCTAACATTAAAACCCCAGCTAACTCATGGTCGGGGCGACAGGATTCGAACCTGCGGCCTCTTTAGCGTTGTGTTATTACTGGTTTATCAAGGATAGTGAAGAGGTCCACACGATGACCGGACCGGCCTACGTTCCCTCCAATGGTAATAACTGATATATCTGCCCAACCGTAACCAGATCGCCACACTCGGCCCCACAACGCCCTTACCGTGTAATGACGTAGAACAGGGTAGGGGAGTAACGGTTATCTTCAACGTGGCATCAACTGGCGTCACTTTAAGCAGAAAATAACACAGCAAAAAAGCC
>NZ_JACVHF010000137.1 GCF_014502795.1 Heliobacterium chlorum
CGCCGGTTCATTCTACAAAAGGCACGCCGTCACCACGAATGGCTCCGACTGCTTGTAAGCATACGGGTTCAGGTTCTGTTTCACTCCCCTTCCGGGGTGCTTTTCACCTTTCCCTCACGGTACTGGTTCACTATCGGTCGCTGAGGAGTATTTAGCCTTGGAGGGTGGTCCCCCCAGATTCCCACGGGATTTCACGTGCCCCGCGGTACTTGGGATCCCTTCGGAATGTCTCGTCCTTTCGCCTACAGGGGTGTTACCTGCTGTGCCGGGCCTTTCCAGACCGCTTCGACTAGGATGATTCACTCACTATGAAGGTCCCGCAACCCCGCCTCCGAAGAGACGGTTTAGGCTCTTCCCCGTTCGCTCGCCGCTACTAGGGGAATCTCAGTTGATTTCTTTTCCTCCGGGTACTTAGATGTTTCAGTTCCCCGGGTTGGCTTCGCACACCTATGAATTCAGTGTACGATGTCCGGATATGACTCCGGACGGGTTGCCCCATTCGGGTATCCACGGGTCTACGCCTGCTTGCGGCTCTCCGTGGCTTTTCGCAGCTGTCCGCGCCCTTCTTCGCCTCTCAGCGCCTAGGCATCCACCGTATGCCCTTACTAACTTGACCTTATAATTGCGCTTT
>NZ_JACVHF010000138.1 GCF_014502795.1 Heliobacterium chlorum
TCTTGGGTAGGGGAGCGTTCCTTGTGCAGCGAAGTCGAACTGGAAGGTTCGGTGGAGCGCAAGGAAGTGAGAATGCCGGTATGAGTACACGAAAAGGCAGGTGAGAATCCTGCCCGCCGAAAGCCTAAGGGTTCCTGGGGAAGGCTCGTCCACCCAGGGTAAGTCGGGACCTAAGCCGAGGCCGAAAGGCGTAGGTGATGGACAACAGGTGGAGATTCCTGTACCACGTTGCATCGTTTGACCGATGGGGGGACACAGGAGGATAAGTGAACCGTGCGACTGGTCGTGCACGGCTAAGGACGGTAGCGGTGTTCCAGGCAAATCCGGAACACAATACGCGAAGGTCTGATGGGGAGCGAAAATAAGTAGCGAAGTCACTGATTCCATACTGTCAAGAAAAGCCTCTAGGGAGACGTAACGTGCCCGTACCGCAAACCGACACAGGTAGGCGAGGAGAGAATCCTCAGGCGCGCGAGCAAACCCTCGTTAAGGAACTCGGCAAAATGACCCCGTAACTTCGGGAGAAGGGGTACTCTCCGCAAGGAGAGTCGCAGTGAAGAGGCCCAGGCGACTGTTTAGCAAAAACACAGGTCCCTGCCAAACCGAAAGGTGACGTATAGGGGCTG
>NZ_JACVHF010000139.1 GCF_014502795.1 Heliobacterium chlorum
GATTATGATGCAAGCAACCTTCTGATCGACTTCACAGATGCCGTAGAGGAAGCCGGTCTTACCGCTCGGCAACGGCTCGTACTGTATCTAATCTACATCCGATGCTTTTCTCAACATGAGGTGGCCCAGATGCTTAACATTACTCAGCAGGGTGTTAGTGATCATATAAACGCCGCTGTAGTCCGTATTGCCACGGTGAATCGATTGAAAGAGGAAGGGGCGAGGGTCGCGTGAATGAAACATTGAAGAATCCGTATGCCGGACGTTTTCAACCAGAGACGAACTTTAAGAAAGTGTTTGAAGATGAAGTTACCCAGTTAAAGAAACAGAATATACCGTTAGAATGGCGGAATCATGCGGTCGAACAGTTAACCGATGCTTATATCGAACAAACCCGGCAAATCCCCGACGGGGTACAACTCCATCGGTTGGCTAACTACATTCTTCAAGATGACCTCCGAGACCAATGCCCGGATAAGATCACTCGAACGGATTTCCCCTTTTTGAGCAGAGGGCAGATTCAGGTACGGATGAAAAGGGAAACCCCAACTGGGGATATGGGTTACTTCTCGTCCACCGGTAAGAGACCGAGGATAAAGCCGAAAAAATACCGTCATATGCAAC
>NZ_JACVHF010000013.1 GCF_014502795.1 Heliobacterium chlorum
GGTCAAGGGGAAGAATTGGAACCCCTAAACGAGAAAGCCATCAAAACAGGCGCCACCAAGATCTACATTGAAGATGTAAAAGAAGAGTTCGTCACCGAATTCATCTGGCCGACGCTCAAAGCGGGTGCCGTCTATGAAGGCAAATACCTGCTGGGCACCTCCTTCGCTCGTCCCCTCATCGCGAAGCGACTCGTCGAGATCGCCCGCAAAGAAGGTGCCGAAGCGATTGCTCACGGCGCCACTGGTAAAGGCAACGATCAGGTTCGCTTTGAACTGACCGTCAAAGCCCTGGCTCCGGACCTCAAAATCGTCGCTCCCTGGCGTGAATGGGACATCCGCTCCCGGGAAGATGCCATCGATTACGCTACGGCCCGGAACATTCCTGTGCCGGTCAAGAAAGACCGCCCCTACTCGATGGACCGGAACCTCTGGCACTTGAGCCACGAAGGGGCCGACCTGGAAAGCCCTTGGAACGAGCCGCAAAACGACCTGTTCATGATCTGCACGCCGCCGGAACAAGCACCGGATAAGCCGGAGTATGTAGAGATTGAATTTGAAAAGGGCATCCCCGTTAAACTGAACGGCGAAGCCCTCGGCCCTGTTGAAATGATCGAGAAACTGAACACGATCGCCGCTGCTCATGGCGTAGGCATCTGCGATATGGTGGAAAACCGCCTCGTCGGTATGAAGTCCCGTGGCGTCTATGAGACTCCGGCTGGTACGGTTCTCTACGCGGCTCACCGCGAATTGGAGTATCTCTGCCTCGACCGGGCTACCATGCACTATAAAGAAATGATTGCTTTACGTTACGCCGAACTTGTTTACGATGGCGTTTGGTACCATCCGCTGCGCAAAGCGATCGATGCTTTTGTCGATGTCACTCAAGAAACGGTCACCGGTCTGGTGCGGATGAAGCTGTTCAAAGGCAGCGTCACCCCGGCGGGTGCGAAGTCTCCTTACTCGCTGTACAATGAAGAGTTCTCCACCTTCGGTCGGGATGAAGTGTACAATCAGAAGGATGCGGAAGGGTTCATCAACCTGTTCGGCCTACCGATGAAGGTGCGGGCGTTGATGGAGCAAAAGAGCTGATTGAGGTAAATAAAATATTAATTTCTTGAACTGTAGGGTATACACCTTACGGTTCTTTTTTATTTATTAAAAAGTTTATTTAACCAATAAAGTTGTTTTTATGACATAAAAAGCCTTACTTCGACAAAAAAATAGTGATATAGTAAATTAGATACAATTAAGGAGGATAAATATGTCTGATTTAAGGCTGTTGAAAGAGATAGAAAGTGAGCTAGGTATTGAAATTTCCATTTCCAAACAAAAAGGTAGTCATTTTCCATATACAATTGCGTTTTATCCGGCAACTTGCATTATAGATAACAATGATTACATTACTGATTTATACATAAATAGTGTTGGTGAAAGTATAGTTCATAAATTACCTTCAGCTCTGTACAAACTTAAACATTTAAAATGTTTAAGTTTGTCAGGCCTAAACTTAGATACAATACCCAATAAAATAAGTGATTTAGAAAATCTTGAGAAACTTGTAATTGACAAAATAAAAATAAATGAGCTTCCAAAATCAATTTACAATCTAAAAAAATTAAAAATATTAATAATAATACATACCAATATAAATAAATTATGTCCAGAAATAGCTTGCTTAAATAATTTAAGTGACTTATTACTAAGTAACAATAAAATAAAAGATTTACCTAGTGATTTAGCTCAGTTGTGTAATTTAAAGAATCTTTTTTTAGACAATAATATGTTTTCAACATTTCCTTCAGTAATAACAAAAATTAATTCTTTAGTTGGCATGTCGATTGGAGGAAATAAAATTAGTTATATACCTAACGACATTGTAAGATTACAAAACCTCGAAAAACTAATTCTACCCAATTGTGACTTAGAAGGTATTCCAAATAATGTTCTCATGATAAAGTCACTTAAAACGCTAATTTTATCGAATAACAATATTAAGGTAATACCTGAAGGTATTAGTAAGTTACAAAACCTAGAACATCTAAATTTAACAAACAACCAAATTAAAAAACTTCCGTGGCAAATTGGTAGTTTAAAAAAGTTAAAAACATTGGATATTCGAAATAATAGAATTACAGAACTACCAGCATCAATTACTAGTTTAGATTTAGATATCATATTAAAAGGAAAAGGAAAAGGAAAAGAAAAAGTTAATGGAGGGATTTGTTTAGAAGGTAATCCAGTTGAAACACCTCCACTTGAAATATTGGAAAAAGGAAAAGATTTCATAAATACGTACTTTAAATCCCTACAGGGGGCAAAACGGCCTTTAAACGAAGTGAAAGTTGTTCTTGTAGGTGAAGGTGGATCTGGAAAAACCTCTTTAGTAAAGAGATTTTTTAAAGAACCCTTTTACGAAAATGAACCACAAACCCATGGTATAGTTATTAAGGATATGAAAGTTAAAGTGAATGAAAAAGATCTGATTGTTCATTTTTGGGATTTTGGCGGTCAAGAAATTATGCACGCTACGCATCAATTCTTTTTATCATTACGCAGTATATATTTGTTAGTTTTGGATGGAAGAAGAGAGGATAAAACGGAATATTGGTTAAAACATATTGAAAGTTTTGGAGGGGATTCTCCGGTTATTATTGTAATTAACAAATGTGATGAAAATCCCTCTTTTGATGTAAATAGAAAATGGTTGATAGAAAAGTACAAGAACATTAAAGCTTTTTACAAGGTTTCCTGTAAAAATGGCTACGGAACTGAAGATTTAATTTCAAAAGTGTTTGAAGAGCTGTCAAAACTAGATTATTTAAAAGTAATGTGGCCTGAAGCGTGGTTTAATGTTAAATTTAAAATAGAAGAATTAACATGTGATTATATTAGTCATGAAGATTATCTTATGATTTGCAGGGATGAAAAGATATATGATAATGAAAGCCAAATTGCGTTGTTAGGATTTATCCATCACCTAGGTGTTGCATTACACTTTGATGAAATCGGATTAAAAGATACAAGTGTTATCAATCCAAGATGGGTAACAGGTGGTGTATATGCAATCTTAAACTCGGAAATATTATCGAAAAATCAAGGGATTTTATGTTTATCTTATTTAGAAGATATATTAGATCCCATTATATATCCGAGAGATAAACATCATTATATTATCGAGTTAATGAAGAAGTTTGAACTTTGTTATAGTCTAGATGGAAATAATATTTTGGTACCCGATTTACTTGGTGTAGAGGAACCAAACTTTAGCTTTGATTTAGAAAATTCACTTAGATTTAGACTCGACTATGATTTGTTTTTACCAAAATCAATTATTCCAAGATTTATGGTGAGAATGCAGTCAGATATCAAAGAAAGTCTTAGATGGAAAACGGGTATGGTTTTGGAAAATAGTGATTACCAAACTAGGGCCCTAATTAAGGCTGACGGAATTGAAAAGAAAATATATATATCAGTAAATGGTAATTTAGCAAGAGATTACTTTTCGATTATAAGACATACTTTTAGAGACATTAATAAAAATTTTACAAATTTAATAGTTAAAGAAATGATTCCGTTACCCGATCATCCAAATGAGGCGATAGAATATCAAAATCTAATTTATTGTGAGCAAAAGGGTCACCGATACTATCCTGTGGGAACATTAGGGAAAGATTATGATGTTAAGCTATTGCTGAATGGGATAGAAAGAGAGGAAGATAGAATGTCAACTAAAAACCAATTATTAAGTGATAAAGAAATTAACTTAAATACGACAATAAATCTTACCCCTTCTTTTATTCAGAATAATAATCAAAGCGTCAATCAGCAACAGTCGAGCTCTTTAAACTGTAATATTAATTTAAGTTTGGAGCTTCCAGAGTTACAATCGTATTTTGACGAACTAAGAGATACAATAAATCAAGTTGCGTCAACAGTTGATCCTAAACTAAAAGATATCGCTGATGAGCTTGACTCTTTATCTCCCGAGAGTAAAAAGGAGGACTTCAATCGTCCATTAAATAAGCTACGTAGATTTCTGTCTAAGTTTAATGATAAGGACTCCGAGCTTAATAAGACAATAGCTGGGTCAAAAGAGGTAATTCTTATGATTAAAGAAGTTGCTAAAAAATATAATATGTTTGCCCAATGGCTGGCTTTACCTGTAATTCCCGATTTTTTTTTAGAAAGCTAAAACATTTGCGAAACCTAAACAGCAAGTGCAAAAGTTCAATTAGCTATAAATAGGATAAAACAATGTACAGATCCTCCTGCTGGTGAGTATGATATGTATGGTTATGTAATTCCTAAATTATGTAAACTAGTTGAAAAGGGAAGAACAGTTAAGGAACTCGTCGAAATAACAAAGGTGAAAAAAAGCAAATTCAAGATTGGCTAAAACGAGCAGTCGCAGAGGGTTGGGATCGGTCAATAGTTTTGGTCGAAAGTAAGTTAAATAAGCCGGTTCGATATAAATGCAAAACTGTTTCATAACCTTATAACCTTAAATGGACTGCAGTTATTAGATTCAATACGAAGTGTGTAAGAAGATAGGTTTCTAATCATCCAAGGAGAAATCAGGCGGTTTTTTAGCGTTAGTAAATTATTGGGCCTACGGTAAGTTGTACAAGAGCGTGGAAGGAAGTCTTATTTATGGAAGGCTTCCTTCTTATCCCAAATATTTGCCCGGCAAGTTTATCAAATATTCTGTTTGGAAAGATGCGCCCCGGTGATGAGACCATAAAGAAGATGGCAGCAATGCTAAACGTTCCAGAAAATGAAATACGAAAAGCTTGGTACCATGCAAAGAAATAGCATGGTATTTTTATTTACCTTCAATAACTTACACTTGCGTAAGGAATTAAAATAAATTATAGGAAAAACGAAAGAATTTCAACAATATCGTTGAAATATAGTTCATCATACGAGCGTCCAAAGAATTATACGATCTCAAATGAATCGAGGGAATCAAAGGCTTTTTTGACGAAGATACCCCACATAAGGAGGGGCAAAATGATTCCCGCATTCCTGCAGCTGTTCTCCGCAGTCATACTATTAATAGAAGGAAGTTTGTCCTAAGTGTCCCGTGTCGCTGGGACGGTACTACAGAGTGTATGGTAAGATTTCTTAAAGTAGTTTAATTTACAGCTATTCAGTCGTGCCGCATGGATTAAGAAAGGATTATGCATGATGGCAAGGGCCGATTTGTTGAAAAAAATTTTGCGGATACAAGCTAGGCGACCGTCGGATGTTTTTGGAAGCAGCAAATGACATTATCGACTGAAGAGCGGAAAAAACTCATGTGGTTCTTGCCAACGAACTGGCACGGATATTGGAAAATGGCAAGCCTCTTGCTGGACCGGGTGCATTCATTCCGCTGGAGCCGCTACCGAAGAACGTTGATCGTGGTGCATCCTTATTGGAGTTCCGGACAACAACGGTGGAAGCTTTGTCGCGCGAATTGGGAATCCCGATTCTATACGTACGTTTCGACGCTGTTGTTTCCAGTTTGCTGAAACTGCGGCCAATCTGCGCAAGGTTTTCGATTATGCGGCTCAAGGCTGTTGGGTCATCTTATTTGATGAGTTTGATGCTATCAGCCGTTCCCGAGATGATAACTTAGAGCAATGGTGAACTAAAACGAGTCGTCAATTCTTTCTTGCAGATGTTGGGCCAGTTTTCAGGTAGTTCGCTTGTAGTGGCGGTCTCTAATTTTGAACAATCATTGGATCCCGCATTGTGGCGTTGTTTTGACGAGATTATCCGCTTCGGCAAGACAGAGGTGGAACAGATCGGCCAATTGCTGCGAAAAAAACTGTCTCCCGGAAAGGGACCCAGTTTACCAATGGAATCAGTGACCGCCCGGCTTACCGGCAAGAGCCATGCCGAAATCGAGCGAATTTGTTTGGATGTATTACCCCCTGTGTTAGGCTAGTTGACGCAGGACCTAAAGGATTATAATAATAAAAAGCCTTTAGGGAGGACGTACACATGACTGGCCAACGAGGACATAAATACAGTCCAGAGTTTAAAGAATCCATCATCCGTCGGATGATGCCGCCAGAGAACGCCACCGTAGCCGAATTGTCAGAAGAGACGGGTGTCACTTAGGTGACTTTATATAAATGGAGACGAGAAGCACGGATAAACGGAACCGCAACACCAGGGGACGGGCGTGAATCCGAGCAATGGAGTTCGGAAGACAAGTTTCTTATTGTCATGGAAACCTACGCCATGAATGAGAATGCCCTGAGTGAGTATTGCCGCAAAAAAGGGTTGTATCCGGAACAAATTGAAGCATGGCGGGAAGCCTGCCTTCATGCCAACGCTCGACAGACGGCGGAAAGCAAAGAATTAAAGACGGAACTACGCGAGGAGAAAAAACGCAGTAAAAGCCTAGAGAGAGACTTGCGTCGAAAGGAAAAAGCCCTGGCAGAAACCGTAGCCCTTTTGATTTTGCAAAAAAAGGTCCAAGCGATTTGGGGGGAGCCAGAGGACGAATGATCAGTGCCCAAGATCGCAAAACAGCTGTAGAACTGATCAATGAAGCGAACGCGAACGGAGCCAGGGTTTCAAAGGCTTGCAACATACTAAATATATCAAGAAGGACCTATGAAAGATGGAGCAAATCCGGAGATAACATTGCCGACGGAAAACCACGGGCACGGCGTCCCGTGCCGAAGAACAAGCTGACGGAAGAAGAGAGACAAGAAGTTCTCAACACCGTCAATCAAAAGGAATACAGTAGTCTGCCCCCATCTCAAATCGTGCCTGACTTAGCCGATAAAGGTGTTTATCTCGCCTCCGAGTCGACCATGTATCGAATCCTACGAGAATCGGAACAGCAACACCATCGAGGAAGAAGCAAACGGCTGAGCTCGCATCCACCGGAAACACACATTACCAAAGCCCCCAACCAGGTTTGGTCTTGGGATATTAGTTGGCTTCCCGGTCCTGCCCAGGGCATCTATTATCGGTTGTACTTGATTTTAGACATCTTTAGCCGATACATCGTGGGCTGGGAGATTTGGGAGAAGGAAACCGCAGAGTATGCGTCTGAATTGGTTAAAAAAGCAGTCATTTCAGAGAAGATTAAAGGACAACCCTTGGTGCTCCATTCCGATAACGGCAGCCCCATGAAGGCATCCTCTTTCCTTGTTCAGCTCGAAAAGTTGGGGGTCAGTTCATCCTTTTCAAGACCTCGTGTCAGTAACGACAACCCGTATTCCGAGTCGTTATTCAGAACGTGCAAGTACCGTCCGGACTACCCATCAAAGGATTTGGGACCCTACGAGATGCCCGGAAGTGGATGAGTCAGTTTGTCTACTGGTATAACGAAAAGCACCGGCACAGCGGTTTGCAATTTGTTACACCTCGACAACGTCATGAGGGAAGCGCCGTGAAGATCTTGGAAAAACGCCGCAAGGTATACGAAGAAGCTCGGAACCGTCACCCCGAACGTTGGGCGAGAGGAACCCGAAACTGGGCTTTGATTGATAACGTGGCCCTAAATCCGATAAAAGAAGATCACAGGCGGATTCCCGAGGGAGGGGGTCGGTTCGTAAAACGGATGCTAAGCAACTCGGCAGCTGCCGCTTGCGGTCGGAGCGAAGCGAAGCGTCTTGACGAATGTGCTAGACTGAGCAAAGCCGACCAGAGCTAATGTTCCACAGGCGTATGTCCGTCGGTCGGGGTGACTTATTTCACAGCACATTTGTCAAGACCGGCGGTTGCATATACGTTAAAGTTTACATAGGTCCATGCGTCAACTATATTGACAAACACCGATTACGAGCGACTGTGTTAAGAGGCGAATCCAGTTATACGATGAACGATCTGGAGAAAGCCATGGGGAAACAGGAACGAAGCAAGCAAAAGTTAATGAATATCACCGCTTTTAAAAAGCCACACATTACCGAGGAGTGATGATGCGTGCCCGTGCCACTAGGTTATTTTGACAACATTCAATGGAGTCGGTTGCCTCAAACGGCGGCGAGACGAACGAGACCGATGACGCCTCCGGGACTACCACTGCGAACCAATCCGGCGTCTCATGGTGGTCGTTTGCTTTGGCAAGCGCAAAGGGCCATTCGTAAACGAGGGTCGCAGGTGTTTTGGACCGAATCCCGGTGAAAGAAACTAAGCCGAATTTATCGACCACATGGAATTGCAATAGGCGAGTAACAGGGAGATTACATATCGTTGTCGAACAGGAAAATTATTGAACTGGAAATATACTGATCGAGGTGACGGGCATGATTTATAATGTCCGTTATGACCGTAATGAACAGGAAGAAGTGATTCGAAGAATAAGAGAAGAAAGCCTCTTATCCCAGGGGTGGGGAGGCGGAGACTACGATCTGCGAGTGGAACGGTCCGATTTTGTTGAGCGATGCAAGAACTACTATGGCATGACAAGCACCCGGATACCCACTAATCTATCACGATTAAGAGACTTTAAAGATGGCGATCTGCTCGTTGTACCCCATCTACCCGAACATGGACGTGTGTCTATCTTTGTGGTCGATGGCGATTTCCCTACTTGTTATGATTACTTGCCGAATGACCAAACCCATCTTAATCACAGAATTAAGATAAAAAACGCTTTCGGTCTCGATGAGAATATTAGTGTGTATCATAGTGACCTTACCGCTTGGTATGGAAAGTTACAGTGGATGCGCCTACCTATCTTTCCCATAGAACAATATACTTCTGAATTTGAGAAAATCATTGGCGCGTTAACACAGAATCCCCAAACAGACTTCCCGGCATCAAGCTTAGAACAATTTCTCGAAAAAGAGTATAAGCGGATTCTTGAGGAATTGAAGAAAAGTCTGAACCTAATGAACCCAAGTCTAAGCAGCATTTCCTTTGAGAACATATGTAAAGATCTATTGGAATTCAACGGCTATACGATTATTGGACGGAACAAATACGACGGTAAAGGCGGGGATATCGATTTCTATTGCATTCGAAAAAGGACCAGTCTCCTTTTGAAAACGGTCAGGTGAAACTATTCGTTCAAGTGAAGAAGCATGTTGGAAAAACAGATAAATGGGCTGTAGAACAATTGCTTCAAATGATGAAAACCGAACCAGATGCGGATGGTTGTGTGATGTCATTGGCCGATGACTTTGATGATGACGCCAAAAGATTGGCGGAAAACAACAATATTTTACTAATGGATGGTTTGAAGATCTGCGAATTGCTTCCAAGAAGAATGGTTACCAGTTTCTAATGTCATTTATTTTTCCATGTGAAAGTACTGAACGTAAATATAGGAAATGTAGAAGGAAGCGGACCAAGGCGCTTCCTTCTATTTCTCCCGATAATATTTACACAGAGTTGCGTTCGGGCAAGAATGGTATTTTTCCTTGCGATTCTCTTTAATGATTAACGAGCTTCCACACACCGGGCAAGTTCGGATTGGATTTGAAAACAGTGATGATAGAAAGCTTTTATCTTTCTCATGTTTGTTTATACGATCCTTACTAACTAGGGCAACGATCTGTGCCGGAACGATATTCTTGCATGAAGGGTAATTACTGCAGCCCCAAAATAAATTGTCTTTACGCTTCTTCAGAATCATTCTAGCGTCACAAAAGGTGCATTTAATTGACTTGGACTCAATATCAAAAGAAACACGTTCATTTAGAGGCAGCAAATCCCGATAATCAAGACCGTATCTCTCCATTAAGTTGCACTGGCTTGGAATATGGTACTGGGTAAATTGTTGAATAAGTTCAAGTGGACCGGGTTGTGAAGGCACAGCAGGTCTTTGTAAACAACGTTCGATGAAGTTTCGTAGTTGGTCAATCTTTAATACGGAATATTGTTTACTGGGTTTATATCCCTCAATAATGGTATCAGGATTTGAAAGAACGATAACATTACCAAAGGGGATAGTAGTCTCTGAGTTGCAAATTTTGTTGGATAAATCCTTTAACACGGCGATGTGACGACGGTTCTGTTCGACTGGATTATACATTCCCTTGTTTTGAGCGGTTCCTTTTGCATCAGTTTTCACCCAGTTGCCTAAGTTATCGATTCGGATATGTTGTGTAATTGATTTGCTTTCAATCACAAGGAACCCGGCTGGAACCGCAAGAATGTAATCGATTTGAGCTTTCCGCCCATCCTGTTCAAGAGTTAAGTTATGTACTCCGATGACATTATGATTATTTCCGAACCAGAACTTGATATGGTAGGCAATGTTATTCTCGCCGGCATTTCCACTTGCCAGTTTACGCATATCTGATTCAATTCTTTTGTATTTGGGGTGGGTATCTGGGAGCTTTTTCAATATCCCCTGCATTTGCTCTAAAATATTAGGCTCAAATTCCGGTACTTCTAAAATCATGACATTGCTCACTCCCATTTTTCATAATTTATCTTTCCTTCATGGATTTAGCGATACAATATCTCAATATATTTCATATTTTACCACATTATTGCGTGAAATCACTTACCCTGTCTATATTTGCCTGCGTTGAAACATGAATGTACCTTTTCGGTTTGATCGGCTTATTGGGGATATTGGGATGGATTTGTCCGAGAAAAATGTTACCGATTAAATTCTGAACCTCATTCAAGAGACAACTTATATAATCGGGAGCTTGTACAGTATGGACAGAAGAGGTTTGATGCACAGTGCCTATGTATACCTTGGGCCAACTCTTACGAGCCGATAATCCAAACAGGGCTAGAAGTTGATAGGGGTGGTATTTATCAAACAGTTTTTATGCGAACACTGCGGTCAGGAAACGTTCCAACAGGCAATGGTTCACCTTACAGAAGGCACTAGTAACCAAAAAATCTGCAGGGACTGTTTCAGCAAGATTATGGCCAAACAATTGGGCGTGCCCTTTAGCCCCATTCAGAATAATCGGATTACGCTGAGTGATTTTGAGGGAAAAGGCCATACCTTTGAAATAGCGAGTCTGCTCACACCGAATGGAATGGCACTAGAAGCCACTGAGTGGATAGACGAAAATGGTGAAAAGACTGTAGGCTATAAGGAATCCGTTCTAATGCCAGTGGGTACAGCTCAAGAGATCATCTATGAAAAATTGATGGCTAAACTTGTACGAGTATTAGCCGAACCGTCTCTTTCCTTTAACTATGGACTACCGGCCTTTGTCTACCCAGGAACAGTTCGTGGACGTGTAGAATACGAGGAAAGTCCACACGCGGAAGGGCCCAAAGTAGTTATAGATGGACGTACTTTTACATGGGATGAATTCGGCAAGATGATGTCGTCATGGGAAGGTTGGAAGTTCCAATTGAGAATGATTGATATTACTGAAGATGAGTAGTGGACAATGAAATGCACCAAAGAAAGAAAAACAATTTGCCATATCAAAAGAAAAGCCCCTGCTAACTCATTGCAGGAGCTCACGATTTCTTACACCTGTTCCTTCAGGATTTCCACGTTCTTGGCAAGTTCGCTGATGGCGCTGCTCAGCGTTTCGAGCCGTCCTTCCATGCGAATGAGCAGGTACGAGGCGATTGCCACGGGAAACCCCACATTGGCCACGGACTGTAGGAGACCGTCCACGTCTTTTGCACCTCCTTGATGTCGTTTGAAGTGAAAGAGATTTAAGTTGAAGATCAGAGAGGACCGGGAACGATGTCTATCTTTCAGTTCCCGGTCCCTTTTTTATGGGGATGGTTCTTTCTCTGCCGTATCCCCGGGTTTATTCTTACGGGTTGTACAGGTCGGTCACGTTTGAGGAGACCATGCGGACGTCTTTTTTGCCGATCAGGTCTCCGCCTGAGGTCGTGAACACGTTGTTGGCGATGATGGTATCCATGACGGTAGTTACTTCGTCCGTCGAGAGGCCCGCTTTGGGGTCGCGGACTCGCAGCACCACGTCACGGCCCAGTTGGTTGGTAAAGACCAGTTCAAGGGTTTCTTTTGTTGCCATCGAATTGTCACCTCCTTGAGAGGCTGGGCGGGGGATGCTGAATTCCGCCCGGTCGAGTTTTATGTGCGTTGAGGTACGGTTATTAAAGGGCTTGTCCAGCCTCACTGGGCCTTAGGCTTCCACTAAGGCGTTTTGGTCGATCCGGGAGATACGGCTGACGGGGATACTCATCAAGCTCGCCAGGGCTTGAGCGGTGGTAAAGACATTTACGTCGGTGGCACCGGGCTTCAAGCCTTTGTAATCCCGGTTTTGCACCAGCGGCTCCCCCTTGCTGTTCGTGCCCGTTTGGACCGATAAGCGCAGGCTGGCGGTGACAGCGGATTTGTTGATAGCCATTCTTTCTGACCTCCTTTCCGAACATTTGTTTGTGCCGGCTACGGGTTTAATGTACCAGAGGAATGGAAATTGGACAAACCCTCTGAGGGCGGATTAGGACTATTGATTGGCACATATGTTCCAATACCTCCCAATATCTCCTGGAATCTCAAGAACGCATGTTCGATAAAACGAGTTGCTTCTTCTTTTTTTGAGGTTAAATGATAAGGTACTCCGTAAAAGGAGTTGGACAGGCATACCCTATAGATGGAGAAGGCATTAGAAATAAAGTTACAAACGCAATTCGAGATATTAACGAAGGGTTATGCGAGCTTTTGAACAGCCATCGCACAACATCCCGATATGTTTATGATTTCAAATTAAGAGAATCTGTTAGAATAGATAAGGATAGTCCGAGTCCATGTTTAATTCGCTTCGATGGTGCTAACGATCTAGATAATACTCCACTGCACCGCTGGCTTTACTTCTATGACAAGTACGTTACGCGTGGGAACCGCAAGGAGGTAGCCCAAAGGGATGTTGCAATAAGCGGCTTATGAGCGGATGAACGATTTACGAAGAGACGAAGAAGCCATGGCCCTTTATCATGCGAGAGAAGACTCCTTTTACGAATGGGCCACCGTGATGAGCAGCGTAGAGAAGAGAGCCATGGAGATAGGGAGTCATATAACTTTTAGAAAATGGGGTATTATTGTGAATTCTAAACATACATTATCCGGCGTGGAAAACAATTTATTGCTTGACTACGTAATTTCTCTCACCCATCTGTATGGTCTGGTCCCTAAGGATAAAGTGATCGATATTTATAACCTGCAAAATGATGACAAGGTTGATATAGAGATGATGAACGATGTTGTTCATCAAGCGAATCAAGAGCTAACAGATAACTTTGTGAAGATTCATGGCAATTATTTTGTAGCTGAAGCGATTATGAAGGTTGGCGAGTTTGAAGAACAATTACGGCAGCGTAAGGGTAAGCCCTTCTATATTCCGAAGCGAGAAGAGCTTTTGAAATATAAAGAAGAGTCCTACTTTGAAGTTACGAAAGAGTATGAGGCTTTACGAAGTTATTTAACCCTGAACATCTTTGAGGGTGATGAGGTTAAAGCAGAAAAACTGTGTGAAGAAGTTCAGGGCATATGTGAAAATTGCTTTTCAATGGAACTCATTTTTAACGTCTTTAATCGTGAAGATGTGATCTTTAAGAATGAAGATCAAGTAAATGAAGTGCTACGGCGAGTCATGGATTTGGCAAACAATACGAGGATTTGGGAAAATAATGGACACACGCCGAGCGAGATATTTAACATGAAGGAAAGGCCTAATTTACGGCCTCTTCCTAAGAGTGGGAAATTCAACAAAATCGGCAGAAACGATCCATGTCCTTGCGGCAGTGGCAAGAAATATAAAAAGTGTTGTGGCAATTTGTACTCGCCGGAATGAAGTCTACCGCTATAAGACCTTCGATGAGAACAAGAAAAGGCCCTGTGAGAAGGAAAGAGGTCTCACAGGGCCTTTTGCTGCAGTTAAGCTAAGCAATGCATCCCCCATATGGCGAAAGCTTTTTCTTTTTCCACGGTGGCGATGGAGACCTGAATCTATTGTCCGGAGAGAACCTTGGGTGGTCCGGAGAGAACTTTGAACAGCCACAGAGAACCTAATATAGCTTGAAGAGAACCTAATTCAGATTCAAGCGAACCACAATCATGTCCGACTCATCACTATAGACTTTGCTCAACGATTTGAAAGTATTGGTTTGGATCATTTTTTGAAGAAGCGATTAGAGTTACAAGTCCCTTCTTCTCAAGGTTAATTTAAGATTCTTACGTGAGTTCCCCTCTGGTGAAGGCGCCTTGTGGCAGGAATATTCGACGCATCGTAGAAGGGGATTATTGAAGTAAAGAAAGGAGAACCGTACCATGTCCGGCAAAGGAGAAATCAAAAGCGAAAAAATCCTGATCAAAGATATTTTTTCTCATATGTGGTTTCGCATCCCTGAGTACCAACGCCCCTATGTGTGGGGCGCCGATGAAGTGGTCGAACTCCTCGATGATCTCACCTATGCCATGATGGAAAAGCCCGATTCGGAGTACTTTCTGGGCTCCTTTGTCTTCCAGGCCAAAGCGGCCAACCCGGTCGATCCTCTTCGGACGAATCTGTAACTAAGGTGAGCCAAAAATCCCGCTAACTGAACTCACCGACGCCGACCTAGAACGGCTCCGAGATCATGAGTGCTGCTGCGTAACCGTGGAACGAAAAAAGGGCGCCCGCCGATTCGAAACGTTGAATCGGCGGGCGCCCTCAACACCAAATTCCAGACTTCAGCGTCACTTCCACCACGCTGCACCACAAAATCCGATAATCCACAGCAAAAAGCCAGGACAATCATCCTGGCCTTCGTTTTTCTCACTATTTCGAACGTTGTCGAACTACCGTAGGCGTAACGTTAGGCGTCAAATCCAGTGCAGCCACATCGTAACAGAGAAAGAAACGTGCTAAACTGGGAAAGAAACGTGCTATACTGGATGTACTTGAAAAGTAGCCCCCTGGGAGGGATTTAAGGGTGAACAACGAGGAGTTTCAACGCATTGTGCTCCAAGAATTGAAGGAGCTAAAAGAAGGCCAAAAGGAAATACATCGTCGCTTGGATCGCATGGAGCGTAGCCAAGAAGACGATATCGTGGGGATGCTGAAAACCATCAGTCGTAAGATTGACGATCTTCAAGAGGATCAGCGATCCATGACTGCAATCATAGGTGAGCATGAAGTTAAAATCCGTACTCTTTCCAGAAGGCCCGTTTAGGAGAATAAAGTCGCATTGTGGACATACATTTCCCGGCAAACAAACTGGACCACTTCTTGTATCGGTACAGGCAAGAAGGTCCAGTTTTTCTTTATTTGCTCTCCGTTATAGCATTGCACCCCGGCGACGTGGTTACCATCCCTCCCGTGGTCAAGCACTGGCATGGCGCGGCGAGGGTCGGAAGGTAAAGCGATCCAAATGATTCTCGATGCGAAATATAAAAATCCGGTGACCGTCGGTACCGTGAAACCGGCCCAATCGGACGTGTATCAACTGATCGCTTATGCTGTTCGTTACAATTGCGACAACCTGTTCCTGGTGTATCCCCAGTTTAAGGATAATGTTCGATGGGCAAATCCCTTGGCGTCCATTCCGTTCGATGTAGAAGGGCGCACTATGAAGTTGCATGTTCTGAATTTCGATATTACTATGAATGATGTTCATCTGTTGCGAGAGCGGATTATTGGGGATATTGGGATGGCTTTGTCTGAGGGAAATGTTAACGATTGCTGTACTATTACATGAGCAAAAACCCAGGGACGCTTGCCCTGGGTTTCAGTTTTTACTATGATTCTGCGTCGTATATACAAAAACGGTTCTTTTTTTCAATCTCCCGCTTTACTTTTATCGGTGATTTCGGATCAAGTTCAATCACATAGGGTAGTTCCTTGATCATGTGATTCCGGAGGGATTTGTAGCTTTTTAATTCTTCGAGAACATAGGGGTCGTCGGTCTCTAAGATGATCGCTTTGCGGATGCGGATTTTTTGACTGGATTGGCTCCATTCTTCCAAGGTATGAAGTACGTTTTGCGGGACTTCCTTGGAGGACCAATCCTGTAGGTACTCGATCACTTCACGGATGGGTATCCCTTGATCAAGGGCAGAGGCGGCAGATTTAAAGCTGAGTTTGTATAGGCAGGCGGGGTGGTCCGACAATTTTTCTGCCACTTGGTCGAGGAATAATTCATGGGTTTCTTTCATGGCCCCTTCTGATAAGAGGATTTCGAAGTTGGGCTGGACGATAAATCCCGAATCTTCCTCCAGTTTTGGTTCCTCATAGGAATCGGCAGCTCCAAGAACATAGGCGCCGAGAGGGGTCAAGCGGATGTAGTCGACTTCAATGGTGTCGACCTCCCCGTAGGTTCCACCGCTGCTAAATCTTATGGCAGTGTCGATGATGCCCATGGTACATAAGTATTCCAAGCACACGATTTCGACGAACCGTCCTTCAAGTTGGCGCCAGTTTTGAGAGCGGCCGAGATACATTCGTTCATAATCAGCGTAGGACTCGATTTCACCGGTAACTCGCTCCAAAAAGAGTGCGTCGCTTCTTTTTATATATTTAAGGAATTCATCGATATGAACCCATTGGTCGACGGGACAGTGGGCGAGATGGTCGCAAATCAACCTCCGGCAGCTAGAATACTTTGGATCTCGCTCTGTTTGTACTTTCACTTCCGGAATGCGGGACAATTCATCAATGTCCGCTGAAGCTATGTATTCCTTGAGCAGCATCTTACATCTATCGACGCGGCTTGCCTGGAGGAACTCACCCGAACGGTGTCCAGGCACGAAGCGGTCACCGATGATATTCCAAATACCGCTTTCCAGGGCCAAACGAGCCATTCCATAGATTCGAACGGACTGCTCTATAGTCCGAAATGAACTGACCCCGTCGGGGTCGTCAAAACTGTATTCTTTTATCGCCAACGCTTCGTTGATTTTTTTCATGGCCGACTTTGTTGGCAAGCCGCCGACTCGGGTGCAACTCAGTTTTGTCTGATTGGCCAGTTTGATCAGACGAAAAAATTCTTTTTCAAAGTTCTCCCGGATTACGACGACTTCATCGGCATCGTCTTCCCCTAGTGCATTGACGGCTTGATATTGATGTTTGAGGGGCTTAAGTTGCTTTTTTATAAAAGCCGCCAGTGGGACGGGGACGCTGTTGCGAATTAAAAAGAGCCGAGCCGGTGACTTTGCATCGAGGACGTCGGTAATTCGGTAGGATTGAAAGTAGTATTGATCTTTCCGACTGCGGCCGTGTTTTTGACATAGCTCTGTTAGATCATCGCTATCGAGCCGTCCAGAACGAACGTATTCCGCCAGTAGTTCCTTTTCAAAGGCATTGAGGCGACCCCAGAGGGCGGTGAGATTTTCCTCACGGCAGTAAAAGTTGTCCAGGGCTGTAATCATGTCAGCTTTCCGTGTCGGGGCGGGTTTGACGCTAGGCGCAATAGGTTCGGCAGGGAGTCGCCATAGCCTTGGGTGGTCAATGTTTCGAGTAATGCCTTCATTCGTATTCTATCTCCTTAATGGTGTGATCCGTGAATTGTAAATTTCGTGAATTATATATTCGATAAATTGCATATTCCATGAATTGTATGTTCTGTGAATTGTGTACCCCATGAATTAATTGTATACTCCATGCGTTATGGACTCCATACGTGGTGTGCATGAATGATATTCTCTATGGTTCAATCGTTGAGTTCTTCCGGTCGGACGATCGAGTACTTATACCCCTGCTCGGTAAGGAACAACTGGCGGTTGGCCGCGAAGTCTTGGTCCCGGCTATTTGCAGTGACGAGGCTGTAAAAATAAGCCCGGTTGTCGCCGACTTTCGGGCGAAGCACCCGGCCAAGCCGCTGGGCTTCTTCCTGCCGAGAGCCGAAGGTACCGGAGACTTGGATCGCTACGTTGGCATCAGGCAGGTCGATGGCGAAGTTGGCCACTTTGGACAAGACCAAGCGCTTTTGACTTCCTGATTTAAAGGCGTCATACAAGCGAATGCGCTCTTGGTTTGGCGTTTTCCCGGTGATGACAGGGATGCCGAGGACAGCAGCGATGGATTCAAGCTGATCGATGTACTGACCGAAGATGAGAACCTGATCGTCTGGATGCCGCTGTAAGAGGCGGTGCACCACGGCTTCTTTCTCGGGATTTTCCGAGGCGATGCGAAATTTGGCGCGGCTGTCAGCGACAGCATAAGGCAGACGCATAGGTCCGGGCATGGGAACGCGCACTTCGATGCAGTGAGCCGAGGCGATCCATCCTTTTTTCTCAAGTTCCTTCCAGGGGACATCGAACTTTTTCGGCCCAATGAGGCTGAATACGTCTTCTTCGAGCCCGTCCTCACGAATTAAGGTGGCCGTCAGGCCTAAGCGGCGCTTGGCCTGAATCTCTGCGGTGACGCGGAAGACCGGCGCCGGCAGAAGGTGGACTTCGTCATAGACGATAAAGCCCCAGTTCTTTTTTGTGAAAATCTCCAGGTGGGGGAAGTGGCTGCTTTTATCTTGGCGGTAGGCCAGGATTTGGTAGGTGGTGATCGTTACGGGGCGGATCTCTTTTATTTCGCCGCTATATTCCCCGATCTGGTCTTCCGTCAAGGTGGTTTTAGCGAGTAGTTCCTGTCGCCACTGGCGAAGGGCCGTAATGTTTGTCGTGATGATGAGGGTCTCCGTTTGGAGCTGCCCCATCAAGGCCATGGCGGTGACTGTTTTGCCGGCACCGCAGGGGAGCACGATCACACCGCTGCCACCCCGGTTGGATCCGCCGGCGTAAAAAGCATCGGCGGCCATTTGTTGGTAGTCCCGTAATGCCAAGGCTTGTCCTTGCGAAGTGACTGACCGCAGGGACATGGGACATGTCGTGCCTTGTTCGTATCCGGCCAGGTCTTCCACGGGGAAGCCTAGCTTGATCAAGGCTTGTTTTACATGCCCCCGCATCATGGGGTTTACCGGGATCCGCTGACCTTCCACGGGTCCCCGGAAGTATGACTGAAGTTTTTTATGACTGGCGATTTCCTGAATGGCATAGGGATCGTCGGAGACTAAAAACAGGCCGCAGTCTTCCTGAATCAGTTTGATCCGGCCAAAGCGCTGCACTTGGTCTTCAATTTCCTGGCGGACGTTCTGCGGAAGATCAAACTTGCTGTATTTTTCTAGGGCGGTAAGGATGTGCTCGGCAGTGAGGCCGCTTGCGGCGGCGTTCCAGAGAGATAGGGGAGAAAGCCGGTATGTATGGATGTGTTCCGGGCTTTTTTCCAAATCGGAAAACTGGGCCACTTCGTCCCGAGCGGATTGAAAAAGAGGGTTGTCCACTTCAAGCAACAGACTGAAATCGCCTTGAACGATGATTGGGTTTGATGGCTGATAGCTCATAAGAAGGGATGTGCTCCTTGCTGGGATTTATGTTCTTGAATTGTTGGTATTATTATAGTATAGATGGGGCAACTCGTGTATTTTTACATGAATTCCGCTTAAATACGCGGTGGGATAGGTCGAAAGATCATTGGCGGTGATTCAAACAATTTCTTCAGAGCGATAACAGGTTCATCCTTTTGGAGAGTAGAATTATTATGAGAAGATAAAATAGTCGGCAATTGAAATGAGTAGACCTGTCTTTAGCGGCCAAAGCACATTCGAAATGCTTCATTTTAATGGCTCGATTTTTACCAAGTAGAAGACCTAATCCCAAGGTCGACAAGAACCCCCTATCGCCTCATAACGAAGTGATAGGGGGTTCTTGTTTTCACTTTAATTCTGCCGGTACAAATCCAATACAACATCTCCCTTTCTTTCCCAGGCCGGGACAAGCTATGTGTTGCTTCTTTATCTCATAACAATTAGACAGGCACACCTGGTGAAGGGGGAAACCAATCGATGATCATATCGGTAATCAATTATAAAGGCGGTGTAGGTAAGACAACCATGACCGCCAATATTGCGGCTGAGATGGCTTACCGTGGCAAAAAAGTACTTGTTCTTGACTTAGATCCGCAGACAAATTTGACATTTTCCTTTTTGACGGTAGAGCAATGGCAGCATGCTTATCAACATCAAACGATTAAACGTTGGTATGATGCCTTCATTGATAAGGACGAGGAACTGGACTTGAAAGATTTTATCACCCGACCAGAACGAGCCCATAAACGATTGCGTGCATTAGAAGCGACTGGAATCTTGGACTTAATCCCGTCTCACTTGGGCTTAGTGAACGTAGATAATGATTTGGCCATAAAAATATGGAAAGGGAATCAAGGCGTCACGGAACGATCCCATCGCTACGAATATTTGCGTATCCTGTCCCGATTGAAGACAGGCCTTATCCCCTTGGCGAAGAACGAATACGACATCATATTGATCGACTGCCCCCCCAATTTGAACTACGTCACCCAAACAGCCATCATTGCCAGTGATGGACTGCTCATTCCGGCGAAACCGGACTATCTATCTACCTTGGGAATCAGTGAATTAAAGCAGCATTTGAATCAATTGATTGAAGATTATAATTCAAAGGCGCAAATGGAGCCTTATGGATACAAACCCATTTGTCCCTATTGGCTCGGGGTTGTTTTTACGATGGTAGGTTTGTGGAAAAACGAGCCTTACCAAACGTTGCAGGATTATATCGATAGGGTAAAACGCCAGCAAATCGGTACTTTTGAAACGCTCATCACCGAAAACAAAACCGATTATAGTGAAGCCCCAGAAAAGGGTATCCCCGTCGTACTTACGCCGGCAAGTAAGGATAGATATGCCTCGATCCACATGCGATTAAAAGCATTGACGAGCGAAGTGGAGGCGAAAATTCAACAAATGAAGAGCGGGAGATGAAGTGAATGACCCACAGAAAGGATGAGTTATCGAATCTATTGATGACATTTGCGGTTGCGTTACAGGAAATATCTCCAGAAGAATATGAGCAACTTATCCAAGGAAAAGGGAGTTGGCGATTCGTCTCAAACCGTTATCATCAATGCCCGCGAGAACCAAATCCAATGGAAACCATACTATCTGATGATCCCGTGGATGGATCTATCGAGGAACGCGAGAATGGTTTTATGGATAGTTCCGATTCGTATCGTCAAGAAACGAAAGAAAAACCGCAACGAAGGAAGACCAAAGGGGAATCGAAATCGACAACTCCAAAAGATTCTCTAATGGTAAATGAAGAATTAATTCAGCAATCGGCAAACTTGTTGCTTACCTATGATAACCGTGAAGAAGCTCGTAGTTACATCATGAATGCAAAACATCTCTCGAAAAAAGCGGATTTAGAGAAACTGGCTGGCCTATTGAACATTCGTATCCGAAAATCAGAAGCCAAGTCAAATATCCTCGATCGAATTGTGGAAGCGACGGCGGGGCTAAAAGCAAACACGATGGCTATTGAAATGACGAACGTAAGACGACGGGATTGAGTTCCCTCTACCGAAAGAGATTTGACCCATGGACATCCGTGTCAAGTTACAACTCATATAATCGGTAGTTTTGCACAAGAAAACCCCTGCTAACCAATAGCAGGGGCTTACAATTTGTTACACCTGTCCTTTTAGGATTTCCACGTTCTTAGCCAGTTCGCTGATGGCACTGCTCAGCGTTTCGAGCCTTCCCTCCATGCGAATGAGCAGGTATGAGGCGATCGCCACGGGAAACCCCACATTGGCCACGGACTCTAGGAGACCGTCCACGTCTTTTGCACCTCCTTGATGTCATTTGAAGTGAAAGAGATTTAAGTTGAAGATCAGAGAGGACCGGGAACGATGTCTATCTTTCAGTTCCCGGTCCCTTTTTTATGGGGATGGCTCTTTCTTTGCCGTATCCCCGGGTTTATTCTTATGGGTTGTAGAGGTCGGTCACGTTTGAGGAGACCATGCGGACGTCTTTTTTGCCGATCAGGTCCCCGCCAGAGGTCGTGAACACGTTGTTGGCGATGATGGTGTCCATGACGGTGGTTACTTCGTCCGTCGTGAGGCCCGCCTTGGGGTCGCGGACCCGCAGCACCACGTCGCGGCCCAGTTGGTTGGTAAATACCAACTCAAGGGTTTCTTTCGTTGCCATCGAATTGTCACCTCCTTGAGAGGCCGGGCGGAGGATGCAGAATTCTACCCGGTCGAGTTTTATGTGCGTTGAGTTACGGTTATGAAAGGGCTTGTCTCAGCTTCACCGGGCCTTAGGCTTCGACTAAGGCGTTTTGGTCGATCCGGGAGATGCGGCTGACAGGGATACTCATCAAGCTCGCCAGGCCTTGAGCGGTGGTAAAAACGTTTACGTCGGTGGCACTGGGCTTCAAGCCTTTGTAATCCCGGTTTTGCACCAGCGGCTCCCCTTTGCTGTTCGTGCCCGTTTGGACCGATAAGCGCAGACTGGCGGTGATAGCGGATTTGTTGATAGCCATTCTATCTGACCTCCTTTTCGAACGTTTGTTTGTGCCGGCTACGGTTTTAATGTACCAGAGGAATGGAAATTGGACAAACCCTCTGAGGACGGATTAGGCCTGATAAATAGCACATACGTTCCAATACCTCCCAATATCTACTAAAATCTTAAGAACACATGTTCGATAAATCGATTTGGTTCTTCTTTTTTTGAGGTTAAGTGATAAGTTACTTCATAAATCACTAATAAAAAAAGACCTCGTAATTACTTACGAGGCATGAACAGGGAGGACTTGGAATTACTGGGGTACTATTTTTATATATGCTGCGAACCCAAAGGGCATGTCCTAAAAGTGCCCTTTATTTAGTTTATAATCTCCTGCCGGGGTCTACATAAAATGTGAGGGAGTCCGTTTTGACGACGGACTCCCTCAAGAGGTAGGAGATGAATATGAGCGGTTGCACTAGCCAGGAACCGGTTACGAAGGTGCACAAAAAGCAGCGCAACAAGAAATATTTTCTCCATTTAAATGGAAGTATAAACTTTTTTACGGGTTTTTCCGAAACTTAAAGAACAATGCGTTGCGAATACCTTTTGAATTGCCTATGATAGGAAATAGGAGGGGGATGTAGCAATGATTGTAACAACGGGCAAAGACTTGTTTGTCGACGAAAGAGGAAATTACTTTATCCCTGTTCATGTCCAAAACAAAGAAGTGCAGTTAGCAAACGCCTTTAATGTTCTTGCATTCGAAAACGTATTGGACCAGGAATATTACGATGAACACAAAAACGAAAAAATTGGATTCACGATCGCGAATAGATTAAAAGCGAGAATTGAGCTCTTCAAAAGAAATTACATACAGCAAAATATTTATCCTTTAGAAGAATTGTATAACGGCGGATACGAAGTAGCCTTTGTACCGGTATACGAACCGAGTGTGTAAAACATACGAATTTTGACGGAATATTACGATCGATAGTTTGTCTATCCTCCCCAGATTCATCCTATGATGGAATCGTGGGGGTGGATAGATGAAGGTTGTTTTTATGCCACATGTAGATCCACAAAACGCAGTATACGAGTCAGAATTTGATGCTGCCGAAATATCAGCGCTTATAGGCAGTGATTATGTAGTCATACAGGAGCCAGAGAAAACTTCACATTACAAAGTAAAGTCTAGGATATTAAAAGTCGACACGAACAAAAATGTTAAACACTTGTACGTAGCTGTGGAAAAGAAGTATGAGCGATAAGACACTCTTCGGGGTGTTTTCTTTTTAGAATTGGTTTATTTCCTATAAAATACATCCTCCTTATTGAAATGTGAATATTTAATGGTAAACTATAAAACACGAAGTGTTCCTATGAATATAGCGAACGGAGTTTAGGGCCAGTGAACATGAAAAAAATGAAAAAGCTGCTTACCGTATCTTCCTTCATAGCATTTTTCTTTGGAGTAATACTGTTAAGCCTACTACCGACAAAAGCATACGCTTGGCAAACTAAAGAAGAAGTTGATAAGTTTAATTTTATAGGTACTATCTATGAATTCTCCTCTAAGGAAGACACCGCAACGCCTACGAAGAAGTATGTACCCAAGTTTAAAACTCGGCCATATGTCCTATACCGTATGGGTAATACGGTATTTGGATGTCAACCCGATCTGTCTTTCGTCGGAAAAGATGAAATCGATTGGGCTGATGTGAGGATATTACTAGATAATTATAGCGGGGAAGACATAATCTCCATAAATGGTAAGCCGTGGAAAGCAGATCCTTGGGCGGTAAAAAAATTTGGGGATAGATACAATGCTAGACTAAACCATCGAGAAGTATTTGGTTGGACAAGAACACTACCTATGGAGGCTTACCCTAAGCTTCCCGAGTCTGGACATATATCTGTAAACGTCTTTGGGGAGTTCCGAGTTGGAAGTGTATGGACAAATGATACTGCAGAACCCCTGTGGTTGTCGGTTTCACCATTCTGGCGTAATGAAGTTCCATACATACCGATTAAAGATGTTCTATCTCCTTTAGGTGCATCTTTCACGTTTGACTTAGCTCTAAATGATACGACGATAAAAGCGAATGGACATACTGTGATTGTACATCCAGGTAGTCAGATAATTTATGTTGATGAAAAGGAAGTAAATATTGGCTGCAACCCTTTGAACATAGACGAAATAATGTGTGTACCAGCTAAAGTTGCGGAATACCTCGGGTTTACAGTAGATACCTTTTATGCAGTCGATAGATATTCACCAGAGAAAGGGTATTCGACGAAAGACCATATAGAACGTATAACGGTTACAAAATAGTAAAAGTCCAGAGCGAAACAGCAAACATAGAAAAGAACGTAAGCCGAGATCTTCTCCGTTATTTTACGTGAAACTAATTTCATATAAAACATGATTAAAACCGTCCTTATTCAGGGCGGTTTTGTTAGTTCCGATCACTAGTTGACTAAATCAGTCCCGTCCGAGGTAGGGGCTCTTCTCCAAATAATTTAATATAGTTAACACTTTCGCTAAAGGAAAAATATGGCCGACGTAGAAATAATAATAACCAAAATATCTAAGCTTATACCAAAATTTAATTTGGAATTAGGAGGGTGCAAATGGAGCTATTGTATCGACGATCGCCAAAACGAAATTGGTTAAGTGCCACATTGGTCATAGCGATGACCCTAGTAATCATGTTAAATCCACTCGCCGCGCTGGCTAATGAAACCAAACAAGCGACACCTTCGCCACTTCCGGCACTTTTCAGTGATGTAACGGGCGATGATCCGAATTACGTTTTTATTAATTACGCCGTAAAACGAGGATTGCTTACGGGCTACCCTGATGGATCTTTTCATCCCGATGAGGGACTGACACGGGCGCAAGCGGCGTCTCTGCTCGCCAAGGGTATGCATCTATCGAAGGACGAGACAGTCAAATCTCCGTTTCCCGATGTGCCCGCCGACCATTGGGCACAGTCAGCGATTGCTGCTTCCAGCCGAGCCGGGTTATTGCGGGGTTTTGAAGACGGAACCTTCCGGCCTGACGAACCATTAACACGAATTCAATCGGTTGCCCTGTTGCTTCGCCTTGAAAAGACGCCCCTACCGGTGGTGAAGCGAAGTTTCACGGATGTTTCAGAAGACCATTGGGCGAAGCGACAAGCTGCTGTAGCAGCGGAAACTGGTTTAGTTGATCTGAGGGACAGCAAAGTATTTTCTCCCAATCAAACCTTTACTCGGCGCGAGATGGCCCGAGCCCTATCGATGTTGTATACGTTGGCCCCATCACTTCGTGAAACCGAACTGCCGATGACATTGGTAGTGAAGGAAGGAAAAACGACCCTGACGACTAATTCTGCTTCCCAGCAGATCAAGGGTGAGACATCGGTAAAACCTGGAGACTCCATTTGGGTGGAAACAGGAAGTGCCGAACTTCTCTTTGAAGACGGTACCGGTATGCTCTTAAAAAATGGAACCCGGATGACTGTGAAAGAGGGTAAAGGACGTGCCTACATAAAAAGTTTGGGTATGCCCGGGATATCTGTCGATTGGCTCCGAGTAGAGATGCCGGATGGTGAAACTATCGGTGTGTTGGCCACCAACCGAATCCTACGAAAAGAGCATACAACGACACCCAATGCCATGTTGAATCCATCCGGCTTACGATTAGCCTCGACCGACGAAAATACCCTTACGGAAGCATTGAAGCGGTTTCGCTTAGCAGAGGAAGCACAAGAACAAGGTGCTACGGGCGAAGAGTGGTGGAAAGTTTCGGCGGAAGAAAAGACTCGCATTCAGATGGATATGGCTTGGGGAGTTGCTGCTGTCCAAGGGACGCGATTTGCGGCTCGCGGAAATTCTGGTGGAACCGGATCGTTTAGCGTCATGGACGGCCGGGGTAGCATCTCCGCAGCCGGACAATCCTTTGCTGTTCCGCCTGGCCTGGAAACAACAGTGGCTACACCCGGTCAACCACCTGCCCCGCCTGCGCCCTTATCGCCGGCGGCAATCGAGAGCTTTGTGGCAGCGCAATCATTTTTGACCCAACAAGCTGCACGAACCGTACAAAACCAACCAACCCCAGTAGCTCTTCCACCCGCATTACAAGCCCAATTGGCTCCAACCATAGCCCCGACACCGGTTCCACCTGCAGTTCCGCCAGCAATTCAATCGCTGTACCAGTCGATCAATCAGGAGGAGGTAGCTGCTGCAACGGCTCTTTCTAACAATGCAGCTCCGCCACCACCTACACCGGTGATACCGACGAGACCTACGCATCATAGCGGACCTACACCGCTGGCGTTAGGAACGGTCGCCCCCCCGGAGGGTCAAGTCGGTGTAAGCTACAGTGCGACGATTAGTGCCACAGGTGGCACGGGAAATAAGACCTACGAGATAATAACAGGAAATCTTCCAACCGGTCTTTCGTTTGAAAACGGAATAATCAGCGGAACTCCTGCGTCAAATACGCATGGAATCTACACGTTCACGGTAAGAGCGACAGATAGTGCAAGTCCGCCAGCGGCGATAAACCATACGTACACGTTGGTCATCAGCACTTACAAGCAGCACTTTATGTTTGATAGTGAAACTGGAACCATTATAGGCTATAATCCACAAGGGGGCGGTGATCCACAATGGGACGATGATTCACAAGGTGGAATCAAGGTTGTCATACCCACCCAAATAGATGGATCGACCGTAGTAACTATTGGCAACGGAGCGTTTCTTGAAAAGGGTATCACCAGTGTAATACTACCTAAGGGTCTACAAAGCATTGGTGATTCGGCTTTTGAATACAACCCTCTTACTAGCATAACAATACCTAATAACGTAACCAGTATTGGTGCTCTCGCTTTTAAGGAAAGCGCTCTTACCAGTGTTACATTACCTAACGGTGTAACCAGTATTGGTGATGAGGCTTTTGCAGGCAATGCGCTTACTAGTGTAAAAATACCGAACAGTGTTACTAGCCTTGGTGCGGCGGTTTTTGAGAGCAACCATCTTACCGATGTTACGTTACCGAACTGCATAACCAGCATCGGCCATCACGCTTTTACCGGCAATCTACTTACCAGCGTAACAATACCCACCAGCGTAGATTCCATTGGTGCCTATGCATTTATGGGCAATGCTCTTACCAGTGTAACAATACCTAGCGGTGTAACTAGCATCGGAGACTATGCGTTTGCTTATAACGATCTTACCAGTGTAAACATATCTAATAGTGTAACTAATATCGGCCGGTATGCTTTTCGTTCTAACTCACTTTCTAATGTAACAATTCCCAACGGTGTAGCCATCATCAGCAATGGTGCTTTTTTTGATAACGTACTTCTCACTGAGGTCACATTGCCTGATAACGTAAATGTTGGCGATATGGCGTTCCAAAATGACTCGTTATCATCAATTACGATCGGAACAAGTGTGACTTTAGGAGATTATTTACTCAATGAAACAGATAACAGTTTCCGCTTCGTCTACATAGAAGAAGGAAAAGGAACTTACACCTTACAAGAAGGGAATTGGATCAAACAAGTAATAACCCCAGCGTCGATAACCCCAGTGGCGGCAGAACCTGTATCAGCCACAGCAGTGACAATAGGGCACACATTATCGTCCTCAATATTAAGCGGAACATTTCAAGTATCAGAGTCTGATACTACATCCGTAGATGGAACATTAATATGGGACAGTCCCGGAACGACGGTCAATGAGACGGGTTTGTTTGGTTGGAGATTTATCCCTGATAATTCGACGATGTATAACGTGGTAACCGGAACCATAACTGTAACCGCGAATCCTCTACCAAATCCTCTACCGTAAAATATCGCCGTAAAAAAGCCCTAATCTCCGTAGAGGGAGACTAGGGCTTTTTTCTCGGTTTATTTAATACCTAATGTTTCTTTTATGAATTCGTAATAGGCTGAATCCGGCATTTGGGCAGGGTGAATTAAGTTCGTAGGTTCAAAAGAAGCACAGTTTTTTATTGAAGCCATCAGTTCTGCTAAACCATTATGGCTTTTATTTACCGATTCGAGGTACTCTTTCATCGATACGGTTCCCCGGATGAGTTGGTTATCCAAATCCTGTTTAATTGACGCGAACTTATGAAATTCGTCTATGACAGAAGGCTTATCTTCGTCAGATACTAAAAAGTTGCGCAGCAGCGTTTCAATATGGGGGCTATCCTTCTGAATGGTTGTATCCAACCATTTACGAATGGAACCATAATAGGCTTCCTGCAATTCTTTTACGTCGTCTTCCAGGATGGTCGCCGGGTCTTCGATGTTTTTCGAACGCTTCTCTAATATGGCGTACATTAAGGGGAGGATATGATCCAGTCCCAGTCCATGACGGCCAAAATACTTCTGGCTATTATCAAAATTATCTGGCCAGTTTAACGGGGCACTGTCAATGGTACCCTTGCTTGCCGAAAAGAGGATCACATTACACATTTGGTGACAGACGCCTGTAATCGCGTAGATGATCCCGCACCAATCTTTGTACCCATCCTCGCGGTTCAGGTCCGAGTAGTGCCTTCGGGTCGGATCGGGGTCTTTTCTCGGGTAAGGAAATTTAAATTCAGCGAGTCCGCGGGCTATGTATAGGTTGCAGTCTACTTCTGTTCCCAGTGGTGTTTTGTCGGGGGAATAAATTTGTTTCGGAAAGAATAATTCGTCATCAATCTCTGCTGTCCAATAGCAATGAAAATAGATGTTTTTGTCAATAACTGTGTAAGTATGAGCGTCTTTTAGGTAAAAAACGTTAGAAACCCCGACCTGAATTTTTGAATTCGTTGGCCCGGCGCCAGAGACTTCGAATTGACCCGTTGACAATGGTCCCAACTCCTCCTTAAAGTATTTTTCACCCAACAAAATAATAACAAGAGTCAGCCCTAATTCCTATGTGATTACAAAAATTTAATACCGTATTGGGCGAACAATAAGCCCCGATATCTAAAAAGAAATCGGGGCTTTCTCGAACATTTAGTTGCCATATCCCAGTTCTTTTGCTTTTTCGAGGTCTTTGTTCGCTCTTGCCTTATCGCCTTTAGATGTAAAGACTTTAGCGCGATAAAAATATGCTTCGGAAAGATCGGGTTGTAATTCGATGGCATTATTTAAGTCGTCCATTGCCTTATCCGTTTCATTCCTTAAATAATAAGCGATCCCTCGGTTGTTATAACCTAACGGGTCTTTTGGATCTAATTGAATTGCCATGGTCGCATCTTTGAGAGCCCGCTCTGCATCATTTATGCGGATGAAAACGTCGGAGCGATTGATATAGGCGTTTTCATAGTCTGGATTTAGTTCAATTGTTTTGTTCAATTCTTTGAGTGCCTGATCATAGTTTTTGAGTTGAGAATAATAGAACCCTAACAAACCATAGTCTTCGTAACTATCAGGGGCCAATTCTAGCGATTGCTTTATATCGGCGATGGCTCTTTCATATACCTTTTTATCGGCATAAACCATTCCACGGTTATGATAGGCGATATCGAAATCGGGATTGAGCTGGATGGCCATGTTTAAATCATCTAACGCTTTATCGTAGTCTTTTTGATCCCAAAATACTAAGCCACGATTATTATATGCATTTGGATACTCCGGGTTTAGACGAATCGCCTGATTGATATCAACCAACGCCGCCGGATAATCTTTTAGACCTTCGTGACAGGCTCCCCGTTTACTAAAGGCGTCCACACAATCGGGGTTTAACTCTATCGCTTTCGTAAAAAGGGGAATAGCTTTTTCGAATTCTCCCGTTTGCATTAGCTCCACTGCACGGTTATAGGGTTCTTCCCACGGGCCATTTTTGACTCGCACCGTATTCGTCTGTTGATCGTACTCTACCTGTGCTTTGAGTTCTTCAAACATAAAGCCGAGAGGAACAAAAACCCTATCTTCAAGGATCACGGCGGGTGCACCGATCTGCTTTTCCCCTTTTCCGATCATCACTGTGCTCGAATCAACCCGAACCGTTAACTTCATACCGGCTTTCGTCAGTATTACACAAGGCTTCTCCCAAATCACCTTTGTTCCGAGTGCCTCGGAAATCGTACGCAGTGGGACCATCGTTACCCCTGTTTTTGCGTCAACAAATGGTTTTGCCTCTAAGGTGGTTAGTTCTGATCCGTTCAGCACGATGTCCGGATTCACTGAAGCCGATACTATGCCAGGGTACAGGGCGGTTGCCAATAAGATGGCTTGAGTTAAGAGTACTAATTTCTTCATAAACAACCCTCCGATCTTTTTCGTAAAGATTATTCAGTCTTCTTTGTTTTGAATCATAACGTTTTCTGAGGGTTAGTACAACAGATATATCACGTTGTTACCACTTTGGATAAGATTTTATTTGCCTAAAAATCAAGGTCGACCCTTGGTTAGGAACTGTCCCCGTCTGAACTGAAGAGCGGATACTTTATTATCCACCGAGGTCAACGGTTTCGAATTGTGAACTGTAACTACGGCGAATAAGTGACGGTAAATGAATCTGGTAGGAGAAAATGTCGATGAACAGGCACAAGGAAGCACAGTTATGCGATTTAATTACGTATTGGAACGAGTACCGCCCCATCTCTCATTTTTAAAGGAGAGATGGGGCGGTTTACTTTTTATTGTCATTGATGATAAAAGGTTCCCACACGAATAGCACTCGATTCCAGTCCGGACAAATCGACTGTTTCTAACTCAATTTGTGAAGTATAAATCTGAATATTGTTTCCTCTATAAAGCTCAATCACCTTTGATTTTGCTTCGGTTTCTGAGTTTGCTTTTACTAAACCGTAGAATACCTTGCGGTTATCGATACAGGGGACGTGATAGATAAAAATATACACGTGCATCACCACCATTCGTAATTTTTTAACGATACTTACTTCTAACTATATTCCGGGTTGGGTTATTCTTCAATCACAATATCCAGAATCAATTCCTATTAAAAAGGGTTGTTTTTGCGGTAATAAATTGAAATACAATTCTTTGGGACTTTAGAAAATAAATATATACCATTAGAATGTATTCATAAGAACATAGGCAAAATTACTTTTGATGGGAGGTATCCAATGGAACCGAAATTAATTCAACTCAAAGATGGCCCGGAGACAAAATTCAAGGAAGTTTTAGAACAACGAAAAAATGAATATTATGGAGCCCTTATTCGTGCTGCATACCTGGTCATTCTTTCATTGGAGAGACCATCCCATAAGGAGATAGAAAAAGAATACCTTGAATCATTACGAAGACTGAATATTATGGAGTATGATTTAAAAAGTGTGGGAGTCTTTCAATAAGAAAACAGAAATATGTATTAATAATGGAGGGAAATATTAAAAAACATCGAAATTGTCTGTGATTAAATTTCTTCAAATTTGGAAAGGAGAGGTCCTATGAAGAGAAAGATAGCAATTACAGCGACCACATTATGTATGGCTCTGGCGGCAATCTCTCCGGCGACAGCGATAGAAATGTACCAATCGACAGAAATAAAGCCAATCCCTTCGCAACCAACCTATTATCAGTCCCAAGAGGTAAAACCGGTTCCCGCTGCCCAAACGAACAGCGAGCAATATCAAGCAAAAGAGGTAAAACCGGTTACTTCTGATCCAGTTCAATACCAGGCGACGGAAACGAAACCGGTTACTTCTCAACCGATTGAGTATTACCAAGCAACAGAAGTGAAACCGATTTATTCCGATCCCGTACAAGAATATATAGCAAAGCCCATTTCCGTAGTCTATAACGGCAATCTCCTGAACTTTGATGGACAAGATCCCATCACGATGAACGGCCGGGTAATGGTTCCAATGCGTAAAATCTTTGAAGCTCTAGGTGCCAACGTAGGATGGGATGGTCCTACCCAGACTGTAACAGGGATCAAGGAAGGTAAAATAGTCGTGCTGCGCATCAACGCTACCAAGGCTTTTGTTAATGATCAACTGGTATCAGTCGACCCGCCTGCGCAGCTACATAATGGTCGGACATATGTGCCTCTGCGCTTTGTCAGCGAGTCATTAGGGGCTAATGTCGGATGGGACGGCGTAAACCAAAAAGTAACGATTACGATGGATTCGGGCTCACCACAAGTTGGGACAAACAATGATCAAGTGGCATCGACTGATAATACCCAAGATCTAAGCTTCTTCTTCAAAGAGTGGAAATTGAATGTGGGTGGCGGATCGACCATCATCCCGGGAATTTCCTATGATACTCAGATCACAAGTGCAGGGACAGGCACGATCGGGACGCTTGTTATTCGTAGCGATGGCACATATACGTGGAACACGGCCTCGGGTCAAATCGATGGGAATTGGAAATCGAGTGGACAAGGAACTGATGTCGGAAGCTATCCGATTATTCTCCTAAATGGAGAACTGGGACGCGATTATAAAGTAGGAAGAGGAGACGGAACCACACAAGGCCGGGAAACAAACATCACGATCGGTGATTTGAAGGGCCTTCGGTGGACCATTGGTAAGCCAGCAAACTAGTTGAACGCAAAACCCAGGCTCTAGCGAGGCTGGGTTTTCGATTATCTATAGACCCGGCTCTCTATGAAGGGACCGGGTTTTTCTTATCGGGAAGACAGTCGCCACTCTTCTGGGTAGACTGGTTTTTCACCTCTTTCTGTTGGATGATACGAATCGCGACCTTAACCATAATTCGAATGGCTGCCAAGGTTCTCGGAGAAATGTTCTTTGTCATGGTAGAGTGTATGATAAGGAAAGGAATGGACAACCACGATTTTTTCAGGCACCCCCGTTCAACGTGATCTCTTGAAAAGCTTAATTATCTCCGGAAAAGAGTATGGTTAATAATTGCTAAAGCGTAGTTCAATGAAAGGAAACTAAACCCTTGAGGGCGAACCCAAAAGCCAGGGAGGGATAGCGTTTGGCGCGTCTTTTTAAGAGTAAGCTTTTATGGATATTGGTAGCCTTGAGCACTTTGCTCCTGATGTTACGCTTTGCCGGTGATTTTCTGGTATTGGCCGACGAGCCTACCAAAGCCGACGCGATCATTGTACTGTCTGGAGATGACGGGGGTAGAACCGAACGCGCTGTTGAACTGTACCACCAGGGTTACGCACCATACATCATACTCTCGGGCGGACGGGTATACCAAGAAACGACTATGGCTGAGTTGATGCAGAAGCATGCCATAAAGTTGGGGGTACCGAAAGAAGCGATTATTCTCGAGAACAAATCCAGCAGCACCTACCAGAACGCAGCTCACAGTAAGGAGATTATGGAAAAATATCAGTTCAAATCTGCGATTGTCGTTTCCTCGAACTATCATATGAGACGTACGAAATTAGTTTTTGAGCAGGTCTTTCAAGGAACGAGCGATGTTTTTGCCTATGTACCCTTTGATAATCAGGATTATAATCCGGCCAGATGGTGGGAAAAAAATAGAGGTATCATGGTAACGATTACTGAGTACATCAAGCTGATCGGATATGTATTACGGATGGCGACATAGACGAAGTAGTTCCCTCAGAGTAAGGCCAAGGGAGTTTTCCCTAAGGCCTTTTTTCTTTTCAATGAGGATTCCAATAGCACAAGCGGCGATGGAGCCATGTCATATCAACATAGAAAAAGCCCTTTCGCTTTCTTGGTAGGCATGGAGTAACGTTGGGTGAGGTAACGCAGCGAAGCGGCCAATTCAGAGTCGGGACCGCCAGACTGACCAAAACGATAAGGTAGCCGAAGGAGGCTGATAAAGCTCACAACCCCGGCAAAGCAGGGGGAGTGGGCTTTTTACGTGGGGCCAAGCTACCTGGACAAGGCCCGTTGCATATATGTAGACAGGAAACCTAGAGGTGGTGTCTGCATGTCTCAATATCAACCGGAAGAAATCCGACAAATGCTGTTGAAGCTTTTTCTTCAATGGGCTTTGGAAGACAGAGAGCAGGTAAATATCGATATAGGAGATGAATCGCCGGAGCTAGGAGGTGTCGGCCACGACAAGAAGACAAAATCTCGACAAAGAGACTCCAATCAGAGAGCGCCTAAACAGAGAGATTCCCAGAAGAGAGACCCCCCAAAAAGATACCCTCAAGATAGAGACCGGCCAAAGAGGAAAAATGGGAGAAATAGGTAAAAGATACGCGACTAAAAACACAAACCCTGCCACAAAGGCAGACGTTACAGATGACATAGAAATCATTTTGGATGACAGAGAAATCGTCACGGATGATCTAGTAATAAAGCCGCGACAATCGGGAAACTTCGAAACGCTAACCGATATCAAAAGCACATTGAACATGCCAAACCTCTTCGTAGGTGGGTATATCCGCGTATCCACTGCAAAGGAGGGGCAGAAAACGAGTATTGAAAATCAAGAGAAGTACATACGGGAATGGTGTGAAGTCAACGGATACCAGCTGCATCAAGTCTATATCGACGTCAAAAGCGGTCAGTTTGCCAGGTTGCGTTCCGATCTGAACAAAATGCTGGCGGACATTGAAGAAAAGAAAATTTGCGGGATCGTCACCAAAGAAATCGCCCGTTCCTCTCGAGATGTGATGGACACGCTCGAACTAAAGCGAAACATGAGTGATCAGGGAGCCTTTCTCATCAGTATTCGAGAAAATTACGACAGTCGTACCGACGATGATGAGTTCCTTCTCATTATCCATGCGGCCCTCGCCCAGAAAGAGCGGAAAACGACCAGTTCCCGTATCAAAGTTACCCAAATGCTCAAAGCCAAGGAAGGGCGGGGCAACGTTCCCCCGCCCTACGGGTACCGCTATGGAGAAGACGGCCGTTATCTTCCCGATCCCATCGAGGCCCCCGTATATCGCAAGATTATCGAAAACTTCTTGAACGACCGATACGGCCGGTTGAAAATCGCCAAAGAATTGAACCGTGAGAATATACCGGGACCTCGCGGGGGAAAGTGGTGCCCTTCCTCCGTGAAGTTCATCCTGGAAAACCCCGTTTACCTAGGGATCATGATCTACAACACGACGACGCTTGTCCGGACCGCCAGCGGGGAGCGAAAAAGAGTCATCCGTCCGCAACAAGAATGGGTAATCGTTCACGAGGCCCATCCGCCGCTGATCACCAAAAAGAAATTCGATCGAGTCCAGGACTTGATCCGGCGACGGCGTGAAAAGGACAACCGGGACCGGTCGTGTTTTGAGAGAAAATACTTACTCAGTGGGCTCGTCTATTGCGGCGTCTGCGGCGGACGGATGCACGGCTCCTTTTTTCGTCAACGCTATAAAGTCAAATCACAAGAAGAAAAAGAATGTTTTTTATACCGTTATGTTTGTCAAGGCAAAAACGGCCGATGCGATCGACCGACGAAGTATTACAAAATGAACATCATTGATCAGATGATCCTAAAAGAGGTTACAAAGGTGCTTCCCAAACTTATCCGTCCAGAAGAAGTAGGGTCTTATGTCCAACGCCATAAAGATTTCTTTCATAAAAATCTATCGAAGGAGCGAAAAGAGCGAGAACAGTTGAAAGTGTTGATGGAAAAAAATAAAAAAGCCGTGCTCTTGCAACAGGTCGCGTACGAAGAAGAAGTTATCGATCTAAACGAATATAAAATACGCCTGGCTAAGCTCCGAGAGGAAAAAGAAGACTTGGTGCAAAAGTTAGAAAGACTAAACCAAAAAATGGCCTGTACCGATTCCACAGAGGATAACGTACAGGCCATAACTCTTCACATTATGAGTTCATTAGGTAGTGTTGAACAGCTAAGCAGCGATCGAAAACGCACCTTAATCGATCAGATGATTTCCCGGGTCGACGTCTATTCCCAGTATGAGATCGCCATTCATTGGAGTTTTGAAAACCTAAAGTAACCTTAAAATTTCGATATTAAGTTACAAAATTCGACATAATTAAAAATTTAAATAAAAAAGCACAAAAAACAAGGAGGATTTTCAGTGAATATGGAGAATATTGGTCGGTAAATTCGACGAAAGAGAATAAACGGAAGTTATCCATAATCATGTAAAAATAATCAAAAGGTATGAAGCAAGGGAAGGGACTCCATGGATCGTGTTTACAAACGGGCTGCCCAAATTCTGGCGCAAATTTTAGGCAGTGACGAAGAAGAACGTGCGGTTTACTTATACGCCCTGCGAGTGTGGGGAAGCACCCTGATCAATTACATACTTATAATCTTTTGTGGCTGGATGATGAACTGTCTTCTGCTTGTGCTCGTATCAAGTATCTTTGCCAGTGCCGTCCGTATCTATGGCGGGGGAGCTCACCAAAAACGTTCGGAAATGTGCGCCTTTGTCACCGTTTCGGTTCACCTTATGAGTGCGCGTATCGTCACCGATTACGGGTATGTATTCGGTTCACAGGGGTGGTTCATCCCCATCGCCGCCTTTGGCTTTATCACATGGTCAATATATCGATATGCCCCTGCGGCCGCACCGACAAAACCGCTGACAGACGAAGAGAAAAAGCGCTACAGAAAACGTGCCATCGTGGTATATGGCTTAGCCCTGCCCACATTGGCGGTCTTGTATATATCTCCTTATACACCAATGGCCTATGCAGGAATCTTAGGCCTGACCTGGCAAGCCTTTACGATGACGAAATCCGGCTTTGCCGTTGCCGCTTTCATCGATAGGATCGCCGATCAACTTATGCCCCCTAGAGACCCTCAAATCCTCCATCACTCCTAATGTATCAAAATGGTTTAGAAGGAGGTGTTGACGGATGAAGTATCGTATGTTGGCACTGTTGGCTATGGTGCTCACGTTCCTGGCTCAAGTCGGCTCCGCTTCCGCTTGTTTTGTGCATGGTTATCAGCCTGAAGTACCTAACAGTCTGAAAAAATAGGGGGACCACCGATGGAAGATTTGAGGGTCCTTTTTTTTTATCAAATATTCGAACCGGCTATTTCCTTAATCCCAGGTCTCGTGTTAATGGGGCAACAAGTTTCCCGGAAAAGGCTATGCATTTATTCCATCATCACAGGAATCATCGCATGGCTAATCCGGGGAATCTTGAGTCAGTATTTATTTGGATTACACGTGATTCCGCTTGTGTTTATTTCTATCGTCAATGCGTTTGTTATTTTGAATATCCCCATTGGGTACGCCATCACGACAGTCGTCCTTGGCTTAAGTTTGATTGCCTGCATGGAAGCGTTTATCATGCCCTTCGAAACCGAATTGTTTGGAAACATGCCATACGTTCTTATTAATTCGAGCACGCACATCGTCGGCGGATGGATGACACTCGCTGCGATCATCATCCTGACGATGATTATTCAAGTGGTCAAGAAAAAAGTCGAGAATAAAGCGCTCGTTGCGATAACCGATATTCCATTAGATGAAAAAGTTAAAAAGCTTGAAGCCAATGTGCAGATGGTCATCACATGTATAGCTCTCATGCTATTCATTGTCATATATTTAATCATGTTTTTCTCCAATTGGTCCAAATATTTCTTCGGGGAAGAAGCGAATGTTTCGAATATGGTCAGGACCGTAGGTGCCGGTACCATCGTGCTGACCATAACCATCATCATAATGATCAGCAAAATCATGACCATGTATCGAACAGCCCTGCATAGTGTCGAACTGGAACAGAACTTGGAAAAGTCGAAGCTGCTGGTCGATCAGTACAGGAAAAATCAACATGAGTTCTTAAATCATCTTCAAGTCATCTTCGGATTTATCCAGATTCAAAAGCCTGAAATGGCACTCGAATACATCAAAGAATATGATATTCGGTACCGGCAGGGGATCCATATCGGGAAAATTGCACGGGCCGACGTAGGTGCGATCCTTGTCAGTAAAATGAGTTCGAGAATCGGAGAAACGACGAAGTTCATTATGAATTTCGAAGATGATCTATCCGGTATTCCCATTAAGTCTAATGAGATGGTCTCGTTACTAGGTAACTTATTGCAAAACGCCTTGGAAGCAGTGCAGAAAGTGGAGGAATCAGAACGGTTCATTGAAATAGAGACGAAAAGGGCCGATAAGGCAACCACAATCCGAGTTTCTAATTCGGGACCGGTCATCCCGGCGGCGATGGTCGGCAAGATCTTTGTTTTCGGCGTCTCCAGTAAAGATAACCCCAATTCCGGGGTCGGCTTGTCCTTAGTAAAGTCCATCACAGAGAAATATCACGGTACGATTCGTGTAGACAGCAACGATGTTAAGACGACTTTTTTGGTGACGCTCCCCGACGTAACCAACGTAACCACGTAATCGACGTACCCAACGTAGCCAATGTAACCAACATCCATGAAAGTCGCTCACTGAAGTAACGGTGGTGTTCAACCGGATCGGCCGCCCCTTGATCATCTTATCGTTATTAACAGTCGGGACCGCCGTATTGGGCAAAAAGATATTTGGCCATCCCGATGTCGCATTTTTCCACGCGGACCGGGTATTGCAGTTTTTTCTCATAAATCCACATGCTCGTTTATCGACCTCCCCGATCCAGACTCAATACTCGATCTCCCAAGGCCAAGGCGCTTCGATCCAGTTCCAGGGGTACTTTCCGGCGGCATGACTTTCCACGGTCAACAGATCATATTTGTGTTCGTAGGCCATCTTCAGCTTCTTCAACTCGTCGACAACACGGCTGTAGTCTCGAAGCGCAGCCCGGTTGTCTGGATGAGTGTCCAGAAAGAGGTTTAAGTCGATGGCGACGAACTCAAGCTCTTGAATTCGCCGGAGAAGGTCACGTTGGCATCGATCCATTTTCCTCACAATCCCTCCCGATAAAATGACTTTTTAGGGCCGGCGACGAACATAAGGATGATAGAGCGGGGGGAAGATGGTTCCTTTGCATAAAGCCTCTGCGGGCGAGTAAAAAGGCGGGCAATAAGGTTGCCAGGGAACATAGGCCCGGGCGAGCGTCCACCCAGCTATGCAGGGCTCACAAGGAGATATGGCCTCGCCGTATTCCGGCATCGTGGGGCAAGGCATCGGTCGATAGGGCATTTGCTCGATCGGCGCAGTCTCGACAGGCATGGGCATCGGGGGACAAGGAGGCATCGGAACGTATTCAATCGGTGCGATGATCGGTTCCTGAGGCTCACAGGGAACAGGCGTGCAAGGAACGGGTTCGCAGGGCGTCGGTTGACAAGGGACCGGTTCACAAGGGACGGGCTGGCAGGGCATCGGTTGGCAAGGGACCGGTTCGCAAGGTACAGGCTGGCAGGGTACTGGCTCACAGGGGACCGGTTGGCAGGGTACCGGCTCCATCTTCACCGGCTCAATCACTGGCGGCGGCGGGGGCGGCGGAGTTGGCGGTAAAGGTTTCATCTTCGGCACTTGTGCCTCCGGAGCCACTTGCACCGGTGGAGCCGGGGGCATTGGGGCCATCGGTGGAGTATAAGGCATCTGCGGCGGCGCCGGGTAAACGGGCGGTTTCATCCGATTCATGTAAATGAGCACCTCCTCATGTTCGCTCCATCATATGCCAATTAAGGCATATTGGTACTACCGGCGCTCAAATTTGGACAAAGAAATCGGTTCCTAAAAAATCACCAAATTAAATTCCTTAAAAATCATCCTTTGATTTAACTGGTTTGTATTAACATTGAAAACCCAAACACTTTCGGGTATACTATAACTACGTTCGGATACCCTCCGATTCCCTGAAAGGCCGATCAGGCCTTCAGGAAGATGAACATGGGGGCGTAATGGTTTCGACGGGGAACGTGTTTGCTTGGGATGCGAGCCGGGTTGCCGCCAGGACCGTAAAAAGGGCGGAAGGCTTTAATTGCCGAAGATAACTACGCTTTAGCTGCTTAATTGCAGTCTAACCTCTTCTCCTCTGTGCTCTCGGTGAGGATGTAAGGGGTCATTTAAGAGAGCTGGCTTCGACCAATTCTCGGAGGTCCAAGCGAGATTTATCGAGATAGCCTGACCAACGCTCTGTCTGCCGTGCGGAAGGAAGGCGAAATCTAAAACGACAGACTACGCTCGTAGTGTCCTCTGTGGGCATTTCTTCGGACGCTGGGTTCGACTCCCGCCGCCTCCACCAAAAACCTCATAAAACCATGGGTTTGGGAGTACTTAATTGGCTTAAAAAATCAACCTGCTCGAAAGAAGATTAACTCCGGACACCCTACGTCAGATAAATGACGTGGGGTGTTTTTATTTTGGCTAAAGGGGGAAACTGGACAAAATCATCGTAAAGGAATCATTTGATGGCCAAGGATCAGCTTATCCTTCATCCATAGAAGTTCGGAAAGTGCTCTTAATATCGACTAAAGGTCGTGCAATATGAGTAAAATCACGAAGAAAGTTACCGATGTTTTCCCGGCATTGAGTCACCGGAACTTTCAATACTTTTGGTACGGACAATGTATTTCGCTGTTGGGAACATGGATGCAAAGAGCGGCCCAGCAGTGGCTGGTATATACACTGACCAAATCCGCTTTTTTGTTGGGGATTTTGGGGGTGGGCCAATTTGGTCCCATGATGATTTTTTCTCTCTTTGCTGGTGTACTTATCGATAGATACTCAAAAAAGAAAATACTGATAATTACCCAGATCGTCTTAATGATTCAGGCCTTTGTATTGTCTTACTTGGTCTTTTCGGGAGGCGTCAGGTATTGGCAAGTTCTTACTTTGGCGATAACTCTGGGATTGGTCAATACCTTAGATATGCCCACAAGGCAGTCTTTCATCATCGAGCTTGTCGGGAAAAAGGACTTAACGAACGCCATTGCTTTAAACTCCACCATTGTCAATCTGGCGAGAATTGTCGGCCCTTCTGTTTCGGCACTCTTAATGGCCAGCTTTGGAGCAGGACTATGTTTTTTCCTCAACGGGATTAGCTTTATCCCAGTCATCCTCGGTCTATTTCTGACAAGACCCATAGCCTTAAACACGAAAAGGGTATCCCAAAAAATTCTTCCGGACATTGGGGAGGGGTTGCGCTATGTAGCCGCAAAACCGGCGATATTCAGCGCGGTGCTGGCCATGCTGGTCGTTGGGACTTTTGCCATGAATATGGATGTAATTATTCCTGTCTTTGCCGACCGGGTGTTGCACCAAGGAGTACATGGCTATGGGTTGTTGCTCTCCGCATCCGGCATCGGTTCCCTTATTGGGTCTGTGTTGTTAGCGGCAAAGTTAAAAACGAACCCCAGCCAAAAAATTATTTTTCTAAGCGCGATGATGATATCGTTGTTTCTTATCTTGATGAACTTTATTCATTACACCCCGTTAGCGGTTATAGTCACGGCGATCATCGGATTTTTTAATATGATTTTTATGACGTCAGTGAATTCAACGATTCAGTTGAATTCTGATGATGCCTATCGGGGAAGAGCGATGAGTGTCTATACGTTAACTTTTGCCGGAACTACACCGATAGGGAATTTTTTTGCCGGCAGCTTTACAGAAGGGTTGGGTCCTGGCTTTGGTTTTCTGATGTGTGGTGTAGTCACAGGTCTACTCATCGTAGCCATTGTCGCTATGCTTTACGTAAAAAACCGCTCACAGAATTAAACGGGGTCTTGAAGATTAGCCGTCATTTTTTGAAGATAGTCAACGACAAAGTCATAGAATTGTTGTGCCGCTTTCGATTGATAACGCCCTCTGGCCCTCGCTACCCCGATGGTCCGTTGACACTTTGGATTTCGAATCGGCAGCGGCTGCAGTAAGGGATCGGAAACGCCAATCCAAGAAAGGGCCGGAAGAAAGGCCACGCCTAATCCGGCCTTGACTAATTCACGGATTACGGCTGGCTCGTCGCCTTCAAAGGTGATATTCGGGGTAAACCCAGCCTGCCGGCAGTACGCATCTGTAATGTCCCGGAATCCATGGCCTGTTCGTAAGCTGATAAAGGGTTCATCGGCTGCATCTTTAAGATCAATGGATTGCTGGCCGGCCAATGGATGTTCGACCGACACGGTTAAAAATATCTCCTCTTCCAAGAGAGATTGCCAATCGATGGAGAGGCCTTCGATGGGGACGGAGGAGATACAAAGGTCGATCTCTCCCGTTTCGAGTTGCTCTTTCATAGACAAGGTGGAGCCTAAAAACTGACGAAAGCGAACATGGGGGTATCGCTGTAAGAACGAACCGAGCAGGCCGGGGAGGATTCGGGGGTTCGTGACTGCAAAAGAGACAACCCCTTGGTCTAAGCCGGCTAGGTCTTGTAGCTCTCGTTTTCCTTCATTGAGTTCCATGAAAACATTCTCTACCCGCCGGAGAAAGGCTTTTCCGAAGGAATTAAGCCGAATCTGCCGGCCTTGGCGGTCAAATAGGGATACGCCCAGTTCTTCTTCTAGGCGGGAAATGGTTTTGCTTAGTGACGGCTGCGCAATGTTAAGTTTTTGCGCGGCTTTCGTCATGTGTTCCAGTTGAGCGGTCATTCGAAAATATTTGAGCTGAAGCAGATCCATTCGTGTTGTTTCGCCTCAATTCATAGCTTTAGGAGAATGGTTTTATAACTAATTATATATTGGATATTATCACGAGAGAAGTTTATCATTATCATAGTTATCGGATAAAAATGCGGTCAATGCAAATCGAAAAAGGAGTAAAACCATTGGAACTAACGGAACGTAAACGACGCAGCGGAAGAATGATTACGGTTTTTTCCACGTTCCTTGCCTTTATGGGGATAGGCGTGGTGGACCCGCTGCTGCCTGTGATTGCCGAACAAATTGGAGCCAGCCACTGGCAAGTGGAGATGCTGTTTACCGCCTATATTTTTACGATGGCCTTGATGATGCTCCCTTCAGGACTCTTGGCCGGGAAACTAGGCGACAAAGTGATGATGATGTCCGGCTTAGCGATCGTACCCGTATTCTCGATGCTTTGCGGGTTTTCGGATTCGATAGCTCAGCTTTCCATCTTTCGGGCCGGATGGGGATTGGGGAATTCCATGTTTTTTGCCACGGCCATGACTTTGCTGATCGCGCTGTCGAAGGATGTCAGTTCCGCCGTGGGCATGTATGAGGCAGCGATCGGCCTCGGAATGGCTGGCGGACCTCTCGTAGGCGGAATCCTCGGGGGCTATTCCTGGCGGTATCCTTTCTACGCGACAGGCAGCTTGATTTTCATCGCTTTTCTTCTTCAGTTGATTTTCGTGAAAGAACCGGCAAATATGCAAAAACGGAAATCGGCGGGACTTCGTGAAATGGGCCGTCTCTTTGCCCATATGCCGTTTCTACAAGGCGCTGTAGGCGGTATGTTTTATTATTACGGTTTCTTTACCGTTTTGGCCTATTCCCCCTTAATCCTTAAATTGTCCGCCATTCAGTTAGGATTCATTTTTTTTGGATGGGGTCTATGTCTAGCTTATGGCTCGGCGATACTTTCTCATCAGTTGGAGGAGAAATGGAAAACAAAGTCGCTTTTGCGGTTTGGGTTGATCGGTTACGCTTTGTTGCTTCTCATGCTGTTATTGGCACAGCCCATATGGTTGGAAATTCTAATTATCATTCTTTCCGGGTTGATTTCTGGCCTGAATAATGCACTCTTTACCAGTTATGTCATGGAGTCATCTCCGTACGCACGAGGGATTACATCCGGTGTTTATAACTTTGTTCGTTGGTTAGGGGCGGCGATTGCGCCCATCTTATCCGGTCTCATCGGCGGCATGGTTGCCCCGAAATATCCCTTTTTAGTTTCTGGAATCATTGTTTTTGCGGGGTTTTTGGTCATGCTCATCCCCGTTAAGCAAGTCGACGATGATGGAATAGATTCGTCGAAAGAGTTGGTAGAACTTAGCCCTACTTTTGTTTCGGAATAAATGGAAAAAGCCAATGGCGTAACCGCCTTGGCTTTTTCAGCATCGTAAAAGAAATCAAGCTTATTCTGTTTGTCGCTTTCGGATTCAGGTAGTTGTAAATAGTGAATCATTTGGTAAAATATTCAGGAGAATTGTCTATAAAAATAAAAGAAAAGAATTGATACGCTCTACGAAATACCACCAAAAGACGGACGGGTCATTTGCGTAGACGAGTTTGGCCCCATTGAGGTTCGACTGTATCCGAGAAAAAGGTTTCAAAAAGGGAACTCTGAGTGTCAAACGTGCTGATTTCAAATATATCAAGGAGATAAACAAATGACAATTGAACAAATTAAAGAGCGGTTGGAACAATTACGATCCAATACGCCTATCATCGCAGGTATGAAGCATGAGTATGAGATAATAGAAGAAAGACAGTGGGTTAATCTGTACATAGAGAACGAACACTATTCCTACACCATTTCAGCAGAGAAGAATCTTCTGAGTGGGTATGCAATGAGATACGATCACCTTACTTTTAATTTTCCAGAAGGGGAGTTCAATGAAGAAACGTGGACTAAAATTATTAATGAGATAATTTCATTTGAAGAAGAGATATAATCAGCCGTTCTTTCATTAAAATTTACCGGGCTATGGAAAACTTGAAAAACACGTGTCTTATATAGTTAATGCACCAACGGGTGGGAGGACAACCCATGAACAAAGAAGAACAGGTTATAATGGGCTTTAGGGACTTATTTAACAAGATGGTTTGGCTTAATAAGTTTAAGATGGAAGAGAGTCTTAAGGGGTATAAGTCTTCCGAAGTACATTGCATCGAATACATTGGAAGAAATCTAGATTCCAACGTGACAAAACTTGCGGAGTCCTTTTATATGACTAGGGGTGCCATCAGTAAATTAACGAAGAAGCTCATAGAAAAAGGTCTCATCGAAAGCTACCAGAAGCCGGATAACAAGAAAGAAATCTATTTTAGGCTTACGGAGCAGGGGAAAGTAATTTATAAAATCCATGCGGAACTGCACAAAGAGTTTCAAGAGCGGGATAAAGACGTATTTGAGCAGGTAACTGAGGAACAGTTTGACAGTATGCTTCGCTTTGTAGAAAAGTATAGTAGGCATTTGGATGCAGAAATAAAGAAGCTGGGTGTAGATATTCAGTCGGAATAAATTTAAATAATCAAAATGAAACCAAAGGCAGCCCAACTCTATTGAGAACAGGCTGCCTTTTTATTGTGATTATTTTGTTGACAAGGAAACAAAATAACGATACGATAAATATGTTTCCGAGGAAGCAAAATCATAACTTTTGAAGGGAGAATGTAAGTGTTCAAATTTAGATCACACAATGAACAGAACACCGCACAAACTGTAGATAAAAAGGCGTTACTATTCGGTCTTATGTCTGTGTTTCTTTGCGGAATAGGCTTCAGCATCATAGCACCGGTTGTCCCATTCTTAGTGCAGCCTTATATAAGCAATCCGGGAGATCAGGCTATCGTTGTTACGTTGCTGACCTCTGTTTATGCAGTCTGCGTGTTTTTTGCGGCCCCCGTACTTGGCGCTTTGAGCGACAAATATGGCCGTCGTCCATTGCTCTTAGTATGCCTTTTAGGTTCCGCCATCGGGTACTTCGTTTTTGGCATCGGAGGAGCTCTATGGGTACTCTTTGCTGGACGCATAATCGAAGGTATAACAGGCGGAAGCATAAGCACTATCTTCGCATATTTTGCAGACATCATTCCCAGAGAACAGCGAACCAAATACTTTGGATGGATGAGTGCAGTTGTCGGTGTAGGTACCGTCATTGGCCCAACGCTAGGCGGATTACTTGCCAAGTTTGGTTATTCTGTACCCATGTATTTTGGAGCCATAATAACCTTATTGAATGTGGTTTATGGGTTCTTTTTTATGCCCGAGAGCCTTGACAAGAATAATAGGCTGAAAGAGATTACCTTAGTAAGACTGAATCCATTCACACAGCTCGCAAACGTACTTTCCATGAAAAACTTAAAAATGCTACTTGCCTCAGCGTTCTTACTTTGGATACCCAACGGATCATTACAGGCAGTTTTTTCACAATTTACAATGGATACTTTCAGTTGGAAGCCTGCCCTAATCGGACTTATGTTTTCAATTATGGGTGTCCAAGACATCATTTCCCAAGGTTTCATCATGCCAAAGCTTTTGATAAAACGTAGTGATAAACAGATAGCCATTCTTGGAATGGTTTCGGAGATTATGGGATACGGTCTTATTGCAGCATCGGCGTTGTTCTCATTCTATCCCCTTTTTATCGTTGGAACGTTTATATTTGGTTTTGGCGATTCGATCTTTGGGCCTTCCTTCAATGGGATGCTCTCCAAATCTGTTGATTCTAGTGAACAAGGACGGATTCAAGGAGGTAGCCAATCGATTCAGGCTTTAGCAAGAATGATTGGGCCTATCATGGGAGGGCAATTCTATGTATCCCTGGGTCATGCCGCGCCCGCGTTTATGGGTATGATCCTTATCGCAGCAGCAATACCCGTTTTGTATAAAGGTACGCATGTAAATATGTGAACCACGAGAAATAAGTTTTGTCTTAAAAAAATCTTAAAACCAAATTCATAAAATACCCAAGATTTGTTCACAGAATGGACACAATCAAGCGTTACGATATATCTGTAAGGAGAACTTACCACAGAAAAATAAAAACGAACTCAAGGAGATGAAAGTCATGAAACCAACCAAATTGAATAAAGCTATCTGTGGCCTCGTGATGGGCGGAATCTTGCTGATCGGCGGTATCGCTTTTGCAGCCGATTCCACCAATGCGCAACCGTCCATGTGGGGACGGCATCAGAGCCAAGGGAAAGAACAAGGTCCACGGATGATGGGGACCCATATTAAAGATATTCTTTCCTCGTTAGTGACTGCCGGAACGATAACCCAAGCACAAGCCGATCTGATTACAGCGGCCCTTCCGCAACCACCCCAAAATTCGCTGAATCAGCTGGTGACAAACGGTACGGTAACTCAAGATCAACTCAATGCGATTCTGCAAGCCCTTCACGGAAACAAACAAGGCGACCTAAAAGGGGATAAACGGGAAAACCCGCTTACTAAACTGGTGAGTGACGGCGTGATTACCCAGGCCCAGGCCGATGCGATCAAAGCGAAATTCCCCAAACCCAGTGAAAAAGCTGCCGACAAATCCCAAGCGCCTGTAAAGTTTGAAGATATTCTCGCTTCTCTTGTAACCGATAATACGCTGACGCAAGAACAGTCCGAGGCGATTGCCGCCGCTATGCCCAAACATGATGGCCCCTTCGCCCAATTCGTTCAAGAAGGAACCATCACTGCAGAACAAGCCAAAGCGATTATGGACAAATTCCCGAAACCCGGAGATAACCAACAAGGTACACCTGTAAAATACGAAGATATCTTGTCTACACTGGTGAGCGACGGTACCCTGACGCAAGCGCAAGTTGACACTATGAAAGCATCGATTCAACAGGAACGGGAAAAACACAGCCCGGCGAACTTACTGGCTCCCCTCGTCACGGCTGGTACCATCACGCAAGCTCAAGCTGATGCAGCGGTCGCCCTTCTGCCGACGCCTGGCAGTCAGCCTGCCGAAAAGAAAGCTCCCCTATCGCTGAAAGATACCTTGGCGAACTTGGTCACAGCTGGTTCCATTACTCAAGCCCAAGCCGATGCAATCTTAGCGAAACTCCCTCAACGTCCGGCAAATGATAATGGACAGGCTGGAACCAAACAAGGAAACGCCGGGGGGAAATCCTTCGGTGGATTCGGTGGCGGCTTCCACGGACGCGGAATGCGATAAAAGATAAACCTTTGCGAACCGGACATTTCGAATACGAAGTATCTACGAAATATCGTAGATACTTCGTTGTTTTAATGCCGTTTTTCTTTTTTCGATTATCGTATAAGGGGTATTCGGTTCACTATGAACCATAGTTGGGTAGAAACTATAACTGGTTAATGACTTGGATTAATGTACTTGGAACGGTTATGTTTTGGGAACGTCTGTCATTATGAATGAAACGACGATGAATCCTATGGAATATCTCTTCATTTCATACCCTACCCATCAACAACAGTTGATAAGCAGATCTACACCGTAATACGGATTTGAATTTTCGACGTTTTTAAACCGAGACGCCGTTGAAGGTCAGGTGCCACTCCTACAACAATCGTCGAACCAGCTTGAAGAGATTCAAATATGTAGTGATATCCTGAAACGGTGGTTCCACTGGAACCCTGTATATCAAAAGGTATATTTGATAGGATTTTCAGGTGATCGTGATAGTCACCGCTCTCCTGTAATCCTTTCAGTGGACCCATTTGCTCATACTTGGCGGGGAGCGTCGAAGACATTTGAATCCGCTGTGATAGGACAAGCCGAATCTTAGAATCGTGCATCTCTATCACACCGTCGCTGGGGATGGGTGTATCATTAACGGTTAAAGTATAATGACAGAGTTTTTCGGCAACAGAGATGAGTTGTTCCTCGGTCATTGTTTTCAGAGCCACTTCGTTAAACTCTTTATAATCTTCAAGTTCCTTTTGTAGGGCTAGGTCTGGTAACGCTGAAGAGGAAATATCATGAGAGGTTGGTGGATTTTCTGTAGGAACCGCATTTACAGGTTGCGATGGATGAATAGCACTGCATCCAGTCAATGGGAACAGCAACAGACAGCAGCTTATTGCGGCTTTTGTCGCCAATTTGTTGCTATTGAAACTCTTCAACAAGCCCGATTTCACCATAGTAACCCCTCCATGTATATCGATCGTAGTACTCCCTAATGGAGAAACATCCTCGCCACAGCATAGATGAATACAACAAATGAAACCAAATATAAAACAGGCAAAGAGGAACGAATAATTCGATGCTGTAACCTCACAAAGTCTTCCCGTTTATGCACCGCGATGAACAACCATCCGACAAGTATACCTATTATCGAAAAATACCCGTATCCATCATCAAACACGATAGGCACCACCCTATAATTTCACTAAGTGGTTCACAGAATTCAGTTATATCTAGAACAGTATTGCTATTTGACCCGTTTAAATAGCATTGCTTTTCGCAGACAATTGGTATCCGTAATATGGAATTAATGGATACCAATTAGAGACGCGAACGATATTTTCCTGTTGAGATTGAAAAAATACTTCACGCTAACTTTTCAGAGCGCGTAGCCAGCAGAATATTGATGGATTATGGAAATCTTGTATTCTTAGTTACTCTGACGGTTGTACTGATCGTGTTATTGGTTGGTTTCATTCGGGAACGCCAGTTAGATTATCATCGAAAAAATGTAAGTTTACTCGACAGGGAAACCACACTTTTGAAGATCCATCTTGAAAGGTGGATTTTTTTGCCACGGTATATGCCTATATACGAAAAGATAGTAGAAACTTTACAAACAAAAGAATGTCTAACTCGTACCTATTATTGCTATAATTTCTATTGAAAGGGAGGTTAGAGATGATAGGGATAAACCATGCGGAAGTGGAGCAACTCTTTCTGAAAAAAGGTATCGACGACGACAAACTATTATCTGCCGGAGAGGTTAAGGAAATCGTGAAAGAAATCATCTTGATCAACAATGCGGCTATAGAAAAGAAGTTAGCCGACGCCATGGCAAAAATTTTTGGAATACCCCAGAATCCAGAGCATTGAAGAAAGTAAAAACAGCTTTAAGGAGAGCTCCGAGTCAGGCGCTTTTTTGATCCGTTACAAAAAAATGAAAAAAAGCCCCATTCCTCTTATAAGGTTGGGGCTTTTTTGTTTTACTTGCCCGGTGTCGGAGCGGCATTTTGAAAAATGGTTGCTACCTGCTGATCTAAAGCACTGGCTTCGGCAAAGTAACCGTTAGCGACAGTAACTCTGGATAAATCGTTGTTTTCTAAAGCCGCTATAAACTCGTTCATTCCCTGATTGTTTTTTGTAATCATCTTTATCATGGTATCTTGGGCTTCACGCATTGACGAAGGCGGATTAATCCCTGAAAGTTGTTCAGACGACTTCGCGTAAGACGGTAGAATTTCGTCCCTTATTTTCTGGGCGAAGTCTTTTCCACTCAAGGTACCATTAGCAGCTTGTTGGCGGAGGTTTTCAAAGTTGGTATTGTTTTTTTCGATATCAGCGAAGATAGGTGTAATTTTTAAGAGATATTCAGCCGTTTCAGCCTCAATTGTCGGAGACGATTGACTCGAAGATGGAGTAGGTTCGGGAGCGGGGACATTTGTAGCGGTACTTTGCTGCTGGTTACTGCTAGCCGGAGCCTGATTACTACCTCCGCCGCAACCGGTCAGTGCAAGAATGGCAGAAGCCACTACGCCAATAAGAACCTTCTTGAACATTTCCTTTCCCCTTTCATATAAATGTTTCTACTCCACTAATAATTTATACTCAACGAAACAATTTCATGCTTAAACAAAAAATTATTTGAACATATCGATATGACCCGGGGCACCGACTGACGATAAAGCGCCCGGACAAGCTGATTGTTTCAGCGACGAAACGAGAATCCGGGCCAAAGATGCTAGAGAGCACAATCGACCCACCGATTAGACGAGTAAACATACTGACCGGGGAAATTGAACGATTCAAGTCGACTTTTCAAGACGTATCCACACCTGTTAACAAACTGTGAGCAATTTCTGGAAATTTCTTAGGGAGGGAGCATTATGCCAGAGCTAACCGCAGACCGGAAGCTGCCACTGCGGAATTAGCGATAAGAGCAATTGAACCATTTGGGAGTACGATGTAACGGCTTTTTATGGAGAAATTGACCGATAAATCTAAGACGAACGCATAAAAAAATACCCCGCAAAAACGCGGAGTGCTACTAACTGGAGCTCTTCAGAGGGCAAAAGCACATTAGAATATATGCCGCAATAAGCGATAAGATGAGCAAAATAGAAAGTAGCCCGTTGATACGGACTCTTTCTGATAGGGTATAGGGAGATTGGAGAGATTGGAGAGATTGAGGGTTGCATTGAACATGAACCAGTTACGCAAAAGAACAGTGCAACAGTACATATTATTACCAGACTAATGGATTTTCTAATCGTGCTATGTTATCACTCAGTGATTTTTATAAAAACAAAAATTCCCCACGAAATAATCGGGGGGGATAGAAAGGGTGGCTTGTTATGAAGGAGTGCTGATTCATGACTGTAAAATATACGTTGAAATCAATCAATTTACGGACCAAATTAGAAAAAATACCCCGCGATAACTTGCGGGGCAATGACATAGAGAGACTTAAGGCATGTCAACATTTATATATGTGCTTATAATCAGCAATATGCCTTTTTAAATCATCAAGAGAACTGACTCGTTCAGCCTTTCGGTCCTCTTTCGTATAGTAACCCCCCCCGGCACATTGCCACTGTCATGACTCGAAACATTAACAGAGACCTTCTCAACGGATAAAACTCGAGAAATAAAAAATATTTGCTAATATTTGTATTTTGTGTATGTGCAATAATTTACTGGATGATATAATGGTGATGCAACCGGCCCATCAACTCACTATCCCCCTACTAGAGAGTACGAAACGCTAGCAGGGGGAATTCTTTTTGAATGAAAGTCCCGGTCTAGTTCTTGAAATTCCGCCGTCAAATTGCCGGTAAGGACAAAAATTAAAGGCTCACGATTTCTCGCAAGCCTCGATCTCACTGGAGCCGATGGCCGGGCTCGAACCAGCTACCTATTGTTATGAATCTGTTGAAGTCTAAAAGTGTTAAATTCGATTAGAGTTGTGAGACTTGTTGTACTAGGAAGTAAAGAAGGAAGAGATGGAGTATATTTTGTCAGCAGCCATGCGCAACCGGAGAGAGGTGCGGATTTGGTTGCAAGACGGGAAGTGGCTGTCGGCGAAGTTTTGTATGTAGTGGATATGGGTGTCGATCGAGGAAGTAAGGTTGAGCGACATTATCGATGTGTTGGAATAAAACAAACCCTGACCTATGTGTCGGGGTTTTTTCATTCGGAGTCCTGTCTGAATGGTCAGCTTTTAAACTTTTAACAAACAAGGAGTCGATGTAAGCAGGAAAAGAGAGAATTTTCTAGTAATAAAGTGATATTGACATAAATAACAGGAGTGCATAACGTTCATTAACCAGAACTACAAAAAAGCTAAAGGGAGGCGGGTAAAGTTTTTATATCGGAGTAGGAAACAGCTCAATTAATATTTGATAAGAAGGAGGAAGAAACGTTGAATCATACTTTAGTGAAAAAGATCTTACTATTGTTTTCGCTAACTCTTATCGTTTTTACTTGTTATGCTTCTCAGGGTAGCGCTGGTGTTTCATCACCGAAAGTACATTTATTCCATACAGGTAACGTAAGGGACTATGATACAGTTCAAGACGCAGTTTACGAAGCGGTAGACGGAGATACTGTTAATATTGATCCAGGAACATTTGTTGAACAAGTAAGCATAACGAAAAATATCACCCTACACGGAGCTGGCACAGATCAAACTATTATTCAATCACCTAGCAGAAATGAGCTAGCTCAAAGTGGTGGTGACTGGAAAAACCTTAAAAACCAAGACGTATACGCTGTAATCGGTATTAAAACTGATTCGGATTCTGGGGAAGTCCTAATTAAAGACTTAACGGTGGATGGTAATGATCAAGGATATCTACCCGAAAGTACATATGATGTAAATCATAGGATGGACTTTGACTTTGTCGGAATCGGTGCCTATAACACAAATGTAACCATCGACTCGGTAAGGGTAACCGGTGTTCGTGAACTGGCATCAGATTATGGCATGTCTACACCAAGCGGATACCTGCCTTCAGACCAACCAGCGGGGGCGAATCATAACGAGGGTATTTTCGCTGAAAGCGCCCAAGGAACAGCAGCCCATACTCTTACTGTAAAGAACTCTACAATAGATAAGTTCCAGAAAACAGCCATACTTGCCTGGGGACCAACTTTGGAAGTTAATATTCATGATAACCTTATCCAGGGTTACGGGCAGACGCTATACAGCACCGGAAATGGTATACAGGTAGGCTCTTCCGATCGTTCTGGTCAAGGTGGCGCTAATGGTGATCGCCGTGGAACTACGGGGATTATTAGGGATAATAATATTCTTGGTATCGGGGTTGTAATTCCACCGGAGGGCGAGGAAGGAAGCTATCTCAACCTAGGACTATCTGGGCCTTCAGGGATTTTACTTTATTATGCCGGTGATGGGGTTCAGATTGAAGGAAATACAATTACTAGGCATCCGTATACTTCATGGCATAACGATGGAACTTCCGATGATGGTGGATTCTCAAATATGGGCATTGATATTTACGAGGATTCGAATGCCATTGTTGAAGATAATGTAGTTTCCGGTTTTGACTATGGGATTTTAGAAGAAAGTTCAAGTGCCGGTTCACATTTGCGTGCATCAGGAAATAAATTGACAAATAACGCAATCGCTTTTTGGAGCGGCCAAGGGAATGACGAAATAACCTTAGGTCAAGACGCCGAAGTAATTGCTTTTAACCAAAGTGGTAATGGGGTAGACACTCTAACCAATTTTGGCACCGGTGATGCCATTAATGTAATCGGTTTTGCTACTAATTCCGTTAATGGTTATGTCTATGGACAGCCTGTGGTGGATTTTACAGGAGGAGCGGTAACTAGCGGCGACGGAACTAATGTTGCTGCAAAGTCCGTACAGGTTTTCACTTCAGGAAATACCACCAAGCTCTACATTGATACTGATGGGAATTCAGGAGTTCCTGAGTTAGAGGTAAATTTAAGGGGAATTTTTAAGCCAGAAAACTTTGAACTTGGAGATGGTTTCATTCGCTTTGTTGCCGTCGTGCCTGATGCCCCTACCAATGTAACAGCTTCCGCAGGTAATGGACAAGCTACTATAAGTTTTAGCCCTCCATTGTATAGTGGCGGTATTCCCATTACATCGTATGAAGTGATATCAAACCCAGGCGGCATTACGGCTACGGGAAATGGATCTCCCATTACGGTAACGGGGCTGAGTAATGGCACAAGTTATACGTTTACAGTTAAGGCAAAAAACGCGGTCGGTGAAAGTGCTGAGTCAGTCCCTTCCAACCAAGTTGCACCTCACTCCTCTTCTAGCGGAGGTGGCAGTACCCAGAATTCTACACCCTCGCAGAATAATCAGGTAGACGTTCTGGTTAATAATAAGGCAGAAAACGCTGGCACCTTGACTACGTCAAATATTGACGGAAAAACTGTTGCAACAATAACGGTTGACGAAAGAAGAATCGAGCAGAAGCTAGAAAGCGAAGGGGTAAATTCGGTCATAACCATTCCAGTTAACGCCAAGGCAGATATTATTGTAGGCCAAATTAACGGTCAAATGATTAAAAATATGGAAAACAAGGAGGCGGTCCTGGAAGTAAAAACGGATAGGGCTACCTATACGCTTCCTGCTCAGCAAATTAATATTGATGAGATATCGAAAGAGCTGGGGAATAACATCACCTTAAAAGATGTCAACGTACAAGTTGAGATTTCAAAGCCAAATGAGGACACGGTTAAAGTTATCCAAAATGTAGCGAAAGCGAATGAGCTTACTATCGTGGTACCTCCGGTAGAATTCAATGTGAAATGTTCATACGCAGGAAAAACAGTAGAAGTTAATACCTTTAGCGCTTATGTAGAAAGAACTATCCCGATACCGGATGGAATTGATCCGAGCAAAATAACAACTGGTGTCATCCTGGATGTAGACGGAACAATTCGGCATGTACCCACAAAGGTCGTCGCTATTAACGGCAAGTATTTTGCGAAAATTAACAGCCTAACAAACAGTGCCTATTCGGTAATATGGCATCCCATAGAATTTTCCGATGTATCTAATCACTGGGCAAAGGATTCCGTCAATGACATGGGATCAAGAATGGTGATTAGTGGCGTCGGAAACGGAAATTTTGAGCCAGAACGAAATATTACTCGGGCTGAATTTGCAACTATTATCGTCAGGGCACTTGGTCTAAAACCTGGGACAGGTAAGAATAATTTCACCGACGTTAATCCTTCAGACTGGTATTGCCAATACGTCGAAACAGCTTTTGACCGTGGCATCATTAACGGGTACGGGGACAATAAATTTGGTCCCACGGATATGATAACTCGTGAACAGGCCATGACAATGATTGCAAAAGCAATGAAGATTACTGGTTTAAAGGTTGATTTGAAGATTGATGAATCGGATAATCTTCTGAAACAGTATCTAGACTCCGGGGATTCATCTGAGTGGGCAAAAACAAGCATAGCTAATTGCATAAAGACTGGAATCGTAACGGGGAAAAGTGGAACGATGATTGCACCGAAAGATGATATCTCCAGGGCAGAAGTCGCAGTAATTGTCAAACGACTACTGCAGAAGTCTAGGCTAATTTAAGGTTGAAAAAGCCCTGATTTCCTTCATTGAAAATCAGGGCTTCCCTGTTTTTATCTTATAATCCGCTTCGGCTAGTTTAATTGTTAACGTTTAGTTTATGAAGGAATGTTTGTCTATGAAAGTTGGCGACAAACTAGTTTGCGATAATGGACGGACATATACGCTCTTCTATGGTGACGACGATTATGACTTTTCGCTCATCAATGAATTGGGAGTAACGGTTACTCGTATTTCGGAGTATCAATTACGATATTGCCTTAGTTTCGATGAGAGATACCAGCAACTGTTATGTGTAAGTATGGATCATGGTAAACCTAACTACACCAAAATTCTACGGTACATTGAAGTCTGACGGATTGTGTATTAAAACGGATTTTCAGATGGGGCTACCTTCATTTTCGGTTACTTAAAAAGCTACGTCGGGGTGTGATTTAAGGTTGAATTAGGGTAATTAGGTGTTGTTTGTCCCCAGATTGTCCCCAAAACAGAAAAACAAAACGCCTCCAGATGCCTGGAGGCGTTGATTTCCACTGGAGCCGATGGCCGGACTCGAACCGGCGACCTATTGATTACGAATCAATTGCTCTACCAACTGAGCTACACCGGCGTATTCTGTTGCTTTGAGTATCGTTCCCCTTGGGACGAGAATCAGTTTAACACAAAGAGCAAAACGAGTCAACTGGAAAATTTTCTAGGGCTATATCACCAGACTCTCATAATTACTCGACGTCAGTAAGGAGAAAAAATCATAAAACCCGGGGATAGGAATTCGCTCGCTTTTGCCGAATAGGGATCTAATGAACGTTATTGTTCGGTGGAGGAAGGCGATCAACCATGAGTAAATCCGTATCATCCAATGAATGTGCTATCGATCCTATCGATTCGATCGATAATCCGAACGGTCCGGACACGCCGGACACTCCTGGTAATCCTAGCATTTCGGGCACCCCAGTTGAAACTGACTCGCGGCGCAACCGCGAAGAAGGATGTCTGGGTAAAGAGGATCTCTTTGAGGTAATCATCAAGTCGATGCATGAAGGGCTGCTGCTCATTGATTGTCGTCGACGGATTAATATTATCAACGAGGCGGCGGTACGCATCTTGGGACTCGAAAGCGTAGCAGCCGTACGGGGAACGTTAATTGAAGAGACTGTCGGTCTAGTCTTTAACCCAACTCCTGCAGAGTATGCACAATTGAGCCATTGGAAACAAGTGCTTGAATCGGGAGTGCCTCGGTTTGATGTAGAACGGCGAACCTTGTCGGGGAAAAATCTGCAGGTGAACTTCGTTCCCGTTATCAAAGAGGGAGAGGTCCGAGGCGTCTTGGCGACGATTCAAGATGTGACGGCGAGTAAACAACTGAAAGAAAGCCTAATCCGGGCCAACCAAGAGCTCGAGGAGGCCTTCTCGCTTACACTGCCGAACTCCAAAGTGACCCTAAAGCTCAAGACGACGCCGGAATATGTCGACGTCTATGACGCCGGCTCGGGGACTATAACGATTACAGATATCATCCAAGATGGATCCTATCGCCATGTCATCAACGCGCTGAAAGTTCTTGCCGATCTACATAAACAAGGCATTACCGAACAAATCGGCATCGAAAAAGATACACTGGTACAGGCCATCCTTTTTCACGATTTAGGCAAAGTCCAACCGAAAGCCAAAATCGGAGACGTAGTCACACCGGTTCAGTTCTTTGAGGATGGACGAAAACATGCCGAACGGAGTGCCGAATTCGCTGCTCATTACTACCGGCAACCTCCGGACGTGGTGGAACTGATTCGGTACCATCATCACCGGGAGCAAGAGCTTCCGGACACCTTCCCGTTCCGGCTGCTGCCCATGCTGCGCTTGCTCCAACTCGTCGACGGTCTCTCGGCAGGGTTGACACGCCGGAAGAACCAGATGGCTTTTACCGTCGAAGGAAGCGCCATCGTCATCCGGGAACATTCGGTCCATCCCCAATACAACAACATCCGCCGTATCGACTTGTTTACCGGTGAGGTAATTGTACAGTCGATCTCATAAACGGAACCGGGACATTCAAAAAGTCCATCCAAAAGCCCATTACTGAAGATAAACCCATCCTTCGAACGATGGGTTTAATTTTTTTTCCGCGTCCACCGGTCCTTGTCCCGGACTTCGTACTTTTCCATCGTCCGCCGGAAAATATCGCCTAGATCGTACCCCCGGGAGTTGCAGAGACAGACCAGGATAAAGAGGATATCACCGATCTCCAGTTCCATATCGCCGTCCGCTTCGCCGGGCTTTTTCTTTTTGGGACCGAATTGGTGAGACACTTCCCGAGCCAGTTCCCCTAACTCTTCACAGAGACGGATCACGAGTGTGGGCGGATCAAAATAACCTTCTTCAAATTGAGAAATATACTCATCGACCCGAGCCTGTACTTCCTTCATCGTCAGCGAGTCCATATACAATCACCTCAATGTTACCTTAGCCCGCTCCAGGAGTTTTGTCCAGATTCCCGAAGAAATATTATAGTGACTAGCTATTGACAGGTATTGGTCGCCAGTTCACAATGTAAGTAATCACTCACTTTTTAGAAGTGAATACATTCAAAGCGTGAGCAATAACTTGAACTAGAGGTGGGAAACTCGATGGATGATCGAAGCTTATCAGAACGACCGAATTCAACGGGTCTCCAAGAACCTTCCGACCTGCAACTCACGGACAAACAATGGAACATCCTCGACGCTGCCCTAGCTGTCTTTACAGAAAAAGGATTCAGTGCCGCCACGACGAGCGAGATCGCCCGTCAAGCCGGCGTCTCCGAGGGAACGATTTTCCGCCACTTTAAGACGAAAAAGGACATCCTTCTGGCCATGCTGGTTCCATTGATCCGAAACACGATGGGACCCAAGAGCGTAAACTCCCTGACCCAGATGATTGTAAAAAACGAAAACCTTCCCCTGCGGGAAGTGCTGCTCATGATTGCCCTTGAACGGCAAGATTTCCTCTTAGAAAATCAGGCCCTGCTTCGTTTGATCTTAACGGAAGCCCAATACCATCCCGAACTCCGGGAAGCAATCATCGGTGAAGTAGCTTACAAAAGCCAGGAACAGCTCATCCGTCTAATAGAGCAGCGGCAGCAAAAGGGGGAGATTCGCCAAGACCTTCCCGCTTGGGTGTTAGTCCGTTCTTTTTTCGGCATGGTAGTCGTTTACATGCTCTCCGGGGTGATGTTGACGAAACGAGAAGCGGGAAAAGACAACCGAGAGGAGATCCTGAAAATTATCGATCTCTTTTTGAATGGGGCAGTGGCAGAGAAATAGCTTGAAGCTAAAGCAAAGCCGGTGCATAAAGCAAAACCGGTGTAGAAAGCAAAGCTAAACCGATAACCGAAGCAGATATAGAAAACGAATCTATAGGCAGAAACCGAAACCGAGCTGAGGAGAAACAAGGGGGAGGGGGATTTACCGATGAAGCCTGGGAAGGGTCTCGTCATAGGCGGCGTAGTCGTTATTGTCGCTGCGACACTGTTGGGAATCGGCCTGTACGCTTCTAAGCATAGCGGCACGTCGATCATGGCCGGAATCTTCAAACCAGCCAAGACACTCTATTCCGGGACAATTGAAGGTACCATGGTCCCGGTTCAGCCGGAGATATCTGGACGTATTGCCGAACTTCGCGTTCAGGAAGGACAAGAAATCAATGCGGGTGATGTGATCGCCGTCTTAGAACCACAGACAGCCCAATTGAATATGTCCGTCGCAGAAGATGATCTTAAACAGGCCGAGTCAAAGCTGTTGGACCTGGTCAACGGCAGCCGTGCCGAGGAAATTCGCCGCTACCGAGCCAATGTCGATCAGTATCAAGCGACGGTCGATCAGATGGCTGCTTCGTCGGCGCAGGTGAAGGCCCTCGTAGCCCGAGATGAGGAGAACTTACGCCATGAAGAAAAGATACTCAAAGACAGCCAAACCCTCCATGACGCTGGTGCCTTGAGCAGCCGCGAACTGGAAAATGAGCAGAATAAGGTAGAGACCTTGCAAGCCCAACTGGATAGCAGCCGGGCGCAGTTGGACGGGAGTCAAGCCCAAATTGGATCTGTCCGTGCCCAGTTAGCTGCCGCTCAAGCGAACCTGGATCAAGCCTTGGCAGGATACACAGAACCGACCATTCAAGCCCAGAAAGCAGTCGTAGACAGTCTACGGGAAAAGGTACGACTGGCCCAAGTCAATCTGGACAAAACCGTGATCAAAAGCCCCGTCAGGGGGCGGGTTCTATATAAGCATGTAGAACTTGGTCAAGTCGTCAACACGGCATCGCGCCTCGTCACGATCCTCAATGAACAGGATCTTTGGGTGAAAGTCTATATTCCCGAAGCGGAGCTGAGCAACATGGCCGTCGGCAAACCGGCCAAGGTCAGTGTCGACGCCTATCCGGAACAAGTCTTTGACGGACAAGTCACGCAAGTTAGTGACAAGGCCGAATTTACCCCGAAAAACGTACAGACCAAGGAAGAGCGTACGGCTCTCGTGTTCGGTGTAAAGACTCAACTAAAAAATGGACTAGATCTGCTAAAGCCAGGGATGCCAGCAGACGTTGCTTTCGAAAACACGAACTGAGCCGATTGACCGTCTAGATAAGATTCAGTGGCTCAGCAAGACTGTATGGCTGTAGAAATCTAGAACTACAGAAATCTAGATTTCTAGAGATTGAGAACTCTAGACGTTAGAACGTACATCTAAGTAATACTACCCTCGCCGAAAGGAGGCAAGGGAATGGGAAAAACCGAACTGGCTATCGACTGCCAAGACCTGGGCAAACGGTTTGGAAACTATACGGCAGTGCAGGGTGTGACCTTTCAACTGCCTGTCGGATCGATCATGGGGTTTGTCGGGCCGAACGGCGCCGGAAAAACGACAACGATCCGCATGCTCTGTGGCGTCTTGATGCCGACGGAGGGACATGCTACTGTCCTCGGCTTTGATGTAAAAACGCAGCCCGAAGAAATCAAGCAGCATATCGGCTATATGTCTCAGAAATTCAGCCTCTATGAGGATCTGACCGTTCGCGAGAATATCGACTTTTACGCGGGAATCTATAACCTGACGGGAGTTCTCGCGGCTGAGCGCAAGCGGCAAGTCATCGAGCGGATTGGTCTGAACGAACGCCTGCCTCAACTCGTCCACTCTCTGTCAGGCGGTTGGAAACAGCGGGTCGCGCTGGCCTGTGCCTTGCTCCACGAACCGAAACTGCTCGTCCTCGACGAACCGACGGCCGGTGTCGACCCCGTGTCCCGGCGGGTCTTTTGGCAGATTATCCATACGTTAGCTCGAGAAGGCATGACCATCCTCGTCAGCACCCACTACATGGACGAAGCCGACACCTGTGATTACCTAGGATTCGTCTTCTACGGCCAACTGATCGCCTTTGGCACACCCGCTGAGATGAAGGCAAAGGAAAATAAAGCCAACCTAGATGATCTCTTTATCCATTACGTCGAACGGGAAGCCGCTGACGATCCGCGAAACAAGGGAAAGCGGTAAGGGGGGAGAAGGATGAAGAGGTTTAACTGGTCCCGTTTTATGGCCATCTTGATCAAGGAGTTCCGTCAAATCGCCCGAGATAAACCGAGCGTCATCATGGCCGTCGGTATGCCTGTGATCATGCTTTTGCTCTTCGGATACGCTGTCAATACCGACGTAGACCACATGCCGACGGTCGTCTGGGACCAGTCCATGAGCCAAGATAGCCGTGAAGTGATCAGTTCCCTACGAAACTCCACTTATCTTGACCCCGATTTTTACGTCCGGGGATATGATGAGATCAGAGGCTATCTTGATAGTTCGTCGGCCCGGGTTGCTGTTATCATCCCCCCTGACTATGGCAAGCAGGTGCAGGGCAACGGAAATACGGCTGTACAAGTTCTCGTCGACGGTTCTGATCCGACGGCCGCCCGGGCCGCAATGTCGGCGGTACAAACGGTCGGCTTTAACACCGGTTGGGAAGTACAAGCGGAACGGCTCGCCCAGCAGGGAGGACAAACCCCGGTCCTTCCGGTACAGGTGGAGACAAGGGTTTGGTATAACCCGGACATGAAATCGCTCGTCTTTAACATCCCCGCGCTGATCGGATTGATCATTCAAAACGTCATTGCCATGCTCACCGCTTTTTCGTTAGTCCGGGAGAAAGAGCGGGGTACCTTGGAGCAATTAGTCGTGACGCCGGTGCGGCCCACTGAACTGATGCTCGGTAAACTCGTCCCCTTTGTGATCATCGCCTTTGTCTCGCTTATGCTTATTCTGAGCGTCGGCATCTTTTGGTTCGGCGTTCCGCCGAAAGGGAGCTTTCTGCTACTCATCATATTATCGATGCTGTTCGTGACGACCGTTCTCGCTATCGGTTTGCTTATCTCTACGATCTCTCAAACCCAACTGCAAGCGATGCAGATGACCATCTTGCTGATTCTCCCATCCATCCTGCTTTCTGGCTTTATCTTTCCCCGCGATACGATGCCGCTTTTGCTCAAGGGACTCGGTGGCGTTGTTCCATTGACCTATTTCTTAGTCATCGTGAGAGGGATATTTTTAAAAGGAATCGGACTGGAGTACCTCTGGAAGGAAACATTGGTCCTAGCGACCTTTTCATTCGTCCTCTTTTTCCTCGCGGCCAAGCGATTCCGGAAGAACCTCGACTAAGTGTTGATACACAAAAATACTTTTGAAATACGTATTGCTTTCTTACCTCTTCCGTGAATCGTAAGGGTAAATGAGAATCAAAGGCGGGAATCCGTCGTGAAAAAGTGACCGGCAGGAAAGGCTAGCCAATGGTAAATGAAACTATCCGTCACGGTAAGTCGCCGCTTAAAAAGGGAGCGGCTTTTTTCTTTTTTATCCTGTAAATTCCCAAAAGCGTTGCCAATTGGGGTATTTACTGGCAACAAAAATTTCAGTATAATCCAAATAGTCTATACATTCGCTCAATCCTCGTTTATAGGAGCAAGAAAAACAACAGGGGGTAACCAAACAAGATGAGTCTGCAAGACATCTATCGTTCGAAACTCGTTTCGCCACAACAAGCGGCACAGTTAGTCAAATCGGGGGACTGGATTGAATACGGCTTTTGTTTAACGGCCCCGCGAGCCTTCGACGCCGCCATGGCGGAGCGAAAAGAGGAATTGTTCGATGTAAATATTCGAGTCGGCGTTTCCGTCCACCCCTCGAAAGCCTTTGAATCCGATCCGACCGGGGAACATTTCACATGGAACTCCTGGCACTTTACAGGCCTGGATCGCAAGTATGCCGGCATGGGTGCCGCCTTCTATAATCCCATCAAATTCTCCGAATTACCTCGCTATGTACTGGAAAATCAACCGACCGATATCTTCGTCGTCCAATCGGCTCCCATGGACAAGTTTGGTTTCTTCAACTTTGGTATCAGCAACAGCCATCATTACGGCGCGATCGCACGGGCCAAAAAGATCGTGGTGGAAGTCAACGAAAATATGCCTCGCGTCCATGGCGGCTATGGCCACGGCATCCACATCGACCAAGTTGATTGCATCATTGAAGGAGATAACCTGCCGCTGCCGGAACTGCCTTCCGCACCGCCCAGTGAGGTCGACCGCGCTATCGCCCAGCTGGTTATGAAGGAAATGCGCGACGGCGACTGTGTCCAACTCGGTATCGGCGGCATGCCGAACGCCCTCGGCGCGATGATCGCTGAATCAGACCTCAAAGATCTCGGTGGTCATACGGAAATGCTCGCCGACAGCTTCGTCGATATGTTTATGGCCGGACGGATGAACGGACGCCGCAAAAACATCGACAACGGCCGGATTGCCTACACCTTCGCCTTAGGTAGCAAAAAACTATACGATTTTCTCGATGACAACCCCTTCTGCGCCAGTTATCCCGTCGATTACACAAACTCTGCCGAAGTGGCCGCTAAGATTGACAACCTCGTCACCATCAACAACGCCGTCGAGATTGACCTCTTTGGACAGGTCTGTTCGGAATCGGCTGGTGTTCGCCACATCAGCGGTCAAGGGGGCCAGTTGGACTTCGTCATCGCCGGTTACCTCTCCAAAGGGGGCCGCAGCTTTATCTGCCTGTCATCGACATACAAGGATAAGCAGGGGAACCTCAAATCGCGCATTCTGCCGACGATCACCCCGGGCGGGATTATCACCGACACCCGTTCCAACACCATGTACGTGGTGACCGAGTACGGCATGTTCAACTGCAAAGGCCAATCGGCCTGGCAGCGGGCCGAAGGCTTGATCGGCATCGCCCATCCTGATTTCCGGGAAGAGCTGATCAAGGACGCCGAAAAAATGGGTATCTGGCGCCGGAGCCACAAACGGTAAGAAGTCGGTACATATCGGAATTGCATCTAAAAGCCCCCGGAGCAATTCGAAGATTCGAACGGCCGGGGGCTTATTTTTTACCTGTCCTTCATGAAATCTTTTTGAGAAATGAGACTTTTGGCGGAAGGTAACAAATTCATCGACGTCGAATAGCTTTTACCGGGTCACAATTGAGCTTCCTTGTGAAGGAAAAATATAGAATCCCGAAATGTGAAAAACGAGGTGCAAAGCATGGATACAGCCGTTGTAGCCGGATTATTTCTTGGCATCTTCGCGGTTGTCGGGGGCATGATTGCCAAAGGGGCCGACGTTTCTGTTCTTGTCAACCCAGCCGCCATCATCATCATCTTTGTCGGAACGTTTGCTGCACTGCTGAACTCCTTTCCGATGAATGAGGTCAAAAAGATACCGACACTGTTCCGGATCATCTTTAAAGAACAAAAACTGACCGCGCCGAAGGTGATCATTGATCAGATGACCGAAATGGCTCAACAAGCCCGGCGGGAAGGTCTGCTCTCGCTGGAAGCGGCCATTGAAAAGCTGGAGGAACCTTTTCTCAAAAACGGTATTCGCCTGATCGTCGACGGTCAGGGGGAAGAGTTTGTTCGGGAACTGCTTGAGGCAGAGATCGCCGCCATGGAAGAACGGCATCGGGTCGGTGCCATGATCTTCACCTCCGCTGGGTCATACGCGCCTACACTCGGTGTTTTGGGTGCCGTTATCGGTCTCATCGGGGCTCTCGGTAACTTAAATGACGTGGAAAAGCTGGGTCACATGATCGCCGCCGCCTTCGTGGCGACCTTGTTTGGTATCTTCACCGGGTATGTGCTCTGGCACCCCTTTGCTACGAAGCTGAAGCGGAAATCTCAAGAAGAAGTTAAGCTAAAGACGATGATGTTGGAAGGGATTCTTTCCATCCAAGTCGGCAGCAGCCCGATTCAAATCCGTGAAAAAATGATGATTCATTTGACACAGACGGAACGGCAGGCAATGGACAAAGAAGGAGCTCGCTGATGAGCAAAAAGAAGCAGCACCATGAAGAACACGTTGATGAGACATGGCTGATTCCGTACGCCGACATGTTGACGCTCTTGCTGGCTTTGTTCATCGTCATGTTTGCCGTAAGCCAGGTAGATACAAAAAAATTTGAAGCCTTAAAAAAAGCGATGGAAACAGTCTTCAAAGGCGGCTCCGGCCTCATGATGAATTCCAGTCCCATGCCCACAGAGGGAGCGAGTGACCAGCCGCCAGAAATGGCCGTAATGGAATCGCTCCGAGAAGCGCGGAACTTTCAAGAGATGAAAACCCAGATGGATAAATACATCCAAGATAAAGGATTGCAAAACCAGATCGAAACCAGTTTGGCGCAAGAAGGATTGCAGATCTCTTTTCGGGACGCAGCTCTTTTTGATTCCGGCAAGGCCAACCTGCGGCCGGAGGCACTTCCGACGCTGGATGTGTTGGCAGAACTCCTGAGCGGGTTGAAGGGGAATGATGTGCGCATCGCCGGTCATACGGACAATCTGCCCATCAGTACGGCCGAGTTTCCTTCCAACTGGGATCTGAGCGCCAAGCGGGCCTTAAATGTGATGAAACGCATTCTAAACCAAGGAAAATTAGATCCGGCTAAGTTTACCGCTGTCGGTTATGGTGAGTATCATCCGAAAGACACGAATGATACCGCTGAGGGGCGGGCGAATAACCGGCGGGTTGAAGTGTTGATCATCCGCAAATACCCGGACAAAACCTCGTCTGGGGGGGCGTCCAGTTCCACAGCGACGGTTCCCGCCGTGGTGAAACCCAGCAACGAAGAGAATAAGATCCCCTCTTTTGAAGGATTGCCTGGACCGGGAGAGCCGAAACGACTGCCTTCCGATACGATTCCGGAAGGGCTGAAATTTGTCAACTGATATCAAAAAAGAACAGGCCGGGAAGCACTACGCTTTCCGGCCTGTTCTAATTTTTTAACGTCTTTTATTCGAATAGTGAGAATTTAATCGATGCATAGATCGAGGCATAAAAACAATTCGTCACCAGCGGGATATATGTAGGTCCGCATCTTACAACCGCTATGGGCATCGGTGTAGGTGCTGGACAGTTTGCCTGTTTCTTTATAGGTGGCTTTCACGATGTTGTTGAGGAAGTAAGGCCGCCAGGCCCAGTTTCGTCCGCGAAACTCCTCTTCGGTGATCCATTCGCCGTGATGGCGAGTAAAGTTCGATGAATATTGATAGCCTCGCTCGTCACAAAGATAGACGCGAGACACGAGTCTCGGAAGAGAATCGAGAAAACGGAGGATGAACTCGTCGGCCTTTCGCCAGCGTGGATCGGTGCCCTCGGGCCAACGGGGTAAACACTCCAGCAAGGAGTTGCGCAGCGCGTCGGAGGCGCGCTGATCCGAATGAGTCTCCCAAAGAGCGTGGTCGACGAACTGACGGATCTGATAGCTCAGGCAGTGATGGAACACGTCTGGACTTAGAAATTCATCGTACGGCTTCGCGAAGAAATACCCTTGCAGGTAACGGGCGCCTAAAGAGAGGGCGATTTGCACCTCTTCTTCGGTCTCAATGCCTTCAAAGAGCAACGAGGCGCCGATTTTTTCGGCTGTATTGGCGAAGGAAGCCAGAACTTCTTTAAAGAAGTCTTCTCGAGTGCACTTCTTGACCAGCTCTAGGTCCAGTTTAAGAATATTTGGTTTGATATAGGCGATGCGGTCAAAGTTGATAAAACCGCTGCCCACATCGTCGATGGCGATCTGACAGCCCGCTTCCCGGTAGGTCTGGGTGACCCGGGCGAGATCTTCGATATCATCGTTAAAACTGTCTTCGGTGATCTCTACGGTGAATCTCGACGGATCGACGTTATGTTCCCGCAAAAACTGTAAGGTCGGAAGTTTCTCTGGGTGGTCTCGAAACGAATAGATCCAGTTGGGTTTCAGATTGAGAAAGAGGCGTGTATCTTCCGGTGCTTTCGCCAGGGCAGCGATCGCCTTCTGCCGGATGATGCGATCGATCCGAATATGATCCTCCGTGCTTATGAAGGGATCGTGAAAAAAAGGACCCAGGCTGCGAGTCCCTTGAGGCGTCTGCCAGCGCCCCAACACTTCATAGGCGAAGATCCGCTGTGTATCCATCGTAAGGATCGGTTGAAAATGAGGTATTACATCGCCGGGATTGGGGATAGGAGTCGACGTAGACACGGTAAGGAAGCCCCCTCATGATGATGACGAGCAAGTCTGTCAGGGAACACAGGACATGAAGCCACGATCCGTCTGATTACACTTCGTCAAAAGATTGGATGATCCGTTTGCCGTGAAAACGGCCTTTTTCGATATTCGCTTGGGTCACACGCCAGCCCTCGGAAATGGCACCAGCCACATAGAGACCGGGAATGTTTGTCTCCATCGTCAGAGGGTTATGAGTAGGGAAGCCGTATTCATCGAGAGCGACACCGGCATCGACGAGCAGTTTCGCGTTCGGCCGGTAGCCCGTCATCAAAAAGACGAAGTCTGCTTCTACTTCATACCGGTCGCCGTCTCGCCGTATTGTGACTGAGCGCGGTTGGATAGATTCCAAATGACTGTTGAAGAAAGTGGGGATGTCTTCTTTGAGAATGCGTGAGAGGATATCGGCGCCGATCCAGGGTTTTACGTTTCCATCGAGTTGCTCACACCGGTGGACTAGGGTCACATCTGAACCATGGCGATAGAGGTCTAAGGCGGTCTCCGCGGCAGAATTGCCCCCGCCGACGACCACTGTTTTACGGCCCGAATAGGGAAAGGCCTCTTTATAGTAATGGCTCACATGGGGTAGATTTTCTCCGGGTATGCCAAGCAGGTTGGGGGTGTTGTAGCATCCGGTCGCCACGATGACGCGTTTCGAAAAATATATCCGGATTTCACCGGTAAATACATTTTTTGCGTGCACCATAAAGCCCGTATCCGTGCGCTGAATATCGGTCACCTGACGATAGGTTTTAATGGGAACATCAAAATGCTGGGCGGCTCTCAAATAATACCGAACGGCTTCTTGACGGGTTGGTCGACAACCTTGAACGACAAAGGGCAATCCGCCAACCTCCAGCATATCGGTGGTGCTGCTTAAGATCATATACGTGGGGTAACCTACGACAGAATCGACGATAGAACCTTTTTCCAGGACCACGAAGTCCAAACCGTGGATCTTCGCTTCGATGGCACAAGCGAGGCCGCAGGGACCGCTGCCTACTATGATCATGTCATGCACCGAGCTCACCTCCGAACTATACTTTATCATTATCATTATAGCGAGAGAGGGAGTGAAAAAATAGCACTTTCTCTAAGATATAGAAAAGAAAAAGAGGCCGCACAGAGGGGCCTCTTTTTCTTTCTTAAGCTAATCCATAGGTTCAAACTGATCTTTTCCGACAGCGCACACGGGGCAGACCCAATCATCGGGAATCGATTCAAAGGGGGTGCCAGGCTCTATGCCTGAATCAGGATCGCCCTTTTCCGGGTCATAGACATAACCGCAGGGAACACAGACATACTTTTTCAAGTCGATCAGATCTCCTTCTACGAAACTGCCTTCAGTCCTATTGATTTACCACAGAAAGTGCAAATATCCGTAGAAAAAGAAATCTCTAGAAAAATAAAAGAAGAAGGCTTGCGCCTTCTCCTTTGAAGCAACTACCCCTACAGCGTAACCGTTCCTAAGAGCATCAAGACTACCTCTTACCTTAACAACAAGACACCACTGAGTGATAGGCGAAAATACTAACCTTGTCAAAGCCAATCTACGATGGAACCGAACCAGATATAACCAAACTGCCTAAGAACTGACCTAGGAAAGAACCGACCGACTGACCAATACGGAATCGACCCAGTTACCAGAAGACCTAGGAAAGAACCTAACCAGGGATAAAATCTCACCAAACAACCTGGACCTGAATCGTTCAAGGAACCAACTGAGCTAACCGACCAAGGATAGACCAGGGGCCAAGACGAGTACCTACCCAGGGGGAAGACGGGATACCGGACAATAGGGGAACAAACCATTGGGATACCGGGATCCAACGAGCGAGGAACCGAACGAGATAGGAACCGTACCTAACGGGAACCAAACCTAAAGGGAACTAAACCGAGAAAAACCGAGAACTGAGTTTTGAAAGGAACCGTACCTGAGAAAGAACTTGAACCTTAACCAGATAGGGACCCAACCTAGGAAATAACCTGAATCCTAACCCGATGGACCGAACCGGAGATACCGAGAACGAACCTTAAACCGAACCGGGTACGAACCGAACTACCGAAGGACCTTAAGGGACTGATTCAGATAGACAACGCACTTGGGGAAAAAACCTAAACCTGAGACAACAAACGGGAGACTTGGAAACCCTTGAGCGACCTAGACCCTAACTTGTGTCCGATGGGATTTACGGGATAACAACCGTTCAGGACCGATTCGGCTAACCTGAGGACCCACCGTTAGACTGGTAAACACCTGCATTGGACTGGGAAAACCTGTTTCCGAAACCCTAGCGATTTGGTGAACCGGAGTCAATTTGCTGTAGGGGTGTTGCTCACCTTTATGGTAGCACAAGATTGTGAATATTGCAACTGGAAAGCGTAAAAAGCTTTACAAAGTTTTTACTGCCAGGGGTTATTGACACCGGGAGCAGCCATGACTATACTATTTTTTAATAACATACTACGCAAAGACGATGATGGGGTACTATGGCACTGAACGTCCCTTAGTAGCAGAGAGCCGGGGCAGCTGAAAACCGGTACTAAAACGACAGTGTTGTCTCTCCCCGAAGTCGCTATCCGAACTGTCGAGCCTGAGGGCGCGGCGTAGTAGGTGGTGCCGGATGGAGCGCCTTCGGGTGCAAGCGTCCGTTATCAAGCTTCCAGCGATAACATCGCTGGACAAGAGGTCGGCCATCTACTTCGATGGTACGACAATCAGGGTGGTACCGCGGGAAATACCTCTCGTCCCTGACAGGATTTTGGACCTGTCTGGGCGGGAGGTTTTTTTATACCTTTTCCTCAATCGCGAGAACAACGAACAGAAGAAAACAAAACCTAGGGGGGATCCAATTGGATAGCAAAAACACCCGCAGCCATTCCGTGAAATGCGGTGTGGAAAAAGCGCCGCACCGTTCTCTATTTCGCGCCTTGGGCCTGACGGAAGAGGAGATGAACCGCCCGCTCATCGGGATTGTGAACGCCAAGAATGACGTCGTCCCGGGCCATATCCACTTGGATACCATCGCCGAAGCGGTAAAAGCGGGTGTTCGCTTAGCTGGCGGAACGCCTCTGGCCTTTCCGGCCATCGCCGTATGCGACGGCATTGCCATGAACCACATCGGCATGAAATACTCCCTGGCATCCCGGGAGATCATCGCCGATTCGGTGGAGATCATGGCTACGGCTCATGGTTTTGACGCCCTCGTTTTCATCCCTAACTGCGACAAAGTTGTACCGGGCATGCTCATGGCAGCAGCTCGATTAAACATTCCTTCCATCTTCATCAGCGGCGGCCCCATGCTGGCCGGTCGTTTCCAAGGGAAAAAGGTCAACCTGAACAGCGTCTTTGAGGGTGTCGGCCAGTATAACGTCGGCAAGATGACCTCGGACGAACTGCAGGACCTGGAAGAGAACGCTTGCCCCACCTGTGGCTCCTGCTCGGGCATGTTTACGGCGAACTCCATGAACTGCTTAACAGAAGTTCTCGGCATGGCCCTCCCAGGCAACGGGACGATTCCCGCCGTCTATTCCTCCCGGATCCGCTTGGCGAAACAGACGGGCATGAAGATCATGGACCTCTTGGAAAAAGACGTTCGTCCTCTCGATCTTATGACCGAACAGACTTTCCGCAACGCCATCACTGTCGATATGGCCCTCGGCTGTTCTACCAACACCTTGCTGCACCTGCCGGCCATCGCTTATGAAGCCGGTGTGGATCTGAACCTGGACGTCGTTAACGAAATAAGCAAGGGAACACCCCACCTGTGCAAACTAGCTCCGGCTGGTGAGCATCACATTGAAGACCTCGACGAAGCCGGCGGTATCCCTGCGGTGATGAACATCCTTCTCGAGCAAGGCCTCATCAATGGCAGCCTGCCTACAGTCACCGGCAAAACAGTGGCTGAAAACGTCTCCAACCGTGCCAACCTGCGGCCCGATGTCATTCGGCCTGTCGATAATGCCTACAGCCAGACCGGCGGCTTGGCAGTCCTGCGGGGGAATCTCGCTCCTGACGGCGCCGTCGTCAAAAAAGCGGCTGTCGCTCCAGAGATGCACGTTCACCAAGGTCCCGCTCGCGTGTTCAATTCCGAGGAAGAGGCCTATGCAGCCATCACCGGCGGCAAGATCCAAAAGGGTGACGTCGTCATCATCCGCTACGAAGGTCCCCGTGGCGGCCCGGGCATGCGGGAAATGCTTTCCCCCACGTCGACCATCTGCGGGATGGGCCTGGACAAAGACGTGGCCCTCATCACGGACGGTCGTTTCTCCGGTGCCACCCGGGGCGCATCGATCGGACACGTCTCTCCAGAAGCAGCCGACGGCGGACCCATCGCCTTTGTGGAAGAAGGCGACATTATCTCCATCAACATTCCCGAAGGCAAGCTGAACGTAGAAGTGGACGAAGCCACACTGGCTGAACGCCGGAAAAACTGGCAGCCGCCGGAGCCCCGTGTAACCAAAGGGTACATGAAGCGCTACGCCCAGAACGTCCTTTCCGCCTCCACCGGCGCGCGGATGCGCTAAATTTTAAATCTCGAGATTTGGCCGAGCTAGGGTGTCTATGCTGGGTAAATACGCCAGGTATAGGCGCCCTAGCTCGCCCCAAAAAACTTGTCGAAGGAAAAATTCACCGAAGACTAAACTCACCGAAGACAAAACTCATTCAAAGATAAAAGTTCCAACGACGAGGATAAAAGCCGAAAAGAAGAGACAAAGTTACAGAGTACCCATCTAACCATGATTACCTCTAATGCAAGAACATAACAAGGAGGCGGAATCGATGCGGCACACCCTGTCCGTCATAGTGGAAAACAAACCGGGGATTTTGACGCGCGTGGCCGGCTTATTTGCCCGCCGGGGGTACAACATCGAGAGCCTCGTCGTGGGGGAGACGGAAAACCCGCAAGTATCCCGGATGACCATCGTCGTCGACGGTGACGAGAAGATCATCGAGCAGGTGACCAAACAACTCCACAAATTGATTGAAGTCATCAAGATCTCCGACATCACCCAAGAAGAATCGGTCCACCGGGAACTGATCCTGGTCCGCGTCGCTGCCGACGCATCGACCCGTGGTGAGATCATGCAGATCTGCGAGATCTTCCGGGCCAGTATCGTCGATCTCAGCCGCAACTCCGTCATGATCCAAGCGACGGGAGACCAGAAAAAAATCGAAGCCATGCTGACCACCCTGCGCCCCTTCGGTATCCGCGAATTCGCCCGCACCGGGCGGATCTCCATGGTCCGGGGAAGCAAGTAAGCAGCTAGCAAATATATGTTTAAACGTTTGAATGGAGGAACCCCAACAATGAAAATGTATTATGATGCCGACGCCGATCTCTCGTTATTAGATGGAAAAACAATTGCTGTCATCGGTTACGGCAGCCAAGGCCATGCCCAAGCCCAAAACCTGAAAGATTCCGGAGTTAACGTCATCATCGGCCTTCGCCCCGGCTCTGCCCGTTGGGACGAAGCGAAAGCATACGGTTTTGAAGTCTACCCTGTCTCCGAAGCTGCTGCGAAAGCGGACATCATCCAGATCCTCATCCCTGACGAACGGCAAGGCGAAGTCTACCGCAAAGAAATCGCCCCGCACCTGACCGAAGGCAAAGCCCTCTGCTTCTCCCACGGCTTCAACATCCACTTCGGCCAAATCCAGCCGCCGAAAAACGTAGACGTCTTCATGGTCGCCCCAAAAAGCCCCGGCCATATGGTTCGCCGCATGTACACCATGGGCGCTGGCGTTCCCACACTGATCGCTATCCACCAAGATGCGACCGGCCGTGCCAAAGACTACGCCCTTGCTTATGCCAAAGGCACCGGCGGCACCCGCGCTGGCGTCATCGAAACCAACTTCCGTGAAGAGACCGAAACAGACCTCTTCGGCGAACAGGCTGTCCTCTGCGGCGGTGCATCCGCCCTCGTCAAAGCCGGTTTTGAAACCCTCGTCGAAGCCGGTTATGCTCCCGAAATGGCGTACTTCGAGTGCCTCCATGAACTGAAACTGATCGTCGACCTCATGTACGAAGGCGGCATCTCCCGGATGCGCTACTCCATCTCCGACACCGCTCAGTGGGGCGACATGATCATCGGACCTCGCATCGTCACCGACGAAACCAAAAAAGAAATGAAGAAAGTCCTCACCGAAATCCAAAACGGCACCTTCGCCAAAGAATGGCTCTTGGAAAACCAAGTCAACCGGCCGAAGTTCAACGCCCTGGCCCAAGCCGATGAAACCCATGAGATCGAAATCGTCGGCAAAAAGCTCCGGGCTATGATGCCCTGGTTGAAAGATAAGAAATAATCTGGCCTGAACTACGGCAAGAAGGCCCCGCAAAGGGGCTTTTCTTGTCCGGCGATACAGAAGGGAGTGGAACGATTTGAACGGAGCCCAGGCGCTGCTGAAATGTTTAGAGGCCAATGGGGTCGAGATGATTTTCGGCTACCCCGGCGGTTCAGTGCTGCCGATATACGATGCCCTACTGGACTCGCCGATCCGGCACATCCTTGTACGCTGTGAGCAAGGGGCGGCCCACGCGGCCAACGGCTACGCCCGGGCTGCGGGCAAACCGGGCGTTTGCCTGGCTACCTCAGGACCGGGAGCGACCAACCTCGTGACCGGAATCGCGAACGCGTATATGGATTCCATTCCGATGATCGCCATCACCGGGCAGGTTCCCACTTCCATGGTCGGCACCGATGCCTTCCAGGAAGTGGATATCACCGGCATCACCTTACCGATTACCAAGCACAATTATCTGGTCAAAGACCCCGCCGAGATCCCCCGGGTAGTGCAGGAAGCGTTTCACATCGCCTCGACAGGCCGGCCTGGTCCCGTCCTGATCGACATCCCCAAAGACGTGCTCCAGGCACAATGCCCATGCCCCGATGCCGACGAAAAACCTGTCGTCGACATCAAGGGATACCGGCCGAACGTCAAAGGCCATCCGTCCCAGATTAAAAACGCCGTCAAGCTGATCGAGGCGGCCAAACGGCCCGTTCTGATGATCGGCGGCGGCATCATCCATGCCCAGGCATCGGCAGAGCTGTTCGAACTGGCCACGCGGGCGAACATCCCTGTGGCGACGACCCTCATGGGGATTGGCGCCTTTTCGGAGACGCACCGCCTGTCCTTAGGTCTCATGGGGATGCACGGCACTCCCTACGCCAATTTGGCTATCTCCAAGGCAGACCTGCTCATTGGCATCGGCGTCCGTTTTGGCGACCGAGCGACGGGAGATGTAGGCAAGTTTGCCCGAGATGCCAAAATCGTTCATGTCGATATCGACCCCGCTGAAATCGGGAAAAACGCCGATATCGATGTGCCTATCGTCGGCGACGCCCGCATTGTCCTGAAAGAGTTTTTGAAGCTGACCCCGCCGATGGAGCAAGCTGAATGGATGGACCAGATCGCCGCGTGGAAGCAGAACCGTCCGCTTAAATTTCGGACCGATCAACTGACGGCTCAACAGGTCATCGAAACGGTCGGTAACCTGACCCGCGATAAAGCCTGGGTAGCCACTGATGTGGGCCAACACCAGATCTGGACGGCGCTGTTCTACAAGTTTAACCGTCCCGGAAGCTTCATCACCTCGGCCGGATTAGGTACCATGGGATACGGACTCCCGGCCGCCAACGGTGTACAGATGGCCCGGCCCGACGACATGGTCATCCTTTTTACCGGTGACGGGTCCATTCAGATGCAGATGCAGGAACTGGGCACAGCCCGGCAGGAAAACCTCCCCTTAAAAATCATCCTCTTTAACAACCACGCCTTAGGCATGGTCCGGCAACTGCAACACTTCTACTGCGGCAAGCGCTACTCTGGCGTCAAGATGACCTTCAACCCGCAGTTTTCATCGCTCGCGGAGGCCTACGGCATTCAATACTACCATATCTCCAGCCAAGAGGCCGTCGAGTCGACCCTGAAAGAAGCCTTTGCCCATCCGGGCATGGTCATGGTGGAAGTGGCCGTTGACGAACAGGAAATGGTCTATCCCACCGTTTTAGGGGGAAAAGGCCTCGACGAATTGATCGTCTGTGACTGACGAACTCAAGGGAGACGCAGGATAGACGGTCGCGAACTAGGGAGCTTCCGTTCCAGTGAAAATCCTTCGAAAATTGCTTAATTCAAAATCTTGCAACAGCATACACTGCCGCAATAACTACTGTTTTCGAAGCGTTGGTTGACCCAATGCCTATGGAACGAATAAATCTACCGGATTGAACGAAAGAAGGGGGATTCGAGATGTCCAAGCGAGTCGTTATTTTTGACACCACGCTTCGCGATGGCGAGCAATCACCGGGGGTGAGTCTGAACCTTCAGGAAAAGCTAGAGATCGCCCATCAGCTGGCCCGACTCGGCGTGGACGTCATCGAAGCCGGTTTCCCGATTGCCTCACCGGGCGATTTCGAAGCTGTCAGCGCCGTCGCTGCCCAAGTCAAAGGACCAGTCATTGCCGGTCTCGCCCGGGCGAACCGAAAAGATATTGAACGGGCCGCCGAAGCCTTGCGGGCGGCGGAACAAGCCCGGATTCACACCTTTATCGCCACATCGCCCATCCACATGCGCCACAAACTGCGCATGGAACCGGACCAAGTGCTGGAAGCGGCTGTCGAGGCTGTCAAGTTGGCCAAGACCTTCACTGCCGACGTCGAATTCTCGGCGGAAGACGCTTTCCGCAGCGATGTAGAATTCCTCTGCCGCATTTTCAAAGCCGTCATCGATGCCGGTGCGACCACCATCAACATCCCTGACACGGTGGGTTATGCGACACCGCAAGAATACGGCGCCTTTATCAAGACGGTCATCAACGGCACGCCCAACATGGATCGGGCTACCGTTTCGGTCCACTGTCACAATGACCTGGGTCTCGCCGTGGCCAACTCCCTGTCGGCCCTGGAAAACGGCGCCCGACAGATCGAGTGCACCATGAACGGCATCGGCGAGCGGGCCGGCAACTGTTCCTTAGAGGAACTCGTCATGGCCCTCTACACGCGCAAGTCTGTATATGGGCTCGACTCGTCGATCAACTCCACCGAGATCTACCGCACTTCCCGCCTGGTTTCGAACTTGACGGGGATGCTGGTTCAACCGAACAAAGCTATCGTCGGTAAAAACGCCTTTGCCCATGAGTCTGGCATCCACCAGGACGGCGTCTTAAAAGAGCGGACCACCTATGAGATTATGAATCCCCAAATGCTCGGTATCTTTACCAATAACATCGTCTTGGGGAAACACTCGGGCCGCCACGCCTTCCGGGAGCGCCTCAAGGAGCTGGGTTTTGAGCTGGACGATGAAAAATTAGGGAAAGCTTTTGCCCGCTTTAAGAACCTGGCTGATCGTAAAAGCGAGATCACCGATGAAGATCTGGTCGTACTCGTCGAAGACGAACTGCGGGCTGTACCTGAGGCGTATCGCTTGGATTACCTGCACATCACCAGCGGCACCGTCCTCGTTCCGACAGCGACAGTCCGTCTGAAACGGGAAGAAGAGACCTTCGAAGAAGCTTCCTGCGGCGATGGTCCCGTCGATGCCGCTTACAAAGCGATCGACAAGATCACCGGCGTCGGCGCCCGTTTGAAAGCCTACGTCATCAGCGCCACCACCTCGGGCGAAGATTCTCAGGGCGAAGTCAGCGTCAAGCTGGAGCGAGAAGGCCGATTCTATACAGGCCGCGGTGTCGATACAGACATCATCGTCGCATCGGCGAAGGCCTATCTGAACGCCGTCAACAAAATCGTCTATGACAGAACACCCGTACCGAAGCCGGAGCGGGCTGTGTAGAAAAATACATACTTTTGAAGACAGAAGGAGGGACTGGAACGACCATGGGTATGACTATCACCGAAAAAATCCTGGCCGCCCACGCCGGCAAAGCCACCGTGGAGCCGGGCGAACTGATCCGTGCGAAACTGGACCTGGTCTTGGCTAACGATGTTACAGCTCCTGTCTCCATCAAGGAACTGGAAAAAATCAACCTCGAACAGGTTTTCGACAAAGATAAAGTCGTTCTGGTCCAAGACCACTTCGTCCCGGCCAAGGACATCAAGTCAGCGGAACAATCGAAAGTCGTTCGTGACTTCGCTCGTAAATTTGACATCACCAACCATTTCGATGTCGGAGAAATGGGCATCGAGCACTGCCTGCTCCCGGAAAAAGGCCTTGTCACCCCTGGTGACGTCGTCATCGGCGCTGACTCTCACACCTGCACCTACGGCGCTCTCGGTGCCTTTGCCACCGGTGTCGGTTCCACCGACTTAGCCGCCGGCATCGCCTTAGGGGAAGCCTGGTTCAAAGTCCCCGAATCGATCAAATTTGAATACGACGGCAAACTGCCGGAAGATGTGACCGGAAAGGACCTGATCCTGCATACCATCGGTGACATCGGCGTCGACGGCGCGCTGTACCAATCGATGGAGTTCACCGGTTCCGCGATCGACGAACTGTCCATGGACGGCCGCATGACCATGGCCAACATGGCCATCGAAGCCGGCGGGAAAAACGGCATCATCGCCGCCGACCAAAAGACCATCGCCTATGTAGAAGAACGGACGAACAAACCCTACAAAGTCTACCAGTCTGACGAAGACGCCAAGTATAACCGCGTCATCAAATACGACGTCGAAAAACTGGAGCCTGTCGTGGCCTTCCCGCATCTGCCCGAAAACACCCGACCCGTCAGCGAAGCAGGCCATGTCGAGCTCGACCAAGTCGTCATCGGCTCCTGCACGAACGGCCGCATCGAAGACCTCCGTGTCGCCGCGAAGATCATGCAAGGCAAGAAAGTGCATAAAAACGTGCGCTGCATCATCTTCCCGGGCACCCAGGCCATCGTCAAGCAGGCTATGAAAGAAGGCCTCATCGAGATCTTCATCGACGCCGGCTGTGCCGTCTCCACACCCACCTGCGGCCCCTGCTTAGGCGGCCACATGGGCATCCTCGCCAAAGGGGAACGCTCCCTCGCCACCACCAACCGCAACTTCGTCGGCCGCATGGGCCATCCCGAGAGCGAAGTTTACCTCTGCGGACCTAACGTCGCTGCCGCATCGGCCATCGCCGGCCGCATCGTACATCCCCGGGAGGTGGAATAAATGGAGTTCACAGGCCGCGTTTGGAAATTCGGAAAAGACATCGATACAGATGCTATCATCCCTGCTCGCTACATGAACACGAGCGTGCCGGAAGAGCTGGCTAAGCACTGCATGGAAGATGCTGACCCCACCTTCCCGCAGAAAGTGCAAAACGGCGACATCATCGTCGCCGATAAAAACTTCGGCTGCGGTTCCTCCCGGGAACATGCGCCCATCTGCATCCGCGCCGCCGGCGTCTCCTGCGTCATCGCCAAATCCTTTGCCCGCATCTTCTTCCGCAACGCCATCAACATCGGGCTGCCCATCTTCGAGTGCCCTGAAGCGGTTGACGGCATCCGGGAAGGCGATGTAATCCAAGTGAATGCCGACAGCGGTGTCATCTTCAACATGACCACCGGTCAAACCTATACCGCCAAAGCCCTCGACGCCTCCATGCAAGAGATCATCCGCAACGGCGGCCTCATGGAGTATGTGAAGACCCGTCTGAGCGAAGCTAAGGCCTAATTTGCACACTAGCTCAGCGACCCAATTGACTTCTATGAACAAGCATAATCACAGATGGTTGCTTGGGGTCATCGGACGGTGTGCGTTTCGGAACTCATAGCGAACCGGCCGATGACCTCAACGACATCCTAAGGAGAGATAACCGTGGCTTACCGTATCGCAGTCCTTCCCGGTGACGGCATCGGTACCGAAGTCGTCCCGCAGGCGATTCGCGTCCTCGATAAGATCGCCGAAAAATACGGCCACCAGTTTGAGTATAAACAAGGCCTCATCGGTGGCGCCGCCATCGATGCCACCGGCCATCCCCTGCCTGAAGAAACGCTAGGACTCTGCTACAACAGCGATGCTGTCCTCCTCGGCGCCATTGGCGGTCCCAAATGGGATAACCTGCCGACTCATCTCCGTCCGGAAGTGGGCGCACTCCTTCCCCTGCGCAAGGAGCTCGGCCTCTACGCCAACATCCGCCCTTGCCGGATGTACAGCGCCCTCGCCGATGCTTCAACCTTGAAAAAGGAAGTCCTTGAAGGCACCGACATGGTCGTCATCCGGGAACTGACCGGAGGTATGTACTTCGGTCCCAAAGGCCGCGAAACCGTCGACGGTGTCGAAAGAGCTTGGGATACCATGCTGTACTCGACACCGGAGATCGAACGCATCGTCCGCCTGGCCTTTGAAGCGGCCCGCAAGCGCACCCGCAAGGAAGTCTGCTCCGTCGACAAAGCCAACGTCCTCGAAGCGTCCCGGCTCTGGCGGGAGACGGCCATCCGTGTCGCTGCTGACTATCCTGATGTGACCTTGACGCATATGTACGTTGACAACGCTGCCATGCAGCTCGTCCGCAACCCCCGGCAGTTTGACGTCGTCGTCACCGAAAACACCTTCGGCGACATCCTCACCGACCAGGCTTCCATGCTCTCGGCCTCTCTGGGGATGCTCCCGTCGGCCTCCATCGGCGGCAACGTGGCTCTCTACGAACCGGCTCACGGTTCTGCGCCCGATATCGCCGGACAGAAAAAAGCCAACCCCTTGGCCACGATCCTGTCGGCGGCGATGATGCTCGAATATTCCTTCAACCTGGTGACGGAAGCTCGGGCCATCGAAGATGCCGTCGAAAAAGTTTTATCGAAAGGTTTCCGCACGGGCGACATCATGGAAGCAGGAAAAATCCTCGTCAACACCGAAGAGATGACTGATCGCGTACTAGAAGAGCTGGCTTAAGCCGGCTCTTCACGCATATCAACGCCGGAATATTGTGCCCACAAGTGCAAACATACCGGCTGAAACACGTCGTTGTACCTATAAGAGTTACCGATGGAGAAAGAGGTGCCCCGATTGGACCGTGTTTTTATCTATGATACGACGCTCCGCGACGGAACCCAAGGGGAGGGCATCTCCCTCAGTGTGGAAGACAAACTCAAAATCGCAGCACGACTGGACCAACTTGGTGTAGCCTACATTGAGGGCGGATGGCCCGGATCGAACCCCAAAGACATGGAGTTTTTCCTGCGGGCGAAAAGCATGCCCTGGAAGCATGCTAAAATTGCCGCCTTCGGCGCCACTTGCCGGCCCGGCTTAAAAGCCAGCGAAGACGCCAACCTGCAAGCGTTGGTACAATCGGGTGCCCCAGTCGTTACGATTTTCGGCAAGACCTGGGATTTCCATGTCACCGCCGCCCTGCGGACGACCTTGGAAGAGAACCTGCGCATCATTCGTGACTCCATTTCCTTTCTCAAAGAGCAAGGGCTGGAAGTCATGTTTGATGCAGAACACTTCTATGATGGGTACAAAGCGAATCCCCAATACGCCAAAGAAGCGGTACTGGCGGCAGAACAATCCGGTGCCGATTGGATCGTCCTCTGCGACACCAACGGCGGCACCTTGCCTCAAGATATGCTCGCCATCACCCAGGAAATGGTCTTTACCCTCCGTGCCCCTGTCGGCGTCCATGTCCATAATGACGGAGACCTGGCTGTCGCCAACTCCTTGATGGGGATCATGGCCGGCGCCCGCCAGATTCAAGGGACGATCAACGGCTATGGGGAACGCTGTGGCAATGCCAACCTCTGCTCCATCATCCCCAACCTGCAACTGAAAATGAACATGGAATGCCTGCCCGCCCAAAACGTAGCATTGCTGACGGAAACGGCTCATTACGTCGCTGAAATCGCCAACGTGACCCTGCGCAACGACATGGGCTTCGTCGGACACTCTGCCTTTGCCCATAAGGGCGGCATGCATGTATCGGCCCTCTTAAAAGACCCCGGCACCTATGAACATATTGAGCCCGAACAAGTCGGAAACCAGCGCCGTGTGCTCGTCTCCGAACTGTCCGGTATGAGCAATATCGTCTACAAGGCGAAAGAACTCGGCCTCGACGTAAATCGGGAAAATGCCGACACGAAACAGATCATTGAAAACATCAAAAACCTGGAACATCAGGGCTTCCAGTTTGAAGGTGCCGAAGCTTCTTTCGAAGTCCTTCTCCGCCGCGCCTTCGGCGAGGATCCTGTTCCTTTTGTCCTTGATTCGATCCGCCTGATCATCGAAAAGCGTTCTGATGCGGAGTTCACGTCGGAAGCCATGATTAAACTGCGTGTCGGCGACCAGGTCGTCCACACCGCGGCCGAAGGCAATGGTCCCGTCAACGCCGTCGACAACGCCCTGCGCAAAGCGCTGATCAGCCATTATCCTTTCTTGGGCGACTGCCACCTCACCGACTATAAGGTGCGGGTGCTCGATGAGAAAGATGCTACCGGTGCGAAAGTTCGCGTCCTCATCGAAACCCGGAACCATCAGGACAGTTGGAGCACCGTCGGCGTTTCGGCCAACATCATCGAAGCGTCCTGGCAAGCGTTGATGGATTCCTTCCAGTACGGTTTGCTCAAGCACGGACGGGTAGAGAACGACCAAATGGAAACGACGGCGTAACACGGAATCGCGAGACTACAAAAGAGAAACAGTGAAAAAGCCTGCCCAAAATCTGGGCAGGCCTTTGCTTTTCCACAAAAGTAAAGATAAAATAGAGGTTACGACGTCAACAAATCCCCCATCGGATCGGACATGATCGTTGCCTAGGCTTTTTCCAGATTGTTCGGCGGCGTTTTCACCCGTGGCCGGACGATCCGGTCGATGATATAACGGCGGATGACGGCGAGGTTCTGGAAAATCCGGACACCGAAGGCGAAAACGGCTGCGAGGAACAGGTCGACACCGAGCCGATCGCCGATATAGGCGAGCAGGGCTGCCAATACGGCGTTGGTGAAGAAGCCTGTCAGCAGGATCAGGGCGTCAAATTTGTCCTCCAAAAAGCTCCGTAAAGAGCCGAAGACAGAGTCTAACGCCGCCAGGACCGCAATCGACATGTACTTGGCATACTCAATAGGAATCGTAACGGATAATACGGAACCAATAAAAACCCCCAGGGCGAGCCCGACGAGAGGTAACCACATCTGTTCCTGGCACCACCTTAAATGAAAATCTTGTCAAAAAAAGAAATACGATTCTGCCTCCATTATAGTCGCAAACCGGATTTTGCCACAAGGGATTTTGCCCCTGAACAGAGAAAATCTAAACGAGGAGGTGATCTGATGATTCCACCGGCCTTGGAAAAGTTCAACCTGATCGCACTCATAGACATCTTGGCCGTTGCCTATATCATTTACCGGCTTACCATGTTTATAAAAGGCACCCGGGCGGTGCAATTGCTCAAAGGGTTCGGTGTGTTAATCATCGCCTCCTATCTGAGCGAAGCTCTCAGCTTGACCACCTTGAGCTGGCTCTTAAAACAAGCCTGGACGGCACTCATCGTGGCGCTTCCTGTCGTTTTCCAACCGGAACTGCGCCGCACCTTGGAACAGTTAGGCCGGGGCAAACTCTTTCCGGCTCAGCTCGCTGTGATGGGCGATGAAGACCGAAGCTTAGTCATCGGGGAAATCGTTCGTGCCGTTGGTGTACTGGTCAAAAACAAGATCGGTGCACTGATCATCATCGAACGAAAAACCGGTGTCAATGACGTCATCGAGACCGGCACATATATCGACGGGAAAGTATCGAGCGAGTTTCTCGTGAACATATTCATCCCTAAGACGCCGCTCCACGACGGTGCTGTCGTCGTCCGGGGCGACCGGATCATCGCGGCGGCCTGTTATCTTCCCTTGACGGACGACCCTGATCTGTCCCGGGAACTGGGCACACGCCATCGAGCCGGCATCGGTATCACCGAACAATGCGACGCCGTAGCGGTGATCGTCTCGGAAGAGACAGGTAACTTATCGCTCTCTGTCGATGGGAGACTGACCCGCTTCTTAGATGAGACATCCTTGCGTTCGCGATTAGAAGAATTGCTGCAACCGAAGTCATCGAATACACGGTCATTCTGGCACTGGAGGGGGCAGCAATAATGGATCTCGCCGAAACAGCACGCCGTAACTGGCTCTATAAGGCGGCTGCCCTCGCTTTGGCGATCCTGTTATGGATCTATGTACAAGCGGAGCAGCAAGGAACACAGACCTTTCCCGTCACGCTCGAACGAGAAGGCCTGGAAGCAGGCTATGTGCTCGACCCGGAACCGCCAAACGTGGTGGAACTTAAGGTCCGGGGACCGAAGTCGGTCTTAGCGAACTTATCGTCGCGAGATTTCCGGGCCCGGCTCAGCTTATCCGGCGCCAAGCCCGGTCCACTGACGGTCAGTATTCAAGTCGATTCACCCTCTAACGTACAGGTGATCAGTCGTACCCCGGCAGAGCTAAACCTGAACGTAGACGTCTTAGAGACCCGCACCGTTCCTGTTGCATGGGAATACAAAGGCACTCTGCCGACAGGATATAAGATGGGAGATCCCACCTTTCAACCAGCCGACGTTGTACTCAGCGGACCCCGGGAAAAACTAAAGGCGATCCGGAAGGTCGGCGTCCAGATACCGGTCGGGGGGAAAGAACCGATCCTTCGCAGCCTGCCGGTGAGCATCATGGAACCGTACATCAATAACGATGACGGGCGGATCCAGATTTCGCCTCGTTCCGTCGAAGTCAACTTACCGATTACCCAGGAGATCACCTCCAAGACGGCGAATGTCCAGCCGCAAGTCGTCGGAACACCGGCAAAAGGATACCATGTCGCCTCCACCCGGGTCGAACCGGCATCCGTTGCTGTCCAATTGCCTGTCGAAATGTCATCGGAGCTACGCAGCCTGTCTACCGCGCCGGTAGACATCACTGATGCCAAAGGAGATGTCGTCAAAGATGTGGCCCTTCAATTCCCGAACGGGATGCGTCCGCAGAACGCCGCCCAAGGCATGGTGAGAGTGACTGTCGTCATTGAGGCCGTACCGGCTACAGCACCGACAGAGACGGTACCGCCGGCAAGCGGTCAAACTCCTCCCCCTGCTGGAACGGGGACGGGCACGGGAACCCCGAATGGAACGAAGGAACCAGCGAAGGAAGGTCAGTGAGCCGAAAGGAGCCTTTAGGACGAATTTGAAGATACGGATTGCCAACTTACGGGCCGGTTTGTCGGAAGACACCGGCCGTCTTTTGCCGAAAGCGGCAAAACGGCTGGGCTTGAAGCCTGGCCAAATCGCTGAACTGAATATCGTACGAGAAGCTGTCGATGCTCGCAAAAAAACGGATATCCGTTTCGTCTATACGGTGGAAGTCCTCCTCAAGGCCGGCGTAAAAATCCCCAATGGGATTGTAGAAAAGGATAGCCAAATCACCATCGTCAAAGAGGAAAAAGTCCAACCGTTGCTGCGAGGAAACGAGCCCCTAACCCGGCGTCCTATCGTCGTCGGTGCGGGGCCGTGCGGTTACTTTGCCGCCTTAAAGCTCGCTGAAGCCGGTTACCGACCGATTCTCTTAGAACGTGGCTACGACGTGGACCGGCGAACGGAAGACGTACGCCGGTTCTGGGAGACGGGAGAACTACAGGTCAATTCAAATGTTCAGTTTGGGGAAGGCGGTGCCGGGACCTTTTCCGACGGCAAGCTAACCACTCGTACCCACGATCCCCGGATCACGGAGGTCTTTGAGCGGCTAGCTGAAGCGGGAGCGCCCCAGGAGATCCTCTATAAGGCCAAGCCCCATGTGGGTACCGATGTCCTCCGTCAGGTTGTCCGTAACCTCCGGAAGCGTTTGGAGGAACAGGGCGGAGACGTTTTCTTCGGCGCTCAGGTGGACGAACTGATCCTCGAGAAGACGGCGCTCGGCCGCCGGGTAGCCGGGGTGAAGCTCGCGAAAGAGAGCGAGCTTATGGCCAAACATTCGAATAAACGTGCTAACCAAAAGGGTTTGACTAAGTCTAGTGCGGGTGGCTCTGGTGCAGGGGGGCTGTCTGCAGATAGTCTGCCCGTAGGTAGTTTGCCCGTAGATAGTCTGTCTGAAAGTAGGGAGATACCAGCTGAACTCGTCGTTTTAGCCATCGGCCACAGTGCCCGAGATACGGTAAAGAACTTATACCATCAGGATGTGCCGATGCAAGCGAAACCCTTTGCCATCGGTCTGCGGGTGGAACATCCTCAGGAACTCATCGACCGGTCCCAGTATGGGGAAATGGCTGGACACGAACGCCTCGGCGTGGCTGACTATCAACTACACACGAAAATCCAAGAAGCGGGACGGACTGTTTTCTCCTTCTGCATGTGTCCCGGCGGCACCGTGGTTGCAGCGGCGTCGGAAGAAGGAGGCGTCGTCACGAACGGCATGAGCGAATACGCCCGCGACACGGGCGTAGCCAACTCGGCCCTGGTCGTCTCGGTCAGCCCGGAAGACTTTCCTTCGCCCGGTCCGCTCGGCGGCGCCGAGTTTCAGCGCATCTGGGAACGAAAAGCCTTTGAACTGGGTGGTTCAAATTACCGGGCACCAGCCCAGACGGTCGGTGACTTTTTGGCCGACCAAAAAGGCGATGTAGCAGGAGCGCTAGTTACCCCCACCTATCAACCGGGCGTCACTTCGGCCAACTTGCATGAGAGCCTGCCGAAAGGGAGCGGCGAAGCGCTGCAAGCAGGGCTGAAAGACTTCGGACGGAAAATACAGGGCTTTGACATGGCCCAAGCGGTGCTGACAGGTGTGGAAACGCGCACATCGGCCCCTTGGCGCATCCTTCGAGATGAGTCTCTGCAGTCGCCGGACATCCACGGCCTTTACCCCGCTGGTGAGGGCGCCGGCTATGCGGGAGGGATCGTCAGTGCTGCGGTTGACGGCCTGCGGGTGGCCGAAGCGATCATCTCTACCTACCGGTTGGTGAAAGAGTAAGGGCATAGAATAGCGACATTTGAAAAGAAAAAGTCAAAGGTTATTAAAAAGTAAAATTAGCAAATAAAAGCAAAGTTTAATAATTACTGCAAAAAAATGTGATGACAATTATAAGATTAAAATCATTAGGTAATAAGAGAGATAAAGGGGAATGGAACCTGTGGGTAAGCTCTTTGGTACTGATGGTGTTCGCGGCGTCGCCAATAAAGAACTGACACCGGAACTCGCCTTTAAACTAGGCCGGGCTGGAGCCTATGTGCTCAGTAAAGAAGCCCCCCATCCGCGCATCGTCATCGGAAAAGACACGCGGATCTCCGGCGATATGCTGGAAGCGGCCCTCATCGCCGGCATCACCTCTGTCGGCGGGGAAGCCTTACCGGTCGGCGTACTTCCTACGCCTGGTATCGCCTACCTAACCCGGAAGCTCGGAGCAACGGCAGGCGTCGTCATCTCCGCTTCCCATAACCCGGTGGCTGACAACGGCATTAAGTTCTTCTCCGCATCGGGCTTCAAACTTCCCGATGCTGTGGAGGAAGAAATCGAGAGTTACATTCTGGGAACTGGCAAAGAATCTGTCGATAAGTGCTGTGACAAGGATAGTTGCGGTGACGCCGGTTCGACCGACTGTATGGGCGATGCAGAGGGCCACCATAGTGATGGCTTGCCGGCCCCAACCGGTGTCCAAGTGGGACGAGTTTGCCCGGTGGCTGATGCCGAGACCATGTACATCAAGTTTTTGAAACAGACTGTCCCTGTGGACTTTACCGGTTTGAAAATTGTCGTGGACGGTGCGAACGGTGCCGCCTCTCATGTGGCTCCCCGTGTGCTGCGGGAACTGGGCGCCGAAGTAGTCCCGATCTTCTGCGAACCGGACGGCACGAACATCAATGACGGCTGCGGTTCCACCCATCCAGAAACACTCAGCCGGGCTGTCGTCGATCATGGTGCCCACTTGGGACTCGCCTTGGACGGCGACGCCGACCGGCTCATTGCTGTCGATGAAAAGGGAAACATCGTCGACGGTGACCAGATCATCGTCGCCTGTGCCTTACATATGAAAACGAAAGGACAACTGCCGAAAGATACCGTCGCCGTGACCGTCATGAGCAACATGGGCTTACATATCGCTTTAAAACAAGCAGGGATTCACATCCTAGAGACCAAAGTGGGCGACCGCTACGTCCTAGAGGCTTTGCTGCAGCATGATGCCGTCTTCGGTGGAGAACAATCAGGGCACATCCTCTCCCTGCAGCACAACACCACTGGCGATGGGGAACTTACCGCCCTCCAACTGATCACCGTGATGAAGGAGACCGGAAGACCCCTTTCGGAACTGGCTGGGCAGATGCAGCGCCTTCCGCAACTGCTGGTCAATGTGCGGGTGAAAGACAAAGGCTGCATGAATGCACCGGAAGCCTTGGCAGCTGTTCAGGCGGGTCAAGAAAAACTGGACGGTCGTGGTCGGATCCTCGTTCGCCCCTCCGGCACAGAGCCGCTCATCCGGGTCATGGGAGAAGGTCCCGATCTCGTCGAGTTGAAGCAGATTGTAGAGGAGATCGCTGACGTGTTCCGGTCATTCCAATAGGACGAGCTATCCTAGCTATCCATGGTTTTTCGGCTCGAGAACGGCAGTGATGATCGAACTTGATAATCATGCTGTAACTGAATGAAAGATACGAGGTATAGGAATCCTAATTTCCTTCGAAAAAGGTATATATAAGTAAATGTATAAACGGGCTGACCCATGGAACCGATGGGGCAGCCCGTTTTTCAGTTAAATGGTACTATATATTTGTTCTTGAGATGATTATTACAAAATGTCGAAAGGCAGTGTATAATTGATTAGTACATATTCTTTGAGAGGAGGGCACTCCAATGAGAATCCTTAAAGCGAGCCTGATGACCCAACTCATCTTATTTCTGATTACTCCTGTTTTTCTGGGTCTAGCGGCCTTCGGATACCTTGCTCATCATGACGCTTCGGTAATCATGGACAAGCAACTGAAAGAAACCTTGGCCTATCAGGTAGAAAGTGAAAGTCGCAAACTTGAACAAATGATGCGAGAAAGCGAAAATTCCGTTCTCAATTATGCCGGTATCGTCGCTCACAATCAATTGACGAAAGATCAACAACGGGAAATTGGCCTTGCCATCTTGAAAGACAATCCGGGCATGACGAACTTATTCATTGGCTTAGAAAACGGGGAAGCCATCGATGCCAAGGGCTGGGTTCCGCCCGCTGGTTATGACCCCCGAAAACGGACTTGGTACTCTCTCGGCAAAAATGCGAAACTAGGAACCGTCGGTTACACGGAGATCTATAAAGACGCAATCACCGGCAATGACATCATCAGCGTAGCCGCACCGATCCTAAGAAACGATCAGTTCCTCGGGGTTGTCGTGGCGGATCTAGATCTAAACATGGTGAAAGAGTCGGTCTCGAACATAAAGATTGGTCAGACAGGATACGGCTTTTTAATTAACAGCCAAGGAAACTTCATTTCTCACCCCACCTTAACGCTAAAAGATAACATCAATACCCAAGATAACGGAGACTTTGCGATAGCGGGCAAAGAGTTTCTCAGCGGCAAGCCGGTCCTACAGCGCTTCACCTTTAATAATGTGGAAAAGCAGTACGCCTCACATATAGTAGGTAATACAGGTTGGGTTCTCGTCGTAGGTGTACCGATCAGTGAAGAGTATGCTGCCGTAGATTCCTTAAAACATAAGACATTCATATCTACGGTGACCATCATCGCGTGCTTGATCGTCATCATCTATATCGTATCCCGCCGTATCAGCCGGTTGGTGACCCACCTCGCCGAAAATGCGCAACAAATTGCTGCCGGTGATTTGACCACCGATACGCTCTGGTCTGAGTCTGATGCGGCAAGCACCGAGTTTGCTTCCTTACTGGGCAGTTTTCGGGAGATGACGGCCAATCTTCGCCGTGTCGTTGGCGACGTCGCCACGGCCTCGCAAACCTTATCGGCCTCATCAGAAGAACTGACAGCCGGCGCCGAACAAACGGCCCAAACGGTCAACCATATGGCTGCCGCTGTTTCCGACGTCGCGGACAATACAGATAAGCAATCCCACAGCATTGAAGATGCCATCAATACGGTACAGTCGATTTTTTCTCAACTCGATCAAGCCTCCCTACGGGCGGGACAAGTGGCCACCGTGGCTCACAACACTGCCGAAATGGCGAAGGACGGTCACGGATCGGTGACAACCGCGAAAGAGGCGATGGACCGAATTCGCGACGCAGTCGTAAACCTCTCCACCTTTGTAACCCATTTGGATGAGCAGTCGCAGGAGATTGGACAAATTGTTAACACTATCGCCGATATCGCTGCGCAAACAAATCTGCTTTCACTCAACGCAGCGATCGAAGCGGCTCGTGCTGGGGAACACGGACGCGGTTTTGCCGTTGTTGCCGATGAAGTTCGCAAGTTAGCGGAGATGTCCCGCAAGGCGACAGAAGATATCACCGTCCTGATCCAAACGATTCAGCAGGAAATGAGCCAGATCGCCCAAGCAATGACTACCGGTCAGCAGGAAGTCAGCCGCAGTACCGAAATCGTCACCGGTACCGGAACCATTTTCAATAATCTAACCGACAAGGTGTTGACCTTAGCCACCAATGTGGAAGGTATTGCCGAACTAGCCCAAAGCATCGCCCAGAATAGTAAAACAGCGAAGGATCAACTAAACGAAGTAAGCCGAACCAGTCAGAATACGACCCGTCAGAGTCAAAACATCGCCGCCAGTGTTCAAGAACAATCGGCAGCCATGGAGGAAATCGCCTCAGCCAGTGAATCCCTTTCCTTTACCGCTCAAGAATTGCAGCAGTCGATTTCAAGGTTTAAACTGTAACCTACAGATTAGGAAGCGGGTGGGTCCGGTTACGTTTTGGACCTGCCCGATTTCTTTTGTATCAATAACCACGACAGAATCGAAACCCAATAGCCTCGCAGACGAGCAATTTGTCGAAAAAAGAAGAATCAAGCTATAAGTTAGAAGTTAAGGAATGATGAGGGCAAAGAATATTTTTATGGGAGGGTTGCAGCCTTCTTGTCCCACTGATACAATGATCATGACTCGAAAATGGGCTTAACAGGTATCAGAACTCGACAGGTGAATATGCAGCGCCAGAACCGGTATTCCACTCCATTCGTAGAATTCAAGTGTGTACATAGGTGGACTCCGGTTGACGAGGAAGGGGCTTATCGAAGGTTTCGGCGGATGGCCCCTCGGCCGCTTACGGTCGACAGCCAAGCTACAAATCCCGAGAGCAATCGCGGAGACAAAAAGCTGGCAGTGAGTGTCGGGATAGATCTGTGCCTTTGAGCCGCCAAGCCTTTCGCCAAAGGATGCGAAAGAGGCGGCTTTTTTGCGCCCGTTTTGATTCGAGGGGCACGACCCGACAACATAAGAGAGGGGAAACAAAAACGATGTGTGGTATTGTTGGTTACATTGGCGGCAAACCGGCCGCTCCGATCCTGGTGGAAGGTCTGAAAAAACTCGAGTATCGCGGGTATGACTCCGCCGGTATCGCGATTATGGAAGAGGGAAGCATTGAAGTCCGCAAGGCAAAAGGCAAACTGGCCATCTTAGAAGAAAAACTGGGCGACACCGCGCCTACAGGCGTTATGGGCATCGGACACACCCGGTGGGCTACCCACGGCAAGCCTTCCGATGAAAATTCCCACCCCCATCAGGACTGCTGGGGCGATTTTGCCGTTGTTCATAACGGCATTATTGAAAACTTCCAAACCTTAAAAGAGAGCCTTATCGCTGACGGTCACCGTTTCACCTCGGAAACAGACACAGAAGTGCTGGCCCATTTAGTCGAATCCTTCTACGAAGGGGACCTGGAAGCAGCCGTCCGTAAAGTCGCCTCTGTCATCGAAGGCTCCTACGCGATGGCCTTTGTCTGCCGTCGTGAGGACGATAAGATCGTCGCTGTCCGCAAAGACAGCCCCATGGTCGTCGGGCTCGGCGACAAGGAATACTTCCTGGCCTCGGACATCCCGGCCATTTTGAATCATACCCGTCAGACCTACATCTTGAATGACGGTGAAATGGTCATCCTCACCGCAGACAGCGCCACCGTCAAGGATGCTAGAACCGGTGAGCCCATTGAGAAGGAAGTCTTTGAAGTGAAGTGGGACGCTGTCGCCGCAGAAAAAGGCGGCTATGACCACTTTATGTTGAAGGAAATCTATGAGCAGCCTAAGGCCCTGCGGGATACGATCAAAGGACGCTTTGACGAAGAAGGCGTCAATTTAAATGAAATCGGCATTGATCCGGAACTGCTTCGCAAGGCCAACAAAGTTGTCATCGTCGCCTGCGGCACCGCTTATCACGCCGGTTTAGTCGGCAAATACGTCATCGAAAACCTCGCCCGCATCCCCGTAGAAGTGGACATCGCTTCTGAGTTCCGTTATCGGAACCCGATCATCAATAAAAAGACCTTAGTCATCGTCGTCAGTCAGTCCGGCGAAACGGCAGACACCTTGGCTGCGCTCCGAGAAGCCCAGTCCAAAGGGGCCAAAGTCCTGGCCATCACGAACGTCGTCGGTTCCACTATCGCCCGGGAAGCCGACTCGGTCCTCTACACCTGGGCTGGCCCGGAAATCGCTGTGGCTTCCACCAAGGCCTACACCACCCAATTGGTCGCCATGAACATCGTCGCCCTGGCCTTGGCCCAGTGCCAATGCGCCCTTCCCTGCAGCGAGATCAAAGCTATTGCCGAAACCTTAAAACAGATCCCTGCCCAAGTGGAAACAGTCCTGACCCAAGCGGACAAGGTAAAAGAGATCAGCGAACAGATCAAGGCTTGGAATGACGTCTTCTTCATCGGCCGCAGCATCGACTACGCTGTCGCTATGGAAGGATCGCTGAAGCTCAAAGAAATCTCCTACATCCACGCCGAAGCCTATGCCGCCGGTGAACTGAAACACGGCACCTTGGCCCTGATCACCGACCGGATCCCGGTCATCGCCCTGGCTACCCAGGAGCAGGTCCTCGACAAGACCGTGTCTAACATCCAGGAAGTCAAAGCTCGGGACGCGTTTGTCATCGCTGTGGCTCAGGAAGGGAATAGTGAGATCGGTAAGTTTGCCGAACATGTACTCACCATCCCTCGAACTCATGCAGCGCTGACACCGATCTTGGCTGTGGTTCCGTTGCAACTGTTGTCGTACTATACAGCAGTAGCTCGGGAGTGTGACGTGGATAAGCCGCGGAACTTGGCGAAGAGTGTGACGGTGGAGTAATAGCCGTAATTTGTGGCTGTGGTTTTTGTTGTAGTTTGAAAATCAAGTCGTATACTTCGAAATAAAGTCATATACTAAAAGATAAAGTCGTATACTCGGTTTAAAA
>NZ_JACVHF010000140.1 GCF_014502795.1 Heliobacterium chlorum
CTAGTAATCGCGGGTCAGCATACCGCGGTGAATACGTTCCCGGGCCTTGTACACACCGCCCGTCACACCACGAAAGTTGGCAACACCCGAAGTCGGTGAGGTAACCGTAAGGAGCCAGCCGCCGAAGGTGGGGTCGATGATTGGGGTGAAGTCGTAACAAGGTAGCCGTATCGGAAGGTGCGGCTGGATCACCTCCTTTCTATGGAGACTCGTCACGGTAGAGGATGAACCTTGCTAGTTTTTCTAGTGAAAAGATGTCACCTCTATGCAGTGAGATGTCGAGGTCGAACCGGACGGAGACCTCCCAACAGGTTGCAAGCGAGACCATCTCGCAAGCGGCCAGATGGGACAGGTCCGAACGGAAAGGTTAGCACGCAGCGCAACGCAACTGTTTGATTTTGAGGGACTGGAGAAACTTACCGGTTGAAAACCTCAACCGAGTGTAGTAAACTTCTAAATCCGGTGATGAACCGGATAACCTCAACAATTACAAAGTGATCTGGTGGCAATGGCGGAGGGGTCCCACCCGTTCCCATCCCGAACACGGAAGTTAAGCCCTCCTGCGCCGATGGTACTTGGGACGTTGGTCCCTGGGAGAGT
>NZ_JACVHF010000141.1 GCF_014502795.1 Heliobacterium chlorum
TCACGCTCCTTTGAAACATTGAGTGTACTCGCTCAGTGCCCGACGGGGGGCTTGCCCCTGTAATTTCTCTGGCCATACCGTGTCATTGACGGACTCGGCCGGGGTTTTAGAGGGAGTCTTCGATGAGGCCTGGGCTTGTATGGCGGTGACGGTCTCTTGTAACTGCCGTACGCTATAACGCTGAATGGTATTACATTGCTGGGCGGCTTCCTGCATCACGGCATCGCAGGTTTCGCGAGCGAGACGCTCTAATGCGTGGAGTTGGTCACGCAAATATCGTCGCTTCGTGAGGCGCAGACCCTGAATAAATTGGGCTAAAGAACTGCCGCTTCCATACCGTTGAACGGCCGTTTGTTCCAGTTCGTCCAGTGTTTTCGTATAGTCCCGTTGATGATTTCGGTTGATGACAAGTTGCCCTGGGCTGGAAGCTAGGCGATGTTCGGCCAGCGGCTCACGACTATCCAGTGCAAAGATTTGTAAGGTGTGCTCGTTCTTTTCGATTCTCACTTGGGCGCCACCGGATTTATAAGTCCCTAACGGTACCGAGTATCGACTGCTGTCGACCATGATGGTATTGTCCTTACGGACG
>NZ_JACVHF010000142.1 GCF_014502795.1 Heliobacterium chlorum
GAAGCTAAGCTAGAATGGCTGGCGGCCGCCGAAAAGAAAGGATTATTTGGCTCAAAACAAGAACAGCCTGTCGGCCAAGCAACCAACCCGGCACAAGCTCAAACGACAGACCTTAATCAGTTAAGCTCTATACAGCTTCTCAAAATGGGTTATTCCCAGCGAGCGTAATCCCACAGCGGATGACGCTTTTTCTTTGCCCAAAAACAGCACATAGGGAGGAATTATTTCTTTGGCACTCACAATGACGGAAGCCGCGAAGTTATCAACGGATATCCTACAAAAAGGCGTGATTCAAACCTTTGCTCGTTCGTCTCCGATTCTGGAACTATTGCCGTTCATGGAGATTTCGGGGAACTCCTACAAATACAATCAGGAGCAGACCTTACCGGGTATCGCGTTCCGTTCCGTCAACGAAGGCTATGTGGAATCGGCGGGTGTAGTTAATCAGCTATCTGAGGGATTGTATATCCTCGGTGGTGACGTGGACATTGATAAATTTCTCGTGCAAACCCGAGGTAACGTCAACGACATTCGCTCCATCCATACGGACCTGAAAGCAAAAGCCTTAGCTCTAGA
>NZ_JACVHF010000143.1 GCF_014502795.1 Heliobacterium chlorum
GAAGCTAAGCTAGAATGGCTGGCGGCCGCCGAAAAGAAAGGATTATTTGGCTCAAAACAAGAACAGCCTGTCGGCCAGGCGACTAATCCGGCTCAAGCCCAGACCACTGATCTCAATCAGCTTAGTTCCATCCAACTTCTCAAAATGGGCTATGCTCAACGAGCGTAATCCCTTAGCGGATTGCGCTTTTTCTTTGCCCCAAAACAGCACATAGGGAGGAATTATTTCTTTGGCATTAACAATGACGGAAGCCGCAAAGCTATCAACAGATATCCTGCAAAAAGGCGTGATTCAAACCTTTGCCCGTTCTTCTCCGATTCTAGAACTGTTGCCGTTCATGGAGATTTCGGGCAACTCGTACAAGTACAATCAGGAGCAGACCTTACCGGGCATCGCCTTCCGTTCCGTTAACGAGGGCTATGTAGAATCGGCGGGTGTGGTCAACCAGCTTTCTGAAGGATTATATATTCTTGGCGGAGACGTGGATATTGATAAATTCCTCGTGCAAACCCGAGGTAACGTCAACGACATTCGCTCCATCCATACGGACCTGAAAGCAAAAGCCTTAGCTCTAGA
>NZ_JACVHF010000144.1 GCF_014502795.1 Heliobacterium chlorum
TTTTGGAAGGTATAAATCTTTCTCTTGTTTTTTCCATTCATACTTCATTAGCTGGGCTCCTCTCGGATTTAGATAAAGCACATCCAATTTTTTTGGATATCTTTAATATTATCCGATTTGGAGGTGACAAACAAATATTAGTGAATCGTTGTTAGAGCCAAGTTTGAATTCAGCAGTTTTTCCTTGATGAAACCCCCTCCTATTAAACCGGCCCATCATGCACCGGGCCATTATTGAGATATTTGAATCAAATACTTGTCGTGTTGATTTTTAAGACGGTTAAAAAATCATTTGCGGAATTAAATTTTTAATTTTTAATGGGGCCGGTTATTCCTCGATATTCATTTCTCCTTGATGGGCGGTTGCCGTAGCGACATCATCGCTCTAGAGGGGGAGGAAGTCAAAAAAAAAGCGTTGCCTCGCAACGAGGCTCACGCTTTTCATGACATTAAAAGTTCATGCCGCAATCTGTGTATTATTTGTACGCTGTTTCCAGGAACGAATCATAGCTGTAACTGTAGCGATTCCTGTACCTAGGGCAAACATGTGAATTGCAGATGCTAA
>NZ_JACVHF010000145.1 GCF_014502795.1 Heliobacterium chlorum
CAGATTTGTTCTAACTTATCCATGTATCACTCGAATAACCACTATTTATACATTGTTTATTCTGCTGATAAGTTATAAACTCGGTAACGTTGTTTCTGCTTCAAAGCAGACACAATAAAAAGACTAGGGGGATGAATTTACTGTGAATCAACTTCAGCGGGTGTTCAATTATCAAGGGAATCAAGTTCGAACTGTAATCATTGATAACGAACCTTGGTTTATTGCAAAAGATGTCTGTGATGTGCTTGAACATTCCAACAGTCGCAAAGCTTTGGAACGACTGGATGCCGACGAAAAGGGTGTAACCAAACTTTACACCCCTGGAGGATTACAAGAATTGAGCATTATCAGTGAATCTGGATTAACAGAACTTATTTGGACGAGCCGGCTACCTGAGGCAAAGGATTTCAAACGGTGGGTAAAAAAAGAAGTTTTGCCGTCTATCCGAAAAACCGGCAAATACGAAATAGAATCGTCCACGACTCCAAAACCGACACCGGCTGAATTCCTGTTGCTTATGGCCGAGCAACTGGTGGCTATGGAAAAGCAAATTCAATT
>NZ_JACVHF010000146.1 GCF_014502795.1 Heliobacterium chlorum
GAGAACCGGCCAGTCACGGTAGCCACCTGATTAAATGAGCCATGAATCCGGCCATCCGATTTAATCCGTTCCGGTAACGCTTCGACATAGGTGCTGAGCAGTTTCGTGAGTTCACGGTATTTCAGCAGATGCTCAATCCCCGGATGCCTCTCTTTCAGAGCTTTTAGGGTTTTTACATCGGTGGAGCGGGCATTGACTTCAGGCAGTTTTAATTCATCGTACAGCTTTCGAGCCAACTGGATGGGTGAGTTGTAGTTGATATCGCCGAAGTGATCCGTAAGGGATTGTTCCAATTGGTGGATTTCACTTCGCAGTTCCTCCCCATACTGCTGGGCGTAGTCGCGATCGATAAGGAACCCGCACTGTTCCATATCGACACAGACTTCAATCAGCGGATTCTCCAGTTCCCGATACAGCTGGCCCAGCTTTTTTCGCAGGGTAAAATGATGTCGCTGCCACTCATATAACTTCCATGTCAAGTGTGTATCCTTCGCCGCATAGACCAGAGCGACATCCAATGACACTTCATCAAATCGGGTTTTTCCAAAGAGTTCAT
>NZ_JACVHF010000147.1 GCF_014502795.1 Heliobacterium chlorum
TTTTGGAAGGTATAAATCTTTCTCTTGTTTTTTCCATTCATACTTCATTAGCTGGGCTCCTCTCGGATTTAGATAAAACACATCCAATTTTTTTGGATATCTTAATATTATCCGATTTGGAGGTGACAAACAAATATTAGTAAATCGTTATTAGAGCCAAATTTGAATTCAGCAGTTTTTCCTTGATAAAACTCCTCCTTAATACCCGGCCCATCATGCACTGGACCAAGTGTGAGATATTTGAAGCAAAATGCTTGTCGTGTTGATTCGACGGTAAAGAATCATTGCGGAATTATGTTTTTAATTTTTGTTGGAGCCGGTTATTACTCGATATTCATTCCTCCTTGGTGGGCGGTTGCCGCAGTGACATCATCGCTCTAGTGGGGGAGGAAGTCAACAAAAAAAGCGTTGCCCCACAATGAGGCTCACGCTTTTCATAACATTAAGTTCATGCCGCAATCTGTGTATTATTTGTACGTTGTTTCCAGGAACGAATCATAGCTGTAACTGTAGCGATTCCTGTACCTAGGGCAAACATGTGAATTGCAGATGCTAA
>NZ_JACVHF010000148.1 GCF_014502795.1 Heliobacterium chlorum
GGAGCCAGCCGCCGAAGGTGGGGTCGATGATTGGGGTGAAGTCGTAACAAGGTAGCCGTATCGGAAGGTGCGGCTGGATCACCTCCTTTCTATGGAGACTCGTCACGGTAGAGGGTGCACCCTGCTAGTTTTTCTAGTGAAGGGATGAAACCGCTACGCAGTGAGATGTCGAGGTCGAACGCACGCAATGCAACACAACTGTTTGATTTTGAGGGACTGGAGAAACTTACCGGTTGAAAAGCTCAACCGGGTATAGTAAACTCTTAATTCCGGTGATGAACCGGATGAACCTCAGATTGTTCCTTGAAAACTGCACAGAGGTAAAAGTAAAGCGCAAGCGATGATGATCAACGCGTCGAGCTTTCATACTAACGGTGAAGTTCTATTGCTGTATCGACACGTCTTTTGACGAAGTGTCTCACTGCAAGTATGATTGACCGGAGTAGGAGAGAAAGACGAAGTGATCGTTCATTAAATCATAAGGTCAAGTTAGTAAGGGCATACGGTGGATGCCTAGGCGCTGAGAGGCGAAGAAGGGCGCGGATAACTGCGAAA
>NZ_JACVHF010000149.1 GCF_014502795.1 Heliobacterium chlorum
CAGATTTGTTCTAACTTATCCATGTATCACTCGAATAACCACTATTTATACATTGTTTATTCTGCTGATAAGTTATAGAATCATCAACGTTGTTTCTGCTGTAAAGCAGAAAATAGAAAAAAGGAGATGAAATTATCTATGAATCAACTTCAGCAAGTCTTCAATTATCAAGGGAATCAAGTTCGAACGGTTATCATCGATGGTGAACCATGGTTTATTGCAAAGGATGTATGTGACGTACTTTCTCATTCAAACAATCGGAAAGCGGTGGAACGATTGGATCCCGACGAAAAAGGTGTAACCAAAGTGTACACCCCTGGAGGATTACAAGAATTAATCATTATCAATGAATCTGGATTAACAGAACTTATCTGGACAAGCCGATTACCTGGGGCAAGAGAGTTCAAGCATTGGGTAAAGAAAGAAGTTTTGCCGTCTATCCGAAAAACCGGCAAATACGAAATAGAATCGTCCACCACTCCAAAACCGACACCGGCTGAATTCCTGTTGCTTATGGCCGAGCAACTGGTGGCTATGGAAAAGCAAATTCAATT
>NZ_JACVHF010000014.1 GCF_014502795.1 Heliobacterium chlorum
GAGTCTGGGCCGTGTCTCAGTCCCAGTGTGGCCGTTCACCCTCTCAGGCCGGCTACCGATCGTCGCCTTGGTGAGCTATTACCTCACCAACGAGCTAATCGGACGCGGACCCATCCAAGAGCGGATTGCTCCTTTGGTTGTCCGGGGATGTCCCCAAACAACGTTATGCGGTATTAGCAGCCCTTTCGGGCTGTTATCCCCCACTCTCAGGCAGGTTATCCACGCGTTACTCACCCGTCCGCCACTAAGCACTTCCACCGAAGTATCCGTGCTCCGTTCGACTTGCATGTGTTAGGCATGCCGCCAGCGTTCGTCCTGAGCCAGGATCAAACTCTCCACAAAAAATGTAGATAAGCTTGAGTCAAGCTCTCATTAATGAAATCATTGTCCGTCCCGTTTGCACGGGCCAAATTAACTTTGGTTTCGCACGCTTTTGCTTTAACAACTGTTTGATTTTCAAGGACCAAAGTTTCGCGCCGTAACAACCGGCGACAGTGATAAAGTATAGCACCACTTAATCGCTTTGGCAAGAGCTTTTTTCTACCATTTTCACTGGCAGTATTTCTCTTTGGCGCGAAACTTATACTAGCACTAGTTTCTGAAAAGGTCAATAGTTTTTTCGACTTTTCCTCTGGTTCAATTTAATTTTAGCAATTTCCCTTTCTCCCGTTGCCTCTTCCATACTCCAATGCTCAACATGATACCGATGAGACCGATGCCGTAGAGTGCTGCCATTTCTTTAGGCACTGCCGTTAAAGAAGCACCTTTTATACCAACGATTCGGAAGGCACTTAAAAATTGAGTTAATGGTAGGCAATTAGACAGGCCGACAATCAAGGCCGGCATTTTGCTCAGCGGCCACGTAAATCCGGAGATTAGAAAAGATGGTGCAGCAATCAGTAGCAATATTTGGTTCGCCCGAAGCTCATCAGGAACTAACACCGAGATGAGAGATGCCATGCCGACCAACGCCAACACAAATCCGAGAGCAACACAAAAAAGCTCTAATCCGCTTCCACGTACTCCAATTCCGGTCGTCACGTTGGCCAATAAGATCAGGAAGAATATATTTAGCAGGCTGATCGTGAAATAGGGGATGATTTTTCCCAAGACTACCCTGTTCGCAGAAATTCCTGATGCGACCAAAATCATGTTCGTTCCCTTATCTTTTTCCCGGCAAAAGGAACCGGCCATGGTCGTCAACAACACTTGCTGCAGTACCGTCGATACAAGGCCAAAGAGCAGAAAGATGCGATAGTTATAAGTGGGGTTATAGCCAATCCGAATCGTCGAGTTGATCGGCTGTAGGATAGACATGGCTTTCACTGGTACGATGCCGTTGGCTTCCATCAACCGCAGACTTACCCCGGCTGATAAGGTTTGGAGCACCTGGGTAGCTCCCTTGGTCGCGCCGTTAGAGATCAGCATATTTGTTCCGTCGACGAGTGTCATCACCGTCGTGGGCCGTCCATCTTTCACATCTCGGTTAAAGTGTTCCGGAATGATGACGGCCACGTCTGTTTTTCCTTCTTGAAGCCGTTTTTCTGCTTCTTCATAGGAATCGACCAACCCTTGATAGGAGAACAATTCCGATTGGCCAAATTCATTGATCAGTTCGCGACTCAAGGAACTATGATCTTGGTCCACAATGACTAGGGTCATGTCGGTCACCCGCTGACCTGTATACATATAGGCAAAGAGGACGAATGTCACCAGCGGTGCTAGGAAAAGTAAGAAGATGGTCCGTTTGTCCCGCAGGATATGGATGAATTCCTTGGTGGCCATCAGCAAAATCAGCTGCATGGTGACACCTCCTTGAACCGCTTCCCTAAATCGATCTGCGTGGTGCAACGGTATATTTCTTCCTTGTTATGGCTGAGAAAAATAATTCCCTTTAGGAAAGTACCCTCTGCTGCATGTTCTCCTTCGATAACCTTCCAGAATTGCTCCTTGTCTCTTGAAGCCATTTCCCGGGTCGCTTCATCCAGCAATATCAGTTCAGATTCGGTCACAAGAGACGCCGCCAGTTGCAAAAACATCTTTTCCGTAAAGCTTAATCGGCCCGCTCGTTGTTTTCGGTATTCGCTGAGATAGCAAGCTTCTATCGACCGATCGATCCGTTCTGCCCGCAATGCCTCCGGTACGGTATAGAGCTCAGCGACAAACTGAATGTTTTCTTCCACCGTTAAATCGGGATAAAGAAAAAAACGTTCCGGTACAAGACCGATAGTCTGAACAAAACTCAGTACTTCACCGGATAATGGCTGCATCAATCCGGCAGCCACTTGAAAAAACATCCAACGGGCATCGCCATCCGGTAAGTATATTCCTGTTAAGCTTCCAGCTTTGATCTCTAAGGAGATATCCCTTAGTACAGGTCTGTTTGGGAGACCGATAGTGACCTTTTTGAATTCTAGAACCGTTTTATTCATAGCTGCTGCCCTCCTTACTGCGGAGGGGGGTTGTCAATATAGATTCGCGCGGACATGCCGTTTTTCATCAGACCGTTGGTATTGGCAAACTCGATCTTGATGCCGAAGGTTTTACGATCAAAGTCTCCTGAATCCTGACTCGCTTTTTTTGTCGCAAAATCGGCACTGGCGCTGATCCAAGTGAGCTTGCCGATCAAATTTTGTTCGATTCCTTCGATGCGGACGGAAACGTCCTGTCCGATCGTTAACTTAGCCACCTGGTTTTCTGGAACATTGGCTTTTACCCAAACCGTATCGGTATCGACGATCGTCGCAATCGGCAATCCCGCCGAGATCATTTCCCCGGTCTGTACCATTTTTGCCGTTACATATCCCTTTTGAGGTGCCTTGATGACGGTATTGTCTACCATAGCTTGGGCAGCCTCCACGACAGCTTTCGCTTGGTCGATAGCAGCTTCTTTTAATGGCACTTGTGATTTATTGGCAATAGCCAGTTGGACGGTGGCTGCCGCTTGGTCAACTTGGGCTTTGGCACCGTCTATCTGTTCCGGTCTTGTGCCCTCCTCGGTCAAAGACAGTTTTTCTTGAGCCATTTTCAATGTCGCCTGGGCGGCGTCCATGGCCGATTTGGCGTCATCACGAGTCTTTGCCGGCGCCGCACCACTGTCAAACAGGGCTTGCGACCGATCGTAATTCAGCTTTGCGTTGTCATAGGCTACTTGCGCCTGCGTTACGGCTGCCCGTAACTGTTCAATCTCCTGGGGACGAGCGCCATTTTGCAGAGCTTCTAAATTGGCTCGAGCCGCATTGAGAACTGCCTGCGCTTGCGAGATCGACCCTTCTACCGTATCAACCGTCAGTGTACGTCCCACTTCGGCCTGGGCAAGGGTCGCTTTCGCTTGGTTCAGTTGTTCCATCAGCTCGCGGCTTTCCAACCGGGCGATTACCTGACCTGCTTCGACAAGGTCACCTTCTTTGACGAGGACTTCCTGTACTCGTCCAGCGATTTTTGAACCGACCGTCACTTCCGTTCCTTCCACGTACCCTGTGATCGGTTCTTTGCCGTTACCGGATCGAGACATCCAGGGAAAAGCGATGAACCCGATCGCCGTCAGCAAAATCACTCCGATGGCAATGACGGCCGTCCGCTTTTTGTCCATGTGATTGCACCCCTTTTATGTACTGACCGGTCAGTCTATTTCCTTATTTTGATTATAGTTCTAGCAATTTTTTTCGTCAACCAACAAAAAAAGCAGGGAACGCGTTCGATTAACACGTTCCCTGCTTTTCTTCGGGAAGAGACGCACCATACAGATATTGTTGAAATAAGAATTCGGTCAGTTCTTTCCGGTCGATCGGTCTCCCCTGGAGGATAACCCGCAGGGAGACGATGGAGACCATACCAAAGAGGGATACGGCGGCCCATTCGGCCGGCATCGCTCGCAGTTGCTTATGAGCGATGCCGGCGTCGATGATTTCCTGGAGCTGATTGAAGTATTTCTGCATGATTTCCCGGAACTGAATCTGACGGTCTGATGTAGACCAGACGCCCTTTAATAAAAGTTGGCAGAATTCCCGGTTCTGATCGAAAAAAACGATCTGGGCTTCAATAGCTCGGCGCAGTTGTTCCACAGGATCGGCACTTTGGTTTCTCGCCTGCTCTACGTGCTCAGTCAGTTGACCGACGCCTTCCTCCATGAGAAACCGGATGAGGTCTTCTTTACCGCCGAAATGATAGTAAAGAGTACCTTTGGCCACACCGGAACGTTCGGCCACTTCATCCATCGTCGCTCGATCAAATCCCTTTTCGGCAAAAACATCGACGGCGCCTTGAAAAATCTGTTTGGCTTTACGCACGTCCCTAACCCCTTTTTCGATAACTCGGCTGTCTTATCTTATTCGTCATCTTCCTCGCGCATAGCCACGCGGGCCACGGCGACGACTTTATCGTTGGGGTTGATTTTCATGATGCTGACACCTTGAGTCACCCGGCTGAAGCGGCTGATCTCGTCCACGTTGAGGCGAATGATCACGCCTTCCGCCGAGATGACCATGAGCTCGTCGCCAGGACGAACCACTTTGATGCCAGCCATGAGACCAGTTTTTTGGGTCAAGCGCATGGAGATAATTCCTTTGCCGCCCCGGTGCTGGCTGCGATATTCTTCGACGGCGGTCCGTTTGCCCATGCCGCTTTCGGTGATCATGAGCAGATCGATCTTATCGTCGTCTTTGAAGGTTTCCATGGCGACGACAAAATCGTCTTTGGACAATTCTATCCCTTTGACGCCACGGGTCGTCCGGCCCATCTCCCGCACATCCCCTTCAGGGAAGCGAACGGCCATGCCGTTACGAGTCGCCAAGAGGATATCGCTCTCGCCGTCCGTGAGTTTTACGCCGATCAGTTCGTCACCGTCGTCCAGCGTCAGCGCGATGAGCCCCTCTTTCCGGGACGAATCGTACTGCTGCAATACGGTCTTTTTGACGATCCCGTTCCGGGTCGCCGTTAACAGGTACTGATCTTTGCTAAACTCTTTGACCGGAATGACGGCATTCACTTTGTCGTCGCCGGTGATATTCAGGAGGTTGACGATGGCCGTCCCTTTAGCAGTCCGGGACGCCTCCGGAATTTCGTGGGTTTTCAAGCGATACACTTTCCCCTTGTCGGTGAAGAACAAGAGATAGTGATGTGTTGTCGTGATAAATAAGAGTTCCACAAAGTCGTCTTCCTTGGTCCCCATGGCGGTGACCCCTTTGCCACCCCGGCGCTGGGCCTTGTATGTATTGACATGCAGGCGCTTGATATAGCCGTTATGGGTGATGGTGACGACCGCGTCTTCTTCAGCGATAAGATCTTCGATATCGAAGTCACCGGCACCCGCGGTAATTTCGGTGCGGCGGACATCGGCAAATTTCGCTTTAATTTCGCCGATCTCTTTTTTGATGATGTCCAGAACCATTTTTTCGGAATTCAGTACGGCACGGAAGTACGCGATGCTGTTAAGGAGCGACTGATACTCTTCTTCAATCTTTTCCCGCTCCAATCCGACCAGGCGTTTTAAGCGCATATCCAGGATAGCCTGAGCTTGTTTTTCGCTAAATCCAAACTCGCCCATCATCTGGGTGCGAGCCACATCTTCCGTTTCAGAGGTACGGATGATCTCGATGATGCGGTCGATGTTATCGATAGCGATGCGCAAACCTTCGAGGATATGGGCACGAGCTTCGGCTTTTTCCAAGTCATAACGGGTTCGCCGGACGATGACATCTTTCTGGTGTTCCAGGTAATAGTAGATGATGTCCCGCAGGTTCAACACCTTGGGCACGTTATCCACTAAGGCCAGCATGTTCACACCAAAAGTATCCTGCATCTGCGTGTGCTTGTACAACTGGTTAAGCACGACTTGTGGGTTTACATCACGCCGCAGTTCAATGACGATCTGCATACCTTTGCGGTCTGATTCATCCCGCAGGTCCGTAATGCCGTCGACCCGTTTGTCCCGCACCAGCTCGGCGATGCGCTCCAACAGTTTCGCCTTGTTTACCTGATAGGGGATCTCATGGACCAAGATGCGCATCTTGCCGCCGTTCATTTTCTCAATACGGGCCTTGGCACGCATAATCACGGAACCCCGGCCGGTCAGATAGGCTTGACGGATCCCTTCTCGTCCCATGATGAGTCCACCAGTCGGGAAGTCAGGTCCTTTGATCGATTTCATCAGGTCTTCTGTCGTCACATTCGGATTGTCGATCATCATGAAGACGGCATCGACGACTTCGGAAAGGTTATGGGGCGGGATGTTCGTCGCCATCCCGACGGCGATCCCAGATGATCCATTGAGGAGCAGGTTGGGGACTCTTGACGGGAGAACGATAGGCTCTTCCCGTTTTTCGTCGTAGTTAGGTTTAAAATCGACGGTGTTTTTCTCGATGTCGGCCAAGAGGTAGCTGGTGAGCCTGGACATGCGCAGCTCTGTATACCGCATGGCCGCAGCCGGGTCGCCATCGATGGAACCAAAGTTGCCGTGACCATCGACCAGGAGATAGCGGGTGGAAAAATCTTGGGCCATGCGGACCGTGGCGTCATAAATCGCCGAATCGCCGTGAGGGTGATAACGACCCATAACGTCACCGACAAGACCGGCAGATTTACTATAGGGCTTGTCCGGTGTCCGTCCCGTTTCATGCAGCGTGTAGATGATGCGCCGGTGAACCGGTTTGAGTCCGTCCCGCACGTCCGGGAGCGCCCGGGATACGATGACGCTCATCGAATAATCGAGGAAGGACTTCTTCATTTCGTCTTCGAGTTTTATCGGAACAACTTTACCAATAATATCGGCCATGGGTTTATTCACCTCAAAGTATTTCCACTAGACCCACCTTACCATTAAGGTGCTCATCTTTACTATTATAACCAATCTTTGTTCATAGTTAAAGTTATGCGCTTGGATGAAGTCCTGCCAAACCCATTAATTTTCCCTCTAGAAGGGTAAATACCCCGTCGATTTGAATAAGTTCGCTCGCTGCGGAAAAACAGTTTCGGGAATATTCGCCCCATAGAACATCAAGATCGCCAATGGCACGAATGTAAAAATTTGCACCCACCTAACAGATAGTTCAAGGATGACAACAGTAATCACATGAATCTGGTTGAAGAATTACATAAAAAAATAGGCATAAAAAGACCGTCTTGGTGTTTGACTCCAAAGACGGTCCTTCACTTTTGTTATAAAAGTTTATTTGGGCCCAAAAATTCAGCCTATAAGGGGCTGAGTTCCATTTACATGTTCCTGCGATATTTGCCGCCTACTTCGTAAAGAGCAGCTGTAATCTGACCCAGGCTGGCCACTTTGACCGTTTCCATCAATTCGCTGAAGATGTTGCCACCGTGCCGGGCGACCTGTTTCAGTTTTTCCAGTGCCGCTGGGGCAACGTCTAGGTGTTTTTCATGAAACTGGCGCAATTGTTCAATCTGCTGCTGCTTTTCTTCTTCCGTCGCCCGGCTCAGTTCGATTTCATATTCCTCTACACTGGCATTGGGATTGAGGAAACTGTTGACGCCGATGATGGGCAGCTCGCCGGAATGTTTTTTCATCTCATAGAGCATTGATTCCTCCTGAATCTTGTTGCGTTGATACTGCGTTTCCATGGCACCTAAAACGCCGCCCCGCTCGCTGAGACGGAGAAACTCTGCCAGCACCGCTTCTTCGACCAAGTCGGTCAACTCTTCAATGATGAAAGCACCTTGCAGCGGATTTTCATTTTTGGCCAAACCGAATTCCCGGTTGATGATGAGTTGGATCGCCATGGCCCGGCGAACGGAGTTCTCAGTCGGCGTCGTGATTGCTTCGTCATAGGCGTTGGTATGTAACGAGTTGCAGTTGTCGTAAATGGCCATCAAGGCTTGTAAGGTCGTGCGAATGTCATTGAAGTCCATCTCCTGGGCATGGAGGGACCGTCCAGACGTTTGAATGTGATACTTCAGCTTCTGGCTGCGTTCGTTGCCGTGATATTTGTTTTTCATGACGACAGACCAGATGCGGCGAGCCACTCTGCCCATAACCGTATATTCTGGGTCGAGACCATTGCTGAAGAAGAAGGATAAGTTGGGCGCAAAGTCGTCGATGAGCATGCCCCGGCTGAGGTACGATTCGACATAGGTGAAACCGTTGGCTAAGGTGAAGGCCAGTTGGGTGATGGGATTGGCTCCCGCTTCGGCGATGTGGTAGCCAGAGATACTGACCGAATAATAGTTACGGACACGATGTTGGATGAAATACTCTTGAATATCGCCCATCATCTTCAAGGCAAATTCCGTCGAGAAGATACAGGTGTTCTGTCCTTGATCCTCTTTCAGAATATCTGCCTGTACGGTTCCGCGAACTTTTTGAAGCGTCTCCGCCTGCATGCGACGTCGCTCTTCCTCGCTCGGTCCTCTTCCTTGGGCCTCAGTAAACGCATCGATTTGCTGGTCAATGGCTGTGTTCAGATACATGGCCAGCAAGATGGGAGCCGGACCGTTGATGGTCATCGAGACGGAAGTACTCGGTGCCAGAAGATCAAATCCGGCATAAAGCTTGTTCATATCTTCGATGGTGCAGACGTTGACACCGCTGTTGCCGATTTTTCCATAAATATCGGGGCGAATGTGTGGATCTTCCCCATAGAGAGTGACACTGTCAAAGGCGGTGCTCAGCCGTTTAGCTGCATCATCTTTGCTAAGGTAATGAAAGCGCCGGTTCGTGCGTTCCGGTGAACCCTCACCGGCAAACTGCCGTTTGGGATCTTCCCCTTCCCGCTTGAAGGGAAAGACACCGGAGGTATAGGGGAATTCACCGGGGACGTTTTCCGTTAAAGCCCAGCGCAGGATTTCTCCCCAGTCTTCGTAATTCGGCAAGGCCACTTTAGGAATGCGGCTGCCCGACAGGGTCGTCGTATACAGTTGGGTGACGATCTCCACATCCCTGACTTTGTTCACGAGCCGGTCTTTCCGGTAGGTTTCTTTCAGGCAAGACCAATGGCCGATGATTTTTTTGCAGTATGGGTGCAGTTTTTCTTCGTAACGGGCGATTTGGCCATCGATCTCTAAGACAGCCGCCGCAGTCAAACTGTCCGAGGCAATGGTGCTATTTATATCGCCCTCTCTATGGCATAAACCTGCTTGGGCTTTATTTCCCTGTAGTAAGGCTTCCTTGGCTCCTCGCAACTGATAAAGCTTGCGGGCGACAGCTGTTTGTTCTCGGACAAAAGCTTTATACTCGTGAACGGTGCTGACGATCTCGGCGAGATAATTGACCCGATCCGCCGGGATAAGGCCGCATTTTTTGGGAACGGTCTCTTTATCGATCGCGAGTTTTTCCCTGTCCACCGACCAAGGCAGGCCCGCCCTTTTGGCAACGATGTCCATCAAATGCGCAAAGAAAAGATTCGTCCCGGGATCGTTAAACTGGCTGGCTATGGTGCCGAAAACAGGGACCTGATCGTCTGACCTATCAAAGGCGTTGTGGCTTCTTCGCCATTGTTTTCGCACGACCCGCAAGGCATCTTCAGCACCACGGCGATCAAACTTGTTTATGACGATGGCATCGGCATAGTCGATCATATCAATCTTCTCTAATTGCGTAGCGGCGCCGAATTCACTCGTCATCACGTAGAGAGCGATATCGCTCACCTCGATGATCTCGTGGTCCCCTTGACCAATCCCCGATGTTTCGACGATGATCATGTCGTAGCCAGCCGCTCGGACCACCGTAATGGCATCTTCAATCGCCCGGCTGATTTCACTGCGAGATTTGCGCGTCGCCAGGGAACGCATGAAGACTCTCGGGTGGTGAATGCTGTTTAGCCGGATGCGATCACCGAGCAAGGCCCCACCCGTTTTTAATTTTGTCGGGTCGACCGAAAGGATGGCCAGTCGTTTTTCTGGATACTGTTCGAGATATCTCCGGACAATTTCATCGGTGATAGAGCTTTTGCCGGCTCCGCCTGTGCCGGTGATGCCGATGATAGGCGCTTTGCGGCAGTTCTCTCGCAAATTTGCAAAAAGAGAGGCAACTTGGCTGTCCTGATCGTCGATATTCTGCTCTGCCCTGGTGATCCAGCGAGCTATTGTTAAATTGTCTGTATTCTCAGATATCACTTTTGCCTCTAACCTGTTTCCTTCGGCGATGGTGGAGAAATCAGATCGCTCGATACAGTAGTTGATCATCCCTTGAAGTCCCATGCGCCGCCCATCTTCCGGCGAAAAGAGTTTACAGATACCGTATGCTTCAAGCTCACCTATCTCCCAGGGAACGATGACACCGCCACCGCCACCAAACACGCGAATATGATCAGCACCACGTTCTTTCAAGAGGTCGATCATGTACTTGAAGAACTCTAAATGTCCCCCTTGGTAAGAGGTGACAGCGATCGCTTGTGCATCTTCCTGAATGGCTGCGTTAACGATTTCTTCGACGGAGCGGTTGTGACCGAGATGGATCACCTCAACACCGCTCGATTGCAGGAGGCGGCGCATGATGTTGATCGTCGCATCATGGCCATCAAAGAGGCTGGTAGCGGTTACAAAACGAACGTGATGGCGGGGACGGTATACCGATTGGTCCATACTATTTTTCACTCCTGTTCTGATTATTAGGAATCACAAACAGATCACATCGGCCGCTGCGTCCGCCAACAGCAGGGAGCAAGAATGCCCTGGCGCCGAGCGGGACAGGTCTAGTACTTTCATCCCTGAATGGTACCTTGTCATAGGTTGAAGACTCTTATCGGTTGAGTGCATATACTTTTCTAGTTTATGGTATGAAATCCTTCCGTATTTGATTAAATATTTAGAAAATTTCATGAATTATAGAGCCCAATTATTTCAGCTTTGCCTTTACAAACAAAAAGACCCTCTCGTCTCAGAAAGACAAAGAGGGCCTTGGCAAAGGTCATTGATTAAATATCTAGGTTCCGGACATCCTTGGCATGGCTTTGAATGAATTCGCGCCGCGGTTCTACCCGATCACCCATGAGGGTGGTGAAGATACTTTCCGCTTCCGCAGCATCTTCCATGGATACTTGCAAGATCGTTCGATGTTCCGGATCCATCGTCGTATCCCATAACTGCTCCGGATTCATCTCTCCAAGACCTTTGTAGCGCTGAATGGTGACGCCGTCCCGACCGTTTTTCTCGAGATATTGGTTTAGTTCGTTGTCGCTATAGTAATAGCGCACATCTCGGCCTTTTTTCACTTGGTACAAAGGAGGTTGCATGATGTAAACATAGCCGTGTTCGATGAGCGGCTTCATGTGGCGGAAGAAGAACGTCAACAGCAAGGTGCGGATGTGACTGCCGTCGACGTCAGCATCGGTCATCAGGCAAACACGATGGTACCGGGCTTTCGTTAAGTCAAAATCCTCACCGATACCCGTACCTAAAGCCGTAATGAGAGCCCGGATCTCTTCGTTGGACAAAATCTTATCCAAGCGAGATTTTTCCACGTTGAGAATTTTTCCGCGCAGCGGCAAGATGGCTTGGAAACGCCGGTCGCGGCCTTGTTTGGCGCTGCCGCCAGCAGAATCACCTTCGACGATATAGAGCTCGCACATGGAAGGATCTTTGAAGGAACAGTCGGCTAGCTTTCCAGGCAGAGAGGTGCTTTCTAAAGCGCTCTTACGGCGGGTCAGTTCCCGGGCCTTGCGTGCCGCTTCTCGGGCCCGCATAGCGCTAAGTGCCTTTTCAATGACTCTCTTACCGACAGAAGGGTTCTCCTCCAGGTAGGTACTCAGTCCTTCGGAGACACAGGAATCGGTGATCCCGCGCACTTCCGAATTGCCCAGCTTCGTTTTCGTCTGTCCCTCAAACTGGGGCTCCCGGACTTTGACGGAGACGACAGCGGTGATGCCTTCACGAATATCTTCACCGCTCAGATTGCTGTCATTTTCTTTGATTTGGTTTATGCGGCGTCCATAGTCATTGATCACCCGGGTCAGGGCTGTCTTAAAGCCCGACTCATGGGTGCCGCCTTCCTGGGTATTGATGTTGTTGGCGTAGGAAAAGAGAGTTTCCGAATAGCCATCGTTGTATTGCAGGGCCATTTCAACATGGACGCCCTCTTTTTCGTTTTGAAAGTAAATCACATGGGGATGGATCAGGTCTTTGTTGCGGTTTAAAAATTTGACAAAATCGATGATGCCGCCTTCATGGGCAAAGATACTTTCTTGCCCAGTCCGCAAGTCTTTTAGGGTGATCTTGACACCCCGGTTCAAAAAGGACAGTTCCCTCAACCGGTGGGAGAGCGTTTCATAGCTGTATTCCAACTCTTCGAAGATCAGCGCATCCGGTTTGAAATAGATCGTTGTACCGGTACTTTCCGCATTGCCAACGACCTTCAGATCGGTCATGGTGACGCCCCGTTCATAGTACTGCTCATGAACTTTGCCGTTACGGCGGACCGTCACTTTCAGCATTTCCGAAAGGGCATTCACGACGGATAAACCGACACCATGTAAACCCCCGGACACCTTATATCCTTCGCCGCCGAATTTTCCGCCTGCGTGCAGAACAGTCAAAGCCACTTCGACAGCTGGTTTTCCCATCTTGGGGTGAATATCTACAGGAATTCCCCGGCCGTTATCGCTGACTTCGATGCTGTTATCTTCGTGAATAATGACTTCGATCGTGTCACAATAGCCAGCCAGCGCTTCATCAATCGAGTTGTCTACAATCTCATAGACCAAGTGATGCAGGCCTCGGGCGCTGGTCGATCCGATGTACATCCCCGGCCGGCGACGAACCGCCTCTAAGCCTTCAAGTACTTGAATCTGACTGGCATCGTATGTCGATTCTCCGTTCACGGTCCAGGTCTCTTGATCAGCCACCCGAAAACCCTCCCATCAGGCAATACAAAAATACCGGACTGAACCCCTTCCGGTCTTCCAAAAGCATATTATAGCATACTTTACCGATTTACACAAATTTCTCAGAATCCTGGCTATTTCTGTGCTTCTTCCCAGGCTTTCAACATCGTTTTGATGTTATTGCCTCGTTTCATCAGGGTCATCGAGGAGATGGGTGAGAGGTAGATGTAATCGGTGGTGACGACAAAGGATTTCTCTTTTCCCTCTTCCGCAATCCGCTTGACAAAGCCTTCGTCCCGTACCGTCGATAAAAACTCCTTCGTCGTCGCCGCCTGCGTCGATGATTCCAGGTCGATGATCGCGATAACATCCTCTTTCGGGACGATGATTTCCCCGCCGAGATGTAAAAACATAGGTGGACCTCCTAACTATCCCTTTGAGAAACCTGTCCCGCCTGAACTTGATAGATGCCGGCTTTGGCCAGCAGTTCTGCCGGAAACGCCTGCAAGTGGGTCGTCGTGATAAAGACCTGAATATGTCGACGGTCCAAGTCAGCGAGCAACTGCTCCCGACGGGTCGGATCGAGTTCACTCATGACGTCATCGAGCAACACGAGGGGATATTCTCCGCGGCTTTGCTGAATAAAGGCGATCTCAGCCAGCTTGAGCGATAAGGCGATCGATCGCTGCTGCCCTTGGGAGGCGTATAAACGAGCTTCACGCCCCTGCAAATATAGCTGCAAGTCATCCCGATGCGGGCCGGTCAACGTAGCATGACGGGCGATCTCTTCAGCCCGGCGCTCGATCAACTTTTCCCGATAAGCTTGCGGCCATTTCCCGCGATCGGCCGGCAGCGAAAAAGAAGAACGATAAGTAAGCTCCAGTTCTTCCTTATCCCGGCTTAAGCCCCGGTAAATCTGGCGGGCATGAGGTGCGATCCGTGCCACCCCGTCAAGGCGACGGGCGAGAACTTCCACGGCGAGCGGGGTGATCTGCTCATCCCACAGTTCTAGTTCGGCCGGTTTTGCTTTTCCCTCGCGAATTCCCCGTAAGATCGCATTGCGCTGCGTCAAGAGACGGCTATAGCGGGAGAGCACATCCCCATAAGCCGGTGATGCCTGGGCGAGTTCCCGATCGAGAAAACGTCTTCTCTGAGCCGGCGACCCCTTGACCAGGGATAGATCTTCCGGTGAAAAGACGACCGTGTTGATCGCGTCAGACAGTTCAGCCATCCGGCGAAGCTTGCGGCCGTTGATACGGGCCAGCTTTTTTCGCTCGCCGCCGTAGGCGAGTTCCAACGTCACTGGGTGAGCAGAAGAGAGGCCAGTCGCCTTGATGCGATAAAACTCCTCCTGCCACTGCACCATATCGGGATCGCGAGCATCCCGGTGAGAGCCGCTGCCGCTCAAGAGGGCGATGGCCTCCAACAAGTTTGTCTTCCCTTGACCGTTTGGGCCGACAAAGATATTCAACCCCGGCTGAAAGGACCTATTCAGTTCTTGGTAATTACGAAAATGAACCAACTCAATTTGTTGGATCTCCATGTGCCACGCCCATTTTATCAATTCTGAATTGAATATATCGAGTATAGTCCAATTTTACTACAGTGATGTAATTTTTTCCAACAAGCCTGTATATACTCCAATAGGAGCCAGCCGGAAGAAAAGCTTTCCTCCGGCTGGCCTGATGGATATCCACAACGTTTTTTTTATGCTGATCGTTCTTTCTTTGGGGAGCATTGTTTCGGAAAATCGTATTAGCAAAAGTTATTCACAACGGTCCTACCCCGTTCCAGGGAGCGAGCTAGTTCGTAAAGATATCCACAGTGGATAACTTATACGGTCCGCACAGGCACGATGAGATAGAGGTACCGCTCTTCACCGACAGGGCGCAGTACACCGGGAGCCAAGGTGGCTGTTAAATCCATATAGACATCGTCGGTAGTGATCACCTTCAACGCATCCTGAAGGTAACGGTAGTTAAAGGCGATGGGAATCGGATCGCCGCCCACATCGACAAAGACTTCTTCGTAGATATGGCCCACTTCCGGCGAGTTAGCCCGGATCGTCAAGGTGTTTTTATCGCTGGAGAGCTTGATAATGTTGGAACCTTCTTTGCCGATGGCTGCAAGAGAAGCCCGGTCTACCGAATCGGCTAAGGCTTTGACGGAAACAGTCATCCGGGTTTTGTAATCTCTAGGGATAACCTGTTGATATTTCGGGTATTGACCTTCGATAATGCGCAGGATGACTCGCATGCGATCCGTTTCCAAGAGCGCCTGGGACCGAGTGATGGTGATCTGTAAAGAAGCTTCATCATCGCTCAGCAGCCGTGCCACATCGGACAAAGTTTTGGCATGCAGGATCACCTGCCGGTTCTGCTGGATCACTGATTCGGTAGCTTGGCCGGACAAAAGCGCCAACCGGTGCGTATCGGTAGCCACCCAGCGAACCTCTTCCGGCGAGATGTCCCAAAGAACCCCTGTAAACCAAGGCCTTGATTCATCGGTCGATGCAGCAAAACAGACGAGCCGTGTCATCTCTTTGAATTGTCCTTGGGTCAAGATCAGGTGGTCGCCATCCAATATTGCCGGAAGTAAGGGGAACTCCTGTGGATTCATGGTGTTTAAAGTCAACTCGGATCCATGGTAGCGAACCTTTAAGGCCGGCGTTTCTCCGGAAATATAGAAGGTGATCGGGCCTTCCGGCAAACGGCGAGCCATTTCGTTAAAAATCCGAGCGTTGACGACTGTCGAACCTGTTTGTACGGTCTTGACAGGAATGGTGTACTCAATCCCCAGTTCCATATCTGTAGCAACTAAACGCAAGACATCGTCGAGGGCTTCCATGTATATTCCGCTGAGGATAGGAATAGTGGCGCGGGACGAAACTGCACGGGAAACGGCGTTCACCGCTTCAAGCAGTTCACCGCGGGAACAGGAAAACTCCATGCCGTGGAACCTCCTTGGTTTGGGCCTTTTCTCCCTCTTTTAAAAACAGTAGTCATCGTAGGGAGCCGGGATATGTGGAAAACTCCGCCAAAATCTTGCCAGATTTCAATTGGAGCTGTGGATAACTCTGGGGATAAGTGGACTATTCGGGGGATAACTTTTAAGTTCTTTGGATTTTTTCTTTTAAAAGTTGAATAGTCATTTCTAACTGGGGATCTTTTTGAATATCTTTTGTGATTTTTTCATGGGCGTGAATGACCGTTGTATGGTCTCGGCCGCCAAATTCTTCACCGATCTTCGGCAAGGATACATCGAGCATCTCCCGGGACAGGTACATGGCGATTTGGCGGGGGAAAGCCACGTCGCGGGTACGCTTTTTCGCTTTAAAATCATCGACCTTCATCGAAAAGTGTTCCGCCACCACCTCTTGAATCAAGGCGATGGTAATCACTTTAATCCGATGGTTCGGGATGATGTTGCGCAACGCTTCTTCCGCTGTGTCTGCATTGAGCGGTTTTCCGCTCAACGATGCAAAGGCCATCACCCGGTTGAGGGCGCCTTCTAACTCCCGAATGTTCGATTGAATCGTATTGGCGATGAAGACCATGACTTCGTTAGGTACATTTAAGTTTTCCAGGATAGCTTTTTTACGTAAAATCGCGATTCTTGTCTCTAAATCAGGCGGATTGATGTCCGTAATCAAGCCCCACTCGAATCGGCTGCGCAGCCGGTCTTCCAGAGTGGGGATTTCTTTTGGCGGGCGATCAGAGGAGATGATGATCTGTTTACTTGACTCGTGAAGTGCGTTAAAAGTGTGAAAAAATTCCTCTTGTGTACGTTCTTTTCCAGCCAAAAACTGAATATCGTCGATTAGGAGGACATCAATGTTCCGATAACGGTTGCGAAATTCAACGGTCTTATCATCCCGGATGGAATTAATCAGCTCATTGGTAAACTTCTCGGAAGAGACATAGACGACGCGAGTGCTCGGCCGCTGATCGATGACGAAGTGACCGATGGCCTGCATTAAATGAGTTTTCCCCAAACCGACGCCGCCATAAATGAACAGGGGGTTATACGCTTTGGCCGGTGATTCGGCGACGGCCAAAGAGGCGGCATGGGCAAAACGGTTTGAGTTACCGACGACAAAGGTGTCGAAGGTGTACTTCGGGTTTAGGACCGGCGGGTCTACATCCTCGACCGGTGCCGCTCGCCGGGGCGAATCGGCGGGGCGGCGTGGTTCCTGGTTCGGTGAGAAAAAACGCACGTCCACCGTATCACCCAATACCAGGGACAGGGCATTCTTAACCAATGTAGCGTAGCGGTTTTCTAACCAATCTCGGGCCAAGTCATTGGGAACGCCCACATGTGCTTCCCCGCCTTGAAGAGCGATCAATTGCGTGTTTTTCAGCCAGGTATCAAAACTGGCCGGCTTCAGTTCTTGTCGTAAAATTTCCAGCGTTTGTTGCCATAGTCCGGCAAGCTGTGATTGCACCACAGGTACCCCCAGTTCGGACGTTATTCACAGGGATTAATCGATTATCCCCATTCCGACCGTTTTTCTATCTAGCGTTATATATAGTAGGATAAAGGCTTCAATTTCGGATTATCCACATTATGCGGCCATGTGGACGAAAAAAATGGGGGATGAAAAAGGAGAGGCGATAAAATAATTTGTAATTCTGTCGAAGCTGTGAATATAAGACGGAAAAACGCACATTTTATCCACACGCTGTGGAGTAAATTCGGGAAAACCGCGTGGTTCGTCGAGTTATCCACCTGTGGATAATATTCATTCACAATTGTACCGTGCGTGAGAGTTATCCACAAGGGGATAACTTTGAAAAAATTCCCCTCTCTTGGCACCGTGGCTCAATCTTGACTTTTCTATCGATGCTCCACTATAATGTAAATTGTTTGTCTCGAGCCGCCAGGGCATGTGTTGTCTATTGCGGATAGATTTGTCGAGAATGGTAAAAGCTAAGGAGGTGTAAAAATTGAAACGCACCTATCAACCGAAAAATCGTAAACACAAGCGCGTTCACGGTTTCCTGAGCCGTATGAGCACGCCGAACGGCCGAAACGTTTTGAAACGGCGCCGTGCAAAAGGAAGGAAAAAACTTAGTGCATAAGGCCGCTTCGGGGGCCTTCTTTTGTTTTCCGGGGGGTGACGAGTAATGCTGGCCCGGCGCTATCGCTTGCGTCGAAACAAAGATTTTCAATCCGTCTATCAGCGAGGTAAATCCTACGGCGGAAAGTTTGTCGTCTTGTATCGACTCCAGCATCGATCCCCCTCGCCTTCTTTATCTAAAATGAAACTGTCTCGTCGATTTGGGTTTTCCGTGTCGAGTAAAGTAGGTAAAGCGACTGTACGCAACAAGATAAAACGTATCTTTCGAGAGATCTGTCGCAGACACAAAACCCAACTACTGGATGGTAGTGATATAATTTTAATCGCCCGGTCAAAAATAAAAGGAATTCCCTTCCGTTTAGTCGAAGAAGATGTCATCAAATTATTTAAAAGGGCCAAGCTCTGGACGGGGGGATAAGATGCGGATAGTTGATCTGTTTATCGCTCCGATCCGGTTTTATCAACGTTATATTTCTCCACTAAGCGGACCTTCTTGTCGGTTTGTTCCCACATGTTCGGAATACGCTATTCAGGCGCTGCAAAAATACGGCGTCATAGTAGGTTTGGGGAAAGCAATTTGGCGTTTGCTCCGTTGTCACCCCTTTCATCCCGGGGGATATGATCCCGTATGACCGTCTCCGATCGAGCGGTACATAAGTAAGGAGGAATGCGCGTCTTGTGGGACCAGTTGGTTAAGTCATTTACCGATATGATCGAGTTCTTTTACTCCATTACGGTTACCGCCGGAGTACCGAGTTACGGACTGGCTATCGTACTGATCACCATCGTGATCAAAATGCTGCTTTATCCGTTGAGCGCAAAGCAGATGAAATCGATGAAAGCTATGTCTGAATTGGCGCCGAAACAAAAAGCAATTCAAGAAAAATATAAAAAGGATCCCCAAAAAGCCCAAGAAGCCATGATGGCTTTGTACAAAGAACACGGTGTAAACCCCTTAAGCGGTTGTTTACCCTTAGTCATTCAGTTTCCGATCCTGATCGCTTTTTACAACGGATTAAGGAATTTTCAATTTCAAAACGAAGCCCATGCTCAATTTTTATGGGTACCGAATCTCTCTCTTGTCGATCCCTATATTCTCCCCTTACTAGCTGCTGCAACAACCTTCTTACAAATGAAAGTATCTAGTCCTACCACTTCGACCGGTAATGCCCAAGCCGAGCAAACGCAAAAAATCATGCTGTATGTCATGCCGGTCATGATTGGCTGGATGGCTCATAACTTTCCCGCCGGCTTGTCCCTCTATTGGGTGGTATTCAACACGGTCGGTATCCTTCAGCAACTGTACATCAACCGGAGCCTGAACGTGCGGAAGGGAGAAGGAACCGCTTAATGACCGAACCGATCACTTTGGAAAAGACTGCAAAAACAGTGGAAGAGGCTGTTCGTGCCGGACTGGCTGAATTACAGCTCGAAGAAAAGGATGTAGAAGTTCTCGTCCTGGAAGAGCCGTCGAAAGGTTTTCTGGGGTTGATAGGGACAAGGCCGGCGCGAGTGCGTTTAACCGTTAAGCCTGATCCAGTCCGGGATGCCGTCCGTTTTTTGAAGGATGTATTCCGTACCATGGGTGTCGAGGCGGAAATTGTACCCGAATGGCGCGATACGAACTTGTTTATTGGGTTCAAAGGGGACGACCTAGGCATTCTGATTGGTCGCCGCGGTGATACCCTGGACGCATTGCAGTATCTTGTCAATTTGGCCGTCAACCGGCAAGGGCCGGAACGGATCCGTATTGTTCTCGATGTAGAAAATTATCGTCAGCGCCGGGAAGAGACACTGGTGCGACTGGCTAAACGACTTTCCGAAAAAGTGATCCGGACAGGTTCACGGGTGGTGTTGGAACCGATGAGCCCGCAGGAACGACGGATTATCCATACGGCCCTACAGGGAAATCCGAAAGTCGTCACTTATTCCGAAGGGGAAGAACCCTTCCGAAAAGTGGTAATCGGGCCCAAGTATGAGTCCAAGCGTCCCCGGACGGAGACAGCGGCACCATCTCGATTTGATCCCCGCCGGTCCACCCGTCCCTACAGGAGTGATCATAAGGATAATTATGCGACGGGGGCACGGGTCAACTCTTACGGGAAACAGACTCCCCTCAATGGGAACGATGAAGAAATCCTTTAGTATGTGTATCTACAATTGAGGAAATAATAAAAAAGCGCCTAGGCGCTTTTTTTCCTATCTGTTGGAAGAGGGATGTTCATGGTTGGCGATACCATAGCTGCAGTAGCTACTGCGATTGGTGAAGGCGGAATCGGGATTGTTCGTGTAAGCGGTCCTGACGCTAAAGAAGTGATCAAGAAAGTCTTCCTTCCTCGCTACGGCAGCAGCGTCGACAGTTGGACTTCTCATACGCTTCATTTAGGTCACGTCATTCACCCGGATGACGGTCATGTGATCGATGAAGTGTTATGTGCCTGGATGGCTGGACCTCGTTCGTTTACAACGGAAGATGTGGTCGAGTTCCATTGTCATGGCGGTTCAGTCCCCGTTCGAGAGACATTGAATGCGGTGCTCCGTGCCGGTGTTCGTTTAGCTGAACCGGGTGAGTTTGCCCGTCGTGCTTTTTTAGGAGGTCGCCTCGACCTGGCGCAAGCGGAGGCGATCATTGGTATTATTCGAAGTAAAACGCGGGACGGACTCGGCGCAGCTGTTTCTCAGCTCGAGGGTCAACTTTCCCGTCGTATCAGCAAGGTACGCAATGAAATCCTGGCCGTGCTGGCGCACTTAGAAGCGCTTATCGATTTTCCTGAAGAGGATTTACCGGATATAACACCAGAACGTCTTTCCAAGGACGTTCAATCCATCTCCACGGAAATTCAACGCCTTCTAGATCGGTCTCAAACAGGTCGTGTATTGCAAGAGGGTTGGAGAACAGTCATTGCTGGTCGACCAAATGTGGGTAAGTCTAGTTTGCTTAATGCCTTGCTTGATGAGCAACGGGCGATTGTGACCGATATTCCCGGAACGACACGCGATGCAATTGAAGAATTTATTGAAATCGGCGGTATTCCTTTACGATTGGTCGATACGGCGGGTATCCGAGAGACGGAAGATCTTGTCGAGAAAATCGGTGTGGAAAAGACTCGCGAATATATGGAAAAAGCCGATCTGGTACTATACGTGTTGGACGGGTCCGATGGGCTCTCCAATGACGATGAGGAGCTATTGCGCTCTCTTCAGGATCGGCCATCGGTTGTGTTAGTTAATAAAAGCGATTTGACTGTTCGCCGTCTTGACGAAGAGCAACTTCAATCGGTCGTCGGAGATAAGCCGGTTATCTTCATGTCTGCAAAAGAGGGATGGGGATTAGAGGAATTAGCGGCGCAAATTCGTCGTCTTGTTTATAAGAACGAAGCGGGAAGCGTGCTTTCCGGAATGGATCCCAATGAGAGCCGCCTTGATTTGATTACACAAGCCCGCCATCGAGAAGCGTTGGAACGTGCCCAAAGTCATGTTCTCAGTGTAAAGTCAGGATTAGAGATGGCCTTAAGTCCTGATTTTTTGACCATTGATCTGAAAGCGGCCTGGGAAGCCCTCGGAGAGATCATCGGCGAGACTGTGGGCGAAGATATATTGGATAAGATATTCTCCTCCTTCTGCATTGGGAAATAAGAGTTTTGGAAGACGAGGGTGTAGCGATGTTGGAGTACCTAGCCGGTCAGTATGATGTGATTGTTATCGGAGCAGGTCATGCCGGCTGTGAAGCCGCTTTGGCGGCGGCTCGAATGGGATGTAAAACCTTGATTTTAACGATCAGTTGGGACAATGTAGCCTTAATGCCTTGTAACCCAGCTATCGGTGGTCCGGCCAAAGGTCACTTGGTCCGGGAGATTGACGCCTTAGGCGGTCAAATGGGTTTGACGATCGACGCCACAGCGATCCAAATACGGATGCTCAATACCGGGAAAGGACCTGCTGTCCATGCCCTGCGGGCACAAGCTGATAAAAAGAAATACCAACAGTATATGATTCAAGTTCTTGAGCATCAACAGAACCTGGATGTTCGTCAAGCTATGGTCGAATCGATACGGGTGGAGCAAGGCCAAGTCCAAGGTGTACTGACACAGACGGGGGCTTTTTTTGCTGCGCCGAATGTCGTCATTACGTCAGGTACATATCTGAAAGGCCGGATCATCATCGGTGATCTCCATTATCCCGGTGGTCCGAACGGCTATTTTCCGTCGACTGAACTGGCAGCTTCTTTGCGAGACATCGGTGTTCAACTGGGACGGTTTAAAACAGGCACGCCGGCACGGGTCGACGGGCGAACCGTCGATTTCACGAAGATGGTGGAACAACCGGGTGACGAGGATCCTTTGAATTTTTCCTTTATCTCACCTCGAATTGAGCGAAAGCAAATCTCCTGCTGGCTTACGTATACGACGGAAGAAACCCATCAAATCATTCGGGATAACCTGCATCGTTCACCGCTTTATGCTGGAGTCATCGAAGGGACTGGACCTCGTTATTGTCCATCCATCGAAGATAAGGTTGTCCGCTTTGCCGATAAAAAAAGTCATCAGGTCTTTGTGGAACCGGAAGGTGCCAATACGCATGAGATGTATGTGCAAGGGATGTCGACGAGTCTCCCCGAAGATATACAACTCGCTATGCTTCGCTCCATCATCGGAATGGAAAACGTGAAGATCATTCGTCCCGGTTATGCGATTGAGTATGATTATGTGGTCCCTACCCAACTGAAACTCTCTTTGGAACACCAGACGATTCAAGGATTATTTACGGCCGGTCAAGTTAACGGCACATCGGGGTATGAAGAAGCGGCGGCTCAGGGGATCATTGCCGGAATCAACGCGGCATGCCGGGCCCAAGGAAAAGAACCTTTTATTCTCAAGCGTTCCGATGCTTATATTGGTGTCCTGATCGACGATCTGGTCACAAAGGGTACGAATGAACCTTACCGAATGCTCACCTCAAGAGCAGAATACCGGTTGTTGCTTCGTCAGGATAATGCCGATCAACGTTTAACCCAAATTGGTCGTACGATCGGCTTGGTCGATGATATCCGCTATGAACGATTTCAACGTAAAATGGATCGGGTGGGACAAGAAAAAGAGTTATGGTCAAAAACATTTGTCACACCCGGTAATGCACGGCTACAAGAAATCTTGGAACAAAAGCAAAGTTCTCCTTTGACCAAAGGATTATCGCTTTTTGATCTGCTTCGCCGACCAGAACTGACATTTGATGATCTTCATTCCTTATTGGAATATGATGAGGCTCCGGAAACAGTTGACCCCGAGGTAGCCGAGCAAGTGGAGATATCGGCTAAGTTTGAGGGGTATCTGGTCAAACAGCAGGCGCAAGTAGAACGGTTCAATAAGTTGGAAAGCCGACGGTTACCTCCTGATTTGGATTATGCATCGATCGGAGGACTTTCTACCGAAGCGAGACAGAAACTTATGGCTCGTCGTCCAGAATCACTCGGACAAGCTTCGCGCATCTCCGGAGTAAACCCTGCCGATATTTCTATACTGTTGGTTTATCTGGAACAACGGCGTCGTCGGGATAACGGAGGAAACGGTGAATGACCGATCCGGAAAGCACTAGTAAAATGATTGACTGGAACAGTGATCAAGTAGCGCTATTTCAAGAACAGCTTCGCCAAGGAATGGCCCTCTGGGATCTCCCACTTACACCGTCATTAGAACAGACCTATACAGCTTATGCGATTAAACTTGTTCAAACGAATGCGCAGATGAACTTAACAGCCATAACAGATCCGGCTGGTGTAGCTGAGAAGCACTTCGTAGATTCCTTAAGTCCCTTTCTCTTACAACTGCCTCAACTAGATGGTATGCTGCGAATCGCTGACGTAGGAACGGGTGCTGGTTTCCCTGGACTGCCTATCGCAATGGCACGACCTCAGTGGAATTGCGTTCTTATGGACTCTTTACAGAAACGATGCCGTTTTCTATCAGATATCGTAATGGAACAGGGCTTGAAAAACGTAGAAGTTCTTCATGGTCGTGCAGAGGATATAGGTCAACAACTTCAGCAACGGGAAAAATTTAATCTTGTCCTTAGCCGCGCAGTGGCTCGACTCCCCTTATTGTTAGAGCTATGTTTACCATTGGTTAAGGTTGGAGGATTATTCATTGCTTTGAAAGGTTCCGACGGTCCCGCTGAAGTGGAGGAGTCTCGAAAGGCATTATCTGTATTGGGTGGGGTTATTGATCATGTAAAAGAAATGAGATTGCCTATTTCTCAAGATGGACGTACACTTATCGTCGTGCGAAAAACAAAGGGCACACCGAAAGCATATCCTCGCAAAGCAGGAACACCGAGTCGGAACCCCCTTATATAGGGGGTTCCAAATGTTTTATATCCCTTTAATGTTCTACGTGGAACACGAATAGGTGTTCCCCTTTTATTTCCCTTTATAAGGGACTAAAAAAAACATACGAAGGTGATTCTCTTTGGAAGGGGGGTAAATTCATTCTTACCCCCTTTATACATTTCTCAAAGGGGGTCATTTTTTTACCTTTTCATCACTGTGAAATCTGTCGGAAAGGGTGTTTAAGTTGAGCAGGACTTACTCTTACCGTGTTGAAAATGATAGGAATGAGTTTCTTTATAATCGTGGGTAAGGGTGGTGCATCCGTTGGCAAACATTATTGCTGTTGCGAATCAAAAGGGCGGCGTAGCTAAAACAACAACTGCAGTAAACCTAAGCGCCTGTCTCGCTGAAGCTGGTAAGGAAATTTTACTTGTCGATATGGATCCGCAAGGAAATGCTTCAAGCGGTTTAGGAATTGATAAAGTTCGTGTTCGTCATTGTATTTATGATGTGCTTATCAATGGTGCTCCGGCCGATTCTGTAATCGTCCGAAGTGATTGGGAGCATTTGCATATTCTCCCGGCGACGATTCAATTGGCTGGTGCAGAAATTGAGTTAGTCTCAGCGATCTCTAGAGAAGTAAAATTAAAACGTGCCATCGATCCGCTTCGATCCCGTTTCGATTTTATCGTCATCGACTGCCCGCCATCGTTAGGCCTGCTGACACTAAATTCATTGACTGCAGCTGATTACATGTTAATCCCGATCCAGTGTGAGTATTATGCACTGGAAGGTTTGGGACAATTGATGAGTACGATTAAACTGGTGCAAAAGCATCTCAATAATGACTTGAGTATCCTTGGTGTTTTGCTCACGATGTTTGATGCTCGGACAAACTTATCGATTCAAGTCGTCGATGAGGTCAAAAATCACTTCCCTGATGAAGTATTTCGTACTATTATTCCGCGTAACGTACGGTTGAGCGAGGCACCCAGTCATGGGCAACCGATCATCGCCTATGATCCGAAATCCCGCGGCGCTGAAGTGTACCGTGAACTGGCAAAGGAAGTGTTACAGCGTGTCTAAAAAAGGTTTAGGTCGTGGGCTTGGCAAGGGATTGGAAGCTTTGATTCCGTCAATGGCCGAAACTGTTGACGATGGAAGTTCTATAATAGAAATTAAATTGGAGCAGATAGTACCAAATCAGAATCAACCTAGAAAATATTTTGACAGCGAATCATTGGATGAATTGGCCCGTTCCATCTCAGAGCATGGTGTCATTCAACCGATGGTCGTCCGAAAAACTGGGAAAGATCGTTATCAATTGATCGTTGGTGAACGGCGTTGGCGTGCCTGCCGACAAGCAGGTATTGAAAAAGTCCCCGTAATTATTAAGGAGTGGGACGAACAAACTGTAGCTGAAGTCGCATTAATCGAAAATATACAACGTCAAGATTTGAATCCCATCGAAGAAGCGTCGGCATACCGTACTCTGATGGACGAGTACAATGTAACACAGGATCAATTAGCCAAACGCCTCGGTAAAAGCCGATCTTACATCGCTAACACCTTGCGCCTTCTTCACCTAGCTGAACCTATACGTTCTTTTATCGCTGAGGGTAAACTCACAGCCGGCCATGGTAAGGTCATTTTGAGTATTGAAAAACTTGATGAACAGAAAGAGCTAGCTGAACAAATCATTGAAAAGGGCTGGTCTGTTCGTCGAACCGAAGAAGAGATACGCAATCGGATTTATGCCCATGATCAAGATGAAGTAAATACGAACGTACAGATTCAAAACTCTGCAAATATGGATTCCTCAACGCAAAATGCAGTATCGAATATAGTGCCTCCTGTTTTAGATTCGAGCTCAAACGTTATGGGTGGGTTGCCAACGGATTCTATTGTTTATCCAAAACCCTTTTCGGAGGCATCCATTTCTAACATTAACTTGAATTCAGATTCTACCCCTAATACTAATGGTAACGTAAATTCAAAAACAAATCCTATGAATACTCCCTTAATACAAAAATCCCCCGAATTGATCGCGATGGAGGAAAAACTGCGTTCTTGGTTACAAACCCAGGTTCGAATTCGTTCGAATGGATCAACGGGAGTGATTGAAATCAATTATTATAACGACGAGGATCTGCAACGCCTATATGACAACCTAATTGGTCAAGAGATTAGTAATTAAAAATGTTCCACGTGGAACACTCCGAGATGAGCACATGATTGAAGATGTGCGAATGGGTAGGAGCCAAAAATGTTCCACGTGGAACACTCCGAGATGAGCACATGATTGAAGATGTGCGAATGGGTAGGAGCCAAAAATGTTCCACGTGGAACACTCCGAGATGAGCACATGATTGAAGATGTGCGAATGGGTAGGAGCCAAAAATGTTCCACGTGGAACACTCCGAGATGAGCACATGATTGAAGATGTGCGAATGGGTAGGAGCCAAAAATGTTCCACGTGGAACACTCCGAGATGAGCACATGATTGAAGATGTGCGAATGGGTAGGAGTCAAAAATGTTCCACGTGGAACACTCCGAGATAAGCACATGGATTGAAGATGTACGAATGGGTAGGAGTCAAAAATGTTCCACGTGGAACACTCTGAGATAAGTGCTTGGATTGAAGATATGCGAATAGGTAGAAGATAAAAATGTTCCACGTGGAACATCTATAGATTTCTTGCGTGTAAGGGGATGACAAACTATTGATATACATGGATAATGCGGCTACAACTTGGCCAAAACCGGACAATGTTTGGGATGAAGTGTTGCGAGTCGGAAAAAATATCGGCGCCAACCCCGGGAGAGCAGGACACCAAATGGCTATTGATGCCGGTCGGGTGATATACAAAGCGCGTGTAGCTATCGCCCGGCTTTTTCATTTATCCGATCCCCTCCGAGTTATCTTCACCATAAACGCGACAGAAGCTCTTAATTTGGCCATCCTCGGAACAGTAAAACCGGGGGATCATGTGATTACGTCTCAATTGGAGCATAACGCAGTCGCTCGACCTTTGCGATACTTGCAAGACAAAGGGGTGGAAGTCACCTATCTACCCGGGGATGAGTATGGGCGCATTTCCCCCGATGAATTGCGGCAAAGCCGAAAAGCGAATACGAAAACGCTTATTCTCAGCCATGCTTCGAACGTGACTGGAGCATTACAAGACTTGAAAGCGCTGTCTAAGACAGCAAAGGAATTAGATTTGCGCGTGATGGTCGATGCTGCACAGACTGCCGGTGTGCAGCAGATTGATATGGAAGAATGGGGAATCGATCTCTTGGCTTTCCCAGGTCATAAAGGACTCCTCGGACCTCAGGGTACGGGAGGATTATGTATTGCCCAAGGTATAGATGTAGATCCCCTCCGATTCGGTGGGACCGGTAGTCAAAGCGAATCAGAATTTCAACCGGATGTTCTGCCCGATCGTTTTGAAAGCGGTACCCCAAATACACCTGGAATCGCTGGATTAGCCGCGGGATTAGAGTTTATCGCCCAAACAGGTCGGGAAAAGATTGAATCTCATGAATCGAAACTTACCGAACTAATCCTGAACGGTTTAGGAGATTTAGAAAAAATTAAGGTATATGGACCTCCAGTGAAAGAGCCAAGGGCAGCCGTCATATCCTTTAACGTAGATGGGATGGAAGCTGCAGAGATGGGTTTTTTATTAGATCAGGTCTATCAAATCGCCGTTCGAACAGGCTTGCATTGTGCACCAGTGGCACACCGAAAAAATGGGACCCTTGAAACGGGAACTGTGCGCTTAAGTCCGGGTTATTTTAACAGCGAAGAAGAAGTGAGGGATGTTCTGGCTGCCATCAAAACACTGGTGGAAGAAGCTAGATAAAAACATATGATAGGTACAATCGTAAATGCCGCTGCCGTCATCGGAGGTGCCCTCATGGGCACTTTATTTCAGAAAGCTATTGCAGAAAAGTACAAAATCACCATCATGCAAGGAATTGGCCTATCAGTAGGACTTATTGGGATTCAAATGGCATTGCAGACGAAAAACCCTTTAATCGTTGTCACTTCCCTTGTTCTAGGAGCGATCACCGGGGAAACTATCGACATAGAGGCACAATTAGAAAAAGTCGGCAAATACTTGGAGAGCAGAGTAGGTTCAGGCCACGGAGATGTAGCTAAGGCCTTTGTAACGGCCAGCCTTATCTATTGTGTCGGAGCTATGGCGATCATGGGATCGATCCAAGACGGTCTAACAGGAGACTCATCCATCTTGTTTGTTAAATCCCTTCTCGACGGCATCACTTCTATCATTCTGGGATCTACACTCGGTATTGGGGTAGCTATTTCATCTATCCCTGTATTTTTATATCAGGGAGCTATTACACTCCTGTCCTCCTATATTCAGCCATTGCTTAAACCGGCGATGGTTACCGAGATGACTGCCGTAGGCGGTCTTCTGATCCTCGGGATTGGCACAAACATACTTGGAGTAACTAAACTGCGTGTGGGAAACCTACTTCCGGGAATTATCGTCGCAGTAATCGCAGCCGGGTTATTTCCGCCGGCGTAAGTTAGCTACATAAAGGGGATGGTCAGTTGGATACGCATACAACACCTTATGTGGCCATCAGTCGACCGCAGTTGATCGAGAACATTCGTCGTATGGCCGAGGAATGTAGCAAACGAAACATAAAATTAAGACCACACTTTAAAACTCATAAAATGATCTCCATTGCCCAAATACAAACGGAATGGGGAGCTATAGGTTTTACTGTAGCCAAATTGACGGAAGCTCAAGTGCTCATCCAAGCTGGTTTCAACGATATTCTCATCGCCTATCCCCTCTGGGGAGAAGATAAATGGAATACCTATAGGTCCTTATCGAAACAAGCTGCACTCTCCACCATCATAGATTCAACGGAATCCTTGCGAGCATGGTCCGAACAAGCCAGACGAAGTGGTCAACCGATTCGAGCTTATGTCAAAGTAGACAGTGGATTGGGACGAGTGGGTTATCCACCGGGAGAAAGGCTAAACAAATTGGTACGACGTGTCGCAGCTTCGGAAGAAATAGAGTTTTTGGGACTGTTGACCCACTCTGGTCATGCCTATGGAGCAAATTCTCCCTCTATACGGGAACAGATCGGTCGAGATGAAGGAAAAATCCTAATGCAAATAGCCGAGTCAATGAGGGCAGAGGGAATTAAAATTCCAGAAGTCTCGACGGGTTCCACACCGACAGTGGAGTTCAACCTTCAGACACCAGGAGTCACTGAGGTCCGACCGGGTAACTATGTCTTTAACGATGCAACACAAGTACGGCTCGGTGTAGTGCCGAAGGAACGGTGCGCCTTACAGGTCGTAACGACGGTTGTCTCGCGACCGAATGAAAACCGCTGTATTATAGATGCTGGTGCAAAAGTACTGGCGCTCGATCAAGGTGCACACGGGAACCATGCCGATATCGGTTACGGGATCCCTTCCATTGCCGGTTGGAAACTATCAAGGCTTTCGGAAGAGCATGGAGTTTTGGAACGTATCGATTCAACAGCTCCGCAAGTTTCAGTGGGAACTCAAATGACGATTATCCCGAATCACGCCTGCCCCGTTGTCAATTTAGCCGACCGAGTCATTCTTGTCGACGCGCAAGGAACTTCGATCGATATTTGGACCGTCGATGCCAGGGGATGCAGTCAATAAAATAAATAAAAAATGATGAAAAATAATAAAAATAAAGAATGAACATTTAAAAGTAAATTTAAGTTTACATCCAAAATTAAATTTAAAAAACAAAACGGCGATCTGAGTTATTATTTCAGATCGCCGTTTTTTTATATAACCGAAGCAATGAATCTTATTTATCCGTAACAGGATTCAAGCTTCCTGTTCGATATCCCTCTAAATCAATCGTCACATAGCGAAAACCAAGCGATTTCAACTTAGACACCATCAAAGAAGTCTGAGCAGCATTCAAGAATTTTTCCATTGAATCACCAGCTTCAATTCGTGCGATTTCCCCATGATGGCGTACACGAATGTTGTCATAACCAAGGGTACGCAAATATCTTTCCGCTTCATCCACTTGGAGTAATTTTTTAGGGTCCAAAGGAGTACCATAGGGAATCCGAGAGGCCAAGCAAGCCATACTGGGATGATCCCATGTCGGTAGACCCATCATTTGGGACAAGCAACGGACATGTCTTTTACCCATACCTACTTCCGCCAGTGGACTACGAATCCCCAACTCTTTCAGTGCACGATGACCGGGCCTGAAATCGAGATGATCATCCACTTGCTCACCATTTAGTACTAACGGCAGTCCTTCCGCGCTGGCCAATTCCTTTAGAGACTGAAAAATCATTTTCTTACAATGATAACAGCGCTCCGGGGGGTTAGAAGACACTAGAGTAGAAGACAGCGGATCCATATTTACGACTCGATATTCTGCTCCGATCTGCCGGACTAAACTAACTGTCAGATCGAGAGTTCCTACTGGAAGAAGTGGTGAGTCCACGGTACAAGCAAGCATCCGGGGTGTAATAGACAAGGGAGAGTTGTCTGGTTTAGGAATGTTGGATTCATTAAGCTGTGACTTCACCCACGTATCGTGCCACGCCGCCAATAAAAAAGTGCTGTCCACTCCTCCAGAGAAAGCTAACAAAGCGGATGGAATTTGGAGTAGAAGTTCTCGCAGTTGGGAATACTTGAGAAGGGATTCGGTTTGAATGTCTGGTAAGTCAGCATGACGATGGAGTTTCATTTAATGCCCCCTTTCGTTTCGATTATAGCGGATTTAAGCTTGTTTTCCGAGTGACATAATAAGACTTGTTAGCAAGAGAACTTGTCGAAATACAAAGGAAATGAGCTAAACATGTGGAATTAAACTAGTCGGATGAAAGGGGGAGGACACTTGCCAGTATACTTACCATGGATTACAGAGAATATCAATGGACTCGTCGTCACCAGCCTGGGATTGACCTTGATTAGTACGGTACTGCTTATCTTTATATATCAGCGCTTTCGCAAAATCACTGCGATGTACGGCGATTTGATGAAGGGCCAAGAAGGACGCAATCTGGAAGAACTTTTGCTGGAGAACCAGCGTGTCAATATGGATGCTTCCCAGCGTCTAACTCAACTGGAGACGGCAGTGACCAAACTCGAAACAGATAGCGAAGAAATGGTTCGCCATATCGGGATTGTTCGTTTCAACGCTTTTGAAAATGTGGGTTCCGATCAAAGTTTCTCCGTGGCCCTGTTAAACAACCACTATAACGGTGTGGTGATCAGCAGTCTTTATGGTCGTGAACTATCCCAAGTGTATGCCAAGCCGATTCAAAAGGGGAAATCAACATATCTGTTGACCAAAGAGGAAGAAGAAGCCCTGGCGAAAGCAATAAACAAATAAGACAAAAAATCAACATCGATTTTCCGGAATTTTACTGTGGCAGCAGGAAAAGTTGAGGCGATGTCGAATCATCATGTTTATGGATATTTATACCTGGGGGGTGATTTCCATATCCAAAGATGATTCGCCGCGCCGGAAACGCCAGAAGCCCATGACGATTATGTTTGTCCCAGGCACCGGCGAAAAGTCTTTCAGTATCAACTTATCCCCCGAACGGGCACGACAGATGCTGATCGGCGGTATCATTGCAGGTGCATTTGTAGTCCTGTTGTTGATATTGTCCGTCTATACATTGACCCAGCTGTCAGAACTGCACAGACTTCGCAGCGTCAATGAAGAACAGGCTCAAAAAATTGAAGAACTGCAACAATTCACGGTGACCGTCCAAGATCGCTTGACTAAGATTAAGCAATTGGACAAGCAGATACGCCGAATGGTCGGAATCGACGGTGAAGAAGAAAAAGCGATTGCTCCACCGGCCAAAGATTCGGAAGTCATTGAGGATTCCAGCTTGGTTGAACCGGGAGACGAAAAAAATAATCTGCATGCCTTTGTCATGCCCTCCCGTTCTGGAGGGACAGTTCCCGTAGCGATGTCGATGAATCAAGAAGCGTTTGAATTAGATGATGTAGAAAACCTATCTGTTTTACTGCATGAATACTATGAGGAACTAGATCAAAAAGCAAATGACTTGCAACAATTGGACAAAGAAGTGGGGGAACGGCTCAATTACCTCGCGGCTGTTCCGTCCACCTATCCTGTACGAGGCGAGATCACATCACCTTTTGGAGCAAGAAAATCACCCTTTGGGGTGAATAAAGAATTTCATACCGGACTTGATTTGGCTGCGGACTACGGTACGCCAGTCCGTTCCGCCGCCAAAGGAAAAGTCGTTTTTACGGGTTCGAAACCGGGCTTGGGGAACGTTGTGGAAGTTGACCACGGCTACGGATTCACAACTGCGTACTGTCATCTATCCGCAATCACTGTGAAAGTAAATGATACGGTGGAACGTGGGGATCAAGTCGGTAAAGTCGGCAACAGCGGACGGAGCACTGGACCCCATTTGCATTTCATGGTCAAAAAAGACGGGCAACTCCAAAATCCAGAAACGTATCTGATTCACTAAACGGAGGCGCGATTTGATGTTTGGGCGTAAAAAAGAATCAACCATGACAACGATCGAACGTGTAGACACCGTCATCGGAAAAGAATCTCTGTTCACGGGTACCTTGAAGGCCATGGGCAGTGTTCGAATTGACGGTCAACTAAATGGAGAAATCCTGGGGAAAGGCGATATCGTCATCGGTGAGACGGGTAAGGTCGAAGCCGCCATTGAGGGCCGTAATGTGATCATCGCGGGGACCCTACGGGGCAACGTCGATGCTAGTGGTCGATTAGAAATCGCGTCGACGGGGCGTCTATACGGCGACCTGCAAGCGGCCAGTTTAGTGATCGACGAAGGAGCTGTGTTTCATGGCAGTTCTCGAACCGAACGGAGTCATGCTGCCATCGCTGAAGATGCCAATGATGTAGAAGAAAGGCAGGTAGAAGGCTTGCAGGTGGAAGGGGCGCGGTAACCACCCGCCTTTTTCTTTTGCCGAACTATTAGGGCCAGTTCGGTCCGAGCCACAAGTAATCGGCAGCCGGAGCGGATGCGTTATAGGTGAGTGACGTGACCGGCTGCCGGCGGGTTGCTTGATAATAGCCGAACAATATTCCTCGGCTGATGTGATCAGCCAGTCTGACGACTGCCGATAGGCGCGTGTTTTGTAAGACCATAAATTCCATAAAACCGCCGACATTGACGATGCCGGTGATATGAAGATCTCCGATTACAGGGAGGTCTTTTTTTACGCCTGCACCGGGGCGCAACCCACCGAGAGATAAGGTGACTTGACCGACTTGATCGACCCGACCGAGCGAAGCATCAACAGCAATAACCAATGCATCGGGATGAGCTTCTTCGATCGCTTTTTTTCGTTCGACTAGATTAGTGGCGTGAATGGGATCATCCAAGGTCCCGTAAATATGATAATAAGCCGAAGCCAGGGGTTTCAACTGAGTACCGACAAGCGGACCGAGACAATCGCCTGTGGAGCGATCGGTTCCAATGCAGACGATGACCCGTGGACGACTGAGGCTCGGATCTAAATAGAGAAAGAGTTCGGCCAAGGCCTCACCGATCTCATAGGCGCACCGCCGATCAGACCCGGTAAAATAATGTTTTTCTCCTGCCAGCAGGTGTTGCCATTCTCGTCTATTGGCCATGACGATACTCCTTTCATCCAGTTTTATTATCATCATGCCCCTGCGAAAGGGAAATTAAACCATCACTCCTATGGAATGGGGGAAGAAAAATGGGATTCCTCTGGCAGGTTCAGGTAGCGTCTGTTTATGTTGGGGCTGTATTGGGCGCCGGATTTGCCTCCGGACAAGAGATTATGCAATTTTTTGTCCGTTATGGTCCCGCCGGTGCGGGTTCCGTCGTCTTAGCTGGTGTTCTCTTTGGCCTGCTGGGGCCTGCAATCATTTACGTCTGCCGCCAAAAAGGGGTGGCCCAATACCAGGACCTGATCAACCTCATCTTTGGATGTCGGTTAGGGCGAGTCATGGATGTGGTCATCGCCTCATCTTTATTTGTCGGTATCATGGTCATGCTATCCGGTACAGGAGCCCTGGTAGAGCAGCAATGGGGTTGGCCCTCTTGGATCGGAGTGACTGGAACGGCGGTCCTTGTTACCGCTTGTCTTTGGTGGGGTTTAAAGTCTTTAGTCTGGGTCAATACCATCCTTGTACCTTTGAAATCAGTCATCTGCCTAGCGGTGGCCACAGCTGTCGTAGTTTGGATGCCGCCGATAGACACGGGTTCCTTCGCATCGTTCCATGGAACAGAAGCGATTCCGGCGATGTCTAGTTTGCATAATCCTATTGAAGCGACGGAGGTAAGTGGAGGCGGACTCTTGCCGTCATCGCCAGCGCTGAGCGCTTTTTTATATGTTTCCTTTAATCTCACCATGTCTCTCGTCGTCTTAGTGGCTCTCGCGCCTCAAGTTCGTCATCGCGGAGGATATTTAGGCGCAGCCGTGGGCGGGCTTTCGCTGGGATTTTTCGCTTATGTCTTAACCTTGGCCATGCTACATTATGTGCCTGCCATCGAAGGCTACCCAGTGCCCATGTTGTTTTTAGCGGGTGCCCTGCACCCTTGGACAGGTGAGATATACGCCTTTTTGCTCTGGCTGGCCATGTTTACAGCTGCTCTTGGCAGTGCCTTTGGAGCTGCCTTGCGGCTCTCAAAAATGGAAAAAGGGCCGCATTATCGAAAAAGTTTATTGTTTTCCATCATCGTCGTGGCTCCCTTCGCCTTGCTGCCTTTTTCCGAACTAGTGGCCACGTTGTATCCTTTTTTCGGATATGTGGGACTTCCCCTGATCATTGCGATCGCCTGGGTGGCACTGAGAGAGTTATTTCATACTCGCACCAAAGATATTTCCATTTAATACCAAATTGAAGACGCTATATCCTATGCAATGTGCGGTCCCATCGAACCGGGCTTCCCAAAAGCGCGAAAAGATTAGAAAATAGATATATCGTCAGCAGAGATACGAGGGGGCCCTATCGTGGCGAAGAACAGGGTAACTCATGAAGAACACCACATCATCATCGGTACGGCCGGCCATGTCGATCATGGAAAAACCCAATTGGTAAAAGCGTTAACCGGTGTAGATACAGATCGACTGAAAGAAGAAAAAGAACGGGGTATCTCCATTGAACTTGGATTTGCCCCCTTTGTCCTTCCGAATGGACTGCGCGCTGGCTTTGTCGACGTCCCTGGCCATGAACGTTTCATCAAACAAATGCTGGCCGGGGTCTCCGGGATGGACCTGGTAATGCTCGTCATCGCCGCCGATGAAGGGGTCATGCCCCAGACGCGAGAGCATCTCGATATTATTGAACTGCTACAGGTGCCTCGGGGAATGGTCGTATTGACAAAGGCTGATCTGGTGGACGACGAATGGCTCGAACTGATGGTTGAAGAAGTCAAAGAATTCTTAGAAGGAACCAGCCTGTCCCAGGCACCGATCATCACCGTTTCATCGACAACAGGAATTGGATTGCCTGAACTAAAACAATGTATCGTCGATAAATCTAGTCATCTCCCTCGACGTCCACTTGCCGGTGCAGCTCGACTCCCCATTGACCGGATTTTTACGGTCTCCGGCTTTGGAACAGTCGTGACCGGCACCTTGGCTTCCGGCGTCATCAGCGTCGGCGATACACTTTCCGTCATGCCTGCTGACTGGCCGGTACGTGTGCGAGGTCTACAAGTGCACGGAAAAAAAGTGGACGCTGCCCTAGCCGGGCAGCGGGTGGCGGTCAATCTTTCCGGCGTTGAAGTAAGCCAAGTGGTCCGAGGCGATGTGCTGGCTAAGCCTGGGTTATTCACACCGTCTTATCGAGTAAGTGTACGACTAAAAACATTGCCGGGAAGGGACAAGCCCCTCAAAGAACGGGAACGGATACGCTTTCACAGTGGAACTCGAGAAACACTAGGACGTATCTCCTTGCTCGATCGGGAAGAGCTGGTGCCGGGAGAAGAAGCCTACGCGCAAATCCTATTGGAAGAGCCTATAGTCACCGTAAAGGGAGATCGCTTCGTCATTCGCACCTATTCTCCGGCTCTAACTGTAGGCGGTGGGCAAATCATCGAGTCAACAGCGATAAAACTAAAAAAACATCGTCAAGATGTCTTGCAAGCTCTCGCGACAAAAGAAATGGGGAGTCCTGTTGAACGATTGACCCAACATCTCAACCAAACAGGGATTCCCCTTTCCTTGAGTGAGGCCGTCAAAGTGCTCGATGTAACGAGAGCAGAAATCGAATCCATCATCAAGGAAATTCAATCCTCAGAACTATCCTTGGATATTGCCCTTCTTAAGGGTGACAGTGAGCCATATCTTCTCGCGGCGACAAGATATGATGGACTCGTAAAAGCCATCGAAAAGGAACTGGGGCATTTTCATCAAAAATACCCCCTTCGTTTAGGCCTACCGAAAGAAGACCTTAAAGGGCGACTGACGCCCCTGTGGGGCCAAAAGGTCTATAGTGCACTTCTGGCGACCCTCCAGGAAAAAGGGAGGATTACTCTTCAAGGAAACCTTTTAGCGTATTCTGGATACGTTCCGGTACCGCAGGGAGAAACGGCTCGGCGACTAAATACTTTAGAACAACAGTTTGTTTCTTCCGGCCTGCAACCACCTACTCTGAGCGAGTTGACGAAGGAATGGGTCGAGGGGGAGCATCGTCCTCACTCTGAATTGGAGGAATATCTAAATTATCTAACGGACACAGGAAGAATTAAAAAAATTACAGACGAATTGCTTTTTCATAGACAAGCCAATCAAGACTTTATCGATACAGTCAAGATGGGACTTAAGACTAAAGGAGAATTAACGGTAGCCGACGTGCGAGACCTGACCGGGAGTTCCCGTAAGTACATCGTTCCCTTATTGGAGTGGTTGGATCGGGAACGAGTGACTCGGCGAGTAGGGGATAAACGGGTAGGGTTCATGCCAAAGACCTGAATGCTTGCCGATCAGATGGTTCTTTCGTCTGAAATAAATTTAGGTAACAATTGGAAAAATGGTCATAGCATTGGTGGTCTTTACATACCCTCTTCAATAGAGAGAGGAGGGTTGTCTTTGATTTTTATCACAAAACGTACCTTGATTACCGTATTTGGACTAATGTTTCTCATACCCGGGCTCTTCTACGTCAGTTGGATGAAAGCCGTCTCTGTGATGGCACCGGGAAAGCTGGACGGCCCCCCGATTATGATCGAAGTGGCCGTGGAACTTACCGGGCCGGTAGCACCTTGGGGCCAGGCAGCCATGAAAGGGGTCAAGATGGCTGTCGAAGAGGCAAACCAAATAGGGACAAATGGTCGCCGTTTTGAAATCACCACCGTAGACGCCAATGACACGACCGGATTGTCTGGAATACCAGAACAGGTACAAAAAAATGCCGCCGTTGCCGTTCTCGGGCCCATCACTCCGTCCAAAGCAGAAGCGCTGATCAAGACCGGTCTCAAGGTTCCGCTCGTTAGCCTATCGACCAGCCCGTCTATCCCTACCTTGGGGGAAAAGGTCGTACAGGGAACCTACAATGATGAACAACAAGGAACTGCGGCTGCACAGTATGTCGTCAAAAGCGGCTATCGGCAAGTCCTCCTGGTGACCGAAGAAAAAAGCGCCTATGCTCAGTCTCTTGCTCAGGCTTTTCAAAAGACCTGCGAGGAACAAGGTGCTAAAATGGTTAAAGAAGTTAGCTACAAACGAGGACAACAAGATTTCAGCGCGATCCTAACGGAAATCCAAAAAGAAAAAGCGGACCTAATCTATTTGCCCGGCTACGCCAAAGAAGCGAGGGCCTTCTTACAGCAGGCCCGGCAAAAAGGAATTGAGACGCCGATCATCGGCGGTGACGGACTCGAGTCAGTCGCCAAAGAACTGGCCAACAAAGAAAAGACAGGAGACTCCTGGCGGTTGTATTATACGACGCCGAACTTTATCCCCACGGGACAAGCCGATGAATTTATCCAAGTCTATCAAAAGCGATATAACGAATCGCCTCAGCCGATGGCTCTGTGGGCTTATGAAGCGACACGCGGTCTGATCAATGCACTTTCTACGCCGATTGTCCAAAAAGATCCGTCGAAATTAATGCAACAGATGGCTATTTCCAGTTGGCCTGTCGCCGGTGGACGGATGCGAATCGATGGGGATCGCCATGCTATGCGACCTATGGCGATTATGGAGTTTAGTTCAGAACTTCGCCTGGTCGACGTGATTCCTCCCAACCAGTAAATAATCCGAATCGTCATGTTTAAAGGGCGGTTGACGTAGGCAAGAATACCTCCTGTAAGGGAAAACGCCTTAAGGAGGAGAACATCTTGTTCCGCAACCGCGTTTCTCCTGCCTTCCAGGTCCTGACCCTTTCCACCTTACTCATCATCCTGCTGGGTGGAGTGGCCTTCTACCTGCCGCACTTGGAGGCCCGCACGACTTCACCCTTACCCCTGCTTCGGTTGCATGTGATCGCTCCATCGGACGATCCGGCAGACCAAGCTTTGAAGTTAAAAGTTCGCGACGAAATCCTCGCCTATGTGGACCCGCTACTCGCCGGTTGCCACTCCGTTGAAGAATCCCGGGAAGTGGTCCTTGAGCATTTGGATGAAATCCAGAAGAAAGCAGAGGAGCGAGTTCAACAGGAAGGCTATAGTTATAGCGTGGCACCGCAAGTAGGCCGGTTTCAGTTCCCTAAAAAGGTCTACGGCCATCTAGTCGCCCCGGCTGGTGAATACGAAGCCCTGCGTGTCGTTATCGGCGAAGGCAAAGGAGCCAACTGGTGGTGTGTACTCTACCCGCCCCTGTGTTTAAGTGATCGAACGGGCGCTCAGGTAACAGTCCCTGTAGCTACGGTTGAGAATGGAACCGTAAATGAAGGTCAACCAGAGATGGCGAAGGTTGAAATACGCTCAAAGCTTTGGGACTGGATACAGGAAAAAACGCAATAACACAGGAAAAGTAAATGCACTCTCTTAATAGAGCAAAAAACCTCCAAGCACTATCGCTTGGAGGTTTCCTTTTACCCAAAATTACAGGTTGTTCTTATACCTATGTAGGGCCCACGAAGGCCGTCACCGACACGTTTTCCAACCATGCTCTCGCACGTGGGCACCTTGTCACTCCCATTTGTCTTCCCGTCGTAGCGGGCCTGACAGCCGTAAGCGATCTTGGTTCCCTAAATAAAACTTATAGATTGAAAACATTAATCGGCAACGTACCCAGCAGGTACCGCCGGTGTCTCACCGACAAGATGTATTGTACCTAAAGCAGTGAAAAATGTCACTAGGGCGTTTTTGGAAATAAGGACAAGTTTCAATTCTTCTCATTAGAGAATATGCATATTTCGTAAACTAGACAGGGAGGAATCTGAATGTACGATCCCATGGGCCACCAGGGCCATCATTCCCGGTTACTCGAAACAATCCAAAACTGTGAAGCTACCTGCGAACACATGGTTACCCATGTGGCCTGTCTCCATGACATACGTCAGCGCTCCCGGCAACTGTTGCTTCTCCGAGACTGCGCCGATATTTGCGGGCTCACAGCGAAATTCGTCGCTCGTCGGAGTCCCTTTGCCCGGCAGTTGGCTCATGTTTGCGCTTGCATCTGTGAAGCCTGTGGGAAGGAATGTTCTCGATTCCCCGACCGGGAATCGCAAGAGTGCGCCCGGATTTGCTTCCATTGTGCGAGAGAATGCGAAGCCTTTGCGATGGGTAGATAACAGGGAAGCAAAAAGAGAGTTATTCATCCGGCACAGAGCATGTAAGGACTCGCTTAAAAAAGGCGAGTCTCTTACATTTCAGCTTCGTTAAGGTCCGCTTCTAAAACGTCAAGGTGGTGAACAATCTGGGATAACTCGTTAAAAAGCAATGCACGGTCTTCCATAACAGCTTGGTGAACGAGAGATCGGGCCAGTTGTACCACCCTCTCTTTGGTGTTGAGTAAAGAATTCTTAGCTTCAGAGAGGGCTTTTTCGTATTCCACTTTGGATTTCATCTGGAAATCGTGAAAAAAAGCATCTCCTACGTTAATCCACTCAATATCTTTTCCGCTGCCCGAATCGAATTTTACCTGATCATCTAAGTACTTCTGTTTAAGTTCGGCTAGCGTTTTCTCCATGATAATCCCCTTTATACGAGAATAGACAAAAAGTCGAGAGATGATGAAGTCACCGTCATCGTCGTGAAGAACAGGAATATTTATTTTTTCGACAATTAATGCTATCATAGAGCAACAGATAAGTTACAGTATCTCATTTCCAAGGCGATTAGCCCCATTTTATTTACTCGACAGAAGCGATATTTTGTACATGGGAGTGAATGGGTCCTGGTGGGCTTCACGGGCTTCAAACCCGGTTGGCGCGCGGCTAACCCGGGCGCGGTAGGTTCGATTCCTACGCACTCCCGCCATTAAAAAAACGAATAGCAATGTCACTTGAAGCATAGTTTTGCGAGACAGCAAAACTATGCTTTTTATTTTGGAAATGCAAAACTATGGTTTTATTACGAAGGGTATACGTTTTTACTTTGAATTAAACGTTAACTCGCCCTATTTTAATTATAACAAATAAAAGATGGTCAATATAGACTATTTATTCTCATTTACTACTGCTAAAATGCAATAGAACTTTAATAAGACCCGTTGGAAGGAATTATGCGTATACGGTTAAGAGATGTACTTCGACGTGTTTTCTGTAGATGGTGTTTTATACCGAGCATTCATTTGTCTAGCGATTATATGCATTATTATAACTCGCAATAAGTGGATTAAGTGATCGCCAAATATAGTGGATAAATATGTTAAAAATCCGGTAAACTAACTTCAAATCATATTACAAGTAAAGCAAGCGGTGAGCACTCGCAACGTTCTTGTACGGTCTTGCTTCCATGGTCTTTTCTTTCAGGATCAAACAGTAGTATCTACCGCAATGCCTACCATTATTTGTGTTTTATATGGGTTTAATTTACATGTTTAGGTTTGAGATGCAATAGTTAGGAGAGATATAGAATGAGTTCATTGGTTCTCGGTTTTCAGGAAGTGGAAAAAACACAGCTTTTGCTCGTTGGCGGAAAAGGATTAAATTTAGGGGAACTATCAAAAATTCAAGGAATACAAGTTCCAGAAGGATTTTGTGTTACAACAGTGGGATATAAAAAGGCCATCGAAAACAATGAAACGTTTCAAGCATTGTTGAATCAACTAACACGGCTAAACGTAGAGGATCGAAATCAAATTGGAGATATCAGCAGGAAGATTCGACAAATCATTATGGAAGTGGAGATTCCTTCCGATGTTGTGAACGCAGTTGCTCACCATCTCTCCCAGCTTGGCGACGAAGATGCTTATGCAGTGCGTTCTAGTGCGACGGCTGAAGATTTACCCCATGCCTCTTTTGCCGGTCAGCATGACACCTATTTAAATATCATCGGAAAAGATGCGATCTTACAGCATATCCGCAAATGTTGGGCTTCCCTATTTACGGATCGTGCGGTGATCTACCGAATGCAGAATAGATTTGATCACCGCCAAGTTTATTTATCCGTTATCGTTCAAAGGATGGTTTTCCCACGGGCTTCAGGGATTTTATTTACCGCTGATCCGGTTACTTTTAACCGGAAGTTGCTATCCATTGATGCCAGTTTCGGACTTGGTGAGGCACTGGTCTCTGGGTTAGTATCTGCCGATTGTTATAAAGTACGGGAAGAGGAAATCGTCGATAAGATGATAGCAACCAAAAAATTGGCTATCTATGGACGAAAAGCAGGCGGAACAGAGACACAGCCTATCCATTCTGAACAGCAAACGATTCAAACTCTGACTGACCAGCAAATTTTACAACTCGCACGCATAGGAAGACAGATCGAAGCTTATTTCGGGTACCCCCAAGATATCGAGTGGTGTTTGGTCGATGATACATTTTATATTGTCCAGAGTCGGTCAATCACTACTTTGTACCCCATCCCTGAAGCGAATGATCAAGAAAACCATGTCTATTTATCTGTTGGCCATCAACAAATGATGACCAACCCCTTGAAACCATTGGGAATGTCTTTAATGGAGTTAATATCTTATGGTCGCTGGTTTAAGGCTGGTGGAAGGTTGTTTGTTGATGTGGCACAAATGCTGGCTTCTCCAGACGGCAGAAAAACGTTATTAAATAACATGAGACAACTCGAACCGCTCACAAAAGACGCAATGATGACCATAATAGAGCGAGATTTTATAAAATGTTTACCAAATGATAAGAAAGAGCGAAGTTCTGGTAATAGCGATAAGGTTAACCCGCCTGCAGATCCTCAAGCACAAATCGAAAACAATCCGTCAATCGTTTTTGATTTGATCAGTAAAAGTCAAGCCTCCATAGAAGAGCTAAAACAAAACATCCAAAGGAAATCAGGAACAGATTTATTTGATTTTATTCTAGAGGATATCCAGGAATTAAAGAAGATTTTATTTGACCCACAAAGTTCAGCTGTATTTATGTCTGCCATAAACGCATCATTGTGGATTAATGAAAAAATGGATGAGTGGCTAGGTGAAAAAAACGCAGCAGACACCCTTTCTCAATCTGTACCCAACAATATTACTTCGGAAATGGGTCTGGAGTTATTGGATGTGGCAGATGTGATTCGCCCTTATCCGGAAGTAATCGATTATTTACAACGTGTAAAAGATGACAACTTTTTGGATGAACTGGTTAAGCTTAATGGTGGGAAGGAAACCCAAGACGCCATCTACGCTTATCTCGGCAAATACGGGATGCGATGTTCTGGGGAAATCGATATTACTAATAGTCGTTGGAGTGAAAAACCATCTGCTCTTGTTCCCATGATTCTCAATAACATCAAAAACTTTGAGCCGAATGCAGCCCATCGGAAATTTGAGCAAGGGCGACAGGAAGCTTTGCAAAAAGAACAAGAGTTATTAGAGAGATTGAAGCAATTACCGGATGGTGACGAAAAAGCCAAAGAAACAAAACGAAAGATCGATCTAATCCGGAATTTCATCGGTTATCGTGAATATCCGAAATACGGCATGGTTAGTCGCTACGCCCTGTATAAGCAGGCTTTACTGAAAGAAGCCGAACAACTCGTACAAGCCAACGTTATTCTGGAAAAAGAAGATATATACTATCTCACTCTGCAAGAACTTCGCGAAGTCGTACGCACAAAAAAACTGGATTACCAGATCATCAACAAACGAAAAGACGAGTACAAATTTTATGAAAAACTAACTCCCCCGCGTGTGATCACGTCTGATGGTGAAATCATTGCGGGTAAGTACAAACGAGAAAATCTCCCCGCCGATGCTATTGCAGGCCTACCTGTTTCTTCCGGAGTTATCGAGGGACGAGCACGTGTCATCTTAAACATGGAAGATGCTAATTTAGAAGATGGAGATATATTAGTCACCGCCTTTACTGACCCTAGCTGGACTCCATTGTTTGTATCCATAAAAGGTCTGGTCACCGAAGTTGGTGGATTGATGACTCATGGAGCCGTTATCGCACGTGAATATGGCTTACCGGCCGTTGTCGGAGTAGAAAATGCCACCAAGCTGATCAAAGACGGGCAACGAATTCGCGTGCATGGAACAGAGGGGTACATCGAAATCTTGTAATCGCTGAAAACGCAAACGGTGTCAGCATACGTTTGCGACGAAACTCTTTACCGATAGCGGTGGAAGAGTTTTTTTTTGCTTCCAATTAGAAGGGTGCCGTAGTAACAATAACAAATTAATCAAAGACAATAATAATTTATTGTAAAACGATAAATCGCGTGTTATTATCGATTTAACAAATAAATAAGTGAGGTGCATTTTATGAGCCGTGAAACACTCTTTTTGAAATTAGCTGTAATTCTTATGGGCTTTCCCGCTCTTGCGATGTGTATATTTTTGGTGCCTAAGATTGCGAATTTAGCGGCGAAGTTGTTGCCAGATTGGGCCTACATGAAATATCTCGTCTCCCTTGATTTGTATGCAACGGCGATACCTTTTTACTTTGCTCTGTATCAAGCTTTTAATCTACTTAGCTATATCGACAAAAACGAAGCGTTCTCGGAACTATCGGTCAAGGCTTTAAAGAATATAAAAAACTGTGCGATTGCAATCGGCAGCTTGTATGTGGCAGGCATGCCACTCTTTTATCTTATGGCGGAGGTCGACGACGCCCCGGGTATCATACTCATCGGAATGGTCATGATTTTTGCTTCGCTGGTGGTTGCGGTTTTTGCTGCTGTTCTTCAAAAGCTATTGAAAAATGCCATAGATATAAAATCTGAAATCGACTTAACGGTTTGAGGTAAAAATGATGGCAATCATAATTAATATTGATGTGATGTTGGCTAAGAGGAAAATGAGTGTTACGGAACTTTCCGAACGGGTTGGGATAACGATGGCTAATCTCTCTATACTGAAAAACGGAAAGGCAAAAGCGATTCGATTATCGACGCTAGAGGCGATTTGTAAGGCGTTAGACTGTCAACCTGGAGATATTTTAGAATACAAACGTGATGAAAACAGTTAAGGATAATATAGTCTGGCTATTCAATATTTTGGAGGATAATAAGGATTACTATGACATTTATCAGGGAAGGTATAACCATGGACATTAGCCATTCAATTATTGAAAACATTGACAACCCCCATGAACTGGAAAGGTTGTTTAGAAAAGAACCCGAAGCTTTTAAAAAGTCATTCCTACACGCTTGGGGGCAAAACCCGGAATCACAGGTTCTTGCTGTTTGGCACGAAAGATTGACTTTTAAGGAAAGGCCAAATACAGAAAAGGCTTCCTTGTTCCAGAAGGATTTTTTATCCATGGGTGTTTTCGCAGTTCTGGCCGGGATATGCACTCGGATAATTCTGCATTTCGTCGAACAGCAAGTCATAACCCCTATTAACCTTGTTTTTGGTATACTTCCCTTTATGGCCGCATATTTTGTTTACAATAATGCCCCCAAAAAAAGTTTACTTTACACCCTTTCATCCCTATTTCTAGTCTCTGGATTTTTTCTCAATATACTGCCACTGGATCATACGGATAGTATTATCCTGGCTTATCTACATCTTCCCATTTTCTTATGGGTATTATTGGGGTTTGCATTTACAGGAAATGAATATGGTAAAGGTAGCGCAAGATTAGCCTATCTTAAATTTAATGGGGAATTTTGCGTACTCTACGCCAGCATGGCCATCAGTGGAATGGTTCTAACAGCACTAACCATGCAGTTATTTCGATTTGTCGGCATGGATATATCTGAATTCTATTTCGAAAATGTCGTTTTGTTTGGTGCTGCCGCACTCGCTATTGTGGCTACTTACCTAGTATCAAGGAACCTTAAACTAGCTAAAAGTATTGCTCCATATATAGCTAAAATTTTTAGTCCTCTTGTATTAGGCACGTTGTTGGTCTATCTTATAACGGTTATTTGGGTCGAAAAAAACCCATTCTTGGACCGAGATTTCCTCATATCCTTTAACGGAATACTCCTTAGTGTATTGGCCGTCACCATATTCTCCATTACCGAAAGTGGTACAGACGAGAAAAGGAACATCTCTGATTATATTAATTTTGCCCTGATTGTTCTGGCTCTGATCATTGACAGTGTGGCTTTATCATCGATAGTGTTCAGGCTTTCTTCTTATGGGATTACGCCCAACAGACTTGCTGTCTTAGGCGTAAACATACTGATCTGGGCCAATCTAAGTTGGATTATGCTCTCCTATCTGCGGTTTCTACAAAACAAAACCGGACCTTCAACCATCCAAGACGCTGTTACTGAGTATTTGCCGGTCTATGGACTTTGGGCAGCCTTCGTAACGTTTATTTTCCCATTAATTTTTTAATCGCAAGATTCTGTGTGAACTAATAGATCGAACCCGCTACGGGTCAACTCAGCATGAACAAGGCCGGATAAAGTAAGTCACTTATCCGGCCTTGTCATGCTGATATTTTTTTTGAGTCGATTACCTGTTAAACAATTTCATTAAATTCTTTTGTGTCACATCGATCGTTTCATGCTTCACAGAGGTTGCTTCAAATCTCATCAAGGAGAAAACGATCTGTATACAGAAACTGATTCCGAAAGCGGCGAGAACGGTCCCTATACCCACGGGTCCACCGAGTAACCAACCGGTCAAAACAACAGAACCTTCAATAAGTCCACGACAGAGTCCCACGGGGAGATTGGTTTTCCGTTTTAAGGCAACCATAAGGCTATCCCTAGGACCTGCACCAAATCCCGAATGAATATAAAAGTAAGAGCCAAAGGAAATCGTAAAAAGACCTGCAATTAACACGAGCGCTCCTAAAAAAAATCCGCTGATTTGAGGAATTAGATCTAGTGACAATAATAAATCAATAAATACACCGATCAGAATCATGTTTAAAATAGTCCCTAATCCAAGCTTTTCTCCCATCAGTACCACAAGCACGCAGATAAATAGGCCTGTAAGAATCGAAACATTACCGATAGTCATACCAATAGTATTTCCCACACCCCAATGAAAGACTTCCCACGGCGCAAACCCCAGGTTAGCCTTCATGGTAATGACAACTCCTATTGCATATAAAAAGAGGCCTATTAACAGATGAATAAACCTCTTCAAATAATTATCCATACTAATATTCTCCTATAGTATCCAAAAATCGATATGTGTATTAAAAAAAGGCGTTTAGATCGTCTTGCTTAGATTATATAAAGAAAGCGGGCTCTATTTCAATAAAAGATTGAGGGTTCAAACACAATATACCGATTGAGGATATACAATATATTGGAGTGGTTTGTTAATAATATCCAAATAGCACTTTCAAAGATGAGGGATTGTTTATCGCCGCAGAAACTTGTGGACGATTCGAGTTAGAGGGGGGTGACGTTGATGGATAGCTCCAACCTGGATTGTCCAAAACAGTCTGTCAATGCGTTGGAATGGGTAGAGAAGGGCTCTTATGGTGAATCCGGTGCAAAATATGTACCCATTTTTCCGGAACATATCCTTTACAGGGCTCAGCCCAACACAATCGATAGTCATGTTCACCGGGCTTTTCAAGAACAAGAATTCCACCAGCCTGAGACCTTTGTTGCCCTGATCCCTAAGGGGAGAGTTTGTGGTTCAAACGGTTTTATCATTACACCGGACAATAAATTAATTTATGATTTATCTAACTGGTTTAATACCCCTGTCGAAGCACACCCCATATTGTTACAGACCCAATTGCCCCCGAATAAACATCTCGAAGGTTCAATCGCTGTACTCGCAACGGCCGGTTGGTGGAACTATTATCATTGGATGTTTGATGCATTACCGAGGTATGAGGTTCTTCGTCGCAGTGGCTTTAGAGCAGATAAATATATTGTCAGTTACTGTAATCTCCCTTTTCAAACAGAGACGCTGAAAATCCTTGGCATACCTAGAGAAGATATGATTGTGGCGCGTGACGAATTTCAACTTCAGGCGGACGAACTCATCGTGCCTTCATTTCCAAGCTGTCTTCGTAAAATCCCCAAATGGTCATGTCAATTTCTAAGAGATCTATTTCTTCCTCACCTAGACATGAATCAAAGAAAAAAGGATTTACGAATATATGTATCCCGTGCAAAGGCCTCATTTCGTAAATTAGAAAATGAGAGTCTTCTGGAGGAGAGACTATCATCGCTTGGTTTCGAAACAGTATATTTGGAAACACTCCCCCTGCTGGAACAAGTAAGTTTGTTTGCGAATGCTGATATCGTAATCGCTCCACACGGAGCAGGCTTAACGAATCTTGTCTTTTGTCGACCTGGCACTAAAGTGGTTGAACTGATGGGACCAAAGTATATAAATAATGTTTTCTGGGCCTTAAGTAATCAGGTGGATTTAGATTACACCTACCTGATTGGAGAAGGGGAAGAACCGCCGAGTGATATTAACCCTTGGGATTCAGGAAACTCTCGTGCTAACTTCACCATTTGCCCTCAAAAGTTTAAGACAGTATTGCAAAAAATCGGTTTGGTATAAAGGATAAATTTCTTACTGCTCTCGTATAGGTACAGGCGATGTTTTCTACTATTCGCATCCCCTATAATCAGTTCATCGTTTAGGATTCGATCTTTAGGCAGCGTCCCTGCGGGTAAAAAGCGACAAGAGTAGTATCTCTCGTCGCTTTTTTATTCTATCCGTTTGCATTCGAAAAAAACTGCTCATGGAGGTACAAGACAAAGGGATTCTGAAAATTACGTCGAATCATTATATCAAGTACTTTGTATTCTCAAAACACATGCCGAGCGGAACTATTAACTGATTCTAACAGATGAATCATGGTTCCTTATTTTGATTAGTAAAAAGGTAATATTACGCTTGGTTTTGTGATTTTTATCACGTCATACAGAGCCCTTTGTTTCCTATACTCATGTTAGAAAAGGGAAGGAGGATAGCAGAAAGTGGCTTGCCTCGACAGACATTCTATAGAAGAAGGGAGGGAAGTGATCATTGGACCTATCAAAAAAAGTCAAAGTCGGCATTCTCTCCGTAGTTATTTTGCTGGCGGCGGCCGGGGCAGCAACAGCGACCATGCATGCGGTCACCCATGATTCTTCCTTTTGCGCATCCTGTCATGTTATGCAAAACTATATGGCTTCCTGGGAACACTCCTCCCACCGTGAAGTGGCTGGGTGCAACGACTGCCATACGGATCAGCGCAATTACCTGGCCAAGACTTATTCCAAAGCGACCGCAGGTGCCCGACATGCCTTTATGAACGTCATTCAGCCGCCCGAACATTTGAAGATGGTCGAATCGAGTAAGGAAGTGGTCCAGCGAAATTGTCTGAGATGTCATGACAGCCTTGTAGAAAAAACAAGATTGGCTGAACAAGAGGCAGAGTCAGATCGCAAGTTTTGTTTTGACTGCCACCGTTCCACACCTCACGGAAGAGAACGCCCTAGCCCGCCCTAGTCTGTTCGTTACAGACCTTCAAGGTTGAATCTTACAGGATAGGAGAGAGACAAGGATGGCCAAGAAAAAGTGGATACTCGCTGGATGGATGATCCTGCTGGTCGCCTTGATGGGGATGACCGTCGTCGGTTGCGGGAAACAACCGTCATCGACGTTAGGACCCATCAATACGGGATTGGCTCCAGACGAAGTAGATATCCAGAAGTTTGCTGTGCTTTTCCCCCATCAGTATGACTCATTCATGAAAAATGCCGAGATGAGTACGGTAGGCACCAAATACGGCGGTAACCTAGAAAAAGACAGTCACCTTGAAAAGTATCCCTATTTGAAGACGCTCTTTGCCGGATATGCCTTTTCTTTGGAGTATAACGAGGATCGGGGCCACGTTTACACGATGCACGACTTGGCAACGATTAAACGAGTCACGAGCCTGCCGAACGGTAAAAAGCAAGTCGGCTCCTGTATGACTTGTAAGAGTGCCGAAGTCCCCGGCATGATTCAGAAGATGGGCTTAGACTATTATTCAACCCCTGTAGAAGAACATCTAAAAAATATGAATCATGGTATGTCGTGCTCGAACTGCCATGATCCTCAGACGATGAAACTCCGTGTTGTTCAGCCGGCCTTCATCGATGCGATGAAGCGCCGAGGTGAGGATGTAACGAAAGCGACACAGCAGCAACTTCGTACATATGTCTGTGCTCAGTGTCACGTGGAATACTATTTTAACCCTACCCGTCAGGGCGAAGTCACCTTCCCCTGGGATAAGGGCTTTACGCCCGATCAAATGGAGCAATACTACAACGAGATCGCGGCAACACAAAACAAGTTCACCCAAGACTGGAAGCACCCCCTTTCAGGAGCGCCCATGTTGAAAGCACAGCATCCGGAGTTTGAAACCTACCAAGGCTCCATTCACCAGATCAATGGCGTTTCCTGCGCAGATTGCCATATGCCCTATACGAAAGAAGGGAATCAGAAGATATCCAGCCACCAGTGGACGTCTCCCCTCAAACAGATGCAGCAATCTTGCACCGTTTGCCACCGGGAAGACGTGGACACGCTGCGCAACTACGTGATCAGCAAACAGGACTTAACCTTCGAGATGCTCAACAAGGCCGGTTCCGCGAACGAAGTTGCGGCCAAATCCATCGAGAAGGCAGTTCAAGCGGGAGCTACCGATGCGGACTTAACCGAAGCACGGAAACTCCATCGTTCTGCCCAGTGGCATTGGGATATCGTGGCGGCGGAAAACTCGATGGGCTTCCATAACACACCGCTCACCATGAATACTTTATCCAAGGCCATTGACTTGGCGAATCAGGCAACTATGGCGGCTGCCAAAGCCGGTAAGTTCAATGATATCCCTGCACCGACTCCCTATAGCGACTATATTAATGAACGGTTGAGTACACAAGGATGGCCCAAAGATAAAGGTGTAAAAATGCCACCATCCGATATGAGTTGGAAATAACCCATTAAGAATACCGACCAATATCTGTTTCCTAGGGACAGCGTAATGCTGTCTCTTTTTTTATCAACCGAACAGACGAATCGTCGGGGCAAAAATAAAAAAATGGCAAGGAATGATACCTTGCTATCTCTTGAGGATGCTATTTGCTTACCCATGGATCGTCTGGGCAACTGCCTGTGTAATCTTGGATGGATCGTGGGTATTTTTGGACGCCTCGACAATCACCCGATAAATCTCCATGGCAGAATCAGCAAATGCGTTCGGCACATTGTCTCTTCCACGACCATTATGGTCCGCCCATACTACTGTGGCAAAACCGTCAACACCGATCGGGTTCTTCGCCGCCCCTAGGATGATCTCTGCAATTTTACCAGCCTTTTTGGCGGTATGTGCAGCCATGTGGTAGCGGGCAGCAAATCGAGCAGACGCAACCCAATCCTGTGGGAGCCCGTATTTTTCCCCGAGAGCGGGAATCATTTTAGCCCCTTCGTTTTCGTGGCCGATATGGCGGGGCCACAAGGAAGGATCAGTGACCCCCTTGCCAATATCATGAAGCAATGCAGCACAGAGCACTCGAGGTTCGCGAGTACGCTCGGCCGCCTTTCCAAGCACCAATGCGCTATGAATCCCGGCACACCCTTCCGGGTGATATTGTTCTGGCTGTCTCACACCAAAAAGGCGGTTAAGTTCAGGAAAGACTTTGGCCAATTCCCCGGATTGGTGAGCGTCGATCAGAGCCGCTGCCGGAGCATCGCTCGAAAAGATATGTTTTAAAAAGTCAACGGTATTCATTTTAGATATCCTTTCTCTCAAGATGAGATGACACCAATTTATATTTACTGCGGAATAGGAAAAGTTTTTTGCCCTTTTTTGATTGAGTCTGTTATAGCTTTCCCAGTTATTAAGTCCCTCATTTCACTATTATACGGGATGTACGAACTCTTTTCGTATTGGATGTTATTTTTAGATCAATAATTTAAGGAGATGGGCGGCCCACCGCTAAGGGGCTTGGAAAAATATATTTGAGCACTAAGGTCACCGAATAATATTGGAACGAAAACAGAATGTTAGATATAGGTGAAGCTAAGTGCTTTAGCCCTGTTAGGGTTTCGCTTTTTCGGCAAGACTAGTTAACAGTTTCGCATAATTGGGGGAGTTCAATCATGAAAAGTCCCGATAGAGAAGAGAGAGTCCGTACATATATCGCTCAGCTTTCTTCGGAATATGGCTTTGCATGGTCAGAGGAAGAACTGAAGGACCGTAGCCAGCGGATTATATCGGTGCTTGAAAATGAAAAAGAGCGAATTCGGGAAGAATTACTATCGGAAAAGCCGACACTGGGAGATAAAGAGGATGAGTTGGAAGCAGCCTTAGAAGAGATGGTCCAGGCCAAGGAGCAGGAGGGCATCCGATTCTATTTGGAAGGAGTGTTGTTCCGGCAGATGTTAGAGTCCCATAGAAAAAATTCCCCGGACACCACGATTCAGAAGACGATGGAGTATGTCTTTGACTCGCGGGGGAATGTTCGGATTTGTGAGGACCGTGTGCGTGTCGGGATGATTCGGCACTTGTTGAAGCTGAAGATGGCTTCTACGGGAGTGTTTTTGAACGTTAGCCAAATCGAAGACTCGGCAAACATACTCGCTAACGAAGAGCAATTACACATTAAGAACATCGTAGAGAAGGTCGTTACAGAGTTGCCATCAGCCCACTTTCGGTACAGTGATTTACTCGAACATATCGAAGACCAAATGTCATTTTTACGGGAAAAGAATATCGATGAGTATTTAGCGGGAGTTCGGGAGCGCAGGCAACAAGAAGGTAGGACCTATCATTCCCCACACCCAGCATTACCGCAGCAATTGCAGGGGAACGTATACATGTTTCCAATGCAAAAATAATCGCGTAAAACATTAATCAATAAAAGATCAAAGCGAAGAGGGATGACTGCATTAGATATTGCGGCGTCCCTCTTTTTTATTGCGATTCACTAAGAAGAATAAAATATAAAATGCGGATATAAGTGTAGCAGGATTTAGACCGGAGCAGCGGAATAAGGATAGTAACGAAAACTATCTATAAAAAAGAATATCTTGGCACTCATCCATTATTTCCCTTACCTATTGTCCCGAAAAAAAGCAGCCCTACGAGGGGGAGCGGGCATGAGTATAGTATCCAAAACAAAAACCTTAAGGCAGCTTACTTTTCCCGAACTAATGCTGCTCTTTGCGTTGACGATCCTAGGGCTTCTCGGAAACTATTTTAGTTTAAACCTCTTTTTCGGTGTGGACTTTCTCTTTGGCAGCATCGCCACGATGGTTGTGCTGAGGTTATATGGCTTGGAATACGGGTTGGCTGCCTCAGCTATCGCAGCCAGCTACACCCTTTGGCTTTGGAACCACCCCTACGCGGCGATCATTATCCTGTTGGAAACATTGCTCGTAGGTATTTCCATTCGACGTCGGAACCACAGCCTCATCGAGGTTACCACCGTTTATTGGCTGGTTATAGGCATGCCCTTGGTCTGGATTTTCTACCACGGGATCATGGATGTAGACCCCATATCGACCCTGTTGATTATGTTAAAACAAGGAACTAACGGCATATTCAACGTGGTAATTGCCAGCTTGCTGATCATGTACTTTCCCTTTCACCGGTTAGGTTTGCCGGTAACAACCTATAGACAAATCCCCTTAGCGCAGTCCTGGGCGATTTCACTGACCGCCTTCGTCCTTATTCCCTCAATATTAATGATGACCATATACAGCCGGGACGAATTCAACAAAATCGAAGATGAAATCGAAAACCAGTTAACCAATGTGACCAATAATACGACCAAAAGGCTGGACATACGCTATCAGGAAGCCCTTCATTCGCTATCGGAAATCGCTCGTATCGGTGCCGAGACAGATATGAAACCGGTACGCAAAGTCCGCGATGCTTTAGAATTAATGCAAACGCTGCGAATGGATGTTATATCTGTTTATCTGTTTGATTTGAACAACAGGAAAATAGATGCCTGGGAATCACCGCAAGAATCGGTGCCCCACCGAGTGGAACAAGCGCCGGTAGGAGTTTCGCGGTACCCGGTGAATACAACGGAAGAATATGTCAGCGATGTAATGATTCCCGGTGTTGATATGGCTGTCCCTGTGATAAAAGAAAACCATACCATTGGGACGGCTGTTGGGCGGATCAATCTAGACTTTTTAAAACAAAACCTGTTTACCTCCCTCACAGGTTCGTATGACCATGTTCAGATTACCTTATTAGACCCGCAAAAACGGGTATTGGCGAGTACCCGAAAAGACCTTTCCTTCTTACAGATTTATCAGTACGACCAAGAAGGGATCGCAGAGCCCTGGAAAGAGGGCATGTGGCGAAGGGCTCCAAAAGATCAAAATGTCCCACCTGTGAGCATTTGGCGGGACTCGGTCTATCTCCGAGATAGCACCGTTAGCCCACAGTTACCGTGGAAGATCGTTGTGGAAATCTCGGTGGCTCCGTTTCAAGAACGTTTGATGAAAAGCTATATTCGTAACTTCATCACCATGCTGATCTTCACCTTTGGGGCCTTAGCCATCGGAACATGGTATAGCCGGAAAATGACCCATCCCGTGGTGCAATTGGCCGGGGTCACCCGGGGTCTTCCCGATAAAATAATGTTCCAACAATCGACGGAGTGGCCGAACAGCCAAATTGAAGAATTAAACGAATTGATCTCCAATTATCAAGGCATGGCCCAAGCGCTACAGGAGAAGTTTCTGGAAATCAAAAGGGTCAACGAAACCTTGGAAGAGAAGGTCGAAGAGCGGACCAGTGAATTGGCGGAAGCGAACCGAGTGTTTCGGCAGGAGAAAGATTTTATTACCACTGTGTTGGATACTTCCGGAGCGCTTGTCCTCGTGACAGAACGACAGGGTCGGATCGTCCGGTTTAGCCGGGCCTGTGAGGAGGTATCGGGATATACCTTTGCAGAGGTTCAAGGGCGACCATTCTGGGACTTTTTGTTACAGTCTGAAACAGCGTCCCTGCTGAAAGAGGCCTTTGCCGATCCGAATTCAGAGCGATTCCTCCGCAAAAATCAGAATCAGTGGATCACGAAAGACGGTAGATTGCGGATGATCGCCTGGTCGAATGCGCCGCTCTACGATAGCCTGGGCCAAGTGAGGTATATAGTTTCCACTGGTATCGACGTGACCGAACAGAACGAAGCAGAAGAACAACGGTTACGTCTAGCGGATGAGTTTAAAAAGACGATACAGATGCTGCCGAACATCGTTTTCAAAGCGGTCCGACAACAAGACGGCCATTTTTATCTCACCTTTAACGAGGGAGCCATGGCCGAAAAATTTGGACTGACGACTGAAGTGGTGAAAGGAAAGCCTGTCGAGGAGGTTCACCCGCCCGAATTTTCTCATGTGGCTCTGCCGTCTTTAGAGCGAGTCTATCAAGGGGAAATTACCGAGTTCATCACCACCCTTGGTAGGCAGGTTTTCTACAACTATGCAAAGCCTTTTTATGAAGAGGAACGTCCTGAACCGGTCGGTGTCGTTGGATTTGTGTCAGATATTACGGAACTCAAAAAGACCGAAGCGGAATTGGTCAAGCAAAAGGGTCTCCTAAACATGCTGCATAATGCGGCCTCCCGTTTTGTCGAATCGGTTCAGCCGAAGCAAATTTTTGAATATATGCTCTCTGAATTGTTGCAACTCACCGGCAGCCGGATGGGCTATCTCGCCGAATTGGTCATGGATGAGCAAGGGAATCATCTGCTGCAAAACCACGCCATCTTCAATATGACCGATGATAGAGAGAAGTCGCGTTCATATGATATAAATGATGTCCGGGCGTTGGAGGTTCGGAAGTTAGACAGCTTGTTCGGAAGGGTTATCGAGCGCAGAAGCCCCTTGCTGATCAATCGGAAGGATGAATCCGTCCATGTTCCGATGCCTGTCGGACACCCTGCCATCGAAACATTGGTAAGCATCCCCGTATATTATGGAGATGAAGTGGTCGGTTGTTATGGCGTGGCCAATTGCCCCGATGGTTATGATGATGCCGTTGTAGAGTTTTTACAACCCTTTACATCTACTTGTGGCATTATGATCAACGCCTTGCGTTCCAATCGGGAGCGGGCCGAGGTTCAGAAAGAACTCATTCGGGCGAAACAGGCCGCAGAAAAAGCCAATCAAGCGAAAAGTGACTTTTTAGCGGTGATGAGTCATGAAATCCGTACTCCGATGAACGGAATCATCGGAATGACAGAATTACTGCTCGAATCTCCATTAGACGAAGAGCAACGAGAATACGCCCAAATCGTTCACGAGTCGGCCGAACTCCTGTTGACCGTCATCAACGATATCCTCGACTTTTCGAAAATTGAAGCCGAAAAGATGGAGTTGGAATCAGTCCCCCTTCAAATTCAGTCCATTGTCACCGGGGTGGCAAAATTACTGCAAAGTAAAGCCCAGGAAAAAAGGATTCAATTGACAGCTTCTGTAGACGAGCAAATCGGCAGACCGCTGCTGGGAGACCCCTTGCGACTGAAGCAAATCTTACTTAATCTCGTCAGCAATGCTGTTAAATTCACTGAACAGGGAGAAGTGACCGTTTCAGCGAGAACACTGTCCCAGGCAAATAACGCTGTCAAGATTCGCTTCGAAATCAAAGATACGGGAATCGGAATTGCCAAGGAACTGCAAGAGCGCCTTTTTGAACCTTTCACCCAGGTCGATGGTTCCACCTCTCGCAAGTACGGCGGAACGGGATTGGGACTGGTGATTTCTAAACGGCTCGTCCGGATGATGGGTGGAGACATGGGCTTTCAGAGCGAATTGGGGCAAGGAACGCGATTCTGGTTCGACATCGCCTTCCCCTACGCCGAAGAAGCAGCGGAGCCCTTTGCCTTTACTACTGATGGAGTGGTTATGGCGGAGAGTCGCTCCCCTATAGATGAAGAAGGAACTTCATCACGACCACGAATGCAGGTAGATCTGCCGATACTCCTCGTCGAAGATAACCCGGTCAACCGGAAGCTGGCGACAATTCAACTAACGAAGCTCGGGCTGAATGTTTATCCCGTCAACACCGGGCTGGAAGCGATCGAGGCGGTGTCGCGGAACGATTTTGCCCTCATCTTGATGGACTGCCAGATGCCGGGTATGGACGGGTTTATGACCACAGAAATGATCCGGGAAGAAGAAAAAGGTTCCGGCAAACACATCCCCATTATCGCCATGACGGCGATGGTGATGCAGGGAGACCGCGAGAAATGTTTGCGTGCAGGGATGGACGACTATATCAGTAAACCGGTAGAAGCGAAAGAGTTGGCGAAGATCTTGGAGCGGTGGTTGAGACGAGGTATGAAGCAGGGGGCATCGAAAAATGATCAAGAGCCGAGGACAGAGGCGATGAAATCACCGGAAGAACGGGCAGCGACCAGATTGGACCAAAGGGAAACGAAGATAGTATTGAACGTTCTCGATGGGGAGGTTTTAGCGAGCCTTCGAGAACTTGCCAGTGAGAGTGAACCGGACTTCTTGAAAAATATCCTCGAATTGTTCAGGGAAGAGTCATCCCTTCTGGCGAAACAATTGAGCGATGGACTCGCTCAGACACGTTTTAACGAGATCTCAGCGGCGGCCCACGCATTAAAGTCGAGCAGTGCAAATATTGGAGCCTTAGGATTATCACAACTAAGTGCTCAGTTAGAAAATGCGGCTAAAGCGGCAGAGGTGACTCTGGCGAAGGAGTGCTATCTAAAATGGCAGTCCGAGTATCAACAAGTACTTCACGAATTGGATATGGTACAGCAAAAGGAGGAACCGGAGAAAATTTAACCCCCCTTGCCAGGATAGGGCCGTCAATGGACGGCCTTTTTTGTCGACCCGATTTCCGAAAAATTGTAACAAAACTCAAAAAATTGTCGAAAAGACGGTTGTTTGAAGGTAAAATAACCATTATGCTAAGAGTAGAAAAAGGAAGTGAAAAAGATGGATTCCATTATCCGCGAATATATCCTTTATTACCTGGGCTATCTCATTTTTGATGCTGCGGTCATGTTTGTTACCGGACTGACCGTGTTGAGCGAACCGATCAATTTCGGCAGACTTCCGATATACGCTCTACTGACGGGGCTGGTTGTTGCGTTATCCCGATGGTATTTGGACCCGTTCGGCTTTGGCCTTCATATTTTCGCGACCGCTGCAGGCTCTACAGTCATTGCCAATCGAGTATTTCCCATGAGTATTCGCACCGCTTTCCTATCTACCCTGTTGGGTTTGTCTGTTCTTTCGGCAACAGAGTATTTGTGTTATCCCTTCTTCATACGCTTTTGGCAGGACCCGAATTATGTGGAAAACATATATACCGATATCGTCTCCGGATGGGCCATCATTCTCTTACTGATTCTGTTTAATATTGGAGTGCATTATGCAAGAAAAAATCAAGGAAATTGAACATTCTAAAGATGAAATAAAAAAATTAATGCAAAATACCATTGGAGCCATCGCAGTCATGCTGTTTATGGTCATTTTTATCTTTGGATTTGATAAAGATTCAGGCATCATTCTAAATGAGGGTCTGTCACGATTACATTTATCTAAATATGGGGCCTACATTATTTTAATTTTGCTGTTATTTGTGCTTTATTTTTTAGATAAGATCAAAAAAATCCAGGAAGTCCTGATGGAGGCGATCGAAACCTCCCGGCAATTGGAAAGTGCCCACAAAATCGTAGAGATGTACCGGATCAACCAGCATGAATTTCTCAACCAACTCCAAGTGATTTCCGGCTTCATTCAACTGAAAAAACCGGAAATGGCCCTCGATTATATTAAGGGATATAATATTCGCTTTCGGAACAACCTGAACGTATCCCATTTGGCACGTATGGATGTGGCGGCTATCTTAATCACCAAAATGACCAGCGAATTAGGCGAAACAATCGACTTTAAAATCAGCATTCATGATGATTTAAAGCATTTGGCCTTTACCCCGTCAGAGACGGTTACCGTTCTAGGGAATCTGTTGCAAAACGCCATGGAGGAGGTACATAAGTTTTCCGAGACAGAGCGCAAAATTGAGATCGATTTTTTTGCAAAGGAAAAAGGCTCCGGTTTCACGGTCAGTAATAGGGGAAAAATCCCCGAGGAAATCCTGGCGAAAATTTTTGAACAGGGTTTTACCACAAAAGACGGAAAGAATTCTGGAGTGGGCCTGTTTTTGGTTTCAAAAACAGTGCAGAAACGCAAAGGTTCACTTCGAGTCTGGAATGGGGACGATCAGGTACACTTTCAAGTCTGGATCCCGGATCCGCCGGGTGAGTCGTAAGCCCAACAACCTAACATTTCCACAAACCTTCTTCGGCAGAGTTCATAGGTTAGAGTGAACAAATTCTGCGACGGGGAAGGTGTTTTTATGCCCAAAAAACCGCTTTGGTCTCCCACGACAGCCTGGCCGACAGGTCTGCGAAACGACAAACCCCGTAACCAAGGAGTCACTATGGTTTTTGACAAGGGAATCGGCCTTGTGGCTTTTCACGACCTTTTGGAGATGGCCGGTGATTACATCGATTTCATCAAGTTAGGTTTTGGTTCTTCCGCACTGTACCGGCCGGAAATTCTTGAGCAAAAAGTCGATCTAGCTCGGCGCTACGGGGTGGAAGTTTATGTGGGCGGAACGCTGGGAGAAATCGCCTACTGGCAGCAGGATTATGACGAGTTTCTTCGAGGGCTCCATGGCTATGGGATTGGCTGGGTAGAGATTTCTGACGGGACGATCGACCTTTCCCTTCGCGAACGTCGGCAATTGATTCGGCGTGCTCTCAACGAAGGATTTCGCGTCATCACCGAGGTCGGGAAAAAGGATCCCACTCAGAATCTGGCCTTGAGCCAGTTGATCCAGCAGGTATTGGATGATCTTTCTCTCGGTGCTTCCTATGTAATTATTGAGGGGAGGGAATCCGGTAAAGATGTCAGTCTTTTTGACTCTAAGGGTGGCGTCAAAGAGGACGACTTGGAGATTGTGGCGGGGGCATTGGCTTCTACCGATGTTCTCATATGGGAAGCGCCGATGAAAGAACAACAGCAGATTTTGATTCAACGTTTCGGTCCCAATGTCAATCTGGGTAACATTCCCGTTACGGAAGTGATCGCTCTGGAATCCCTTCGCCGTGGGTTACGCTCCGATACGCTTCGCCCTGCCATCGAGAGCAGTTCGGTGGAGACCGCCGATAATCGAGTAGGCTGACACGGTTGACTTGACAACCGGAGGGAAAGACGTTGTATGTAGAGGTTATAGGGACACATCAACAGGCAAGTAAAGAAGATTTAAAGGGAAAGTTTGTCGTCGTCATCGATACATTGCGGGCGACATCTACCATCGTGACGGCTCTGGCCAACGGTTGCCAGCAAGTGTTTCCGGTCGCAACCTGTAACGAAGCGAAGGTATTATCCACCAGTTGGGAACCGGATCGTGTATTGCTCGCCGCGGAGAAGCGGGGACATTCCATTCCAGGGTTCCCCCTGGGGAATTCGCCGCGCACTTTTACTCCTGATAAGGTGGCAGGGAAGACCCTTTTTTTAGTCACCACCAATGGCACCGTTGCCTTGCAGAAAGCACAGTCAGCTTCTTGCGTGGTGATTGGAGCACTGCTCAACGGTCAACGCGTGGCCGAATACATCGTGGAGCAAGAGCCAGAAGAGGTAGTCATTCTTTGTTCCGGTACACAGGGGCGCTTTTCTTTAGAGGACATCATCACCGCCGGGAAGATCATCGGACATATCTGGGACCATCGTTCGGCCAGCGCAAATGAGTTGGCCATCGCGGCCTTTCAGCTTTATCAAGTAAACCGTGAACAATTCGTTCCTCTCATGGCACAAACAGCCCACGGGCAGAGTTTGTTGGCTCAAGGCGATGGGGATGACCTGAATTTTTGTTTGCAGGAGGATCTCTATCCGGTTATTCCCCAGCAAACACTCTCCCGGGTACGTCTCCTCACTGGTTAGGGTCGTCATTCTCCCATGGGCCAAAAGGAGAACAGCGGTAAGTGTGGAATTTCATGGCATGGATCCCTAGGTAATGCATAAGATTTAGCAGATTGACCCTCAGGGGGAGAGGCTCTTGCATGGGGGGACTTTGCTGCTAATCGTTATCGTAGGATTGGGGATTTTTGCCCGCTCACCGTTGACGGTCTTGGCTGCGGTGAGTATTCTCGTGCTTTCTCAACTGGGCTGGGGCAGTTTGCTCGAATGGGTGGAACAACATGGCGTGGACATGGGACTGCTCATGCTCACCTTGGCGATGCTAGCCCCCTTTGCCACCGGAAAAATTGGTCTGAGAGAGGTGATGGGTTCCTTTGCCTCTCTTCCGGGGATTATCGCTTTGGTCGGTGGAATCATCGCGACGAACTTAAACAAGCGGGGCATCGACTTGCTGTCCGGTGAGCCGCAGATCATCATCGGGATGATCTTGGGATCGCTGATTGGCATCGTTCTTTTCGGTGGTGTTCCGGTGGGGCCGCTTATGGCTGGCGGGCTGACGGCGTTGTTTTTGCAAATTTACGCGTGGCTCACCCGATAGCCCGATCATCGTCGCTCGATCCTTCCCGCTACGATTTTTGATTCCACAATAATAGGTTTTACGTCAGGACTATCTACCAGCTTTCGGACGATACGTGGATTGACGATTGACTTATCGGTCGTCGTCAGATCGACAGAACAGAAGGCCAACCCGAACTTGTCAACGGGTTGGCCTTCGTTACGTTAGCGCCGGCGACGGTGCAGTGCGTCGCGAATGTCTGTGACGGCTTCGGTCATGATACTCACTTGACTCAAGTACCAGAGGACGATGCCCAGCCAACCGGCAAACAGGTAGGGCATCATTTTCGAATGACGAAAGTTGGAACAGGTGGGACTGCGGCGGTAGCGGTAATGCATGGTCTCACCTCCGATTCTATCTTTCCCGATAGAAGGAAGAACATGATTGGCAGAAGCTTACGCTGCACCGGTAGCTTGACTTTTTGGCAGTTTTAAATAGGCCCAAGCTAGAAGCAATGTGGCGGCACCAGCTACGGCCCAAGGGGCGTACAAAGCCCAAGGACCGCCTTTCTCCAGCAGACTAAAGACGGGGGGGCCTAAGGCGACACCGATAAAGCGAACGCCGCCGTAGAAGGCGGTAACAGCGCCCCGTTCCTCCTCTGGTGCCGACGAGGTGACAATGGTATTTAAGCTCGGTAGTACCAGACCGGTTCCGAGTCCCAGAACGGCTAGGAGTGACAGCACGGCTGGAATGGTTTTAAATAGGGCCGATAGGATCAGTGCCAGTGAAAAGAGTCCGAAACCAGTCAATAGGGCCATCTTTAAATAATTAGGTTTTTTCTGCAAGAAGTACCCCGTTCCCAGAGCCGTCGAAGCGGAGGCCAGGACGGGGATCGCCAGCACAAGACCTTTTTTGACGCCTTGAAGACCGTAAGTGGCTTCCAGAGCGTCAGACAAGTAGGAGAGAACGCCGAAAAGGGTGAAGAGGGCCAGCATGCCGCCAAAAAAGGCGATGAGCAGCGTCGCTGCCTTTTTCTTAAAGAGATTGGTTACGCTGGAAAAGTAGGCTGAAAAGTTTTGGTTGCTCCCTTTGGCTTTTTGCGGCTCTTTGACGAGCAAGGCGATTCCGAGAGCCACCGGGATGGCAAGGGCGGCATAAACAAAAAAGAGAGACCACCAGATGAGCAGCACCAGCAGGGAGCCCAAGATGGGACTGATGACTTTCCCCAGGCCGTTCGTGGCTTCCAAAAAGCCTAAAGCTTTATTGCGAGCCCGGCTTTGGTAGAGATCGCCGACAAGAGCCATGGCGATCGGGGCAGTGCCTGCAGCGGCGATGCCCTGGACGATTCGCCCCGTGAGCATGATGGCGTAGGAATTGTTGAAGAGCACCGGTGAAAGCCCGGAGATGAGTCCGCCAATACCATAGGTGATGAGAGCGGGAACGATGATTTTCTTACGTCCGATGCGGTCAGAAAGAAAGCCGACAAAAGGGATGGCTAAGCCGGCAGGGATGGAGAAAAAGGTAATCAAGAGTCCGACCTGGAACTGAGAGATGCCCATAGCTTCCCGAATCTGGGGGAAGGCAGGAATCAACATGGAGTTGCCGAGCACCATGATCAAGGGTACCCCGGCAATGACGGCCAATACCCAGTTGCTGACCTTAGCGCCACCACCGGCGGCCGCTTGGCTTTGTTGCCCCTTCTCCCGATTGTAATTTCTTTGCAGGGCCGCCGGGGGCAGTGTGCCAGCCCATTCACTGGCGTATTCGGTGCCTGCGAACTCAGATAAGGTGGTCTCGCTCGGTCGCGGTGTGGGGATAACGCCGGCGAAAGCTTCCGTGTTTTTGCTAGGCTGGGAAACCTGATCTTCATGAATTTTTGTAGTGGTGAGTTGTTCCTCGCGGTCTGTTGCGAATCGTTCTTTTATGTGTCGGTCCATAACGGCCTCCTGTGCGTTCGTTACCCTATAAGTTTTTCCCATAATTCGCAGACCGTTGACCGGAGATTACTGGCAAAAAAAAATGACCGCCCGAGGCGGTCGACGCAGGGTGGGAATGAAATAGGCGTAAAGCAGAATGCCGGGTTAATCTTCCATCGTCGAGAGATCACCCGTCGGCAAGCCCAGTTCCCAGGCTTTGAGAACCCGGCGCATGATCTTACCAGAACGGGTTTTAGGCAGTTTGTCGCGAACTTCGATCTCCCGGGGTGCCGCATGGGCGGCCAAGCCCTTTTTCACAAATTCGATAATTTCGTTCTTTAATTCTTCAGACCAGGTATATCCTTCGCGCAAGGCGATAAATGCTTTAATGATCTCGCCGCGAAGCGGATCTGGTTTGCCGATCACGCCGGCCTCAGCGATGGCTGGGTGCTCCACCAGTTTCGATTCCACTTCGAAGGGGCCGACCCGCTCGCCGGAGGTGTTGATGACGTCATCAATGCGGCCTTGGAACCAGAAATAGCCGTCTTCATCCATGTAGGCCGAATCGCCGGACACATACCAGCCTTCAATGCGGAAATATTCGTTGTACTTAGGCGGGTTTTTCCAGATTTGACGCATCATCGAGGGCCAGCCTTTGCGTACGGCGAGGTTGCCCATCTGCAACGGCGGCAGGATGTTCCCTTTATCGTCGATGATGGCTGCTTCAATGCCTGGGAAAGGCTTACCCATGGAACCGGGCTTGATGGGCATACAGGGATAGTTGGAGATGATCTGACCGCCCGTTTCGGTCATCCACCAGTTGTCATGGATGCGACGGTTGAAGACTTTCATGCCCCAGCGGACCACTTCCGGGTTTAAGGGTTCGCCGACAGAAAGGACATGGCGCAGGGAGGAAAGGTCGAATTGCTTGATGATATCGTCGCCGGCCGACATGAGCATACGGAAGGCCGTCGGTGCGCTGTACCAGACGTTGACCTTAAGGTCTTGAATCGTCTTATACCAATCTTCCGGACGGAAACGCCCGCCGCGGATGACCGAGGTGACCCCGAGCAGATAAGGCGCCCATACCCCGTATGAAATGCCGGTGACCCAGCCGGGGTCGGCTGTACACCAGTAGATGTCATCTTGATGGAGATCGAGGATCCATTTTCCTGTCTGATAGTGCTGGATCATGCCGTTATGGACATGGAGAACACCTTTCGGTTTTCCTGTCGATCCGGAGGTGTACAAGAGCAGCATGGGGTCTTCTCGATCGACCCATTCGATCTCCAACTCTGACGAGGCCTGGTACATCTCGGCGTACCAGTCGATTTCGCCCTCGCCGAGACCCCCTTCCGGGTTTCCGACCATGAAGATATGTTTCAGGTGGGGCAGCTCGTCTTTCGGGATTCGTTTGCGCAGCGCCGGTGTAGTGATGATGGCGACGGCTTCCGCATCAGCCAGGCGGTCCCGTACGGCACCTTCCATGAAGGCTTCAAAGAGCGGACCGGCTATGCCGCCGTTTTTGACGATGCCCAGGAAGGAATAATAGAGTTCAGGGCTGCGAGGCATAAAGATGAATACCCGCTCCCCTTTCCCGATGCCATATTTGCGCAAGACATTGGCAAATTGGTTGGAACGTTCCATCATTTGACGGTAGGTCACCGTCTCTTGACGCAGGTTATCGGAATAGTGCAGGCAAACTTTTTCGCCGAGTCCTTTTTCAAGCACGTTGCGGTCTACCGCCTCATAGGCGATATTCACCTTGCCTGTTTGATACCAGGAGAATTCCTTCTCCACGTCAGCCCAAGAAAAGTCTTGGCGGGCTTCTTCGTAAGATTTCAAATTGTAATCGAAAGGGAATACTGGAATTTGCTCACCCTGCATGTAAAAGCCTCCTTATTAACAGGTAATTTCAAATATTCAGAATATATCGTCTTCATGTTGACCATTGTAGCAAAAGAAAAGGATGGCGTATAGTCCTTATTTTTAAAACGCCACCCTGATTTCACGTATTTTGCTTTTCGTTTCCTGAACAAAGGCTAAACTTGGGGAAAACTGAGGTCTACGGTGGATAACTCTGTGGATAACCGGCAGAAATCCACAACTTTTGTGGATAACCTACGGTTAAACCTGTGGAAAACATGGGGGATAAGAGGGGAAAACCGGTTATACGTTGGGGATTTTCAGCTGCGGGATCCGCTGTAAGAACGCTTTCCGCTGGGCATGGCGCTCTTCCGCTTCGGCTACAAATACACGATATCGCTCGACGGAAGCAGCTAAGTTGGTGAGCACCGTTTCAAAGGGGTACCGGGACACAAAGACCCAAGTCGGAACTACCTTTACATCGGAAGGGGTGATAAAGTCCCGCTCCATGATTTCTCCGTTCTTGGTCAGTGTGAAGAAGACCTTGCGGCGGTCATCAAAGATGAGCACGATTTCGGGATAGAAATGGCCTGTATCGGCGATGGGAAACTTGATGCCGCTTTTGTAAATTTTGCTGAGCATCATCAAGACATTTTCGATGGACATTTGCAGCAGGGAAGTTTCCTGCGTCTCAAGATTCGATTCTTCCCGTTGGATCAGGGAAAGCTTGTCGTCTAGCAGGTCGATTTCTTTCAGCAATTGCTCTTGTGAATCCAGGAGAAGTTCTTCCGGCTTCATCGCTTCAATTCCCTCCTTATGAAATTCTTGTTGCCTTATGAGTCTTATTCGCGCCTCCCTGTTAAAACCCTGCAGAGACGTTCCAGAACAGGCAGGATTTCCTCTTCTATAAAACGAAGAAAACCTTAACCAAAGAGTAAGAAGCCTATTTGTTGGAGACAATAGTGTTTTACATACACCTGTGGATGGAGGAAAAGAGGCACATTTGAAGAGAAGGGCGATAAGTGTGGAAGCAGATAAAGATATGATGCAAGCTGTGAATAAAATTGTGGATAATACTGTGGATAACTGTGAAGAACTTTGTGTGCACAGGGATGTCGTCGATGAGCGCCGGAAGCAAGTGTTGCCAAATGAGACGTATCAAGGGTTGGCCCATATCTTCAAGGCACTCGGGGACCCAAGCCGGGTTCGATTGATCCATGCCCTATCCTTCGGTGAGCTTTGCGTATGCGATCTGGCTGATTTGTTGGAGCTGACTCAGTCTGCGGTATCCCACCAACTGCGCCTACTTCGCAATCTGCGCTTAGTCAAGTACCGCAAGGATGGAAAGATGGTCTATTATTCCCTCGATGACGCCCATATACTTGATATGCTGCAGCAGGGCATAGAGCACGTAAATCATGGGTGACTTCGATTCTGTACGGAGTGATAGAGCAACATCGCACGCGTAAGCTTAACACAGATGTGACCGTTCACGAGGTAGAATCCAAAAGGCCGACGTAGCCGGCCGAAAAAGCTGGTTATTAAATCATGTATCGTTTTTAAGCCCGGAACGGACTGTTGGTCTAGCTTCCGGGCTTTTTGTGTATCCATGTAAGGGACAAACTTTGGTTGTGGGGGGACCGGTATGGCTGTGTTGGTCATGCGGATGCGAAACTTAGCGACTGGCGGCGGCTGGCTGCTGGTAGCGCTTGCAGTTCTGTTGCTTGTGGCCGGATGGACACTTCCCTATCTATCGTCATCGCTGGGATGGCAGACAACGCGCATTCTGTTGTTGGCCATTTTCTTGGAGGCGCTGCCTTTTTTGTTGCTGGGGGTTCTCGTTTCAGCCGTCGTGGAGGTATTCGTATCTCCGGAAGGGCTGAAACGGCTTCTACCCGCAAAGCCATGGGCTGCCGTTTTGGTCGCCTCCATGTTGGGCATGGTCTTTCCTTTTTGCGAGTGCGGCATTATTCCGGTGGTGCGCCGACTGATTCATAAGGGGCTTCCACTTTATGCGGGGATAACATTCTTGCTGGCAGCACCGGTGGTCAATCCGGTCGTGTTAACGTCGACTGCCATGGCCTTTCGCGGTCATGAGGAACTGCTCTACGGGCGCATCATCGGCGTATTGCTTCTATCCTGGTTGACAGGAATGGCACTGCTCTTCTGGCGGGGAAAAGGGATTCGCCAGGAGGGTCCCGCGGCCGCCTGTGGTTGCGGCCACACCCATGATCATAGCCATGACCATCTCTGTGGACCAGCTATGCTCGCCGGATCCGGTGGAGGTCGCTGGAGACAGAAGTGGATCCGTGTGGCTACCCATGCGGTGGACGAGTTTTTTGATTTGATGCCGTATTTTCTCGCGGGGGCACTCCTAGCCTCCATCTTGCAAGGGGTCGTTCCTCGCGAGTGGCTCATGTCGGTAGCAAACCAAGGTGTTTTGTCGACGTTGGCGATGATGCTGATGGCTTTTATTCTATCGGTCTGTTCAAATGCCGATGCTTTTTTGGCCAGTTCCTTAGCTCATGACTTTCCTCCGGGCGCGATATTGGCTTTCTTGGTCTTGGGGCCCATGTTGGATATCAAGAATACCTGGGTTTTGTTTCGTTCCATGCAATCGTCGCTCGTTATTTTTCTGCTTCTCTGGCTGCCCCTGCTCGTGTTTGCCTACGGCTGGGCGATCAATGGCGGGTGGATCCTACACCTACATTAAGGGGGATGCCGATGAACCTGCAACGCTTAAAATTCTTTATATTATTGGCTTTAGCCGTTTGGGCTGCCACACTTAGCCTAACCGGTACGGTGAACTATTACATCCATCCCCGGTATGGCTCTACCATTACGATTGCGGCCGGGGTGCTTACCATACTTGCAGCGGCACAGTGGCTGCGTCTTCGTCGCGAGGGATTTCATTCGCTTCATAGCCAAAAAGGCCTTGCCTGGGGGAACCTCGTGCGCTGTGGACTGATTGCTCTGCCGCTCTTGTTCTCCTTGCTTCCCGGATCACCCGTGCTCAGCGGGGAGTTTGTCACCCAAAGAGGGGTACGGTTGCCGGAAGGTGAGGAAAAAAAAGAATCGTCCTTTCTTTCCGAGGTTCCTCAGTACTTTCATGATCACGATCGCTCCTGGGTTCGGTCAGGTCTGCCTAAAGATGTGCAGGTGACAGAGGAGGGACCGGAAGAACGGCCTGAGGCGAAGCCGGTGCCAGGCGCACAAGGGGAAGGAACAGCAGAGACGGCACCGGAGAAGATACCAGAAACGTCGCCGGAGGCACCTCCGAAGTCAACGGAAAACAGTCCTCCGGAAGGAACGGATTCGCCGAAACCATCGGAACAGTTGCCGGAAGAGAAAATCCCACCGACTCCGGAAGAACCACCGCTCGCCCCGAAAGAGAAGTCACCGGTTCTCTTCGATGAGAAAAATTTTCTTCAACTGCTGCTGGACATCAATGGGAAACCGGATGATTTTGAAGGACGACCGATAGAGATTAGCGGATACCTCGTTCAATCGCCTGGCGGCAACCAGGGGCTCTATGTGGGGCGCTATGTGGTCAATTGCTGTGTCGCTGACACAGTGATCATGGGGATGGCCGTCGATAACCTGCAGCAATGGATGCAGGAACATACCCCGGAAAAGGACAGAATTAAGATAGGAAGCTGGGTGAAGGCAAAGGGAGTCATGGAAAAAGCGAAAGAACCGGGCACTCCGGGCGGGCTCGTGATCTGGGTCAACGAAATCAATATGGAAGCTCCACCGAGAAACCCATATATTTATGTGAACTGAGGAAAAATGTATAGGAGGAACTGGAGACCGTTGAGGCGAAAGTCTTCCAGCAATTATGGCTAACATCGAAAGGGGACGTAAGTCTTGCGCAGGTCCTACCCTGTCTCCAGGCACCAAAAAGAGCGATCAACAGAACCCAAGTCCCGTGAAAAGCGACTTGAACCGCCTGTGGAATTTCCTGAAGACATCGTGAACGTCAAGGCGCTGCCAGCGGACTTGAGAGTATTTCGCCGCACCCTTCGCTACAAGACAAAGCCGAAACCGCCCGCGGCACATCCAGACAATCCCGTCTGGCGAGGGTTAAAGCTGGATGACTTCCAAGTCGAGTCGATTCGAGCCCTAGATGCCGGATTAGACTGTCTCGTGGCGGCTCATACCGGTAACGGTAAGACGCTTATCGCCGATTATCTCGTCGATAAGGCGATGCAAGAGGGGCGGCGGGTCTTTTATACAGCGCCGATTAAAGCGCTGTCGAACCAGAAGTTTCGCGATTATTGCCGCCTGTACGGGGAAGGCAATGTAGGGCTTTTGACGGGCGATCACCAGATCAACCGCTACGCACCGATCATGGTGATGACGACGGAAATCTTCCGCAATATGCTCATCGAAAAGGACATTCCCGGTGAACTCTCCCACGTGATTTTCGACGAGATACACTATCTGAACGATCCAGAACGGGGGGCGGTCTGGGAAGAATGCCTGATTCTCATGCCGCCGCAGGTGCGCTTGCTTGGTTTATCGGCCACCGTGCCCAACATCTATGAGATTGCCGATTGGTTGAGTGACGTTCATGAGCGTTCGGTGCCGATCGTACGGTATCTGCATCGCCATGTGCCGCTGGAGCATTTTTATTATCAGCGGGACCTGGGTCTGATGGAGTCAGGCGATGTGGTTCGTCTCTGGGAGCAGATCAATGAACCGCCGAAAGATCTGGCCGAACAGAAGGCCCGGGAAAAGCGGCCTTTCTTTAAGACGTTGCAGCGAGGGCTGCCGGCAACGAGCCACCGTCAACTGGTATCCTGTCTTGCCTCCATGGAACTGCTGCCCGCGCTCTATTTTCTTTTCAGCCGCAACGGCTGTGAGCAGGCGGCTCGGGAGTGGTCTGGCTATTCCTTTTTATCGGACGCCGAGCGGGATGTGGCCGAAGGCGTGCTCAAAGAGGTGGAAGATCGTCTCCCTGGGATCACTGCGACCAGCATTTGGCCGGCTATGCGGGAAATGCTCAGCCGAGGCATCGGCTTTCACCATGCCGGGCTGCCTCCGGTGGTCAAGCAAGCTGTCGAGGAAGTCTTTGGCCGAGGTCTAGTGCGACTGCTGTACGCCACCGAGACTTTTGCCGTTGGCATCAACTTCCCCGTGAAAACGGTCTGCATCGATTCGACGACCAAGTTTGACGGCAAAAGTTTTCGCGTGATGACCGGCACCGAGTATCACCAGATGGCTGGGCGGGCGGGCCGCCGCGGGATGGACGAACGCGGCTTGGTCATCGTACGAGTCGATTTTACCAATTTTTCAGAGGAACGGTTCCCGAACTGGCCTGACCGCCAACCTGAGCCGATCCGCTCACGCTTCGGTTTGTCCTTTAACTCTGTCGTCAACCTGGCGGCCCACCACTCGGACGAGCAAGTGGACAAGATTTTGGCTAACAATTTCAAGGCTTATCAGGAAACGGTGGAGATGCGCCATGCCAAAAAGCGCTTAAACCGCCTGAAAGAGAATCCTGCTATGTCCCGCTGCGCCCTTGTCGGAAAAGATATCTGTCCGGCAAACCGGGGATTGTTAGACCGAGAACTGCGAAATCTTGACCGGAAGCTGCGAACGTGGAAGCAGCAAAAGAATAAAAGCGATCGGCTGAAGACACGCATTCAACAGGCGGAAGAGCAACGAGAGGATATCTATTTCCGGCTCAAAGGACTGGCGTCGATTCGTTGTGACCGGCAGGACCGGGTAGCTTGCCAGCGGCGCAATGCGGAGACTGCCGATTTTGCCCGGGCTTGGCAGCAGGCCGAAGAACAGATCGCTCGTGCGGAGGTGCAAATCCGCAAAATTCGCCGAGAATATGAACGGATGGTCGCCTTTTTAACGGAGAAGCAGTACTTGTCTTCCGAAGGTACCTTGCTGGCGAGAGGGGCGGTGTTAGCCAAACTGCATGTGGAAGAGCTGCTCGTCACAGAGTGGCTTTTCAACGGGCTCTTCCATCCGATCAGTGAGGTGGATCTAGCGGCGCTCATCGGTGGAGTCGTCATTGAGGACGGACGAGTCGAACCGCAGATCATGGCTTTTTCGCGAACCCTCGGCGGATATGTAGAAGAGGCGCATAAGGTGTTTCTCCGCGTCCGGGAAATGGTGCCGGAGGGACTTCCACAGCCTCATTTTCGGCCGGAAGGCTGTTATCTCATCAAGACGCTCATCGAGGCGGAGAACTGGTCTGACTTTTTGAACCATGTAAACATGGCGGAAGGAGATGCCATCGCTTTGGCTCGCCGGACGATGGATGTCCTCCGGCAGTTATCCCGGGCCGTCGAAGAGGACGAAACCTTGAGAAAAAAAGTGGGACGAGCCCAAGATCTCGTGGGTCGTCCCGAAGTGGTGGCCGGTTTGTAATTCTTCAACGGCGAAAAAGAAGGCAAAAGGTTGTCCGTTAAGGTAAGCTTACCTTGAGAATTACCTAAAGGGCTTTAGTCAGAAAATCGTCTAACTGCTGCTTCGTCTTTGCGTCGCGGCTGTGCAGGCGGTCTGCCTCCTTACCTTCGCGAAAGACTAAAAGTGTCGGGATACCCCGGATATCAAAACGTTGGGCAAGATCGGGCTGTGCATCGGCATCGACTTGCCCAAACCGGGCTTTTTCCGCCAAAGACTGGGAGAGCTCCTTATAGCCCTGATCGGTTCGAACGCAGTCGGGGCACCATTTGGTGTAGAACTTGACGACGTATACGGGGGATGCGGAGATTGTTTCGTCAAAGGTCTCGGTGGTCAGTTGCTCGATCATCGACATACCTCCCTATAAAACGGTAATCCACTTTGTTCCTTATTTTATCACTCTTTAATCCGTTTGAGTAAGGTTGTCCACAGTTCTTCGCCATATAACGATCAGAAAACTCGTACTCTTCCTGGGATAACCTTTCGCCAGAGACAGGTTGGGTTGAATTAAAAACTGGATAGAGAGAAGGAACCATTTTTGAACCTCTATGATGCTTTATCGCCCTACTATGACGTCGTTTTTCCTGTGAAAAGACCGGTCGTCGACTTCCTGGCCAACCAGTTTGGTCATCCCGAAGGGAAGGTCTTACTAGACGCTGCCTGCGGCACTGGCGGACATGCTCTTGGGCTGGCCGAACGTAACTTCTCCCTCGTCGGTATCGATCTGCATCCCCATATGATTGAGCAGGCTCGATACAAAGCAGCCCAAATCAAGACCTTCCCAGGAAAGCGTCCTCGCTTTGAGGTGATGGATATGGAAGCAATCCATCCCGACAGGCTAGGCCGCTGGGATGGAGTCTACTGCGTCGGCAATTCCCTTCCTCATCTGTTGGAAGTGGAGCGGATTCGGGCGACCTTGCAGACCTGGGAACGGGGAATGAATGAGCACGGCGATCACCGCATCATCATTCAAGTGGTGCACTTTGCCAAAGTCCTCCGGGAGGGAGGCCAACTGCCGACGCTGGAAGGTAAGGCCGGCGAGGCTCATATCCGATTCGAACGGCGCTATGAACCGGAGCCATCGGGGACGATACGGTTTTTAACGAATCTATCTATCGAACAACAGAAGGCAGACGGTACGGCAGCCGAAGATGCTGTACAGAACTGGACGGCTGAGACCCGCCTGCTGCCACTGTCACCGGACGATCTCGAAACCATGTTGACATCCCTCGGCTATCGGAATTTACAGTGGTATGGCGATTTGACCGGCAAGCCGTTGACCGAATCCAGCCCGGCTGTCGTCGTTTCGGCTGGAAAGTAAACGGGTCGGGTCAGCCCTAAGCCTCCAAGTCGCCCTGACTGAGCAAAAGAGGGCAAAAATCCCAGTGATATAAAGTGATTGACGTCAAGACCGAATAGGCGTAACATAAACTTTAGTCGATAAGTAACATTTATGTCTGGGGGGACTCCGATGGAGATCACGCGCAAAGCTGAATATGCGATTGCCGCCTTGCTGGATTTGGCCTTGCTGCCGTCGGGAGAGTTCACCCTGTCCAAGGATATCGCCAAACGACAAGGAATTCCGGCGAACTTCCTGCCACAGATTATGGCGGCGATGAGCCGCCGCGGCTGGGTAGAGGCCACACGAGGAGCGGGCGGCGGCGTACGCCTAGCGGTTCAACCTTCCCAGGTGACCGTGCAGGAAATCATCGAGGTGGTGGAAGGCCCCATCGCCATCAACCGCTGTCTTGTCGGAGCAGGTGCCTGCCCGAATCAGTGTTCCTGCCCCTTGCACAACGTCTGGGCCAAAGCACAGTCGGCGATGATAGAGGTCTTAGCGAACACCACGGTGGCTGACCTAGCCCGGGCGAAGCAGGTGTTGTCGGTACCGGCGGAGACGCCCGAAAGCGTAGAGACCTCTTTGCTAGTGCAGGAGAGCTCAGTCGGAAGCGAAAGGACCCCGGCATCAGCCGGTCCGAGGCAATAAAGCCTCGTGGAGAGTGGTGGAAGACAAACAAACGCATGGACACCAAAAGAAGGGGCCATGCGTTTTGTTTTTTGTGACGTATATCACTGACTAAATTAGTTATATTACCTATACTTCTAAATGTAAGCGAACTGATAATATTATCAACGGAGGTTGTTGAATTATGTTATGCAATCAATGCTCTCAAACCGTCAAAGGCGGGTGCACCCGTGTTGGCGTCTGTGGAAAAAATGAGGATATCGGCAGTCTACAGGACATCATCATTTTCGGATTAAAAGGTGTGGCTGCCTACGCCACCCATGCTCGCCAACTGGGATACGTTGACTCTGAAGTGAACCGGATCACCCAGGAAGCGCTCTACACGACGCTGACCAACTCGAACTTCAATGTACAAGAACACATCGGCATGGCGATGAAAGTGGGGCAGGCCACCGTCAAAGTCATGGACTTGCTGGACAAAGCCCACACGGATCGCCTCGGCGTGCCCCAACCGGTCCAGGTTACTTCCGACAAGATCGAGGGCAAATGCATCGTCGTGACCGGTCACAACCTCTTTGCCTTGGAGGAACTGCTGAAGCAGACCGCAGGTAAGGGGATCAATATCTATACACATTCGGAGATGCTCCCCGCTCACGGCTATCCGAAGTTAAAGCAATACCCGCACCTGAAGGGAAATATCGGCAAGGCATGGTTTGATCAGCGACAACTCTTTGAATCATTCCCTGGTGCCATTTTGGCGACGACAAACTGTGTTATGCCGATCAAAGGCAGCTATGCAGACCGGTTCTTCTCTTATGAAGTGGCCGGGCTGGAAGGCGTACGCAAAATTGAGCAGAACGACTTCACACCGCTGATTAAAAAAGCATTGGCCTTGCCGGCGGCGAATGTGCCGTCGTCGAAAACGATACTGACCGGTTTTCACCACGAAACGGTACTGGGGATTGCCCCGAAGGTGATCGAAGCGGTAAAAGCAGGAAAAATCAAGCGTTTCTTTGTCATCGCCGGTTGTGATAAGCCTGGCAAAGGCGGCGACTATTATCGAGAACTCGCGTTATCAGTTCCGAAGGACTGCATCATATTGACCACCTCTTGCGGGAAATACCGCTTTAACGATCACGATTTCGGCACGATCGACGGAATCCCCCGCTACATCGACTTGGGACAATGCAACAACTCCGGCTCTGCCGTGAAAATCGCTGTCGCCTTAGCCGAAGCCTTCGGATGTTCCGTGAACGATCTGCCCCTCAGCATCGTCCTCTCCTGGTTTGAGCAAAAAGCGGTCGCCATATTGTTAGGTCTCTTCAGCCTCGGTGTGCAGAATATCTATATCGGTCCGAATCCTCCCGAGTTCGTCTCTCCCGGTGTCCTGAAAGTCCTGCAAGATACCTTCTCCCTTAGATTGACGGGAAATGCGCAGGAAGACTTAAAAGAAATGTTGAGCCGGCCTGCTGGTGTCAAAGTGGGACCTGTCTCCTTTACGCAGAAGCTAAAACAGCTCTTTTCCTTCCTGTAAGTTGAAGATTCTTCTGGTGGGACTGATGTCTTTCGGGGATGGAGGTACACTAATGGGGTGGTGTAGAGGAGGTAGCTAACCGTGAGTGATCAAGTACCGATTCCCCCTGGCTTTGCCGATATGTTGGCCCCTCGGGGTGCGAACAAACAGCGAGACAAAAAAACCTTTGCCATCGTTCCCCATCATCCCGGAGGCTTTATGAGTCCGGCTCAACTGATGCGGATCGCGGAAGTCGCTAAAAAATACGCCAAAGCGGTCAATGTGACCTCCGGTCAACAGATCATGCTGATCGGGCTGGAGCGGGAAAACGTAGAGAAAGCCTGGCAGGAGCTCGGCCGCGAGCCGGAAGGACTGCTGGGCCCGCGTTGCCGCGGTGTCCGTTTTTGCCCAGGTATTGCCTTTTGCAAACGAGCCACGTCGGACAGCATCGGATTAGGAACCTTACTGGACAAGAAGTTTCGCGGTATGGATATGCCGAATAAGGTCAAGATGAGCATTGCCGGCTGCTATCTTTCCTGTACAGCACCGGCGATTCGCGATATCGGCGTGATTGGTCTCGATGAAGACCGGTACCGCATCCTGATCGGCGGCGCCGGCGGTCATGCGCCGCGGCTGGCGGACCTCTTTATCGAAGGGGTGACCCGCAAACAGGTCCTCGCCATCGTCGATCGTGCCTTACACTATTACAAGGAAAAGGCCCACCCTGGGGAGCGGATGCATGAGTTTGTTCCTCGGGTGGGACTCGACCGGATTCGCCGGGAAGTGCTCGGCGAGATGAAAGATCTGCCGCCCTGGCCGACACCGGAGGAAGAAGCGCGCCATCATGTCCGGCCAGGCGAGCTATTCCCCTTAGAGGTACAGACGGGCGGCGAAACCAGTTGTCCCATGCCATAATTCGATATACGTAGTTCTTAAGAAGATACAAGGAGGTAGCTTTTAATGATTACCAAAGACATGATGATTGGCGAAGTGGTGAGCAAATATCCTGAGACGGTCCCTGTGTTTCGATCTTTTGGGATGCAATGCTTAGGTTGTCCTTCCGCCCGTAATGAATCAGTGGAAAAGGCGGCCGGCGTTCACGGATTTGATGCGGACCGGCTGTTGGAGGCTTTGAACGAAGCGATTAAAAAATAGCGTTAGGTTAGAACTGGGAAGAAGATCGAGGGAAAAACCTTCGATCTTCTTTCTGTTTCTGTCCGGGAAGGTCTATCGGTAAAAATGTCGAAATAGAACTGAATATGCGACAAAAATAGGACAGACGGGCTCTACTGCAGCCGAATCTTATAAAGTCCCTTTTATCCTTAACTGGAAGCAAGAGGGACTTCATCATTTGTTAAAATATCTTGGCGGCCCTGATACATGGGTTTACAATAATAGTCGCTAGATGTTTCAAGAGAAAGGGGAGTGGCTCCGATCATCGCACAATGGATGCAACGACTTTGGGAGACCCGCTCCCTTCATTTACATAATTTGCTTTACCATTCACAAGAGGAACTGCAATTGAGCAACGACTTGATGCAGGAACTGCTGGTGATTGAAGAACGGGTGATGGCGGCCGGTTCGGAAGGAATTCCCGGCGCCTCCTTGCCCCGCCATGTGGCCGATACGATCGCACGGTTGAAAAAGATGCAACTGCTGGCTATGTCCTGTAAAGAAGACCGGGTATTTATCTCCTTCGAACCGCTCTTCGCCAAACTTGTCCACTGCCAAGTGGGCGATGTGGACTCCATGCAGCAGTACATACAGATCCACGACGAAATCCAGGAAGAAATGCGCCGGTTAGATGACACCCGCTCTCGCCAGGTGATCGAACGAAACCAATTGGATGAGGAGCGAAAAGGCCTGCGGGAGCGGGAAGAGCGCCTTGTCGTCTGGGAGGACGAGCTGCGCCAATGGCAGAAGTCCTTGATGGAAAAAGACCAACTGCTGCACCAAATGCAGCTGCAGCTGACTGCGGAGGAACGGCGGTTGCAGGAGCAGCAGCAGAAAATCAACGAAGAGACGATGGACTTGGAGAACCTCCGCCGGGAGCTCGAGGAGGTACGGCGCCATCTCGAACAGCAGGCGGCCGGAAAGTTTGCTTCGCCGACTGGCACCGGCAAGGGAAGCAGCCTGGGAAATGGCCTAGGAACGGGACAGGGGACTGTTCCGGGGCAAGCTTCGTCCCGGAACGCTGCCGCGGCGGCGGTGGAAGACGATCGACCGATCGTTCAATTTTTACAGCAGCTTCGAGGTCAGGCGATCAATCATGATGATGTGCGGGAGATCCGTAAGATGCAGGCGCGCTATCGCTGGTCTGACGAGTTATTGCTCGCCTTTTTGGAGATGGTCGCTGCGCATAGCCAACTGCATCAGAAGACGGTGCCCACAGTGGCCGATTTCCGCCGCCAGGCCGAATTGATTTCGGCGTGGGGCGTCGACAGTGTGGACAAGCTGCAAGATTTTTATCGCCGTAAGTCTTATGTGGACGATAAGATCTGCGAAGTGTGGACAACCCTGGGATCAAGGATCAAGATCAACGACGTCTTTCGGGATATGTACTTGAAGTGGTCGAAAACATGGGGCTTTTCTCACGAGGTCATCTTGCGAGCTTGTGAAGAGACCTATAAAGGAGCGGCCAATCCGAACCTCAACTATGTGGACATGATCCTCCTGCGCTGGCGGCAGGCTGGCGTCCGGACCGTAGAAGAGGGCGATCGGGAAACCGAACGCTTTAAGCAGATGCGAACCCGCGGCGGCGGGGCCGGTCGGGCAGCTACTGCCGGTTCGCCGCAGCGAGGCCCGCTTGCTGGCGTCAACGTCATGCCAAAGAGTGAAGAGGAAGCAAAAGCCTATGAACGATTTAATGATATATAAGGGGATCGGAGGCGGACCATGATCAATCGGGACAACAAACGGCTGCAGAAACAGGCGGAGCGGGACCGGCGGATCGAGGGGCTGCACCGGCAATATCCCCGCCTGGCTGAACTGGATCGCAGCCTGCGGCAGATCGGCATCCGCTTGGTGCAAAGTGCCGTGGGGAGGATGAAAGCGGACGAGATCGAAGCGCTCCAGCAGGAGCGGCAAACCCTGAATAGGGTCAGGGAATGTTTTCTCCGAGAGCACCGGATCGATCCGTCCCTCTTTGAGGTGCGCTGGGACTGCCCGCTTTGCCAAGACAAGGGCTGGAGCGATTTCGGCGTCAAGTGTGCCTGCCTGATCCAGGAAGAGATCGACGAAGCGTTCGCCCAGTCGGGATTGACTGACGAGATGAAGCATCAGACCTTTGAGACCTTTGACCTTTCCTGGTACCGGCGGCAGGGTGAGCCGGGACTTCGACTGGCCGAAAAAATGGGTTCCATCCTTCGGGTATGTCAAGAGTTTAGCGAAGCCATGATCCGGGGAACCTGTAAGACAAACCTACTTTTGCACGGCGCCGTTGGCACGGGGAAAACCCACCTGTCGAGCGCCATCGCCAACCGGCTGCTGACTGCGGGAAATTCGGTCATCTACCGGACGATCAGCCAGATCATGGCGAGCATTATGGAAGCAAAGTTCGATTTTCAGAACCAAGGCCGCCAGCCGGAAGTGATTACGGCGCTGCGCAAGGTGGATCTGGTCATCATCGACGACTTGGGAACTGAAAAGACGACCGATTTTGTCGTCTCCGAATTGTTTGAACTGGTCAATGACCGTCTGCGCTTAGGCAAACCGATGGTGGTCTCTACCAATATTCAGCTTAGCGAGATCCCGGCGATCTACGGTCACCGGCTGGCTGATCGCCTGATCACCCAGTCCATGGTCATGAAGTTCGAAGGCAAGAGTGTCCGGCAGTTGAAGCGGGAATCGGGTGAATATAAGCTGCTGTAACCGGCAGCCTGCGCCGTGAGGCCTTAGCGGAGAGGAGAACCGATGTGAACGCCTTAGACGGGTTGATTCTCATCATCGTCGGCATATGCTTTTACCGGGGGTATCGCCGGGGGCTGCTGGCTGCCTTGCTGGGAGCTGGCGCATACATATTTTCTTTTTTCCTAGCAACAAGTATGTTTAAGCCGCTGGCGGTGCTGCTTGATCAGCAGCTCGGCGCCGTAGCGCGCCTGCAAAGCTTTTTTTTTCAAAAGTTTATGCCCGCTCTCCCGGCAGCCCAGGTGAAGGTCGATGTGATGCCCAGCTTGAACATCGAACGGGCGCTCAAAGATCTGCCACTGCCGGACTTTTACAAACATGAGATGGCCCAGCAACTCAGCAATGTAACCGTTACCATCCCGACGGGTGTGAATACGATGGGCGATATGGTGGCGAACTATTTAGCAAATTCGCTCTGGAACACACTGGTTTTTGTGGTGACCTTCGCCGTCTTCGGACTGCTGGTCAAGCTCGTCGTGGCCGCTTGGATTAAGTTTCGCGGTGACGGCTGGCTCGGCCAGACAGATCGCCTGCTTGGCGCCACGCTGGCTGCGGGGACTGGTTGGGCAGCTGTCGTGCTCGTTTTGGCTTGGTTTTACGGCGGAACGCTGGTGGGTGCATCACCCCTGCGGGTAGAGACGCAGCCGCTGTTGGATTCGTCCCGGTTAATGCCTGTCATCTTTACCTGCAATGAATGGATGGTTCAACACTTTAGCGGCTACACTTTTCGTTGAGACCGATCGTTTTTGCAGGAGGAATCGAAGTGGGAAAAAAAGAAGGAAAAAACGGAAAGAACTGCTTGGCCTACAAACAAGAGCCGGTGTGGGATAGTTTGAAAGCGGCCGAAAAAGAAAAGGTACAGGCCTTTGCAGAAGGCTATAAGACATTTTTATCGACGGCCAAGACCGAGCGGGAAGCGGTCGATTACTTCCAGGAGAGGGCGATCGCGCAGGGATATGTGCCTTTCGCCGAAAAAGCGGCTCAGGGACTGAAACCTGGCGATAAGGTCTTCTTTGTCAATCGCAACAAGGCCATCTTGCTCGTGCAGATCGGGAAACGGCCCCTGTCGGAAGGATTAGCCCTGGTAGGTGCCCATCTGGACGCACCACGGATCGACTTGAAGCCCAACCCGCTATATCAGGACGAGAAGATGGTCCTCTTTAAGACCCATTATTATGGCGGCATCAAAAAATACCAATGGCTCACCTTGCCTTTAGCCCTGCATGGGGTGACCGTGCTGGGAGACGGTTCACTCCGGAAGATCGCTATCGGGGAAAAAGCGGACGATCCCGTATTCACCATTACGGACTTGCTACCCCATTTGGCGAAGGATCAGATGGAGAAAAAGATGTCTGAGGCGGTGACCGGGGAAGGCCTGAATATTCTTGTCGGGGGGTTGCCTGCCGACGAAGAAAAAGAAGAGAACGGCAAGGAAAAGCATAAAGAGCGCTTTAAGAAGGCCATATTAGAACTCCTTCACCAGATGTACGGCATGACCGAAGAAGACTTTTTGACCTCCGAATGGCAAGGGGTACCGGCTGGAAGCGCCCGGGACGTCGGTTTTGATCGGGCTTTTGTCGGCGGCTACGGCCAAGATGACCGGGTCTGCTGTTACACTGCGGCGGAGGCTCTCTTCGCCTTGACCGAAACAGAGCAGACGGCGGCGGTGTTGCTCGTCGATAAAGAGGAGACTGGCTCCGACAGCAATACGGGCATGCGTTCTCGATTCTTCGAAAACGCTCTGGCGGAACTGGTCTATGCGTCTTTGCCGCAAGGGGAATTGACACCGCCCGAATTGATCCAGCGCCGCTGTCTTTTCCACACCCGAGCCCTTTCTGCCGATGTGACAGCCGGTATGGATCCCAACTATGAGAATGTGCTCGAAGAGAAAAACGCCACCCGCTTAGGCTACGGTGTAGCCGTATCGAAGTACACCGGCAGCCGCGGAAAATACGGCACTTCGGAAGCGAACGCCGAATTCATGGGAGAAGTGCGTCGGATTTTCCGGGATGCAGGGATTGTGTGGCAAAGCGGCGAATTGGGCAAAGTGGACCAGGGGGGCGGCGGAACGATCGCCCAGTTTCTGGCGGTCTACGGTATGGATGTGCTCGACTGCGGGGTCCCCTTGCTCAGCATGCATGCCCCCTTTGAAGTGGCTCACAAAGCTGATGTGTATATGGCCTGTCAAGCCTATAAGGCCTTTTTGGCGTCAGCGAAAAAATAGCGTTCCGCAGCGGCGAGGGTGGGCGAACCGAGAACCTTCCTAAAGGTGGGGTTCGCCCATCTCTTCGCTGGGTAACACGTTGGAGGTATCTGGAATGACAAAAGAGACGGGTGCGGCAGCCATGTCGGAGCTTTCCGGCACTGCGAACAAAGATTTAACCGGCATTTCCACCTCCTTTGAGATCCGGGAGGGAACGGTGCTGGTGATGGCGGCAGACACCATCGGTCGCGGCGATGATCAACTGGGCCGGACATTGGCTAAATCCTTTCTTTACACCCTCTCCCAAGCGGAAATGATCCCTAGGACGATCATCTTTTTAAACAGCGGTGTTAAACTGGTCTGCCAAGATTCCGACGCGATCCCCAACCTGCTGGCATTGGAGGAGCGGGGTGCCGAGATCCTCTCCTGCGGGACATGCCTCGATTTTTATCACCTAAAAGACCAAGTCGTCGCCGGAAAAGTCAGCAACATGTATGCGATTATCGATACCCTCACTCGAGCACCGAAAGTGATCAATTTTTAAGTCATGAGTATAGCAGAGAAAGAACCCTTCTGGCTCCGCTGGTGGCCTTGGGGGAAGAAGAAAAAGACGATGGAACCGGACGAACAGATCCGGGGATTTTTACAGAACCTGGTGCAGGGAATTGTGCCGAGCCAGGAACAGCTGGCGGTCATCTTAAAAGAGCCGTCGGAAAAGCGGAGCCAGTGGTGGCTCGCTGCTGTTCGGGCGGTGCCCACATCGACCGGGAAGATGGTCAACGGCATGGGACCCTCCTCAAGCCCTGCCTGGCGGTTGGCCCGGATCCTGCGGCTCGAAATCTATTGGCAAGAAGTCATGAGCAATCTACCGACGGCACCGAAAGAGCGAGTCATCGAGACGATTGGCCCGATGCCGCTGCCGGAAGTTCTCCCGCTGTTAGAAGCAGCCTTGATTAGCGGCGCCCCCTCGGTCAGTTTAGCTGCGGCCGATTACTTGGCGAAACGACCGGAGCCCCGTGTGACTGACTTTTTTATCGAAGTGCTCCACCGCCCTGACGGCGGCCCTTGGACTGACCGGGCTGCGCGGGGATTGGCGATGCGCCGTGCTTTTGACGGTCAATCGGTCTGGTCACAACTCATCGCCATGACGACGCAGGCGGAAGAAGAAATCCGCAGCCGTGCCTGGGAAGTGATGGCTTCCTTCGGACCCCCGGCAGAACAGGAAGAGGTGGGCGATCTCGATAGGGCGCTGAAAAAGAGCCTGAGCGATGCCAGTCCCCTCGTTCGTGCCCGTGCTGCCGAGTCGGCAGGGCTGTTGGCTCGGGGCGCCCTGATTCCAGCCTTGATGGAAGCGATGTCCGATGAGAACGAACGGGTGCGGGCAGAAGCGGCCCGTTCCTTAGGGCGGTTAGCTGCCCTCGATCTGTTAGCGGCTGAAATAAAAAAAGACGTCCGGAACATATTGACTCAAGGCCTGGAAGACCCGGATTATCGCGTCAGTGGTTGCGCCCGGCAGGCGCTGCATTACATAACCGAGAGTTGAGGTGAGCCATGCTCAGTATTTTCGGTCAGTATGTGAGTACGCGGATGCAAGCGATCGGCATGGGGGAATGGGCTGATCCGACAGCTGCCTTCGCCGTCGGCACTGTTCACGTTTTCTTTGCCCTCTTGTTGGCTTGGTTGGTGCTTCGCTTTGGCAAAAAAGCGATCGACGGCATTTTTTCCCGGGAAAACGGCATGACCTTGATCAACGAAAAACGGGGGGCCACCTTGGCGACCCTGTTGAAAAGCTTGCTCTTTTACAGTGTCTTTTTTGTCACAGCTATGGAAGTGTTGAACACGGTCTTCGGGGTTCAGACTCAGGCGATTCTAGCTGGTGCCGGTGTCTTCGGCATTGCTGTCGGTTTTGGCGCCCAGAGCCTTATGCGCGACGTGATCACCGGTTTTTTTATCATCTTTGAAAACCAGTACGCTGTCGGCGAGTTTGTCACCATCGGCAAGTATTCCGGCGTTGTCGAAGAGATTGGGCTGCGAGTGACGAAGATTCGAGATATCACGGGGGACCTGCACATCATCCCGAACGGTCAGGTCAAGGAAGTGAGTAACAAAAACCGCGGCCCCATGACAGCCATGGTCGACATCAGCATCGCTTACGAGGAGAATGTGGACCGGGCCTTAGACATCTTGGAGAGGGCCTCTAAGGAAATGGCCCAGGAGTTGGCCGATCTGATCACAGAAGGGCCGCAGGTGTTAGGTGTTGTTAATTTAGGACCATCGGAAGTGGTCATTCGCGTCATCGCCAAGACGGTACCGATGGAACAGTGGCGGATGGAACGAGAGATGCGTCGTCGTTTTAAGTTGGCTTTTGAACAGGCGGGGATCGAGATCCCTTATCCACGGCAGGTCCATGTGCCTTATAGCTCTTTGCGAAGCCCTGTACAGGATGGCCTGTTGAAGCAAGAGTCTTCCAAGTAAGAGGTGAAATCGGAATGGCCCATTTTTCCGTCGGCGATCGAGTGCGCCTGCGTAAATCACACCCTTGCGGATCTACTGACTGGGAAATCACCCGTGTCGGCATGGATTTTCGCATTCGCTGCCTCGGGTGCAGCCACCAACTGTTGATCCCGCGGGTTAAGTTTGAAAAAGCGGTGAAAGCGGTCATTTCCCGGTTCGAGGAAGCCGATCCAAAGCAAACATAAAGGGCACATCCCGCCTTCTGGGGTGTGCCCTTTATGATGAAATTCTTACGATCATCCCATAGAAGAGATGAACTTTTCATAGAAATGGGGAATACTGATCACAAGAGGTGATCTGCAATGACTATGAACCGCAGAGAACTGGCACTGCTTTTTTTAGAGGCGGCTGCCGAAATGCGCTGGGAAATCGCTGAGGAAAAAAGCCAGGCTCGAGTTGTCCCCGGAGATACTGTCTGTCTCGGGACTTCCCTCCCGGAGGCGCCGGAAATCATCGAGCCGCCAATCCCCGTCCCGGTAGACCAGGCGTACCCATAACACATAATCGTGGCTTTTTTCGAGACGCTGTTTGGATACATGATAGGAACTGAAGGCGCTCACGTCGGCCACCGCTTCAACGGTTTGTTTCTCGGCGTCTACCTTTACATTCCGGACCAAGTAGACCTGAAGAGCATACTCGGGATCCTCAAACTGCGGATAGCGGGAAAAAAACTGATGCCAACTGGCGATGGACTGTTTGACTTCCTCTCGCCGGGGCGATTGTTCAGTCAAAGCTTGATCGATTAATTCATCGTTATTTTCCGTAACCGCATGACTTAACTGTTCGAATTTATTGAGCAGGTGATCTCGGATGACTTTGTCTGCATTCGCGTATTCGGCTAGACGTTCTGGTCCATATGATTCAGGCGGCACCAGATAATGATCGTAAACCTTGCCGATTCCCCATACTAGCGGAATCGAAAGGGCGAGAGCCAAGATGAGACCGAGGGGAATAAGCATCCACCGGCTTTTGGCCAATGCCTTGACTTTGGCCAAGCCGTCGACCGGTTGGACCGGCAGCGCCGCGGCGGTTCCCTGATTGGATTCCGATGATGGGAATTCTGACTGTTTTTTTGTGCCTGTCAGTGACGAATCGATAAGGATGGGGGAAGATTCACTGGCCGTAGAGGAGTTCGATTGGCTCATATCGGGTGGAATAGATCGATGCAAATCGGCTTCCAAATCTTCTAATGAGAAACTATCTAAATTTAAACTCCCGTCCTGTGGAAAAATTAAATCATCAGCCATTGCAGGGCTCCTTGCAATTGATCGAAGTACGTTATGTAAATCCATTTTACTATATTTTCAGGATTAAGATTCTAGAAAATATACATTCTTAGAAAAATCTAAAAGTTGCCCACCTAAATGAGGTGGACAACTTCTTCTAATCATCCCGGCCGAAGATGAGAAAGAGCACGACGGCGGCGATGATCAGGAGGATAATCCCCTTATCGCCCTGAAAAAAGTCTTTCCAATTGTCGATTTCAAAGCCGCCGAACTCAAAACCGTCCCGTGAAGCCATCGCCCCACCTCCCTTGTCACAGGGCTTTCTTTTATAAAATATGTAAAAAGGCAGGGAGTGCTACAAGATGGAGCGAATCTCAGATAAGAGGCCTCCCTTGAAATCATAGGTTCCTTCGTCTAAACTAAACTGTGGCTATGGCCAAATCACTGTGGGAGTTGATCGTTGTGCCGGTCCAGGCGGGTATCGTCGGTTTGCCAAACGTCGGCAAATCCACCCTATTTAATGCGATTACCAAGGCGGGCGCGGAAGCCGCCAATTATCCTTTCTGTACCATTGAACCGAACGTGGGTATGGTGGAAGTCCCCGATCCCCGGTTGGACAAGCTGGCAGAAATGGTCAAACCGAATCGGGTCGTTCCGGCAGTCGTGCGCTTTGTCGATATTGCCGGTCTCGTGCGAGGCGCCTCAAAAGGGGAAGGTCTCGGCAACAAGTTTTTATCCCATATCCGTGAAGTCGACGCTGTCATTCATGTGGTACGGTGCTTTGAAGATTCCGATGTCACCCATGTCGATGGAAAAGTATCGCCCTTACGGGATATTGACACGATTGAACTGGAATTAATCCTTTCTGATATGGAAGCGGTCGAGCGGCGCCTCGATCGGGTTCAGAAAAACCTAAAATCGGGCGACAAAAAAGCCCTGGCTGAAAAATCAGTGCTGGAGCGGCTCCGTGACGCTTTCGAAGAAGAAAAGCCGGCTCGTGCTCTCGACTGGACGGCGGAAGAGGCGGAAATCGTGCGAGGTTTGTTCCTCTTGACGAGCAAACCGGTGCTCTATGTGGCGAACGTATCGGAAGATGAAGTGGGCCAACCGGACAATCCGCTGGTGAAAGAGGTTCGGGCTCGGGCCGATCAAGAAGGCGCTGGCGTTGTCGTCATCTGTGCCAAGATTGAGGCAGAGATCGCCGAACTGACCGACCCGGAAGAGCGAGCCATGTTCTTGTCAGACTTGGGCCTCAAGGAATCAGGCCTCGACCGCCTGATCCGGGAGACCTATACCCTGCTGGGCTTGATCACCTACTTTACAGCGGGAGTGCAGGAGGTCCGTGCTTGGACGATTACGAAGGGCATGAAAGCACCTCAAGCCGCCGGTGTCATTCACACCGATTTTGAACGGGGCTTTATCCGTGCGGAGGTCACCGGCTATGATGACCTGATCTCCACCGGGAGCCAGGCCGCTGCCCGGGACAAGGGACTCATGCGTTTGGAAGGCAAAGAGTATGTGATGCAAGATGGGGATGTCGTACATTTCCGGTTTAACGTATAATTTAAGGAAAAGAGTTGTCGAAGTAAGAATCCTATGCTAGACTTGAAATATATGGAATAATAAGGGGGAAATTCCATGTTAAACCGGGTAATCCTGATTGGTCGTTTAGGCCGGGATCCGGAACTGCGGCATACGAACAGCGGTACACCAGTCTGCTCCTTCAGTATCGCCGTAGACCGGCCTCAATCGTCGAACCAGCGGCAAGCGGGAACCGAAAAGGTGACCGACTGGTTCAACATCGTCGTCTGGAGCCAACAAGCTATCACCTGTTCGCAGTATCTACATAAGGGCCGCCTCGTGGCGATCGACGGTCGCTTGCAAACCCGGTCCTGGACGGAACAGCAGTCGGGTCAGAAGCGTTCGGCTGTGGAAATTATCGCCGAAACGGTCCGTTTCTTAGAGCGTGGTGACGCTCAACCGGGGGCTGGTGCTGGCGCAGGTGCCTCTGGCTTTGGTGCACCTCCGGCTGGCGGCGGCTACGGTGGACCGGCTGCCGGCGGTGGATATGGCGGTGCAGGCGGATTTGGCGGAGCTTCCGGGGGAGGCTTTGGCGGTCCTGCCGGCGGCGGCAACTACGGCGGTGGCGGTGCCGGTGGGTTTGGCAGCGAAATCAGCTTCCCCGATCCTCCGGAAGAGGACGATCTCCCCTTTTAAAATGGGAAAAGGCCGGTGTGGCATAAAGATCTACAATGCCACACCGGCCTTTTTATTTTGGTCTTTATCAAAATATCCGGTTCCCTTTAGAGCCGTGCTTCCGAACATGGACCCAGGCGCTGTAACGCTCATCGTCGGGGTTTTTTTGCAGCACCTCAGGCTCGTCCAGATACAACTGTATGTTTCGGCTTTGATAGAGCTTCCGGTCTTCGCCAATCGGGCATACCTTAATACAGACGCCGCAGGGCCAGCGTTTTTCTCGTCCTAGGACTTCGTGGTGGCGGGTGCAGGCCATCTTGTCAAAATCGGCGATTAAACGATCCTCTTGGGTGGTAAAGGCGTTTGAGGGGCATAGTTTTTGGCAGATTAGGCACTTCGTACATAAATCTCTTTTGACGAGGGGATCGCCTTCCACATCCAGTTCCGTGAAGATCGAAACATAGCGAACTCGGGGGCCATACTGCTTATTGATCAAGTTATGGCTGTAGCCGATCGTTCCCAGCCCGGCGTATTTCCCGGCATAGACGTGGCTGAAACAGCCAACAGGGTTCTCCAGTAAAACTTCCACGTCACCATAGCCGTCCCGGGGACTGAAGATGGAGGCGTAGCCGAGCCGGTTTAAATAGAGGGATAACTGGTAGGCAATGCGGTCAAGGAAGTCATTCGTCGTATCGTACATCACACCGTGATTGATCGAGGGAGTCGTTTCCAGCATCGGCAGGAGCATCGGTGTCCCCAGCACGATGATGGTCTTGGCTTGCGGCCAGAGGTGCTGCGGCCGGTACGCTGTAGGGACTTCACCGTATTCATTCCACCGTGATACTGGAGCGTAACCGACCAGTTCGGCTCCGAGAGATTTGGCGTATCGGGTCACTTTTCGTTTTAATTCAGATCTACTGATGGGCTTTGCGTTCATGTTGTCATCCCCACGTATTATTGTTTTTGCCAGCTTACCAGCCTTTCGGCCAGCATTTCGACAATCATATCGGTGAGTTTACCGAAGACGGCGAAGAGGATGATACTGCCCAGAATGATAGCTGGGCGGCCGGTCATCTGTCCGTCTGTCATCAGATAGCCCAATCCCTTGCTGGCGCCCATGATCTCAGCGGCAACGACAAACATCCAACCGAGTCCGAGACCGCTGCGAAGTCCGGTCATGTATGCCGGGATAGTGGCAGGCAGGTAAATCCGGCGGATCAGTTGCAGGCCCCGTAAACCGTAGACCCGGCCGACCTCCACCAGCTTCCGGTCTACGTTCTGCAATCCCGTCATCAAGTTAAGATAGACCGGGAAAAAGACACCGACGGCGATGAGCATGATTTTTGAGGTCTCTTCGATCCCCATCCATAATAAAAACAGGGGAACCCAAGCCATGGAAGGGATATTACGCAGTCCTTGCAGCAGCGGGTCGAAGAGCCGACGAAATAAAGGGGAGTACCCTGTCGATATGCCCAAGACCGTCGCCGTGAAAGTTCCGATCAAAAATCCAGCAAAGACGCGGTAAAGAGTGATGCCGATATGGTCGACAAGTTCTCCTCGGGAATATAAATCCACGATAGTCAATAGCACTTTGGACGGTGCCGGCAACATGTTGGGCGGGAGAAGGCCAGCCTGCGCGAATCCTTCCCACAGGATGACGAGGAAAGCGGGGACGAGAATACCTACGGTCCATTGGGCTGCTCCCTGGTATAGTTGAAGAAGGCTACTGTCGTTTTTACGACGAGAGCTAACCGACGAAGTGCCCGCAGAAGGAAGGCTATCCTTTAATCGGCTTTCGTCAGGCCGCAGACCGTCGGTGATACTCATGGAAATAAGCCCCCTATTCTTTGACGAGTTTCTGGACGTATTGGGGATCGATCAAATCAGCGGCTGTTTTTGCGATGTCCGTTCCGCTGTTGACGATGCCGCTTTTCACCATCACATTACCGGCGGCGATGATAGCATCTTTTTGAACGTCACCGATGGCAGGGTTTTTCAGGTCAGTTCGTTCCAGGACCTTCTTGGCTACAGGTTCAGTCAATTTGGCTTCTTTTTCAACGATCTGCAAAAATTCAGCGGGATGTTCAATCGCCCATTTCCGAGCCTTCTCATAGGCTTGGAGAACTCGTATAACCGTATCAGGGTTTTTCTGGGCAAATTCTTCACGAACGTTTAAGAAACCATAGGTGTTCATATCGGGATCCCGGAAAATGAGTTCGGAGCCGCTCTCCACTTCTGTCTGAGCCATATGAGGATCTAAACCGGCCCAAGCGTCGACATCACCTTTTTCGAGAGCGTTTTTGCCGTCAGGATGCTGCAAGGTGACGATCTGTACGTCTTTATCAGTCAATCCGTTTCGTTCCAAGGCTCGTAAGAGAAAGATGTGAGGATCGGTGCCGCGGGTGACGGCGATTTTCTTTCCCTTAAGATCGCTGATCTGATGGATGGGGCTGCCGCTTTTTACGACTAATGCGGTCCATTCGGGTTTGGAGTATATGTACACCGACTTGATGGGGTTACCATTCGCTTTGCCGATGAGGGCAGCTGCACCCGCAGTCGAGCCAAAGTCAACGCTTTTACTGTTCAGCAGTTCAAGGGACTTATTGCTTCCCAGGCTTAGAACCCAGTCAATTTTGGTGCCCTCTTTAGCGAACGCTTCTTCCAGGAAGCCTTTCTCCTTCAGCACCAGGCTGACGGGGTTGTAATAAGCGTAGTCGAGCTTAATCTGTGGAGGGGTGCCGGTAGAGGCCGGATTGGTACTATTGCCGTTGCTGCAGCCAGCCAAGATTCCCGCCGTGACCGTGGTGGCCAGAGCCAGGAAAGCGAGCAGTCTTTTTCCTTTGATGAATCCAAACATCGGTACATCACTCCTGCATTGATTTTTTAATCGGAATTCTCTAAAACCTTCATAGATGAGTCAGCCATTGCTTTGGACATTAATTTGCGGAGGGGATTGGGTCTATAAGGTTTTAGATGGAATATACGAAGGGCTGCTCCTGCTCACTAAAGAACTCGCTGTATACGGTCTTGCGAATTTGATTAAAGTGGGACGAGTTGCGATCTCGTGGCCGGCCCATTTCCACGGGAACGATCTTTTTAATTCGACCGGGACGGCTAGACATGATCACCACCCGATCGCCAAGGTATATGGCTTCATCGATATCGTGCGTGACGAGGATCATGGTCATCTTTTCAAGCTGCCAGATGCGTAAGATTTCTTCTTGCATTTGAATTTTGGTCAGAGCGTCCAGAGCACCAAAGGGTTCATCAAGCAACAATACTTGAGGCCGGTTGACTAGTGCACGGGCAATAGCGGCTCTCTGGGCCATACCACCTGATAATTGATGGGGATAAGCCTTTTCGAAGCCTTTCAGTTCTACAAGGTCAATGTGTTCCTGAATCAGTTTGTCCTGGTCTTCTTTCGGGTTGGTAAGCAGTCCAAAAGCGACGTTTTCCCTAACCGTCAGCCAGGGCAAAAGCCGGTGTTCTTGGAAGACAAAGCCCCGGTCTAAACCGGGTTCGGCGATAGGCTGACCTCCCAGGCGGAGAATGCCCTCAAACTGGGTTTCTAGTCCGGCAATGATGCGCAGCATCGTACTTTTGCCGCAGCCGCTGCTGCCCACAATGCTGATGAACTCGCCTTCCCGGACGGTGAGGTTGATGTCCTTGAGGGCGGCCACATCACCGTCTTTGACTTTAAAAGTCTTTGTCAGTTGTTGAATCGTTAAATGAGCTGGTTCTTGAACGGTGTTCATTCGTCTCCCTCCTGGTTGGTTTAAAAAATAAAGGAGGCCAAACAAACCGGCTCTCGGTTGAGAGCGGTCAGGTTTGTGGCCTCCAGTCTTTCTGGTCGACAACGTATTCGCAATGAGAAATATCCCAGGGTCAAGAGGTAAAAACGAAAGTCGACTAAATCGATGTGAATTTGATTTTATATGGTTGAACTGGTCTTGTCAATCACATTATCGAATCAAATATACAGTTCCCATAAAATTCATTTGACAAGATGATTGTTAGCTGATATCCTTAGTTACTGTTCGGCGCTGCATTGAGTGAAAGCTTGATGAGCACTGAACGATAGGGGAGCAGTGGTGTAGAGGCCTAACATGCCAGCCTGTCACGCTGGAGATCGCGGGTTCGAATCCCGTCTGCTCCGCCATCTAATTTAAGTATCCTTTCATTGAATATGCCGAAGTGGCGGAATTGGCAGACGCGCTGGTCTCAAAAACCAGTGAGGGAAACTTCGTGCCGGTTCGACCCCGGCCTTCGGCACCATAGGGGAGTAGCTCAATTGGTAGAGCGGCGGTCTCCAAAACCGTAGGCTGCGGGTTCGATTCCTGTCTCCCCTGCCATCTGAATGCGAGAGTGGCGGAACTGGCAGACGCGCACGTTTGAGGGGCGTGTGGGCAACCGTGGGGGTTCAAATCCCCCCTCTCGCACCAAAAGATTCCTCTTGCCTCTGATGGAGTGAAGTGTTATAGTATGACTCCTGTCCACGGCAATCCTGATATTTAGGTGAAACAAAAAGTTACCTCAAATATCCTGTTGATTCGCCAGGACGAAAGTGATAATATAAAACTCCGCCGCAGAACGAGCGGAAAAATACGACAACAGGTCGTAATATCTGGTCCTTGAAAATCAAACAGTTGTTAAAGCAAAAGCGTGCGAAACTAAAGTCAATTCGGCCCGCGCAAGCGGGACGGACAATGATTTCATTAACGAGAGCTTGACTCAAGCTTATCTACAATATTTTGTGGAGAGTTTGATCCTGGCTCAGGACGAACGCTGGCGGCATGCCTAACACATGCAAGTCGAACGGAGCACGGATACTTCGGTGGAAGTGCTTAGTGGCGGACGGGTGAGTAACGCGTGGATAACCTGCCTGAGAGTGGGGGATAACAGCCCGAAAGGGCTGCTAATACCGCATAACGTTGTCTGGGGACATCCCCGGACAACCAAAGGAGCAATCCGCTCTTGGATGGGTCCGCGTCCGATTAGCTAGTTGGTGAGGTAATAGCTCACCAAGGCGACGATCGGTAGCCGGCCTGAGAGGGTGAACGGCCACACTGGGACTGAGACACGGCCCAGACTC
>NZ_JACVHF010000150.1 GCF_014502795.1 Heliobacterium chlorum
TGATGAAGGTCCCGCAACCCCGCCTCCGAAGAGACGGTTTAGGCTTTTCCCCGTTCGCTCGCCGCTACTGGGGGAATCTCAGTTGATTTCTTTTCCTCCGGGTACTTAGATGTTTCAGTTCCCCGGGTTGGCTTCACTGACCTATGGATTCAGTCAGCGATGTCCGGATATGACTCCGGACGGGTTGCCCCATTCGGGTATCCACGGGTCAATGCCTGCTTACGGCTCACCGTGGCTTTTCGCAGTTATCCGCGCCCTTCTTCGCCTCTCAGCGCCTAGGCATCCACCGTATGCCCTTACTAACTTGACCTTATAATTGCGCTTTACTTTACCTCTGTGCAGTTTTCAAGGAACAACACCGCCACAAGGACGGTCATATGAAAACCTGACATTCGTCAGGTCTGCCGGGTATTCCCCGGTCAATCCGGCAGCGACCTACTCTCCCAGGGACCAACGTCCCAAGTACCATCGGCGCAGGAGGGCTTAACTTCCGTGTTCGGGATGGGAACGGGTGTGACCCCTCCGCCATTGCCACCAGATCAGTTT
>NZ_JACVHF010000151.1 GCF_014502795.1 Heliobacterium chlorum
CACATTTTTGATGAAATTGGGAGTGTAATAAGCCAAGTTGCTTAAACGATTCAGAACGTGCAAACAATTTTTGACCATCGCTGTTATACCACTTACCTAATTTACAAGCATTATGGTCACTTACGCTTTTTTCATCTAATTCAAGAAGACCTCTAAGCATGTAGGTAATACGCACTTTCCATAATAGATGGTCTGTTTTAGTTAAATCCAGAACTTCATTCGTTGAAAAATGAATTTTATTTTTTCCTATCTCGGTTCTTACAGCATTTGCCGAATTCAACAATTCTAATAGACTAACATTGCTTTTCTGCATCATTTCATTAAGAGAGGATGTACGGAAAGATATATCATTTATAGTTGCTTGGATTTCCTCGAAAGTGGCAGTTTGTTCCTGAGCAATAGGGGCAAGATTTTGGATTGATCGGCCTATATTTTCAAAAACTTGAATTAAGCTTGTTGCGTTTCGACTTACTACGTTAACCGCTAGTGAATTCTGTTCAAAAGATTTATCCATATTATGAAAAGATGTATTCATGTTTTCTAC
>NZ_JACVHF010000152.1 GCF_014502795.1 Heliobacterium chlorum
CAGGAGCTAACGTTTTCGTTAAGCCCATCGCGGCCTCCCTTTCACTCCCCGTACGCGTTAAAAAGAACCTTAGAAAAAAAGAAAAAAGGGACTCAGCTTCCTACCAATTTGGAAGATCTCCAAGAAATATTGGGACGGCGGTTCGTAGCAAAGCGTAACCCGGATTTTTGCTGTCGAACCCTTTCGTTGCCTTGGGGTCAAGTCTTTATCACTTTTTACCAAAGTCTCTCCGACACGAAGATTATTCAGGACTCGATTATTAGTCCGTTAACAAATTTAGTAACCCCGGATACATTATTTACTTCGGAACAATTAAAAGATAACCTAACCAACATACATGTAATCCACGACGTTACGTCGATCGAAAATGCAATCGAAAGAATTCTGGAAGGGAAAACATATCTTCAAATTGAGGGATATCCCTGGGGAATTGCACTTGATACACGCAAAGACGAAGGTCGGAGTATTGAACTACCTCAAACGGAAATATCTATCCCCGGACCTCATGATGCATTTGTGGAAGACGT
>NZ_JACVHF010000153.1 GCF_014502795.1 Heliobacterium chlorum
AACATCGTAGTGAGTAAACTAAGTATACGAAGAAGACGGGCAAAGCTACCAAAGGGCCAACGGAAATAAATATCTTCAGGAGAATGAATATAGGCAAAGAACGTTACAGGGGCAATTAAGGCTTGTGGAGTTCCCTCTAAAAGAACAGCTACGGAACCTTCCATCAAAAAGGAAATGGTCCGATCTGGTCGCTCCGTGAGAAGTATTTGTGAGAAAACAGTTAACGAATTGTCCTGAATGAATTGTTCCAGTTGGCCTAGATTATAGATCATATCCACATTAACGACTTTTAGACGGCGTCGCATTTCGCGAACGATTTTTGGATTCGTCAAACCTCTGATATACGCTAAATATAAGGGTCCTTTCGTGCGTCCTTTAAGTTGAATTTTTTCCACCACAAACTGAGGATCTGCTAGTCGAGTACGTAAAAGATATAAGTTTTTTTGGACGTCTTCCACAAATGCATCATGAGGTCCGGGGATAGATATTTCCGTTTGAGGTAGTTCAATACTCCGACCTTCGTC
>NZ_JACVHF010000154.1 GCF_014502795.1 Heliobacterium chlorum
AACATCGTAGTGAGTAAACTAAGTATACGAAGAAGACGGGCAAAGCTACCAAAGGGCCAACGGAAATAAATATCTTCCGGAGAATGAATATAGGCAAAGAACGTTACGGGGGCAATTAAGGCTTGTGGAGTTCCCTCCAAAAGAACGGCTACAGAACCTTCCATCAAAAAGGAAATGGTCCGATCTGGTCGCTCTGTGAGAAGTATTTGAGAGAAAACAGTTAATGAATTATCCTGAATGAATTGTTCCAGTTGGCCTAAATTATAGATCATATCCACATTAACAGCTTTTAAACGGCGTCGCATTTCGCGAACAATTTTTGGATTCGTCAAACCTTTGATATACGCTAAATATAGGGGTCCTTTCGTACGACCTTTAAGATGAATTTTTTCCACCACAAAGTGAGGATCTGCTAGTCGAGTACGTAAAAGATATAAGTTTTTTTGAACGTCTTCCACAAATGCATCATGAGGTCCGGGGATAGATATTTCCGTTTGAGGTAGTTCAATACTCCGACCTTCGTC
>NZ_JACVHF010000155.1 GCF_014502795.1 Heliobacterium chlorum
GGTGGATGCCTAGGCGCTGAGAGGCGAAGAAGGGCGCGGATAACTGCGAAAAGCCACGGTGAGCCGTAAGCAGGCATAGACCCGTGGATACCCGAATGGGGCAACCCGTCCGGAGTCATATCCGGACATCGTACACTGAATCCATAGGTGTGCGAAGCCAACCCGGGGAACTGAAACATCTAAGTACCCGGAGGAAAAGAAATCAAGCGAGATTCCCCCAGTAGCGGCGAGCGAACGGGGAAAAGCCTAAACCGTCTCTTCGGAGGCGGGGTTGCGGGACCTTCATCACGAACGAATCATCCTAGTCGAAGCGGTCTGGAAAGGCCCGGCACAGCAGGTAACACCCCTGTAGGCGAAAGGACGAGCCGTTCCGAAGGGATCCCAAGTACCGCGGGGCACGTGAAATCCCGTGGGAATCCGGGGGGACCACCCTCCAAGGCTAAATACTCCTCAGCGACCGATAGTGAACCAGTACCGTGAGGGAAAGGTGAAAAGCACCCCGGAAGGGGAGTGAAA
>NZ_JACVHF010000156.1 GCF_014502795.1 Heliobacterium chlorum
ATTTAATACTTAGACTTTTTGTAAAATTTATGCTTTCAGTTAAAAGATTTGTCATGAATAGTGGGGAAAGATTTGCTGTCTTAATTGATAGTAATGGTCTCCCTCTAACATACCCAAATCTTTATACGATGATTTATTTGAGAAACAGAGGGCATTCGGTTAACACAATTGTTGCGGTACTTGAAGATATTGAACTGCTTTACCATATTTTTCATAAATGGCTTTGTTGCACAAACCTATCTGTAAAGGCTTTTTCAGCGATATAATTTTCAAATGAAGAAGCCTACACACAAAATCTACCGCACAACCAATTGGCCCGCATATAACCGAGCACTCATGAGTCGCGGAAATATTGCCATTTGGTTTGATCCTGCTACGCAATGGTATGCGCCATCAAAAGACAAACAAGGGCGAAATCAAACCTACTCCGACGCAGCCATCCAATGCTGCTTAATGATTAAATCCTTATTCCGTCTGTCTTTACGTATGGTCACTGGCTTTGTGC
>NZ_JACVHF010000157.1 GCF_014502795.1 Heliobacterium chlorum
ATGCGGAAGTAGCTCAGCGGTAGAGCATCGCCTTGCCAAGGCGAGGGTCGCGAGTTCGAATCTCGTCTTCCGCTCCATTAGACTGCATCTAAATAGGGGAGTAGCTCCATAGGTTCCTGCGAGAGTGGCGGAACTGGCAGACGCGCACGTTTGAGGGGCGTGTGGGCAACCGTGAGGGTTCAAATCCCTCCTCTCGCACCAAATATTAACGGTTGAAATTGTAAAGCCTAAGTGATAAAATAAAATTCCTGTCGAGGACAGAGGATTTTATTACAGCTTAATAAACAAGCTGATACGTTTATATCCTTTATCAAAAGGTTTTTACGCAAAATAAGTTGCATAAAAGTACCAGTTGAAATAGAGGAATAAACATGATATCATAAGATTCTGCCTGGCAACGGGCGAAATAATCTGGTCCTTGAAAATCAAACAGTTGTTAAAGCAAAAGCGTGCGAAACCAAAGTCAATTCGGCCCGCGCAAGCGGGACGGA
>NZ_JACVHF010000158.1 GCF_014502795.1 Heliobacterium chlorum
GGGAAAAGCCAACCTTATTATGTTATAAATATCAATCATAGAAACATGCGATTGATGTTCCCTTGTGCTAACGCTAAGACATTGGGGGTACGGCCCGTAGTTGAGCAAAATGTTTTGGACGACGTGCTCAATACACTTCACGATGGAGAAACAGATCCAACCATCAGGGGCACCCAAAGAAACAGATATAATTTAAACAAGATAAAAACCGGTAACATTTATGATGGAGCAGAGGTTATCCGTGACTTAGTTAGACTTAATAATAAGAAAAAACTTGGTTTCGCTGATAAAAATATGCTTGATAACGCTTGTGAAATTTTAGCTAGTGAAGTTGAAATTGTAAAAGGTCTCTGCCGTAAAAAGGCATCTGAATTACTAAACAAGGTTGCTAATATTTAGTTTCGATAGGCTTTATGGTTTATTAGGTTGATAACATGAATACGTAGAGCCAGGGACATTGTCCTTGGTTTCTTTTTGGTTTG
>NZ_JACVHF010000159.1 GCF_014502795.1 Heliobacterium chlorum
TCGACATCAATTCCTCGAATACGAACCACTTAAGCACTTTTCTCTATCGTCGGATTCCGATAGTGCGGAGCCAGCATTTTATCAATCACGCGAAGTCCGTCTTCCAGTAAACCTGCGATACCTAAATATTCAATCCGGCTGATGGTAACGTTGTGTTTTTTCATATAACTGGTCCATCGATAGGTGAGGTTTGTGCGATAAGCGATATTAAAACAACTCGTGAATTCCTGATATGCCTGACCGTACTTCATGCCCGTAAGATTTGCGTACTTACGAATCAGGCGGTTCAATCGTTGTCTCGCATCCCCTTCGGTGTCCACGTGGTCCCATTGATCGACACGTTCATGAACTTCAGAAATTCGTTCGTGGGCCGCATCCGCTTTCTCACAGGTCAATTGAATTTGCTTTTCCATAGCCACCAGTTGCTCGGCCATAAGCAACAGGAATTCAGCCGGTGTCGGTTTTGGAGT
>NZ_JACVHF010000015.1 GCF_014502795.1 Heliobacterium chlorum
TCCGCGTATTTATGCAGTGCATCTGGGAGCGTTTTGGGGATGAGGTCATAGAAAATTGAGTATGACCCTGTCTGACGTATGCTCGGCAGCACCTCATGGGTAACCCATCGTTTGAACGCTTTGGCCTCGGGCTTGCGGCTGGTCAAAACAAGAGAATAAAGCCCGGGTTCGTTAATAATGACCATTTCTTGCTGACCTCCAAGGGTGTCCACAGTATGGACACCCTTTTCATCAGAGTCCAATCGCTGAATTACTTGGCGAGGATTTCCGTGTTCGAGAATTTTGCACACATCATTTGCTACAAACCAAGGCTGACCGTCAATCAGCACTGTACGCACTTGAGCACCTTCATAGTTGAATACCTTTTGTAAGTTAGTCATTGAAAAACATCCTCCTAATTTTTGTTTTTAGAATTGGTCGGTAATATCGGTCTCTCGAATCCGGCCCTCATTAAAATTACATGTCAATTCGATCACTTGGCCCACGTTGGGCTCACGAGCCTTCTCTATGGATATCATGCCTATCCCATCGGATGCGTCGAACGTGAGGGCTGTGGCGGCGTCCTGAATGACAGCGACGGTCTCTGAGTAATCCGTGAGCCGTGGCGGTTTCACCAACCGTCTGCCTGCTTCATCTTCTTGTCGCTTTTCCTTTTCTGCGGAACCTGGTGTTTGGTGAACGACTAAGCCTACGACGTTATGGCGGCCAAATATCTGGCGTAGTCGGCGGGAGGTAAACGTCATGGAATCCCTCATTCGGCCTTTGCCGTGAATCATCAGGTTAAACCCGTCGATGATGACCATTCCGATATTCGCGTAAATCTGTAAGTCGGCCTCGATAACATCCAAGGTTAAGCCGTTGGGGAGGTCTTCCAACGTTTTGATTAGATATGGAGCCGCATTAATCTCCGGTTTGAACCCTTCCAGATAGCCGAAGTATTGATTCTCATTTGCCAGCAACCCTCGCCGGAGCTTTACGTTATCAAACTGCCCCATCAGCGTGTCGAGCCGTAGAGCCTGCTGTTTCTTTGATAGCTCCGGTGAGTAATGAAGCACACCAAATCCATTCTCCCAGGCCGCTAGGCCCATGTGAGAGGCAATCCATGACTTACCCCGGTTCGTGAATGCCATCAATAGAATGTAATCTCCGACCTCAAATCCACCGCCAAGAGCTTCCGTTAATGATGGGTACGGCGTTGGTAGGTACGTCCGTGACCGTTGTTCTTTGGCGGATTCGTACCACTGTTTCCGTTCCTCCCCGTTGGTCGCATAGTTGGTCCCCAAGTCGAAGCGAACTAACGTACTTGCCTCAATTCGCTCGGTTTCTGCCTTCAGCCATTGAACAAACTTGTCACCGGGCAATTCATTGAACATTTTGACCGCTTGGTTTTGTAAGAGCTCAAAGGCTCGTCGCTTCGCCGATTGTGCCTTCAGACGAGTACAAAGATATTTGAAGGTATCGGTGACCGCCGGTTGGTACTCAAAGGTTTCAAAGTTTGCCACAACGGTTCGATAGTCTGGGGTTACATGGTTCTCCCGTACATATTCACGAATAAAGGCGTAGGTATCACCGAGGGTTGGAAAATCAGTTTCGTCTACGTTGAAGCGGAACAGCGGGGTAAAGTCTTTCTCATCCAGCACTTTGGATAGCAGTTGGGATTCCAACACTACGCCATCCCTCCCCGCCGCTTATCCTCACCTTTGAACGAAACGGGGTACGTGGCTCCTTCTATCCGGCTGGCGATCCGTTCATCGAGCAGTTTGGCTATCCGTTCTATGGGCTCATTAGAGGTATAGATGGTAGCCAGCTGTTCCACTGCTCTGGTATCAATGACCTCATAGAACTCATTCTTAAAGGACTCTGTCGCCTCTCTGATGCCTATATCGTCGATGGTTAGGAGAGCTACGGTCAGCATCCGGTCTTTCAGCAAGTAATAGGTTTGGCTGGCTTCCTCTTGCATATCTCGGGTACCACGGAATTGAGCGTTAAAAGCGTTTTGATATTTTGAAGCGTTCACAAACAAGGCCGGGATATCATCGATGGGGCGTTGCCGCACCACGTGCAGAATCACTCGGGCTACCAGATACTCGTTCAATAAAGCGGTGGCTGCCGTGGTTTTCCCGGTGCCGGTTCCCTTGGGGTTCGCATCATTCGGAACTGAATAGAAGTAATACCCTTGGCCCTTGTCGACGTTTGCAACAATGTCTTGGCAATACTGCGTTACAAATTCAAACGCTAAGGGGTTGTCCTGCCGAAATGGCAGGGTCTTTAGCAAGGACTGTTGATAGGCTTTGGGTATGCCTGAGACCGCCCACAAGCCTCCCTGTCCGCTTTCACCATGGAGTTTAAGGAAAGCATAGCAGGTGTTATTGCATCGGCCTGTGTCCCCGGCTTTTTTGCATCTGTGGCGTAACAGGCATTTAGAGTCCAACGTCATCCGACCTTCCTCCCTCCTCGTTTTAATTGCTCTAACATTACATAGGGATCTCGTCCGCCAAACTCTTTCACCGGCTCTACCGTGGTCTTTTCTTCCTGAGCCAACGCCAACGCTTGGTTACCCAACCATGACGCCAACTGCCCGAGGGAGGGGCGTGGGTATTTGTCTTTCTTCCATGTGGTGTCATAACGCTCAAACACGATATTAATGATGGTTCGGATTTGGTCAGCAGTAAAATCATTCAGGAGTCGTTTGGCCAGCAGCATGTCTCTTGACCAGTTGACGGAGAAGTTCACGGAATAACGCTCACGGTATTTCTGACTGAAGTATGAGATGACTTCCTTTGGGCCGAAGGATTCAGTTGTTCTTTTCTCCACGGTCATCCTTGCTGTTTGCCCTGCTTCTAACTGGTTATTGTTAAGATGGTTATTGTTATAGTGGTTATTGTTACATCGTAAACCCTTACGACTACGTACTTGTAAGGTCTTACTACGACGTAGACGTAACATGTTTCCCTTACGTAGTCGTAAGGTCTTACCACTACGTACTTGTAACTTCTTACGATCACGTACCGGTAAAACCGGAGAATCAGCAGTGTTGATTTCAGGTAAGGGTTGAATACTACCGTTGAAAACAGCGACCTGAGAAATCGGCAGCACCGTGTAGAAGGATTGTTCCTGTGGGCCTTTTCCGGGTATATACCGTTTGAGACGTTGGATAATCGGTTGGTCGTTCCAGCGAAAGGTGATTAATTCCGTGATATAGGTGTAGGCAGTTTTGGTTGATACGCCCATTCTTCGAGCAATCTGTTCTTGTGTGGGAAAGCAATCGCCAGATTCGTTCATATATGAGGCGATGGTCAACAGTGTCATCAGCCGTTTCGGCCCCAATGAAGCCGCGAGTCCTTTGGAAAACATGTCGAAGTACACTCGCATGAACAGGTCGTTTCGGTTTTTTTTGCTCATGCCGTCACCTTCTTAGACGGAAAACCCGTCGGACGTTTGTGTGTTCCATCATCACTCCCCCTCTATATAAACCATGTCGCTTTTTTTCGCCATTTGTGACGTTGGTAATTAACGACAAAAAAATGCCCACCAGCCGTAAAGCCAGTGGGCGTAAGGGTTTATTGGGTTTTTTGATGAAGAATTTTTGTTGCATCAAACAATCCGTTAGCCGATAAACCGACGATAATGCCGTTAAGAATACCTGTCTGAATGGTATCGGAGGGGACGTACAAGATGCCAGCGACGATGCCAAGGGCAAGGGTAACCAATGGGATGTACTTGTTATCAATGTACATTTTGGCAAACTGTCCTACGGCAATCAGAACTGCGACAACAATTCCGGATTCAAACATTTGCTCACCTCCTTGCATGGTGGATTGATACGGGAAGGTGAGGGTTAGGCGATCAGTCCAAGGCGATCCAAAATGACGATAACCCGGTAGAAGGTGGCATCCCCAGTGGGATCGTCCACCACGTTTTTGTTCATTAATTTCTTTAGGGAATCTCTTGCCCAATCAGGAACGGTAGTTAACTTTGCTTCAATCAGCCTTTCCTGTTGCCGCTTGGCAATCGAGGCAATGAAGGCATCCCAACGCGGCAGGATGAGATGAGGGCAGTCTTTCCCTGTCCAGTGCTTATGAGGAACCACGTTCGTAAGTGGGATGTTGTACTGCTTCATGAGGTCGATGATGAGGTCAATGGCGTTGGCTTCTGCTTGGGCCAGATTTCCGTCGCTGTTCTCACAAATCTCTACCCCAATACTGGTGCGGTTGCCAGGACCATTTCCTCCATCACCAGCGTGCCAAGCATTCTCGTTGGTCGGGATGTGTTGGATAATTTGATGGTCATCGACAGAGAAGTGCCAACTGGTCGTCCCGGCTCCAGGAGACTTGATGAACGCGGCATGACCGGCAGCGTCGGCTCCTGCACTGCTGTTGCCCGTGTTGTGAACGGTGATAAATGTCGGGGTCAAGGGATAGCCGGGACGATTTTTTGCTCCTTGAGGTACGATATCCTGAATGATGTTTGCCATGATTAGTTGCCCCTTTCTCGAATTTCAGATTTGATGATTTGCACGTCGTCACTGAGTCGTTCGTACTGCTTCGCGAGGATTTCAAACTGTTTTGAGATATCCTTTAGAAAGTTGGTGAGCCGATCTTCTCGGCTTCGGGCCTCCGCCTGCAGTCGGCGGCTTTCTTGTAGCTGGTACAGGTATAGGGATACAAATAACGAGGCCCACAATCCTTGGGACAATGCTTCAGCCAGCAGTCCGTCCATAATTCACCCCCTTTCCCGGAAACTAAAAAAGACGCTTTTCGCGTCCTACATCTCGTCTTTGGTTATCAGGTCAATGATTAAATCCAGTTTTTCATTCAAACTTTCAAGACTTACTTTATCGATTTTTGCTCGGGTTACCCTGTACGCATTTATCTTCTTTTTCAGATCTTCCGCTTTTATTTCCTTAACTGTCTTAGGTACTTTTAAGGTGGGCTTTCCCATTACTCCGTTACCTCCACCCTAAATTCGGCGGGGTTATGGGCAAACCCCTCGGCGACCGCTTTAATAAAGTAAATCCCAGGTTTTTCACTGATAAAATCGAACTCACCGATACCGTTTACAGGGGTTAAGGGCAAAGTCACTGTTTGGTCACCGCCATGAGCGACCGCCAACGTTACGGAGGTGTTTATGTTTGGTAAGAGTTTACCTTGCCAGTCCTCATATTTAACCAATAAAGAGCGACCTGTATTCACGGTGAGTGGACTTTCCTCTCCAACAATCTTCAATGAAATTACTGCACAGTGAAAGGTTTTTAATTGAATTTTTTCGTCCTCCCGGAGGACTCGGTACACGATATCGGCTTCTTGAATAAACCCTTCCATACTCATCTCCTATCTTCTTATTAGGCTGTAACATACCAAATACAATAGCGAATACACGGAGTTACCGCTGCACTGGTAGTTACGTAAAGATGGAACTTGTTCTGAATATGAAGCATTTTCGGGATAACGAACATAAAAAGCCCGGGAGACGTAGTGATGATACTTGTCCCCTGATAATGCCGATTAAACCCAGCGTACGGTCGCCAGGCGTACATATTTTTTCCGTAATCACCCGTTGAGTCCCAGTTACTTGTCGCGTAGTCACTTAACGATCTGGTCGACCAACCATTGAAAAAGGTTAAGTCGTCCATCACAAGATAGGGATAAAGATAGTTGGAAGAAGCTTCGAATTCGATATATCCATCAAGAATAGTCAATGGTCCGTTAATTCGAACAATATCTGCGGTTGCGTTGCTTACTGTAGTGGTAACATAGCCGTGAACCTCGTTGACTTTTTTCCCATACGCCCAAGGACTCCGGTCTAACGAATCACGAACGGACTGAAAGTTAGCATTCTGATTGTCTTTGATATCGCCAAGTTTAGCGTGAACACTTCCCGTGGCGTTGGATGGATCAGTCCGTAGCCCTACCTGTCGTCGGAGGAACGATAGCAAGGTTTCGTTAAGTCCAAACAGGCTATATCACTCCTCTTTTCAGATACTCGCCTTTCCATTGGTAAACGAGTATATCCCGAATCCCGCCTTGGGTGGTTCCCATTGGCGGCAGATACCGATAGACCTTCGAGATTACCTCATTGCTGTATTCAATGGTCGTAAACCCACTTCCATACATTCCGTGCTTGAGTTCTCCCGACTCACCGGAGAAAACCTTAAAATGACCCGACGGGCCCTGTGCCCAACTTCCCGATGAACCAGAACGATAATAGCAGGGGTAGTTGGCGTTGGAGCTTGTCTCACCGATTAGGTGAAAATGGTTCGACGCATCTCCCGCTCCTCGGACTAACAGCCAATAACGAGCACCGGTGACGAGTCCAGTCGAATCCAAAGGAATGCTTACAAAAGCCTTTGTTTTCGGCAGAAACTCTTTCGGCAGAACCATCTGATAAAGCAGTTCCCCTTCCGTACTGCCATCGCTGACCAATCCGGAACGGAGTTCTATCACCACATCGGCTCCTGTTCCGTTGCCAACCAGTTCAAATTCAACGCGAGATATTTCTGTTACCCCTAATGCGGTAAAGTAAAATGCCCAATCATAGCCGGAACAGTCCATCTCAGAGATTCCGCTTCCGGTAAAGCCGTCGACTTGAGTTCCGTCATAAATCAACGTAAATGGCTGTAGGCTGACCAGACTGTTCATGGTCGCTTCATCTAGAATCGAAGCTCCGCCTTTGAAGGCCTGAATAGGCAGAAGATATCCCCCCTTTATCTTGCACTCACCGTAATTCGAGCCTCTACGGTAAGAAGAGTATTGGCCGTTTTTGACCATGGCTTGACCAGCAGATTGAGCATGGTTCCGGTGCCAGGTGTATCCGTGGCACCGCTAAAGACGGCGATTTTCCGGTGATCCCCGATCGCTTCATGTTGTAAAAACTGTGTCCGAAAGCGTACCTGATTCCCAGTACGGCTAATGGATGATACTGGCTTTCTTAGGACTTCCGTGATGGTTTCACCGGGGGAATTGTCATCCCCAATAACCAAAAAAGGACTGGGCAGGGTTTGAACACTATCTGCAATGAGACGCAATCCCGCTTCGGTGACGAAGTTGTTAAGAGGGCCGATGATTACTCCATCTTGGTACTCGAAAAACCATTCGCCCTTGATGTGCAGATTTGGATTATTTACGATACCACCACCCCATCACACACGACGCCGGTTTCGTCGTATGGCATTTTTGAGTTGAAATACTGAATCCTGGTCGTGCTTTTTAGCTTTACATAGCCGGGATAGGGGACTGTTATGGTTGCGCTGGGTTGAATCGTAGTCCACGGCGAGAATGTAATGCCGTCTGTGCTGGTCGCCATCTGTATCTTTGGTAGCGGACCCGCATCGATAGGCAACACATGAAAAAGAGACCCGATGGTGGGAGTTGGCACTCTTGCTCCTTCAACAGTGAGGTTAAAATTGTTCAGACGAGGTAGCCCTTGAATATCCGTGGACAAGGACTGGCGAACTTGCAATCGTGCGTTATTAAGGTTTAATCCCTGTGTGATGCCGGGAATGTTGCCACCATTGACTGTTGGTTGCCATCCAACCCATGAGGATCCTCCACTTAGGGAGAGATTTGTTTCGACGGTTACATCTCCTGGATATTCGAGCACCACATAGTCAATATCAGCTGTCCCGTTGCCGTCCGCGTAGTTCACGATAAACATGGGCCGGATATAAGCGACGCTATTAAGCACTGGGCCAGGACTGTCTGGATTAAGCTTTGGACCATTGGTAATCGATGAACTATACCCTCCAATGTAACCGATGAACGATTGCCACCCGCCAGTAGCCGTCAACGCTGTTCCACCGGCTCCGTAATAAAACTGGCTGGAATGAGTATTACTGCTGACCGTATTCACCAGGGTCACCCCATCTGCCGCGATGCCTTCTACGCCGAGATAACAATTTGGCCCACCGACCGTGGGGTCTACAGCTTGACGGAATCGGGCTTTGATGACATAGAGACGATCTGGTTGATAGGGAATCAACCCGTTCCAGTAAAACCACCCCATCCCACCCGATACTCTTAGGCATCTTCCATCAGTGGCCGTAGGTTCATTCAGAATGAATGTCGTGAGTCCCGGTGTATTAGCGTATAGGTTTATCCAACGGGGGTTCATGGCATTGAATGGTTCATCTACAAGGGAGCCAGCCATGGCATCCCAAGAGATTTTTGTCCGGTCAGCAGTACCAAGTCTCGATAAATCTAGCGTAGTCACGCGGTTGCCGGGTTGTTGAGATGTTAGTGTTAATGAGCCGTTTGTTGCCGTTACTCCGATTAACTGTCCTTGCTGAAATTCTGCCGTGGAATCTTCACGGTAAATGAGGTCAGTGCGATTGGGGTCAAAGATGCCAGATACACTTTTTTCGGTCTTAAACGGTAACTCCACTTGGTTAATGACCATTTCATCGGTGACTTTGAACAAATCTTTGTCATAGATAAACTTGTTCAGCAGTTGGGTTTCTGTTGAAGTCTGGGTTTGCTGTGCACTAACTATCGCTTGCAGAAAATCTGGAATCCCAATTAGGTGTCCGCCATATTCGACCTTATATGTCCAGACCGTTGGCGTAAGCGGTGAAATCGAAACTTTCTGCACCAGAAAAGAATTTTGGATTCCCCGGTTGGGAAGGTCGATGGTCAATAGTTGACCGGGAACCCAACCGGGGATTTCTGTTTCAAAGGAACCTCGGATGCGAGGATTCGCATTATTACGGAGATCAGCCATCCCAGCTGCTTCCGCCGCTTCAATAGTGGTTAAGCTAGTGTCGTGGATGACATGCTCATACACTCCATCGCCCCCTTGAACAGAAGCGATGGCCGCTTGGGATTCAAAATCGTCGACCATGGAAATCACGTTGATATCGTACTGATAGATGAAAGTCAGCGTGGCACCGTCTGCTGGGGTCGCTGTTTGGGTAGAGGCTTTTACATATTTGTCTTGATAATTCATGAGGTAGGCCACCGCAGCTTCCTCAGTAACGTTTTCAATACCCACGGTCACCGGCGAACCGGTTATCGCCAAAGAAAGATTGTGCGGTTTATGAGGGAGTGTCCAAATTCGAGCGTTACCGTCGGCTTTTAATTCATAAGTAAATGGGTCGGAAAGCATGGTTCCACCTTTGATGTAGACGCGGTTTCGAAGTCCCTGGGTATCCAAGCGGTGTGCAAGGTTACGAACTTCGGTATCGGAGGTAATCGTCACAGGAGCCTGCTGATTATCCGCAGCGGGATCGAAAAACCAGAGATCTCGGTAATAATCGACGTACCATTCCCAACCACAATAGTCGGCTAATTTCTTGAGACATTCCGAAGGGGGCGTGTAATCAAAGCAGATGTATTCTACAGTGGGAGCACCGGGTTTAACATTTGTGGAAGTAAATATCTCCTGTCCATACTTGAGAAGAATGTCCTTCACAATCCAATCGGTCGTTTTATTTTCATAGGTCTCTACGACCAACCGGCGATTTAACTGGTAGGTGTAGTCCTGGCAATCCACTTGCCAGATGTTGAGCGTCCCCGTCGATCGTTTAAGGCGAACGGAATCCACAATGCCTCCAAAAAAGCGAGTCCCGTCAACTTCGATAATGACTTCATCGCCTTCACTGGGAGGTTGGTTTTTGATGCAAAACGAGCAGGTATCCACCATATGGGTGAGTACCTGCTCTATCGTCAAATCTTCTAGAAGAACATCATGAATTCGGTTGACTCCGGCGACTAAAATTTGTTCAGCGATTACCACTTCACTCCTCGCCGGGCCAGTTGTCGTTCAAACTGCTCCCAAATTTCTTGGGCATTACTGCCTTGGATGCTGATATTAAAGGTATGACCGGCACCCGTTCCCGCCAATTCCAGGGTGGATACTGTGGGTCGATAACCTGAAACACCGCTAATGGCAGTATCGGCTAAACTGATAGCTGATTTTTGTACGGTCATTTCTCGGCTGTCCATCCCGATGGCAAAGCCTTGGGCGGTGTATTCACCCAGTTGCATCATCACACGGGAGGGCGAGCGAATATCAAGGGCTCGTTTCGCCGCATTGACGGCCCCGGTGAACAGGCTGGATACACTGCTGTAGAGCCAACTGCCTAACGCCCTCATCCCTTCGACGAAACCTCGGACCAAGTTTTGCCCCATAGAATAGGCATCGTTTTTCATATCCATCCACTTTTGATGGAGTACGTCGTAAATCACTTTCATCGCCGCCGCCAGTAACATAGGGGCATTTTTGAAGTATTGAAGAATCAGCTTCCACAATTCTTGGGTGATAACCCCGAGATTTTTCGCGGCAGCATCCCAGATATTTTGTAAGATTTCTGTATCTGAAGTGATAGTGTTCTTTATCCATGACAACGAATCTCCGGTGGACATTTTGATTCGGGTACACGTCTCATCCCATATTTGCCCAATAGCGGTCCATGCTAAATCTGCCCTGTTGGCGATAGAATCCATGATCTGGCTAAACCACTCCTTAACGCTGTTTAGCGTGGAATGGGTCGAGGTGCTTATCCTCTGCATCGATTGATCCCATATATCTCCCAAATTGCCGCCGATCAGAAGTAAAACGGTATTACTGATATCCGCACAGAAATCATTGATTACTTTGGTGATGGCCTCCCAAATAGAGGACGCGATCGACTTTATTCCATTCCAACAATCTGTCAGTCGTTGGGTAATTTCTTCCCAATTTTCGTACAGATAAATTCCGGTCACCACTAACGCTCCGATGGCCGCTGCTGCTATCCCCACAGGTGTAGCCAATGCCGCCGTGATCGATGCAAACGTTGCCATGGTAACAGATACCCCGGCCATGATGCCTTGAATGGCTGAGAAGGCCGCGAATCCGGTAGCGATACCGACTAATATGGGACCGATGATGCTCCAGTTGTTTTGAAGAAGAGAGAACAGTGTAGATACGCCTGTGATGATGCCGTTCAAGATAATTGCCACCGTTGGCGGAAAAGCGGCTTCAATTGCACCTTTCAAACCATCGGTTTTGAAGCCAGTTGACAGTTTATCTACAAACTCAATGGCGATTGGCATAAGTGCTTTTAATCGTTCCGATACCGGCTGAAGCACTTGGCCCAAGAGCATGTTGGTATTGTCTTTCAAGGTGCTCAACATCCCGGTAAAGGTCTGGCTTTGCTTCTGCATAGCACCGGAGAACTTCGTTCCCATCGCTTCAATTAGGGCCGGAACGGCTTGGTCGGCCATGATTTTTCCCTGCGATGATAACTCCATGAGTTGCTGTTTGCTCATACCAAGCTTTTCTGCCATGAGATCCCAAGCTGGAATCCCTCGTTCGGCCAACTGGTTCATTTCTTCTGCCGATACTTTGCCTTTGGTGGCCATCTGCCCGAGAGCCATCGTCACGCCATTAAGGACGTCTTCTCCCCCGCCAATCGCCGAAACCGCATCCCCGATGGCCTGAAGGTTGGGCATCACGCTGTCCGCGTTGAAGCCCATTGCCAACATCAGCTTCGCCGATTTCTGCAGTCCGGGGAATTCAAAGGGTGTCGTCGCTCCAAACTGTTGTAAGTCTTTGATCATCGCTTTGGCTTTTTCTGCCGAGCCAAGCAAGGTTTCAAATGAGATTGCTGCCTGTTCCAAATCCGCGTTGAAAGATAGACCTTTACTGATGCTTAGTCCGCCCAATGTCGCTGCGATCGCTCCCAGGGCTGGTAATGCCAAGTTCTTTAATGACGTAAAAGCTCCACCCATGGTAAAACCATCTTGTTGCATCTGTTTGCCGGTCTTTTGTACTTGCCCCATGGCCGACTGCATCTTGGAGTTAAAATCGGAAATATCTGCAGTGAATTTAACAAGGACGCTGGAGAGTGCGGACAAGTGTTCTTCTCCCTCCTGTCCTACGGTTGGAATTTCTGCTTCAATTCGTAGAGCCGTTTCTGTTGTTCTTTGCGATCCATTCGTTGTGCGTCTAGAGAGAGGCCAAGTAACTTATCCGGCGTGACTGGTCGTTTGAGATTACCCGACGCGTTCATGATGTGGCAGGCTAACCAAGCCGTTCGGTGATATTCCGCTTCTTGGCGTTGCTGTTCGTAATTGAAACGGGCTTCAATGATGTCGAGAAGTTCGGCTAACGTCAATGCCCAGAATTGTTCCGGCAATAAACGAAGCGAGCCGAAGGCGACCTTTTTTAGCTGGTCCCATTCGGCTCGCTTTAATCGTTTTTTCGAGTGGCCGTTTCAAAGGCTTCCGCAATCTTCGCTTGGACATATTCAATGTTATCGAAATCGACCCAAGAACCAACATCTTTTTCGTTAAGGTTAGCATCCTCATGGATAAGCCCCGCCCACAAGAAGGTACGAATCGATTTAATGCCAAGGGTTACTTCGCTCAGTTTTGTCACCGTAACGCCCAGCTTATCTTCAATCTCGGCTAGAGCGTTCAGGGTATAACGGAGTTTTCTAGGACGGTCTAGATCAATGTCTACGAATCCACGCTGTTTATTCGCCATTTATTTCCTCCATTAAGATCCGGTTGTGACCGTCAACGCTCCTGTCCCGGTCAAGGTCAGTTTATATGTGGCCGCATCATCCTGGGGGAACTCATAGGGAAAGTCGGTGATGATACAGGTTCCGGTGTACTTTTTACCGGAAGGCAAGCGAATTTCTGCTTTTAATGTAGAACGGCTGTTGAATACTTCATCCAAGTGATCCAATGCAGTATCGCTGTCGAGCATGAAACCGTCACATTCAATACTCCACGAAAGTACGCCAGCGACGTTTTCAGCCCAACCGTATGCGTCTTTCGATGTTGTTTCAATAAGATTGGCTGAGCGGTTCAAGGTGGCACCGCTTTGGCCACCAACAACGGTGTAGGTTGGAGTTCCTGTTGCTGTATCCGTACCGGTCTGCACATAGAGCAGTACATCCACGCCTGCGATTTTTGCCAAGTTATCAGGCCTCCTCCGTAATCAGTGAAAAATTCAAAGAATAGATGGATCGGCTGTTTTCATCGAGGCCGAGAAATAATGGACTGGATTGTCGAGCCACACAAAAAATGACGCGGGTGCTCCCCACGTTGAAGTTTCGCTTGCCATGAAACGCTTGATAAAACTCTGTTGCTTTCTCTTCAGCCATCGCTGGATCGCAGGTACGAATCAATATCTGCACAGCAGGTCGACTCAGATTGGCCTTTACACTGACTTCTCCTCCGCCAGTCATTCGCACAGCGGCACAATCTTGGTCTGTGACCGGGAAAGCGTTAGCAAAGTACATTAAGGGGACAGCTTGCTGAAGTATCGCGATGACTTCTGCTATTCGAATCTCATCATGCTCCCTTCAATATTTTCTGGAGTTCCCGCTCGATGTGCTGTTTATATGTCTGTGTCTCGCCTTCCAATGGCCGAGTTAAAAACTTGTTACCTACGGGATAATGCTTACCACTCATGCCGTAACCGCCGGGTTTAGCCAAAGAGCCGAGACCAAGCCGGTAATTCAGCTCATGCATCGCTAATGCGTAATTAAAGCCGCCTTCTTTGACGCTATAATCGACAGTTGCCGTTACTGTTCTGGAGTTGGCGGTTACTTCCTTCGCGAAGGATTTTTCCAAGATGCCTTTATCGTGTGGTGCCGTTTCTGACGATGCCCGAACGAGATCGTCAGCACAGTCATGAACGGCTTGTTTTAGCCGGTTTCGGATATCTTTCTCGACTCGTTTTAGAAGCTGGTCGTTCACTTTGACTTGAATCTTCATCAGACCACCACTTGCGTAAACAGCGGTTTGCCGGAGAAGTCCCGGATGATGGCGATGGTTAACGGCGACTTGAGGTGCTTTTGGCCGAGTTCATCGGACCACTCTATCTGATCGCTTAGGCCCACCGGAATGAGAGATTTAATCAAAATAGTCGCGACGGCAATCGCTTCTTGGCCGTTCACTTGTACAATCCGTTTGGTTGAAGCGTCGATTCGGCAAGGATACACTATCGGCTCCCCGAATGAAGGCTTCCCCCAGATATCTAACTCCCCGGCCTTACGGATGGTGACGGTCTGCTTCATCGGAATCAATCAGCATACCTCCCCACCCGGCAACCGAGGATGGCGATGACTTCGGGGGAGATGCGATTAATTTTGTCCATGGTGATGCTAAGACCACTTACGGATACAGACTTTATACCCTGCTGAGACTTACGAATTGTCTCATCCATTCGTATCAGCCATAATGCTTGCTCAAATAAAGCGTCTTTAGGAAGGGGCCGGTCGATGCGTTGATAGTTGCGGAATGCCCGGTAGAGCTGAGCTTCTGCACAGTTTAACGCCCTCTGCCTTGTAGCTTCTTCAGTTGTAAACCATTCTTCGTTATGGAGTACATTTTCTCGAAAGTACATATCTGCATCTTGAACTTGTATCGGCAGCTTACGCCACCTCTTTTCCGGAATCGACCCCGATATAGTCCAACACTTCCGCGATACCTAACTTGTCCATGCAATACCCATGCATTTTAGGGTGGGTCCTTTTTAATCGTAGGAATCGATTTTCTCCCTTTTCCAAGTGAACGCCGAACATACAGAAAACACAGCCAGTTCGTTTTTCCCCAGTGGTGGTTAACCGTCCGTTTTCGTCCTCGACGATTTCTCCGTACACGCTGGCATAAGGGATGTTAAACATCCGAAGATATTCTAAAATGTCCTGCTCTGTCCAAAAGGATATAGGTTTCGATGATGGCTCTTTACTGTCAAAGACATTACAGCCATGATTCAAATAATGCACTTTTCGCCGAGCCGATTCTATTGCCATAGTCCCGATGATGGGCTTTTTGCCGGTCATTTTCTGATACCGATAGAAGGGCTCTTTTTTCATGGCGTTGCAGCATTTATCGGAGATCAAAAAAGGGGCGTTGAGGAGATAGTGCCATTTCTTGGACACCATTCCGAACGTCCCTTTTTCATCGCCATATAAGAGTTTGTTGCGGTATTTCTCCGAAAGATTTTGTTTGCGGAGTTTGTAGATTGCCCCGGCTTGAGCTTTCGTGATGGCTGGGTAGCCGTATTCTTGGATTACTTGATAAAACGATTTTTTGGGTCGAAGCCAACAGACATTCTCCGTTTGTTTAACCTGTTCTCTAACTTCCGGAAACTCGAGGCCAGTATCCGCGAACATGGCTTGAACGTGTGGATAGACTGAACGAACAAGGTGAAGCAAAACCGTAGAATCTTTCCCACCGCTGTAGTTTACGTAAACCTCGCCATCCCAGGCTTCATACCACTCTCTAATCTTTCGGATGGAGCGTTGAATCTTTGCTTCTAACGGGAGAGATTGAAGTTGCTTCAACTGCCAGTCTTGCAAATATTGACCTCCTAAAAAGAGAAAACGGTAGCTTCGTTATTCCGCTACCGCTTTCGTTGCTTTTCGCTCTTTCGGTTCTTCAATGAGTTCACTTTGGTATCCGTAGTCAAGGGTAAGGATATTTTTAAGCCGCTCATCGTCAACGATGGCCTCTCCATTGGTGAACAAGACGCCCTCTGTAACTCCGTTGTAAATCTTGTTCGGCGTTCTTATCCTGTACTTTACCAAAATGACCCCTCCTAAAAAAAGATGAGACGTGGCAGATTGTCCACCACGTCAGTTCTACCCCACTACGCTGCTTGATTTAGTTCCTTTAATACTTCCGCAACACCTTTCTTAACGAATCGCAACCGTGCTGCAGCCCGAGGGTGGAACACAGCCATCCCGCAATAAAACTCAATCCGGGTTCTGAACACTGGTTTGCTGTCAATTTCGCCGAGGTCACGAACAGAAACTCCGCCATTCCGTAGGCCCGATACATACTGCTCGGCACCGAATTTCACGGCATAAATGGAACCTGTATCATTGGCAGTTCCCGCTTTGTTTAGCTCGGTAAAGCCGAGAATCTCTTGACCGGCTCCATCGGTTTCAATGACTCGAATCGGAATCCCTGCGTATGTGGCTACCGGTCGACCGAAGGAATCTTCCCCGCTCTCAATATAGTGCTTGGAGTCTTGAAGGATCGCCTTAATCTCCCGACGCATCGTTTTAGAACAAAAGAGAACATCCGGTTCTCCTTCAACTTTATCAATGAGTTCGTCAATCAAGGGGAGAGATAACACTTGATCATTCCCGTCAACGAGTTGGGAATTTGCTAATCGCTTTTGCAATCCGTCAAATTGGCTCGGCTGTGCCGCATCCCCTTTGAAAAAGGCTCGGGTGAATTCCAATGCCAGTGCTTTGGATTTCAGATCGGTATGGATGGATCGGATATCGTTCACGTTGCCCCTGGTCTGGATAAGAAATTTGTCAATATCCACGTCACCACCGAGGATATACAAGCCTTCGGATAGCTGATTGACCACACCCGCCGATTCTACATAGCCTTCGTTGACAGAACGGAACGCGATGCCGGGTAAAGCCTGCTCCTGATTGTACTTGTACGAGTTCCCCGATATCTCCATAAACGGCAACATTTCTAAGATCGGAGATGAACGTGCGAAGGTTTTGATTACTCCTTTTTGTAGGACATCTGTCGATAGCTTTGCCGCTTCGGTCATAGTTAGTGCCAAAGTAAAAAGTCCTCCCTATGTGCTGTATTTGGGCATAGAAAAAGCATAACCCGCGAAGGGATTACGCTCGTTGAGCATAGCCCATTTTGAGAAGTTGAATGGAACTTAGCTGGTTGAGGTCTGTGGTCTGGGCTTGAGTTGGATTCGTCGCCTGACCGACAGGCTGTTCTTGTTTGGTGCCGAATAAGCCTTTCTTTTCGGCTGCCGTCAGCCATTCTAGTTTTGCTTCCGGTGTAAGGTTGTTGGGGACGAGGTCGTGGAAGTCCTTTGGGATGCCATCTAACTTGGTTTCCACTAGGCCGTTAATGACCGATTCTAACTGCTGTACCCGGCCATTCACGGTTTTGAAGCCGTCTTTGGCTTTGGTTAACTCATCGGCCGTTGTCTTATAGAGTTCTTCAAACTTACCCTGCTGTTCTTTCGCTTCTTTCGCCTGTTGTTCCCGTTCGGTCAAAAGTTGGTCCAGCTGAGCCTGAACATCTTTATATTTGGTATTGACTTCATCGAACCGTGTTTTGGGGATGACATGCTCTTGGGGCGTGGGTTCCGGTTTCACTTCAGAGGCTGTTGGTTGTTGCGTTTCTTGAGCCTGGGCTTCTTCTGCCAAAACGATGTCCTCCTTACCCTACGCTTTGTTTCGCGGTTGCGTCCGCGTGGGTTGATTGGGCGGCTAGTTTAACGACATAACGCCGATGGGTCGAAGAAAAATTCGGGTATTCTAATCCCGGAGGTGGTTCTATGTTCCCTTTTCGAAAGTTCCAACAAAGGCAACGTGTGATACGTTGGCTATTTGCTTCCCTCTTATCAATCGGTTCTCTCATGGTTAGGCAATTTCTGTCTCGTCGCTGTCGAAAATGTTAACTGCCTCCTGCCACTCCATTTGGGGTGGCTTATTTCTTACCGAATCGCCTTCATTTTTTCTTGGTGCTTGTCTCGTAGTGACTTGGGAAGCAGTTGGATATCTCGAACTGGACTAACATGGTGCTGGCAGTTGGGATGAAATATCTTACCGGTTCCGCGGACTTGGTCATATGTGGGGTATCCCGGTGTTGACCCATGAAGGGAAATTACCATCCCCTCAAATGATCGACAGGCATCCTTGGCGTTGTGAGACGATATGACCGCCAAGTCCACACCCCGTTCCATCGTCTCCACCCGAGTCCCTTCGATATGAGCCTGTGTAAGTTTTGTTCGGACCACCATCTCGGCGTAGGTAGATAAATTCCATCTCCGACCGGCACGGTCTACAATGCCAATCCAAGCTTCATTGTCCAGCTTGGCCGACAGTCCTTTATGGGTAAGGTCGTGGACGATGGCGTTTCTCATCGTCTTACGCCCAATCTGCTCCAACGCTTTCACACGTAAGGTCTCGCTGACGGCATTTCTCACAAGCTGCTTAATCTTTCTTTCTGTGTTTTGCGTGGCCATCAGCAAGTCCGTGTAGGTGTCGTTAATCAAAGCCTCTGTTCGCTCTCTGGCCAGCATGGAAAAAGAAATGGACGATGCTGCCTCTGATAATGAGGATGCATCGCCCAACGCAAGGATAGTTTGTGCCTGTGCTTCTGTAAACGCCTGTTTAATGACGTGTTCGCACCATGATTTTGTGGAGCTATCTAAGTCACGGAGAATTACCATGATTTGAGAAAGCAGTGATTCAGCGTAGGCTTTTTCCAACCCGCCCGACGACGGAATGGTTTTTAACTGACCGGCAACTTCGTTAAATGCCTTTTTGTAATAGCCAATCAACCGCTTTACATCCCTCTCATAGACGGGTTTTGGAATCGGCCTCATTCGCTGTCACCGGGTTGCTGGAAGATGGACGGATCGGCGATGGCTTCCTCGTCCTGCATCCGTTTCAACTCGACCTCGGCTTGTTCCTCCGTTAGATCATCCAGCCACATTAGAGCCGACTTCTGAGAAATGGTCGCCTTCCCACCAGTACGAATGGACATGATATTGGCCATCTCCGTCTCATCATCCGGCAAGCCGTCTTTGAATTTCACTTTGGGTACGGTAACTTCATAATCCTGCGGACCTTTGCAGGCAATTTCGAGGAGTTGGGCGATTAGAAGCACTCGTTTTAAGGCTTTGTTGTAATACTGTCGCTTGCGGTTTACCTTCGCCAAAATCGAGTTGAGCCGCCATTTGATCGCAAGACCCGACGCTCCACTAGTCCCAGCATCGCCAGAGCCAAGGGCAATCTCGGGGATTTCGGCGTTAATGAGCAACAGCTTGACCAGCTTGTCCAATTCCAGAAAAGCTGCCTGCAACTGGCCGTCCCAAGTGATGTATTGAGGAACCACTTCGTCCTTCCCCATCACTTCAAAGACTTTATCTACGCCTACCCGAAAGATGGGATTGCCCTGTTCATCTTCGCCCAACGTCCCTGCTGGAACTGCCATGGCCGGGTCAGCGTGCTTATCGAGAATGGAAGCGATCTGCGAGAGCCGGTGGTTGATTTCATCCAACAACGGTTTGTTCTCGCTAAGGTCATCGATGCCTTCCCAACAATCGTCGGTGGCGTAGTTGGGAACGTGGACTACCAAAGGAAACGGCACGCCAGTTTGTACTTCCTTCCGTTCGCTAAGAAACTCGGCCTCAATTCGCCATTCATTGATTTCGTTGTCCACGGTCACCACAATCGGGTCCAGCTTGAACTTGGCGTAGACGATGCGACCGGGATAGTGGGATTCGGCGTTTAACAACCAATCCTCGGAATCACCACGCTTCACAAGCACCGGATAGGCAATGTGATAAGCGATGATGCGATTGGCGTCTCCTGGAGCCGTTTCGGGGAACACATACACAGGGTTTTGGGCTTCAATGATGACTCGGAAAGGATCGCTCTCCTTCCCAACCATCCCGCCAAACTCTTGACCGTAGCGGATTTTATAGAATGAATCGCCTCGGTAAGCGTTAGACAAGGCACTTTCATAATTCATAATGTGGAGGTCGTTTCCCTCAACAAGCCGCTCCATCGCCTGCTGCTCATTGGAGTTATCGTTTTTCCCCGCAGAAAAAGTGGGTTGCTCCCCGAATAAAAAATCGGCCGATTTCTTGCAAATCACGCCGGGAAGGTTGGTCGAAATATAAAGCAGCTCATTTTGCCGTCTCGATAGCTTGTTCTGAATCCGTTGGAATACATCAAAATGCCTGCCAAGAAAGAGCTTTTTGTTTTCCCGGTATCTCCGAATCCGATCGCGATGGGCCGGTGCCGGGTAGTAACTGCCTATGCTGAATAAGGACAAACCACGACCTCCCTTCTTGCATTTTCATCCACCAAGGTAGGCTGTTGGGATGGTTTACAACCCTACAGGTTTTTTTAGGAATGTTCTCCGTCGTCCCCCTCCACAGAGTTCCACAGCCATCTGCAAGGCATCGGGTAAATCATCGTGGTCGTGATTCGGAAACTGCTCTAACTGCTCCAGTAAGATTCGCTGGTGTTTCATAAATCGAAGAATCCCCTGCTCAATAATCGGCTCCAGCGATTCAATCCGTTCTTCCTTCTTGGTTTTGCTAGTTACCGCTTTTAATTTGGTTGTGTAGATCCCTTCCTTGGCCATCCGTTCCCGAGCCTGCCGGAATAAGTCAAACTGGGCTTGTACGGTCTCGATAGCGAAAATCCGTGGACGGTACTTGCCGATTTTATTAATGACCTCCATCAACGCTTCATGAGCCGGACACTTTCTTGCCCAAGTCTCCACGACATAGAGAATACCGGTTCGACGGTCACGCCCAGCCATCACGATGGCGTTGTAGTCCGAGCGATTGTTCTTGCCCATGGCGATGTCCCACGCACCGAAGTAATCTAACGGAATGGGTCGGCCCATCTTATCTCGAAGGTCTGGGTAGTCGAAGAATGTGAACATAGAAGGCTTAAAAATCTGGGTTTCTTCGTCAATGGGATTGTTCAGATACTCTGAACCAAAGGCTCGGGAGCCGATGTTGACCTTCTCGATCATTAGACGGGAATACGAAAAGCGTCCCGGCCATAAAACCTCGACGCCTTTATCCATCTCTTCTTGGTTTGTTTGATAGAACGCGATGGCATCATCCAGCCGAGTTTCATTCTCTGGATTCCGGCAAGTCGATTCAAACTGCTCCCACAGATCACCCCGTTCTGGCGGGGATACAATCGCAGAGTAAATGCGAGATTCAAAATCTGACCGTTGCAACACCGCCGTTAACAGCCCTCTCGCATGAACGATGGTTCCCATATAGATGAATGCTGTTCTGGCCGGGTCTCCGATCGGCATGACTACGGAGTTGAACCAGTGAAGGTTTTTCTCCCGCAGTTCCGGCGTATTCGTGTTCTTGGCCGATTCTAAATCATCGAGAATAACAAGGTCCGGCCGGTATGAGCCGTTCCTCTTCCCACGTAACTGCTTGCCCATAGACGCTGATTCCACGAGTACCCCTGTTCGGGTTAAAAACGCCTCTTGGTTATCCCGCTCGTTTAGGGATTTTCGATCGGATAGTAATTCACCGAAATCTTCCCGTAGCTTTTTATTGAATTTGAGTTGCAGCGATATCCATTCGATAAACTTTTTGGCCATTGAATCCGTTTCTGAAATGATGAGGATGTATTTTCGCTTATTAAAGACGATCTCATGGATGGGAAAGCCGTTAGAAAGATAGGCCGATTTGGCGTGGCCCCGTGGGGCGGCCCAAGCGATTCTTGCGATAGGGTTATCGATAGATACAACGCGGAGCAAATCGCAGAGCTCCCGGTGAAATCGAGGAGCATCGTCAATGCGAGTTCCTGCCGGGATAAGGTTCTGCTCATTCTCTGGGTTTTTATCGTCAGAGAAATACTCGTACATGAAAAACAGGACATCGAACTCTGAGCGGTCAATCCGTCGAAGGCGATATAGTTCTTTCAGGTCGGCAATATACTCGGTCTGCATCGCTGGGCTAAGTTCTTGCTTGGCACGAACATCATCAAATAACTGAACTCGCTGTTCTAATAGCTCCAACCGTTGCTGACGTTCACTGCGGTTAAGGATGTCTATGGTTTGTTCACCTCCGAGGATTTTGGTGGAAACTAAAAAAGACGCTTAGATTGTTTCTAAAGCGTCTCTAGCTCTGATTATTCGACAGCGTTTTCCCTGTTAAAAGTCATGTATGTGTAGTTATTCACCATATCCACAGAAATACCATTTAAACCTGTTGATAATGTTATATAAAAAGCAAAATGATGTTTTGATTTGTCGAAGGTTTTAGTCAAATATATCGTCATATCGACAGATTATTGATATCATGGAAGTAAAATCCACGATGTCAATTGAGGTGTATTTGATTGAAATTAAGCCAATGGGAGATTTATTTTTCTCCACAATTGGAGAGCCTTGATTATGTGCTAGTCACAAACGACGGCCAGCAAATTAAAGCGTACTGGAAAGAGAAGTTAGTCGCACATATTGTAGTCGCGGACGGGATTCTATCTTATCAGGGAGTTTGCCGTATGAACATACTCCCCCACGAAAACTTCGTCCAGTTGTGTCTTGACGATATGGAAGATGTTCTATCTCAACTCAATGCTTAGCCTGTCTCCCCGCACGTTGCCACACGTTCAAAAGAATTTGGCTCAGGCATAATTACCCCAAATACATATTCTCTCGCGACACGTGCCAACGTGTCGCCTCACGTGGGCAATCCAATTCAATACATGAAAAGGAAAAGCCCTCACAGACTAACAGCAGGAGGGCGATGCAATGGGCCAATCAAAAACGCCACCAAGAAAACGAATATTACCTTCGACAGGACGAGGGAGGTTAAAAACTCCGCTTAGAGGATACATGCCTCGTGTCGAAATCATAAATGAGACGGAAACACCCATCGGTAAACCTATCTTATCTCGGGTTCTTGTTTATGCTGCCGGGATACTTCTCATTAGCCTAGCCATGGTATTGTTAACCTCAATCGTTGGATCTTTGATCCTGAGACTATTTTATTCGCTAACATCTGGCGGAGGATCGTCTTCTCCCATGTAGCGGATTGATCAAATATTGTCAGTCCCCCCCCGTCGCCCTGCACGTTGCCCCACGTTCGAACAGATATTCGCCTTGGGGTATTTATGCCAACCCGCCCATTCTCTCGCGACACAGGGCAACGTGAAGGCTCTGTGGGGAAATGTGAGGTTTAGAAAGGGTGTCCACATTACGGACGCCCTTATACCCACGATAATTCCTCTACGGCTCTTACCAAATCTTCTTCACCGGGCATCGTATATCGACTGGTCATTTGCAGATTGGGGGAGCCGTCTTTTTTCATGTGGCCCATTAATCGAGCGATCACATCCAACGGAATTTTTCGCACAGCCAACTCATGCCCGAAACTGTGCCGGAGGGTATGGCAGGTCAGGTGGTCGATGCCAGTCAGATTCGCATATTTCGAAATCAGAAATGATACACCGCGTTGGCTCATCTTCTCACTACGCTGGGAGTAAAACAGGTACTCGCTGTTGGTATTGCGAGATTCGATATATCGCAGGAGGATTCGCCGGCTATCCACATTCAACGGGATTTCACGATATTTGCTGTGTTTGCCGTTGGGGATGACCAGCATTCCTTTGCGATCTGTAAGGGTTATGTCTTTCAACCGGATATCGCAGAGTTCCTGGACACGAACCCCGGTATGGAGCATCAACGTGACCATCACCAATTCACGAAGGGTGCCGTGCTGCCGGATGGCCCGGATGAGAGAGTTCTGTTCATTACGGCTTAACCACTTGGGCGACGATTGCGGGACTGTGATGCGGTCGATTTGCTCAACGGGATTATCCGGTGTATGGCCGTTATCGGATAGCCAACGGAAAATGACGTTGAGATGGGTTAACGTGAGAGAAAGGGTATTGGGCTTGAAGTTACTGGAAGCGAACCTTTTGAAATTTGCTATGTCCAGTTGTGTGGCCATCTGCGGCATGGCAGACCCCCCGGTGGGGGTGGGGCGGGGGTGCTCCTTCTCATACCACCGGGAAAACCTGGCCCAACTGTCCTGATAGGAACGCAGGGTGGTTGGGCTTTTGCCGTGTTGACGGAGTTCTTCGATAAATGCTGCGATCATTTCTTCATCCCTTTGCATAGACGCTGAGTATTTCGCCGGATATCCCACCGAAGTGTTGGGCTTCGTGGGTCACAGCTTATCTCTATTCAGCGACTAATGCAATGATAGAGGATGAGTTCAAAAGGGTCTCAATTAAACTGACACCCTTTGATTACATCTCGGCCAACATCTTCTTCAGGTTATCAATCTCCGCTTCGATTGCTTCGTTGGAACGGGTATCCTCAACCTTCGCCTCAATCTTCTGGACGTCGGTCAATCGGCCCTGGTTCTTCAGCACCAGTTCAATGGCCTTCAGTTTATTACCGTCGCTTCCGCTGGTACGAACGATACCTCGGAGGATACCGTAGGTCTCAGCGAGGAAGTCGTTCATCACACGTTCGGCCACATCATTCTGGTATGCGATGAAGTCGGGCTCTTGTTTCCAACGGTATAGGGACCGATCGGTTACGCCAACTTCTTCAGCGATCTGAGCCATGGTCATCTTGTGGATATCGTTGGTGGCAAAGATTTCAGCAGCTCTCAACTGCTGGGCAGACAGCCGGTAAACTTTTGACAAGGTAATCACCTCCCTTCTGTAATCCCGTTATTTCCTACGACTACAGTAAACAATAAAAAACGCTCTGCCCATCTGCGTCGGCAAAGCGTTGTCATCACTGTCTCTCTAACGGATATCCTGCCAATATGCTGTTGTTTCTTTATCCACGGTCATCCTGCTTATTGGCTGTACCTGCTGTATTATATTGTTATATTGGTTATTGTTAAGATGGTTATAGATACATCGTAAGGTCTTACTACAACGTAGACGTAAACTGTTACCACTACGTAGACGTAACACCTTACCACTACGTACTCGTAAGAACTTACGACTACAGGAATTAGAGGGTAGCTGCTGCTTTCTAATCCACGCTAAGCACTGTGTCATTAATAACCATAACTCCCACACTGTTCTCTTCACTGTGTCAATAGTGGTTAACGTATTAACGTCTTATAGTGGACCTGTTCGATTGTCATACAAGCTCCTCTGCTGTTATTTCTGCTGTTTTTCCATGATAATCAACGGGATTGGCCTTCTATCTCCCTGTTTCTTATTGTTTAACTGGTTATGGTTACGTTGGTTATTGTTACATCGCAAGGTTTTACATGTACGTAGTCGTAAAACGTTACCACTACGTAGTCGTAAAAATGGAGGACTACGTACTCGTAAAACGTTACGACTACGTGGACGTAAAACTGCGGAAGGGCCACCGATCTCCATAAATGACAAAAAAGGCGACATCGCAGTGAATGATGTGTTCACTACGGTGCCGCCCTTTTTTACTCATCTTCAATTATTCGCTTTCTTTTCGGCCATTTGGAATAGGCAATGTAAAAGAGCGTAACTATGTTCATCACCGGAACGATCATTAAAAGACTTAACCATGGCGACAGCCTAATTCTTTTAAGTATTATCCAGAAGGGCCATACTGTCAAAATTGAAATTATCAGAATACCTAACGGACCAATAGTAAACATCGGTTCGGGTTGAATAATCTCTATGATAAATCCCCCCAACACGCTTGTTACTTACAATAATAATAAACGAAGTTATCATTTTCCAGACTGTATTTCAAGTTATTTCATAAACGAAACTGCCAAGCCTTCGGCCAGCATCTCGTCATTCACGTTGTTTCCTTTATGATGGACCACTGCCAGCCACCTGCCGTACTTCTCTTTGCGAACAGAGTTTATCGTCACCGGTTGGCCCTCGACTTTACCGGCCAGCCACTGCTTAACTAGCTCTCCCCTGCCCTTTTCCTCACCGTGGATTTCCAGTGCGTTCAGCCCGTACAGACGAAACCTTTCCTTTATAATGACGTTGAAACCGAGGTCGATATCGGCGTCAAAGGTATCACCGTCGATGACTCTAGTTACGATGGCGTTGTATGTGTAGTTAACGAACATCCACTGTCCTCCTTGGATTTAACAGACATAACCAGAATGTTAACAGCCCAGCCAAGTTGGTCTAGGCTGTTTTGCGATCGAGAAAAGATCGGGTTTGTGACGTTGTGAGTTGCAGGGATGTGCACCAGCATCCCTCTATTTCGTGTGTATGTGAAACAAGGTATTATTATGGAGGGCAGAGCAGATTAGGCGGGTTCTCGTTGCCCGAATAATACCCTCATTTCAAATGAGGCTATTCTCGGACATCGACAATGTCGGAACAGCGGATTTCACGTTCATTTCCATCAGATACGATAGTCAACTTGCCGGATTTTGATTTGATAGGGATTCCGTTAATCCACTGTCCGCTCTTGATTCGAAACTTTATTTCATACTGCTCACTCGCTGCCAACTCGATAACCCGGGCTATTTCTTCCGCACGGATATCGTTGAGTTCCGGGATTGGCTCCTCGTTACTCAACCATTCCCTCTGGGTTATGCGAGTGACGTCACGATGCTCAGGCAGTAACATCGGTCGCCAAAGAGAGTTAGATGCATAAAATCGTTGGACTTTCGGGTTCACAATGCCCACCTCCTGGGAATATTTTAGCACATACGTTCCAATTACGAAACACACGTTCTAATGTTATCCCAGGAATTTATTGCCCTTGGTCAAACATTGAACAGCTACACTATGCGGCTTCATTTAGCCGGTTACTGGCTGCCTCCACGTATTGCTCCTCAACATCAAACGCGATGAACCTTCGCCCCATCCGCTTGGCTGCCACGCAGTCTCCTCCGCTACCGCAGAACGGGACCAGCACAACATCACCCGGCTGCGACGATTTCTCAATAATCATCTCGGCCAGCTTTACCGGCTTTTGCGTTGGATGGATGTAGGTCACTGCCGGATCACGAGGTACAGCCCACACATCAGAAATTCGCTTTCCATTTAATAAGTGTCGTCCCTTCACGGCGAAGATAAGAAATTCGTGAGCGGGACTGTAGGCTCCTCGAAGATCGCCCATTCCCCCACCGTTCTTTTGCCAGATGATGCAGTTTTTGATGGTGAAGTTCTGGGCGATGCGGTGGTGCCACTCAGTATAGACGTCCCAGCGAGTCCAGCAGTACAGAGCACAGCCATCTTTCAGCACTCGGAAAGCGTCGGCCAACCAGTCGGCCATGATGATGTTGTCGTTTTGGATTGCAGTGAACTTTCGCTTTCGGCTGCCACTTCTATAGTTGATGCCGTATGGTGGGTCGGCGATGACTAGGTCGATGGAGCTGTCTGGTATCAATTTTAGACCCTCGTTGACATCCATGTGGTGAATGCGGTCAACTGCTAATTTGCCAAGGTTTGCTGTCATTGGCCACCTCTTTGCTCTTTGAAAATAGAAAAAGCAGTCCAACCGCGATGGGCTGAACTGCCTGTCCATTCAATAGGTGGGCTGTGGGTGGTGGGGTACAAGTAGATTATGTATCGTTTATTGTCTCTGGTCAAAGCACACCTAACTTGATAAAATAAAACAATATATTGGCATTAATTATCTTTTTGATTCATTTAGCACATATAATCTTTTGACATCGAAAAGTCTCTAGACATTGGGGGAGCTTATGCAGCAACTTAATGATTTCACATTTATTGATTTATTTTCTGGAGCCGGAGGCATGTCTGTCGGTTTCGTCGATGCGGGATATACTTCGATTTATGCGGTAGAGAATAACTATTGGGCCTCTCTTACTTACAAAGAAAACTTTGGCGATCACGTAGATAATCGCGATATTGAACAGATAACGGATTTTCCACATGCGACAGTTATTATTGGCGGACCTCCTTGTCAAGGCTTCAGTCCTTTAGGGAAGCGTTTAGAAAATGATCCGAGAAATCAACTATGGCGTCATTATCTTAGAGCTGTAGAATGCTCCCAGCCATTAGTATTTGTCATAGAAAATGTTCCAGAAATACTAAAGTCAGCTGAATTTACAGAAATCGAAAGGGTTTCAAAAGCACTTGGTTATGTTTTAACTTCAGGTACATTATTTGCTGCCGATTTTGGAGTTCCACAAAAAAGAAAACGAGCATTTATAATAGGCAGTAAGGTTGGAAAGATTTCTTTTCCAGAACCGTTATATGTAGACCCGGCCAAATATAATAAAGATATGTTTAATTATAAAACCTGGGTAACAGTGCAAGAAGCATTTCGGGGATTACCAGAAGAACCAAATGATGTTAATTGGCATGTCGGAAGAAATGCTACTCCAATATCCTTAGAAAGGTATAAATGTATTCCTCCTGGAGGAAATCGTTTTGACTTACCTGATAATTTGAAGCCAGACTGCTGGAAGAAAAAGAAGACGGGCTCTACTGATGTATTTGGAAGATTAAGTTGGAATGAACCATCCCTGACCATCAGAACCGAATTTTTCAAACCTGAAAAAGGTCGATATTTACATCCGTCAGCTCATCGACCTATTACTCATCGTGAAGCGGCTAGACTTCAAACATTTCCAGACGAGTTTATTTTTGTTGGTTCAAAAATTGAGGTTGCTAAACAAATAGGAAACGCAGTTCCTTGTAAGCTTGCCTATCACATTGCAAAAAAAATCAAACAACACTTATTAGTTTCGGATAAAAAATAAAAAGAGTTTATGAATATAAAAAAGGGCGATTTCTTATTACCGCCCTTTTTATATTTATTTATTCTTTTTAGGAAAGGCTAATTTACAAGTAAGGCATTCTTTGTGAACGCAATCTCTGCACTGTGCTTTTTTGCCTAAATTGCATTCCAAGCACAGTATTTGAAGATTTTCTTCGGAATTGTTTTTACTTAACGCAAATGGTATACAGTGATCTACTTGTAGTACAATACTTGGGTCAGTATGTCGATTGTTTCCACAAAGTTGGCATGAAAAATTATCTTTTATTAAAACCCTCATTCTCACGGCAGTTCTTATCCTGTCACTTCTCTCTCCACTAGGAAAAGGAGGATACAATGTATACCACCCTTTTCCTTCTTTTCCGCCACCTTCATACTCTAAGTCCCAACCGTCCTCTTTTAGTTCACGTAATCTTCTAGCATAGTTAAATCGTTCGTTCCCAGCTCTAAATAAATCATCTCCACTTACTTTTGAACCCAAATTCTCATAAAGAACTTGTAACATTTTTTTATGGGCTTCCCCTCGTTGAGTCCCAGGAAAATGCGGCTTTTCCAAATCATTATTCTCCTTTTATAAGTTTTATGACTGGCCTTATCGTTTCGTTATTTTTGAAAAGCCAAGTTACAGTTAGTACAATTCTGTTTTACACAATCTCTACAATGTGCTTTTTTCCCCAAGTTACAGTCCTTGCATAAGGTTTGGAGGTTTCTCTCAGAGTTATCCTTACTTAATGCAAAGGGTATGCGATGATCAACCTGTAATTCGATAGCTGGATTAGTTTTCCGGTTTGCTCCACAGAGTTGACAAGTCCAGTCGTCTCTTACCAGGACTCTCATACGGTCAGCAGTGCCTATTCTTTGAAATCTTTCACCACTGGGGAATGGTGGTCTCAATGTGTACCACCCCTTTCCATCCAATCCCCCGTGTTCAAAGTCAATAAGCCAACCGTCTTCTTTTAACTCACGTAATCTTCGTTGGTAATTTACTTGATTTCCAGAAGCTCTAAAAAGCTCACCACCACTTACTTTAGAACCTAAATTTTGATAAAGTAACGCAAGCATTTTTTCATGAGCTACGCCACGTCTCGTTCCGGGGAAAAGCTGTTTGTTCAAATGAACTTCTCCTCTCACTATTTACAGTGAATTACCAACCAATTAAGTGGATAAACAAAATGTTTTTTCAACATTTTTCCTCAAATTCCTTCATTGTGATTTTTATAACGAGCAAAAGATTTTTAATAGTACGAATTTAATCCTCCTGAAATTTCAAAATGTCCTATTCATCCTACAAAGAACACCTCTGCTACGCAAAAAGCAAAAAAAGCGACTCGCCGATGCTAGCAAGATCGCTTTTATTGGGAATTTAAAATTTCAAATCTCTTATTCTCATCCGAAAGTTCTGTTATCAAAAGCTTGACCCATTCTTCGGTATATAAATAGTCGTTATGAGCGGCATCGTATTGACAATACTTTGTATCTGTTTTGGCCGGATTATTATCTTTTATCGGTGGGCGTACATTATAGTATTTCCAACATTTTGAGTGATGATTATTGTGACTAAAATTAATTCCAAGTGTTTTGGATACCTTATTTGCTACATCCTTAGGCTTTAATAAACCAGGATTTAGAACAGGTACTTGCTTTTCCTTTATTAAAGCGACAAACTTCTCATACTGTTGCATTTCTTCTGGTTTATTAGGATCATATTGTACAAACTCAACCGACGCATCCGAGTTTTTCGAACGATTAGCTATTTTAGGGATTAAAAACACTCTGAAACAATAATCCATACTTTGAAGTATTGGTTCTGGCAACCTTTGCTTAAATTCTCGAATATATTCATCCACTAGTTGATATTCGGCAGATTGAATTTTTCTGGATGCCTCATTTTGACCTGTTGTTCTTAGTTTAGAAAATTGAAGAGCAAAAACAAGACTTTCATTTAAAGCATACCTAACTCCAAACTCTTTAATTAAGATCTCTTCAAAATTTATAAGGTTTGCTTGACATTCGCCAAAAATTTGATTATCTAGTTTTGGCATAAATCGATGTTCAATTTTATTTCGAAGCCCGATTAAAAATTCCAAGTTTTGCTTTATGGCATTGTTTTCAGTTTTATAATATTCAGATAAGCATTTACTTATTTCCCATGCCTTGTAATCACCATCCACTTTTTGATAAAGTCTCTTATTATTATTATCCTTATAGTAATATTTTAGCTTGTTTTTTTCAAAAATGGCGTGAAATAAAGATGTCCAAGCAATGATCATCAAAACTATAAATCCACCACTACGAAACGAGATACCTGGTTTATTATATATTTCTACTGCTAGTATACAAGCCTCTCTCGCTTTATTAACTAATTGTTCAGCCTTTTTAGGCAGTCTTCTCATATTTCATCCCCACAAAGATACTTAGACTAATGGTTTGAATGGGTACGGTTAGTCCAATAACTACCCTCTACCTCATGTTATTTTTGACCGTTTCCCTTTATTACCCATTTTGTAAACTTTTTGAGGTCGACTTCTTATTTATTTAACCGGCGGTAGATTTTCTTCTCCTATCCTATCCATAGCAGACGAGTTTCCGCCTTCCTGCCCCTCCCACCCCCACAAACTCCCCCACTTATCACGCAAAAAACTCATCTGCTATGTAAAAGCAAAAAAAGCGACCCCGCCATTGGTGGCGAAGTCGCATATTCTTTTATGGAATGAGCCTGAAGAAGTATCCGTAAAACACTTTATTAACAACAGCTATTAACTATGAAGGTAAAAGAAGTAAGATGCAGAATACCTCCTTATTCATGGTTCGAATTTAGACAAATAATCATAAAACTCAGTTCTCTAAAATCAAACCGATTATATTGGAGGAATCAGAGTGCGTTTACTTTTTTGTAACATTGGTTGGATGAGATTTTATAATGGGTTAAGTTCTAGTGATCAAATTACGGGAGGGGGCAGTTGGGTTCAAGAAAATAAAACTGGTTGGGAAATATATAATTTCTCAAATTTTAATGGTGTTTATCATGGATTTGTAATGAATCCAGGTCAAATAAAAATAGAAAACCTTGGGGCAAGACCTAAAGACTCATATATAGATGACGTTTTCGTAATATGGCTTTCAAGAAATCCTTTGTTGGGCGGCGTAAGAATAATTGGGTGGTATAAAAACGCACGAGTATTCAGGAAGTTTCAAGCCCCTATCCCAGGATCACCTAGATTCGATTCAAAATATTACTTTAATATTGAAGCAAAGGTTAAAGATTCTTATCTTTTACCCTTTGACGGTAGAACATTTCAGATTCCAAAAGCGACTGAATCTTCTGGGGGAATAGGTCAATCAAATGTTTGGTATGCACAAGGAGAAAAAAACAAATACCTTAGAGAGAGTGCAATAAAGTACATTGAAAATTATGAAAAAAACAATAAAAAGACAAGGGTAAATTCAAATAAAAAAATTGATATACCTAAAAAGAACCAAGTCGAAATAAACGCAATTAACGTTGTAAGAAAATATTATGAAGACATGGGCTATATTGTTGCTTCAGTTGAAAAAGATAACGTTGGCTGGGACTTAGAGGCAAGACGTAACAACGCTTTTATCAAAATAGAAGTTAAAGGTTTGTCAGGTACTGAAATTACAATTAACTTAACACCTAATGAATTCGAGGCTATGCAAGAAAATTCCGAATCATATCGACTGTGTATAGTAACGAATGCATTAGATATTCAAAATTCTGAAGTCAGTGTTTTTCTGTTCGAAGAGGATGAGAACGCGTGGATCGATGATAAAGGAAGAAAACTTCAGATTCATAAAAGAATATCTGCTCGAATTACTATTGATAAATAAGCGATTTAAACTCTTTCGTGGGGGAAAATAAAATGCAAATAACGAGTACCTATCTATCTCAAGTTCCCAATACCCCGGCAGTTTATGCTTTATATGGCGGGAAAGGTAGATCTCTTCACGTCGCTTATGTTGGGATAGCTTCAAGGCTAAAGTCTAGACTGGAACAACATCTAGTTAGACGAGATAGTAGTGTCACTACCGGAGCTTCTGCAGTTAGCTTAAATCTGGAACATCTTTCTGAAATTCGTTGGTGGACAAGGCCAGATTTTGTAAACGAGGCCTTTTTGCAGGCCGCCGAGTTAATTGCTTTTGATATCTTGAATCCCACGCTAAGAAGTAGGGGAGCAATTACGGAACAAGCGAAACAGTTATACAATAGCGAAGAATTCAAACGAACTGCTACCGAAATTTTTAATCGTGAATCCGATGGCAAACTCGTTTTACCGTCTTTACAAGAGGCTCTAGAGAGAATTGAAAAACTAGAGAAACTCGTTATAGAGATGGACGCGAGAATAAAGTCTCTAGAGAATCGGTAGATTAAAAAGTCCTAGATCGTTTGTTTGAATCATCTAAAAACCTTTTTCTTTATACCATTTTAACTGTTTCCCAATACCCAATCCTTTCAGTGGAACCGAGTAATTATTTAAGCGATCCGCTATTATCTGATATGGAGTCCAGCATGAATATAAAAACGGATGTCTTCTAGATTTCCTAACTCTCCATGGATTTGCTGAATTACTTTATCTGCCCAAATTTCTCGATATTTCTTCGGCTGATTATTTAATGTTACATCATAATGTTCTAATATGGTATCCGGATGAACAAGCCCATGTTTGGCCGACGATACGAACCATAAATCTTAATTTATCTTGCAGTATTTACTGGCTTTCATAAACAAATCGCCTGTATACAAAGACCTTGCTGGTGCCGCAATGTTTAACTTACTTTTTCCACACGACACAAGTCCAACCCTTAGCAATATTTGCCCCTCCGTGATTTAGAAATCTTCTAAAAATATAATACTAAATTTGTAAAGCAAAAAGCGACCCCGCCAATAACGGCGAGATCGCTGTGGAGGTTAGTGAACGCGTTTCATATGTTCACGCTGATTACAAAACAGCTCGGCCCGATTACTCGATTTCTCAAGGCTTTCCTTTAATAGCTCCTGAACGCTGTTCGGAACAGTCAGCCCTGCGGCTTCGATTTGCTCTTGGAAAAACTCGAGCTCTTTGGCTAAGGTGGCGTTTCTCTCACACTTGTCGTTAAGGTTAGCCAAAGCAAGCTCATCTTCTTCCCTCTTCCGCCGCCGTCGAGATTCAAGCCATTCCTGGATGAAGACGCATCACCTCCGGGGTTAGTGTGTCCCGTATAGAGTGATGGTTTTCCTCGATCCCGAGACTAATTCGAAATCATCCCGATCTTTTGAATCTCAAAGGAACTTTTATCGTTTCAGAGAATATCTTCTTATCTATGTCGGAATAAGGAGTTAGGTTACATGGCAAACTTATACCTTCATAATCGAGAAGTAAATAGTGTTTTTCAGTTGCTTGGAGATCACGAGAATGATATTAGCTACAGTGTAGCTTGGGGACTATCTCAATGCCCTGCTTTTTTAAGGGAGTTCCTATTCAATGTTATACAATGGCAGGGTCCCGTAAACGAAGTTGAAATCAGAATGCAACAACATGAGCATGACAAGGGCTTTACCGATATCGAAATTGTACTCCAAGGCCACTTTCACCTGATAATTGAAGCTAAACGAGGATGGAATCTCCCTACAACTGCTCAACTTCAAAAGTATTCTACCCGTGATTCGTTTGTCAAAAGTCTAGCACCTATAAAACGTCTCGTTGTATTAAGTGAATGCAGTAAAGCATACGCCGCACTTTATGTTCCTAATACGATAAATGGTTTTCAAGTTGATTCAATCTCTTGGAAGGATGTTTTCCAGTTTTCCAGTAACGCTTACTCTAGTGGAACAAACGCTGAAAAACGATTATTACAGGAGCTAAATGTTTATCTTGGGGGTCTAATGACTATGCAAAAAAAGGATTCGAACTTAGTGTACGTTGTTTCGATTGGACAGGGAAACCCAGATGGTTGGGCACTATCATGGCGGGACATCGTAAACGTTAAACAAAAATATTTCCATCCAGTTGGCGGAAATGGTTGGCCAAAAGAACCCCCTAACTATATTGCTTTCAGATACGATGGAAAGTTACAGTCTATACATTACGTTCAAGGTTATGACGTTGTAAAAAACATGAGTACCATATTTCCCGAAGCCAAAAACGAAGATTGGGAACCTCATTTTGTTTACCACCTTGGCCCGGCCTTTGCTCCCAATAAAGAAGTTAAAACAGGAAATATTTATCCAACAGGGCGAGTTTGGTGCATGTTAGACACCTTGCTTACCTGCGATACGATATCTGAAGCTAGGGATCTTACTAAGCAGCGTTTTAATAGTTGATAAACAACAACCGCCCCTCCCCACTGTCCTCCCAATAACTTGGCATATCGGTAAGGCAGTGAGAACGGGCGGTTTGCTGTTATTTTGACTTGCATTTAATCGACTAACACCTGTTCATCAACTATTTCACCTAATAATTTCCTCCACCCTTTAAAACCCGCCCCCACAGAATGCCCTGTGTGCCTTTGAAAACAATCGGCTATACCATTTATGCCGGAATTGGGGTTGAATTGGATGTGGGGCGTTACAGGAGGTGTGGTGGGAGATGGAAGTTTTTAAGCGAACAATTTTGTAGTTGGATTCTGTTTTTTCTCTTTTTGTTTACTTGTGTCTTGTTAGTTAGCCATAAATAAAAAACAGCCCTAAACATATGACAAAAGGGCTGTTCAACATTACTCTTGAATTTCGGGATTGCTAGCTCAGGTCGGTAGGGCACCAGCAACGAAACTTGCTCCAATGGCCCAAATTGTTTCAAGTGAACACATCACAATTAATCGCCCAATAGGAACCACGTTAATGCTCATAAGCATCCCTTCCCCACAATCGTGACCAAAGTCATTCAAGCTGTACAAACGAATCACTACCAAAAGTGCATAGGAAAGGACCACCGAGCAAATTTTCGCCCAAGGGATTGAACCTTGACCTAGCCGACCTACAGACCTCAACTAGCAACGTCTTTAACCTCAAACAATCGAGAGTGATTGCACAAACAATCAATGAGTTTAACCGTAATCAATGCAATAAAGCCAATTACAGTAGCAAAATCACTAATCATAGGCATCACTCCTCGAATGCCAGCTATTACGCCATGTCCCCGATTGACATTAGCTTCCCAATCTCTCGATTGAGTGAGGCGGGACATTGGAATTATATCACATATTTAACGCTGAATTCAAGTTCTTAATTAAGCAGCTTAGCGTACAAATGTCCTTCTTTATTTCTTTCAAAGACTTAAGTCCACCAATCAAGTCCTTTTCAGAATATTTATCAAGCAACATATTTATGTTTAGATTATTGTACCTGTTACCGGAAAGGTGTAATACCCGGCATTTTGTTATGTTATTGTTTGACTTTAACTCGTCCAAGGCCGATTTTAATTCTATGCTTATATCTAGCTTTGGGTATTCCGATAAAATCGTAACGCCAGGGGTTTCTTTGTTTAACGATTTTACGTCGTCCAAGTTTGTATTAACAAATAAAACGTTTTCAAAAGTGCAACCCCTGAGCTTACATTTATCTAATAAGGCACCAACGAACATGGTATTCTTAAAATGAGAACCCTCAAAATTACTTTTTCTTAAATTGGTCCCTAAAAACTCGACTCCGTAAAAATTGCATTTCTTGAATACACAGGCCGTCATGATTGCCCCTCTAAAATTAACATGGCAGAACTGACTTTCTGAGAAGTTTGCCTTGAAAGAGCGACTCTTACAAAAATATTTGTACAGGTACTTTCGTCGCATACTGACCTTATAGAATGAATTTAGCTTTGCGAGACGATATTTTCTTTTCATCATAACTTGTCACCATTTTCATCGTATTCCCGATATAGTCTTATGGATAATTATATCAAATTTACTTATTTAACACTATTATCCTTATTTCGCTTGACTACCCTCCCCTTTTCAATCAAAACTGTCCACTGATCCCTTAACAAACATCGGGAAGGTGGACTAATCATGACCAAACGCACCAACGGCGAAGGCAACGTATACCAACGAAAAGACGGCCGATGGGAAGCCCGTTTCTTCCACACTGACCCCGCCACCGGCAATAAAAAACGCTACAACTATCTCGGCAAGTCCCACGAAGAAGCCTACAACAAGATGATGGCAGCGAAAGCACAGATCATTACCGGTAATTTTGTAGAACCTACAAGGATGACCGTCAAGGACTGGATGACGTACTGGTTGGCCGAATGTATCGAACCTAACGTAAAGCCCACCACATATGCACAGTATGAAACGATGGCCCGAGTCCACATCATCCCCACGCTGGGCTCACTGGCCCTTCAGAAAATCCAGACCTCCGATATCCAACTAATGTACAACGCTAAACTGAAATTCAAAGTTAGTAACGGTAAAGCCTTAGCTCCCAGAACTATCCGACATATCCATAACGTTATATCCGCTGCCTTTAAGCAGGCCATCAAGGAAGGAAAGCTATTAAAGAATCCGGCAGAAGCTGTTAAACTGCCCAAAAAAGTAAAGCCGGATATCCGTCCATTAAAGTTGAACGAAGTCCGGCAGTTCTTAAAAGAAATTGTAGCCCACAAGTTTTACGCTGCTTTTCTATTGGAGTTAAGATTGGGGTTGCGTCGAGGCGAGTTAATCGGTCTCCGCTGGCAAGATATCGATTTTGAACGAAGGATCTTATATGTAAGGCAGACAGTTCAGCGTGCACAGAAACCGGATGGTCAAGGCCAGAAAACTCAAGTGATATTTCAGACGCCTAAGACCGAACGTAGTAAACGGCCTCTTCCAATACCGGTAGACGTGATGATTGACCTACATAACCGAAAACTCATCGTTGAACAGCAAAAAAAAGCAGCAGACGAGTACTTCGATTATGACCTTGTTTTCTGTAAGCCGAACGGACGTCCACTCGATCCCATGTACATCACTCGGACATTCCAGAAACTGCTGACCAAGGCTGGTATTCCCCAGAAGACATCATTCCATAGCCTACGGCATACTGCCGGGCTTCTGATTCTTGAGCAGACCAATCAATTGAAAATTGTTCAAGAAGTGCTGGGCCACAGCAATATCCAAACCACCGTCGATACCTACCTTGACCACATCGGCGTTGAAGAGATGGCCAAGGCGTTAAGCCAGATGAACGGGCTGTTGATAACAGAGAATACCCCCGGTGGGCAAGAAAAGCCTGTGAAGCCATGACACCCTTTTGACGCCTCAAACTGACGCCTACGGGTGACGCCACGGGAGGTTTGACACCATGATGACGCTATTAGGTCTAACTGGAGAAATCATTGACGATGCGGGTTCAGGGGGTTAGAATGGGTGTACAGCCCTTAAGTAAACTCGCACTCTGGTAGCGTGCTTGGTTCGGGACCAAGAGGCCGCAGGTTCGAATCCTGTCGCCCCGACCATGAGTTAGCTGGGGTTTTGTGATGTAAGGCGGTTGCTTCGGTTAGGTTTTGACGCCTGACGTGACGCCTATGAGGGTTTGAGATGGATAAAGTTAAGGCTCAGGATGAGAAGTCCTGGGCCTTTTTGTTATGTTTTTGGTTTTTCGATAAACAGGGAATGGATTTGAGAACGCCTAACCCGTGTCACGTATAGTTTGTTTAGTCTTTAGAATTATATATGCTTAATTTCTCCAAGCAAGCCATAAATTCAGTATGATTTGATTCAAGAACTCCAAAAAAGCTATCGTCAATCCCCTCTACTATTGGCAACGCCGTAGCAACTTTTCTCTTACCTTCTTCTAGTAATTCAACAATATTGGCTCTTGTGTCGTTTGGATGTGGTTTTTTTTGAATAAACTTTTTCTTTTCGAGTATCTTCAAAATCTGCGATGTAGTCATAACATCAATGTCAGAATGTGTTGAAATCATAACCTGTGTTACATGCTCATATCGACTCTGAAGATATGCTATCACGGCGAGAACGACAAATTGGGGATGGGTTAAACCTATAGGTTGCAACGCTTTTCTAACTTGAGTATGCCAGTTATTGTAGGCACGAATAAATAAGAGGCCAGGGCTTTTTGAGGAATCATCTTTATATTTCGAGGGAAACATTTCTTATTGCTCAACTTCTTTTTTAATAGCTAGTATTGCGTCTGGAGTATCCTTGAAAACCTGAAATAAAAAATTAATATCGTCTTCGGTTATATCACCCTTAGATTTCTCTAATTTCACCGTGTGTTTTATTAACGTTTTGTTGTTCAAACGGGTTAATGTATGCCCAAAACACAAAGCCATCCCCTTTTCGGGAACTTCAGTTTTATCCCAAAATTCTTCACAATTTTTTACGTAAGTGAGAGTAAACTCCATTGCGGGCATCCCTTTAAGCTTCATACAACCGGTTACCCCCGAAATAAACTCTCCGTTTAACTTAATGTGTTCTAAATCGGACTCCCATTTGAAACGGTTTTCTGGGTTTGCATACATTGCCCATATTTCTTCTGGACTCGCATTTACCTCTGTTTGAAAGGAAAACTCAGTCATAAAACATAACCTCCATAATATTATTTGTCCTTATTATAAGTGCACTTACAATATGGTGTCAATTGGCTCGATTACTTTTTTCTCGACCAGAGTTAAGCTGGGGATATAAAGGGATGATAAACCTGATGGTCGAATACCAGTTCGATACCAGATAGATCGTTATTAAGAGCTTCGATATACATGTGGGGCAACGTCTTCCCCGCCATTCATATACCGGTAATGAAACAACAGTATAGAGGCCGCAGGTTCTCGCCCCGACCACGAAAACCGAAGTTCTATAACAACTCATTTTTCTGAAAGTTTAAGTAAGAACTGTAGTATATTCAGGTTCGCTTTTCTCGCAGACTCTTCCTGATAATGTTCTGAAAAGGGATTCGCAAAACCGTGATAACCAGAATACTTCTTTATCTCAACACCGTCTTTAAGTTCCAACTCATAAATCAAATCATCAACATTAAATGACTTTTCATCAGCAGCGAAGACTAGTAGAACAGGGCATGACGGATTGGTGCTTGTAAAATTTCGAATTTTCGATCCATAAATACCTACGATTCCGTTACATAAGTTCATATTTTCTGACAACAACCATGCAATAGTGGCTCCTACGCTAAATCCAAGGATGTACACCCCGTTATAATTAGATTTGATATTCTCTAAAAATAACTTAATCTTCCAGAATGCCTTTTCAAATCCAATGTTTGTGACAAAGTTTGAATAAGCCAAATCTTCCTGGCTATATTTATAGGTTAGGCTATTCCTTAACATGTTAGGAGCGTACACATCAAAACCTAGTTCGTATAACTGCTTACAAACATGTTCAATATGTTCGTTTAATCCATATATCTCATGTAAAACAACGACAGCACTTTTCGAATTATTAACGTATTGAATCATTAATCTCGTTACTCCTACAATAAAAATGGACGGTTATGAATTTAATGTGTTACTTCGTGTCTTCAGAGCAATTTCCTTCTAAAAAATATTCTTTTAATGACGTACTTTTGATTGCCTAGAGTATTGCAATTCCCTTGCCTTATCGAATAAAAAAGCGTATGGCAGTTGAGGGGATATGTGCCGTTATGGCCTTAGTTTTAGCGTCATCCGTACCTTAAGCTAACGGTAATGAAACAACAGTTATGGGGCCCGTAAGTTCAAATCCTGTTGCCCCGACCATTATTTAGCTGGAGGTTGTAGCGTGTTGCTGTCATAACAGATTTCATTTGACGCCTACCAGTGTTTAGGAACAGTTAAAAGTTGAGGAAACAGTTAAGGCCAGGATGAGAAGTCCTGGCTTTTTTTGCGTTAAATATTAGATTTTCCTCGATATTACTGTGGAGGAATCTACGCCTGGTGTAACGCCAGCGGAATTTGATGTGACGGGACACAACTGTTTCCTCTACCCTACCGGAAAAGAGAAAAAGCGTCTGGTAGTTAGAGGGCCAAACGCTTACTAAATATCCCTTATCGAATTTCAAACACAGGAACCCTTGTTTCTCCCTGCCCTGCCCTGAGTGTAAAACGTCGTGGCAGATAAAGGGCCAGATGCATAAATAAGTTAAGTGAGCAGTTATGGGAATTCTGTAACTATCTCACTTGTTCCACACTAAAAACGATAAATTTCTTTACCGTTTTTATTCCGTACTCACTATTAAGTGTTTGAGTACCCCAAGAACCATGCAAAATGACTGACTTTCCATTATTTAACCCATAAAGTTTGTCTAGATTACCGGACAACGGAAAATTTCCGTCTTTTGAAACAATTAGATAACTTAAGGAACTTCCGGTACCTTTATAGATTAGACCCGTAAGTTGGCTTTGACCTTCTCCTGAGTAGGATTCTGCGGCGGAGTACCAGTGGTGGTTTGCGTCGGGACGGTCGCTGGGCTTGGTTGCTCCGCAGAAATAACATTAAATACCTTTACAGTTTGCAAGCCTTTTTCTGTGTTGACTGCTTTAGTGATCCACGTCCCCTTGACATTAACTGGTTTTCCATTATTCAAGCCATTGAGTTTATCTAGATTACCGACGAGTACGATATTCCCATCTTTTGTTACCAGCATATAACTCAGCGTACTTCCAGCACCTTTATAAACTTGTCCGGTCAATACTTGAGTATGTTCGTGACCGGGATCAAGATTTGGTTGAAAGGTTACCGTTTTTGTGCTTTCTTGTCTTGGGGGTTGTATAGGAGGAGAGGATTTCGTCTTTTCTGCCGCTAGTACTGATGATGGTAGAGTAAGTGTACTTACTACGACTACCACCACTGCGAGTTTCTTCATAACACAAGCTCCTTCCGACAAAATTATTGATCTTTAATATAATTATCGAAGTGAACTTGTATTTTCTTAACGTTTTTCTGGCTATAGGGTCGGAAATTTCTAGAAAGTTTTAGAATATTAAAGGGCATACTGAACAGAAATTTGTTGAATCTAGGTAACTACATGGAAAACTTTGAGATAATTCAACAGACAAGAGAAACGCTCGGACAATTAGTGATTAGCAGGTATCTCTCTACAGAACTGTTTTCTTTCAACTAGTGGCTTCTAGTAGCGATCTTAATCGGAACCTACGTCGTGTGGTGGAAACTCATAGATAAAAAAAGGCTAATGGAACTCCTTTTATTCTGCTCTTTTGTAGCGGTCTCTGTCACTTTTGCGGAAGGTCTTTTTTACGACTTTATCATATTGCTTACAATTTCAAACCTAGCAAGATTTGTATTGCTAGCTGTGTTAAAGCGACAGCTCTCCGCAGAAGGCGTTTCAAGCAGACATTTAATAAGCCCCGTTCTACAACCAGCTACAAGGCCAATAGATCCTTGAATTGAAGCGTTATTTCTCTCGGCAATGCTATAGCAAATGGCCAGACCTAATCCCGTTCCAGTATCTTTCGATGTAATAAACGGAGTACCCAACTTGTCTAATATTTCCGCTTTTATTCCAGTACCTTGATCTTTTATTTCAAGGATTAATTCGTTTCCCTGTACACTCGTCTTTAGGAAGAGAACCCCACCTCGCATCGCTTCAAAACCATTACGCACCAAATTAAGAATCAGTTGTTTGATTTCTCTTTCGTCTACTATAATATTGAAAGAATCATCGGCAACCTCGAATAGCACATCATTATTTGACTGGAAAGCGTCGGAGGTAATAAGGGCTTTTAGGGATAGTATTATAGTTTTCAAAGATTCAGGCTTTTTTTGAACTGTTTTCGTTTTTGAAAGAGAAAGAAAGTCGCTGATAATTTGATTCGCTCTATCAAGCTCTTGGATCATTATACTCAGATGCTCACTATATTCGGTAAACTCTTTCTTACTTTGAAATATTTGCAGAAAACCTCTTACGCTTGTTAGCGGGTTCCGTATTTCGTGTCCAATCCCTGCTGCTAATTGCCCAATCAAGTTTAACCGGTCTAAACGAAGAACTTCCTTTTCAAGGAATTTTCTTTCGGTAATATCATTAACTTGTACTAAGTGACAAGGGATTTGACATATTAAGACGCTTTCAGCAGATAATAATACGGTAATAATTTTGTTAGACTTAGTTCTAATATTTACTTCATAATTATGAACCCGACCGGATTGACGTAAATTATAGAAAATCGAACTCCTATCGTGAATATCTTCGTAAAAATTTAATGTTTTAGAATTGTATCCTATGATTTCTTCACGTCTATATCCAAGAGTCATGCAAAATCTTTCATTAACGTCAATAATTGTTTCATTTACGGTGTCGATAATAGCCATCGGAATGGGACTTGCACTAAAAACCCTTCGAAATTTTTCTTCGGAAATTCTGTAAGAGTCTTCAGCTGCTTTTTGTTCGGATTTATCTCTCCAAGAAACAGCAACGGAATCTCCGTATTTTACAATTTGTAGTTTACTCACTAATTTAAGACCAAGATAGTTTACTGATTCTAATGTATCAACAGTATACGGAACACCGGTCTGCATGACATCAGATAATGTAAGAAATAAGTTTGTTTTGTCAAATGATGGAATTAGATCCGACATTCTCTTACCAATAACTTTATCCTTATCGATAACAATAAATTGAATAGCCGACCTATTAAGATACTCAACTGTGAAATCCTCAATTCGGTCGTACTCATTGTAAATTGCTTTATATAAGCCAAAACAGTCAACCAAGTTGTCCAGTAAATAGATTGTTTCTTCTGGGAGGATTTTTTTATTCATTACTCTTCATACCTCCCTGTTAGACGAGTTTACAGCAACATTCTACAAAGGAATTGAATATCCTTCAATATTTTATAAGCGGATCAAGATTTCTCTACAAAACATCCTCGTTGACTTCCTCCCCCACTAGAGCGATGATGTCACTGCGGCAACCGCCCACCAAGGAGGAATGAATATCAAGAGATAACCTGCCCCAACATAAAATTAAAAACTTAATTCCGCAAAGATTTTTCACTGTCGAGATCAAACGACACGCATTTGACTCATATATCTTACCTGATGGCCCAGTGCATGATAGGTCAGCAGCAAGGAGGAACGGATATCGAGGAATAGCCGGCCCCAACATAAAATTAAAAAAATAATTCCGCAATGATTCTACCGTCGAATCAACGACAAGCATTTTGCTTCAACTATTTTATATATTGGTCCGGTGCATGATGGACCGAATCATAAGGAGGGAGTTTTTATCGGGTAATGGCTGGCTGGGTTCCTTTAATTAAAGACAGCAACGAATCAAAACTCGAGTCCGCAGAAGAGGTCTGCCTAATGGTCCCGCCAAATAGTCAATCGAGGGAGGTCGATAGCTGGGCCATATCGGAACTGCCAGTTTGGTATAAATCGAATATTGGACACGTTGCTTCACGGGGCTATGAATTCCGGCTGGGAGTACGGATTCAGATAACCCGGGGGAATACGATGGCAGCGTAACCTGCAAAATCCTCTAAGCATATAGTCTTTAGAACGTCTTGCAGGCTTACCGTTCGGCAAAACGAGTGGGCCAATACGCAATGAACCACTTGCCGAAGTCCGGCCACGTAACCGAAACCATCGGCCATGGCAGTTTTGCCGGTAAGCCATCAGCGAACTTCGACATACCACTGGGAGTCCAGTCTGTCCGAACAGCCGACAGGCGACTTAAACCGCTAATCATGGAGGCCAGTCTGCCCTATCGACCAACAGCGAAGTCCGCCCATCCGTACTGGAGGATACGTCCGACCACTTATCAAGCGAGGGTTCTTTAATCTTCTGACCGTCGCTTATTTGGCGTGGGCTTTTTTAGTTATCAAAGAGCGAAACAGCCCCCGTTGCCGGGGGACTGCGTTGGCGTTATTCAGCTTTTTCGGGCTAAGCCATGTTCTCGTTGAGCTTCTCGATGTTCTGATTCAACCGGTTCAGCTGTTCGGCGATGATCCTCCCTGCTGTTGTTGCGAGGCAGGTACAGCTTATCTAGGAAGCGTAACTAAGTAAAGTTAATTTAATTTCAATGACAAATGACTTCAAAAAGTTTACTCTTCATAACAAACATTAGCCGCGGCTGATAATTTGCTTTTAAGTTGATTACCAATCTTGACATGTACCGGATGAGGTAAGTATGTCTGGAAGTCGTCCATAGAATCAAATTTTGCAATAAGGGAAATATCATACGAAGACTCAGCATGACGAATGTCCACAAAAACTTTTAAGTCGCGAATAACCTCAATCCTTCCATTCATGCTTAACAGTAGTTTTCTCGTATTTTCGATACTTTCGCTACTTCTATCATGGAGCTTTAACAGCAGGTTATGAACAATCACTTATTTATTTTCCTCCCATTCTTTTTTGGACTGGTCTAATTAAAGTATACCAGTTGGTTTGGAACTCAAAAATACGAAACAAACCATTACTAGCAGTATCTTCCCTCAATAAAGATCGATTCATGAGGGGACCGCCGTTAGGCGATCCTCTCCTTTCTCCCATTCGACTTTATCCCTATAAAGAAACAAGGTAAGCCCCGATCATTAAGAACAATCCACCTATCCACCTGACCGTGGGCACATACTCCGAAAACACCAGCCAACCAACGATAATTCCGAGGAAATGAATTAGCCCTCGTGCCGGGAATGCTGTGCTGAATGGGACCATTGTTAGCAACTTGAACCACACCGGCAAAGCGAGAGTAAGTAACACCACGCCACCGAGGATACCGGGAGACGTGGCGGCTTTGAGCAAGTTTGCAAACTCAAAACCGCCCATTCGGTCTAACTCCAATCGGATAAGGGTCTGCCCTGCTAAAATTAGGGAGATGTTCAATAACAGCAGCAACCATGCTTTTAGACTCATCGATCCACCTGTTTCTGAGGATTGCCTCGAAATATCGTTAAGATATCCATGATTACCGGCTCGTGTGCGGGTTTGATCGATGTCCCCCACCCGTCCCATTTCTTTGCGAGGTCAGTCGATGGTTCCGTAATATAATGAACGATCTTCCCTGTCTGTTCCCCGGCAAACAGCGACGAACCATAGGCCCTACCATGACCATTACGCTTATCCGGTACTTCCCGTTCGCCGATGGAATGCCGTTCCACTCCGGCTCGTTTATCGAAAGCTTTACTCACGTCCATGCTTTTGGGAAAGACGCTAGTGTATAGCCATTCAAGAACATCTCTGATTTCAAACCCGGCCATACGCAGGGCGATGGTCATCAGTCTTGGGTTCGAGTGCCTGAGAAGCAAAGGATGTGGCCGCCGGGCTTCAAGACGCGGAACACCTCTCGCCAGACGGCCGGTCCCGGGACAAATGAGTCCCAGGACTTACCCATGAAGCCTTTGGCTTGGTGAGTGTAATACTCACCGGCCATCCACTTTGAGAGAACTTCTCGAATGTTCGGCTCTTTGGAAAGACCGTAAGGTGGGTCTGTTACACAAGAGTCAACGGAATTATCGGGAAGTGTTTTAAGGGTATTTATGCAATCTCCTGAGATAACTGAGTTTCTTATAGAATCTAAGTTCAATCTAACCTCTCCTTTTTTTCACTTCTAAAGAAAGACTTTGACTCGTTCCGTCGAATTACTCGCATACGGGAGAGGAGGATTATTTTGAAAAAGGTATACATGATTGCCCTTATCCTTTTAGTTGCGATTCTCACGGGATGTACTAGCCCAAAAGCAACGCCCGAAAATGTCGCAATGCCAGATAACTTCGGATTCATACTAAAGTACGGCTATGGCCCGAAGAAGAATGAGTTGAATACTATGGAAGGTACTTTTACCAAAGACTTAGTAATGATTGATCCAGTCAGCACTGAGCTACGGTTAACCACCGACGAGATGAAAAGTATATACGAAGAGATGGTCAAAATAGATATATTGAGCTATCCGGATGAGTTTTCTCCCGATTCCGTCGGCCCAAGACCCGCCCAATCTTATGAATTTACCGTTCGTTTCGGAAACACCACTAAAAGAATACTTTGGAAAGAGGTATCCTATTCAGACTCTAAACAAGCAGTCCAACTAAAGAACTTCATTCGGAAGATTATAGATATAATTGAAAGCAAAGAGGAATTTAAGAGATTACCACAAGCTCAGGGGGGTTATTGTTGACTTAACTCGCCTTATCCCACATCGTCTTCGGCAACTTCCCGACGGTATCCATCAGCAACTCATACACGTCCAGGTCCATTACGTCGGCCTGGGCGTTGTTGTTTTTAGCCACCAGTTGCCGCAGGGTGGGCCGCTGTTCCCGTAGCTTCCGCATCGCCCGGTTATGACCCTCGATATGGGAACCGTGGTACTCCTTCAACGTATCCCACTTCTCGGGGTCAAGAGTGTGGACAGCCTCAAACATGGAATTGACAATTTCACGGGTTTCACCTTGAGCCCCCCGTTCCCAGAGGCGTTGTTTGAACACATTCTTTACAAGGGTTTCCTCGGAGAAATCCAGCATGAATGGTGGCATTATTACTCCGATTGGATACAGCGATCGCTTGCAGGGGTTCTTCTGGATGATTTGTTAGAACTTCATCGCATCGAGCTAACTGCTGTTCCATCATGCGAACTTATCAGCCTGGATTTTTTGCCTCGTAGGGAATCACGAATCCCCAGGGCTTATTCGCTCGGAAGCCTCCGGCAATTCAGCGATTTCGGATGGTGTAGGTGATGAGGTGGTCGTAGACCGTTTTACTCACGCCGATAAAGAGGAATGTTACTGTTTCTCCCCGGATGGGCTCATAGGAATGACCTGCCTTGACCATGCCATTGAGGAACCGGTCGGTATTGCCCATATCGTCGTATTTACCCAGGTAAAGGGCCGATGCAAAGGCACTGGATTTACGTCCTTTATCGGTGGCTCGCAAGGCAATCACCAGGCCATGTTGAATTGGTGTGAATGCTTCTTCGACGTAGTTCTCGTTAATAAAGTGTTCACTCTTGTAGATGTCCGACCGGATCAAGATGAACATGAGAATTCCAGCAAATCTGATCCAAATCGATCTTGAACAGATGTTTGTCCTCCTTTTGAATGATGAAGTTAACAAAGGCTCACACTATAAGAAAAGGGAGGCAATTAAATGTTTTTCTTTACTGGATTCTTCTCAGGCTTCATTTCAGGGTTCTTCTTCAGCTTGCTAACATTCTTCTTTCCCTGCCATTGTAAAGATCGGTTTCATGATGAGGACTCAACCTGTATGACCAAAACCTCATGTTCCACGTCTAGTTAGGTGGATACGCTCGTTCAGCGATAACTAGACATCATGGAATACTGGTTGGAACACCAGTTGGGCCACACGATCGCCTTTTTGATTTCAATGGGTTCGCCACCAAGGTGGATAAGAATCACGCCGATATCTCCGGTATAATCGGCAGCAATCGTTCCTGGTGTGTTTAGCACGGTCACACCGTGTTTCAATGCCATCCCGTTGAGGGGGCGTTACTTGAGCTTTCATCAATTAAACTGACACCCTTTGATTACATCTCGGCCAACATCTTTTTGATGGTTATCGATCTCAGCCTCGACCGCCTCATTGGGAACGGGTATCCTCAACCTTTGCCTCAATCTTTTGGACATTGGTCAATCGGCCTTGGTTCTTAAGCACAAGTTCAATGGCCTTCAGCTTTTTACCGTCGCTTTCGCTAGTCAGAACGATACCTTGGAGGATCGTGTAAGTCTCCGCAAGGAAGTCGTTCAATACAAATTCTGCCACATCATTCTGGTATGCGATGAAGTCGGGCTCTTGTTTCATGGTATAAGGAGCGATCGGTTACCCCAACTTCTTCAGCAATCTGAGCCATGGTCATCTTGTGGAAATCGTTGGTGGCAAAGATTTCATCAGCTCGAAACTACTGGGCAGACAGCCGATAACCTTTTGACAAGGTAATCACCTCCATTCTGTAATCCTGTTAATTCCTACGTCTACAGTAAACATTAAAAAACGCTCTGCCCATCAGCGTCGGGCAAAGCGTTGTCATCACAGTCTTTCGAACGGATATTCTGCCAATATGCTGTTATCTTGTTATCCACGTTCATTCTGCTTATTGGCTGTACCTGCTGTCTTATATTGTTACATCGGGATTGTAAATCGCATATCTCCCGAAACTGTCCGAGTCATATTAGATGAAGCCAATATTACCTATTAGAATACGAAAACGTGGAAAACTTCAAACGATCTAGACTTCGAGAGTAAAAAAAGAATCGAACCCCTTTACGAAACGCCACCCCAAAGTTACCTCGCCTACCCTACTTTACTGATTTTGGGATGAGCGTTTTCATCATTGTATAATTAACAAACACCTGTCCGTTAAGATATTTCTCTCGCTTTTCAACACACTTAAACCCTTTGAGCTCGAAGAAATCCTTTGCGGTAATGCTGGCTTCAGTGGTGATTGTGGTTACATCAAGTTTCGCCGCCTCTTTTTCAAAAGTTTCTAACAAGGTCGATGCAACACCTTTTCCTTGATAATCTTTATGAACGTACAGGGTGTGAAGATAGCCTTTTTCTGTTAGATCTCCGAAGCCCAATATTTGTTGGTCTCTTTCGACAACGTACGAGATATTTTCCCTCATGAATCCGGCCCATCGTTTTTCATCGGGTTCTAAGGGTGCCCAGGCTTCCAGTTGATCAACTGCATAGTCTCGTGCGTTAACAGTATGGACTGTATCATAGAATAGCTGTAAGACTTGAGGTAAATCAGAATCTCGATATCTTCTCACATTCAACGTTATCTCTCCGATTCTTTCGGTGATGAACGGATTGAGACTATTATCGTCGGTTACCGGTAATAAAACAACTGTATTGAGGCGGCAGGTTCGAATCCTGTCCCCAATCATAGTTTTGCTGGGATTTTGTGTAGCGGAAAATTTTAATCCCCATCCCTATTCGTAGGCTCGTCGGGTATAAGGCTTACCCCGGAGTTACCATATGGTGGCGGAGGATCAGCAAATTGCATATAGCCATTAGTGCAAGGATTTGCATAACGCATTTGAGGTTCTTCGTTGCCCCCAATGTAATTATGGATAGAAGGTCCTCGTTCTAGTATTTCGACTTGTTGATTAGCGGTATTTTCCCGTGGTTTGAAGTCGGGGATGTTAGAAGTACTTACATGGTCCCGTAAGACGCTCATAATTAGAATTCCAGATAAAAGGAGTATCACAAAAGAAAATCGAGCTTTCCCTTTTGTCGTCATAATTTATACCCCCAACAATCAACTACCTTATTGACGATTATATTAATTGTTGGGTTCCACACTTGGGTTTTGTACAGTTAGGTAGTCACTAACGTTTGTTTTTAACGCCCGGAGGAACACCTACGGGGGTTTGGGACAGTTAAAGATCGTGGAATAGTTAATGCCGGAATGAGATGTCCTGGCTTTTTTTGCGTGTGTTTATAAGATGATTTATTTATTTGTTATTTCAGAAATGGAAATTTGAAGTCGATAGTTTCCGTAGCGTAAAATCTTGTCTAATAGCTTTTCAAGATCATCTTGATTCCTTACTCGTGCCTTAAGCCAATAGCACCCTTCCCCACTGATCCGATGAGATTCCACAACCGATTCTTCATGGAGGACAAAACTTTGAAAAGATTTGTGATCATTACTCTTCATACACACCGTAATCAAAGCTACGATTATTCTGCCCAATTTTTCTTCATTAATTTTTACGGTATAGCCTTCTATGACTCCGATTTCTTCAAGACGACGAATGCGAGCAGAAGTGGCCTGTCCAGTCATGTGAACAATTTCTCCAATTTCTTTCCACTGCATTCGGGAGTTTTTACGTAAGAGTTTAAGTATTTCGAGATCAGTTTGATCGAGCATTCAAATTCAATCCTTTCAGGATGAAATAAAATTGGCTCATTTCCTTTCATCAGTCCATCGTTTTTTTCAATGATGATACCTACAATAATTAACAAAGGTCAATAAAAACGATGGAGGGATTTGTTCATGAAAATCAAGTTAATCCGTCACGCCACGACAATTTTACAGTTCGGTGGAAAGAAGATTTTAATAGATCCAATGCTTAGTCCAGCAAGGGCAATGGCACCCGTCGATTATTCGCCAAATCGTCAAAACAATCCTCTTGTAGAGCTACCGGTCACCATCGAGGAATTCTTTGATGTCGATGGAGTTTTGTTGACTCATACTCACCGTGATCATTTTGACGATGAGGCAGCGAGATTATTACCTAAAGAAATTCCTGTTTTTTGTCAATTGGATGATAAACAAAAACTAAATGACTTAGGATTTGCTCAGGTATATCCAATTCGAGAAAAGATAAATTGGGAAGGATTAAAAATTACTCGAACAAGCGGCCAACATGGTTCCGGGGATTTGGCTAAAAAAATGGGGCCTGTATCAGGATATATATTATCTGCACCGGAGGAACCAACACTGTATTTTGCTGGTGATACAATCTGGTGCACTGAAGTAGACGTTGCTCTTGATAAACACCAGCCTAATATAAGCGTATTATATGGAGGGGCAGCACAGTTTTTAGAAGGAGGACCTATAACAATGACATCTGAAGATGTTATTCGAGTATGCCGTAAGATTCCAGAAATGAACGTCGTTGTTGTTCATTTAGAAGCATTTAATCATTGTGTAGAAACAAGAGATGCGATAAAGAGAGCACTTAATGATCAGGGACTATCTAACAGCGTATGGGTTCCTGAAAATGGAGAATTATTATCTTTTTAATTTTCTTTACAGTTGGGTTGTCATTACAGTTTGGCTTTGATACCTAGAGCTACGCTTACGCGGGTTGGGAACAGCTAAATATAGAAGAAATAGTTCAAGCCAGGATGAGTGTTCCTGGCTTTGTTCGCTCATATGCTTTTGTTACCGTCTGCAAAGATAATTCAGTGAGTGCTCATGTTATTTAAAAGAATGTTCATCTGGCAGGTTCAATTTTCGAATGTCACACTATACCAGTTAATGAATATATTGCAGTGCTAGAATAAAAGAAAGGAAGATCGGAGTGCATTATTATCACAAACAGGTACCACCTTTTCCTCAACCATTTCAACCATATCAACCACCTGTTACCCCATTTCCCCCGAATATCCCTTTGCCTCAGTATCCCCTACCGGGATACCCGCAACAAAGGTATCCTCAACCTCCTGGCTATCCTCAGTCCGGTTATCCACGACCAGGATATCCTGCACCCCCATTTCCTCGACAACCACAAGTTCCACAACCGTCTCAACAAGTCATTTTAAGATTTTATGAACTACAACAAAACCCGCAAAGAGTTCAGGAGTTAATTCGACAAAGACAAAGCGTGGGCGGACAAGGTTATGTATATTTTAGCCCAGGTTGTATAAACCAGTGGACTATAATCGTTACTATTTATGGAGCAGTATTCTTGATGTATATCACTGAATCCACTCCTCAGGTAACTCGAGGTTTTGTATTCCCCACCTTTACGTTTACGTCCTTCCCTTCTAATTTAGTGGTAATTTCCGACTGTGCCTTTTAAAAGTCAATTAATATTAAACAGGTAAGGTCCGATTCGTCCTGTTAACCTTTCTTGAAAGAAGTTTTGGTCGCTGCATATATTGCATCGACCCTACATGGGAGGGAATTCTATGTCTGAACATGAGAGCGAACATTTATATCATTTTTCTGCAGAAAGACAGCCCATATTTCCTTATTACCCGCCGTTCTTTCAACTTCCTTATCCGGTTTATCCACCTTTCTTCTTTTATCCACCTTATTATCGCCCATTTCCATATTACCCACCCTTTTATCCTTATCGTCGACGGTTTTAAAAGGATAGTTCGGTCTGCCAATCAGATTTGTAAACACTTGAAAACGGCGATGGTTCAGGATGATTGTCCTGGACCATCGCCGTTTTTCATAAATGATATTACTCACGAAAATATATTTACATATCTTTCATAACTTACATTCGGCCTAGTCACAAGATACCTCGTCTTGTCAAATGTCACAAAAGGTTATGTGATTAACTGATTGCGTATGATATCTTGATATTACTGGTACTAATTGGGGGGATTATAATGTTTGTCCGCGAAGGAAATATGGCCGATGCCTCAGTTATAGCCCGAATCACTGTTGATACTTGGCGAACAACCTATCGAGGGATCATACCCGACGAAACCCTTGATAAATTGTCATATAGCGAACGGGAAAAATTCGTGATCGATTTTCTCGCCAATCCGAAAGAAAATACCTTTTTGTTCGTTTACGAAAACGCTCGAGAGGATGTTTTAGGCTTCATTTTGGGTGGGCCTGAGAGATTTGGCATGACTAGATTTTCGGGCGAGATTTATGCGATCTATGTTCTTGAAAATTATCAAGGAAAATGTATCGGCAAACAACTTATGCAGGCGGCCTTCAATAAAATGGCCAAATCCGGTTATACATCCGCATCAGTATGGGTTTTAGCCGATAATCCCTACAGACATTTTTATAAAAAATTAATGGGTATCTTTGTAGAGAACAGGTTTTTCGATGGGCTAAGCTTCGCTATTTACGGTTGGGATAACATACGGAATGTAGAGAATCTTTAGTATTGATGAGATTTTTGTTTTTTGCCGTACGAAGTCAGAAGTCTCTATAACTTAGATGCTTCGGTGATTTTAAGTATTCAATTAGGATTGCCGGAGGTATTGCCTCCGGCAATCACGACATTATTGAGATTTAACCTCCGTTGCGGCGGCGACGACGGCAGCGTACGCGAATGACCGCAGTATCCCCTTCGTTGAGAGTAATTCTAACGACTTGACGAGCCATTTGCTCTTCCTCCCTTCTGAGTGGATTCCTAATTACTCTACGCAAAACTGCCAAATTTCGTTAGTCAGTTAACAGTTTAATTCTTACTACCAATACTCTACGAGGTGTCATCCGCCAGTGCCCAAAATATCAATTTCATTTTCTTTGATTAGTACAACCTTCGAATGCGTGTAAGACCTTTGGGGTCATAGATATAAGCTTGGTAACAGCAATAAGCTTTAATGACTAGTGTTAAAATGGAGCATTTTAGTAACACGAGGCAGGAATTGCTAATTTTACGTCGAAGATTGCACTAGAGAGTCTAGAAATTAAGACACGATATGACAACAAAGGGGATTCACTCGTGGATAAACTAAAATATAAATCGATTTTAGATTTTATTGGTCCCATTGTATTAACGCTTGGGTTGATCTCCGTACCAGTTCAAGCCTCAGCGAGTAATACTGTCACATATACCGTAAAAACCGGCGATACCTTATGGGCTATATCTCAGCACGCTGGCGTAACCATGAATAAACTAATCGAACTGAACCCACAAATCGTTAATCCAAACTCTATAAAAGTTGGTCAAGTTCTAAATCTTTCCGTTCGGGACATGCCCAACACAGAGAGCCGGCAAAACGCTACCCCTTTAATCTCTTTTCAAATGGTTAAACAATCAGTAAATGCAGAACAAAGTTCGAACAAGGACTCAAAGCAGAAGATTGCTCAGGCTATAATTTCCACAGGAAAAAAACTGCTTGGCAAACCCTATAAGTATGGAGCTCAGTCTATGAATCCTTCCGCCTTTGACTGTTCCAGTTTTACACAATATGTGTACGGGGTAAATCACATTAAACTCAATCGTGTTGCTTCCCAACAGGCCAGCCAAGGACAAAATGTTGACAAGAGTCAGATGCGGGAAGGAGATTTAGTTTTTTTCTGGAACAGTGATACTCAAAATAAAAAAGGATTAGAAAGAATTGGCCATGTCGGTGTTTATTTAGGAGATGGCAAGTTTATACACTGCTCTACCTCTGACAAAGGAGTTATTATAAGCGATATAAATGATAAATATTATTTGAAAACTTTTATTTGTGCCCGTAGAGTACTTTTGTAAAACCTAAGTGGAGCATGTCCCTTATAATAAAAGTAAAGGTCCAGGATCGTTTTCCTGGACCTTTTGGATTGCTTTTTAAGTTCAGTTCCTCATTATGGGATTAAGGGGATATCTTCTCGGAAGGTTTTGCATGATTCGTTTCGAATTTATCTAGAGTATAGCTTATTTATGCGAGGAGATTATACATGCAGACTAAAATCAAAAAGATAATCGTTGAGTATGTAGGCCCGGTTATGTTCGCGCTTATTTTATCCCTGTTTATCCGAACTTATATTGCGGAAGCCTACTGGATCCCCTCGGAATCGATGGTACCCACGCTAAATGTCAATGATCATTTAATCGTGGAAAAGGTGACCGAAAAAATTGTTGGTTTTGAGCGGGGAGACATCATTGTTTTTAAAGCCCCCCCTCAATTGGCTAAGGACGAAAACCTGATTAAGAGGGTTATAGGATTACCCGGTGATACGGTTGAAATCCATAATGGAAAACTCTATATCAATAACGAAGTTTTAGACGAACCCTATGTGAAGGTAAAAATGCTTCAAGATTTTAAACCTTTTACGGTACCTGAAAACAGCCTTTTTGTTCTGGGTGATAATCGAAATAACAGCTACGACAGCCGTTACTGGGGGGTCGTACCCCAAGAAACTGTGATCGGGAAAGCTGTGGCTCGGTACTATCCATTCAATGAAATGGGGCTACTTGGTCATAGATAAGCTTCAATAGGAATGAGTTTTTAAGGACAAATTTATCCTGTGTAGCGTGGCCGACGAGGCCACGCTTTTGTCTTATTTCAGCAGTTTAACTATCACCTTATTACCTCCGGTAGTAACGATCAACTCCCCGATTCCATAAAATACAACATCAATGGAATTAAAAGGATTTCGAGGAGGGTATTAAAATGTCAAGACGGCACAGACATCATCAGCATCATCATTGTCAATCGGTCGCTTACTCCAATCCCACTACTTCGGCTCAGCCCGCACAAGCTTGTCCACAACTCCCCGGAACGCTGGTACGAATTTTTATTCCCGCTGGTGCAGTCATAAACTTATTGAATCTAATCGAGGTGAGTTCGCCGAGCGGCATTTGTCTGGTCGTAAGAATACCGATTTTAGGTGGTAATTCGACCGTTTCCAGTGTCTTAGACTCTATCCGTCAGGCCGGCGGTACTGTCGAGTTTATGACAGAGTAAGGATCCAACATCAAAGACCTGCCGTAGCTGTAAGCTGGCAGGTCTTTCGATTGCTTATTGTTGGTTCCCTTGTTCATTCGGATTCGGGAGTTGGGCACCTTCTGTCCGGTTGACCATCGTCGCTTCGGGATTGGGTATCTCCTGTTTGTTCACACTTTTATTCGTTTCGGTCAATGTAATCACCTCCCACGACTAGTATGGTCGGTTTTTTATGGATTATGGACCTTCGCCCCGATCAGTTTGACCGGATTTTCAACTTACGATAATGAAACGGTATCATAAGTTGAAAACTCTCAAGTTTTTACCTAGTCGTGAAATCACGACAACATAACGTTTATCACAACAAATCATAACGTTGTGAATTGTTGTGATAAGTCAAATATGATGTGATTGTGATGAATGGTTTCTTTTGGTATGATAGGAGTGAGGCTTGTCCAGATTCGATAGAGGAGATTTGAAATATGAGCGATGAACAAGTGCTTACCTGCGAGAATGGCGCCACAAGGGAACAGATAGATGACAGTGATTCCAAAATAGACCGCTACACCCTAGGCATCCGGGGGATCACTAAAAAGCAGTTACAAGACGAAATTCGACAATCTGGAAAATCGGTCGATGAGTTTATCGGCTATCTTTTGTCTTTACATACAGAACAACTATCGAAAGCCACTTTTACGGAATCGCAAAAAAGCGCTATTGCTGAAGTGGAACACCATTTGAATCGTATCGGCCAAATCATGGCCCATTTGCTCGGTTCCGCCCGATCACATATCGAAGCGTCTGAATTACAAGCCCTGAATGCCCGTTCTGAATTGGATTCAGTAAAAGCGGAATTGCTCGATGTGCAGCGGAAAGCTGAAAAAGAAATTGCCGAAGTGAAACAAAAGGCTAAGGTGACTGTAGAGGCAGCAGAAGAAATTGCTGCCAAAGCGCAAAAGCAGGCCCTTGAGCTGGAAGAACATCTGCACAAAGCTCGGGAGGAATTTAAAGAACAACAAGAACTCTGGATGCGGCAGTTGAGCGAGTCTCGAGCTAATGCCGCACAAACCAACAAGCTATTGTCGATGACGGAAGCAGCACTGGAGGAAACAAGAAGAGAACTGGAAAATCGAAAAACCCTCGCGAGTGAAGTGGACAAGCTCAAAGAGACTCTCGATACAATAGAAAAGAAAAACCGCAAAAAAACTCTTGAGGCAGATCAGACGCAAAAAAAGTTAAATCTAGCCGAAAACAAGATTTGTTCCCTAAAAGAAGAGCATCAAACTGCCTTATCAACGTTAGAGCAGCGATTGGCCCAGCAATGGTCTTTGGAAAAAGAGAAGGCTGTTCTGGAAACACGGGAGGAAGAACGGCAGACACATTATCGTCTCCAGGAAACGATCGCTGCTTTAAGAGAAGAAAATGCTCGGTTGCGGGGTGATTTGGCGGTGGCGCAAGCTTCTGCAACAGCAAGGAGTGAGAAAGGTTGAGCCTTCCCTCTCGTTCTTCTAAAGGCCCGATTGCCCTTCCAAACTCTTTGCCAGAGGAAATTCAAAGAGTACGCCAAGCCGCTCGTTCGCAACAAACGATTAAATCCTATCAAGCTGACTGGCGCCATTTTTCCACGTGGTGCCGCCAATCATCTCAATGTGCTTTGCCAGCTTCGTCGGAGACGGTGGAAGCCTATTTGGTCGCTATGGCTCAAAATGGCTATAAATACTCCACCATCTCCCGCCGTCTATCTGCTATAAGCAAAGCCCACGAAATCGAAGGCAAGGACTCTCCCACCCATTCCTTAATCGTTCGAACGGCCCTTCAGGGGATCGCTCGGCTTCACGGCTCGGCTCAACGAGGCAAATCGCCCATTACCGTCACTCACTTAAGAGAAATGATGGGCCACATTCCCCTAACCCTGCAAGGTCACCGGGATCGAGCCCTGTTATTGCTCGGGTTTGCCGGCGCATTTCGCCGTTCTGAGTTAGTTCAACTTAATGTGGCGGATTTACAGTTTGTAGCTGAAGGAATCCGCGTGAACCTGCGGCGCTCAAAAACCGATCCCTTGGGAGGGGGATTCATCAAAGGGATTCCCAACGGGGACCACGAAAACACTTGTCCAGTCCGAGCCGTTCGACAATGGATGGAACGTGCAGGTATCAACGAGGGCCCCCTATTTCGTCCCGTAACACGTCACGATACGCTTCGTCAAACCCGTTTAAGCGATGCTTCCGTAGCGCTAATCGTGAAACGATATGCTCAACAAGTTGGCTTGGAAGTCAGCCAATTTTCCGGACACTCTCTTAGGGCCGGTCTGGCGACAGCAGCCGCGTCTGCTGGTGTGGAAGAACGCTTGATTATGAACCAAACGGGGCATCGTTCTGTCAAAATGGTTCGCCATTACATCCGGGAGGGTTCACTCTTCCGGCAGAATGCTGCTAAAGGTATCGGATTATAGTCGGTGAATAGGGATTGAAACCTTGGAATCAACCAAAAAGTTCCGATCATTCCGCATTTTCTTAATCAAAAAAACTAAAATCATGTTGACTTTAGTATTGAGATTTGATAAATTATATCTCGTCACCGGCGCAATGCCCGATGACGGACGATTAGCTCAGCTGGTTAGAGCGCATGCCTCACATGCATGAGGTCGGCGGTTCGATCCCGTCATCGTCCACCAGATTGCCGAAGTGGCGGAATTGGCAGACGCGCTGGTCTCAAAAACCAGTGAGGTCACCCCTCGTGCCGGTTCGACCCCGGCCTTCGGCACCATTTATGCGGAAGTAGCTCAGCGGTAGAGCATCGCCTTGCCAAGGCGAGGGTCGCGAGTTCGAATCTCGTCTTCCGCTCCATTTAAACCACATGCGGGTGTAGTTCAATGGTAGAACATCAGCTTCCCAAGCTGAATACGTGGGTTCGATTCCCATCACCCGCTCCATATGATTTCTAGGGGAGTAGCTCAATCGGTAGAGCGGCGGTCTCCAAAACCGTAGGCTGCGGGTTCAAGTCCTGTCTCCCCTGCCATTGAATTTGCCGCTGTAGCTCAGTCGGTAGAGCGTATCCTTGGTAAGGATAAGGTCACCGGTTCAATCCCGGTCAGTGGCTCCATATTTTACGATGCGAGAGTGGCGGAACTGGCAGACGCGCACGTTTGAGGGGCGTGTGGGCAACCGTGGGGGTTCGAGTCCCCCCTCTCGCACCAAATTGAAATTAAAAACCCAGGCTTAAGCCTGGGTTTTCTGTTTCTTCATTCGAGTTTTTTCATTTCAATTTTACACTCAGCTTGTTGCTTTACACTTAGCTTTCAGCTTTACATTTAGCTTGCTGCGATATCAGCGCGAACACCGATAAAAGACTCCCACATACTCACAGCCCGTTCTTCTTCCACTTCACCGTCAATGATTTGGGTAGGCAACGGGCACCGGCTCTCTACGCCCTGCAAGAAATGCTCAAATTGATCCGGGGGAAAATCTCTCGCTTGCCGAACGGCCTTGCGCTCACCATAATCGAATATCAACAAACAATCGATTAAGCCGTTCTCTTTTACTTTTGAATAGAAATGCATCCCTTTTAAGTTCTCCGGGGAACCTTCATTAACGGCAGTCAATATGCGGTAAGGCTTTTCCCCAGCCTGCAAGGCCCATTCTTCCATAGGCTTATCCTCCCTATCAGTATCAATCCTTTTTTCGACGCGATTCTCTATAATCCTCCCCTGTTCCCGTTACTTTGCCGTTGAAAAGCTAAGCCATTCGACCTTTCCCTTAAAAAACCTCGTTTACGTTATTGACGACCTCCCTAAGATAACTTATACTAATCCTTGTCGTCATGGCGGTGTAGCTCAGTTGGTCTAGAGCATACGGTTCATACCCGTAGTGTCGTAGGTTCAAATCCTACCACCGCTACCATGGGCGATTAGCTCAGATGGTTAGAGCGCTTGCTTGACATGCAAGAGGTCAGCGGTTCGATTCCGTTATCGCCCACCACCTTCATATAATTAGTGAGAAAGAGTTTTGAGCCTACTTGGTTCAAAGCTTTTTTTATATCCAGAAAGATTCTCACCAGAAAAAAGCGTTCATTATCGTTTAATGATACTTCCATTTCTGAGTCTATTTTGAAATTAAGGGGTGTGTATGATGAAAAAGAAGTTTAAAGGGTATTTCACGGTTTTTCTTTTGGCTTCCAACCGAGTGAAGAAAGGAAGATTGTTTCGCAAGAGACGACCCGTATCTCCCGGTTCAGCCTTTGCTTATTAGCGCCACTATTCACTGATCCTAGCCTTAAATTAGTGACATGACATCGAATGAATTCTAACTGAAAAATAGTACGAAAAAACCGGAGAATTGTTACTCTCCGGTTTTTTCTTGTTGCTTGGGGCTCTCATCTGACTATCATAAAACTGTTTATCTTGTCTTTTTTGGCAGTCATTGGCGTTCATCCAGGGTGGGTTTTTGGCTTTCGAGATGATATATTATACCCACGACATAAGAATTAAATGATTCAGCCCTATCTGACTATCCAAGGAGGATGGTATTTTCATGCCCGTCCCAGAGAAGTCTGCCGACTCAACTCAAACTACTACAGCCTCTTCCCTCAAACGTCCCTGGTGGAGACAGTTGTTTTTCGCCATCGGACTCATTTTTCTTTCGATTTTCCTCGGCTTGGTTGCCGCCGCCGGATACACTACATACTGGTTCATCACTGATGTTCCCCAGTTCAATGTTGATGATTTTGCCTCGCCGACGACATCCTTTGTCTATGATATGAACGGACAGTTGATCTGCGAACTTCACGGGCCCCAACACCGGATACCACTACCTTTAAGCAAAATCTCCAAAAAACTGCAAACAGCTGTTTTAGCTGCGGAAGATGTCCGATTTTATGATCATCCCGGTTTTGATGTTCGAGGGATCATGAGGGCATTGAAAAGCAACTACGATGCCGGTTCGATTCAGGAAGGCGCCTCGACGATCACTCAACAGTTGATTAAAAACGTCTATCTCGGCCCGGAGAAAACGCTAAATCGTAAGTTAAAGGAGATTCATCTCGCCTATCACCTGGAGCGGCAAATCGGGAAGGACCGAGTGCTGGAGTTATACTTAAACCGAATTTATTTCGGGGAAGGGGCTTATGGTGTTGAAGCGGCCGCACGCACCTATTTTGGCAAGTCTGTCAACGACCTGACTGTAGCTGAATGCGCCCTGTTGGCGGGTATACCGAAAAATCCTTCTGCCTTTTCCCCGACCGCTTCCCTGGATGCGGCCGAAGAACGGAGAAATACAGTTATTTCTCAAATGGCTACTTACGGTTTTATAACAACAGAACAAGCGGAACGAGCCCGTAAAGAGCCTATCCGATTAAACCCTAATCCTCCGGAAAAAGATATTCATTACCCCTACCCCTTTTTTATCGATGAAGTGCTGCGGGAAGCTACCCGAATTCACGGGATCTCAGAGGACCAATTGTTCGGCGGCGGTCTTCGTATATATACCACTCTCGATCGAAGAGTACAAAAGCTTGCTGAAGACGCCTTTACCGATCCAAACTTGTTTCCACAAAGCGTAGACGATCGGCTTGTGGAAGGTGCACTGGCTGCTGTCGATCCAATGACAGGGTATGTCAAGGCTTTAGTCGGCGGAAGGACGTACGAGGAGCGTCGAGGCTTTAACCGGGCCACCATGATGCAACGCTCTCCCGGGTCAGCCATAAAACCGTTGGCCGTATATGCTCCAGCTCTAGAACAAGGCTGGTCCCCCAATGCGATGCTTCCCGATGAACAAATCGATTTTCAGGGATACCGTCCGAATAACTATGATGGTGTCTTTCGAGGGCAAGTAACGATGCGCCAAGCGGTGGCTCAATCGATCAACATACCCGCCGTTTGGCTGCTGGATCGTATCGGAGTTCGTTCTGCCTTCGACACACTGCGCATAATGGGGATGCCCATCAGCGAAAAAGACGCGAACTTGTCCCTCGCACTGGGCGGGCTCGATAAAGGTGTGTCACCCTTGGATATGGCTCGTGGCTATGCCGCGTTGGCCAACGGAGGGACAGCCGTAGAGACCCGAACCATTATACAAGTCTACGGACCTTTGGATCGCCCGATGGCCAAAGCGCCCAAAAAGACATCTCTTTTTCAAATGGCGACGGCCAAACAGATGACATCGATGTTGCAGGATGTAGTGCGTTACGGTACTGGTCGAGAGGCTCGCCTAAGCCGTCCCGTAGCCGGAAAAACAGGAACGTCTGAGCTTCCACCGTTACCCATATTTGAGGGCGTAAAAGGAAACCGGGACGCTTGGTTTGTCGGTTACACACCGGAATTGGTGACAGCCGTCTGGATGGGGTACGACAAGACCGATCGCCGACATTATCTAAACCGAGTCTATGGGGGCTCCTATCCCGCTCGTATGTTCCACCTATTCATGGAAGGTGCCTTAGCCGAGATGGAAGTACGGCCGTCGGAACTCTTTACTACAGATTCTGCACCGGTCCCGGCCCCATCAGCAGGAAAATCAGAGGCTGAAGAATCCTCGAGCCCTCCTTCTACGAACTCTCAAACTCAGGAATCAGCTCCATCTCCGCCTCAAGCGGAAACTCAGCCAGGAAACACGGAGCCATCGGGAAGCACGAATGCAATTCCTTCCCCGCCCGCGGAAAAGATGCCCACAAAACCAGACGCCCTATCACCACTGGAAAGGCAAACCCCTCTCACACCGCTTTCCCCGCCAGAAAAAAGAGAATGAAACAAAAAGCCCGGATCTTTCTCGTTTGAGAAAAGGTCCGGGCGAATTATTAAAAAAACTTTACGACGCATCGTATCCCTTTAAGATTCGTAACGCAGCTTCTTTCGTTGAAATGCGATGGTTCATGGCATATCGTTGTAAAATCCGGTGTGCTTCCTCCTCGTTGATTCGCAGCTTTTCAATCAGCTTTCGTTTGGCCTGGTTGACGATCTTCCGTTTTTCTAAGGCTTCTTTAAGTTCGACTACCTCTCGTGCTAAGCGAGCTTCTCGGATATAGTGGGTATGGGCTGTAATCACCGAAGCCAAAAGAGCTTCTTCACGAACAGGCCGAATCAAAGGCTCAAAGAGCCACGTTTCCAACGTTTTTTGAACATGTCCTAACTGGGTATATGGGGTGAGCAAAACAGCAGCCCCCAATTTTTCTTCTTGACACAGTTTAGCCAGTTCCAAGCCGTCCAAGCCGGGCAACTGGAGTTCAATGATCACTACGTCAGGCAATAAGGAGTGAAGGGCGCGAAGAGCAGCCATCCCATCTGAAGCTTCACCAACGACTAAAGCACCGTGCCGGTTGAGGGTTTCCTTCATTTTATCTCTAAGTGGCCCGGCCGGAGTTGCAAGAAAGATGCGTAAACCGTTCAAATGCGCTTCCCTCCCCGGCTAAATAAAAAAGCATTTCCCTACGAGTACCAACGGCACACGAAAAGAAACGCCTTCGTCTCATCAGGACGTCATTGTCCCACAAGTTGAAGTATACCTTGTTAAACCTTTTTCAGCAAGATGTTATTTTTCCTACTGAAATTCGATATTTCTTACGATGTTTATTGCTACATCTATCGTACACCGATGGAAACGTTAGCGATGATAACGCAGGAATCCTCCGCAGGAAATAATCTCGACACCCTGGGCTTCCAGACCATCCATCAGTAAATTAAGCCCCAAGGAATCACAGGCCATATGTCCGGCGATGACCACTCTGAGATGGAACTCTAACGCTTTTTTTCGCTGAGCCTCTGGAAGATGCATACAGACCATAGTACCGACACCAGCTTTGACGAGAGCTTCAATAGACTGTTCAGGTCCTGAAGTTCCTCCATTCATTTTTACGTAGATTCTCCCCGATTTATCCCTATTTTTTCCAGAGATCACTTGGGGGACCATCCCGTAAGTAGCCGCCATATGGAACTCGGGCAAATCGAGAAGAGCGTCTATAACGTCTTGAACTTGACTATTCACACCGAGACGGTCCTCAGAAAGAAACTCTGTAAGATACTTCTGAACCTGGTTGTCTGCCGGAGAATGCACACAAAGAAATGGTATGCCTAATAAGCGCGCTAAGTCTACATTCTTTTGATGGTTGCCCGGTAAGACGGAACGGCGAACCTCATTCATTCGTTCGTTCAGCAGCGATTCGGCTACATTCACCGGCACGCCGGCTGCCGCCAAGAGATCCTCCTGCACTTTCATCACTTGATAAAGTTGAATCAAGCCTCTTCCTTCCGGGTGATGAGCGATAACCAAATCTATCGATTGTCCCTGTTGCCGCCATCGATCAGCGAGAAGCAATTCAGCACCGTCGATATCGATGCCAACGAGGGCTCGACGGATTTCCTGGATTCTTTTTCCATAGAGAAGCTGACTGTCTCCGTATGGATTAGACCATTGACCATCATCAGCGAGTTTGACTGCTTTGTTCTTGCTTACAGTGATCGCTTTCTTTCGTTCTTCTGCGAGGGCTTTTAACTCTTCCCGGGAACGTGGATCCGCCTCGATGCCTTTCTCAATTAGCCAGTCAAAAAGTGCTCCCAGTTGCATATATCCATCGTTCCTTTCCCAAATAAAAAGACCGGTCGATGCCGACCGGTCACCGCATTATTGCGCGTCTTCGCAATGATGTCCAGGTTCAGGGATTTCGCTGCCGCAATTGCAGCAGTTACCGTACTGAGCCACATCGGCACCACAGTAAGAGCACCATTCCATGTCGGACACCCCCCTGGAAAATTGGTAGGTAAATGTCTTCCCTCTATCATTCTATTCGCGAGAGACATAGAAAACCCTTCCGATTTTCAGGGGGTTTGTTAATTTTGTGTATTCTTTTTATCAATTCTGTATATCCCTTTTGCCTTTAACCTCGTAACAAGGCTAGCATATTTTCCATTTCCGATACTTTACGCCGCTCCTCTTCCACGATATGAGCCACACAACTTTCAATCATTCGCAACTGCCGCTCATCAAACATAGCAATCAACCGCTCAAGACGTATTTTCTTATCGTTGATTCGTAGAATATTGACCGAGTCGCCTGACTTTAATGCAGATGTGTTGGCTTCGTCTGTATCGATGTGCAGTTCCGTGTGAGTATTTTCGGAAGAAACTCGGACGACAACATGGTCAAAGACAAGGCTTCTGGGGCCGGGAACGACGACAATGGCATAATCCTTATGGGAAAACCCCAACTCTTCGGCGTCATCCACGGTCATGTGGATGTGGCGCATGGCGATGATTAAGCCCTCTTGAAGATGAACTTCCCCTTTAGGGCCGATAATCCGAATGGCCTCGCTACCTTCAAGATCCCCCGACAGACGTATGGGCGGTTGTAAGCCTAGTTTGACACTATCGGTCGCAGTGACTTCTACTTGACTTTGCGGACGAGTCGGACCGATGATGGCTACCTTATCCAATACTCCTTTTGGCCCGCACAGTTGAACCCGTTCTTCACAGACATACTGAGTAGGTATGGATAATTGGCGCTTCGGCGTAAGGGTGTATCCCTCTCCAAATAAAGCAGCCACATGTTCGTCTGTCAAATGAACATGTCTGGCAGATACTCCTATGGATATGAGCAACAGTATCACTCTCCCATTCAGCCCCACTATTTCTCATTTTATCATAAGGCTGATGGGAGGTTAACTAACCGGACGGATTTTTGAAAAAACTGCAGGGGAAGCGCTGCTTCAGCCCTGCAGTTATTAAAACTCCCTAGAAAATAAATTTACCAGCGTTTGTCGTTTCGACACGTAAGATTTTTTCTTCCCGGCCGTTCTGAGCATTAATATAGACGAGGTAATTCATATTTTCCCGGGTGGCATTGAATTCCCAGCAGAGAATCTCTTGATAGTTGTCTTTAGCCAGCAAGACTAGTTTATCTCCGGTTACAGCCACTTGCGAAGAAACTCGTTTGCGAGCATCGTCACGGCTGATGGTCGGTTGAGAAAGGTTGCGGTTATGATGGAAAGTCAAATAGGCTGTGCCGTCATAGCCGATGACTTCTTTATCGTCCATGGCGACTCGCACTTTTACCTTATCCGGATAAAGACTGACATTTCCTTCTTTCGGAACGACAGTGACAACAGCAATATTTTGGTATTCTTCAACGGTGGTCACTTCAAAGTTGTTAAATCCACGGCGAGCTAGATAGTCTCTAGCTACAGCGGCTGCATCATCGCGGGTGATCGTTGGCGTTCCAACCGGTCTGTCTTTCAGCATATAGATGACGTGACCACCGGTCTTGGAAATGTCCATGTTGATTTTATTTTGGTTGGGATTGTCCTTGGCCACTACAGAAATGCCGTAAGAGGGGATCGCTGCTTTTCCTTCACCGGTCACGTTGATTTGATGGCCTTGTAAGTATGGTTGACCGATCCAGGATTGGGCGATTTGCACGGCTTGTTCTTGGGTGATCTGTCCACTCCCGAGGCCGCGGGGTGTGATTTTAATCTGCTCTGAATATCTCCCGTCATACTCTACCGGAGAGTACTTTTGCAGTTCCGTCTCGACGAATTGAAAATTGGCCAAAACGGGAGGGGCTTGTGTTTCCGTTTCTTGACCAGCGACAGTGAATAAGACCTTATTCCAAAGGCGATCATACCATGCGGTTTGCTGCTTAGATCCTTTTTGTTCCTGCATGCGAGCTTGTCGTTGCAGGTCGACCCAGGTAAGTTTGCGCGTGGTTAACTGTTCACCCATTTTATTCAGTTCATCCCGGAGAAAAGCCGTCTGCTTATGGAGGTCGCGAATCTTGCTTTGTTCCTCTGTCGTCAGAGAAGTATTGGCGTCCACCTTACGCTCCGCTAGATTTTGCGAAAAGTCTCCCACTGTATTCACAAACTGATTTGTCCGCGATAACAGCAGGGTCGCTAGAGGGAGTTGCCCCATATTGGCCGATGCCTGCGTAGCTTGACGAGAGACTTCGGTAAGACCGGTCACCGCTTGGTTCGTTGAGTTCGAGGCCATGAGACGGGACATCTCAAGTTCCATATTGTTTACATTCGTCGATAATTCATTAAAGGATCGCTGGTAATGGTTCTCTGTGGCCATCCGAAACGCTTGGTTTTGTACGTACTGGTTATATCCCAGATATCCAAAAAGTGCCGTGGTCACACCGAGCACTCCAGCTAAGAAACCCAAGCCGTTTCTCGATTTGCGCAGATCGGCCACTTGATCCCGTTGTCTTTCGATCGTCTCATGAGGTTCTTTGAATTCGTGGGTCAAATTCTACACTTCCCTTCCCAAAACGAGTAGCCCAATCGTAATGAGTGTTGAGTTTTACTTTGCAAAATAGTGTTTTCCAATGGTTTTCACGACAGGACGGCTCCAGATCCATTGACTGGTTGCAGTCGCGGGATTCCAATAATAGATGCAACCGCCCGTTGGATCCCACCCGGCGAGAGCATCGCGGGCAGCCTTGACAGCCGAGGCGTCTTCTGGCATTGGTGTCCATATCTGTCCGTCATCGACAGCCGTAAAAGCACCGGGTTGAAAAATAACGCCGTTTACGGAATTGGGAAACGATGGATGCTTAGAACGGTTAAGGATGACAGCACCGACAGCCACTTGGCCTTCATAAGGCTCTCCCCGAGCTTCTCCGTGAATGGCTCGGGCGAGCATCTGCACCTCTCCCTGTCTTGGATGACCGTCCCCTCCTTGCGCTTCAGCGACAGCCGGGGGAAGGACCGTCTTCTCGCTCTCTGTCCAATCATGATGAGTCCATCCATGCCAGCAAATAACCCCGACAGAGAGTGCAAAGAGGATGCCTTTTAGGCGTTTGAGGTATCTCACAAATCTCCCCTCCCTTTATTCCTTTCCGCCCTATTTTTTGCTTTTGTTCACTCCCTATACACAAAACGCAAAAAACCCCGAACCGTATACAGGTCCGGGGTTTTACTCCGACGAGAGGAATTATTCGCTGATGTTGTATTTCGTCAATTTTTGATACAGGCCGGCTCGAGATATGCCCAACATTTGAGCCGCTTGCACCTTATTTCCGTTTGTCTGTGCTAACGACTGCAATATAGCGGCTTTCTCCGTCTGCTCCAATAAGGATTGCAGATTTTGCTGCTGCAAAGAAATGTCGTCGTTTTTTGTGAATTTCTGCAAATAAATGGGTAGGTGACAGACGTCGATCATTTCTCCTTTGACCACATCATAGGTTCGTTCAAACACCGAGGCAAACTCTCGGACGTTACCGGGCCAATGATAGTTGTACAGGACGGTCATCGCTTCCCGGGTGAGTCCTTGTACGTTTACGCCGAATTCCTTGTTGAACTGGTGAACGAAGGCCGATACCAGTTCCGGAATATCTTCTTTTCGATCGCGTAAGGGCGGAATAAAGAGGCTCACCACATTGAGACGGTTGTATAGATCTTCACGGAAAGTTCCTTTTTTAACGAGTTCCTCCAGGTGACGATTCGTTGAGACGATGAGCCGTATATCGACCACACAAGGCCCTTCCGGTCCATCCATGATGGGCAGCTGCCCCTGCAAGATGCGCATCAGCCGGGCTTGAACGGCTGGCGGCATATCGCCGATATCGGTGATGTGCAGCGTTCCGTGATGAGCTAAGCGAATCTTACCGGGAATTCCGCCATCAAAACCGTTCGTGCCGCCAAATATCTCTAGCTCCAACGCTTCCGGTCCAAGTCCACTGCAGCTGATTTGAATAAAAGGCCCTGATTTTCGTTCCGATTCAAGGTGAATAGCGTGAGCAAGAAGCTGTTTGCCTGTACCGCTTTCGCCGCGCAACAGTACCGTAGAATCACTCCGAGCCACCCGCTGGGCCGTTTCTTTCAACATGCGGATCGCGTAGCTTTCTCCGATAATCGCTTCAAGACTGTACCGGGCGCCGCGAAACTTTTGCAGTTCCACCTTATAGTAATTCAACTCGTTTTGCAAGGAATTGATCTTGTTAGCCAACGCGTTTAGCTCATTCACGTTCTTAAACATAACCTTGCCAACGGCACCGACCACTTGTCCATCTTTGACGATGGGAATGCGCATCGCCACAAAATCTCGTTCCCCTGTATGCTGCAGTTCACCTACCTCGGCCTGGCCTGTCTTTAAGACCACATGTAGGCGTGTGTTCTCAATCGCTTCATCGACAGGTTTTCCGAGCAGGTCGGACTCTTCAAAACCGAGGGAATCACAGTAGGCCTTGTTGACCATGGTGATAATCCCTTCATTGTTTACGACCATAATCCCATCGTAAGCGTTCTCCAAGACCGTTTCTAAGGTGCTTTTTAGCTCTTTGACGCGGTTAAGCTCTTCGACGATCGATTCGATCTCTGTGACATCTTGAAAGATCGCCACGGCACCGACCATCCGTTGTTTTCGGATAATCGGAGTCAAGTTGAGGACGAAGGTTCTTTCATTATATGTATACCGAAGGCCAGTCATTGATTGCCCTGTCTGAATGATCTGGCGTAATTTGGACTGCGGGGCCACTTGCTCAATCGGCAGACCCATGGCCTCACGCACATCCTTACCGAAGACCTTGGAAGCCGCTTTATTGAACACCCGGACGATACCTTCGTGATCGGTGGCGATTATCGGGTTATGTAACGCGTTGATGATGGCGACCCAGTTAAACAATTGGCTGACGATCTCTTCACGTTCGGACATTCATCTAACTCCTCGGATTTTTTGTCAATTCTGATGATTCTACATATTGCGTTGTTTTCCTTCTTAGACAGAAAAAAGTTTAGACATAAGCTAAACAATCTTGTCGAAGATTTCGGATGTTGGAATTCTGTCCACGGCCTCCCTCTAGAGGAAGAAAGATCATCATGACACCTTTTGGACAAGGTCGGTATAATGAAAGAGCTCGTACAAAGCCGAATCCCGCTAGGGTACGGAGGAACCGCAGTCGTTCAGACTGTCGCTGTCAGCGTTCTTGTTGACAGCAGGGGTGAATCTTCTCAGGAAGAGGGCCTACCTTTTCGGCCTAACCCGTCAGCTAACTCCGGAGGCTAATGGAAAGGATGGTAAAATGATTCGCAGTTTCTCTCTTCGCCATGGTCTTCTTGCCTTTGCTTTGACCCTTCTGTTCTCGGGTGCCTTTGGTGTCGCTCCCGCCCATGCCTGGCAGTATACGGTGCAGCCTGGAGACAATCTCTATTCCTTGGGACAACGGTTCGGTCTTCCCTGGCAACTTATTCAAGGGGCGAACAATGTTGACCCAAACAACTTGAATTCGGGAAAAGTTCTCGCTATTCCCGATGTATTCACCTACACCGTGCGCCAGGGTGATTCTCTCTTCACCATCGCCAACCGTTTTGGATCAGCTGAATGGGCGATTCAGCAATTGAATGGACTCTCTTCCAGTTCCATCAATGCAGGTCAAATCGTGAAAGTCCCCACGGGCATCAGTCGTCAAGCTAATAAAGGGGTCAATCCCGCTGACGCAGATCTTTTAGCACGGCTGATCGAGGCAGAAGCTTCCGGAGAGCCTTACAAAGGGAAAGTGGCTGTTGGTGCGGTTGTACTCAATCGCATGAAAAGCGGGTTATTCCCAAGAACTATCGCCGGCGTTATCTACGATAAGTGGCAGTTTGAGCCGGTACAAAACGGTACCATCAACGAACCGGCCAGCAGCGATTCTGTGAAAGCCGCCTGGGACGCTTTATCCGGTTGGGATCCGTCGAGCGGTTCGCTCTACTTTTTCAACCCTGGAAAAACGTCCGATTCTTGGATGCGACAACGGTCTATCATCACCACCATCGGCAATCACGTATTCTCTATGTAGAGACGTAAAGCAAAAGGCAAAACCCTCCATCTCGGCTTCTTCTGCCGAGATGGAGGGTTTTTTAAATATATAATATCCGATGTGTCTCTACATCAGTTATGGCAAGCTCCATCAATTGACCAATGAGACCGTAATCGTACTTGAAAAGGTACGGAAAAATATTCAGCACCCTCTCTTGGGGGCCGTACGGCCAGAGATGCTTTTTCACTTTATCAAAATGGTTTCGGCTTTCCTGACAGTGCTGGCGGTGCCTTTGATGAACTTTGTTCTGAAGGAATTGGACCTGACCGAGCACCCGTTCTAAGTTTTCTTCAGCTGCTTTTCCGATAGACCCGTCCCATCGGCCGACCTTTTCCACGACCGGTTCATAGGCGAGCTTTACTTTTGCCTGCAGTTCAGCAAATAAAGCATTGATGCCCAGCTCATCCTGTTCGGCGATGATTCGGTTCAACCTTTCCTCCAATCCTTGTCGGACATCATGGATGGGAATTATATCATATTTTTTTAGCAAACGGTCGATAAATCCTTCCACCAAGGTAGCACTTAAACGAGGAATAATCGGAGGCATCTCCATGTCTATCGCCTCATAGACGGGTTTATAAGACGCGAAATAGGCGATTTCACCCGGTCCGGCTATATAGGCGAGCGTCGGGAGCAGCCGATCCTGCCAGAGCGGCCTTGTCACTACGCTTGGTGAAAAGGATTCTGGGTTATCCTGAATCTGTTGGAATATTTCAGCTGGGGAAAAGACGTCGTCCTTTCCTCGTAGCGAAAATCCTTCCGAAATGCGTTCCATGGCCAACCGTTCTCCGGCGTGATAAAAAAACATATGGGCATCAGTCACCTTTTTTTCCACTTGGGGAACGTAGCCCAAATCTCGAACCCTTTCTACGCCTTTAGTCAGCCCTTCCGATAGGACAACGCTTTTTTTCATGACGCAGGAAAAAAAATCGCGACTTTCCGTCAATGCTTTTAAACCCGGCATCAAGGGATCAAGCATAACGAGTCCGTAGGGACCTAAAAGCCGGTGTAAAACAGCGGCAAAATAACCATTTAAGCTGGTCACCTTGGCAGGGAGGTCTCTCAACAGTGACTGCCACTCTTGTTTGACGGTTGTATCGGCTACATTGGCAAAAAATTCATCGACGGCTGCAAGCAGATCTTCCGGTAGAGGCCGATGGCCTACGGCCTGACGAGCTTCCTCCGGTAATTCGGTCACGGCGACACGAAGGAGTTGCTCCCCCTGAAGGATTTGTACGTGTGACGATTCATCAAAGTCATGATCTTCTGAGGCCACCCAGAAGATGGGGATAACGGGGCGGTTCAATCGTTCTTCCCAATAGCGAGCTTGTGCGATACAGGTGATCGCTTTATAGACTGTATACAAGGGACCGGTAAATAATCCCGCTTGCTGCCCCGTTACCATAGCTAAACTGTTTGTTTCGGCCAGCCGTAAGGCATTCTCGACAGCAGCATTCTTTTCCGGATCTAAACCTACAGCTTGAGATAACTGTTTTTGAAAATCCACCAAGAGTCGTGATACTGGGTGCCGCGGTATGTTCTTGTTTCCATCGAGATGATCGACGCGACGGCCAAAAGAGGTTTCATCATGGAAATCATAGGAGAAAAGGGAGGCCGCCTCTACCTCCCTTTCTACATAGGCTTTTGCAATCCCGGAGAATAAAGTATCACATTTTTCGAAACGCAAAGACATCCCTTCTTTCCTAAGGCTTCACCGAAATCACCGGTTCACCCGCTTCGACATGACCTACCAGGCGAGCATCTGTCACTCCAGCTTGGTGCAAGGCCTGTAAAGCTGGAACGCTCTGCTCTTCTGGGAGAGATACCAGCAGGCCGCCTGAAGTAATCGCATCAGCGAAAACAATTCCCACTTCCGGTGCTAGTGCTTCGGCGAAGCTGACCGACGGACGAACCGTAGTCAGGTTACATTTACTGCCGCCCGGAATAAGACCACGGGCTGCATATTCCCAGGTCTCTTCGATGACTGGTACGGAGCTGGCGACCAAGGTGATCCCGCAATGGGAAGCGCGAGCCATCTCAAGGGCATGACCGAGCAGGCCAAAACCGGTAATGTCCGTGCATCCGCCTACATCAAAGGCAGAAAGGACTTCTGCAGCCCTTTTATTCAACGTAACCATAGCTTCCGTCATTTTTTCAACAGCTTCCAGAGAAGCTTTTTTGTTTTTCAACGCTGTAGATATGATCCCGCTGCCTAGTGGTTTCGTTAAAATCAGCTGCTGTCCTGGTTTGGCGCCTCCGTTGGTCCATACCTTTTGCGGGTGGACGACGCCTGTGACGGAAAGACCGAATTTCGGTTCTTTATCCTGAATCGAGTGGCCGCCTAAAAGAACCGCACCGGCTTCGTGGACCTTGTCAGCACCGCCGCGAAGGATTTCTCCCAGCACAGACATAGGCAATGTACTTGTGGGAAAAGCGACCAAGTTGAGGGCCGTAACCGGTTTTCCACCCATGGCATAAATATCAGATAAGGCATTGGCCGCAGCGATTTGTCCAAAAAGATAAGGATCATCCACGATGGGCGTAAAAAAGTCTACCGTCTGTACCAGAGCCAATTCTGGTGTAAGCTGATACACACCGGCATCATCGCTGTATTCGGTTCCGACAAGTAGATTCGGATCCTGTGGCGGAGGAGGTAAATAGCCCAAAACTTGGGCTAGGTCCGATGGACCGATTTTGGCTGCTCAACCGGCTTTGCTCGACATGGCCGTGAGGCAGATCTGCTCCGTGTTCATGGACTTCCCCCCTTTTCTGATGATTTGAACTTGGAAATTGCTTCGATGATTAGCTTGCCCAGTTCAGCCACATCTTCTGTCGACAGGGTTCGCATATCCAAGCAGAGTGCTTCTTCTTGGATTCGCCCCATGACGGGAATCCTTCCCTGGCGTAAAGATTCGGCAAGAGACTGGGCGCTTCCTTCCTTCGGAGTTAAAACCACAGACCAACTCGGTAGTTCCACTTCGGGCAGCGCACCACCGCCGATCTGCGACGTGGAAGGGTGCAACCTAACAGTGAGTTCTGATTGAGAACGCTGCAGTTCATCAACGAACGTCTGGGCTTGCTGGTGAATCATTTCCGGCTTCCGGTTTATGAACCGAAGTATGGGGATTTTTTCACGGACTTTTTCTGGATCTAAATACAACTGCAAGGTTGCCTCTAAGGCCGCTATGGTCAGCTTGTCCACCCGAAGAGCCCGTGTCAAAGGATGCCTGGCGATTTGATCGATCAGATCAAGACGACCTACGATAAGACCTCCCTGCGGTCCCCCTAAAAGCTTGTCTCCGCTGCAAGTGACCACATCTACCCCAGTGCGTACCACTTGTTGGACCGTCGGTTCGCCAAAGAAATAACCGCTTGCATCCTGTTCCAGCAATAAACCGCTGCCTAAATCTTCGACGACAGGGATGCCTTTTTCTCGTCCTAAGCGGACTAAATCTTCCCGGGCAACCGACTCGGTAAATCCGATAATTCGGTAATTGCTGGGATGAACTTTCAGAAGGATTGCCGTCTCCGGAGTTATCGCTTTTGCGTAATCTGAAATCCTCGTCTTATTGGTAGTGCCGACTTCAACCAGCTGGGCACCGCTTTGTTTCAGCACATCAGGAATGCGGAATCCGCCGCCAATCTCGACCAACTCGCCACGGGATACAATCACCTGCCGGCCCTGAGCCAGTGCACTTAGGACTAAGAGCACGGCAGCGGCATTGTTATTAACGACTAAGCCTGCTTTGGCACCGGTGACCTGGCAGAGCAGTTCTCGCAGATGGTCGTACCGTTTGCCCCGTTTTCCCGTCTCCAGATTCAACTCCAAATTGGAATAGCCGCTCGCTACCTGCTCTACGGCGCTAACGGCTTCCTGAGCCAAGGGTGCTCGGCCCAGATTGGTATGCAATAGAATACCGGTTGCGTTGATGACAGGACGAAGCCGAGGCTGGATATCTTCTGCCAGCATCTGAACAACCTGTTGACAAATCGTCTCAATAGCGAAGTCGGCGAGACACATCTCTTCCTCGTGGGTTGCCGATAAGACTTGTGTCCGTAAGAAGCGACAATGACGTTGTACAACGCCGACAAGGCGATCACGGCCGTATCGACGGTTCGCTTCTAGCAGTTGCGGACAGGAGATGATCAGATGAATCGCCGGGATGCGACGAAGCCAGTCGGCTTTCCACGGTTCAGACATGGACAGGACCTCCCCTACTGGATCTTATCCCAAGATTGCCCACGAGGAATGACTCTCGTTCATTATATCATAGGGAGATCGGGAAGAAAGCACAGCAAAAAACCGGGTATCTACGACCCGGTTTTCGAAATGACTCAGTCAGGGCACTATCCGACTAACTCTACACCGATTTGCCGGGCTAAGTTCCGACCGATAGCGATTTCTTGTTTGTTTTTGCGAATCACGACGGGTCCTGCTGGAATGATTTCTTGGCAAACCACCTCAGCTCCCTCGGAGATACCGAAGCGGATGGCTTGTGCCCGCACCATCTCGTTCGGAATTGAACGAATCACAATATGTTGTCCTTTTTTTACGCGGTCGAGGGAGAGCCTCATGGGAGCAACCTCCTGTGCAAATGATTTGCATTCCCATTGTACCCTAGCCTCGGGAGCATTGGCAATACGAAAAGACCTTCCCCAGAAATGTTATCCGAGGAAGGTCGGCCGTAAAAACCAGGTTTATTGATCTTCTTCCGGGCGAGGCGCTCCAACGGGACAGACATCGGCGCAGGCACCGCAATCAATGCAAACACCCGGGTCAATTTGATACTTTGTGGAACCTTCACTGATTGCATTTACAGGGCACTCAGGCGCACAGGCGCCGCAATTGACACAGTCATCGTTAATTGTGTGAGTCATTCAGGTTCACCTCCAAAGATAATTTATCCAATGTGGTTCCATTCCTATACCGGAAAGGTTAAAACAAAGGAAAAATTACCCGAGAGATGTCGATAACCCTTATTCCATCATTTGATGAATTCGTTTTTCCAGTTCGATAAAATGTTTCATCAGCCCGGCATAATCATTTTCAGCCATTTCCCGTTCGACCATTTTATGCAACAGCATATTCAACTGCAGATAAGCCCGTTCCACCGATTCCCGGGTAACCTGACCCTCGACCACGGGCATGACTGTACAATGTCCCGGTACGACGACCGGTTCAGCCGGAGGAACGGCAGGCTCTTCGCCGGTAAGCACAATTTCATCGAGCCAGCCTGGGGCCTCTGTAGACCAATGAAGCTCCTCGTGAATTTTTTCCGCAAAAGTCTTCATGTATTCCGGTTCGCCGTGGGTAATGAAGACCTTTTTCGGGGGCTTCCGAAAACCCTGCAGCCATTTGAGCAGACCCTTCTGATCGGCATGACCGGAAAAACCGGGAACACTGCGAATTTGGGCCCTTACTGTCACTTCTTCTCCGTGAATGCGGACTCGCTTCTCACCGTCAAGCAAACGACGTCCCAGTGTGCCTTCGGCTTGAAATCCGACGAAAAGAACGGTTGTCTCCTGACGCCAGAGATTGTGTTTGAGGTGATGCTTGATCCGCCCGGCATCGGCCATGCCGGATCCGGCGATGATGATGGCTCTGCCCTTCATCTCGTTCAGGGCCATCGAGTCTTCGGTGCGTCGAGAATAGTGCAGGTTCGGAAGGGAAAAGAACCCGGGAGAGTTATGGAAAAATTCCTTGGCTTCTTCGTCAAAGTAGAACATGTTTTTTGCGAAGACATCGGTGGCAGCGATGGCCAAAGGACTGTCGATGTATATGTCGATATCGGGAACCATTTTTTTATGAAACAACTGGGCCAATTCATAGAGCAAATCCTGGGTCCGTTCAATGGCGAAACAGGGGATGATCAACTTGCCGCCCCGGTCATAGGTTTCTGTGATGACCTCTTTGAGCAAATCGAGGCGGGAGCGGCTGCGATCATGGAAACGGTCGCCGTACGTCGATTCAATGACGATATAATCGGCCTCGTCGATTGGCGTCGGTTCGTTGACGATCGGCAGATTCGTATTCCCCAAGTCGCCGGAAAAGACGACCTTCGCCTCTTTCCCCTCTTCGGTTACCCAAAGTTCCAAGGAGGCAGACCCGAGGATATGACCGGCATCTTGGTATCGAACACGGATTTCCGGCGTCAACTGGACCATTTCCTTGTAGGCGACAGGTCGGAAAAATTTCATCGTTTCTGCCGCTTCTTCGGCTGTATAGATGGGGCGCAGCAAGGGTTTACCGGAACGGGACGCTTTGCGGTTGAGACGAGCCACATCCATCTCTTGAATATGACCGGAATCGGGAAGCATGATGGCACAGAGGTCGATGGTCGGCCCGGTGGCTAAGATTTGTCCCTTGAAACCGAGACAGGCTAGTTTCGGCAAAAGGCCCGAATGGTCTGTATGGGCGTGGGTCAAACAGACGAAATTGATCTCCGCGGGATTGAAGGGAAAGTCACCGTAGTTGCGTTCTTTGATGGCTTTGGAACCTTGGAACAATCCGCAATCGACCAGTAACTTGGTCTTGGCCGTTTCGATCAGGTAGCAGGACCCCGTAACGGTTTGAGCGGCTCCGAGAAAGCGGATTTTCATAGGGCACCTCTCCTTTACGATGCCTGCCGCTTTTGACAGCGTTTTACAAAGGCCTCCATTTTGTCCATTGCTGCTGTCAAGTTGGCCAGGGAAGACGCGTAAGAGACCCGGATGAACCCTTCGCCACTCTGCCCGAAGGCAGTTCCCGGCACGACAGCCACCTTTTCTTCGGCCAGCAGTTTTTCACAAAAAGCGTCACTGCTGAGGCCGGTGACGGAAATGCTGGGGAACGCATAAAAGGCTCCTCGCGGGTTAAAGCATGTCAATCCCATTTCGTTGAATCTTCCCACCACGAAGCGACGGCGCTGATCATATTGATCCACCATACGTTCTTTTTCGGCTTCGCCGTTGCGCAACGCCTCCAAAGCGGCCATTTGTCCCATGATAGGCGCGCAGAGCATGGTGTATTGATGAATTTTCGTCATCTGGGCCACAAATTCCTTGTTTCCACATACATAACCGACACGCCAACCGGTCATCGCATGAGATTTCGAAAAACCGTTGATCAAAATCGTTCGGTCCTTCATACCGGCGATGGACGGGAAGGATACATGACTGCCTTCATACGTTAATTCGGCATAGATCTCATCGGCAAGCACAAGCAGATCGTGTTTTTCGGCAAATTGAGCGATAGCTTCCAGTTCCGGCCGGGTCATGATGGCTCCCGTCGGATTATTCGGATAACAAAGGACGAGCATTTTCGTATTGCCGGTCACTTTTTGTTCCAACGCCTCAACGGTCAGTTGAAAATCATCTTTTACATAGGTGGGAACCCCAACGGGAACCCCTCCGGCCATGGTGACCGTAGGTGCGTATGAGACGTAGCTGGGTTCGGGGACGAGCACTTCTTCGCCGGGACGCAGCATCGCTCGCATGGCGAGGTCAACCGCTTCCGATGCGCCGACAGTGATCAGAATTTCGGAAAGAGGTTCATATTCAACATGGTATCGTTTTGCGGCATATTTGGCGATTTCTTTTCGCAGTTCCGGTGTGCCAAAGTTTGAGGTATACATGGTATAACCGCGTTCTAAGGCGTAAAAGCAAGCTTCCCGGATGTGCCAAGGAGTAATAAAGTCCGGTTCCCCGACTCCCAGGGAGATAACACCTTTTGTATTCGCCACTAAGTCAAAGAAGCGGCGAATGCCGGAAGGGGGCAGATTGACGATCGTGGGATTTAGGTATTCTTCCATCGGCTTTTTCATCATGGGCTCACCTGCAGTCGATAATCTTCTTCTTTTTCGTCATAAATGACGCCATCTTTTTTGTACCGCTTGAGGACGAAGTGGGTCGCCGTCGACTGGACGTGCTCCAGAACCGCTAGTTTCTGGGCAACGAAGAGAGCCACTTCCTTCATCGTCCGCCCCTCGATGACAACAGAGAGGTCGTAACCGCCAGACATGAGAAACACGGAACGGACTTCCGGGTAACGATAAATGCGTTCGGCCACTTGATCAAACCCCACATCGCGCTGGGGAACGACTTTTACGTCAATCATCGCGGTGACCGTATCATCACCGAGCTTCTCCGGGTTGATCAAGGCAGGATATTTGAGAATGATCCGTTCATCTTCCATCTCTTTGATGGCGGATTTGACTGTTTCTACATCTTGACCAAGCATAAGGGCGATCTGTTCATGGCTGATTCGACAATCGTCCTGCAAAATATCAAGCAATTTTTTCTTATCGATTGCGCCCATTGGGCTCACTCCTTAATTCAAAATTAAAAAAGCCTTCATCCCCAAAAGGGACGAAGGCTCTTGCCAACGCGGTACCACCCTAGTTACCGGCAAAAAATCCGGTCAACTCGTATTCCTGATAACGGAGGATTCCGGCTTCCCTACCCCATCCCGTCCCGGAAACAGGAGGTTTCAGGTCGCAGTTCAAGGGTGGCTTCCCTGCTTCTGTCAGCCCGGCTTCCACCAACTCCGGTTCGCTATCTGCACAGGTCTTGCAGGTACTCTTCCCTATCATCACCAAAGTATGTGCACAAATGTAAGGCTATTGTACACTCCTCTGCCTATGAGGTCAAGGACGAATTTGCCGAAGGAGCATAGTGGATCGACTCGCGGGTTATGGATTCCCTGAACGTAAAATGCTCCGTTTAATCCGGCTGGGGCTATGCATGTCAAAGGGAGATACATAGGTCACTTTGAATCCCAACTGCCGGCAAGCAAACTCCATGCGGCTCGTCTTTTGCGAAGGACTGCCGCAAGTGATGGCCAGCTTTTTCGAGGGAACATAGGCAGAAATCCCGGTGACTCCTGGCGGGCTGCCGGCGATGATTTCAACTTTTGGGTATAGGTCCTGTAAAACGCGCATAATTATACTTTCACCGGATTCGCTGTTTTCTGGTGGCTCCGTATCGGTATTATTAGGCTCGAGCAAGGGGCTCTCTTCCTTGAAAGGCACTGGTATCTCTGCTACGGATTCTGCCTGTCTGATTGTTTTTTCTGGGACTCCTTCAGGAGTTGGGCTTTCAGTGTTTTGAATCCAGCCTTCTTGAGCGAGCCAATCTTCAAGATAAGCGGTCACATCTTGGGATTCACTCTCGCTTGATGGTTCTTCTCTTACGATTTCTTCCTCACTCTCTAACCGGGACGATTCGGTAGTCGTAGCGGCGACTTCAATGGATGCTCTTTGTAGTTCCCTGCGGACCCTCTTATTTTCGACGGGCACAACAAGAGGATGTTCGACTGCCTTTTCCTCTTGACCATTCCAATGGGCTCTACGTTTTGCTAACCCTGCTGTCAAATACTCCTCAAGAGCCTGTTGAAACTCACCGAAGCTTCGCATTACGGCGGGATGGGGCAATTTTTGTTGGAGCAGTTGACGCATTGTCGGCTCAACATACTCCCGTCTCCCTTCAACCAGCAACTCACAAAGAGCGGCCAATTGTTCGGTTATGCGCACACCGTCGATAAACCGTTCTTCTCGATAGGGACCGACAAGCATACTGACTTGACTGGCCTCGTCGATAAGCTGGTCAAGCAGACGAAGTATCTGTTGTTCTAGCTTAGGTTGCTTTTTTCCGATCAATTTCAGCTTTCCTCCTTCGTACTGTCCAAAAGCCTGTCCTAATGTAAAATTTATGCACGTAAAACATCGGCTAGACCGGTTCTACATTCCAATCTCCGGCATATGTTCATAAGGTGACCGTTGTGATTGATGAAAGAGGTGACTATCATTTGCAGGAAGAACAGATCCTTTTTAGAATCCACAGGTATTTTCTGAGCGGAAAAATGTCACTAGAGGATAAATTATTCTATGCCAAATTGATTGCGACACTCGATTTAGAGTCTGGAAATTACACCGAAGAAAAGGAGAAGCGCGGCTCGAGATGTTTGCCGCGCAAGTGGATCAATTGCGGGAAAAACTTCGCCATCAGGCCGGTTGACGGCCATCTGAAATAAGAACCGGGGCATGCCCAAGCAGCCCCGGTTTTTCTTTGAGCATTTATTAATCAAACAAGAGAAACCGCTTGCGAAGAAGCCAATATTCCACCAGAAAACCAAGGAGTGCTAAAAGGACAATCGCGCCGATCAAATAACGTTGCCAAGTGACCTTGCGTTCCAAAGAACTGATCGTCTGTTCCTTTTCCTCGGTAAAGTTCTGCATCTGCTGCTTCTGCTCTTGCAAATCGTCGATTCGGCCATTGATGTTTATCTTGTCTTCGGCCAATTGGTAAGCTTCCCGAGCGAGGTTCAGGTTTTGTAAGGCCAAATCGTTGACCCGTTTCTCGTATAAGCTTTCTTGATTAAGCTCTGCATTGGGAAGAAAGGCGTTCCACAAAACAGCCCCTTCAGACTGGGCAGGAACGCGGTTCCCGGTGAGTTGAGCTAGTGTAGCAGCGACATCGATCGTTCGAGCTGGTGGAATCGTAACACCCGTCTTCAATCGAGGACCGCGCATCAACAAGGGCACGATCAGTTCTCGATCGATGTTTTGCATGGTTCTTTCCTGCGACCGAGGCGCCAATCCATAATCGGAAACGATCACGGTCAGTGTGTCATCGTAGAGGCCTGCTTCTTTGAGCATCCGGATCCACCGAGCTGCCTGCTGGTCCGATTCTGTAATCGCTTTGAGATGGTCCTGACTATAGGGGCCCTTTGTTTTTGCTTCCTTTTCGGCCTGCGAGAGAACAACTAATGTGGCAAAAGGTTTCGCGTTCTTCCATAGTTCCAACCCACGATCGGTAATCGCTTTGTCAGTTCCTCCGGCTACAAATGCTTTATGAGTGAACCCTCCGGAGAGCGGGGCAAATTCTTCCTCCGGACCAGCAGCTAGTAAAGTGACCAGTCCTCGACTTTGCCAGACCTGAAAGACGGACTCGGCATTTAGCTTTTGTGAGGGTTTTAATAGTCCATGCCGTTCAGGGTTAGCGCCGGTGATCAGCGAAGCTAGGGCAGAGGGGCCCTTCGTCGGGTAAACGCCGGAAGACTGTTCGACCCTGACTCCTTCCTTAATCAACTCGTTAAAGGTCGGTGTGTAGGTATGCAACAAGGCATCCATACTGACTCCGGACATGACGATGACAAGCACATGTTTGATCGGTCGTGTAGCTTTGTCTTCCACCGGCGGCTTCACTTCCGGTTGTGGTTCCGGATTGGCGACGGCAGGTACGGCCATGGATATAAGCAATGCAAGTAGCAGACAGAACCAGAGAATCAGTTTGGTTTTGCTGTTCATGGAGCCATACTTCATCTTACTGCCTCCAACCCCTTGTCCCTGTACTTGCTGCATATATATGGCTAGAGGAGATTCTCTATGAATGAAAAATGCCTGTCTGATGGTAATCAGACAGGCACAGAAAAGTTACATCGCTCCAGGACAGCCACATCCCGCTCCTGGGCATCCGCTTGAGGAAGGCAGAGAGCAACCGCCAGGTCCGCAAGGGGATTTGGGGCTTGATTTTCCAACGAAAAAACCAGTCAACCGGATTTTTGCATCTGCCTTGCCGCATTCAGGGCAGGGGACTTCACCGCGCTTAGAGTAAGCCACCATTTCGGAAAAGCGATGGCCGCAGTGGGTACATTCAAAGTCATAGGTGGGCACTGGGGATTCCTCCGATTTTATTTGTATTATGATTTATGGTTGGCCCGATTCCGACTCCTTATCTTCCTTCGGCGATAGGTCGGCATCAATGACCACTTCAGGCGGTGTGCTTATCCCTAGCTTTTCCTCAATTTTGACAATGCGAGCTTCTAGCGCTTCATACTCCTTGCGGGTGACAAAGCCAAAATCGTTACGAATCCGGTGGAATTCCGTCTTGATGGTGTCAGATACCACTTCCCGCTGCTCTTTACTTTTTTCGAGCAATTCGGAGACGATTTTGCTGGCGTCTTCTTTACTCATCTCACCCTTTTTGACGAGCTCATCCACCAATGATTCGGCCCGCTCTTTGGTCAATGTCAGCGCTCCCAAGCCGGCCAATAGGGCCTTACGTACGACGTCCAACATGGGCAACACTCCTTTTTTTTATTCCAATGGGGCCATGGCGACACCAACGGTGCCCGGTCCCACGTGAACCGCAATCACAGGACCCACAAAGTGAATCGTAGGTGACGCACCGGGAACTAATGAAACAATCTGTTCTTTCAGTTCCTGTACCTCTGCCGAAGCACCTACATAGGCTAAAGCAATTCGCTGCGATCCTTCTGCGTCCCATTTGTCTCTGACAAACTCAGCAACCCGTAAAAAGGCTTTCTTGCGCGTACGGATTTTTTCGTAAACCTCGACTTTTCCCTCTTTCACCCATAGGACCGGTTTGATTTGCAACAACGTACCGAAAAGTGACTGGGCGCCGCCGATACGGCCGCCACGATATAAATATTCCATAGAATCTACAATTAAAAACAACCTGAGTCTTTCTCGAACTTTGGCGATTTCCCGGATCACTTCATCGGTGCTCATACCAGCGTCGATAAATTTCCGAGCCTCCTCTAAGAGGATCAGCAAACCTACGGCAGTCGTCTCCGTGTCGATGACGTGAATGGGTCGGTTTTCCAGATGGTCAGCCATGGCTTTAGCGGCCTGATAGGTCCCGCTTAATTTGCTCGATAAGTGCAGAGAAATGACAGTATCACCGTTTGCCGTCAACCGGTCATACAACTCCAAAAGTTCGCCAGGCGGAGGTTGTGATGTAGTAGGAATTGTCGGAGCCTTTCGCAGATACTGAATAAAGCGCTCGGGATCTTCGTTGGTCTCTTCTACCGGTGTATTGTTTACAATGACTCTCAAGGACACAAGGGATACCTGCAAACGCCGGATAGCTTCCTCGGTGAGATAGGCCGTGCTATCTGTGACTAAATGGATCTTCGACAAAGATAGGGCCACTCCCTCCAAATAATGTGACGGATACCAAAAGTGAACGTAAATAAGGAAAAATGAAAAGGCCATATTATTTTATAAGAAATCATCGGAAAAGGAGGGATGGGGTTGACCCTTCACCGTTGGACAGCAGGATTTTTCACCCAGATAATTCCTCCCCATATTTCCGTCCTCATGGAAACTCGCACCGATCGTCTCGTTATTCAGGTGCCGCAGTATCGGATTTCCTATCAAGAACCATCGGTTAGACAAGTGACCAACCCAACGATTACGGTTGTACCGTTGAACGCAGCTAAGGGCCGGATTCGATACCGCTGCGGCTTATCCCCTCAGGCAGATGTGACAGCAACTACCATTCATTATACCACCAGTGGTAGTATTTTTAACGTCTTTTTACAGCGAAACCTGCAAGTCCTTAACGGTTCCACCATTTCGCCCGGTGAATGGCGCGTTCAGATTCCGATCTTAGGCAGCGATGCCCTCCATGGCGCGATCGCCGCTTGGACCATGGCTGTATTGCTCGGATTGGCTCCGGAGAGTGCCGCTGAGCGATTGGCTTTTATCAGTGCTCCCGAAGGAGAACGGAATCTGGTGCCGACCAAAGAAGCTTGTTGTAAAGTGCTCTGGGACCGTGGCCGAGATCTGCAAAGTGTGACCGAATTGTTGACGGCGATTACAGCTCATGACTTTGGTGCCATCCATTTTATGCTCCTCCCCCCCGATCCATTCACGGCAGCGGAGTGGCTAAAATTGCTTTCCGATTGGTATGATGTACTTGGGGCACCGGAGGTGCATATTCGCCTGCCTCGTTATGTTCGATTTACTCTCCCCGATTGGACTATCCGCATCGACAAACCACAGCGGTTTTTGCAAGATACTTTGAGCCATCTTCCTTCGGAAGATCTGCTCATCTGGCTGGGCTCGAAGCCTCCGATGCCGTCGATTGAACCATTAGCTGGAATCCGGTCGTTAGAACCTTTTTCTTCGACCGCTCTCGCCTTCACAACAACCTAATATCTTTATGTATATTATTCGTCGCAATGGACAATATATAAACGCTCCGCTTTTTGGTGGATATATCTCTCCCTGCCAGCGCCTTTTGCGCTGGATTTTTTTGTGAAAAAACCGGGCCTCTATGATCCAAGCCCGGTTTAAAAATATTTAACGGTATCGACCGCGTCGCTTTTTTTGTGTCAACACGGAGCCGATATACATCATGGTAGGTATGGCTACCGCATGAAAAGCAAACCAGCCGGGGTGACCGAATTCAAAACCGGTGTCGTGAACGAGGGTCTTGTTCCGTTCAAACATCCTTCATCCCCCCTTTCGTCTCGGTTCTACCCTATAGTTTGAGTCGACAGAGGGGAAATATCCGCGGTAAAGAGGAAGGATATCTGGAAAACAAAATATCAGGAAAATATAAAAAAGACGGTGATTCACCGTCTTAATCATTCATATGGTGCGGTCGAGAGGACTTGAACCTCCACAGCCTTGCGACCACTAGAACCTGAATCTAGCGCGTCTGCCAATTCCGCCACGACCGCATTTGCTTGTCTTCTTGTTCCGAAGACAGTTTGAATTATAACAACACCGTTCCATAGCGTCAAGTATTTATTTTATTGTGATCTATTTTTAGATCTAGAATCGCCATGACTGCTTCGTTCACGATTCCATCGACAGGAAGTTGATGTTTAGTTTGTAAGGAACGGACAGCTTCTTCCATCTCCGGTCCATACCGACCGTCGGCAAGGTGAACCGTATAGCCTTTTGCCTGCAGGCCCATTTGTATCCGGGCTATCTCCTGGCCTGTTTCACCGGGGAGGTATTTCTTTTTCGACAGCTTGAAAGGTTTGCTATCGATGACTCGGACAACCGTCTTTAAAGGAACGTATGCATAAAGCTCTTCCACATCTCGATTATGCATGCGGATACAACCGGCGCTTTCGTTTTTTCCAATCGACCACGGTTTGTTCGTCCCATGAATTCCATAAATCCCCCATGGTACGTTAAAACCCATCCAACGCGACCCGAAACCGTCTCCCCAGTTTTTTTGTTTATCGACAATGGTCCAGTCTCCGATTGGCGAGGGAGTTTTTTCCTTACCTGTACAAACAGGATAGGTTTTATATGGCTTACCGTCCGCCAGGACGGTTAGGGTGTTCTTTTCAGTATCGACCACTAACATGATGGTGCCTTTCGGCTCTTCGACAGGTGTAGATGATTTTGAAGGCTCCGTGGTTGTCGCAATGGGTCGATCCATGGACAGCCATGTTTCTGCGGTCACTATGCCGTCTGAGGACAGTCCTTTTTGCTTCTGCAGGGACTTCACGGCATCCACGATCTTGCCGACATAGAGGCCATCGATAGGTCCCGTATAATAGCCCAGTGTCTTTAGTCGACTCTGGAGTTCTTCAACGTCCTCTCCTTGCATCGGCGGTGCCGAGGGGCAAAGAAGGCGTTCTACGTCGCCGCAACGGGAGCCGCTGGGGTCAATCTTTGAGACCGTGGGGGCGTTTTGGGACGAGAAGTACCATCCCGTTAAGATGAGCACCGCCAGTATGCTAAAGAGCCACCTTAGTCGATGTCGGGAAAAATTGATGGTTAGAAACATCTTATTACTCCTTCCTATATACTCCAAAGAGCCTATATCATCCGGAATAATTCATATTCCCCTTTTGGGGACCGTATGATGATGGCAGGCTGGACTATAAGGAGGAGTTTCCTTGGCAATTCGACGAAAAGGGCGGTTGTCTCAAGGAGCCCTGTATTTCCTGATCGGCTTCCTCCTTTTCGTTATGTTCGGGACGATGGGCTTCTTATATCAGCAACATCGAAATATCTCGCACCTTCGATTCCTAAGCCATTTAACCGAGGCACAGCAGCACGTTTTTTCCCCTGATGAAGAATATGATCTGCTGAAACAACGAATAAAAAGAGAGATGGCTGGTTTTGGCGGCTCTTACGCTGTTTACTTAGAAGATTTATCGACGGGCCATCAGCTTGGCATAAACTCAAATAAGGTTTTTCCAGCAGCCAGTGTGATCAAGGTACCCCTGGTGCTTTTCCTCTACTCCCTTGCTTTGGACGGGCGGATTAACTTGGATGAAACCATTTCCATCGTACCGAGCGATATAGAGCCCAGCACTGGCGGGCTTTGGAGTTATCATATCGGAACAACCTATACGCTTCGGCAGTTGGCGAAACATACAATCGAAGATAGTGACAATACAGCCACAAATATGCTCATGCGACGTCTGGGTCGATCCAATTTTTATCTCTTTTTGCGGCTATCTGGGGCATCGGTGGTTCCCTGGGGTCCCGGAAAAGGGAATGTGACTTGTGCCCGTGATGCCGCGCTGTACTTAAAAGGGATTTGGCTGTTTCGGCAGATGGAACAGCCCTTGGGGGAAGAAATGATGCAATACCTGTTGAACAGCAAGTTCGATGACCGCATCCCCGCAGGCGTTCCCTTTGAGATTGAGGTGGCGAACAAAATCGGCTCTCAAGAAGGAGTCTTTAATGATACGGCCATCATCTTTCTTCCCAACAGGCCTTACGTCTTATCGGTTTTATGCTGCCACCCTGATGAACAGCAAGCTGTAGAGGCGATCGGACGAATTGCTCGATTAACCTATGAATACCAACGAGAATACCATCCCCGTACGAATTGAAAGAACTACCGCGGACAAACTAGTCCCGGGAGGTGATAGATTATGGCCAAAAATGATAAAGCCAAACAAAACATGGGCGTAAATATTCCCCAAACGACGGCTACTACCACGCCTGGTGCTGGCGCCACTGCTACGACCGGAGAAACCGCTTTTCCGAAAACGAACAAGTAAAGCGATGCAAAAAGCCAGCCCTCAGGCTGGCTTTTACTATTGATATGTTTTTTCTGTAATTACTTACCGGACATCGGCGATCCAGCCGAATAGGTCTTCGCTTTTTCCGTACTGCATTCCCGTGATAAAGTCAAAGAGCCGGCTCGCCAGTTCCCCTGTTTTTCCTTCGTTGATGACGGCTTCACGATCGCCGTGACGGAGTAAACCGACTGGAGAAATCACCGCGGCCGTACCTGTTCCGAAGGATTCTTTTAGATTCCCCGCAGCATGAGCTTCAAATAGCTCATCGACCGAGATGGTACGTTCGACCACGGGAATCCCCCAATTTCTCAAGACTTGAATGACCGAATCACGGGTTACACCAGGCAAGATACTGCCGTGGAGAACCGGCGTAACCACCTCATCGCCGATTTTAAAGAAGACGTTCATCGTTCCGACTTCTTCAATATACTTCTTCTCGACGGGGTCAAGCCAAAGCACTTGGGTAAATCCCATTTGTTTCGCTTTTTCGCCCGCATAGAGGCTGGCGGCATAGTTGGCCGGTGTTTTCACGTCCCCTAAGCCGTTTTTGGCCGCCCGGGTGAACTCATCGGTGATAAAAATTTTAACGGGATTAAAGCCTTCGGAATAATAGGCGCCGACGGGCGACAGAATAACCATGAATTTGTACGTGTTCGAGGGACGCACACCCAGATAGGGGTCTGTAGCGATGATAAAGGGCCGAATATACAATGCCGTTCCTTCTTCCGCGTACACCCAATCCCGTTCCGTATCGACTAAAGTTTTGATGGCTTTGATGACAAAGGCTTCATCGAATTCAGGGATACAGAGTTTTTTCGCCGAGTTGGTCATGCGGCTGATGTATTTTTCGGGACGGAATAAGACAACCCGATCCTCTTTCGTTCGGAAGGCTTTCATGCCTTCAAAAATGGCTTGTCCATAATGGAAAACCATAACAGATGGGTCAAGTTCCAGCGGTTCGTAAGGTTTGATCTTGGCGTTGTGCCAACCCTGCTCTACCGAATAATCCATGACGAACATATGGTCCGTAAAAATTTTGCCGAAACCAAGCTTGTCAGCCGGTGGTTTTTCTTTTCGTTGGGGAGCCAGTTCGATTTTCAATTCGAGCATTTACAACCATCCCTTTTCAATAACATCTAGCCTAATCTAAAGGCGTCCTATTTAAAAGGCTTTCTTGAAGATGATGGTACATTATGAAGAATAGTAGTGTCAATGAATTGAGGCTGAATTCACGAGGAAAACTCTTCATGGAGGTGATTTAATGAAGCGAATATTGATTTTTATGATGATCATCTTGTTTATGATCGCACAAGGCTGCTCTCCTGCTCGCCGTCCTCCTGAGAGTCAGCCGCCGCAACCGCAAAAACAGCAAAACAAAGGCGGTCAGGAAGGAACATCCGGCGAAGGCAAAGATAAGAACGATGATAAGGGCGACGAACAAGGTGGCAAAGATAAAGGGGGAAAGGGAGGATCCGGTAAATCGAGTACTGACGAAGATGACGAAGGATCATCCAAAGACGATAAAAAGAAAGATAAAAAAGGTGGCAGCACTTCAGGAGAAGATGAGGAAAAGGACGAGGATCGTCAGAAAGATTCCGGTTCTCCTATGCGGTAACGGTATTTAATGTGAGCCAAACCAGAGCATTACTTGAGCTTTTTCTCCCATTTTGATACGATGAACATGCCTTAGGGCATGAGATGGAGGAATCTCTTGGTCCAACGACGGCCGGGGGATTTCTTCATTTATATAGGGACTGTTTAGGGGGGCTCGATATGGGTCACTTAGGTATCGGAAAAGAAGAAGTCTTCAAAGCGTTGGCCCGCCGACTCGACAAAAACCCCGTCGGGGCACCAATGAATGAAACTTTGATGCAAATTCTCTACCGGATGTATGAAGAGAAAGAAGCCCGGATTGCCAGCCAGTTCCCGCAGGGATTTACGACAGCCGATAAGCTCTCTCTTCTCACAGGCTTTTCGGAGGAAGACATCGTTATTCAATTAAATCACATGGCCGATAAAGGTTTGGTCATCGATATTCCCCGAAAAGGGAGAACACTTTATTCCCTTACCCCTTTGGTGATCGGCTTTTTTGAATATACCTTTATGCGTGTCACCGACAAGCTGCCCATGAAAGACTTGGCTGAACTCTTTGAAAAGTACCATCATGAAAAAGGGGTCTCCGAGGAGTTTTTTGGAGCGGACACGAAAATGTTTCAGACCTGGACGTACGAAAGTTTGATGCCGGAAGAGGTAGAAACGGAAGTTCTTGACTACGAGAAGGCATCGGCCATGATCCGCGACGCCGGCGGTGGATCATTGACCATGTGCTACTGCCGTCATCAGGCCCTTCACCGGGGAACGGTCTGTGATGCGCCCATTCATGATGTATGCATGTCTTTAGGCAACGCTTCTGAATGGCTGGTTCGGCGAGGTTTCGCCCGCCCTGCCTCGGTCGACGAAATGCTTCGAGTTTTAGAACAAACGGAGGCGCTCGGTCTCGTTCATCTGGCTGATAATGTCCAGAAAAACCCAGCCTACCTCTGCCACTGCTGCGGATGCTGCTGCGGGGTACTGCGTTCCATTAATGAACATGATGTTTTCTCAGTCCATCGAAGCAATTTTATTCCTGAGATCGCCCTGGAACGGTGTAACGGATGCGGCGCCTGTGTAAAGCGGTGCCATATTCACGCCATCAAGGTAGCCGAATGTGACGTGAATGGAAAAAAAGCTATCATCGATACTTCCCGCTGCATCGGTTGCGGTGCCTGTGTAAAAGGGTGTAACAAAAGGGCTATACGATTAGTCCGTCGTGATCAGATTTACATTCCTCCCAAGGACAAACGGGAACAGATGACACGTATCGCCCGGGAAAAAGGGAAGCTTTAATCACTGTCGTTATTTACTGTAATTACTTATGGTAACATTTGATAGTTTTCCTCGTCGTCCCACATCAGTTCGAAGCGATTTTTCCAAGCCTGAGCTAGAATTGGGTCTTTGATCACCAATAGTACATCATCATTGACCGATAGAGAGGGTTGGGAATAGTCGCAGGAACCGGTAGCCACGATATCTCCATCGGCAATCATCGCGGTAAGGTGCATCACACCGTTATGCTTGTTTATTTTTATCGGAACGCCGGCTTTCCTTAAAGACTTTAATAGATCCCTTTGTCCTTTTTTCTGAGCCTCTTTCCGGTCGGTAATGATGCGCACTTTAACTCCCCTATTTTTAGCTTCGGCAAGGAATTGGGCCATATCGGGATGACTGAGCACATAGGCAGCCAGATCCAAGGTGGTCTTAGCTGACGCGATGGTCTCATGAAGCAGATTCTCCGGATGGTGCCCGGCACGGGTAAAAGCCCAATCCAATTGGGCTTGAACTGGGTTCGGTGTCGGTACCGAAGAAGCCGGTGTGTTTTCATCTGTCGGATTCGGGTTTACCGACTCTGTCGTTGAAACGTTGCCGGAATTAACGGGTAAGCTAAAAGAAACCATCAAGATGGCTGATGCAATTGATACCGAAAGCCAGAAAACTTTATTCATACCCAAACCTCCAAAAACTTCCATTTTGCGTTGTGGGTTTCGATGCGTTATGACCCATTTCCTTCCAACTGGTATAATTAATCGTTACGTTATCTTCGTATTCCTTTTCCTCCCTTGAGGAAAGCTTTTAAGGGAGGTGATCCAAGTTGGAGAAACGGGTAATTGCCGGTATATTGCTTCTTTTGTTTATGGCTACCCAAGGCTGTGCTTCTCTAAAACGCCCTGCGAATCCACCTGCTGTGGAGGATCCGGGAGGCGACCCTGCAAAGGGATCTACCTACGATGATAATGAACAACCCGGACCGGACAATTCTGACCGACGCGGATCGGTACCCCAAAAATAAAAAGCCCGCCCCTCTCGGGCGAGCTTTTTACTTTAGATTAGCAACGTGAAATAGTCTAATTTTTTAGCTGGATCGCCTATTGACAAGGGAAATTCCCTTTGGTATATTACTTTTTGTTCGAGGTGCCGGCGTAGCTCAACAGGTAGAGCAACTGACTTGTAATCAGTAGGTTGCGGGTTCAAGTCCTGTCGCCGGCTCCACAACATATACGGGTTAGCAGGATCACCAGGTGGAAGAGAGAACCAAAATGTGGTTACGGTTGTAGTTACGGAGGGGCATCTCTGGTGAAGCCATGGGGTTGAAATGGCCCGGTATGCAGGGGAAACCGACGGAAGCAGTGTGCTGACGGCGGTTTTTTGCGTTTTGTAGGAATTTTGTGGTGAGGGTTATGGGGATATAACGAGGCCCGGTACGGGCCATGCCCTAATTTAGAGGTTTTTCGTTGTTGGTGACGATGGTTGCTCTTCTTGTACTAGCCCCTGTTTCTTAATCCGATATAACGCAAGTACATACGAAGGAAAAATTGCAAGGGCAAATGGATAAGCCATTATAGCGTAACCGATAGCAGCATCCGAATGTTGTAAGAATGCAATCGTAAATAGAACAACGACTGCGGAAGAACAGCACACCCACGGGTAATGAACCTTATTTTGATTTTGGTCATCGAATTTAATAAAATACGTTGATGCTACGCTGATAAATAAAGGGATAAACATCCAGAATGATAAATACGTAACCACCCAAGGAATACCGATAATAAAAGGAATCGTAATTACCAACATCGATATACCGAGTAAGAATTGCTTCTTTTTCGTCGACACTTTATCCCTCCTTTTATTACTTATCGCTGTCATTTTGCTGCTTGCTGATGCATAATGAATATGCAAATAACGGAACCGTTAACAAATAAAGAGGAATAGCGAGAACCCCGTAGGCCATCCCTCCATCGGAGTTATATGAAGCAGCAACGGAATTAAATAAAACTCCGAGTGTAAAAGTAGTAAACCAAAGGTAATGTGCTCTATACTTAGGCCCACTGATTTTTATGAAGATAAATATTCCTAAGCAGATGACTAATGAGATAACATTCGATAACGAGAACACGCTAATTATCTCCTCCCCTATCCAGTAGTTAAATTTTATTCATTGTAACATAATGGATATGTGTAAGCTATGAAAACCGTCTACGGCGATATGATGCCATTAGACGGTTTTTAAAGTCCAGGTACGAGGCCCGGTACGGGCTACGGGATGACCGTCCTTCCCCATTACCGACACGGCAAAAATAAGCGTGGTGTGACAGTATTTTTGCAGGATATTTGCCAAGAGATCT
>NZ_JACVHF010000160.1 GCF_014502795.1 Heliobacterium chlorum
TCAAAGGCTTCGGCAATCTTGGCCTGGACGTATTCGAGGTTGTTGAAGTCGACCCAATCCCCCACTTCCTTTTCCGTCAGTTCAGGGGCTTCATGGATGAGTCCGGCCCAGAGGAACGTTCGAATTGACTTGATGCCGAGGTTCGATTCATTTAATTCTGTCACAGTGACGCCTAGCTTTTCCTCTATTTCTACCAAGGCATTCAGGGTATAGCGAAGTTTCCGAGAAGAATTCAGTTCAATATCCACAAATCCACGTTGTTTGTTCGCCATTGATGACCTCCGTTAGCTTCCTTCTGTGACGGTTAATGCGCCTGTGCCGGTCAAAGTGAGTTTATAGGTGGCCGCATCATCCTGGGGGAATTCGTAAGGAAAGTCAGTGATGATGCAGGTTCCGGTATATTTCTTGCCAGAGGGTAGTCGGATTTCGGCTTTGAGCGTCGACCGGCTGTTAAACACTTCATCCAA
>NZ_JACVHF010000161.1 GCF_014502795.1 Heliobacterium chlorum
TCGTCTAAATATCTATAGCATTGGTTTAACAGTGTTTTTGATATCTTCTATTTTATGTGGACTTTCAAACAACGTGGTAGAGTTAATTACTTTTCGGGGTTTACAAGGCATAGGTGCAGCAATGTTACAAGGAACTGCTACGGCTATCATTACTACAACTATTCCTGAAAATAGACAAGGACCAGCATTAGGAACTTTAAGTATTCTATTAGGGATAGGCCCTGTTTTAGGACCAAGTATTGGAGGCTTTTTAATATCTGTAGGTAATTGGAGATGGATTTTTTGGATTAATATTCCCTTTATATTTATCGGTTTAATCGGCTGTTTATTTTTAAAAAGATATATTAAAGAGCAAAAAAGTATGTCTATCCATTTAGATATACGTGGAAATTCATTATTATTTCTATCTATCTTTTGTTTACTGATAAGTTTAACTTCTTGGTCTTATCATTCAATGCTTGATAT
>NZ_JACVHF010000162.1 GCF_014502795.1 Heliobacterium chlorum
CGTACACTGAATCCATAGGTGTATGAAGCCAACCCGGGGAACTGAAACATCTAAGTACCCGGAGGAAAAGAAATCAACTGAGATTCCCCCAGTAGCGGCGAGCGAACGGGGAAAAGCCTAAACCGTCTCTTCGGAGGCGGGGTTGCGGGACCTTCATCACGAACGAATCATCCTAGTCGAAGCGGTCTGGAAAGGCCCGGCACAGCAGGTAACACCCCTGTAGGCGAAAGGACGAGACGAGCAGAAGGGATCCCAAGTACCGCGGGGCACGTGAAATCCCGTGGGAATCTGGGGGGACCACCCTCCAAGGCTAAATACTCCTCAGCGACCGATAGTGAACCAGTACCGTGAGGGAAAGGTGAAAAGCACCCCGGAAGGGGAGTGAAAGAGAACCTGAACCCGTATGCTTACAAGCAGTCGGAGCCACTTTGGTGGTGACGGCGTGCCTTTTGTAGAATGAACCGG
>NZ_JACVHF010000163.1 GCF_014502795.1 Heliobacterium chlorum
TAATACACCGTAAAAACCAAATATAGCAGCAAGGGATATTACAAAAAGTCTTACCAGTCGAAGACTATAAAACAAGACATATTGCGGCATGGTAAAGCCCGCGAGGACAGTAACCGCCATTACAATAATCATTACCGGAGATACAATATTCGCTTGTACGACCGCCTGTCCAATAATAATCGCTCCTACAATACCTATCGTAGGACCGATGATACGAGGGACACGTAACGAGGACTCCCGGATAAACTCAAATGCTATTTCTAAAAAAATAATTGTTACTATCGCAGGAAATGGTACTCGTTCCCGTGCTGCAGCGAGAGAGAGCATGAATTCAGTTGGAAGCATCTCCGGGTGAAAGTTAGACATGGACAAGTAGATGGCGGGGAGAAACATCGTAGTGAGTAAACTAAGTATACGAAGAAGACGGGCAAAGCTACCAAAGGGCCAACGGAAATAAATATCTTC
>NZ_JACVHF010000164.1 GCF_014502795.1 Heliobacterium chlorum
ACGTCCCAAGTACCATCGGCGCAGGAGGGCTTAACTGCCGTGTTCGGGATGGGAACGGGTGTGACCCCTCCGCCATTGCCACCAGATCAGTTTGCAGTTGTTGAGGTCAATCCGGTTTATCACCGGATTTAGAAGTTTACTACACCGAGTTGAGCTTTTCAACCGGTAAGTCTCTCCAGTCCCTCAAAATCAAACAGTTGTGTTGCGCTGCGTGCTAACCTTTCCGTTCGGACCTGTCCCATCTGTACTTCGTAAAATACCGTTTATCAGCCAGTTGGCTGGCCAATGCACGTTATTCTTATAAAGCATAAGTTGGGAGGTCTCCGTCCGGTTCGACCTCGACATCTCACTGCGTAGCGGTTTCATCCCTTCACTAGAAAACCTAGCAGGGTGCACCCTCTACCGTGACGAGTCTCCATAGAAAGGAGGTGATCCAGCCGCACCTTCCGATACGGCTAC
>NZ_JACVHF010000165.1 GCF_014502795.1 Heliobacterium chlorum
TCGCAGTTATCCGCGCCCTTCTTCGCCTCTCAGCGCCTAGGCATCCACCGTATGCCCTTACTAACTTGACCTTATTTGATCATGACTTCCGCCTGCGGCTTGCACTGCTGGCCAGTTATCATAAATCGCTTGCGCTTTACTTTTACCTCTGTGCAGTTTTCAAGGAACAAACCTGTCACCGTTCAGCGACAAGTGGCTTGATAAAATTGGTGGAGCTAAGCGGGATCGAACCGCTGACCTCTTGAATGCCATTCAAGCGCTCTCCCAGCTGAGCTATAGCCCCATTTATACCGGATACGTTACGCATCCGGTAATACCGGCTTGGTTAACCGGTCGATCCGGCAGCGACCTACTCTCCCAGGGACCAACGTCCCAAGTACCATCGGCGCAGGAGGGCTTAACTTCCGTGTTCGGGATGGGAACGGGTGTGACCCCTCCGCCATTGCCACCAGATCA
>NZ_JACVHF010000166.1 GCF_014502795.1 Heliobacterium chlorum
GGCCAATACCGAGCGGCTGCTCGCCGAAGCGCGAGGGTTGGCCTACGAAGTGCAGCGCCTGGATCAGGAGTTCAGCCGACTCTACCCGAACGAGTACACCGGCGACGTCAGCAGCCAGCGCCTGGCAGACGAAGCGCGGGAACGCTGGCAACAGGGCCTCGACGGGCTGCATACGGCGCTGCGCGTGCAGGCTCAGGTGAAACAGAGCCTGGTCGAGGATGAAAGCGCCTTGGCCGCTCTGGTGCAGCAGAGCCAGTCCGCGGGTGGCGCCTTGCAGGCTGCCCAGGCCACCAACCAACTGCTGGCCCTGCAGGCCAAGCAGTCGATCCAGGCGCAGCAACTGCAGATCACCCAGAACCGCGCCGTCGCCTTGGAGCTTGCCCGTCAGTCTGCAGCAGCCGAAGAGGCGCGCGAACGGCGGCGACGCTTTATGGGCAGCGGCACACCCTACACC
>NZ_JACVHF010000167.1 GCF_014502795.1 Heliobacterium chlorum
TTGACCTCAATGGTGGACACCTGTTCGTTTACCATCAAGAACATTCAACCCAACGAGGGCGATGAAGTGATCATCGAGATCGACGGTGAGCGTGTCTTCGGCGGCATCATTGACACGGTAAAGCTTAATCGTGCTTCTGGAGCATTGAATCTGTGGCAAGTAGAGTGCCAGGACTACACCTACCAACTCAACCGGCGACTTGTTGTAGAAACCTATGAAGGAAAGACGGCGGATTGGATTGTCAACGACATCATCCTCAAATACGGCCAGGGCATGTTTACAACCAATCACGTTCTATCGGGCGCACCGACCGTCCGGTCGATCGTGTTTGATTACAAGCCCCCATCGGATTGCCTGAAGAAACTGGCTGATTACTGCGGTTGGGAATGGTACGTCGATTATTACCGAGACCTATGGTTTTTCGATCCGGCGAATAGCGATCAAGCGGCTCCG
>NZ_JACVHF010000168.1 GCF_014502795.1 Heliobacterium chlorum
AGTTGTCGTGCCAACGGCAGCGCTGGGTAGCTATGTCGGGAGCGGATAAGCGCTGAAAGCATCTAAGCGCGAAACCGACCCAAAGATGAGACTTCCCACTCGAAAGAGGTAAGACCCCAGGAAGATGACCTGGTCGATCGGCCCGGGATGTACACGCCGTGAGGCGTTCAGTCGACGGGTACGAATCGGTCGAGGACTTGACCTTACATTGACGCTTTACTATCAGGAAGATTTTATTTTGATGCAGCGGGACTGGGCGACCTCAGTCGTCGGCGCTTTAGCGCCGGTAACGACGTGGGAACCGTCCGTAGCGGAATCAAAATAAATTTCTCCTCTGTGTAGTTTTGAGGGACCATAAAGTGGTCATCACTTACGGGCGATTAGCTCAGATGGTTAGAGCGCTTGCTTGACATGCAAGAGGTCAGCGGTTCGATTCCGTTATCGCCCACCA
>NZ_JACVHF010000169.1 GCF_014502795.1 Heliobacterium chlorum
GGGGTGAGGGTTTTCGCCGGAATCATCGACTCCGTTAAGTTAGCTCGATCTACGGGTGGCTTGAATATATGGGACGTAACCGCTCAGGACTACACGTTTCAATTGAACCGGCGTCTGGTCGTGGAAACGTACGAAGGGCAGACGGCGGACTGGATCGCTAAGGATATTATCTTGAAGTACGGACAAGGAATATTTACGACAAATCATGTGATGCCCGGTGCCCCGACTGTCGTTAGCATCATGTTTGATTACATGGCCCCGGCAGACTGTTTTAAGAAGCTGGCCGAATATTGCGGCTGGGAGTGGTATGTAGACTATTACCGGGATGTTTGGTTTTTTGACTCGGAAGAAGACCCGACCTATTCCGCCTCTAGCCTAAACATAATAACTCCCTTTCGAAATCTGAAACACTCGATAGATACTGCCGGGCTGCGTAACCGGATTTATGTG
>NZ_JACVHF010000016.1 GCF_014502795.1 Heliobacterium chlorum
CCGCTCTCCGTTCGACTTGCATGTGTTAGGCATGCCGCCAGCGTTCGTCCTGAGCCAGGATCAAACTCTCCACAAAAAATGTAGATAAGCTTGAGTCAAGCTCTTATTGATAAAATTTCTTATCGAGTTAATGCCTCTTTATAAAAGAAGTTATCAGCTCTTAAGAAGTTGTCCATCCTTCCCGCTTGCGCGGGCCGAATTGACTTTGGTTTCGCACGCTTTTGCTTACAACTGTTTGATTTTCAAGGACCACGCCTCTGCTTTACATTTCGTTATCGCAGCGGCGAACTTGATTATTATCACACAATCAATTCGTTTTTTCAACTGGTATTTAGTTCCAATTCGGTTTAGCAGTAACTCTTCGTTTATAAACTGTGTTTCAACAGCTAAAGATTTAATTGCGATGTACAAGCAGAGCAGCGAACGGCTTTGGCAGGAATAATGGATAGACAATAGGGACATTCTTTAGTAATTGGCGTTTTAGGTTCTTCTTTAAAAATCTGGAGCTCCCCGTCAAGCACAACTGCTTTTACATCGATGGTATCGTCAAAAATGACGATGTTCGCATCATAGCTTGATTTAATTTTTCCAAGTCGATCATCGAGCCCAAGAAGTTCTGACACATATGTTGAAGCCATTCGCAACGCCTCATCCATTGAAATCCCCAATTCTGTTACACAATATCTGACGGCACTGGCCATATCGAGGGCACTACCGGCAAGGGTGCCGTCTTCGGTAACACATTTACCCTTTTCGCTTATCACCGTGTAGATACCTAAATGAAAGGTTCGCTGTTTCGCACCTACCGGAGGCATCCCATCGGTGACTAAAAACAATTTACGATTACTCAACTGCTTGGCTATACGAATAGCAGTCGGGTGAACATGATAGCCGTCCGCAATGATCCCCGCGTAAATTTCTCTTCCATGAGTAAGCCAGGCACCGACTAACCCGGGTTCACGGCTTCCGAGTTGAGACATGGCATTAAACAAATGGGTAATGCATCGAATTCCCTTGGAAAAGGCACGAACGGCTTGTTCGTAAGTCGCCAGTGAGTGACCGGCCGATAAAATCACGCCGTGCTTTACCAAAAGAGCCAAATGACGGTCTTCAATCATCTCTGGAGCAATGGTCATCATACGAATCGTTTGTAAGGAGTCCCTTTCTATAAGCCTGTATAACTCCTCTTCATCGGGACGTCGAATGTACTGCTTGTCGTGAACCCCGGCTTTTTGAGGGTGAATATAGGGCCCTTCAAAATGGACCCCTAGGATGCTGTTCACTCCTTTACATACACACTCTTCCATTACATCCACAGCTTTGTTCATCTTCTCAAAAGACGTGGTAAGCAATGTGACCAACATCCTCGTTGTTCCATGACGCCTGTGGGCTTCGGCGATTTTTCTTACGGCCTGGAGTGATATATCATCGTTAAATAAATAACCACCACCGCCGTTAACTTGGATGTCGATAAACCCCGGCGCAGCGGACAACCCCATAAGGTCGTAGCTGGGTATGTTGGGCGGAATTTCAGAGGCATTTACGATAGTATCAATCTTTTTTCCACGAATGATGATCGCGGCACCGGGATGCGCTTCTTCCCCCGTATAGACTGTGCAATTCGTCAGCGCATACGTCATCGGTTTAGTGGTCACATAATTCGCTTCCTTTTTATAAAACCTAAGCCCCTTTTAGATAAAGGGGCTTAAGTGTCTAATTTTTCACTGGCCCCTCAAACCGATCCTGTCCACCAACGGGAAGATTTCTACTTTAACTTCCTGTTCACTCCTTCTGTATCTGTAATCTCGTTGGCTGATGTGAGCGCAGTAAGCCAGTCTAAATCTACCTTTTTTCTGGATAGGGTAAGATCAGAAACTACGATACCGTAGATGGGTATTTTCGGAAGTGTGACCCCATCGGGGTTCGGCCGGGTAGGATCTCCAACAGAGCCCACTGCTGAAATTACATAGGGACGACCCTGAAAAGTTCCTAGATAGATCATGGTATGCCCAGGTAGATAAAGCAATGTCCCAGGATTCAACGTTGCTAAAAGGTTGTTTCGTTTAGTCTTCTGAACTTGGGTCAGTTGTAATGTTTTCCCGGGCACTTTTTCCTGTTCATCAGTGTTGCGGGGTAGGTTGAATCCAAAACTCCGAAACACATCCATAACCAGAGAGGAACAGTCCCATGAATGAAAGAGTCCGCCCCAGCCGTACCGTTCCCCTTGCAATTTGAAAACCTGCCGGAGAATGTTTGCGCGGGTATAAGGAGGATAGCCTTCAGAAACATCAGCGCTAAAGGGAATCAGTGCTATTCGAAAGGACAGCTTTCCCGCTTTGTCCCGAACAGGAATGGAGACCTGGTAATTACCGGCCGCCGATTGATAATCCACTATTGCAGTCGCCTTCTCAGCATCCACCAGGGGTAGTTTCGTTCCCATAACCAACTCATAGTCTGAGCGCTCCGGCCAAAGAGGGTTCGGTCCTAAGGAGAGTTTGCCGCCAGTAACAACCAGAAAGCGATCCGCCTTGATATATTCAAGCCATTCATCCCTGTTTGAGGCAATGGCCAAATTCGCCGTCGGCATCCATCCAGCGTAATTGTAATATTGGACAAAAGCCCAGTCCTTTGCCTGGTTCTGGTATAGAACTAAGATCGGTTCGGCTGGTCCGATGGTCGTCTGTAGATTCCAATCATAGATTTTGTCTTCTTGTTCATCTGTAATTCGATCTGTTGTTGGATAGGCACCAAGGCTCGAGCGTTTTATCGTGAAGGCGTAGGCGACAGGATTGTTTTTCTTCATGCTTTCTAAACTCATCCGTTTCGTCGCCTTTTGGAAGTATGCCTTATTAATTGCTTTCCCTTCAACATATAGTGTATCTTCAGGCAGCGGTACGGGGGTAATTTTTTTATGTAGTTCTTCTCGGGATAGGCTTGTGGGAAAGGTCGTTAGATCAAAGACGGTATTTGGAAGCGCCGCTTGAATTTTGCCATTGAAGGCTTGGATTTGAACGGATGTCATTAAGACTCGGTCCGGGTCGAAGGTCTTGGCAACCCAGAAGTCAGCTTGCTGCATCTCGGGAAGAACATTCGGTAGAGTAAAGTTTCTTACATTAGCGGAAAGGGCATTGTTTGATTCAGCTCGAACTTGAGTAACAGGCACTACGGCTAAGGCCATCGTTAGGGCAGCCATGACAGAGGTGATAAGCTTTTTCATCGGCTTCTCTCCTTAAATAGTTGGATTTATAATACTTTTTCTTTTGGCTAACAATTCCTTCCGAGATATGAAAAAGCCGTGATTTTCGTACCACTCAGAAGCGAAACACAGGAGTGATTTGAATGAAAGAAAAGGGCTTATCTAGCTGTACCCAACGAGTTCAAGAGGCACAGCGAATCGCCGTTCTGACCGGAGCGGGAATCAGCACAGAGTCGGGGATTCCCGACTTTCGAAGTCCCAGTGGACTCTGGCGTAACCCCGAGGTGCAAGCAGCCATCACCCGGGATACCTTCTTTATCCGACCCCAACATTTCTATAGGTATTTCAAAGAATTATTTTTAGAGTGGCGAGAAGTTTCTCCCAATACAGGCCACCTTGCCTTATCAAAATTAGAACAGATGGGAAAAGTGGTAGGGATTGCGACACAAAATATCGATGGACTCCATCAGTCTGCCGGTTCTTCTCAGGTGATTGAACTGCATGGCCATTTGCGTACCGCCACTTGCCCAAAATGCAAAGCGAAAGAATCCATGGAAACGGTCAAAGCTTTGCTTAAACGAAGCGAACTACCAAAGTGTTCCTGCGGTACGATTTTGAAGCCTGATGTAGTTCTTTTTGGAGACCCACTCGACATGGACGACTGGAAAGCAGCACAAGCCTGGATGATGAAGGCCGACGTAGTCTTATGTGTTGGTACATCGCTAACCGTGACACCAGCCAACTCCTTGATTTTACGCCGCCGCTCAGATAGCACCTTAATCATCATCAACAAAGAACCAACGATGTATGATCATCTGGCTGATTTCATTTTTCACGGTATGGCAGGAACGCTGTTACCGAAACTGATTGGCTGATGGGTCGCGAACATAAAAAAATCGCAGTTTCCCTCTTCGGACTGCGATTTTTTCAGGTCATAAGTTCAATTTTTCAAGCCGGCTCCACGTTAATGCACAAGTAAATCACAATAACTTATTGAGCATCGCAAGTAATTTTTCCTTCGTGATTGGTTTAACGAGGTAGTCAATCGCCCCCGCTCGAAGGGCATCGTCGATCGTGCTTTCATGATTTCGAGCACTGCAGACTATAATTTTTGCCCCGGGGTATAAAACCTTAATTGCCTTAATAGTCTCAAACCCGTCCATATCCGGCATAGAGATATCTACGGTAGCTATATCAGGCTGTGTGCTTTTCCAGAGATTTATTGCTTCTGTACCGCTTGACGCTTCAAACAGGGTATACTCAGTTCCGTTCAGCATTTTTTTAAGTAAAAGCCTCATAAATTGGGAGTTGTCAACGATAAGAACCTTTTTAGGCATAAGACTATCACCTCACTGCTACGTACAGTACTGAATATTTTTGTGGTTGATTATTTTCCATTATAAGTTATAACGCACTAGATGGCAATTGTACTAAAGTCAACAAATTCAACTACGACAAGATCAAAAAATCGGTCTTTGAGATAAGACCGATGATAAAAAACGATTTATAAAAACTTTTGCTTTTGTGTATAAATACATTTTGTTATGGTTGAGAGTACTCGTATTTTTTCAAAAGGTTTGATGATAAAATCCATGGCACCTGCGGATATAGCCTCTTTTACCATCGTTTGTTGACCCATGGCGCTGCAAACAACGATTTTAGCTTTTGGATCTATAACTTTTATCGCTCTAATAGCACTAATCCCGTCCATCTCTGGCATGGTAATATCCATCGTTGCCAGGTCTGGACGGACAGTAGACCATGTTTTCGCGGCTTCCGCACCATTCACAGCTTCAAAAACTTGATACCCAGCTTCTTCTAGCATTTTTTTTAGTAGGGTTCGAATAAATAGTGCATCATCAACGATAAGAATTTTCTTTTTCATGATTCAACCACCCGGCTGAATAATTTAATAATTCAGCAATTTTTTAGTTAAAGTGAAGCTGACTTAATCGTACTTAGTACTCTAAGAATAATTCGGAGTTCGTTGGTCTCCCCGCTCGTCACAGGTGTAAACCCACTTTATGTTCTGAGGGACTTTTTGAGTTACGCTTTTAAGAAATCCGCTGGTAATATCTTTGATTTGATTATTATATCATAAAAACCGGCAATGCAATCTTTAATCGCCATAAGAACTAGTCTAACTACCCTGATTATACCTAGTGTCGACTAAAGTCACAATATGTCGAATGTATGAAGAGTAAAATAATATAGATTGTCAATGACGCTTTAATTCTTCGTCCTTAAAATAATCTTACTCTTTCATTAAAATCATAATCGCAAAAAACAAGGCAGGGTTTGGCCCTGCCCAGGAAATTACCGAGATTTGAAGGTTTCACAAGCGGTCTCATCAGTTGTTTTTGGTCTTTGTGTACCTCTGGATTTAACATTAATCGCGCTCGCCTTACACATTTTAGAAGCATTATGGACACATTCTTCGACTTGGCAATGAATCTCACCCATATTATCACCTCCCGCGTTAATATGGGTGGATCTGTTACTTCCTATTCAGATATGATTTTCTGATTAATAAGCAGTTTTTAATGTTTGCTTCTTACGAAGCCTCTAATCCACTACTTAGACTACTTCCCCCCTTGAGGGTATTATTAGAAAGCGCCTGAGCGGGAAGCTTGAGTGGTTTCCATTTTTTCCCTCAGTGCATAGGTTATATTGAGCCATAAACCAAAAGGGTTTTAGGGTTCAATATATAGCGATATAAGGGGGGAAATGAAATGGCTCGGATAACTCCTCGGGTACGTGTCCCTCGTGGATTCTGCATCTGCTTCCGGGTAACTCGTAATAATCGCTTGGTTACTACCGGACTATTCCGTTGCAGACGGCTTCCTTAATTACCAAAATTATCGAGTTTCAGGGCTGCTGAATTGACAGCAGCCCTGACTTCAGGGTTGTTTTACTTACCATCTCTGGCATTACCAACGCTCAATTCACGATGGGGGAACCGGACTAAAAAAGTCGTCCCCTCAGGGCTTGTGTCCACCTCGATTTTTGCGTTATGCCGTTCCGCTATACTGTAACATACAGCCAAACCTAGACCCGTACCGTCAGCCCGACTGGTAACAAAAGGCGTACCAAGTTTGGAAAAAATCTCGGGATCAATGCCTGTTCCCTGATCTAGGACGGCTAACACGACATGTTCGTTTTTTATGAATGTTTTGATGGTGAGAGTTTTTCCTGGTTCCATCGCTTCAATACCATTTCGTACTAAGTTTATTATTAATTGCTTAAGTTCTTTCTCATCGCCGAAGATTTTCGTCGAATTGTTTAACTCTAACTTTATATCCTTCTCCTCGAGAAAGGCTTTTGACTGTATTAAAGGAAAGAGATTTGTAACGATATCGTCAAGGAGCAGCGATTTTAAATTATTTGATTTACTTTTTGAGAGGGACAAAAATTCAGTAATGATATAGTTTGCTCTATCCAACTCAGCAATCATTAGGTCAAAATATTCTCGTTCCGTCTGATACTTGGTTTCTAGCAGTTGTAAGAACCCCCTTACCGTTTGTAAGGGATTGCGAATCTCATGACCTAGACCTGCAGCAAGTTGCCCAATTAAATTCATCCGCTCCAGACGCAATAATTCCGTTTCTAGTTTGTAATAATCTGTTATATCGACAAAGTTAGCTAGAAAGCACTTCTTCCCTTTTACATCTATCGTTACGCCTGAAAACAAACAAATGATTTCCTTTCCCTTCTTGCTTCGCAAAAGGACTCTTTCGTTACTTATATGTCCATTTTTATTGATTTTGTTGGTTACTTCTTCATATTCCTTCGGGTTTACATATAGGTTCAATTCTAATGGTGTACGTCCTTTTAGTTCTTTAGGTGTATACCCTAAGAGCTCTATCCATTTTTGATTTACGTCCATAAATTTTCGTTCGGGCATTTCCGCTAAGGAAACCATCGTAGGACTATAATGAAAAGCCTTAATGAAGCTTTCTTCAGATTGGCGTAACTGCTCTGTTAACTGAATATGCTCGGTGATATCTTGCGAGAATACGGTTAGCCCGTTTTTTGATGGAACCAGATGCATTTCATACCATTTATCTCGATAAGTTGATTTCCGTATAAACTTTGCCGCTTTTTGTTCTCTAATCGCTTCTTCAACTTTTGCATAAACGTCTGGATATAGGTTCTCCGGAAAGACGTCCAATAAGGAAAGCCCGATGACATCGTTCTGTGATTTAAAACGATGATTGAAATATTTATCTACAAAATTTTGATTGACATATTCAAAATGCCATTTCTCATCAATGGAATAATAGGTCTCCGATATTCCTTCAAGTATTTGTTTTGTTTTTCCCAAAGAGTCTTTCAGTTTTTGTTGTAATAGAACCTTATCGGTAACGTCTCTTCCTACGGCAAAAACTCGATTTTCGTTTACGAAAGGGATACTATTCCACTCGACCCACTTATAGCTGCCGTCTTTGCACAGTATACGGTTCGAACTATAAATTTGTCTGGATTGGTTTATATTCGATTCTAGAGTAGTAATGGCCGTATCTTTATCATCCGTGTGTATGAAATCTTTGCCGTCTTTACCGATAACCTCTTCCGTGCTATATCCAAAAATTCTTTCAACGGACGGATTGACGGTAATAATCTTCCAATCGAAATCAAAAACAATAAATATGTCTAATGATAGATTCAGAAAACGTTCCAGTTCGGACATTTTCATCGATTTGAGGAGTTGGTTGTCTTTTTTTCCCTCCAGCGAATGGCTTTGATGTTTTTGTACGCGCTCCAAGTAACGCACCCCCTAAAATGCGATTTTTGTAACCATTATCCAATGGATTTCCATGCTAAGCAAGAAAAACTTTATCCATTTTAATGGATCTTCTCGGTTTTACCCCAAGAGACTTCGTTCAGACAACGTTGCATATCGGTTGCTATACCGCCAGGTAATAACGGGACTTCTTAAAATTGGTATCACTCGGTACTTTCTTGAGTACGATAGTGAGAGCTAAAGAATGTCCAGTGGAGGTGGGGGAACTGGCGACTGAACGTCTTCTCAATATGTTTTATCAAGCAATCTCTAAAGTTCAACTAGGTTGTGATGATTACGAGGGTTACGCCGTAGCACTGGGTAAAGAGCTCCTTAGATTGGGCGTGGAAGAAGATATCGTTCGGATTTGGGCACTCAAGGAAGAATGTACACAAAGATCAGTTATTTTCTAAAAGTAAAAAACCCGCCTATTTTGAGCCAAGCACTCAATAGGCGGGTTTTCATTTCTAAATTCAAAAATTCCTCACAGCGCTCCTCAACATCGCCGGAACCATCAGACGGTGAAAGGGCCTGACCGGCAAAAAGTAAACTCGTCCTGCCCGGCCGTGAAATTGAACTACCGTAGCCACCACTGCATAGTGTACGCCGTCCCGCTCTTCCATCAAAAAGGAAAGTCGAAAGTCCAGATGCCGGTCATCTTCCCCGAGCAGGAGTTCATTTGTCCTGCGTTCATAAACCCGAAAAAAGCTGGCGCTCGTACCCGGTTCGAAGGAGAAATTTAGGGGAGTATTCACCGAAAGGTTATCCGGTACTTTAATGCCGAAAAGTTTTACTATCCGGTTGCGCCAAAGGGTAAGCTTCGTCACCCAGGAAGGAGCCGATGTAAATATTAGGCGAACAAAAGCGATGATATCCAGATCAAGCTCCTGGGGCCAAGGGATCCGATAAGCATCTCTATAATCGACACGCGGTAAGGCTTGAGCAATCAGTGCCTGTGGAGGAACTGGAATTTCTTCCACCTTCGCTTCATTCATCCTTGTGACACACCCTTGAACACTGATATCCTAGGGTTCTTAACTCGGTTTCCGGGCTCGCGCCAACAAAATTGTGACGCTCCAGTCTTTCTCTTAAAAGTTTTCTACAATCGCCGATTTCGGGCAAACTTCTGAGCATACACCGCAGGCAATACATTCATCGGTGATGACGTAGTGATTACGTCCCTTTTCGATCGCCTCAACATAGCAAGCTTCCAGACAGTTGCCACAATTAATGCACGCATCGTTGATTCTGTAATAGGCAATCTGGGTATCCTCTGTTTCCCTGGACGAATTGGATGTTTCACTTTCCATATGTAATCCATCTCCTTACGGAAAAATAATGTCGACCCGAAAAATACCTTTGCACTAGCTTTACAGGATTTTTTTCGATATCCGTCGCTCAATATCCTTTATAAGGGAAGGATCTCATTAGATCTCACCACCCCTATGCTCGATTGTTTTTTTTCTATTCAGAAATAATAATTCGGGAAATCTGATTACCCCGTCCCCAGAATGGACCACTCCGGAACAGGGTATCTCTTCAGAATAAATTCTCTTCTAAAACAATCTGCTCAATAAGGAGATCCGTGCTTTGGAAACCCATCTGGGCTACGAATATCAGCAAGCGACCAAATACCAACGGGATGCTATGCCTTCCCGTCAACTCGATATGTCGACCATGCCTGATAGTTATCGTGAATATGACGGTCCCCACATTCCCCTGCCTAAACCAAATATTCAAGAAAGCCTATCTCTTTGGGATACCTTAGCCAAACGTATGTCGATTAGGCGCTTTTCAGGGGCACCTCTAAGCCTGGAGATTTTCGGTCAGCTCCTCTGGGGCACTTATGGAGCGACAAGAGTTGCTCGCGAAAAATCTTTCTTTTTCCGCACGGCCCCTTCTGCGGGAGGTCTTTTCCCAGTGGAAATGTATGTCTCTGTCCACCGCGTCGCTAGCATTGAATCGGGCTTATACCACTATAGTGTACCACGCCATGGCCTTACTCTGCTCAAAGAAGGCAACTTTGGGAAAGAATTAGCCGAGGCGTCCCTAAGTCAAGGGATGCTGAAAAAATCAGCCGTAAATCTGATCTGGACGGCTGTTCTGCCGCGTACCTTCTGGAAATATGGAGAAAGAGGCATCCGTTATATCTATCTCGACGCGGGTCATGTGGGCCAAAATACGTACTTGGTAGCGACCGCTCTCGGTCTCGGCTGCTGCACGATAGGCGCATTTTTTGACGACGAAGTAAACCAACTTATCGGCGTAGATGGTAAGTCGGAAACGACCATTTATATGGCTTCTGTCGGGAACCCCGATTAAATCGCTGATATACAAAAGCCAGCCTCTTTACGACAGGAAAGCTGGCTTTGCGTGATTACAGGCTCATTTTTCAAATTGAACCTAGCTTGTATGTTTCATCCGTATTTTTGGCACATTATGCTCAACTGGAGGTGCTTCCGTGAACATCGCCGTCTGTTTAAAACAAGTCCCCGACACCAGTGAGGTGCGCATCAACCCGAAGACAAATACGCTCATGCGGGAGGGAATTCCGTCTATCATTAATCCTTATGATGTGCATGCCCTGGAAGAAGCCTTGACGATCCGGGACAGATTGGGCGGTCGAGTGACGGTACTGACCATGGGACCTCCGCAAGCGACTGATTCCCTACGAAAAGCCATCTCCTACGGCGCCGATCACGCCATATTGCTTACTGATCGCGCTTTCGCCGGCAGCGACACCTTAGCGACCAGCTACATCCTTGCAGGCGCATTAAACCAGTTGATGAACCGAGAGCCCCTGGATCTGATCTTATGTGGTAAACAAGCCATCGACGGTGATACGGCACAGGTGGGACCGGGGATCGCCAGTCGTTTGGGCTGGCCTCTGCTCACTTATGTAACTAAAGTTGATGGAATCGAGCCTACTAACCATGTTATTCAGGTGCAACGTAAAATCGAAGTGGGCCGGGAAGTAGTCCGCTGTCAATTGCCCGCGTTGATCACGGTGGTAAAGGAGATCAACGAAATCCGCTACGCGCCGCTTCCCGACCTAATCCGCGCCGCTCATTACCCTGTAGAAGTCTGGACGAATGCCGAATTAGGCTTGGATGCTTCCCAGTTGGGCCTTAAAGGTTCGCCGACCTGGGTTAATAAGATCGGTACGCCTCCCTTACGGGAAAAGGGGGAAGTCCTGGCTGGCAGCGATGTGGCTCCCACCGAAGCAGCACGAATCCTTGCAGACAAGCTGATTCCCCATATCGTCGTACCGAACCGCTAAGCGATAAGCATGGGTGTTACGCACCGATAGGAAGATTATAGGTTTTTGTTCATCGGGGGATGAATATTGACAGCAAAGAAAAAGAAGCAACCCAAGGCACCGCCATCAGCGTTCACCGAAAAAACGGTTCAAAGTATCACCGATAATCCGGAAAGTTCAGATACCCCAACGGCTTTATATTCTGAAAACACCACAGATAATTCGACAATGCCGGATAATAGGAGTACCAAAGCTTTCAAAGATTCCTCAAATCCCACAGACGGGTCCAAAAATTCCGTCTCGGACAGAGGCCCAGCCACTGCCCCGGAATCTTCCCCTATCGCAAAAGCTCACGAACAAATCCCGATCGAGTCGATCGAAGCACCCAAAAACCTCCCCGCCCATGGCGTCTGGGTCTATATCGAACAACTGCAAGGCGAAGTCGCCCCCGTTTCATGGGAGCTCATGGGGGTCGGGCGACAACTGGCCGATAAGCTAAACTGTCCTCTATCAGGCGTACTCCTCGGTCATGACATTCAACCCCTGACCGAGCTAGCCTTCCAATACGGCGCTGATACCCTCTATGCCATCGACGACCCTATGCTTGAACCTTACACAAACGAGTGCCATAGCATTGCCCTGGTCCAATTATGCCAAGCCCACCATCCGGAAATTCTGCTCATCGGCGCCACCACCACCGGTCGAGATCTCTCCGGTTCTGTGGCTACGGCCCTGCGGACCGGGCTGACAGCGGACTGCACCCAATTGGATGTAGACGTAGACAACCGTAAACTCCTACAGACTCGACCAGCTTTTGGCGGCAACATCCTAGCGACGATCTTATGCCGCGATCGCTGGCCTCAGATGGCGACGGTTCGACCGCGCGTTTTTCCTGAGCCGGAGAAGCAGCCACATCGCAGAGGAGCCCTGGTATGGAGCGACTTGGGTCTTGACCCGTCGAGGACAGTCATGGAAGTGGTCGATCGCATCCTTGACGAGCGCACTGAAGGCTACCTCGATGAGGCCGATATCATCATCGCCGGCGGCAGGGGAATCGGCAGCAAGGAAAATTTCCGCTACGTGGAAGAACTCGCCCAGGCGATTGGTGGTATGATCGGTGCCAGCCGCCCTGCTGTCGAATCGGGTTGGGCTCCCTACTCCCATCAGGTTGGACAAACAGGCTTCACAGTTCGTCCCAAACTGTACATCGCCGCCGGGATTTCAGGAGCCATACAGCACCTGGTCGGCATGCAGAACTCCGACGTCATCGTGGCTATTAACAAAGATCCCGATGCACCGATTTTTCGAGTCGCCACTTACGGTATTGTCGGTGACGCCGCAACTATCCTGCCTGCGCTAACTCTGGAACTAGGAGCACGCATGCACGGTGGCCCTTTGGGGAATGAACGCCAGCTTTAAGAACCGGGAGGAATCGTTCATGACGGTTCAAGAGCCGACTCAACAACAACTGAATCAGGAACGCTGGCGGGATGTCCCTTTAGAATTCGAAGCGATCGTTGTCGGGGCTGGACCCGCCGGATTAGCCGCGGCGTATACCTTGGCCAAAGGCGGCGTCAAAACCCTGCTCATCGAACGGGGAGATTTTCCCGGCAGCAAAAACGTCATGGGCGGCATTCTCTACAGCTATCCCACCCATCAAGTCATCTCAGACTTTTGGAAGGAAGCCCCCTTGGAACGCCCCATCGTGGAACAACGGGCTTGGTTGTTAGCCGAAGAATCAGTCGTCACCATCGGTTTTAAAGACCCCGGCTTTTACGAAGAACCCTACAACAACTTTAGTGTCTTTCGCTCCCGTTTCGACCGTTGGATGGCTAATAAAACCGTCGAGGCCGGAGCGACTTTGATCACGGAAACAGTAGTCACCGACTTTTTGTTTGAGGAACGTGCGGACCGGCGGAAGGTTGCCGGGGTCGTCACGAACCGGGACCACGGAGAGATCCGCGCCCAGGTAGTCTTAATCTGCGAAGGCGCTAACAGTATCCTCACTCAGCGTCTTGGACTACAAGAGGATTTGTCTCCCGGTGACTTAGCCGTAGGGGTGAAAGAAGTCATCGCCTTACCGAAAGGCGCAATCGAAGACCGGTTCAACGTAGAAAAAGGGCAAGGGGTAACCATCGAGTTGATCGGTGAGTCAACACAGGGCATGTTCGGCATGGGATGGATCTACACCAACAAGGATACCTTGTCCATCGGTGTAGGTGTCATGATCAATCAATTGTCCCGTTCGGGCATGAATCCAAACACGGTGTTAGAAAAAATGAAACAACATCCCGCCGTTCGCCCCTTGCTGACCGGTGGCGAAACCAAGGAGTATCTCGCCAAAATCATTCCCGAAGGCGGCTATCATCAGGTACCCAAGCTCTATGATCACGGGGTCTTGATCTGCGGTGACGCCGCTATGCTGGTCAACGGTGTACACCGGGAGGGTTCCAATTTAGCGATGACCTCAGGCAAGCTGGCTGCTGAAACCGTCATCGAAGCGAAAAAAAAGGGCGACTTTTCCTCAGTCACCCTAAAAGCCTACCACGATCGACTCCAAGACAGTTTCGTTCTAAAAGACTTGAAGAAGTACGAAAACGCCTCTGCACTGTTCCAGTCAAATCCTCATTTCTTTACCCTGTACCCGAAGCTCGCCCGGTACTCGGCGAGAGAACTTTTCACCGTCGATAACGTGTCCAAGAAGGATAAGCAGAAAAAAATCTGGCACGAGGTTACTTCTCGGCGGGGAATATGGAATATCGCCGGTGACATGTATCGATTATGGCGAACCCTGGGGTAAAGAAAAAATGAGAGGAAAGGTTCGATTAAAGCTCCGAATCCGTCGTAACCCTAATGATCTTGATTGAGGTACACAAGAACGATGCATACCTTAGAAGACAAGCTCTTTCTCGTTCGCTTTCAACCGGATGATCACAGCCATATCCATATCAATAACAAAGAGCTATGCCAGCATGATTGTCCCGATAAGCCTTGCACTTATATCTGTCCGGCGAAAGTGTATGAGTGGAACGAGGAAGTCAAAGCGATCAACGTAGGCTATGAAGGTTGCCTGGAATGCGGCACTTGCCGTTATGGATGCCCGCGCGATAACATCCACTGGGTTAATCCGCGAGGTGGCTTTGGAGTGATGTACAAGTTTGGATGATCAATCAATTTCTGTCCACATATTCAAAAGTCTATACACAGTTAAAGGGGACTCCGACTAAAAATTATGTTTCGGCTTAGACGAAAGCCCGCTGCATAAAGTTCACGCAGCGGGCTTTTGTATTCGTGGTCGTCAAATAGCCTGGGATTGTCTGATCTCGTTATCCGTTAATACCTTGATTAGATCGAGTATCACGACCATTTTGTCAGATGTTTTTCCAATTCCTTTTATGTATTTGTCACAATTGCTACTTATACTGTTGGGTACGGGCTCAATCTCCTCGTCCTTAAGCTTAAATATGTCGGTAACCTCATCAACGATAAACCCGACGATGGTCCCGTTATGATTTAGAACAATAATTTTGCTATCTTCATCGATACTCTCGTGATCATACTGGAATTTCTTCTTTAAACTAAATAGAGGGATCGCCTTTCCCCGTAAATTGATAAAGCCTTCTAACCCTCTGGTTGCGTTCGGGATTTTAACGACATTGAAATTTTTGAATTTTACGATCCCATTAACCATCGTGATATCTATCGCATATTCTTCTCCACATAATTCAAAAGTAACTAACTGAACAATCGCCATATCCTTTCACCCCTTCTCGAACATCTTTCTTGCATCATTTAGAAGCTAGATTTTCTAAGGTATCCGAAAGTCCTGCGATATCTTGAAGACTGGCACTGACCTCTTCTATTGCTGAAGCTTGCTGTTGGGTCGCAGTGGTCGTCGAATCTCCCATCTTAACCGTATGGGCGACGGAATTTTTGATTTCTTGGGTAAACTCTTTAATCTTGTTTACAGTTTGTTTTGAGTCGCTCGAAAGTTTACGAATCTCTTGGGCGACGACGCCGAAACCAAGACCTGCATCTCCCGCTTTGGCCGCTTCGATGGCAGCGTTTAAACCTAAAAGTCTCGTTTCGTCTGCAATTTCTTTAATGAAATCGATAACATCATTAATTTTTCCCGTCAAAGTGCTTACATTTTGAATCTCGTTGTTGAGTTTGTTTTGATTCTCGTTCACTTCATTTGCAGAGGCAGCCATTTGCTCCATGGTAGCTGACATCTGAGTGATATTCTCATTGAGGATCCTCGCTACTCCACCGAGCTTATGCTGGTCGTACCAGGATCTAGTGATGTTATTGGCCACAGTCCATAGCACGTTCGCCGCCGCTTCGATTCTTTCCATCTCCAATGTTTTTACGTCTTTAACTGCACCTATGTACTCTTGAGAATTGACACCGATTTCCTTTGCGATTCTATCGTACTTATCCAATTCTGGCGTATGGGTTAAAATCTGTCCGCCGAGGATCGTTCCAATTTGCCGTCCTTCCAGCATGATCGGAACGGCAAAATCGATTAATCCTGCGTGGCATTCATAGATATAAGGTTTTCCTGTTCTCGCCGCCTCTTCCCCCCCTTTTCGGTGAGATTCAGCACATCGTCGATCACCGATCTCAGTGGAATGCGTAAAATCCATACAAAACTTAGTGTATCTACTCGGATTTGTTACCGGGTTACCGTCTAAATCGACAGTGACACTCGCTAAACCGAGTCCAATAGCAAAATCATCCTGAAATTTTTGTAAAAACTCGATATTGATCACATCGGTCAGTTTTACCTTGCTTAAATCGAGAAGATCCTCGGCTGCATATTTCCTTGCGTCCATTTCCTTGCCCCTCTCAAGTTTAATATTTCAGATAAATACAACCTTGTTCATGATAACACAAGCAACATGGTCTATAGTTCGACAATTTATGTTTAATTCCTTTTGAAGTATAATTTTTTTATGTATATCTAGCTTAGCAAACCCTTTATATGTAAAGCAATGAAATAAGACCAATCGTTCGACAGTGAATTGGGGACGGTTGGTCCTTTTCATGAATACGATGTCGAATCATATTTACCCCTTGACCAAAGATACTCCCAATACTATATTAACATCATGAATATAAACATTGGGAATATCGCGAATCTTACATCCCTATCCAATTAAGGAGGTTGGCCCTTGAAAGGTCAAGATGTGATCCTTGGTGTTCTCTTGGAAGCCCCTATGTCCGGATATGACATCAAACACTATTTTGAGAAGCACTTTCCGGATATGTTCGTTGCTTCCTTTGGCACGATTTATCCCACATTAAACCGTATGGAGAAAGAAGGTTTGATCGAAAAAGAGATCGTCCTCCAGGAGGGGAAACCAAACAAGAACATCTACCATATCACCGAGATAGGTAAAGAAGCCTTTCATGCCTACATACAGAGTCCCATTGAACCGAAAACCATCAAGTATGATTTTATGATGCGGCTGGTCTTCGGCAGATACGTATCTCAACAGCAACTCCTCGAGTGGCTTAAGCAAGAATTACACCAATTAAAAGAAGACTTGGTAAAACTGCGAAGCCAAGACGAAGATCCCTGTGACTGTTACTGCGACTGTCAAAAGCTTGCCCTCCGATTCGGGATAGCGATTCAACAAGCTGGTGTCACGGAATTGGAGAACATCATCGATGAGTTCGAAAACTTCGGTCAAAAGGAAACGGCATTTTAACCCTAGGAAGGAGACATCATGGCGAATCAACATACGCTTCGAAAAGCCGCCCTCATTCTTTCGTTCTCAATGCTTTTGACAGCTTGCGGGAAAGACAAGGCTTCTGAAAACAATGCCCGCAGTGTCGAAGTGATTACGGCGGCCATGAACACACAGCATTTAAACAGCGAATTTTCCGGAACGCTGCAAGGCCTCGAAGAAGCCACATTGTCCTTTGAGGTAGGCGGCCGTATTGCGTCCACCCTGGTCAAAGAAGGTGACAGCCTTTCCACAGGAACCGTCTTGGCGCAGATCGATCCCTCCGATTACGCCCTAGATTTAGACGCTGCATCAGCTGCGGCGTCCCAATCAAGCGCCAACTTGCGGCAAATCGAAAACGGGGCGACGAGCTATGAAATCAATCAGGCTCAAGCCACCATGGAAAAAGCCAGGGCCAACTTGGATCGGGTCAAAACTGATTTTGATCGTTACAAGGTCCTCTACGAGAGCAGTGCCCTATCGAAAAAAGACTTTGAGAGTGCCCAAACCCAGTTGACCGTCGCTGAAAACGATTTTACCTATGCCGAACAGGTCTATCAGAACGTCCTCCATGGCGCTCGTGACGAAGTGCGGGACCAGACACAAGCGGTCTATGAGCAGTCCCTCTCCCGCCAGAAAAAAGCTGCTTTGACCTTAGACAAGACACGACTGAAAGCCCCCTTTTCTGGTACGGTTATCGCCAAACTAACTAATGCCGGTCAACTGGTTAACGCGGGAACAGCCGTTTACAAGATCGCCTCCATCGGTACCTTAAAAGTCGTCATCCCCGTTCCTGATCGGGAAATCGCTAATTGGCAAAAGGGAGACACCGTCACCGTTGACCTGTACGGTCAAAAACGAGATGGTCAAATCAAGTACATATACCCCTCAGCCAGCCAAAGCACAGGAACTGTAGGCGTCGAAATTTGGATGGATAATCCAAACCACGACTGGTTGTCCGGTCAGGTCGTCCACGTCTACCATAAGGCCAAAGAAAAAGAAGCCCTTTGGGCTCCCGTTCGTTCCGTCGTTCGTCGCGGTGCGGAGAAACCCTATCTTTTTGTCCTCCATGAAGGCCATGCGGTCAAACGCCTCGTCGATATCGGTGACCTGATCAACGACCAGTTGGAGATTAAGTCAGGGCTTCAACCGGGTGAACAGATCATCACCAGTAGTGTTGAGCGCCTTTTCGATGGCGATGCCGTCACCCCACTCGATCAACCTTCCTCCGAATCCACCCCCTCCAGCGGCGGAGGCCAAGAAGGATGATCGAATACGTCGTAAAGAAACGCAAAATCACCTTGCTTTTTTTCGTCATGATCACCCTGCTCGGGCTCTTTAGCTTTTGGGGATTGCCGAAACAAGAACAGCCCGATATCGTAGTCCGCACAGCTTCCGTCACGACCATTTATCCTGGGGCTATGCCCTCCAAGGTGGAACAGGCGGTCACCCGAAAGATCGAGGAGCAAATCAAAGAGATTCAGGGACTGAAATCGATCACCTCTACATCTAGCCTAGGCGTCTCTTCCATCATCGTGGAATGTAAAGATGACGTAGAACCGGAAAGTCGCTGGGAAGAGCTGCGGAAAAAAGTAAAAGATGCCGAAAAAGATTTGCCTGAGGACTGTAAACAACCGGTCATCAACGATAACCTAAACCGAACTTTTATCATGACCTTCAATATCTCCGCCGACCGGCATGAAGACCTCTATTCCCTGCGCGAGATGATTCAAAACTGGAAAGACCAACTTCGAACGATTCCGAACGTGTCCAATGTGACTGTCACCGGGTTGCCAGATGAGGAAGTTCGGGTGACTGTAGACAGCCAAAAACTGCGCAACTTTGGCTTGTCCTGGGGACAGGTGTTAAACGCAGTCAAGCAATTAAACGAAAAAGCCCCCCTCGGCGATATTCAAGGCAACGAACGAACCTATGAATTATCCTTGCGAGAGGTCAACGATGTAGCTGAGTTCGGACGTTCTCTCATCGCACGAACTCCAGAGGGAACTCCCGTATATTTAAATGACCTCGGCAAGGTGGAACTGACGACCAAACCGGTGGAGGTATACGCCTATCACAACGGCCGCCCGGCTATCAGCATCAGCGTCAGTCCGGAAACCGGCAGCGACATCCCTTCGGTGCAAAAAAATATCAACAAGACCATGGCTTATCTGAAAACAACCTTGCCCAACTGGGCCAGCATCGATCTGGTCTATGAACAAAATGAACGCATCGACGAACTCTTTTCCGACCTTACCCGGGAAACATTGATTGCCATCGCCGCCGTCGTTCTCGTCTGCACTTTAGGCTTAAACCTGACCACTTCCTTCGTGGTGATGATGGCACTGCCCATCTCTCTCGCTGTCGGTTTGATTCCCTTGAGCAGCTTCGGCGTCACCTTGAATCAAATCTCCGTCATCGCTTTGATCATCGTTCTCGGTATTCTCGTCGATGATGCTGTCGTCGTCAATGACAACATCGAGCGCCGTCTCACCGTCCTCGGCGAAACGCCAACGGAAGCTGCCGTTCGAGGCAGCAAGGAAGTCGCCATTTCGATCTTAACGGCCACCTTAGCCACGATTTGCGCCTTCGCGCCGCTTGCCTTACTGGACGGAAACGTCGGCTCTTTCATTAAGCCCATCCCCATCATTATCACCCTATCCATGCTGGCTTCCATGGTCATGTCCCTATCGGTCATCCCCATCTTTCGGGAATGGCGGGAAAGCCGTCGTCAAAGCAGCCATGCTCCCCAACGCGACTCTGAAGAGAACTTCTATCGGAAACCGGCTGGTTTACTGGGACCGCAAATCCAGCGGTTGACCGCTTATTATGCAGGCACGTTGATGCCGAAGATGCTTCGGCATCCACTTCGCACCGGCATGATCGGAGTCGCTATCGCCCTTGTCGGCTATGCCTTAATCCCCCTGACGCCGATCCAACTGTTCCCAACGGCTGACCGAGCAGAAATGCTCGTCAATGTGCGCACACCTGTCGGTACGAGCATTACGGAAACAGCCCATACCGTCAACGAAGTGTGTAAATGGCTCAATGAACAGCCTGGAGTGACCATGACAGCAGGTTATGCTGGGCAGTTCGCGCCAAAAATGTTCAGCGGCGATACGGGCTTAGGATCGGCCGACAATATCGGCCAAATCGTCGTCAAAGTCGATAAGAAGAAATTGCCTACAGAGAAAGCCGTCGCCTTATGGGATAAGGAATTGGCCCAGCGTTTTCCCCAAGCGACGATCATCCCCAAAGAGTTGCAAGGCGGCCCCCCGGTGGGAAGTCCGATCGTCGTCCGTATCTTCGGGAGCGACGTGGAAAAACTGCGCGGCCTTTCCCAGCAAGTCCAGGACATCATCAAAGATATGCCAGGCACCTTTGACATTAATGACTCTTTCGGGGTAGACAAGTACGCCCTCAACATTCAAATTCGCAAGGACATGATGGATGCCCTGCAGGTAAACGAGGCCGATTTATCACGAACACTTCGCCTCGTCAGCGAAGGTTTATCGGTCAGTAAGTATGATACGGGACGCGATCTGATCGATATCACTCTCTACAGCGAAGCTCAACAGGTAGATCCCTTGACGGCCATTCATCGCTTAACCGTCCCTAACTCCCGAGGCGAACAGATCCCCCTCTATCAATTGGCTGATATCAAGCCTGGCTTTTCCATCTCTTCGATTCCCCACCGTGACCTCTCCCGCGTTGTTACCGTCTCATCGGACTTAAAAGGCCGAACAGCCACAGAGGCGATCAAGGAATTGAAGCCCAAGCTGGAGTCCCTTCACCTTCCCGACGGATACCGCTATGAGATCGGCGGAGAGACTTCCGATCAAAGCGATGTCTTCGTCGATATGGGCCGACTGTCTATCGTCGTTGTCTTCCTAATCATTACTTTGATTGCCATGCAGTTCTATTCCCTCTCGATTCCCTTCTTGGTCTTGAGCACCATCTTCCTCGCTTTTGCTGGTAGCCTGATCGGGTTGTTCATTACGCGGACACCGCTCGGATTTATGACTATGATGGGCGCCATCTGCCTCGCTGGTATCGTCGTTCGAAACGGCATCATCCTCGTCGAGTTTATCGAAGAAGCCCGGCACGGCGGACAAGAGCTAATCCCCGCGGTGATCTCGGCAGGCGAAGCACGGCTGCGGCCTATTTTGCTCACCTCCGGGACGGCCATCGCCGGCTTGCTTCCTCTCGCTGTATCGGGCGACGTGCTCTTTCAGCCTATGGCCGTGACGATTATCTCTGGCCTGTTCTTTTCGACGATGCTCACCTTAGTCATCGTCCCCTGCTTCTACACGGTTTTGGCCTCGTTTAAAAAGAATCGTTTGGGCAAAGTCTCCTCCTAGTCATTTCTTTTATCAATGAAAAAACCTACTGCCCTTAAAATGGCAGTAGGTTTTTTATATCCCTGAACAGAAAGCTCCCGTAAGAGTTCCTTTATGGGTTATTTCGTTTTCTTTCGGTTCAAATATTTTGCCTTCAAGGTATCCCCCACGCGGCCGTTCGATTTCTGTGCCTCCAGTAGATATAAGGTGACACTTCCCTGATAGGGGAGCTTGTCGCCAAACAAAGCATATTCCATGCATGTCCGGATCAAGTTGATCGTACAATCGTCATCATGGTTATCTCGGCAGTCCTTGCATTGCTGTAGTACCATAGCCAACGTCTCGATCATATCGTCTTCAGAATATGTTTTTAAATCGTGGTTGGGGATCATGGCCATACCTTGGCGGATCGTCGTCACTTTCTTGGTCAAGACATAGCTGGCAACTTTTTTGGCGAAAAAAATCAGGCATTTATTCTTTTCACAGTTCGAACATACTTCTCCATCTAAACAGAGGTTATTTAGCTTCTCGTGGATCTCCTGCAAATTGATTTCGTTCTCCGCTATCATCTCCATATCGCTCCTTACATCGGATTCATGAACGAGCAGACTATTGGAACAGAAGACAGGTTCCAGTTCAGAAGAAACCAGTAAAAATCCGAGAATTAGCTGTTCAGAAAATCGGCAAATTCGTCTTCTTCGACCGTCCCCGGCAATTTCTCTGCCTGTATTATGAAGGGATCCAGGCCCACTCTACCGATGGTATTACATAGGCGTTCATGATCTTCGGCTAGTTTCCGGTATGTATCAAGCACATGATCTAAGACGACGAAGATGGACTCTTTGGGAATATTCACGTAAGCCTTTTGTCCATGTTGAGGACGACGGCTGCCGCCGCGGCCGCCTAGAAATACTTCGACAGTCTTTGGCCCCGTAGCGATGACGCCGAAATCGGCACAATGAGGATCGGTGCATCCCCGGTGGCAACCGGCCACACTGATTTTGAAATCATGGGGCGTTGGCTGGTTCATATACTGCTGTTGAATTTCTACGGCTAGTTCAAAGACGTTGCCTAGACTGCGATGACAGAGTTCGCCATTTCCTGGGCAACCTTTCACGTTCCGCACCACATCTCCAAAAACACCGACATCTAGCCCCAGGTTTCGTATGCCGGCAACAAAACGGTCAAAAGCTTCCTCTGGGATCAATACGACCATCGTTTGCCGGGTCGTCAGTTTGCTCCCTAAGGCTCCTACCTCGGGGAGCAATTTTCCCAATCCGCAAAGTTGCTCTGGCGTGATAAACCCGCAGGGCGTCACAATCCCGACACCTAACACACCATTTCGTTGCTTAAATATGGCCTTTCCCACAGTTGGAACTCCTTTCTATGCCTGAAATCAATCACTCTTTCTCTATAAAAACACTACCTATTTCTTCTACATATATGTTGTTAATCCTCTTTTTTTGACTTTTTCGAATAGTCCTTTGATAAAAAACCCAGAACTGTTTGCGATCAGTTCTGGGTTAGCCTAAACCACTTAGTTCATGAGTGCCCTAACTTTGGACCTTTTTACCCAGCCACCAACGTCTCCATCTCATCTAACAATTTATTAAATACGGTCAGCGCCTGCTCAATCGGCTGGGGCGAGGTCATGTCGACACCGGCTTTTTTCAGCAGTTCTAAAGGATAGTCCGAACCGCCACTTTGTAAGAATGTTAGGTAGCGGTCGACGGCCGGCTGTCCTTCTGACTGGATTTTCTGAACCAGGGCAGTGGCCGCGGAAAAACCGGTGGCATATTTGTAGACATAGAAATTGTTATAGAAATGGGGGATCCTGGCCCATTCGATGTCGATGTCTTCATCGACAATCATGTCAGGCCCGTAATAGTCCACATTCAGTTTATGATAGACTTCTTTTAGCGACTGCAAGGTCAACGCTTCTCCTACCTCGATTTTGCCGTGGATAGCCTTTTCAAACTCGGCAAACATGGTCTGGCGGAAGACGGTGCCCCGGAATTGCTCCAGGTAGTGGTTGATGAGATACATGCGTTTTGCCCGGTCTTGTTCTTTATCAAGCAGGTAGTTGGTGAGCAGTGTCTCGTTGACGGTAGAGGCTACCTCGGCTACAAAGATGGTGTACTGGGAGTAGATGTAAGGCTGCTCTTTATGGGAGTAGTAGGAATGCATCGCATGGCCCATCTCGTGGGCCAAGGTGAAGACATCGTTGAGCTGGTCTTGATAGTTCAGGAGCACATAAGGGTGTGTACCGAAGGGACCCCAGGAATAGGCACCGCTCGTTTTCCCCTTGTTTTCGTATACGTCTATCCATCCCTGTTGGAATCCGTCGGCCAGTACCCGCTCATAATCGGCCCCGAGCGGTGCCAAAGCTTTCTTGACCATTTCCACCGATTCTGCGTAAGGGACTTTCCATTCCACATCGCTGACCATCGGGGCGTATATGTCGTACATGTGCAACTGGTCTAAGCCGAGGAGTTTTTTCCGTAGTCGTACATAGCGGTGCATGGCGCTGTTTTGTGCCCGGACGGTGCGAATGAGGTTGTCATAGACTTGTACAGGTACATTATCTCCGAAGAGAGATCCTTCCAAAGCCGAGGGGAACTTCCGGACTCGGGCAAAAAAGATGTCTCGCTTGACGACAGAGTTTAAGGTCGATGCGAGTGTGTTCTCCAGCTTTTTATAGGAACTGTAAAGGCCGTGGAAGGTATCTTTCCGGACCCGTCGGTCGCGGTTCTCCATGAGGCGGGAAAAGCGGCCATGGGTAATTTCGATCTCTTTGCCTTCTTCGTCCTTGATCGTCGGAAAGGTCAGGTCGGCATTGTTGAGCATCGTAAAAATCTGACCGGGGGCTTGGGCCATCTCACCCGCTTGCGCTAAGATGGTCTCTTCCCCTTCTGACAGAACATGGGCTTTCTGCCGCTTCAGGTCGTCTAAGAAGAACCGATACAAGTTCAACCCCTGCTCTTCCTGCTGAAAGCGCTTCAGCACCTCTTCAGGGATCGCCAGGATCTCCGGAGTTAGAAAGGACGTTGCACTCGCTATCTGCGTGTTCAAGGCAACAGCCCGATCGGTCAGCGCTTGATAGGTCGCGTTCGTGTTGTCTTCATCCCGGCGCATGCGCGCATAGGTAAAGAGTTTCTCCATCACTTGCCCGATCTGGTCTTGCAGTTGTAATGCTTTGAGCAGATTAAGGGCATTTTCCTGCAGTTTTCCTTTTAACCCGCTCAACTGTTCCACCAGTTTCGGTGCTTCCTGATAGTCTTTTTCCCAATCGCCGTCACTGCCGTAGATATCTTCCAGCTTCCATTTGAACTGGTCTTGGACTTGCTGGCGTGTCGGCAAAGCTTTTTCCTTTTCCATCGATTCACTCTCCACTTATTTAGTATCTTTTCAATCTATTATGACTGACTTACGAAAACATATCCACGAAAAGCAAGAAATAGAAAAGCGGACTGGTTTTATCCAGGCCGCTTTTCCCTATGTCGAGATTTCGCTTTTTCTTAACGATGAAGTCTATACTCTGTTAGGTTTTATGTACCCAGGTAGGACGACAGCGGCGGGACAACTTGTTTTTTCCGGGAAAGGACGCCCGGCAGGTGAGCCACACCGTCTTTTACGGCGACATTAAAGGCTTTCTCGATCGGTTCAGTCTTCTCACCGGACAGGAGCAACAGCGTGCCCTCTTTGATGATGTCCGTGAGCATCAGCAACACCAGGTCGAGGTTTTTGCTCTGGCGAATCGTGTCCAGTGCTTCCATGAGAGTCTCTTGCATGCGGGCGATCCCAGCGTGATCCATCGTTTCCACTTGACCGATGCCTAGATGCATGGCGCCCAGATGGAATTCCTTAAAGTCCTGGTAGATGATCTCTTCAGGCGTGCGGCCTTCTAAAGAGGAGCCTGCCGTAAACATCTTCAACCCGTATTCTTCGATGTCAATGCCAGCGATCTTGGCCAACTTTTCGGCGGCTTTCTTATCTCGAGCCGTACAGGTGGGACTTTTAAACAGGACCGTATCGGACAGAATCGCCGATAACATCAGTCCCGCAATCTCTTTCGGCGGTTCGATTTCGTTTTCTTCAAACATGGAGAAGATGATCGTGCTTGTGCAGCCGACAGGCTCGCCGCGGAAGTAGATCGGTTCCCCAGTCTGAACGTCCCCGACGCGGTGATGGTCAATTACTTCGAGGACCTGGGCTTGGTCGATCCCGGCAACGGCTTGGCTTTTTTCATTGTGATCGACTAAGATGATCTTTTTGCGCTGCGCCGCCAGCAGGTGATATCGGGAGATGACGCCCAGAAGGCGGTTTTCATCGTCTACAACGGGGTAGTTACGAAAACGGGTCTCCAGCATGACCTTGCGGGTTTCATCGACAAAGTCATCCGGTTGGAAGGTGACCATTTCCTGATGCATGATCGAATAGACGGGAGCGCTGAGGCCGATGAGCCGGCCTGTGTTAAAGGTATCATAAGGCACCGATAGGACGGGGACACCTTTTTGACGGGCTTTTTTCTCCACCCGCTCGGTGATGGCAAAACCGCCAGTGACGATCAGGCAGCCTGCCCCTGCATCTAGGGCAGCCAGTTGGGAGCCTTCCCGGTCACCGATGATGACTACGTCGCCTTCACTGATCCGTTGCACCATGGTCTCCTCATGCATGGCACCGATGATCGCTTTGCCGCGGAGAACCGTCTCCGGAGGCGCCGCGACTAAGAAGCGGCCACCCATGGTCCGCAGGACTCCCCCGAGGGTCAGGCCCATTTTTTCTAAGTTGTTCAATTCGTCTAGGTTTAAGTAGAGTTGGGCGATATCGCCTAAAGAGATAATCCCCTGGAGCCGGTTGTTCTCATCGACGACCGGCAGGGACTTCGTGTTCTTGTTCCGGGACAGGATGCCCACTTCTCGAATCGGTGTGTCCTTGCAGATGGATACGGGAGCTTGCCCGTTGAGCAAATCGGAAACACGGGCGCGCACATCAGTGATCAGTTGAGGTGCATCTACCTTAAAATAGTCCAGTACGAATTGGGTCTCTGGTTTTACTTTGCCGCAGCGGGCCGGTATGTACTCACGACCAGTCAGTTGCCTTTTTAAAAAGGCATAGCTGATCGCCGAACAGATCGAATCCGTGTCCGGATTGCGATGTCCGATGACGAAAACTGCCATGGATTGAATCGTCCTCCCTATGTCATTTGCGTGTTCTGTTTCCCGTCTTGACTAGTCGATCGGCCACTTTCTTTCTTTTCAGCCGGACATAGTCCCGGGAGCCCCAGCGGCTCAACTCGTCATCCTCATGGATGCTCAGGGTGACATTGTGTATATTGGGATAAATCACCTTTAATCGGCGCTGGATTTCTTCTTTTACGTCTTCCGCTTGTCCAACCGACCACGTCTCCGGCAGTTCGATGGTCCCGTCCACATCTAAGTAGGATCCTTCCCGGACCACATCCAGTTCGTACAAGTCTTCTACCCCCTGTACGTCCATGATGGTTTCGGCGATTTCATCGACCACTTCTTCTGGAGCCGTGTATCCGATCAGTCCTTTCACATTTTCCCAAGCTACGTTGACGGCAATGGCCAACAACAAGAGCCCAATGACCAGACCGGCTAAACCGTCTCCCCAGGGAGCAATGCCTACGAAGGAGGCCGTGATCCCTGCGAGAGCGATGAAAATGGCCGTTGTCGCTAACAGGTCTTCGAAGAAGACTAAACGGGTCTCTGGCGAGGCCAACTGATATTTGTTCATGGCTACCCGAACCAGAGCAAAACCTTTGGCTTCCACATCGGCCTCACGGGCAATATCTTTCATCGCTTGGTATAAGACATAGCCATCGACGAGAAATCCGCTGATCAGTGTGGCCACGCTCCAGAGGTAGGCGGACAGATCGTTTATCCCATGGGGGTGAAAGATCGCCCCATAGCCAGCCTTGATCGCTTTCCAGGAGTTAAAGGCCATGAAGATGGCCACGAAAAGGACGATTAAGTTGGACAACCGCCCGAAGCCGTTGGGGAAAGACGGTGTCGGCTTGCGGGATGCGAAGATGGAGCCAGTAAAAACGGCCGCTTGGGCACAGCCGTCGTTAAAGCTGTGTACCGCTTCCGCCTGCATCGCCGTCGATCCGGACATTTGGAAGGCGAAGTACTTGACGGCCGCTAGAAAGTAATTCCCCATGGCGCTCTGCAAAGCCGTATAGTTTGCCTGTTTTAGGAGGGTAATTACTCGTCTGGGCACGAAGGCTTTCTCCTTATTCCGTCGATTGTTGCCGAAGGATCGTCAAAGGTATTTTAACGTATTCACGGGATAGATTCCAGTATTTCATTGTGACAAGGAAGCGATCAGCCTTTTTCGCTGATCGCTTTCACTCTGTATCGCTTTTCTATTTTTCGGGGCTTACGGTGATGGTATGCAGATCGGTCCGCACTTCTTTAATCCCATAAACCTTTTCTTTGGAAACCTTATAGAACCGGTAGATACCTGTAATATCAGCCGTCTCGATAACACCGGTTTTCTTCTCGAGATGGATCGTCAACTGGTCATCTTGTCGAACCATTGAGGTAACGAGAGGAGGATTCGAACTGGAGCTAGGATAGCCGATGAGGGCCACCACCGCTTGTTTTTCGAAATCGATCTGGGCCGGGTCGAGCAGGGAAAGGCTGCTCGATGGATCGCGCCATTTCTCTTCAAAGGTGCGGATATCTTCTTTGGAACGGAGGATCATACCTTGTTGGGGAGCGTCCCATTTCCCTTGGTCGGCTCGGCTGTGATATTGAAAGGGGATGATCTCTTTGCGTTGATTTTCCGGGAGAGTTTGAAGCATCCTTGCGACGATGACGGCAGCCTGCGCACGAGTAACTTGCGCTTTCGGTTGAAAAGTTCCGTCGTCATAACCGGTTAGCCATTTGAGCGAGGCCGCTTCTTTTACAGCTTCCGTATAAAGAGGATCTATCTCACCTGCATCGGTAAAATTAAGGTTCTCCTCAGCGATTGTAATCGTTTGATTGCTCTTATGGGTATAGGCAGCCATGATCCACTGGGCCATGACCTCCCGGGTCATCCCTTCGTCAGGATGAAAGATTCGATGTTCAATCGGTAGAAAGGTATGGGCCGCACGGATCAGATCATCTGTATACCAGGCGTTCGAAGGAACATCATCGACGATATCCTTTATGTCAGGAGCTTTTATAAAGTTTACCTGAAAATCAAAAGCTCGGACGAGCAAGGTCATAAACTCAGCCCGGGTCATGACGCGATCGGGCCTGATTAAACCCTGTTCATCACCCTGGTATAGACGTAAGGCAACCATCTTGCCGATTTCCTCTTTCGCCCAGTGATTGCCGTAATCACTATCGCTCGCCCAAGCAGCCGTCACAGCACCCTGCAGAAGTATTGTACCAGATATCGCTATAGAACAGACGATTTTCCATGCACTTTTTTGGTTTTTCTGTTTTTGCACATATATCCCTCCGTCCTATAGACGCAGGCCACAGAAAAAAGGTTGCACCTAACGGTCGAACTCAAGCAACAGATTAGCTTTTTTCTTATCAAACAGCAAAACTTTTGACATTATATTAAAACCATACAATAATGTCATATTTTAACTCACCTAAATTGATGATCTAGAATAAAAAAGAGTAAGGGTTTTCCCTTACTCCTTGCTCGCCAGGATTAAAATGTTCTCGATCCGGATGTGAGGTCCTTCCTCTTTCTGTAGGACCATATTCACCAAGCCTGTATGATTGAGATTCATCATGCAGAACCCTGGAAGGAATGTATGTCGAAAACCTAGCGTAGGCTCTTTACGGATATGGCCGGCGATACCTTCGAACCCGACCATATGGTAAGCGACGACATCTTTTACGTCTCGATCGCGAGAGTACTTCGGTCCGACGACCCATGTGTATAAGAGTCCTGTCACCGGGTCTGCTTTGATCACTTGTAACACGTGGGGAATCGGGCATCCGGCACCCATGGGACGACCGACAACGATATCGCCTGCTTTAATCTCTAGCTTATCTACCATATCGCCCCGGAAGGGCAAGACGATTTTTCGGGCCGATATCTCGCCAGGCAAGGGCTTTAAGATAAAATCGTAATCATTTCCAAGTACATCGACAGGGCCGTAACTGCACTTTGATTCCGATTCGGTACAGCATCCTTCACTGTTTCGGTAAAAGGGACAGTCGTCGTAGCTTTTTTGGGTCGTGTTGACGGCTCGAAGAAAACTCTTGCACGTATCTTCGCCACAGAGGCCGCAGTTCTTACCGGGAGGGAGCCAAGGTTGGTTTGTATTCATGTCACTCACCTCGGTACAGGTAGTCTGCGATCTGGCCGTCCAGTTTCTTAATTACGCCAAAGTGATGATCCCAGCCGATCTCTTTCTTACCGATGCAGATGGTGCATGTGCCGATAGGTGGGCTCCCTTTGAGGACCAGATGATTTTTGTCGATGTCTTCCGATTTCTCGATGAACTGGTAAAGCCGTTGCAGCGATGTCCCTTGCAGGGCGTTCGTCTCCATGAGACCGATATGGGGATGGACTTCTTTGATCTTTTGGATGAATACTTCCCGCTCCGCTTGGCTGACCAAATCGATTTTCGTCACCACGGCGATATCGGCCAAGGCCACCATGGCGCCCATTTTTTCCGGCGCATGAATACCGGAGATGGAACTTAAGACAATAATCCCGAGCCCCTGGTTTAGGTAGGGTGAGCAGCGCAGGCACAATCCTGCGCTCTCGACGATGAACAAGTCCGCCTTGTTCCGATCGGCCCATTCCACGGCATCCCCTAAGACCATAACCCCGGCGTGGTCAGGGCAAAGGTCCCCAGAATAGACTTTTTTTGTCAGGATGTCAAACTCACGGCTCAGTTCTACATCTTCAAAGGCTTTGACTACGTCGATTTTCAGATATGCGATCTTCATCTCATCTTTGAACCGGCGGACGATCTGTTTGGTCAGCGCCGTTTTTCCCGCCGAAGGCGGACCTGCAATCACGAGCAATTTCATTCTTTACACCGCCCTTTTAGCCAAAATTGACGCTGATCATTTCCTTGGTGATCACATGACCGGCCCGCAGTTTTTCTCGGATGATGCCCACCCGCTTATCCAGTTCAATCAGGTTCTGAGCGGCCCGGACTTCTGATTCGTCTTGGCTGAGGACTTTACGTACCGCCCCGTTGCCCATGATGATCCGTTTTTGGGTCAGCAGCGCGATGACCGGATCATGGGTGACAAAAACGACGATTTTGCCGGTGTTTTGAATCAATCCGATAACTTCCTGCTTGAAGATGCCGGCATTCTCGATCTCATCAAGGAGAATGATCGGGGCTGCCCCAATCATGATGGCATCGGCGATCATCAAAGAACGAGTCTGTCCGCCCGAGAGAACGGTCACTTTCATATCCTTGCGGATTCGTTCACCGGTAAATTTGTTGGCGAGATCAATCGTTTCGTAAACGATTTCTTTGTCGTGCATTTTTCTCGCCCGGGCGTGAATCCGCAAGAACTCTTCTGCGGTGAGATCGGCAAAGCATTTTGTATTCTGCGTGATCATGGCGATGGGTTTCATAGCAGGGTCGTAACGCAATTCGTCCGAAGGCGGTTGGCCGTTGATCAACACATGGCGGCCTGTCGATGTGTCCCCTTGGGCCAGTAGTTCGACGTCGGAGATGAAGGCCGTTTTGCCACTGCCTGTCGGTCCCACGATGGATATGGTCTCACCGGCTTTTAAGGTGATCTCTGAAAAATTCTCCAAACTTCCCGTCTTGTCTTTTCCCGGAAGTACCGTAATTTCTCGTATCATAGCGTCTCTCCTCTACGGGTTCTTGCCACCCGGCTGTTATATAGCTTTGTTGGGATGCCGGGTGTGGTGTTCGCCCTTACACCGTTCACTTTATGCCCAGGTCGGTTAAAGCGCGACAGCGTCGAGAAAGGTACATTTTTACAGAAATTATTATAGGATACATTAAGGAGACGGTTCATCTTACGCTGAACCTATCGATGGATATCGTATGTATAAAAGCACATTTCTTTTAGAAAGGATTGTCGTCATGCAAAAGAACCGCAGGCTCCTCCTTACGGGACTCTTCCTAGCTATGTTCTTCGGTGCCCTCGACCAGACCGTTACCTCTACGGCCATGCCCACCATCATCGCCCAACTCGGCGGTTTTCAACTCATGGCTTGGCTGGCAACCTCTTATATGCTTAGTTCCACTATCGTCGTTCCCATCGCCGGCAAGCTGGCCGATCTTTACGGACGAAAACCGATATATCTAACGGGGCTGGCGATCTTCATGTTTAGTTCTGCCCTTTGTGGACTAGCCGGCACGATGGAACAGTTGATTCTCTACCGGGCTTTGCAAGGGATCGGCGGCGGTATCATGATGCCCATGGCAATGATCATCATTGGAGACATCTTCACCGGTGAAGAGCGGGCCAAGTTTCAGGGTGTCTTTGGAGGTATTTTCGGCTTATCGTCGATTATCGGGCCTCAAATAGGCGGATGGTTTGTGGACCACTTGGCCTGGCAATGGGTCTTTTATATCAATCTCCCTTTCGGCTTGCTCGCCGCTCTATTTATCTGGCTCGGGCTTCGCCATGAAACAGTTAAAGGACAAGCCCGAATTGACTATGCCGGTATTGTCACCTTCACCATCAGCATGGTCAGTCTACTGCTAGCCCTTTCTTTCGGGGGAACTAAGTATCCCTGGTTTTCCTGGCAGATCATCAGTCTTTTAGGTATCTTTGCTCTGTTTTTAGCCTTGTTCCTACGGTCTGAAAACAGGGCTGAAGAGCCGATTTTGCCGCTTTCCCTGTTCTCAAACCGCGCTTATGTGACACTCAACTCGATCGGGTTTCTCATGTCCATGGGCATGTTTGGTGCCATCATGTTTATGCCCTTATTCATGCAAGGGGTGATCGGAGTATCTGCTTCTCAAGCCGGGACATCGATGACACCGATGATGCTCTCGATGGTTCTATCCAGTACAGCCGGAGGTTTTTCTCTTCGCCGCTTTGGTGTGAAGCCGCAAATCCTAGCAGGACTTTTGATTCTAACAGCCGGCTCAATTCTCGTCACGACGTTAGGCGTCCAGACAACCCGCTGGAATGCCTCCCTCATCTTGATCATCATCGGCTTTGGCCTCGGATTGGTCATGCCGGTACTGACCATCGCCTTGCAGGAAATTTTTCCGCGAACTATGCTCGGTGTAGTCACCTCATCGGGGCAGCTTTTTCGTTCCATCGGGGGAACCTTTGGTGTAGCTCTCTTTGGAGCTGTGATGAACTATTATTCAGGGAATCTGCTCAGGCAGGACTTGCTGCCGCTCTTAGATCAAGCCCCTTCCGCTCTCGTTGAACCGATTCGGGCCTTGCTGAACAGCAATCCTCAATCCTTGTTTTCCATGCTCTTGCAGAGTGATGCCATGGCCCGGCTGCCGGCGGCATTCCGGTCAGCCATTGAACCGGTGATCAAATCCTCATTGGCCCTATCGATTCATAAGGTCTTTTGGGTATCTGCCTTTGCTACGGCGGCCAGCATCGTCATCGCTCTTACCCTTCCGACGATCCGAATCACACAACGAGCTTCCAAAGCAGGTCAAAAAAGTGAGCGGGAAAAAAGTATCGATGTGGACAAGCTGACCCTCGAAAAATCTCCTCGATAAAAACCATGTAAGAAAGGACAGTGATTAGACGTAAGATTCTTTGAATATTAAATACTACTACAAGACTTATCCATTATTTTGTATAATTGAGTTACTAGATAGATTGATAGATGATAGGTTACTTGTGTCATAAGGAAAGAAGGTGGCCCCACATGCTACCGGTAGAGACCCATAAAGTAATTCCTGGGCTGACTCTTGGTCAAACCTTGTACACCCCCGATGGACGGGTTCTGCTCGTCGAGGGGGTAACGCTAACTGAGACGACGATCCGGCGTATTCAAAGCTTGAATCTCCCTTTCATCTATGTAGAGGATCCCCTTATCGGTTCCCTGCCTCTTCCGCGGGCTGTTCCGGAAAAGATGCGCGTCGACAGCGTATTTTTTCTTCATCAGCAGTTCGAACAAGTTCAGAAGAAAAAGGGAACATTGGATATCCGGCAGTTGGATACGCTAGCCAGCAGCATCGTCAATGAAGTGCAGGGCTATCACTCCCCCGTTCATCATATGGATGTTCGCCTGCCGGAAACGTACCTAGCCGCCCATACCTTCAATGTAGCCGTGCTGGCTCTTCGCACAGCAATTGCCCTGGGTGTTAAACCGATGCGCTTAAAAGATTTAGCTTTGGGTGCACTGCTCCATGATATCGGATACTTATTCATTCCCGAATTGGAATTGAGTCATCGCGATCCCCTTTCTCCGGGACAACGTCACCTGGTGGAAACACACCCGGAAAACGGTTTTGAATGGATTCGTAAAAATGGCTTTTTGAACATCACTGTCGCTCACTGCGCATTTCAACATCACGAACGATGGGATGGCAATGGCTATCCTCGCAGGTTGAAAGGTGAAGATATCCACGAGTTCGCCCAGATCCTTTGCGTTGTCGATGTTTATGACGCCTTGACGAACGAGCGTCCCTATCGGTCCCGCATGCAGCCCTGTCAGGCCTTAAAACAGATTCATGCTTTGTCTGGTATCTGTTTTAACCCGAAAGTGGTTACCGCTTTAAGTGAGAATATCGCCGTTTACCCGATCGGTTCCCGGATCCAGTTTCCCGATGGGAAAGTAGGGGTCGTCGTTGATACGGAATCTTCCTATCCTTTCCGGCCTAAAATTAGACTGCTCCCTCCCTTACAAGAGAAGGAATGTTTACCGACGATGCTGGCCGTCGATCTCGACAGCAAAGATGTCTTACTGACGGACATGCAGTACGTAAGCTGACCTAACCCTTTACTCGAAAAAAAGCACCCCTCACCGTACGGTAAGGGGTGCTTTTCTTTCCTATTTACAAAAGGGCTTCTACGCGAGCCGTGATCTCGTCAAGGGCTTTTTCGTCGGGAATATATTGCACTTTGACTTGTTCGAGCATGTCAAAGCCAGCCGTTTTCATGGATTCTTCCACTTGACCTACACTCTGTCCGCCCCAGCCATAGGAACCGAAGGCAAGGCCGACACGGTGCTTCGGTGCCAAGCCTCTCATGTAGGTGAGAAAAGCGGCCACACTGGGAAGCATGTTGTTGTTCAAAGTGGGTGAACCGACACAGACGTACTTAGCCGTGATCAGTTCTGTCATGATGTCGGAGATGTGGTTGTGTTTTAGGTTCAAGATCTTCGTATCGATGCCTTTGTGTTCAAAAGCCCGGTTGATAGCGTGAGCGATTTTCCGGGTCGATTCCCACATCGTGTCAAAGACGATCAGCGCTTTCGGTTCTGTTTCGTTGAGTGACCATTTGTGGTACTCTTCGAGGATCTCTGCAATATGGGTACGCCAGATGACGCCATGGCTGGTGGCGATCACATCCATTTCCAGACCATCGACGGCTTTCAGGGCATTTTGAACCTGAGCCCCGTAAGGCAGGACGATGTTGGCGTAATATTTCTTGGCTTCGTCCATGACCAAATGGAGCGACAGTTGATCGTCAAAGCGTTCCGTCGAGGCGATGTGCTGGCCAAAAGCATCGTTCGAAAAGAGGATTTTATCTTCTGCCAAATAGCTGACCATGTTATCAGGCCAATGCACCATCTGTGTCAGCACAAAGGATAAATTCCGCTTACCTAAGTTGAGTGTATCGCCGGATTTGACGATTTTGTAATTCCAATCCTTTTTGTAATGGCTATTGAGGCCGCGTTGTCCATTCGGCGATGTGACGATGGTGGCATTCGGAGCCAGTTCCATAATCCGCGGGATCCCGCCGGAGTGATCCATTTCTACGTGGTTACAGACGATATAATCGATCTTGGCTGGATCGATGATGTGGCGAATCCGGTCGATCATCTCATCGACGAGGTAATGTTTCACCGTATCAACGAGGGTGATTTTTTCATCGATGATCAAATAGGCATTATAACTTGAACCGCGTTGGGTTAGGTAACCGTGAAAATCACGCAAATCCCAATCAATTGCACCCACCCAATAGATGTCGTCTTTGATTTTGGTCGGACGCATGGTACCCTCCTCAAGTTGTCGGGGTGTTCAACCCAAAATATTGATCTGAGTTTATTGTGTACGATAATGCATTCCTTGTCAACTAGTAATAGTTACTATTTAATCGACTGTGCTACTTTTTCTGCTTCTTCTTTGGGTAAGTTCCCTTCCAACCGGTAGTATACGCCTTCCCGTTCCCAGTCGATCTGGACAAAACCGTCTTTCCCGAGAATAAGTTTACCAGGAGAGCTTTGGGTCGTCCGATTCTCTACATAACGGTTTTTTTCGGGTATCGTCGACGGTGATTCAACAGACGGATTTATTGTGGCAGACAATCGAAAATACGTTGAACCCGTTCCGGTATATCGTAACTCTTTTTCGTTTTCACCCGTATTGTTTGATTCAGACGTCGATGCCAATTGATAGCCCGCAGGAATATACGTAGGTTCGAGGCTTATCGTCTTCACCGGCGGAGGGGCACTTTTTGCCAGCGGTTGTTCCGCCATGGCCATAATCCCCATCCGTAGGCTGCTCTTCTCGTCTACCTCTGGTTTATCGACCGAGGCAGAGGCAAGTAAGGGTATGTCCTTCTGGATCTCCGTTGACGTCAACGTAGAATCTTCTGCCTTAGGGGATACGCTGGTTTTGTTCTTTGCGATCGGTTCTGTCGCTTTCGTGGTTTCAGCGATGATCGCAGGTGTTTTTTCAGCTTCCGGGGCTGGTTGCGTCGTTAATGGGAAAGTCTCCACCGGACTCTGGTTGTTTTGGATGACTGGGGATGCGGTGCTGGAGGTGTCACTAGACGGTTCCGGTGTTGTTTTCGCCGCTTCTGTTTTAGCCGTATTCGCTGATCCGGCCACAACGTTGCTGGAGAGGCTGGCCACTTTTTGTTCATCACCGTGGCGTCCAGGCAAACCAACTGCTAGAGAGCTTCCTATTACTAAAGCAGCAGCGGCCGCGACAGCCCATTTCCAATGTTTTGCTGGCACCTTTACGGAGGGCTTTGTCGGCAATGAACGCTCCTGCAGTTTCTGTTCGAATTTCGACCATGACGCTTCCAGGTCCGGAGTGGGGCTATTTTCTACCATTTCACGGACAGCCTCTTCAATTCGCTTGTCTAGAAAAGGCTCTGACCATTTATTCATTATGCATCGACCCCTCCGTCCTGTGTGGACAACGGCTTATTGGATGCGCAGCATGCGTGCACGAACAGCGCAGCGTCCGTCGGCCAAAGCTTCGTAATGGCCGAGTACTTCCGGGCAGATGGTGGTGCAGATGGCTTCCCATTGAGGCATTCCGTGGTAGTTCTCTAAAAAAGACACATCCTCGGCAAATTTGACTTCGATATAGGCGTAAATGGGGCACTTTTCAGTAACGTCACTCATGGTATGTATTCTCCTTTCCAAATTCGGCGGTTCTGCCAATAGTTTTATTATTTATATCTTCTACACTATGACGTTTGATTTGTCCATCCCGTTCCAGCCATTTTTTAATTCTTTGTTTTGCCCGGCTGAGACGTGACTTCACACTCCCGGAGGGGATGTCCAACGCAGAACTGATCTGCTCTATCGTCTGATCTCGGTAATATTTGAGATAGATGACACTGCGGTATTCCTGAGGCAAATCGCTGACACAGCGGCGGATAAGTGCTCGTTCCTCCTCCTCCATGGCGGCCGCTTCCGGTGAATCTCCTGTCATTTCCGTAGCATTTTCTCTGACTTCCGCACAAAGAACACTGCGCACACGACGGCGAAGCAAATCCCGGGCTGTATTGGCAGCCATCTGACACAACCAGGCTTCCAGCTTGGATGGCTCTCGAAGTTGCTCGATTTTTTCTCCCAGCTTTAGGAAGACATCATGGGTTACGTCTTCTGCTAGCCCGGCATCGCGGGTGATGAAGAAGGCTGCTTGATATACTGGTTTATAACAGCGCTCGTAGATGAGCCGAAGACCTTCGATATCTCCCGACTTGAAACGTTCAATCATGGATTCAACTTCCAATAGGTCCCCCCCCATGCCCGGCGCGCTCCCCTAATCGTTCGTCTTCTCTTTACCACTACCTCTTTTCGATGGCAAGGGGTTTTCCCCCTGCTGTCCCGACAAAAAATCCTCGTCAAGGATATAGGTCATCTCTTTGCCATGCTCTTTTAGCCATTGGCGATGAACCAGATAGTCCGGTATGATCTGCCCAACTGCAGACCAGAATTTCGAGGAATGGTTCATCTCTTTTAGATGACACAGTTCGTGAACGATGACATAGTCGAGCACCTTCGTCGGCATCGCTACAAGACGCCAGTTGAAAGATAGGTTTTTTCGAGAAGAACAACTACCCCAGCGTGTTTTTTGGTCTCGTATCGTCACCGTGCCATATTGGCATCGAAGGTGCTGAGCAATCTCTGCTACCCGTTTGCCGATGACCATCTTCGCTTGAAAAAGGAACCATTCTTTTAGTTCTTTTTGCCAGTCTTTTTCCTTTGACCGCTCCATGTGCAAGACAAGCTGGTCGCCGGAAAAATGGACTCGCTCCTTCACCGGCACTGCTTTTTCTTCCAGCGTAAAAGCCAGTTGATAGGGTTTACCGTAAAAGAACAGTCTTTTTTCTTCTATTGCTTTCGCTCGCCGATGACCTTCCAGGGAGAAGCGGGTCCAATGGCGGCTAATCCACCGCTCTTTTTCACGGATGAACTGTTGGATCTCTTCCTCTGTAAGGTTAGCCGGCCCCCGGACGAGCAACCCCTGAGGGGATATGCGCAAGCTCACGCTGCGCAATCGTTTGCTCTTTTCTACGGTCACAGGAACCCGGTTTTGTTGGATGAATAATTCTTTAACGCGCATGGAAGACCTCATTGCGAAAATTGTAGAAAAACCGACTTGACATTGGAACACATGTTTCATATCCTATGATCAGAACATGAGTTCCAAAGGAGCGTGTAGAATTATGGAAGCAACCGGTTATGTACAGGTACCGACCGCCCGTTCCCTTTCGTCGAGGAATAAAGGCCGGACTTCATGGGTCAGTGTGATCCGGCAGTGTCTCGAAGCGGACGAATCACTTCGGGAGATGCTAATTATTTACGGTATTTTCGGTTTTTCCTTCTTCTACTTGCTGCTCAAACTGTTTCAATGTATCTTATTGTAACATTGAAAGCCACCGTGGCGCGACGGTGGCTTTTGTTCAGTGTAATCGACGCATGACAGCGACGACTTTGCCTAAAATAGTTACGTCTCGAGCGATGATCGGTTCCATGGCGCTGTTCTCCGGTTGTAGACGAACATGATCGGCGGTTTTATAAAAGCGCTTCACCGTGGCTTCCTCTTCCATCATGGCAACCACGATCTGTCCGTTAGCTGCGTCAGGTTGGCGGCGGACAATGACCGTGTCGCCGTGGAAAATGCCTGCTTCGATCATGCTGTCTCCTCTGACTTTTAACCCAAAAAAATCGCCTTGACCGAGGTAATTGGGAGCAAGGGGTAGATAATCTTCTACGTACTCGGTCGCCAAAATCGGTTGTCCTGCCGCTACGGCGCCTACGAGAGGAACCTCTACATAATCATGGCGGACTTTTTCTTGGCCTTTCTCGGCGAGCCGCTCTTGCCGTTCCGGAATCAGTTCGATGGCACGTGGTTTGGTCGGATCCTTGCGAAGGAATCCCTTTTCCTCTAAACGCTTTAAGTAGATGTGAACGGTCGAACTAGAGGCCCATCCCATCTGTTCTCCGATTTCCCGTACACTCGGAGGATAACCTTTTTCGCGAATATGTTCTTTAATCACGTTATAGACGGCTTGCTCTTTCGGTGTGAGCTTCATGATCCCCACCTCCTCTTTCATATTAGCACATACGTTCTGCCAAAAACAAGCATCTGTTGATGGATAGAGGATCTGGAGTCATTTCGACGAAATTAATTTAATGTGAAACGTTTTTTACATCTTGAGCACATAGAAAGCAGGCGATCTCGTGCCTATTTCTCGATTTCCATTTGCGATTACAATGACATCAGCCGTACTTCTTTTTTTGGGCTGCTTGATTCTGTTCTTCCCAGAAGGCATCAGATACTTCGATTCCTGGGGGCTTATTACGATGTCCCGCTGGCGAAGCGACAATTTGAACGAATTTATGGGTTACATCACTTGCCTCGGTTCCGCCAAAGTGCTTGTACCTGCGACGCTCCTGGCAGGTCTTTACGGGATTAAAAAAGGCGAACCCTATTCCCTTCAAATTTTGACGTCTAGTCTGGTCGCTTGGGGATTATTGAACTTTCCCTTGAAGTATCTTTTTGGACGAATTCGTCCCGATGTTGTACCAGCTCTGGCTCTAGAAGCAAGTCCCTCTTTTCCTTCGGGACATACGCTCGGCATCGCGTTGGTGCTCCCGGCAGTTGTTTTTGTACTCACAGGTCAACGCCATCGCAAGGTGGGTGCCCTATTCACAGGGGTTGTCATCCTTCTCGTCTCAATGAGCCGCCTTTACCTCAGCGTTCACTGGCCTAGCGATGTCATAGCTTCACTCTTGGCGGCCTCGGTCTATTGGCATTTTATTTGCCCCTTCGATAAGCCACCCGCTTCCTACCGTATTGATGAAGTAAGGGAATTAAAAAAGGGCAGTAGCGTGTAAACGCTACTGCCCTTCTCGTAGCCCATTTGCAAACGATCCAAAGCACCTCTGATGTAGTCTAAGAACTCTATCGGCGGTAGGTCATATATGTATCGTATTGATTATCTCAGTAATGTGTAATTAAACTTAGCCGACCATTTTACCCATGGATTCGGCACATTCCTTACAGACGACTTTCCCGCGGTAATTCTGGACATCATTGGCACTTCCGCAAAAGACACAAGCTGGTTCATATTTTTTCAAAATAATTTTTTCGTCTTCCACATAGATCTCCAAACCGTCCTTATCACCGATGCCCATCACTCTTCTCAGTTCCATCGGTATTACTACTCGCCCCAATTCGTCAACTTTTCTTACAATTCCCGTCGACTTCATGGTTTTCTCCCCCTTCTCAACAACCTTCGACAATTTCGGATGTCTTTACTATAAACCCCGCACTATTCTTTGTCAACCTTTATTTTCCATAAAGGTGGTACTTTTTTCTGTTTTACCTATGATTTAGAAAATAGGTTTGGCTTTCTCATGTTCTGGAAATACTAGGCATAAATCAACGAAAGGAGTGTAATTCGTGGATAATAACATGGAACGAACCAAAGGTAATGTCTTAAATGGGACGGCTTTTGAGTTTCTCAATGTCGGTTGGTGGGCATGGCATGTTGTCGCGATTGGTCTCACCTTTTATCTTGGTCACCTGCTTTGGCCTATGTATCGTTAATCTATCTGCAAAGAACTAGAGACCCCGTTCTGGCGACGGGGTCTCTAGTTCTTTGTAAATTGGTCTTTTATTTTTCGTCAATGGGATGGCCGTACTTGTTTTGCAGGATGTCTTTGAGTCGATTGGCCCGGAGGGCATCGGTTTCTGCGTATTCCTGAAACAATTGGGCCACTTCCGAATCATCGGTGGTCTGGGCAAACTTTTGAAAGTCCCGGACCATTTCCTGCTCGTTCAACAAGGTTTTCATCAAGAAGTCCTGGGTGTTCAGTTCCATCGGATGACGTCACCTCCGAACTTAGTTTGCCGGAAATGACTAAAATTAATCCTGCTCCCACTGCACTGGCCAGGGGAGGCTCTCGAGAACCCGGATAACCTCTTCTTTGGTATCAGGTGTCGTTCGGATTAAGACCATGCCAGACTCCTTGTCGACGGTTGTCGGAACGCCGAGATGACCAAAGCCTTCTAAGATGATGTCCAGGTAAAAGATATGGGACGGATTGATGCGTACTTTTAAGAAGGACTCCTCACCGCCGCTCTTCGGGCGGCGGATCAAGTCGAAGGGGGCCAGGGTACGATGAACTTTGAGGGTGATCAGTTGATGGGGACGAGGCGCTTGTTCAAGAGGATTTCCTTCTTCATCCCACATTTCATTGACGATGATCAGCGATGGGGCTGTCGAAGGACCTGCGATTTCAAGTAGGTCGCCTAGACGGATACGATTGCGCACCTCGATTAAGGCTTTTCGTTGCTGTTCATCATATTGGCGGACGATGCCTACAAAATCGTATTCGCGGCGATAGGCGATTTCCGGTTCTTGACCAGGAGGGCCGTAGAGAAAACCACGGGTATAGGGGCGGTGACTGATCTTGCCGAGTTCTTCCCACCAGGAAGTTTCGATGCGCGGTTCCCTCCCCTCTCTCCAAGCCAACAGGGTGCGATCGACGGCGCGCCGATAGATCTGGGTCACCGTAGCCACATAATGGACGCTTTTCATCCGACCTTCAATCTTTAGGCTATGGACGCCTGCTTCCAACAAGGCAGGAATGTCTTGAAGTAAGCAGAGATCGCGAGAGTTAAATACGTAGGAGCCCCGTTCATCTTCCTCCACCGGCAGGTATATGCCCGGCCGGGTCTCTTCCATCAAAGCGTATTTCCACCGGCACGCTTGGGCACATTCGCCTTTGTTCGCCTGACGTCCCGTGAGGTAATCGCTGATCATGCAGCGGCCCGAATAAGACATACACATGGCACCATGGACAAATACCTCCAGTTCCACATCGACAGCCTGGCGGATTTCTCGAATTTCGGCCAAGGTTAACTCGCGAGCCAGGACGATCCGCTCGGCTCCTTGGTCGGCCCAGAAACGAGCCGATTCAGCGTTGGTCACGTTGGCTTGCGTGCTGATGTGGATCGGAAGATTCGGTACAACCTGACGGGCGACCGAAAAAACACCTGGATCGGAGACGATAATGGCGTCAGCACCCAACTCTTCTACCTGCTGTAAATACTCAGCCAACCCAGCGAAATCACGGTTATGGGCAAAGATATTCACGGTGACATAGACTTTTTTCCCACGTTCGTGAGCGTACTTTATCCCCTCGGCCATCTCTTCTGGTGTAAAGTTATCGGCAAAGGCGCGCAATCCATAAGCTTGTCCGGCTAGATAGACGGCATCAGCCCCGTAATGGAGAGCCATAATCAGCTTCTCCAAGTTGCCTGCAGGAGCTAGGACTTCAGTTGTTATATTTGGCCATGGCTTGCAAGTGTTCACTGTAGGTTCGACTGAAGTAATGGTATCCATCTCCCTTAGCGACAAAATAAAGATAGTCGACATTCTCCGGATAGAGTACTGCTTTAAGGCTGGCTTGTCCTGGTGACGCGATCGGTCCTGGCGGGAGTCCGCCATGTTTATAGGTGTTATAGGGGGACTCGATTTCGAGATCTTTATAGTACAGTTTGGCCTTCGGCTGGTCTAGTAAATACTGTACGGTCGAGCAGGCTTCCAGCTTCATGTTCTTTTTCAGCCGATTCAGAAAGACAGCGGCAATCTTTGGACGATCTTCCTCTTTCGCTGCTTCCCGCTCAACAAGTGAAGCGAGGGTGACTGCATCGTGGACGCTCATGTTGAGTTCTTTGAGCCGAGCCCGAACTTCCGGTGTCAGTTCCTGGTTAAAGCGGTTGACCAACATGCGGATGATGTCTTCAGGCGGTGTATCGCGCTGGATGCGATAGGTGGCTGGAAATAAAAACCCTTCCAACCTCTTTTCATTTGATGGCAGTCCTCGAAGATAGTCGTAATCGAAGGGCACTGTTGCGAGGGCTTTGCGAAATGCCTCTTTATCGACTAACCCTTTGTTAACTAAAAGGTCCGTAATTTGGCGAATCGTATACCCCTCAGGAATCGTAAAGGTGTAGAGCAACGTCTTTCCATCGTTCAATTGATCAAGGATTTGAGGAACCGATGATCCTGAATTTAAGAGGTAGTCACCGGCTTTAAGCGACTCAGAACCGTGAAAACGAGTGTATAGACTAAAAGCCCAACTGCTGCGAATGACCTTTTGTTGCTCCAGAATGCCCCCGATTTCTTTTGCCGAAACGTTCGAAGGAATATTGACGATAATATCATGGCCTGCGCCCGGTTCCAGGGGGGTGATTCCTTCTTGATAGGTATAAAAGACTTGAAGTGCAATGATACCGATGATCAAAATGATCATGAAAAAAAGCTTCGTCGACCTGCCCCGCTTCTCTCTCCGCACGGTTTCTCCTCCTCTGAAAAAAATCCTCCATCTAACTCAGGGAGGACATCGGTACCATTATACGCGCTATACGACAGCAAACTCAATATTTCCCGAAAAAACGAAAAGCCACCCGGTTTCCCGGATGGCTTTGAATAGGTAATTTACTCTTGATCATCCAATTCTTCTTCGCTCATCTCTTGCCAGAAATCAGCGACTTTTTCCCATTCTTCGTCGTCTTCAATGTGGCTGAATACTTCTTCCCCGTTTTCCTCATACTCAACGCGCAAGATGATCGCTTCATCTTCTTCATCGTCAAGAGGCAGGAGAATAGCGTACTCACGACCGTCGACCTCGACACGATCCAGTTCTTCGAATTCTAACTCATTACCATCTTCATCCGTCAGGACGATGATATTTTCTTGTTCTTGATCCACCGGTCAATCACCTCTATTCGCTTCCAAACTAAAGCCATTGTATACCAGGAAAAACCCCTTGTCAACGAAAGCTCAACCTAAGTATATCCAAACTGTCCGTTAACTAAACATCTTGTTCATTAATGACAGTGAGTTCCCGATCAATAAGAAGTTCTTTGTCTTTTTCCATGAGATCAGGTTCATTTTTTACAACTATTGGCATCTATATAATTCTGTAATATGAGCACTGCCGCTAATTTGTCTACCACTTTTTTGCGTTTTGCCCTGGACATATCCCCCTCTAAAAGGGTCTTATGGGCTGCAACGGTCGTCAGGCGCTCATCCCAAAAGTGGACAGGAATCTTAAGACGCTTTTCAATAAGACTTCCGAATTTCCGCACTTCGTCCGCTTTAGGTCCGTAGGTACCGTTCATATTTCGCGGCAGGCCGCAGACGACGGAATCGACCTCCCATTGCTGCATCAGTTCTTGTAAACGCTGCAGATCCGCCTCTAGGCGAGTGCGGCGGATCGTCTCAACTCCTTGAGCAGTCCATCCCATTAAATCGGAAACGGCGATACCTATGGTTTTCTCTCCTACGTCTAAGCCCATCGTCCGCAACACTCATACCACCTTGATGCAAAAATCCCTGCACATACGGCTGCAGTATCCACAGAGCACACAGCGGCCCTTCTCCACGTAAACTTGTGGACCAAGCAAATGGAGAGCCTTTTGAGGGCAAGCAGGAATACACTTGCCGCACCCTTGGCACCAATCTTCAATGTGTAGGCGCCGCTCCCGTTTCTGTACTTGTGCCCAAGTTTCGCCGTCGCCATCGTTTCCCGAAAACAGCTGCAGGTTCAACGCCAGTTCTTTCGGAGACTGCATGCCTACGGCAATCGCCTGTATATGGGGTTGTCCCAGAGCCCATCTCATCGCCGCTTGAGCTTGGCCGTAAAGATTACCGCCACCGAGGACCTTCATGGCATAGATTCCTTTTCCCCTCTGGCGGGCCTCTTGTATCGATGCCAGCATCTCCTCTACCGTTCCATCGAGGATGCCGATACCAGCCATATTGACGAGCGGATGGATGATATCGATCTCAGGAACGGCGAGGGCGGCTCGTACACCTGCCACCGAATGGGTCGATAAGCCAACGGCCTTCACCCATCCCTTCGCTTTTGCCTCCAGCAGGTACTCAAAGGCTTCCCAATGGCCGCGCAAGGTATGTTCGCTTTCCTGTTCATGGAGCAGGAAGATCTCCACCCGATCCCGATCTAAGTCTCTCCGGGCTTCCTCCAGTGCCTCAGCCATCGCTGAGGCCGTATAGGCATAGGATTTACTAGCAATAACCACGTCACCAGAATAGCCCTGAAGAGCCTTGCGGATATAAGGGTAAGTGCCGTAGATCTGTGCAGTGTCGACAAAATTAACGCCCGACTCAAAGGCCAATCGCAAAAGGGCTGCCCCTTCTTCAAGGGGCAACCCTGCCTGCAACGGGCCTATGGTCAGGCTTCCAAAACAGAGACGGGATACCTTAACTCCAGTTTGGCCTAGCTCTATTTGCATTCCTTGTGGCTCTCCAAGTAGTAGCGAACCAGTTCTTCCAACAGGTCGTCACGTTCAAGTCTGCGAATCAAACTGCGGGCGTTTTTATGGCTGGTGATATAGGCCGGATCTCCAGAAAGCAAATAACCGACTAACTGGTTGATCGGGTTATAGCCCTTTTCTTTGAGCGCCTCGTGCACAGTATATAGGATGTCGCTCGTCGCCAGTTCGTCGTCGACTTTGCCCTGAAACATCATGGTTTGGTCAAAACTTTCGTTGGCCATCGGTCCCAACCCCCTAACGGACGGCAGAAAAAATCTCTTCCAGCCATATATTCTCCGCCAGTTTCTATTTTCCTCTGTCTTTGTGTAAAAAATACTTAGTCCGCCTAGTGTTTGTTCGTTATATTAATCAAGACCAGGCTAGAGTAACATTGTGCTAAATGCGGGGGTCTGTTGGCTCCGGTCACTAAGAGCTTCGCGGCTGCTCGCTTTTCTGCTGCGCTAGGGCGCCAAAACCTCTGGACTTTTCTGCATGTGAACCTTGGCGCCCTTTACGCTTCGCAGACTTCGCTCGCTTACGCCGCTCCGCTCAAATCGCTCCCTCCGTCAACAGACCCCAAGCTTTGTTTCATGTTACATTCTAAAGGTACAATGTTTTGTCACTGGTTAATTCACGTTTAACCGACTATTTAATTTGCGTTTTCAGCAGTTTCTTGGCCGCGTCCAGCGCCTCAGCCAGCTTGCTCGGATCCTTACCGCCGGCTTGGGCCATGTCAGGTCGGCCGCCGCCGCCCCCGCCGCAGGTTTTGGCGGCTTCTTTGATCAAGTTGCCCGCATGGACACCACGACCTACGATGTCCTTGGTAGCGGAAGCGACAAGGTTAACTTTATCTCCCACGACAGATCCAAGGATAAGCACGCCAGAGCCCATCTTCTCTTTTAACAAGTCAGACATTTGGCGCAGAGCGTCCATGTCGGGAGCTTGTACCTTAGCGGCCAACACTTGGACGCCGCTGATCTCTTCACGGTTGGCTAAGAGATCTTCCACTTGGTATTTGGCGAGGCGAGCCAGCAGTTGTTCGATCTCCCGCTCCTTTTCCCGGACTTGCGATTGCAGTGTTTCGACGCGGTGGGCTACGTCAACGGGAGGAACTTTCAGCTTTTCCGCGAGTCCCCGGACGATTTCTTCTTGTTCATTCAGATAATCTAGGGCTGCTTCACCGGTGACCGCTTCCAGACGGCGAAGTCCGGCGCCGATGCCGCCTTCTGAGACGAGCTTGAACAAGCCGATCTGGGCTGTGTTCTGCAGGTGTGTACCCCCGCAGAGTTCCATCGAATAGTCACCCATACGAACGACCCGGACATGATCGCCGTATTTTTCTCCAAAGAGCGCTGTTGCGCCCATGGCTTTCGCTTCATCGAGGGTTGCCTCAAAGACTTCGACCGGTAAGGAACAGAAGACTTGCCGGTTTACAGACTCTTCGATCTGTTTCCATTCTTCCCGGGTCAAGGGGGTGAAATGGGAGAAGTCGAAGCGCAGTCGATCTCCGGTGACGAGTGAACCGGCCTGGTTGACGTGTTCACCCAGGACATCCTTCAATGCTCTATGCAAAAGGTGGGTGGCGCTGTGATGACGAGCGATCGCTTGACGGCGCAATCCTGTCACTTCCGCCGTGACCGTTTCGCCTGCTTGGACTGTCCCCTCTTCCACAACCCCTACATGGACGAAGAGGCCGCCGGCCATTTTCTTTGTATCGTCAATGCGAATGAATGCTTTATCGGTACGGATGTACCCGGTGTCGCCGATCTGACCACCTGATTCCGCATAAAAAGGCGTTTCAGCTAAGATCACTTGCACAGCCGTTCCGACAGCCGCTTCCGCTACTTGTTCCGGCCCTGAGACGATGGCCAGAATCTGACTCTGTCCGCTTAACTGACCATAACCGGTGAAAGCGGTTGGGCCCAGTTTATTCAGCAGATCTGCCCATATCTCCATTCCGGCGCCGTAAGACGTGTCTTGCCGGGCTGCCCGTGCCCTCTCCCGCTGTGCTTCCATTGCGGCGGCAAAGCCATCCTTGTCCACCGTCAGGCCGTTTTCTTCGGCGATATCTTCAGCCAAATCAAGAGGGAATCCGTAGGTGTCGTAGAGCGTAAAGGCTTGACGGCCCGGTAGGACAGCGCCTCCATCTTCTTTGACCTTAGCGACCATGTCGGCGGCGATGCGCATGCCTTCATGGAGGGTCTCATGGAAACGCTCTTCCTCAATCTTGATGACTTTTTGAACAAAGTCTTGTTTTTCCTTGATCTCTGGATAGGCTTCGCCCATCAGTTCAACGACAACGGGAACGATTTGATACATGAAAGGCTTTTCGATACCGATCACTTTACCGAAGCGGACCGCCCTGCGCAGGATCCGGCGCAGCACATAGCCGCGGCCTTCATTGCCTGGCAGGACGCCATCAGTGATCAGGAAGGTGCAGGAACGAATATGGTCAGCGATGACGCGGAAAGGAAAGCCCCGGTCATCGCGGTGATATTCTTTACCGCTCAATTGTTCCACATAGGTGATGAGAGGACGGAGCAGATCCGTATCATAGTTGGAGGGCACATCTTGCAGCACAGAGGTGATCCGTTCTAAGCCCATGCCCGTGTCGATGGACGGCTTGGGCAACGGTGTCATCACGCCCTGTTCATCACGGTTAAACTGCATAAAGACGAGGTTCCAAATCTCCAGCCAGCGGTCACAGTCACATTTTCCGATGGCACAATCTTCAGCGCCGCAACGGAGGTGTTCACCGCGGTCGATGAGGATTTCCGAACAGGGTCCGCAGGGACCCGTATCCCCCATAGACCAGAAGTTGTCCTTTTCGCCGAGACGGATAATCCGCTCTTCCGGCACTCCGATTTCCTTTTTCCACAGTTCATGAGCTTCTTCATCGTCAAGATAGATGGTCGCATAGAGCTTATCTTTCGGCAGCTTGACCACATCGGTCAAAAACTCCCAAGCAAAACGAATGGCGTCTTTTTTGAAATAATCGCCGAAAGAGAAGTTGCCTAGCATCTCAAAGAAGGTGTGATGACGAGCTGTACGACCGACCGTATCCAGGTCGTTATGTTTGCCGCCGGCACGCACGCATTTTTGCGAGGTCGTGGCTCGGACGTAGGGACGCTTTTCATAGCCGAGGAACAGGTCTTTAAACTGGTTCATGCCGGCGTTGGTGAACAAAAGCGTCGGATCATTATGGGGAACCAAGGAAGAACTGGCGACAACAGTATGTCCTTTTTGCTCGAAATACTCTAAAAACAGTTGTCGCACCCGGTTGCCGGTGAATTGCAAACCAAACGCCTCCTTAAATAAACAAAAAACCCCTCCCGGGTTCGATTGTTTCGTCGAACCTGGGACGAGTCTCGTCGCGGTACCTTTAGGGCTGGAACACGACTCGTCCGGTCGAAATCCTGTCGATATCTGTCCAACCTGTAATATAGCTTTTTTCCCGTTCCCCTGTCAAGTAAATCCACTCCACGAATGCAAGGCTTTACACAAAAACTTTTAAGAGAATATATCTCCCGATCACTCGCCCAACGGCCGTTAATGGCACAGCAAGCAACATTCCCAATGTTCCGAAAAGATTCCCGCCGGCCAGGAGGACAAAGATGACCGTCAGGGGATGAAGCCCGATCGAATCTCCCAGAATTTTCGGAGAGAGCAGGTTTGATTCGATTTGCTGGATGAGGATCATGATCCCGACTGCCCAGAGGGCCAATCGCGGCGATTCGAGGAGGCCTACCATGACTGCTGGAACCATGCCGATGATCGGTCCAAAATAGGGGATCAAGTCTGCCACACCTGCGATGATGCCGATGAGCACACTGTATTCGAGACCGATCCACCATAGACCGACTGTAGTCAGAACACCGACGATAGCGGCCATGAGCAGGTTGCAACGGATGACCGCTTTAAGGACCCGGTTGACGTCTAAAGCGACGATCTGGACATGACTTCGCCATCGCTGAGGCAGCAGATGCAAGAACCCTTCACCGATCGTTTCCCAGTCCCGAAGAAAATAGAAGGCCATCACCGGAATCAGTACGATATCGAGGGCGTTGGACAGCAAAGTCACGATGCTGTTCAATAGCCAGCGCACCGCTCTTAACAGCGTCTCCTCACCCTGAGCCAGGGTCTCTCCCCATACCTGTTGAATCGCCGGTGGAAACCCGGAAGAGATCAGGCTCTGTTGAATTCCATCGGCCGCTTTTTGGACCTGTTCCACATAGCCAGGCAACTGAACGCTGAAACGATTGAGCTCGCCGAGGATCAGCGGAAGCCCGTAGGCGATTATGGAGGCGAATCCGCCGAAGACGACGACGAACAAAAGCAGGATAGCCCAAGTGCGGGGAATACCATGGTGCTCTAACCAGATCACACCAGGAAAGAGCAAATAAGCCAGCAAGGCGGCGACGAGGAAGGGCGTCAAAGTCTGACGAGTCAGATAAGCAAAAAGGAAGACGCAAAGCAGAAAACCGCTTACCGATACGATGCGCCAACGGCCCTTCAACAAGGCCGCCACCACCTCCAGATGGAAAAAGCCCGGCATAGGCGGGCGGGCTTTTTTGCTTATACGGTTGCCTGAGTGATCGGGTCGGAAAAGACTTCCGGTTCGATGGCCATCAAGGTACCATCTTCTGCTACTTCAAAGACTTCATTGCGTTCGTTGTACTCAATAAAGCAGTTCCAGCAGTAATACTGGTTCACCCCGACTTTGCCCACCTGCTTTCCGCCACAGATAGGACAGCCCATGGAAATCCCCCCATCTCCGCCTAGAGCGACCGCTGCCACGCGTCTTGCCAGTGATCGGCAACAACGATGGTCTCGGGACTCCAGCGTAACACATCCGGCCATGGAAGTTGGATCCGTCCGGTCAATAAGTCCTGCATCAGACCATCAGTCACTTCGACACCGGTCACATGACCTTGTGACGGATCGATGAGCAGGTCTCCGACCTGACCGATCGACCGTCCCCCCTGCGTCATTACCGGACATCCGGAAAACCGGGAAATACAAAGTCGTTTTTCTTCCGTGTCCTGGGAGGCTGCTTCCGGTTGAGCTTCCGTTCGGATCACATCCTGGTCCACTTGAACTTGGGACCAGGAAATCCGTGAAGTCCCTCCCTCTGCCTGAGCATCGATGAGAAGTTCCGTCACTCTTCCCTGTTCGGGATCGACAATCAGGTCGGCTACCCGTCCCAGTGTCTGACCCGATGCCGGATGGACAATCGGCAGATGGATGACGTCTCTTCCTTTCAGCATGCGGGCATCTCCCTAAGGTTGTTCGTAGAGCCTGCGTGGCGCATACTCTGGTCTTTGCTTACTATTTTTGACCTATTTTCGGCGGCTTTATACTCGGTAAAGACAAATCCAGGTTTTCGAGGATCGTCCCACCGCCTACCACCCAATCTCCCTGATAAAAGACGACGGCTTGACCCGGTGTGATGGCACGCTGTTTCTCTTCGAACTCGACGATGACTTGATCGCCTTCCTCAGTGGGTCGGATGATCGCCTTGGCTACAGGGGCGCTGTAGCGAATCTTCGCCTGCACCTCCATGGGCGCCGTTAAATGTTCTACCTCGATCCAGTTCAAATCTCCGGCGAGCAACCGGCGGCTGAACACGTCTTCATCCCTGCCGATGATGACTGCATTACGTGCCACATCGAGGCCGACTACATAAGCCGGGTAGCCAAAAGCTTGTCCAAGACCCTTGCGCTGGCCGACTGTATAAAAAGGCAATCCTTGATGGGTTCCGATGACGTTTCCGCTCGTATCGACGAAGGGACCCGGGGCAAAGCGGTTCTCCGGGTAACGCTCCTGCAAGAAGCGTCGGTAGTCATTGTCCGGAATAAAACAAATCTCCTGGCTGTCCGGTTTGGAAGCGACGGCCAGGTTGTATCCCCGGGCCATTTCACGGATTTCCGGTTTCGTAAATCCGCCCAAGGGGAACATGGTCCGGCTCAGTTGTTCCTGAGTCATATTAAAAAGGACATAGGATTGATCTTTTTTCGCATCCTTGGCTTGTCCGAGTCGGTACCGTTGTCGATCGGCATCATATTCGATACGAGCATAGTGACCCGTGGCTACCTTGTCTGCGCCGAGTGCTAACGATTTTTGCAGCAGTCCTTCAAACTTGATGACCCGGTTACAGCGAATACAGGGGTTGGGCGTTTGACCGGCCAGGTATTCCTGTCCAAAGTAGTTGATGACTTCCTCTTCAAAATAGTCGCGAAAGTTCATCACGTAATGGGGGATCCCCAAGGTGAAAGCGACCCGGCGGGCGTCTTCCACCGCCGATAAGGAGCAACAACCCCCTTCAGCACCTTCGGGCGCGTCTTTCGGCCAGATCTGCAGGGTCACCCCGATGACGTTATATCCTTTTTCGAGCAAAAGAGCGGCGGTCACAGATGAATCTACGCCGCCGCTCATGGCTACTACAACTGTCTCTGGCATTGTGAAGACCTCAATTCACTTGCAGTAAAAGTGTTAAATTATGCTAAAGCGGGGGTGCATCGACTTCACTCGCTAAGAGCCCCGCGCTACTCGATTGCCCACTACGCTAGGGCGCCAAAACCCCTGGGCTGTTCTGCGAGTGAACCATGGCGCCCTGTACGCTTCGTGGACTGCTCTCGCTTAACGCCGCTTCGCTCAAATCGCTCGCTCCGTCGATGCACCCCTAACTTTTCTACAGCAAAAAAAGGTTATTCTTTACTATCTTCCCGTTTCGCCTTATAGTCTGCAATCGCCTTGTGCAGCGCATCGGCAGCTAAGTTGCTGCAGTGCATTTTTTGTGGGGGCAGTCCGTCGAGGGCTTCGGCGACGGCTTCGTTGGTCAGTTTGAGAGCTTCGTCAATGCTTTTGCCGATGACCAGTTCAGTGCAGATGGAACTGGTCGCGATAGCAGCGCCGCAGCCGAAGGTTTTGAACTTGACGTCTTTAATAATATCGTCTTCTACGTCGATATAAATGCGCATAATGTCGCCACAGGTGGGGTTGCCCACTTCGCCTACGCCGCTGGGCTTTTCAATTTCCCCGACGTTGCGGGGATTCATAAAATGGTCCATTACTTTATCGGTGTACATGTTTGCGCCTCCTTGCGATCATATAGGGGGGACATGGCCCGGAGCCGTTCGATGATTTCCGGGACCACTTGTAACACATAGTCGATGTCTGCTTCCGAATTATCTCGTCCCAAGGTGAGCCGCAGCGAACCATGGGCGATTTCATGGGGGATGCCCATCGCCAGCAAGACATGGGACGGGTCGAGGGATCCTGAGGTGCAAGCCGAACCGGAAGAACCGGCGATACCTTTCATGTCCAGCATGAGCAAGAGCGATTCACCTTCAATGTAACGAATCGATACATTAACATTGATGGGCAGGCGATCGGTGGAATGCCCGTTCAGCTTCACTTCCGGAATGGCAGTGAGCCCTTCGATGAGGCGGTTGCGCAGTTTGGTCATGCGGCTCGTTTCTTCTGGCAGGTCACGGGTCATGATTTCGGCAGCTTTACCAAATCCGACGATACCAGGGAGGTTTTCCGTTCCTGGGCGTCGTTTCCGTTCCTGTCCGCCTCCATGGGTGAGGGGAAATAGCTTCGTCCCTTTGCGGATGTAAAGGCACCCGACACCTTTCGGTCCGTAAATTTTATGTGATGAGGCCGATAATAAATCCACGCCTAGGTCGTTTACGTCGACAGGAATTTTACCGGCTGTCTGTACGGCGTCTGTATGCATGATGGCGCCATGCTCTTTGACGATACGGGTGATTTCCTGGATCGGTTGAATCGTCCCGACTTCGTTGTTGGCATGCATGATGGTGACTAATGTCGTCTCTGGCCGCAAGGCCGCTTTTAGATCTTCGATCTTGACCATGCCATATTCATCGACCGGTAAAACGGTGATTTCGAAGCCTTCTTTTTTCAGCGCTAGACAGGCATCCAAGACAGCATGGTGTTCTATCGCTGAGGTGATGATATGGTTGCCTTTCTTGCGCATGGCACGGGCCACGCCGAAGATGGCTAGGTTGTCGGCTTCCGTACCACCGCTGGTAAAGATGATTTCCTCGGGCCGGGCGCCAATCAATTTGGCCACGTTCGACCGGGCATCTTCCAAGAGTTTTTTCGCTTCTCGGCCGAAGGAATGGACGCTAGATGGGTTCCCAAAGTGATCCCGCATGCAAGCGACCATCGCTTCAATGACTTCCGGATGTACGGGGGTAGTAGCCCCATGGTCCAAATAGACACGTCGCATTGGTATTCTCTCCTCTGACCGCATTCATTGTTGTAGACAGGTGAGAGCCTTTATCTAAGGCTCTTCGTGGAGTCTGGGAGCGGTTCTAGATGTGATACATATAGTTGCCTTCGGCAAATCTCATTTTCTCCGCTTCCTTCACCATGTCAGCCAAGGTGATCCCGTCAATGACTTGCTCGATGGAATCGCGTACTTTGGCCCAGATCATCTTGGTTATACACTGATCGGCCCGAGCGCACCGTTCGGTCAATTCTTCGTTGACACAGTCAACAGGCGCTACAGGCCCCTCTAACACTCGAATGATATCTCCGACGGTGATGGCCGACGGTTCTTTCGACAGTATATATCCCCCTTGCGCTCCCCGGATGCTGTTCACTAAACCGGCTTTTCGCAAACCGGCGATGATCTGTTCCAGGTAGTGCTCGGAGATATCCTGTCGCTCGGCGACCATCTTCAGGGATACCGGTCCTTGTCCAAAATGCTGAGCCAAGTCAAACATGGCCCGCACACCATATTGTCCTTTGGTGGATAGCTTCATCGCTTCACCTCACGGTCTGAAACGCTTGAATTTGTCAAGAATCTTACTTATAAATCCTACTATTTTAATAGGATTTCTTGGGTCATAGTTTACCATAGCACTCGGGATTTGTCAAAGGCTTATGGCCTCTCCGAATAGACTTTTTTGGATTTAACGGAGATTAGCTTATAATTTCTCCACTTTTTGCACATAAGCCATGGCGTTGAACTTTCGACGCAGTCCAGCCGCGTTCATGTAACGAACCTTCCCAAAGATGGCCCTTTCCCCCCAGGGGCGATCGTGCTTCCCAAAACACCAGGCAACACCAGTGTATCCGTTAGGATCTCGTCCGTCTAAAGCGTATTTGTCGTTGAGACAGAGGGCGATCTGGAAAGCTTCTTCGGGAGAAGGGCTCCATTCCAAGATTTTTTTCCCCCAGTACATGCGCATGTAGCCATGAATGATTCCACGTTTCCGTAATTCTGTTTGGGCTGCGTTAAAAAAAGGATCATCCGTTAGACCATTTTCTAATTCAGACAATCCATAGTTGAATTCTCTGCAATCGACACGATGGGTATGCAATGTCTGTCTCGCCCATTCCGGAAGAGCAGTGAACTCATCGTAGCGCAGGTTGTAATGAACAAAGTTGATACTTAATTCTCGGCGGACGATCAGTTCTTCCATGTAGGCATCTACGCTGGCTGTTATGTTCGATTCTTGCACACGGAAGGCCATGTAAAGAGGTGAAATCTGCCCAAAATGCAGATAAGGACTTAAGGAAGAAACATAATCTAGGGAAGGATCATTGCGACGTTCTCCATAATGCTCCAACTTCGTGGTGATGAATCGTTCGAGCAACCTTTTGGCAGTGCTTGTCCCTCCCTGCCAACATTTCAATCTCCCGACAGAACGGTCAATGTTCAACCGGGCCAGGGTACCTTCGATATCTTCCAAGTCAACTCGGTCGGAAAAAAGACATGTTTCGGCCAAGTCCGGCCGCGCTTTGCCTATAGTTCGCCTCTCCAGCGGGACCAAGTATTCCTGCAACTGACGCTTAATCTTGGGGCGGAAGGTGGCTGCGGCATATTCTTCTTTCGGGGAAGCCGTCTCTACCGGTACAATCACATCCGCTTCCACTTGGACGAGGGGACAAGCGATACGGGACGCGGCAAATTGGCGCCACTCTTTTTGAATTCGTAAGTACCCCCGGTCCACCACGACCAAAGAGGCTTTGGAAGCCAACTGGACGACGCCGATTTCCGGCGAGATTTGTTGGGCGATCATGGCGATTCCCCGCTGACGCAGGCTGCTTTGGACTTCTTGTAGACCCTCCAACATGAACCCATAATGCCGTTCGTTAGCTCCGGGAAAAGAATCGGTGATACCAAAATAGACCAGCAGCGGCTGGTCCAAGCGGTTCGCCCTATCGATGGCGTACTCAAGAGCATGATTGTATTCGGTTCGCTGCGATGCTTGCATCCAATAGAGGACATATTCACCCGATTGGATTTCGGCATCGTTTAGGTTTTGAATGCGGGTGTTTTGAATCAAGCTGTTTCTCCTCCCGTGTACTAACCCGGGGTGCAATGACTCCGTTCGCTAAGGGCTACGCGGCTACTCGCTTGTCTGCTCCGCTAGGGCGCCAAACCTCTAGGCTTTTCTGCATGTAAACCGTGGCGCCCTTTACGCTCCGCAGACTTCGCTCGCTGACGCCGCTTCGCCCAAAACGCTCACTCCGTCAATACACCCCCAGGTTTACTATGACAAAACTTTTATAGCATTGCTTCTTCTTTCAGGTCATCAATGGCTTACCTCTGATTCAAGCTCCTGATTATATTTCTCCTGTAACTAAAGCGAGCTTATCCTCCATCGAAGGAAGTACGGGAACAAGCAACCCCTTTTGTGTCTCCGAAAAAACACCTGGCAAGGCAAGGGGAACTTGTGCCGGATCATTTGCTTCGGTAAAGAGAGACATTTGCTCCCATCCCGAAGTGAGGCCTTTGGTAGCTTGAGGGAGAATGAGTCGTTGGCGAAGGTTGGCAGCGTCGAGGCTCACTTGGCCGTAGTATTTGCCGTTACAGGTGATGAAGTAGCGGGCTCGTTTTAGCACGATGCCCATCTTGGCCAGATGTTCAAACTCGATGCGGCGGACCCGCCGGGCGGTGATGATGCGATTGGCAGATTTGACACCAATACCGGGGACGCGGAGAAGCGTCTCGTAGTCGGCCCGGTTGATTTCAACGGGAAACGAGTGTAGGTTCCGAAGGGCCCAGCCTGTCTTTGGGTCTACATCCAAGTCTAGATTGGGCTGAGAGCCGTCCAAAATTTCTCCCGCAGTAAATCCATAGAAACGGAGCAGCCAGTCAGCCTGATACAGGCGGTGCTCCCTGAGCAGCGGAGGCGCCGGGATCGCCGGTAATTTCGGATCTCGCATGACCGGGACGTAGGCAGAGTAATAGACCCGTTTCAATTGAAACTTCCGGTAAAGACCTTCAGCCAAATGGAAGATCTGCAGATCCGTCTCCGGGGTAGCTCCGACGATGAGCTGTGTCGTTTGGCCTGCCGGCACGAAGGTCGGTGTTCGCCGGAATTGGCGTCGTTCTTCCCTGTTTTCCACGATTTTCGAGGTGATCTGTCCCATCGGTTTTAAAATGTTTTCTCGTTTTTTCTGTGGAGCAAGGCGACGCAAGCCCTCTGACGTAGGCAGTTCTATATTTACGCTTAGCCGATCGACGAGCGATCCCGCCGCCTCGATCAACCGTCTGTCTGCACCAGGAATGGCTTTCAAGTGAATGTAACCATTGAAGCGGTAGCGCTCCCGCAGAATGCGGACGGTTTGCACGAGTTGTTCCATTGTGCGATCGGGATTTCCCGAGATAGCAGAACTCAAGAACAATCCTTCGATATAGTTGCGACGGTAAAAGTTGATGGTTAGGTCAGCCAATTCTTCCGGCGTAAAGGTGGCTCTAGGCATATCGTTCGATACCCGGTTCACACAGAAGGAACAATCGTAGCAGCAATCGTTGGTAAAAAGCAATTTTAACAGGGAAATACACCGGCCGTCATCAGACCAGCTATGACATATGCCTGACGATGCTGTATTCCCCAGTTTCCCTTTTGCTTTTCCCCGATTGCTTCCGCTGGAAGAACAGGATACGTCGTATTTGGCAGCAGCTGCCAATATTTGCAATTTTGTATTCAAGTCCATAGGCGTATCCCCTTCTTCACTCGACCGAATTCCTTCTAGTTCGAACATAAGTTCCATTATTACTATAAACGATTAAACCTGCTTTTATCAACCAATGAATGAAGGCAGGACATGTTCTTTTCACAACAAGTCCTGCCCAAAATAATCTTTTCATCTTATATTCATTTTTACGCACATTGAAAACCTGTTTTTCCAATGTTATAAAGCGACGGGACCTTTCTCGAACATTTGCGGAATCTCTGTAGCCGGTACAGGATCACTAAAATAATATCCCTGTAGCTCGTCACAACCGACGGAGCGCAAAAATTCGACCTGTTCAAGGGAGCCTACACCTTCGGCAGCAATTTTCATATGCAAGCTATGAGCCAAGGCAGAAAAACCTTGAATCAATTCCCGGTGATGATGATTAGAGACTAGGTCACAAACGAAGGAAGGATCGATCTTCAATGTACTCACAGGGAGGCTTTGCAAGAGAGGAATCCGCGAACAGTTCTTTCCGAACTGCTCAATGACGATATTAACTCCGGCAGACTTTAACTGGTTCAGAACCGTCAGGGCCGATTCTTCATACTGCAGAACCATTTCTTCCCCAATCTCCAATTCCACCAAATTGGGTGGAATTCTCGTGGCCTCTAAGACATCTTTGACCATCGAGTCTAATTGGGTGTACTGTATCTGTCTCCCACACAAGTTGATCGCCAGTTTAACAGGGCTGTTCCCCTCATCCAGCCAAGATCTCAGCTGTTCACAAGCCGTGCGCAAGCACCATTCCCCAATGGGAACGATCAAGCCAGAATCTTCAGCTAAACGTAAAAACTCAGTGGGAGAGACGATACCGATGTCGGGATGCTGCCACCGGATCAACGCCTCGACAGCAACCGGCACATGGCTGTGAGCATCCACTTTTGGCTGATAATAAAGGACAAATTCATTTTGTTCCAAAGCATGACGGAGGCGGTTTTCCATAGCCAGACGCTCAAAAGCCCAGGCATTGAGAGCTGGTGTATACAGTTGATAATTGTTTCTGCCTTGTTCCTTCGCCCGGTACATGGCCGCGTCGGCATTCTTCATCAAGCTGTCTGCTTCTTCCCCATCGGTCGGAAAAACAGCAATCCCGATGCTGGTGGTCGTGCAGAACTGCTGTCCCGAGAAGAGCCAGGGCTGACGGAGAGATGATAATATTTTTTGGGCCACTTTCGCCGCGTCCTCTACGTTCCCGATCTGAGGCAGCAAGACGGTGAATTCATCACCGCCCAAACGAGCGACCGTATCGCTTTCGCGGACTGAATTGCGCAATCTCCGGGCTACCCCTTGAAGGAGTTGATCACCGACGGCGTGCCCAAAAGTATCATTGATCACCTTAAAACGGTCTAAATCCAAAAACAAAACCGCTAACATGTGATGGTTTCGTCCTGCATGGGCAAGGGCCTGCGTGAGCCGGTCAATAAAAAGCAATCGGTTCGGCAGATCGGTCAAAGCGTCGTGGTAGGCTTGATGTTTGATTAAATCCTGAGCTTGTTTATGCTCGGTGATATCGCTAAATACGGCTGCATAATGGGTTGCCCGTCCCAAATCATCGCAAATGGCACTGATCGTCAGCCAGGCGGCATATAGCTCGCCGTTTTTCCTCCGATTCCAGATCTCGCCCTGCCACCGGCCTGTTTTTAATAGCGAAGACCATAATTGTTTATAAAACTCAGGATTATGGCGACCTGATTGGAAGATGTTCGGTTTCTTTCCGTTCACTTCTTCGAAACTGTATCCGGTAGAAATGGTAAAGGCAGGGTTTACCGATTGAATGTATCCCTCTTGATCGGTCACCAAGATCCCTTCCGTAGTGTTTTCAAAGACGTTGGAGGCCAACCTCAGCTGTTCCTCCACCTTTTTTCGCTCGCTGATATCCTGAAAAACAGCTACGGCGCCGCTAATTTTATCGTTGACCATCAGCGGTGTCGAAACCAGGGAGACGGGAAAGACGGCACCGTCTTTGCGGGTGAAGTAATCCTCATCGCTGCGATAGGTGTTTCCTGAGCGGGTCGTTTTCAAGATAGGGCAGTCTTCCGCTTCGATGGCGCTACCGTCGATATGTTTACGGTAGATGATATCATGGATGTATTTTCCGGAAAGTTCCTGAAGGGTCCACCCGAGAATTCTTTCTCCTTCCGGATTCAGAAAGGTCAGGCCACCTTCCGCGTCAATCACATACAACCCTTCTCCAAGGGCAGATGCGATAGCTCTTAGTTGAGTTTCTCGAGCCATAAGCTCTTGTTCCATCCGTTGAGCTTCGATCAAACGCCGAACACGCTGGCGGAGGACGGCCCAGTGAATCGGTTTGGTGATGTAATCGATAGCCCCTGCCTGAAAAGCCTGTTCAACAGAACTGTCATCATCCAGCCCGGTGATCATCAGTACGGGGACTTTACCGCCTGGTTGGTCTTGAAGATGGGCCAAAGCCGTAAAACCGTCCATCTCAGGCATGACCACATCCATGAGGACCAATTCCGGTCGGTATTGTTCGTAGACAAGCAATGCTTCTTTGCCGTCTCCCGCCTCAATGACAGAATAACCATCCCGCTCCAAGGCACGCCTCAAAACGAGTCTCATGGCCCGATCGTCGTCAGCCACAAGGATGAGCGGACGATTGGTTTGGTTTTTGTTATTCCCCATACGTTTCCTTTCGTGTAAGACGCAAATGTAAACACGAACTCCGTTTATGGCTTACTTACATTATCTAAGCGACTCAGCAACCCTGTCAAGGACATGAGGAAGAAATGGTGAAATATTGATTACTCTTTAAACAATAAAAAGCCGGGGAACTATCCCCGGCCTGTAAAAACGAATATATGTGCTGATTAGATGTGCTTTTCCAACAGTTTCACTAACTCAGCCTTGTTCTTGTAACCAATGGCTTTGTCAACAACCTGTCCATTCTTAAAGACCATCAGCGTAGGAATGGACATGATGCCGTATTCGGCAGCGATCTGGCGGTTTTCATCGACATTTAGCTTGCCTACAGCAGCTTTACCAGCCATTTCAGCAGCTACTTCTTCGACGATAGGGGCAATCATTTTGCAAGGACCGCACCAGGCTGCCCAGAAGTCAACGAGAACAGGTTTTTCTGATTCAAGTACGGAAGACCGGAAGTTTTCATCACTGAGGACCAATACGTTTTCACTCGCCATCGAATTCCATCTCCTTTTGAAACTTCACTCACCTATTTGGTGAATTTCGCAAGAACATCAACCAATTCTTCCAGAGCTTTTTCCTGGTCACTAGAAAGGGGGACATTCTGCAGACATTTGCGACTATGGTTCATTATGATCAGCGTACCTACACGATTAATAGCTGCTTTTGCCGCCGCGACTTGGACGAGCAAATCTAAGCAGGCCTTGTCATCAGCGATCATCTTCTGGATGCCTTTAATCTGGCCTTCAATTTTCTTGAGACGCCGGATTAAGGCTTCTTTCGAATGCGTGCAGTCCAGCATCACCACCCCCAGTCTAGATACCCATACCGGGTATGCAACTTAATTATAGCGGGGTATGTGCCGGTTGTCAACGGACGGTAGCAATGGATACATTAATCTTGTCGTTCCTTGTCTAGAATATCTCTAACAACGACAGAAGCTAGGATGAGGCCGGCCACCGATGGTACAAAAGAGATGCTTCCCGGGATTTGACGTTTTTTCAGGCATGTGGCGCCGAACTCTGTATCTGGATTGGGGCAAACACAGTTTTCAGCACAAGCCACCTCACCTTGCGGGGGTAAGGGGGGTTCGGTGGAATAGACGACTTTAAGCTTATCGATTCCCAAACGGCGCAATTCCTTGCGCATCACCTTGGCAAGGGGGTCCATCGATGTTTTAAAAATGTCGGCAACTGATAAACGAGTCGGATCGAGTTTATTCCCCGCTCCTAATGCACTTACTACAGGCACGTTGACCGCCTTGGCTTTTTGGATAATGGTCAACTTGCCTTTGACCGTGTCGATGGCGTCAACGACGTAATCCAGGTCCGGTGTGATAATCTCTTCCCCTTCTTCGACCCCGTAAAAGCGGCGGTAACAGTCAATTCGAGCTTTCGGGTTGATGTCCCGTACCCTCGCCGCCATAACTTCCACCTTTACTTCGCCCACGGTCGAGTGGAGAGCGTGAATCTGCCGGTTTATGTTGGTCAAACAAATGTCATCGTGATCGATGAGCACCAGATGACCAATGCCGCAGCGGGCCAAAGCTTCCACGGTATAAGAACCGACACCGCCAATGCCAAAGACGGCAACCTTGGCATTGGCTAGCGCTTGAATTCCGCTTTCGCCGATGAGTAGCTCAGTTCGAGAAAAGACGTGCTGTTTCACGGTTTATCCTTATTTCTTCCCTGCTAGTTTCGCAGGGAGATCCAACTTGATGTGCAGTTCCTTCAGTTGTTTCGGGGAAACTGTATTTGGCGCTCCAACCATAAGATCCGATGCGGACTGGGTTTTGGGGAATGCGATGACGTCACGGATCGTGTCACGACCCATCATGAGCATGATCATCCGGTCAAGTCCAAAAGCGATGCCGCCATGGGGTGGTGTGCCGTATTCAAAAGCTTCCAGCAGATAACCGAATTTCTGGTTGGCTTCTTCCTGACTGAATCCGAGAAGCGAAAACATCTTCTCTTGAATATCCCGATGATAAATTCGCAGGGATCCACCTCCTAATTCTACCCCGTTTAGGACCAAATCATAAGCTTTGGCCCGGACTTTCGACGGATCGCTGTCCAGCAGCGGCAGGTCTTCGTCTTTCGGCGAGGTAAATGGATGGTGAATGGCTACATAGCGCTTCTCTTCCGCATCATATTCAAGCAGCGGGAAGTCTACGACCCATGCAAATTCGAGTTTTTCCGGGTCGATGAGGTTCAGACGGCGTCCTAGTTCCAAACGCAAGTTGCCCAGTGCAGCGGCAACGACGGAGGGCTTGTCTGCCACGAACATAAGCAAGTCGCCTGTTTCCGCTTGCATCGTTTGCAACAAAGCGGCAAACTGTTCTTCCGTAAAGAACTTTGAGATGGGCGATTTAGGACCTTCCGGTGTCATCTGAATATAGGCTAATCCTTTGGCACCGTAGATGGCCGTCAGTTTTGTCAATTCGTCAATTTCTTTCCGGGAGAAGTGGGCGCAGCCTTTGGCGTTAATCCCTTTGATTTGGCCGCCGCCTTTGGCCACGGCAGCAAATACTTTGAACTCTACATCCTTTACGACGTCAGTGACATCGGTCAACTCGAGGCCAAAGCGCAGATCCGGTTTGTCCGAACCATAGCGTCCCATTGCTTCGCTGTAGGGAATGCGGCGGAAGGAAGCAGGAATCTCTTTGCCCAGCGCTTCTTTGAAGATAAAGGAGACCATTTTCTCCATTAGCGACAGGATGTCATCCATTTCGACAAAGGACATTTCGATATCTAGTTGGGTAAATTCCGGTTGACGATCGGCCCGCAGATCTTCGTCACGGAAGCAGCGGACGATCTGGAAGTACCGCTCCATGCCGGAGACCATCAAAATCTGCTTATAAATTTGGGGCGATTGAGGCAGGGCAAAAAATTCTCCCGGATGCACCCGGCTGGGAACGAGGAAATCGCGGGCGCCTTCAGGGGTGGAGTTGATCAACATCGGTGTTTCAATTTCTAAAAAACCGTTGCGATCCAGGAAATCGCGCATGGCTTTGGCCGTCTTATGGCGGACGATGAGATTGCGCTGCATTTCCGGCCGGCGCAGGTCTAAATAGCGGTATTTAAGACGGACCATCTCATCGACATCGACGTCATCTTCGATGTAGAATGGCGGTGTTTTGGCCGAGTTTAAGATCAGCAGTTGGCGAGCATAGACCTCGACTTCACCAGTCGGAAGGTTGGCGTTGATCGTACCTTCCGGGCGGGCTTTTACATCGCCGGTGACAGCGAGGACATATTCGTTGCGGACACTTTCCGCTTTTTTGAAGGCTTCTTGTCCCACTTCAGGGCTGAAGACGACCTGAACGAGTCCGGAACGGTCCCGAAGGTCAACAAAAATCAGCCCGCCATGGTCTCGGCGGCGCTGGACCCAGCCCATGAGGGTTACTTGAGATCCTGTGTTTTCTTTACGCAATTCCCCACACGGGTGGGAACGTTTCATTCCTAACATCATATCAGCCATGGTGTGGTTACTTCGTCCTTTCTTTCTTTGGCAGTCTTAATGGTCATTCAAAAAGATATTTTATCGTAATAATACCAGAAAAAAAGAAATTTTGCTAAGGCGGGGGAGTGTATTGACTTCATTCGCTAAGGGTTTCGCGGCTGTTCGCTTGGTTGCTTCGCGGACGGGCCAAACCTCTGGGTTTTTCTGCATGTAAACCGTTGTAAATACAATAAAATTGTCATTGTCTGATAGAAATTATTAGTTTCTGCTTAAAAAAGCCCGGAAAGAATTTCTGGAGCTTCCTCAAGCGGAATCTCTCTCTGCTCTCCCGTTCCCATCGTCCGAACGGTGATGACGCCCCGTTCCACTTCACCTTGACCGACGATGACGACGTAGGGAGCGTGGAAGCGGTCAGCTGTTTTCATCTGTGCTTTCAGGGAGCGTTCGAGGTAGTCCAGTTCGACAGAAAGGCCTTTTTTGCGCAAGGTCTGAGCGAGTCCGAAAGCGACGGGAGCTGTTCCTTCACCAGCCATGGCGATGAAGATGTTCCGCAGTTCCCGGCTGTCACTCTCCAAGAGGCCTTGGTTTTCCATGGTAAGCAGTACCCGCTCGAGGCCAAGGCCGAAGCCGATGCCTGGGACAGAGGGGCCGCCGAGGGTTTCGACTAGGTTATCGTAACGGCCGCCGCCACCGATGGAGGACTGGGCGCCGATGTCGGTGGAGACGATTTCGAAAGCGGTTTTGTTATAGTAATCAAGGCCGCGAACGAGCCGGTCATCCAAGGTGTATTCCACACCGGCTGCTTCCAACAGTTCTTTGACGGAAGCGAAGTGGTCGGCACATTCGTCACAAAGGTATCCGACCGTCGTCGGGGCTCCCTGAGAGAGTTCCTGACAGCGTTCGTTTTTGCAGTCGAGGACCCGCATAGGATTCCGGTCCAACCGCTTCTGGCAGTCGCCGCAGAGTTCGCTCGCTCTTGGCTGCAAAAATTCCTGCAGTGCTTGGCGATGTCCGGGGCGGCACTTGGGGCAGCCAATGGAGTTAAGCAGAAGCTGCAGATTTTTTAGCCCCAGCCGTTGGTAGAAGTCCATGGCCATAGCGATAACTTCCGCATCGACGCGGGGGCTTGCTGAGCCAAAGACTTCGATGCCAAACTGGTGAAACTGCCGCAGACGTCCCGCTTGGGGACGGCCAAAGCGAAACATGGGGCCAATGTAGTAGACTTTTACCGGTAAGGGACCGGCATAGAGTTTATGTTCGAGTAGGGCCCGGACAGTTGGTGCTGTGCCTTCCGGGCGCAGCGTCAAGTCGCGTCCGCCCCGGTCCTGAAAATCATAGGTCTCTTTCTGGACGATGTCGGTCGTTTCACCGACACCGCGATGGAAGACCTCACTGTGTTCGAAAATAGGGGACCGGATCTCCTCATAACCATATTCCCGGCAAATCTGGCGAATGGTTCCCTCAATCATCTGCCAATGGCGGGACTGCCCGGGAAGAATATCTTTTGTCCCGCGCGGAGCGCTGGTCAGCATGTCTTTCCCTCCAGTTGTTCTGTTTTGCGCCGGATGATCTCCTGTATGCGCTCTACATAGTTCATCGGATCTTTCGGATTATGCCATGAATCCAACATGACGGCATCGTCGGGGCGGATGATTTTCGTCGCCGCGCCTGCACCGATACCCCAGATGGTTTGGCGTTCTTCCATGACTTGAATATTGTAAATGCACTCCTTTCCAGGTAGTGCATAGCCCACATTCTCCATATTGGCCAAAATGCGTTTTTGCCGGTACATATAGTAGGGAACCAACCCCAGATTCCGGGCAGCTTTCTTCGTCACTTCGAGCATGGAGGCTACCTCTTCCTCCGGCGGCAGCGCCCACTGGTCTTTTTCCGCCGTTAGACGAGATGCCCGTTTGAGAGCCATCGTGTGTACTGTCACGTTCTCCGGCTGTAAGACGGCGATTCTTTCCATCGTTTCGTTTACCGTCGCCGCCGTCTCTCCCGGCAGTCCGATGATCACGTCCATATTGATGATGGGAAATCCCATCTTTTTGGCCAGGGCAACAGTCTTTTCGACCTCTTCCGGACGATGACAGCGGCCAATCCGTTCTAAGGTGGACGCATTCATCGACTGTGGATTGATGCTTAAGCGGTTAACTCCGTGGGCATTCATAGCTTCTAACTTCGCCGGATCGAGGGTATCGGGCCTTCCCGCCTCGACAGTAAATTCAACAGTCTCAGGGCCGCAAAGGTACTCCTGTACGTGTTGGAGGAGCCCTTTTAGCATCTCAAGATTCAACGATGTAGGCGTACCACCGCCCACATAGATATGCTCCACCTGTTGACCTGCCTTCACCAAAGCCTTGCCTACTTGTTCCACTTCCAAGAGCAGCGACGACCAAAAAGGCTCCACCCATTTTTTATACTTTTTCAGTTCATAGCCGGGAAAGGAACAATAGAGGCACCGGGTCGGACAAAAAGGGACGCCGATATAGACCCCTACTTTATTCCGGTCTTTAGGTCTATGATAAAAAAAAGGCCGCTGCCTCTGGGCGATGTCGATCAGTAGGCTCGTCTTCTCGGGATGAACCGCATAGTCCCGAGTGAGTTCATCGGCGATGTTATCTGATGGAATACCCTTGTCCAACCGTCGGTGAACGATTTTCGTCGGCCGCACGCCCGTGAGAATTCCCCATTGGTTAGTCAACTTACCGGTATAGTCTTCTAAAGCCCGGAGCAAAGCCAGTTTCGATACCCGCCGCCGATCGTTCTCTTCTTCTTCAGGAACTGTTGAAGAGAGGCTGGCCTTTCCCCGACCCGCTTTACCGTCCATCCAAAAGGTGGCTTCAATCACCGTTCCAGATGGTTCGCTGCTATCTTCAAAGACTAACCATGCCGTCGATTCACCGGTCTCCAGCTTATTTGTAACGAAAGAGCCATCAATGGGGCTATCGCCATCGGAATTGTTTTCAAAGGCCTTTATCAGCCTTAGCTCTTTCGGGTCTAACTCGTGCTCGCAAATCTTTGCCTCAGGAAAAAAAAGCCACAGAACCTCTTGCAAGGTCACCCCAAATCCCTGGGCTCTCCCCCGCAAGTGGACGTTCATCGAAGACACTCCCTTTCTTCTGGTAGCCTTTTATGTCAAAAATGGATTGCTGCGCTTCTCCTCACCAATGGTCGACGTAGGACCGTGACCGGAATAGACCACCGTGGGCTCCGGAAGATTGAGCAATTTTGTGTTTATGGACCTGATGATCTCCTCAAAGGAGCCGCCAGGGAAATCAGTCCGGCCTATCGATCCGGCAAACAATGTATCGCCTGTAAAAACGACTCCGTCCCCTTTCAGACAGATACCACCGACCGTATGTCCAGGCGTATGGAGCACTTCGAGTCGTATGGTGCTACCGATTTCGATGATATCGCCTTCCTGCAAAAGGCGGTCTGGAGGTGGGCTGCTGATGGGAACACCGATATAGAGGGATAGATTCTTCCCGGCTTCGGCCAACTTAGGGGCATCTTTTTCATGGCACATCAAGGGAGCACCGGTTGCTTCCTTCAGAAACCGGTTAGCGCCGATATGGTCACCATGACCGTGGGTATTGATGATGGCGACCACTTTCGCCTTTTCTTCGTTAACCCGGTTGAGGATTCGTTCTCCCTCGTCGCCGGGGTCGATGATCGCTGCCTCTTTCGTCTCTTCACAGATGACTAGATAACAGTTGGCCCCCAACATACCCGTTTCCATGGAACGAATGATCACGTTTCGCTGCCCCTTCCTTCCACCCACATGGTGACGGGTCCGTCATTGATGATTTCTACGACCATATGAGCTTGAAACTGACCGGTAGCGACCGGTACCTTTAATGTGCGAAGATGGTTCACCACTTCATCGACCCGTTCCCGAGCCACTTCAGGCGGTGCGGCCGTAGTAAAGCTAGGGCGCCGCCCCTTCCGGCAATCGCCGTATAAGGTGAACTGACTAACCACCAGCACTTCCCCGGCCCTATCGATAACAGAACGATTCATTTTTCCCTGATCGTCTTCAAAAATGCGCAGGTAGGCAATCTTGTCGGCAATATAGAGGGCGTCCTCGCGAGTATCGCCATGACCTACGCCGACAAGCACAACGAGTCCAGGACCGATCGCCCCGACCTCTTGTCCCTCAACGGTTACCCTGCCTCGCAGCACACGCTGAATCAGTGCCCGCATGGTACTCTCCCTATCCTAATAAGGATTCCTTATCTGGTTTGGTGTTGGGCGTCAAGCGGCGAACCTCAAGCACGTCGCGCACCTTGCTGATTTTCTCCATAATAAAGCGCAAATGACCCATATCTCGAATTTCAACGACCATGTTGATCTGGGCCATCTTGTTTTTGGTTGCCCGGGAATAGATGGAATTGATCGATGTCTTCGTATCGGTCACAGCGATCATCACATCGGTCGTGAGCCCAACACGATCAAGAGAAATGACTTCCAACTCCACTTGATAGGTCGCATTCGATTGTGTGTCCCAAGCGACTTCGACCATCCGCTCTTTTTCTTCCGTGGACATATGGACGATGTTCACACAGTCGCTTCGATGGATCGATACACCTCGACCTTTGGTGATGTAGCCGAGAATATCGTCTCCAGGTAAGGGGTTGCAGCAGCGAGAAAAGCGGATCAGCACATTGTCGACGCCACGAACTCGGACACCTTGCGACGGTTTTCCAAAGCCGGAAAAGGGTTTGACCTCTGGCGGAACCGCAGCTTCTTCCTCGAACTTTTTTTCCTTTTTCAGTTCTTCCTTCAACCGGGAGATAATCTGGTTGTTCGTCAATGTACCGTCGCCGAGAGCGAAATAGACATCATCGACAGTTTGGAAATTAAAGCGCTTAGAGATTTCCATCAACCGGTCTGTCTTGAGAACTTCCGACGGTTCTAAGTTGAGTTTTTTCAACTCCCGCTCTAAGCTCTCTTTTCCCCGGTCGACGAACTCTTCCCGTTTCTCTTTCTTAAACCATTGGCGGATACGGTTCCGGGCGTTGGACGTTTTAACCACGTTCAGCCAGTCTCTCGAAGGACCAGGCGTTGACTTGGTTAAAATTTCGATAATTTCACCGTTCGACAGTTTATAGTCTATAGGAACAATCCGGCCGTTCACCTTGGCTCCCATACAGCGGTGACCCACATTAGAGTGAATCCGGTATGCAAAGTCGATCGGTGTAGAGCCGGCAGGAAGTTCGATCACATCCCCCTTGGGGGTAAAGATAAATACGGCATCGGAGAAAAACTCTATCTTTAGAGACTCCATAAAAGTTTGCGTGTCTTTTTGTTCGGACTGCCACTCTTGCAACTGCCGGAGCCAGGCCAGCTTTTCTTCAAAGCCTGTTCCCTGGCTTTTGCCGCCCTCTTTATACTTCCAGTGGGCAGCAATTCCGTACTCGGCTGTGCGATGCATCTCAAAGGTACGGATCTGCACTTCGAAAGGCTCACCCATCGGTCCGACGAGGGTCGTATGGAGGGACTGGTACATGTTCGTCTTCGGTGTAGCGATGTAATCTTTAAACCGCATAGGGATCGGCTTCCAGATCGTATGGATGATGCCTAATGCGCCATAGCAATCCTTTACCGAGTCGACCAACACACGGACGGCGATCAGGTCATAAATCTCAGAAAGGTCTTTTTTCTGGTTTGTCATCTTGCGATAGATGGAATAGAAATGCTTCGGCCGTCCTGATATGTCCGCTTTGACTCCGACCGCTTCGAGCTTTTCACTCAGTTCCTGGATGATATCGTTGATGCGTTCCTCTCGCTCGGCCCGCTTGGTGGCGATGCGCTGGACCAGATCATAGTAAGTCTCCGGTTCAAGATAACGCAGGGACAGATCTTCCAGTTCCCACTTGATTCGGGAAATCCCCAGACGGTTGGCTAAAGGAGCAAAAAGTTCAATCGTCTCTTCGGCGATTTCCCGCTGTTTTTCGGGCTTTTGATGACGGAGAGTCCGCATATTGTGCAGCCGGTCCGCCAGTTTGATTAAGATGACACGGATATCCTTCGCCATCGCCAGGAACATCTTGCGCAAGCTTTCCACCTGCTGTTCCTGTTTTGACCGAACTTCCAACCGGCTCAGTTTCGTGACTCCGTCGACCAGTAAGGCTACTTCCGGACCAAATTCTTTTTCTAATTCTTCCAATGTGATCGGCGTATCCTCGACCACATCATGGAGCAAACCGGCGGCGATCGTCGCCATGTCCAGCTCTAGATCAGCCAATATAAAGGCAACCGCCAAGGGATGGTAGATGTAGGGCTCCCCGGACTTGCGCAACTGACCGGTATGGGCGACATCGGCATATTGAAAGGCCCGGCGGACGAATTCCAGATCGGACTCCGCCTGTGTGTAACTTTGAACTCGTTTTAAAAGTTGTCCCAAGGTAACCTGCATCTTGTCACCTCCCTAAAAAGGCTACTTAAACTCTCTGATAAATGATGTAAAGGCAAGTAAACTCCCCGATTGGTCACGTAGCAAGTATTAATCATTGTACCATAATTTTCTAAGGGGTATACTTTTTTCATCGATTTGTTTCACAGGATTTTTCCGAATCTGGATTAAGAAAACCCCCGGAAAACTCGGGGGTTATCGGTTCCCTCGATTATTGCCAAGTTTGCATTCACCACACCGTTCGTTACAGGGCTCCTGGTGAATCAGGATAGAACTTTTTGGATAAAGTTCTTGTATATCCTTCTCCACTGTATCTGAGATCTCATGAGTCTCCTCTACCGACTGTCGTTTGCAAAAGACCATATGCATATCGATATGCCGTTCTGCCCCAGAACGGCGCGTCCGCACTTCGTGCACATTTACATATTTAGCAGCATGCCGTTCGATTCGTTCTTGAATTTGCTCCTCTTCTTCTTCAGGAAGCCGTGAATCGAGCAAAGGCAGAAAAGCCTGATGCAGCAGATCCCAGGAAGCCTTCATGATGAGTAAGGCCACACCGATGGCGACCAAGGGATCGACGAGCCACCAGCCAGTAACCTTCAGCAACAGTAACCCACCGAGGACGCCTAAAGAGGTATAGACATCGGTTCGCAGATGCATCGCATCGGCTTCTAAAGCTACCGACTCAGTCTTCTTCGCCACAGTCATCAAACGAGAGGAAACAAAATAGTTCACCCCTGCTGATAGGGCCATGATCACAGCACCCCAGCTCACCTCGGGTGCTTCACCGCCTACTTGCAGCTTATGAACGGCCTCCCAAATGATCCATAGGGCAGCGATAAAAATCAACAGAGCCTCAATGGTTCCTGCCACATTTTCAATTTTTCCATGGCCAAAATGATGGCTCTCATCGGCCGGTTTACTCGCTTCCCGCACACTAAAATACGCAATCAACGCAGCCATCAAGTCCAGTCCCGAATGGATCCCTTCGGAGATCACGCTGACAGAACCGATCAGCCAGCCGATTGCCACTTTGCCGATGACGAGTACCGTGTTGGAAGCCACCGATAATCTCGCCACCTGCAGCCGTTCATCCACTACCTAGTACCCCTTTTCAGATTCATGTCATTACCCATTGTAGCATATTCACTAAAAATGAAAAGCACTCCAGTTTCCTGGAGTGCCCACATTCTCGTCAAGCCACTCTGACCATTTAGGCCGTTTTGGCTCTATTTTTGCTCCGTTGAGCCTTCTCCAATTGTTTGAAGTCAAACCACAGGGGGCTGGCATTGAAGATAGACGAATAGGCACCGGAGACGACACCGACCAACATGGCCAGAGTAAATACCTTTGTGGTCTCTCCGCCCCAGAACAACAGCGCCACCAATACGAAGACGACTTGCAGCACCGTATTGATAGAACGAGTCATCGTCTCTAAAACAGAACGGTTGACGAGCGACTCCAAATCTTCCGTCCGTTTTTTCCGATTCAGGTTCTCCCGAATCCGGTCAAAGATGACGATCGTATCGTTGATGGAGTAACCGACGACAGTCAGCACAGCTGCGACAAAAGAGCTGTCCACTTCGATCTGAAAGATCGAGAAGATCCCTACGACGACAAAGACGTCGTGCATCAATGCTAAAATCGCGGCGATAGCAAATTTGAACTCAAATCGAACGGTAATATAGCCGATAATCAGCACGCTGGCGATAGCCAGGGCCAGTAGAGCCTTTTGCGCTAGTTCCTTCCCGATGACCGGTCCCACGATTTCATCCCGTTGGACTGTTAAGTTTCCCACTTGGGATTTGATATCGTTAACAAGTTTACTCCGTTCACCTTCGTCCATCGGTTTCGTCCGGATGAATACGTTGTTTCCATCGGAAAGCTGAATCGTCGAACTGCCCAAGTGGGACTGGTCTAAGACGTTACGAACCTGTTCAACAGTAACCGTATTTTCAAACTGAAATTGCAACAAGGAACCACCGGTAAAATCAATCCCCAGATTAAGACCGCGCAGGAGCAGGGAGATAATGCCCGGGATGATGATGAGCAATGAAATGGCATACCAGATCTTTCGGCGTCCGATGATGTTCATGTCCGGGTTTCCCTCCTTTAGGCTCCATACAGCTTATTGTTTTTGATCAGACCGCTGCCGACCATGGACCGTAATAACCAGCGGGTAAAGGTGATGGCCGTAAACATACTAGCCACAATACCGATACCGAGCGTGACAGCAAATCCTCGAATCGGACCGGTACCCAAGTAATAAAGAACAGCGACAGCGATGAAAGTGGTCACGTTCGAGTCCAAAATCGTCGTGAAGGCTCGCTTAAATCCTTCTTCAATAGCTGTGCGTAAGGTCTTGCCGGCACGGAGTTCTTCCTTTAAGCGCTCGTAAATGATGACGTTCGCGTCCACGGCCACACCGATGGACAATAAGAATCCAGCGATGCCTGGCAGAGTCAATGTGGCATGCAACATGGCCATAGCGCCTAATACGATGATAGAATACAAGATGAGGGATACGATCGCCACAATGCCTGGGGCTCGATAATAGAGGAACATGAATGCAAAGATGAGTCCAACACCGACCATAGCAGCCATTTGGCTCTTAGACAGGCTGTCCGCCCCCAATGTCGGACCAACGGTGCGTTTCTCGACCATTTCCATTTTGACCGGCAGTGCGCCTGAGTTCAGCAACAGGGCCATCCGATGGGCCTCATCGAGGGAGGCATATCCGGTGATCTGAGCTTGACCGGTCGTAATCGCTTCATTTACCTTCGGATTTTGTAACATATCATTGTCAAGGTAGATGCCGATCTGTTTGCCCACGTTAGCACGAGTAACATCGGCAAACTTCTTAGCCCCTTCCGAAGTCAGCGTCAGCGATACGATAGGCTGATTGTTTCTCGAGTCCATGCCTTCTTTGGCTTCTTTCAGATCGGTCCCTTCGACGACCACTTTTCCGTCAGCCGTGCGAAAAGTCAAGACCGCCGTTTTACCGATCAGTTCAATCGCTTTATCGGGGTCTGAGATGCCAGGGAGTTCGATAATCAACCGGTTGTCGCCTTCCACCTGGATAATCGGTTCTGCAACTCCTAAGCCGTTTACCCGCTGTTCCATGATGGCTTGAACCTGCTTCATATCATCTCGAGTCACTTTATGGTCCGGAGTATCTACTCCCTGCAGGACCACATGAAGACCGCCCTGCAAGTCCAACCCCAGTTTCATGTTCTTTTGAATCGGGGTGAAACTGAGAGCGGCAGCAATGGCCACGACCAAAATCAGGGCCACCAATTGGAGCGTTTTGCGTGCATTCATAGTGCCCGCTGCCTCCTTGCTATTTTTACACTATTCACGGACGAGTGTATCCCCTTAACAGGGAATATGACACAAATTGAATTATACTCCCCGGTCATAAAGCTTGTCAAACAGGAAGATTTGGATTGAATATATTAACTATAAAAATCGTGCACCGTTAATTATTAAGTGGAATTGGCAATCAAGGAAAGATGCAGCCCGGCGGCACATGACCATTCGAGGGAGAAAGATCTCGAAGTAATCGATGAGCGGACTGATTTGTAAGTCTGTTTTCAATTCTAAGGTGATATTGCGGCCTTCTAAATTCACGGAAGATTCTCGTACAGCGTAGTTGACCCGGTCATGAATATCAAAAGAAGCATGTTCTTTATTGCGTACACGCTTAAAGTGAACATCACACTTGTCCGCTAAAATCAAGGCGGCAGCCGGGATGTTGATCACTTGTCCGACCGATTCGTCATGATTGCCGATAGCGGCGATGACTTCAGCGATCTCTCCAAAGTCCATCCCCATCTCCCGGAGTATACTGCGAGCCAGCAGAGCCCCGATTTGAGCGTGGCTGTCCCGACTGACGGCATTGCCGATATCATGCATAAACCCGGCAATACAAGCCAGTTCTACCTTACGGGGGTCTGCCTGTATATGGGAAAGGATTCGGCCGGCTTGTTGGCTAACCAGTGCCGCATGACGTAAGCCGTGTTCCGTATAACCGAGCACACCGAGGTGTTCATTTCCTTTCTCGATATAGGCCCTCACTTCAGGATTGGCTTTGATGTCTTCAAAAGTGACCGTGATCGACATTATCATCTTCCTTATGCAATGTAATAGGCCATAAAGAAAAATACGGTCGCTGAGGCTTGCTCAGCGACCGGTGATCAAATCAGGAAAGTCCAATTCCATCTGACGGTTTGATCGCATATACTCTGCGATCAGGCGGTCAAGTTCACAGGACTTGCGGTAAATGGCACCACTGGTCAACGTCTTTGCATCAAACCGCCGTGCCAATTTATCCAATTCCTTACGTTTGCGATGAATCCGGCGCAACAAAACCGTGCAATCCAAAATTGCCCCCTCCTTCGACAATAAGACTGCAAATATCTTTTATCTTAGCCAGGTTAGACATGGAATCTTTTCCATATTATTCATTCGACTTATTCCACAAAATTCCTGCCTGCACTGTAAAGAATTTGCAATTTTTTCGTCACAAGGTGGGTTCGTTGTGTTGGCGTTATTCTTTTTCGACGACTCTCAAGATGGCCGATTTGGCATATTCCACTTGAACGCCTTCAGCGACTTGAAGGGTGACGATCTCTGTTCCCACTTCGGTAATGGTTCCGTACATACCTCCGGCTGTAAGGACCCGATCATAGACTTTCAGGTTGTCCAAAAGCTGTTTATGTTCTTTTTGCGCCTTTTTTTGCGGGCGAATAAATAAGAAATAGAAAGCGCCGAAGAGCACCGCCATGTAGATAAGCAATACGCTTGAATCCATAGACAACTATCCTCCTTTCCAAACAACATCTTCCATTGGTTCGAGAATTACGAATGATTTTCCTGCCCGTACTTATCGAGGAAGGCCTTTTTGTACTCAACGAACCGGTCCTCCAGGATGGCTTGACGCATGTTGCGCATCAGGTTCAGCAGCACATGGAGGTTGTGGATGGTGAGCAACCGGTACACGAGGATCTCTTCCGCTTTATATAGATGGCGTAAGTAGGCCCGGCTGTAGTTGCGGCAAGTGTAGCAGTCGCATTCCGGGTCGAGGCGCTCAAAATCGCGGGCGTACTCAGCGTTGCGGATGACTACTTTACCATGAGTGGTAAAAGCCAGGCCGTTGCGGGCCACTCGTGTAGGAAGCACACAGTCGAACATGTCCACACCGCGGGCAACCCCCTCGAGCAGGCAATCGGGGCTGCCCACCCCCATCAAGTAGCGAGCCTTGTTTTTCGGCAGTTCGGGCACAGTCACATCGAGCATTTCATACATCAGCGGCTTCGGTTCTCCTACACTCAAGCCGCCGATGCCGTAGCCGGGAAAATCTAGATCGACCAATTGACGGGCACTTTCTCGACGAAGATCGGCATGCATGCCCCCTTGAGTAATCCCGAAGAGCGCCTGATCCTCTCTTGTATGGGCGCCTTGGCAACGCTTCGCCCAGCGGGTCGTCATCTCCAGAGACCGCTTGGCATATTCAAATTCCGCCGGGTAGGGCGGACATTCGTCAAAAGCCATGGCGATATCGGCACCTAGGTCCATCTGGATTTGCATCGATTTTTCAGGCGTGAAAAAATGGGTCGAACCGTCGATATGGCTTTTAAATTGGACACCTTCCTCAGTAATTTTACGCAACGGTCCCAAACTAAAGACCTGATATCCGCCGGAATCGGTCAAGATACCGTGGGGCCAATTCATGAAACGATGGAGGCCTCCCGCCTGCCGCACCAGTTCCGATCCGGGGCGGAGGTACAGATGGTACGTATTGGACAAGATGATACCGGCACCGAGTTCCCGCACTTCTTCCGGGGTCATCGTTTTAACGGTAGCCTGCGTACCGACAGGCATAAAAATCGGTGTTTCAAAAGAGCCATGAGGAGTATGGAGAATTCCCGCCCGGGCTTTCGTTCGGGGGCATTCCTTAATCAATTCATAATGTACAGGGGGCAAAGGTGAGTCATCCCTTTCGTCGATAACATTAGCAAAGTTGTACCAATTTAAAGATTGAAATATTCGTGGTAATTCGGGAGTATATTGGCTTCAATCGCTAGGGGCTCTATGGCTGTTTCTTTGGTTGTTTCGCTTAGAGAATCAGCATAGCGTCGCCAAAGCTAAAGAAGCGATAACCCTCTCGTAAGGCCTCATGGTAGGCGTTCATCACTTTTTCTCGGCTTGCGAATGCAGAGACGAGCATGAGCAAAGTGGATTTGGGTAAGTGAAAATTAGTTATCAATCCGCTCAGGGCTTTGAACTCATAGCCTGGATAGATAAAGATGTCTGTCCAGCCGGAGGAGGCGACGATTTCACCGTTGTTCATCGCAGCCACTGTTTCCAAAGTGCGAGCAGCAGTGGTGCCGACGGCGATGACTCGACGACCTTCCCGGCGAGCCTGTTGGATGATGTGGGCCGATTCCGGGTCTACTTGATAGAACTCGGAATGCATACGGTGTTCTTCGACCTTGTCCACTTGAACAGGACGAAAGGTACCTAAGCCCACATGGAGCAAAATCGAAGTAATGATTATTCCTTTTTCGCGCAGTTCTTCAAGAAGCCGCGGAGTGAAATGTAGACCGGCTGTAGGTGCTGCCGCAGAGCCCCGTTCCTGGTTGTAGACTGTTTGATATCGTTCGGCCGATTCGCGGGGCAACGGTTCCTCTATATAGGGCGGGAGCGGCATCTGACCAACATCGTCGAGGATCTGGTCGAAATCTCCTTGATAGTGAAACCGGATGATGCGTCCACCGAATTCAGTCGTTTCCAAAATTTCAGCCGCTAAGGCACCATCGCCGAAATCGACGATAGTGCCCGGTTTGAGTCGACGACCTGGGCGAACAAGGGTCTCCCAACAATCGTCCCCTTTCGGCGTTAATAGGACCATCTCAACCTGCACATTGCTGCCCCGTTTTATTCCATAAAGACGAGCCGGAATCACTCGCGTTCGGTTGACGACCAGTACGTCTCCCGGTTGCAGATAGTCCCCGATTTGCCAAAACCGGCTGTGGGTAATCGCGCCGCTATTGCGGTTTAAAACCATTAACCGAGAGGCATCACGCGGTTCCATCGGGGTTTGGCCAATGGCCTCTGGCGGTAATTCATAATCAAACAAAGAGACATCCATTTAAATTCCCCAATCTCCTACGATACGGAGCCGGTTATCCCGGCGATCCTGGTTGTAATAATGCTCAATAATATCGTTGTATTTTTTTCCGGCTTTGGCCAAGCCCATGGCTCCCCATTGGCTCATGCCCACACCATGTCCAAAGCCGTAGCCGTCGATGATGAATTCATCGGCCGATGAAGACGAACCGGCTAGGATACTAGTTCCTCCTGAAGAAATGGCTGTGGCCGTCGCTGTTAAGACGGCTAACCCGCTGGATTTTAGCTGGTAGCTGCCCGTCGTCAATACAGTCGTTTTGGTAACTCCCGAACTTCCGTAACTTAAAACTTGAAGGTCAGCGCCAGATGCCCCACTTCCGGATATGGTAAATTTGGTAGATGGAGTGTCTAAAAGCTGACGGACCTTCGCTTTATCGATAGAGATGGTCCCTTTTGTCCCCATAACCTCTAATCGGGTCACTCGTCCAGAGGGACTCATTTCAGCAATGTGTAGACTTTTGACATCTCCGGGATCTTTTCCGGTCAGGGAAAGGGTCTGGTTGGCCAACTGGCGGGCTGTGATAGTCTTACGCCAGTGATAGGCTAATGCTGCAGAGCCTTTCATTTCTTCAGCATATTTATCTTCCGGTGCTAGAACTCCCCGTAAATAGGGGACATCACTATTCCATACATACCGAGCATCTTCCGTTTGTCCCCCGCTGTTGGAGTGAAATACGGCTTCGATGAGTTTTCCGTCGTATGTAACGACCTGCCCTCGTGTCGCATTGACCAGTTGAGTTACCCGGGGCGTTTCTCCGGCAATGCCTTGATAGACTTGGCTGCTTTGGGTAGCTTGCACATCATAATAATAGCCAAAACTATCCCGGCGGTCTCGCTGCTGCAACGCATAGGTTCTTGAGGCAAGTGCCTGCGCTTTAATCGCCTCTTCCGGGGCACCGCTGCCGATTTCCATACCGACGACGCCATAGAGGTAGGATTCCATATCAATGACGTTGATCAAGGCTAAGCTGTTTGTCCCCTGGGAACGCAAGTGATAGACTCGGAGGCTGCCCCGGTATTTTTTGCCGTTTACCTCCAGAATATTCTCGCCGCTGCCAACCGCTTTTAACAGTAAGGGACCGTTAAAACTTTTGGCCAGGGCCTTGTTGTCTTTTGCTAGGTTGATGACGGCGCCCACTGCACTGGCCGTCCATGTCTTCTGACCAGCATCCTCAATAATACCATTTGTTTCTTCATCAAACCACTGATATGTACCGGAAATTACTCGAACATCGGCCGATGTTTGCTGCGCCAGTAACACCCGCAGCAACGGCAATTCTCTCGCCTCGGCCGGTGTCACTATCCCTGACGTGATGATCAGACTGAACAATGCCATAAGAAGCCAGTGAAGCCCCCACCGCTTTGTTTGTGCCATCTCCATTTTGTCTCCTTTTCTAGGTATGACTATGGAGCTTTAATTCGACAATCTGGTGGCACTTTCCTGTCTATGCTATGAAATAGAAAAGAGACTCTCTCTGACGATAGAGATAGTCTCTTTGGATGATAATCGGTTACTCTTGAAGGTACTTTTATTTGCCGTTTTCGTTCAGTTTTTCTGGTAGCACCGAACTGCCGATGTTTGATAAGTTATCTTTGCTTAGTCCTTGAACCGGCTCAGAGGCGGAAACCGGATTGGTCTTATCGAGAGGGTCTTCCGGCTTCGACGCTTCCGGTTTTAAGTCTGAGGAATCCGTTGTTCCTGAAGAAGGCTCCAGCTTTACCGGTTGATCAGCCGACGGCGTCGTTTTACCGATTTCATCTTTATACTTCTCCGCTTTTAAGGAGAGGTTTTCGTCTTTGACCGCTTTTTGTATGATTTCCGTGGGATTTCCCCCGGCCGAGGCGATGGCTTTGGTGATCGACGCTTTTTTCAGATCGTCAGGTTTCACTTTTAGCCCTCGATCTAGCGCCTCTAGATAGATGGCATATTTTCCGACGGATAGCCCCATCTGACCTGCTTGTTCCCGTGATTCCTTGGGAACCCGGACAATGTGTACCTTGTCGGCGGAGAGTTTTTCCTTTTCCATGGCCGCCCGGGCCGAGACTTGCAGCCTCGTTACGAGGGTTTGGTTCCCTACAGGTTCCTTGTTTTGTCCGGTGACAGCGATCACGACAGCATTATCTTTTGCAGAAGCGAGATATCCGAGCTTTACCGCCTCGTCAGTGATCAAGGCCACAGCCTCTTCCACGTGCAATCCCTGGAGTTGCCTTTGAGTCAGCAATTTCTCAGCATCTTGGTTCAGAGAACGGACGGAGATGACTCGATCATTTTCATCCAGGCCGAGTTCTATCGATGGATTGATGTCAATAGTGACAAACTTGACCGGTTCTCCATCCTGAAGCATCTTGTTTTCTGCAGCCACATAGGATGGCAAGGCTTCACTATCAGCGAGTTTCTCAGGGGAGGGATGTAACCCTGTGGTACCTGAGCTAAAGACATTCACCATGAACAGCAATACTGCAGCCACCGCCGGGAATGCCCACTTCCACGGCGTCATGTACCACTGGCTCCCTTGGCGGGAACGGTGACCTCCAGATGAAGCTCTTCCGTTCTCCTTAAGTTGAGGCTTGTTGACCGGTGTTAAAAGAATTTCATCACCGATTTGAGGTGCTGGCGGAGAGATGCGTTCGCGCCGGAACTCCCCGCTGGGGGTAAGGACAATCACGTCATTTCCCTGAATCTCCATTACCACACCGCGTTCGTCCACTTGGCCCTATCCCTCCCAATCTTCTTCAAATTCTATCGCATCGGTCCATAGACAGAGGTTATTCCTTGTCTATGTAACCTTTGAGATGCTCCAGATTCTCCATAAAGATCACGGTCACCGCAATGATGTACTTGCGCTGCCGCTCTAAGGTTTTGCGACTTACATCGACATCCCGTTCCAACTCTTTTAGGGGTAAAGAACCTTTTAGTTTCAAGTATTCCCGGTATTGGGGGTTATCAGCGATCATCTTGGCGACCTGAATCGCCCTACAGCGGGCATCTTCATGTTTCGGCGCCAGATCTACCAGTTCGCTGAAGGAGATGCCATACTCCTGCAACAATCGGTTATAATGGATGATTTCGTCGCGGCGGTCTGTCGATTCGTTTTCGATCTGATAAGCTTCTTTAGCTTGCCGCACCTCCATCCGGTTGGCTGTATCCTCACCGGATTCATCTTCCGAGTCGTATTCAAAAGATGAAAGGGGAATCTCCTTCTGGGACCGCGTCGCTTTACGGAAGTAATCGATCAGCCGCCGACGAATGACCGTTTCGGCAAAAGATAAAAATGAAACACACTTTTCGTTCCGGTAACTTGTGATTGCTTCATCAAACGCAATCAAAGCTATACTCGCTTCGTCGTCACTTCCCAAACGGACGTAACGACCGCTCGTTTGAGAAGTGACCCTCATGATAAAGGGAGTAAATTTTTTAATCAAGGCTTCCCGGGACAATGTATCTCCTTCCTGGGCTCGAACAAGGAGAATCTCTGGCTCTTGGTGCTTTGATGCGGAGACGATGGTGCTTACAAAGGGCCTCAATTCGTCCACCTTCTTTTACTAAATTGTTCGGGTCCAGGATGCAGTTTATAGGGGTAAATACTACCTCCGTCCGAAAAGGTTTAACAACAGTGTCAAGATCAGGCTCAAGAGCAAGCTTGAGGCTAAGGGAAAATAGAAAGAAACATTCCCTTTCTGCCAACTAATATCACCGGGCAGCTTTCCCAAGGAGATGAATTGGCTCAACAACCAGAAGAGGCCGCCAAAAATCAGCAAACCTGCGCCAACCATCATCATCCACTTGCCAAAGGAACCTCCATCGATCACCGCTATTTCCTCCCTTTCGGTCGGTAATACCGATCTTTTTCACTATAGATGCAGCCGCAATATGGCTGCCGGTATAATTCCTGTTGCCGGGCCTGCTGTTGTCCTTCTCGGAATCCAGGGCGAAAATCGTAATAGATAAAAGGAACTCCCGCACGTCGCCCTATTTCTTCCCCTAGGCGCTTTAACGCTTCATGATCCTGATAGGGGCTGATCAGCAGGGTCGTGCTGAAACCGTCCATTCCGAGTTCCCGGGCTTTTTCGGCCGTTTTTTGTAATCGTAGTCGGTAGCAAAGGGGGCAACGGCCCGCCGGGTCTGGAGCTACCTGGCGAAGGAACTCCTCTAGTTCATAGTCCCCTTCTACGATGAGCGGCAGATCGATCGACTGCGCATACCCCTCTAAAGTCTCCTTACGGCGACGAAACTCTGTATAGGGATGAATGTTCGGATTAAAAAAGTATGCCGTCACCTCATGCCCCTCCTGCCGAAGTAGATCGAAGGGATAAATGCCACAAGGGGCACAGCAGGTATGCAGCAGTATTTTCACGCAGGCTCACCTCAGGTGACGAATTTGGATTTACGAGTTGATCTCTTTTTGCTCTTTGTTATATGAACGCATTATTTAGGCTCTTTTTAGACCTCGGATTCACCCTCAAAGAGTAACCCCGCTTGTTCTGAAGCACCTTCTTTCGTCCCTGACGCTGTACGAGGATCGAGCAGGGACATTAAGCCTTGTGGGATCGGTAATCTCATGTGCTCACAAGCGGTCACTGTAGCCATCCTGCCTCGAGGAGTGCGATTTAAAAAGCCTAGCTGCATTAGATAGGGTTCTACCACATCTTCCACCGTATCGACAGACTCACTGATGGCTGCTGCCAGCGTCTCTACACCGACAGGACCGCCGGCAAACCTACAGATTAATGCTTCCAGCATGCGCTGGTCTGTCGTGTCGAGCCCCCGTGGGTCAACTTCTAAGCGGCGCAGCGCTTCTGCTGCCACCTCTTGGTTGATAACTCCATCAGAGAGAACCTGGGCGTAATCGCGAACCCGTTTCAGCAGGCGGTTGGCGATACGAGGCGTACCGCGGGAACGAAGGGCGATTTCCCGGGCTCCTTCCGGTTGAATACCCACGCCGAGGATCGAAGCGGCACGAGTGATAATATATTCTAGCTCATCGGGACGGTAATATTCGAGGCGGTGAATTACGCCGAAACGATCTCGAAGAGGAGAAGTCAGCATACCTGCCCGCGTCGTCGCCCCGACTAAGGTAAAACGAGGCAGATCGATCCGAATGGAACGGGCCGCAGGTCCCTTACCGATGACGATATCAAGACAAAAATCTTCCATCGCTGGGTACAGCACTTCTTCTACCGCCCGGTTTAGGCGGTGGATTTCATCGATAAACAGAACATCCATTGGCTGTAGATTCGTCAAAATCGCAGCCAGATCGCCGGGACGTTCAATGGCTGGTCCCGAAGTGACCCGCAACTGAACCCCCAACTCCTGAGCGATAATCTGAGCTAAGGTTGTTTTTCCCAGACCGGGAGGACCATAGAGGAGCACATGGTCCAAAGGCTCCCGTCGGCCCATAGCCGCTTGAATAAAAACAGTCAGATTTTCCTTGAGCTTTTCTTGGCCGATATATTCCCGCAGCGTTCGCGGTCGCAAACTCCATTCGGCGTCTCCGTCTTCCGTCCGCTTGGCGGCAGTGACAATTCGCTCATCCATTTCGCCCTACCCCCTTACTTCGATGCCAAACTCTTCAAGGCCGCCTTCAACCACATTTCCACGTCAGCCTCCGGTGACACTGAAGGGGCCGCATCGATTAAGGCGTCCCGAGCCTCATTGGAAGAATAGCCTAAGGACTGTAGGGCCGAAAAGGCGTCATCGCGGGCGGTCGTTTTCCATAACCGGGACGGAGGCACCGAGGCAGGAGACTTTTTCTTCGAACGGGATTTAGAAGCTTCCGAAGAATCGGCTGGACTCACCTCAGAAGGTGTTTGTCCCGTTTCCGTCACCGTCGATGTGTCTAGCGTTGCGGTAGCCGCTGTTTCCTCTTCAGCCGTTTCTTGACGCTCAACGGCGACGCGGACGATTCGCAGCCCCTGTTTCAGCAGCTTGTCCCTCAGTTCAATCACGAGCCGCTGAGCCGTTTTTCGTCCAATTCCGGGGATCCGGGTTAATGCCATCACATCTTCTGAGATGATCGCCCGCTGTACATCGGTGGCAGAAAAAGACGAAAGAATCCCCAACCCGACTTTCGGTCCTATACCGCTCACTTCCAGAAGCAGCCGGAAGAACTCCAGCTCGTCTTCACTCAGAAAACCGTATAGTTGGGCTTGATCCTCTCGCAAATGAAAATACGTATGAATGAGTACCTCCTCGCCTTCCCGAGGCAAAGAGCCGAAGAGAGTCGCCGGTACGAATACGCGGTACCCGACGCCGGATACATCAACTAATAGGCAGTCCTCTCCCCGTCCCACGAGGCGGCCACGCAAAAAAGCGATCATCGATAGGCCACCTCCCAAGTCAAACTATGGGCACAGCAGATGGCCACGGCCAGTGCATCAGCCACATCATCGGGCTTGGGCGTATCCTGCAAGGCCAGCAAGCGGCGAACCATTTCCTGAACTTGACTTTTTTCTGCACGACCATAGCCGACCACGGCCTGCTTAACTTGGGCCGGCTTGTATTCATTCACCGGCAACCCAGCCCGGGCCGCCGCCAGCAGAACCGTTCCCCTCGCATGGCCTACGGCGAGAGCTGTCGTCACATTGCGGCTGAAAAAAAGTTCCTCTACGGCGATAAGTTCTGGTTTGTACTCGGCAATAATCGCTTCGAGGTCATTAAATATTGTCAGAAGCCGGGATGCCAGGGGGGTATGGGCTGGGGTGCGTATGGCGCCATAGGCGATCGCCGACAGGCGGTTACCACACATCTCGATCAGACCGTAACCACAAATGGCTGTCCCCGGGTCGATTCCCAGGATGACCAGCTCTGCCACCTCCCTGTGTTATACCCTAAAGGTATTCGACGATGTTCGGAGGATTCCTTTTATTTATGACTGTTAGATTCGTCCATGCCATCCAGATAGAGGGATATGTCATTTTCAAGCTCCGGTGTCAGCCAGCCTGCTTCGGCCATCCGACGGAGCGGTTCCGGCAGACGACTGACTTCTATATTGGTTAGTCGATCAATGCCCCCGTACACCCCCGGAGGACCTACGATGACAGCCACGACACCTTCGGACACACCGAGATGCCGTTTAGCGCTATCATCGGCGCAAAGGCCCGTCACCGACCGTGAAAAAATAATGTTTCCCGGTCGGAGTTCCCATTGCCAACCCTCTTTCTCCGGATATCGCTGCATTAACTCCCGAAAAGGTCGACCAGTCCAATCTTCTGGACGATCGAGATTTTCAATCGTCTTGTGTCCACATAATTGATGAGTCGTTTCAACGGTGATAGCGACACCCGGAGCAATGGGACGATCGAGGTAGTCTTTTCCAAACCGTTCCTTCCAAGAGCTCTGCCCGTTTACAACCATAAAATCATAGGCGAAAACCGTCATATACGTCAAGGTAAAAGTCAGGAAATACAGAGAAATTAAGGCCAAAACGGCGAATCTCCAGGAACCTTTCTCACTTTTTTTATATGTGTGAGTCTCTTGGACAGGGTTCATTAGCAATTCACCTTTTTTCTTCGGTACTCAATAGCAAACTTCAACCAGAATTACATTTACTATTCTTTCCCATTCTCAAAAAGGTGAAACATTCCTTAGATTTTTGATTGAAATAGGTTTATACCTTGACTTTTCCTCAAATTTTTTATATATTCTTATCAAATGGTTGGTGGTTTTAGGCAAGGAGGCCAAAAATTTATGTATGATGCCGTAGATTGCCGAATTCTTCAGCACCTCCAGCGAAATGGACGAGTCACACAAACTGAATTGGCATCGCTTGTCGGCCTCTCGTCGCCGGCAGTGGCCGAACGAATCAAAAAGTTGGAGGAAAAAGGGGTCATTCGGGGTTTTCAAGCCCGGTTAAATCCCCAAGCCCTAGACCTCGGTCTAACAGCATTTGTATCCCTGCGGCTCGATCATCCCAGTTCTTACCAAGCTTTTATCGAACAAGTTGAAAGTTGTCCCTACATAATGGAATGTCATCGCGTAACAGGCGAAGACGGCTTTTTTTTGAAAATTCGAGTAAAAGACACATTAGAGCTTGAAAATGTTTTGACCACCTACATTCTAACCATTCCCGGTGTTAGTCACACCCGTACCTCAATTGCACTGGCCACCCCGAAAGAGGAGAGTATTTTACCTCTTCGCGAAGACGATCAGACAGCCTGATATATCGATTCGAACAAAAAAGGAGCCCCGTAGGGACTCCTTTTTTGCTTTGTACTTTATGGCGATACAAGTTGTACATGTGCACAGTGCGATTTCTTCCAATTAGAGATTAGCCTAGCTGCTCCATTAGTTCATCATCAATATCAAAATTGGCATAGGCGTTTTGCACGTCGTCATGCTCTTCCAAAGCGTCCATCAGCTTGAGCAATTTTATTGCCATATCTTTATCGGTGATTTCCATCGTGTTTTGAGGTACCAGAGTGACTTCAGCAGAGGATATGGGGTACCCGCCATCTTCGATAGCCTGGCGAACTGTGGACAGTTCATCCGGTGCTGTTAGGACTTCCGCCTCATCCCCATCGATAGCTACATCCAATGCACCCGCTTCGAGGGCTGTCAACATAAACTCTTCCTCATCGACGGTTATTCCGCCTGCTTCGAGATCGGTGTTGATACGGATTACACCTTTGGATTCAAAAATCCAGGATACGCAACCGGACTCTCCCAGGTTGCCGCCGCTCTTAGAGAATAGATGTCGAACTTCTCCAGCGGTGCGGTTACGATTATCGGTCATCGCCTCAATCATAATAGCTACACCGCCGGGACCATATCCCTCGTAGACGATCTCTTCATAGTTGGCGCCTTCCGTGCCACCCAAGCCTCGTTGAATCGCCCGTTGAATATTGTCGTTAGGCATGTTCACTTCCTTCGCCTTTTGGATGGCAATCTTCAAGCGAAAATTGTTATTCGGATCGCCCCCGCCCTGGCGAGCGGCAACAATTAATTCACGGCCGACTTTGGTAAAAATCTTACCCTTTTGTGCATCAACTTTGGCTTTTTTGTGCTTAATATTTGCCCATTTAGAATGACCAGACATGTGCTTCCCCCTTATACATTATCCAAATAGGTATTTTAGCATAAGATTAAAGGTTTGTAATTTCTTCTAGAATGATTTTATGGTCTACCAGTGATAGCTCTATAACGCGAGCTTTCACTATTTTTTGTTGCCCGAATATGTTGACCATAGAGACTTGGTTATTTTCAGGGATGAGTTTATCGACCGCCTCTAGAACTAATTCATCATGGCCGTTCCGGCGGATATAGGCATTTGCCTCACACACTTTGTTCAACCTCCCATAGCTCTCGAATCCGCTTCACCAAATGATGGACCTGGTGTGGTAAAGGCTCTGACTTGATACCCACGATTTCTATACGACACCGGTTGAGCGGGATTAGCATCTTCCTCGCCTTCGACTTTGTAACTGCCTCTGCCATGAAAGGTGTCATTTCCCCCAACATGCTATGGGCAGCGACGATGGCAACAGAACCTACGATAATGTCAACATCGGACAAGTTTTGAACCATTGCATTTTCACCGGTAGCGCCGTCATTAGCCCCCGCCTTCATCATCGCCGCTGTGGCCAATGCATTGGTGCCAAAAGCCCAGATTTCAACCTTGTCGTTAAATTCCTGCCGAAGCTTTTCTACAATATGTTTACCAATGCCTCCACCTTGGCCGTCTATTACTGCGATACGCATGAAACGCCCTTTCCATGAGCCGCTTTGCGGCATTTTCATCTTTATTTTAACCGTTCCCCGGTGGTATGAACAACATCGCTATTTTCACTTTTCCTTCATCTGATATTCGCCCCAAAAGAGAATCAAATGACAATTATTTTCCATTTAACATACTATGTAGTATGGGATTGCAAAGGAGGTGAGTTAAATGAGACGTTGCCGTCAAAGGACAGTTCGGGTGATCACTCTGCGCCCGGGCGAGCAGGTGATTATCCGCGCTCGCTGCCGCCGTCGACGCCGCCGAACCTGTACCCCTTGTACATTTCCTCCTACGAGTCCGGTCGTCCCCGAACCAGAAGAAACCGAATGTTAAAATAAAAGCAAAGAACCAATGACATTCTATCATTGGTTCTTTGCTTTCATCCGGCAACGACCTACTCTCCCAGGGGCCAACGCCCCAAGTACCATCGGCGCAGGAGGGCTTAACTTCCGTGTTCGGGATGGGAACGGGTGTGACCCCTCCGCCATTGTCACCAGGTCTTTGGTTGCGGGGACAGGACTCGAACCTGTGACCTTCGGGTTATGAGCCCGACGAGCTACCAACTGCTCCACCCCGCGACATTGGCTCCTCGAGTAGGATTCGAACCTACAACCTACCGGTTAACAGCCGGTTGCTCTACCGTTGAGCTATCGAGGA
>NZ_JACVHF010000170.1 GCF_014502795.1 Heliobacterium chlorum
ATCGGCGCAGGAGGGCTTAACTTCCGTGTTCGGGATGGGAACGGGTGTGACCCCTCCGCCATTGCCACCAGATCATTGTTTAGTTGTTGAGGTTCATCCGGCTCATCACCGGACTTAGAAGTTTACTACACTCAGTTGAGCTTTTCAACCAGTAAGTTTCTCCAGTCCCTCAAAATCAAACAGTTGCGCTGCGTGCTAACCTGTCCGTTCGGACCTATCCCATCTGTACTTCGTAAAATACCATTTATCAGCCAGTTGACTAGCCAATGCACGTTATTCATATAAAGCATAAGTTGGGAGGTCTCCGTCCGGTTCGACCTCGACATCTCACTGCATAGAGGTATCATTCCTTTACAGGGGCGCACTCTCTACCGTGATAAGTCTCCATAGAAAGGAGGTGATCCAGCCGCACCTTCCGATACGGCTACCTTGTTACGACTTCACCCCAA
>NZ_JACVHF010000171.1 GCF_014502795.1 Heliobacterium chlorum
CGGCAGGGTAGCGGGTCTCTAATTGTTGCAGTAACAGTTGAACTTGTTTGGATTGCATCGTCAAAAAAGAGCGTATGAGAAAAATAGCCTTTACTATAGTAGATTTGGAAGGGGATGGCTCAAAAAAATACGTGAAACAGAATATTCACAGAGAAAAGCACAACAAATTCGCTTTTTCACTCTGAATTATGCGAAAATGTCGGATTCAATTTTTTTGTCTAAGGGCAGTTCATGACTGATCATTCTCCTGAATCTTTAAGTGATATCGAAATTTTAGACATTTTGCAGTCTATGAAAGACGATGAGCTTGATACAGAGGCAAAAGAAGAGATTCTTAAGGGTGGTAAAGCGGGTCGTCAAGAAGCACATAAACTTGCGATTGTGGCTTTGAACCAATCTTTTGAAAGTAAGTTTGTTGAAGCTGTAGCTTTGGCGTTGGGCC
>NZ_JACVHF010000172.1 GCF_014502795.1 Heliobacterium chlorum
TTTCACTCCCCTTCCGGGGTGCTTTTCACCTTTCCCTCACGGTACTGGTTCACTATCGGTCGCTGAGGAGTATTTAGCCTTGGAGGGTGGTCCCCCCGGATTCCCACGGGATTTCACGTGCCCCGCGGTACTTGGGATCCCTTCGGAATGGCTCGTCCTTTCGCCTACAGGGGTGTTACCTGCTGTGCCGGGCCTTTCCAGGCCGCTTCGACTAGGATGATTCGTTCGTGATGAAGGTCCCGCAACCCCGCCTCCGTAGAGACGGTTTAGGCTTTTCCCCGTTCGCTCGCCGCTACTGGGGGAATCTCGCTTGATTTCTTTTCCTCCGGGTACTTAGATGTTTCAGTTCCCCGGGTTGGCTTCATACACCTATGGATTCAGTGTACGATGTCCGGATATGACTCCGGACGGGTTGCCCCATTCGGGTATCCACGGGTC
>NZ_JACVHF010000173.1 GCF_014502795.1 Heliobacterium chlorum
CGGCGCAGGAGGGCTTAACTTCCGTGTTCGGGATGGGAACGGGTGTGACCCCTCCGCCATTGCCACCAGATCAGTTTATAATTGTTGAGGTCCATCCAGTTCATCACCGGAATTAAGAGTTTACTATACCCGGTTGAGCTTTTCAACCGGTAAGTTCCTCCAGTCCCTCAAAATCAAACAGTTGTGTTGCGCTGCGTGCTAACCTTTCCGTTCGGACCTGTCCCATCCGTACTTCATAAAAATACCGTTTATCAGCCAGCTCTGACTGGCCAATGCACGTTATTCTTATAACGCATAGGTTGGGAGGTCTCCGTCCGGTTCGACCTCGACATCTCACTGCGTAGAGGTTTATACCTTCACTAGATAAACTAGCGAGGTTCATACCTCTACCGTGACGAGTCTCCATAGAAAGGAGGTGATCCAGCCGCAC
>NZ_JACVHF010000174.1 GCF_014502795.1 Heliobacterium chlorum
CTTTATACATAAGGCACCTCGTTAATTTAGTTTATTGCTATTTATTAAATTTTACGGAAGGGCCTTATTTTCAAAGTATTTTAATGTAAAATTACATATGAATACAAAGTATTTTGGCGAGACTCTTGAGGGAACAGGACAAGCTGAAGACTACAGGCTGAAGCTGTCCCCTAAGAAAGCGAGCCAACAATACGAAGTATTGTAAATAAAGAAGCCAGTAAATGAATTTATGAAAACTCATTTACTGGCTATTTTGCTAGGAATTATGTCCCAGGCTCGTTTTATTTTTATGTCAAACTCAGTTGGTGACATTGAAAAAATTAAATAGAAGTTAGTACCTTATCCACTTATTTCATATTAGTTAATTTAGAAAAGTGAACATAATTCTTTTTACGAGTTCCATAATTTATTTAAACTTTTTAAAC
>NZ_JACVHF010000175.1 GCF_014502795.1 Heliobacterium chlorum
GCTAGCGACTATCAATTATCGTAGTCGCTTGCTTTTTTATTGTTCTTTCAATCGTTTAATCGCATTTTTTAAAGGGCGATCATCACGATATGTACTGAAATCCATAAATGCTGTACTATCAAAATGTTGTAATAAATGATGAAAAACGTCATTTTCTTGTCTCATTGGGTCTATCTCATCTTCCAGTTGATGAATATGTTGCTGGAGTTCTTGGTTATTGGATTTGAGTGCCTCGTTATCTTTTTTCAGCTGGTCAATGACTTTATGCCAATCATTTATATCATTCTTTGAATGAGAATCATCCATTATTATTTGTTCTTTTGGATATTCAATGACTGTCGGTTTAATCCGATTACCCACAGCTGTTTGGCGTATATATTCTGTGACATTCATACTACGTATGTAGGCTAAATCTTGTATC
>NZ_JACVHF010000176.1 GCF_014502795.1 Heliobacterium chlorum
CTCGTGCAAACCCGAGGTAACGTCAACGACATTCGCTCCATCCATACGGACCTGAAAGCAAAAGCCTTAGCTCTAGAGTTTACCCGAGCCTTCTTCAAAGGGGATGCGGCCCAGCCGAGCCAGTTTGACGGCTTGCAGAAACGGTTAACCGGGAAGCAAATTATTGATGGTGAGGATAAATCCTTCGATTCGAATAAACTGGATGAGTTGATTGATGCCGTAGAGGGCGAACCGGACGTACTTCTTTGTTCCAAGGCGATGCGCCGTGAGATCAAGAAATCACTAAAAGACTCGACTCACTACATCGAAAGCGGAGAAGATTCTTTTGGTCGCCAAGTAAGTACCTATGCGGGTATTCCCATTCGTGTGATCGAGACGGATGGCGCGGGTCAGGAGATTCTCGGATTTAACGAATTGGATA
>NZ_JACVHF010000177.1 GCF_014502795.1 Heliobacterium chlorum
TCGCTGTACATCAGCGTGTGCCAGATACGGCCGGGGAATGTACGAATCTCAGTGTTGTAGCGTTCGACTGACGCGATGAAGTCACGGCGCGCCACCGCAATGCGGTTCTCGATGCCTTCGAGCTGCGATTGCAGGGCGAGGAAGTTCTGATTGGATTTGAGCTCCGGATAGCGCTCGGATACCGCCATCAGCCGGCTCAGGGCTCCGGTCAGCTGGTTCTGCGCCTGCTGAAACTGCTGCAGTTTCTTCGGATCGTCCAGGGTACTGGCGTCGACCTGAATCGAAGTGGCCTTGGCCCGCGCTTCGACTACTGCGGTAAGGGTTTCCTGCTCCTGACGAGCGAATCCCTTGACCGTCTCGACCAGATTGGGAATCAGGTCCGCACGGCGCTGGTACTGGTTCTCCACCTGCGACCAGGC
>NZ_JACVHF010000178.1 GCF_014502795.1 Heliobacterium chlorum
CGACGATGGGAAAATTTCAATAACCGAAACAAATTCTAGTATTTCAACTGTTATAAAAGAAACATCTAATTCTCAAAAGGACTTGGAGCTAATTTCAAATAGAGTAGATGAATTACATCAATCAGCCAGTCGAATAGATAATTTGGTATCCTCGGTAAAGTCTATCTCAAATAAAACGAATCTATTGGCATTGAACGCTGCTATAGAAGCAGCCCGGGTCGGTGAATTTGGTCGCGGTTTTGCAGTTGTAGCTGATGAAATAAGAACTCTTGCCAATCAGTCCCAGCTATCTGTAGAACAGATAACTAAGCAGTTAGGGTACATACGCTCCGAGGTAGAAAACATGAATACATCTTTTCATAATATGGATAAATCTTTTGAACAGAATTCACTAGCGGTTAACGTAGTAAG
>NZ_JACVHF010000179.1 GCF_014502795.1 Heliobacterium chlorum
CGACGATGGGAAAATTTCAATAACCGAAACAAATTCTAGTATTTCAACTGTTATAAAAGAAACATCTAATTCTCAAACGGACTTGGAGCTAATTTCAAAAAGAGTAGATGAATTACATCAATCAACCAGTCGAATAGATAATCTGGTATCCTCGGTAAAGTCTATCTCAAATAAAACGAATCTATTGGCATTGAACGCTGCGATAGAAGCTGCCCGGGCCGGTGAATTTGGTCGAGGTTTTGCAGTTGTAGCTGATGAAATAAGAACGCTTGCAAATCAGTCCCAGCTATCTGTAGAACAGATAACTAAGCAGTTAGGGTACATACGCTCCGAGTAGAAAACATGAATACATCTTTTCATAATATGGATAAATCTTTTGAACAGAATTCACTAGCGGTTAACGTAGTAAG
>NZ_JACVHF010000017.1 GCF_014502795.1 Heliobacterium chlorum
TTTGGGGATAACGTAATCACCACGGCGATCCTCGACCGATTAGTGCATCATAGTGAACTCTTCTCTCTTTCGGGGGATAGTTATCGGATGACACATCGCAAAACCTTCCTGACTGATTAAAATCCCCCCGAAGCAATCTTTAGATATATCTACAAAGCTTCATTGCCTTAAACAAACATCCGTGGTTGTTCAGGCATCCCTGGGCCAAGGCGCCTAAATTATTGCGTTACCTTGACGAACGGGGTGCCCGAACAACCTCATCTCCCAACCAAAGAGATCGCATTTACCTCACAAAAAAACGGCCATGCGTAGTGGCCAAAAAAAGTCCAAAATTAATGTCCTTTTTTCGACCAAAACTATTGACCGATCACACAGTACGTGGAGGCAGCGAGTAACCGGCTCAATGAAGCGGCTTAATTATAGTTGTTCAATGTTTGACTAAGGCAAGAATCCCTGGACTAGAACAAGAACGTGTGTTCCAATAATGAGGGAAACGTGCTATTCTATTTCCAGGAGGTGTTGATGATGTTCCTAAAACCAAAAGACGCTCAGGTGGTTAATGATCTGCGGGAAATTACCGAGTATCAACTAGAGGAAATGAATGAAATCGTCAGTTCTGCCATACAAGAAAAGTCACAGTTAATGTTTCAACTGCGAAATGGGAAACAGATCTTGTGTGTGCCGCTAAAAGGCAGAATGGGGAAATTATCAGTATCTACCGAGCGTGGTGAGCGTGAAATTCTCTTCACCGATATCGTCGATGTACAGAAAATCTCGTGATTGCCACAGCCATGCCTGTCTCGCCATGTGTGCCGACGGAATCCCTTGGTAATATAATTCCATTCAGATAATACCAGCGAGCCACACGTGGCCACACAGCCCGCGACGTTGCCAACCCAGCCGTGCGGAAGCTGGGTGAGTGATTGGCGGGGCTGAGGTTGATGGCGTGTTTCATCCACGGATAATCTGACTTTAATAATGAGGCTATCGTCAGACTGTTTCCCGTATGTCCGTTTTAACAACTGGCCCATATGTCCAAACGGACAATGTAACTAGAACAACAACATAGCTATAGAGATTACTGTGGTTCCTAACGGTAACTGTACTAGACACTGTAGTTAACTGCTCTACCCACTGAACAGGTCCCCACAGCACCTTACAGCAATCATATCGTTTTTACCGTTAACATTAAATAGAGGGATGCTGGCGGCAATTCCTGTAAGTCACTTGTCACAACTGCGATCTTTTGGGTAACAAGAAACAGTCTGGACCGCATAGGCCCAGGCTGTTATTATTTTGACTATGTCTTTGAATAGGGGGGGCAGCGTTGTTCGTTAATTACACCTATAACGCCACGGTCACAAGAGTTATAGACGGCGACACGTTCGAAGCAGATGTTGACCTCGGCTTCAACGTCATTAATAAAGGAAAGGTTCCGCTTATATGGCCTAAATGCGCCAGAGATTTATGGCGAGGAAAAGGCTAGGGGAGAACAGGCTAAACAATGGTTAGCGTCTCAGATCGAGGGCAAGTTCGTTACCGTCAATTCCGTTCGGAAAGAGAAGTATGGGCGGTGGCTAGCAGTCGTCAACGCGGAGGGGAAGAACGTGAATGATGAGATGATTGTCGAAGGGCTAGCCGTTCCATTTATGAAATAAGACATCCGACGGAATGTAGACCAGTAAAAATAAACCTGCTACGATGGTTATATCGTTAGGAGGTGTCGAAGTGAATTATAATCAAGCGAAAAGTCGTTTAGCTCCATGCGGACTTGACTGTTCACGATGTGCTGATTATGAGTCTGGAGAAATAAAACAAGTTAGTTCTCGCCTAACCGAATTGCTTGGAAATTACAGACGCCTAGCCACTATTAAGGCAAACACATTCCCTGTCTTTCAGAACTATCAGGAGTTTGAGGACGTACTCTCGTATTTTAGCCAAGCATCATGCAGTGGATGTCGAGGAGAAAACGTAAAATGCCCGATTAATTGCCCGGCACAAACTTGTCATAAGGAAAAAGGCGTTGATTTTTGTTTTCAATGTGATGAATATCCTTGTGATAAACCCTTTCCAGACGCGATTAAGAACCGATGGAGAACATTAAATGACCGAATGAAAGAAATCGGCGTTGAAAGATTTTGTATCGAACAAGATAAAAAACCTAGGTATTAAAATGGCGATACCCGGTAAGCACGAGGGATGATTTTCATTTGACCATCAGTTGAACTGACTCACAAAATTCAAAGAGCTTCGCAATAAACGATGTTGTCGCGGTGACCGATTTGATAATCAAACCGGTTGGCATGAGTAAAATCCCGGTTGATCGTTTGAACAATCGTACAGTTGTCCGTTTGGACATGCGTATAGTTGTCCATTTGAACAACTGTATAGTTGTCCAAACATGCGATGTAACAAGAACCAACGAACAAGAACCAATAAACAAGAAGAAACAGGCAGAGCAGCCAGTAGTGGTTAAATTACCGTGGATAAAAACAAACAACGCCTGGGATGACCGTTTGACAAATAGTGAGAAGACGCTTTGCTGACGAAAGTTGGCAGGGCGTTTTTTATTTCCCCACTGTAGTAGTAGGAATTAAAGGGAGTGCGGAAAGGAGGTGATCACCTTGTCGAAAGTATACCGGCTGTCTGCCCAGCAGTTGAGAGCTGCTGAAATCTTTGCCACCAACGATATCCACAAGATGACCATGGCTCAGATCGCTGAAGAAGTTGGCGTAACCGATCGGTCCCTATACCGTTGGAAACAAGACCCCGACTTCATCGCTTACCAGAATGATGTGGCCGAACGGGTAATGAACGACTTCCTGGCAGAAACCTACGGCATCCTCCGTGGCATTGTCCGTACCAGCGGAAGCGACGGTAATAAGCTGAAGGCCATTGAACTTGTGCTGAAGAACCAGGGCCGATTGACCGACGTCCAGAAGATTGAGGCAAAGGTTGAGGATACACGTTCCAACGAAGCAATCGAGGCCGAGATTGATAATCTGAAGAAGATGTTGGCTGAGATGTAACCAACGACCTAAGTTCAACTTAGCCCGTTAAAACTCATCCTCTATCATTGCAATATAAGACGAAAATGGTGAAGAACAAGTCAACAAGCCCAGAAAAAAGTTCGTTTACCTCCCAAAAAACTCATCTTATATGTAAACCCGAATACTCGGAATCTCTTTAGTCTGGCCTGTAGCTCTTACAGATTAGGGATTAAAAGTTTATTTTCCATTCAAACTCCTTCTGTCCAAACGATAATTATGGAGAGAACCCTCCAATGAAAAAGTAGGACTTCTGAACTGAAGCGAAGGCTTGTCAAGAATAAGTATGTGATTTATAATACAATCAACTGCATAACCGTTCCAGGTGCCCTCAAAAGGGAGAATAGGGAACCGGGTGCAAATCCCGGACGGACCCACCACTGTAACGAGGAGCTTTGCACAATCGGCCACTGGGATACCGGGAAGGCGTGCACGGCGATGAATCGGAGTCAGGAGACCTGCCTGTAACGCTGGGTGAATCATGAATCACGGTAAAGTTCATGGTCAATTTGTTGTTGTAATCGCGCAACGGCAGAATGACTATGGGCTTTTTTGTTTACCTTGCGCTAGGGACTGTTCGGTAGCAGGAAAGAATTCTATCAAGAAGGGGGTGTACATATGGGTTACCATGGGCGTGATGTAGAGGTTGTCTTTTTATCGGTCGATCAGTGCCTGGTAGCAGCTTGTGATTCCTGCGGCGCTATCGGGGACAAGGAATTTGATGTAGTCTCAGTGCCGCAATACATCGTCGGGCGTTTTACAACCCGTGTCGCTTTGCTGGAGGTTCTCGCTGTCGGTGCGGCTCCAGCGGTGGTGACCGTGGCGATCTCCAATGAGCCGAGTCCCACCGGGGAAAAAATCCTCGCCGGGGTTCGAGATGAACTAAAGGAAATCGGAAAAGCCGAGCTGCCGGTGGTCATCAGTACGGAAAAAAACATTCCCACCAAACAGACTGGTGTCGGCGTCACGGTAGTGGGTGCCGTCGAACGACGAGGTCTTCGAATCGGCACGACTCAGCCCGGTGACCGGATGTACTGTTTGGGCCTACCAAAAGTAGGACCGGAAGTGCAGCGCGCCGACGACGAGAAAATTGCCCAGGCTGGGCACATCCTGAAGCTTTTTCAAATCGAAGGCGTCCATGATGTGCTCCCTGTCGGATCACGGGGGATTCGTGCGGAAGCGATTACGCTCGCCAATGCGGTGGGCTGCCGCTTTTCTGAGTGGCCGATCTCAAGTCTCGATCTGGAAAAATCGGCAGGACCCTCAACCTGTGTACTCTTTACAGCTAACCGGGAAATTCGTCTCGACGAATTCGCAGATACTCCCGTGCAGGTTATCGGAGAGGTCCTCTCATCGTCAAGCCATTTCAGTATGGCGCCCGATGAGTAAGGTTCTGGGGTTACCTCAAAGGAAGAATAAGAAGCAGAAACGAAGGGGGATTCACGAATGAGTCACATGGAAATGGAAACCGGAGATTTACAACCCTCCATATGGTCAGCGAAGCGGGTGGCGGTGATCGCGATCTTCATCGCCTTAAGCGCTGTCGGTTCTCTGATTAAGATCCCGAGCCCCGTTGGAACGATTGGTCTAGATTCTGCCCCGGGCTTCTTCGTCGCGATTGCCTTTGGCGCCATGGAAGGGATGGCGGTGATCGGTATCGGCCATCTGTTAACCGCTGCCGTCGTCGGCTTTCCGCTGAGCATTCCGATTCACCTGTTTATCGCGGTTCAAATGGCCCTCTGGGCACTGGCTTTTCACTGGATTGAGAAAAAGATGGGTATTGTGGCAGCAACTATCGCAGGAATTTTCTTAAACGGCGTCGTCTCTTCCCTTACGATGATCTTCATGGGCGGTTGGGGTGCAGTGTTAGGGGTCATGCCCTTTTTAGTCATCGGATCAGCCATCAACGTTGTTCTCTCGGCCATCGCGTTCAAAGCGGTAAAAGCATCAAACTTGTTGAGGTAAGCCGTGGCCAATGCTATTGAGATTCAAAATCTAACCTATCGTTATCCCCATGCCGAAAGACCGAGCCTCGTAAACCTAAACCTGACCGTCGAATCAGGAAAATTCATTGCCATCATGGGACCCACTGGTGCGGGAAAGTCAACCTTATGCCTTTGCCTCAACGGATTGATTCCCCAACTGATGCAGGGAGATCTAATCGGCAAAGTCCTTCTGGCCGGAAAGGACACACAAAAATTCCGGGTCCAGACGCTAGCCCGCCAGATCGGGCTGGTCCTGCAGGAGCCGGAGACACAAATCTTCGGGCAGACCGTGTTTGAAGACGGGGCCATTGGCCCCTGTAATTTCTCTTTGCCCGCGTCTGAAGTGCAAGAGAGGGTTCGAGAAGCGCTAACTCGTGTCGGATTGACCAGTTACGAGCCGCGCCATACGGAAGAACTATCTGGCGGGGAAAAACAGCGCCTTGCCATTGCCGGTCTGTTAGCCCAGCGCCCAGAGATTCTGGTCTTGGACGAGCCTGCAGCGGAGTTAGACCCAAAAGGCCGTCAAGAGATCTACGAGACGCTTGACGCCCTCCGGAAAGAGTATTCCATGACGATCGTCGTCGTTGAACCAAACGGTGAAGATATCCTGGAGCGGGCCGATGAAATCATCGTGCTCTGTGAGGGAGAGATTGCCTGGCAAGGGCAGCCAGACCGTTTGTTTCGTGACGTATCGCTGGTGAAGCGCTTGGGACTGCGTCCCATTCCCGTTAGCCTAATCGGTTGGCACTGTTACGAAAAGGGATGGATTGGCCGAGAGGAGATCCCATTGACCGTCTCTTCGGCAGTTTCTTTATTCCGCCGACCTGGTATTAAGGAATTGGTTCAGGGTGACTTCGATAATGTCTTCCATTTTAAAAAAGCAAACACTACGATAAATCCACAAAATAGGGAAGATGTCGCAGCGATCGAAATTCGACAGCTTTTTTACACCTATGAATCGGGTCAGAGAGCCCTGCAGGGCATCGATTTCACCGTCCAGCAAGGCGAGTTTATAACCTTCGTCGGTCAAAATGGTGCCGGCAAGACAACACTGGCGAAACACTTAAACGGTCTACTGAAACCAGCTAGCGGGGAAGTTCTCATCCACGGAAAAAGTACGAAAGACGTCCCTACGAGCCAATTGGCTCATAGGGTGGGGTATGTCTTTCAAAATCCAGACCATCAGATTTTCTCCCTAACCGTGGAAAAAGAGGTCGAGTACGGGCTCGGTAATCTGAATTTGACGGAAGTGGAAGTCAGAGAAAGAGTCTCCGAAGCGCTGCGGTTGACGGGGTTGGAATCGCGCCGCTCCGTTCATCCACTCACGTTGGGCAAGGGTGACCGTCAGATGCTGGCACTCGCCTCCATCCTGGCATTACGCCCTCAAATCCTGGTCATCGACGAACCCACCACCGGTCTCGATGAATCAGGAGTCGGACAAGTGATGGCCCTCATCAAGCGCCTTCACGAAGAAGGAACGACCGTAATCATGGTCAGTCATGACATGGAACTAGTCGCTCAATACGCTGAGCGAGTCATCGTTTTATATGAAGGAACCGTCTTGATGGACGGGCCTTCGCAGGACGTCTTTGCTGAGCGGGACATACTAGCCCAAGCTGCGGTGATTCCGCCCCAGCGGTTTCTTCTGGAAGAGGCCTTGTTTGGACAGGCCGGATCTATTACACAGACAGATCTAGTTCTACCAACGAGAGGGATGGAGCAGACAGGTTCAAGCAATCCGCAGACTAGGCAGTCATATTTGTCTCGCCTTGATGTCCGAACGAAAATAGCTGGCTTTTTCGGCGTAGTCATTACATCCTTTGTTTTCCAAGACTTACTGTCTATGCTGGCCTTATTTGCCATCGTTGCAGTGGTCGCCACTCTCGTCAAATCTACATGGGAAAAGTCCTGGGATACGTTAAAGCCCTTGTTGCCCCTACTCGGTCTAATCGTCATCATGACCGCCTTTACCTATCCCCAAGATCATCTTCCCGACGGGATTTACCGAACAGTCATCATAACTGGATTCATCGACGAACGATGGGGAATGACGGTTGGGGGACTGTTGATGGGTCTGACCTATATACTGCGTATAGTGATTATGGTGATCATCTCGGTCGTATTAATGGCGTCAACGCCGTTTGAAGATTTTCTGCAGTTTCTATGCAAATTACGAATGCCTTCAGAAGTATCCTTCATGCTTGTCACAGCGATTCGATTTATTCCCACACTGGACAAGAAGCGCCGGATGATTATGGAAGCACAATCGGCCCGTGGCGCCGCATGGAACGCTCGGGGGCTGTTCGGTCCTATCCGCGCCTTTGTTCCGTTATTTGTTCCGCTGATCGTAAACGCCATTACGATGGCTGACCGCTTGTCTATGGCTATGCTCAACCGGGGATACGGATATAGCCGGACTCCGACGGTGCTGCGGGAAATCGAAATGGCGCCGAGAGATTATCTATGGACGGCTTTGATTGTCTTTGCTACTGCACTATGTATCTATCTTCGCATATCGCCCATATAAAAAAAGGAGCGCCCGTTGACTTTTGTCAATTGACGCTCCTTTTTTATAGGGAAACATGGTGCAAAGATCGGTATTCGTTACGAATTTCAATCCGATTAGAAGCCCAATTCTTCTCCTACGACGATGACATGAAACTCTGTCAGCATCGGTTTTTTGCTGAGGACGGTGGTGATGTTGCAGATCCGGCGAGGTCCCTGGCAATTCATACATTCGCCTGTTTTCGTACAAGGGTTGGGGAGATTAATTCGTTTGTTATTGAGGGGAGCGGCAAACCGTTTAATCCGGGCTTCCGCTTCCGCCGTATCTTTGACGATTTTATTGACGCCGGTGACGACGATGACTTTTTTCGGTCCGAAGATCATGGCTGCGACCCGGTTACCGACGCCGTCTCGGTTGACCAGTTGTCCGTCTAAGGTCACCGCATTCGTACCGGTGAGGAACACATCGCTAACCATCTGACGTCGGCGGATGTCCATCGCCTCTTCCGGGGTAATGCCGGGACGGTTGTGGTTTAACAGTTCGTTTCCTCGTTCCGACAGTCGATCCAGGAGGCCTAGTTCTTGAATGGTTGCCGATCCACCTACGCCGACAGAGGCGTCTGATGGAATGAGGGAAAGGATTTTCTCTACCGTCTCTTGGCGGTTCTTGCAGTATGTAGCCTGAAAGTTGTTCTTCGTCAGTGCCTCGACGACCTTTACCCCGAGGGTTTCATGATGCCAAGCTAAGAAGTCGTTCATGTAGGTCTATCTCCTTTCACACCTTCAGAAATTCATCTTGTACCGAATCGTACCTGTCCACTTAAACTGTACCATTCGCTTATAACTTTGTAAAAAGGTATTCTATTCAAAAGAGACAGAATTTTATAAATAATATTCCACCTAAGAACAAAAATTTCAAGCATTGTGAGGATTGACACAAATAGATGGGAGGTCTAAAATCAGATTATCGTGATATATTAATTTATTGATAGATTGAATAGCGAATGGACTATAGTATCGTCACAGGGTCTTCATTGGTGAACCCTTTCGTCATCTTTTTGATGTTAACAACGACTACACCACTGACCGGAGGAACTCAAATGGAGAAAGATTTTCGACAGTACTCAGAATCAGCGGACCTTCTCAAAGCGATGGCTCATCCGGTTCGCCTCTGTATCCTTCGGGGACTCATGCAAAAAGGAGACTGCAACGTATCTCATATGCAACACTGCCTGGACCTGCCCCAATCGACCATTTCCATGCATTTGCAGAAGTTGCGAGCTGCCGGAGCCGTAGAAGGGGTGCGAAATGGACTGGAGATTAATTATCGAATCAAGAACGATACGATAAAAGGTTTATTACATTGTTTATTTCCCGAATAAACATTCAAGTCATACAAAAGCATATCTTCGGCAAACCGATTCGTTGAAAAATGAGCCTTACGAGAGAGTAACCTTGTTCATCTCCTCTGAAATCATAGCCTCCGAGAAATTCGCAACAACGTGCGGAAATGAACATGAAATGAAGGAGAGATAACCTCATGAGCAAAAAAGTGGTCATCGTCGGCGGTGTCGCCGGTGGAGCATCGACAGCAGCCCGTTTGCGGCGGCTCGACGAGCAAGCAGAGATTATCATCTTTGAACGAGACGGATACATCTCTTTTGCCAACTGCGGCTTGCCCTACTACGTCGGAGAAACCATCGTCGAGCGGGAAAACTTAATTTTGCAGACCCCCGAGATGATGCAAAACCGCTTTAACATTGACGCCCGCCTGCACAGTGAAGTGGTAGCCGTCGACGGTGTTCAGAAAAAAGTCACCGTCAAGAGCGCAGACCGGGGCAGCTACGAAGAGACCTACGATGTGCTCGTTTTAGCGCCGGGCGCCAAACCCTTTATCCCGCCGATTGCTGGTGTGCACAGCGATAAGATCTACACTCTCCGGAATATCCCCGATGCCGACCGGATTAAGGCAGCGGTAGATCAAAAAAGAGTCCACCGAGCTGTCGTCATCGGCGGCGGGTTTATCGGTGTCGAGATGGCCGAGAACTTGTGTGATCGCGGGATTGACGTTACCCTCGTTGAGGCAGCGCCTCACATTTTGATGCCCTTTGACGATGATATGGTCACCACGGCGGAAAAGGAATTGGAGGAACGTGGTGTACGGCTGATTCTTGGTGACGGTGTGCAAGGTTTTGCCGAACAAGGGGCTGCCGAAACCAGTGAAATTGAGGTCGCCTTAAGCAGCGGCACCCGATTGACTGCCGAAATGATCATTCTGGCTATCGGCGTCAAGCCCGATGTAGAATTTCTAAAGGATTCAGGCCTGAAGTTTGGACCTCGTGGTCACCTCATCGTCAATGAGCATATGCAGACGAACATAGAAAACATCTACGCTGTCGGAGATGCTATTCAAGTCATCGACTTTGTCAATGGCAGTGAAACAGCCATTCCCTTAGCTGGTCCTGCCAACAAGCAAGGTCGTATCGCCGCCGACAACATCTGCGGGATAGACAGCGTCTTCCGGGGATCCCAGGGCACCTCGATCATCAAGATATTCGGGTTGACTGGAGCAGTCACCGGAAACAACGAGCGAACTCTCCGCCGTCTGGGCATCGCTTATCGTGTCGTCCATGTACACCCCAATTCTCATGCGTCCTATTACCCGGGGGCATCGCCGATCGCGTTGAAAGTGATCTTTGATGAAAAGGGAAAAGTGCTCGGCGCGCAAGCCTTCGGCTATGATGGTGTGGACAAACGCATCGACGTCATCGCCACTGTCATCCGTATGGGCGGAACCGTTGATGACCTGAAGGAATTGGAACTGTCCTATGCGCCGCCCTATTCGTCGGCCAAGGACCCTGTCAACATGGCTGGTTTTTTGGCGGAAAACCTTTTGGCCAGCCGAACGGACCTCTTTGTCACCAGCGAAATCGATCAGATCGATCGGGAAAAAGCGGTCCTCCTTGACGTTCGTTCCGAACTCGAATATGAAACAGGTCACATCCCCGGCTCCGTCCTGCTCCCCCTAGAAGTGCTTCGACAGCGTCTCGATGAATTAGATCCTGTGAAAGAATACTGGGTCTATTGCAGAGTCGGCTTTCGAGGATACTTAGCCGAGCGGATATTAAAACAGCGAGGCTTTAAAGCAAAAAACCTCTCTGGAGGCTACAGCTCCTATGAAATCGCTCAATACAAGGCGGGAGGTTGTAACATGAACCAGCCAAAACAACCGAACAGTGGCTGTGGACCTACTTGTGGGACTGTGTGTGGGCAGACGGCGGCGGCGGGGAAGGTAGAAACGAACACGACCGAGACGAACTTTTCGGCTCCGGCGAATGTGAGTTTTGACCAACATGATCGCAAGCTGAATGCCTGCGGACTGTGCTGCCCCGGACCGCTCATGCAGGTTAAAAAGTGCGTGGACGAGATGACGCCGGGACAACGGCTGTATGTGGAAGCCTCCGACCCTGGCTTTTATAAAGACATTGAATCTTGGTGTCAGCGGACCGGTAACGGCTTGCTTAATCGTTCTAAAGATGCAGGGCTTATCAAAGCGTTGATTCAAAAAGGGTGTATGGATGCTGATATGGTGAATAACCCCGCCCAGTCAGGACAGATGGCGCCTGCCAAGGACAATAAAACGATCGTCGTCTTCAGCGGTGATCTGGATAAGGCCATAGCTTCCTTCATCATCGCTAACGGTGCCGCCTCGATGGGGAAAAAAGTGACCATGTTCTTCACCTTCTGGGGCCTAAACATCTTGAAAAAGGAAGACCCTCAACCGGTGGAAAAAGGATTCATGGATCGCATGTTCTCCATGATGATGCCGAGCCACAGCAAAGATTTGCCCTTATCGAAGATGAACATGATGGGCATGGGTCCGAAGATGATCCGCATGGTTATGCAGAATAAAAACGTCCAGTCCCTTGAAGAACTGCTCATGGCCGCCATGGACCAGGGGATCGAACTGGTCGCCTGTCAGATGTCGATGGACGTGATGGGTATCAAAGCGGAAGAACTCATCGATGGAGTCAAAATCGGCGGTGTCGGCTATTACCTCGGTGAGGCGGAAGATTCCAATGTGAACCTGTTTATCTAAAAGCAAGATCATCCAAGGAATGCCATTAAAACAGGTTGACCAAGAAGTTGGATACTATGATCAAAGCCATTTCCATCGATGGTTCGCGAAAATCATGGGAATTACGCCGGGGCAATATGCTTCGTATGTCACCTTCGCCCATTCACGCAGTCTCCTCAATACCACGCGGTGTTGGGGGCAGCGTGAATGGGCCTTTATTTTTTATTTCGCTACTTCGAAACCCGGTCAAAAAAGAGACTACCTTTTATCTGTTTAAGACATACTATTCGAGGAAATAAATGGACCCGTGCGCTTGGGGGGGATAGGGCGGATGAGAAACAGCTGGATAAACAAACTTCTTTCCATTTTTACATATGAAAAGGTCCGAAAAAAAACCTTTTCCCTCAGTCCATCTCGAACTGGAAAAGCCCTATCCTTGCGACGATCTACGTCGTTTTTGCGCAGTCCTTCCATGTCGTTGCCTACTACACAGTATGCCATTCAAAAATGGTTATCTGAGCGGTTTCAATCCGAAAAAAATCCCGATTTTGCCATTCGAGCTCTGCAAACGTCCTGGGGCCAGGTTACGATTGCATTTTACCGTAGTCTCACAAATTCTAATCAAATTCAAGAGTTCCTCATTGCCCCGTTGGTGGAATATCTTCCACCTATCGATCGATCATTATGTCCGAAAGACTTGAAAGATCGTCTCACGTATTGCCATATTGTCAGTGATGTGTTTACCCACGATAGTTTGATCCGCAGCATTACCTCAGGGTTGACCTTTGTTCATATCGACGGTTGTGACTGGGGATTAGCGCTTGATTTTCAAGGTCTCCGCGGTCGAAACGTCAGTGAGCCCCATACTGAGACGGTTGTTCAGGGGCCTTATGATGGTTTTGTCGAAGACATTAACGTAAACCTGCAATTGCTGCGTTTTCGCCTGGCCACGCCTGATTTTATCGCAGAGGGTATTCCGGCTGGAAAACGGGAAATGGGTCCGATCTATTTGTTATATATTGATGGGCTGACGAACCCAAAAGTAATCCGGGAGATGCGCCGTCGGCTTGAATCGATAGATATTGATATGCTGTATAACGTGGGGCAGATTGAATCATTTATCGAAGATCGGCCTTTCTCTTTTTTTTCCCAAACGATTACGACCGAAAGGCCTGATCGTACGATTGCGTTCCTTTTGGAGGGCTCAGTTGCCCTTATACTGAACGGCAGTCCGCTCGCCCTAATCGCACCGGTAACCCTATGGTCCCAGGTTCACTCACCGGAAGATATATATAACCGCTGGCCCATCAGTTCCTTCGCACGGATTTTACGGGTGATAGGTTCTTTAACGACCATTTTTTTGCCTGCCGTATACACAGCGATGGTCGTGTTCCATCCGGAAATGATACCCACCGATTTGATGTTGGCCATTGCGTCGTCCAGAGAGCATGTTCCTTTTCCAACGGCCTTTTCTCTGTTATTTCTCGAGGTTGCCTTTGACTTTATTCGTGAGGCGGCCCTTCGTGTACCCAAGATGATAGGTCCCACCATCGGAATTGTCGGCGCGATCATTATAGGACAAGCGGTGGTCGAAGCGGGTATTGTTTCTCCCGTGGCGATTATCGTCGCTGCAATTACTGGACTCGCCGGCTTTTCCATACCTCAATATACGCTCGTCAACAGTTTTCGGATTGTGCGGTTAATCTTACTTTTTTCAGCTCATTTTTTTGGATTCTATGGAGTCCTCCTCGGTTTGGTTGTTTTAGTCCATCACTTAAGCGGGCTAAAGTCTCTAGGCGTTCCCTTTCTATCTCCATTTAGTCCTTTTCGAAAACCGACGGGAGATACATTCATTCGCACTGCTGAATTCTCCATCGAAAAGCGACCCTTCTATGCTAGGCCCTTAGATCAATTTAAGCAGCGTCCTGTGAATCGTCCTTGGGATCCGAGGATTCCTCCCGAAGTATTGCTCTTGACCGAAGATTTGAGAACACGCCAAAAGAGGGTAAACCATCGTGAAACAGTTTAAACAAGAGGGCTATGTAGGCGGTATCGAGTCTTTTGTACTTGTGAGCATGTATATACTTGTCAAACTCTTTTTTCATATTCCCCGAGAACTTTCTGCCGAAGCTGGAACCGCTTCCTGGATGGTACCGATCATTGCCTGTATCACGGTTATACCTATCTTCTTATGTATTGAGCGGGTAGCTAACCGTTTCTCGCGGGCCTCTTTGTTAAGTATCTCGGGATTATTTTGGGGACGGTATGTACAATGGTTTCTTGGGTTGTTGTTGACCCTGTTGCTAATCGTTCATTCGGGCTATCAGATGCGTATTTTTGCGGAATTTATCATTATGACGTTACTTCCGAGTACATCCATTGCAACGATTATCATCTCTTCAACGGTGTTGTGTATTTTCCTTGCTTACAATGGGTTAGAAAATCTCTCTCGGACTGCCTGGTTGCTCTTTCCGCTTGCGATATTTGTCTTTTTAGTTTCGATTTTTCTAATCGGTTTCCAAGGACACCTGTATTACCTATCTCCATGGTTAGGGTACGGGGAACTCGCTACGATCGAAACGGGTATTCGTTTCATGGGACTTTATAAGGAAATGATGTTGCTCATGCTCATCGCTCCATTATTTCGTAAGCAAAAAGTCTTTCGCCGGGTTGGTTTCGGTTCTTTACTTTTTTCGGCGAGTTTATTTACGATCGTTCAAATTGTTTTACACCTGAATTTTCCCTTCCCCGGTGCCAAGGAAGTCGGCTTTCCTTTATATCAACTGGCGAGATTGATAAACCTTCAATTTATCCTTCAACGATTAGAACCATTTATGGTTTTCGCATGGTCCACCGTATCTACGGTGGGTATCGCTGTCGGGTTCTATGCGAGTGCTCTAGCCGCCACACAGGGAAGTCGAGCACCAGACTATCGTCCTTTTCTAGTTCCACTAGCACTTCTAGCTGTGATGGTAGCCTTTATTCCCGAAAGCAGTATTGAGGCCGTCAACACATATACGACCTTAATGATGCTATTCCCCATTGTTTTTTATGGTCTTCCTGTTATCACGTGGATGTGGATGACGTTCTTTTATCGTGAGCCGGAGGAAACGAAATGAGATTTTTTTCTTGGCTATTGCTCTGCCTATTCCTAATTTCTTGCGTGGCCGGCTGTTCATCAGGACGGGAACTGGAGCGGACGGCTTTTGTATTAACGATGGGCATCGATAAGGGGGAAAATGGATTCCTTAATGTAATTTTCCGGGTGGCTATTCCAAGAAGCATGGATATTCGAGCAGGGGGAGAAACAACAACTTTACAAGAAACGACGAAACCGGTGACGATCACTGCACGATCTATTTCAGAGGCAATCAGCCTGGCGAGTACAAATATTGAGCGGAAGCTCGATTTTCGTCACTTGCGGATTGTACTCATGGGCGAAGAGCTAGCTCGAGAGGGTCTGGTTTATCACCAAATCGATGCACTGGAGAGAAACCCAGAATTCCGGCGGACTACCTATGTGTTGTTGACGGAAGGCCCTGCACGAGAGATATTTTTGTCCACACGACCTGTGCTGGAAAGAAGTGTTTCCCGTTATGTCGACGGAATTATGTCTAACATGCGTGAACAAGGTTATTCTCGTGCGATTACGATTCATGATTTTGTTTCCGAAATGGAAACATATCATGTCGATCCGGTTCTCCCGATGCTCAAGAACAACCCCATGGTTCTTACCGAGAAGAAAGATTCTAAAATAGTTCCGATGCCTGAAAGTGAATATGTACAAAGACAGAAAGGAAAAACGGAACCAGGCGGAAAGACCACTGAAAGCCTGATCCGTTCTGGGGGGAATCCAACTGAGTTTATTGGAATAGGGATATTTCATCAAGGGAAATTAATCGAGAAATGGTCAGGATGGGATGCGAAAGCCTATAACCTTCTTAGAGATACCTATGATCGTGCGATTTGGACCTTCACTGATCCAAGCGGAAAATTTACCTATGCCATTGAACTTAATAAATCGAGGGAGCCTAAAGTAAATATAGATTGGGACAATGAAACTCCGCATATATCGATTACCCTCTCTTTAGAGGGCGATCTTCGCAGCTTACAGTCGCTTCAACCTTATGTGAATCCCGATGGAATGGCCACATTGGAGAATAATGCAGCATCAAGTATTGAAGAACTAATTAGACAGGTCATCGTAAAGGCGCAAGAGAAGAAAATAGATCCCTTTTTTCTTTCCCGTTACGTTCGAATGCGCATGGCTTATATTCAAGACTTACAAGTTCTCAAGTGGAGAGAAGATTTTTCCCGAGCCCAAGTAGACGTACATGTAAATGTAAAAATTCGTCGACCGGGATTGAGAATTCAACCGGCAGAAGAATACGAGTACACGGGGGGATAGTTCTAATGTCCCTTTTTGTATCCTGACTGGATATAAAAAGTCTGTCTCTTGGGGTTAATCACTCCGAGTTAAATTGCCTAGTATACGATAATGTTAGTACAAACTGAAAGTGTTTACACGAAATGGAAGTTAGCTCATAATTAATAAAGAACAACCTTGTTTTCTCACAAAAACTTCACGGAGTAAACCTAGTTTGTCGGAAAGGAAGGTGCAGTTTTAATGTCTATCTGTGAAAAAATCAACAAGTGTCCCTTTTTCCATGACAAGATGCCCAACATGCCGGCTTTGGCGGAACGGTTTAAGCAAAAGTACTGCCAAGATCATCCTCAATCTTGTGCTCGTTATTTGGTGGCACAAAAGTTAGGCGGGGACAAAGTTCCTGCCAACTTGTTTCCCAACCAGACAGAACGGGCCCATCAAATTCTTGGGGAATGATAGGCGATATACATAATCATTAAGCAAAGAGCAAAGCCCGGAACGATATGTTGGGCATATCTTCCGGGCTTTGCTCTTCTACGGTAGGAACATAATAGATTGAAGAACCGGAACGGGTACTAAAGAGGTTCATCTTACGCAACACTCGTGACCAATTGCTCTTTGGCTTTGACCAACAGGGTAATCGTTTCGTTCACTGGAGTCGGCACACCGTACATACGGCCTAGGGCGACGACAGCTCCATTCAGGGAATCGATTTCGGTATGGCGGCTATGTTGAATATCTTGCAGCATCGAGGCATGGTGGTATCGGGTGGAAGGGATCAGCTTGCTGTAGAAATCGGCTATATAAGCATCAGCATCGGCCCAGTGGGTCTTTTGCCCGATAGCCTCCAATACGGCAAAGATTTCGCGTACGACATGAATCATCAGTTCGTGGGAACCGTCCATGCCGGCGAGTTTACCATAGTTAACTTCCAAGATGGCGCCTAGCGAGTTGAGGGCCGAGTTGTAGATGATTTTGCCCCATATGTACTTCATCACATCTTCACTGGCCCGGGTCGGAATACCGGACTCTCGGAAAATAGCGGCCCATTTCTCAGCGACCGGCAGGGGAATGTGATTTTTGGGAGAACCGATGACCACATCGTCGGCGATGACGGTCACTTTGGAGACTCCCGGAGACTGTGTCTCAGCGCCGAAAATAATCCGCCCTAGGAGGATCTTGTCTTCTGGGATATAGGGAGCAGCCGCTTCGAAATTGCCGTAACCGTTTTGAGCCAGCCATAGGAGGCATTCGGGAGGGCGCAGGCGGGCAATGTCCCGGGCTGCCTCGGCTGTGGCGTATGACTTCACCGTAAGGATGATCATATCCCAATCGCGATCCTGAGCTTCATCTAGGGAAGAGATAAGCCTATCTGGTGCTTGAGCGTACTCACCCCAGATGCCGCATACCTGTAATCCCTTTTGAGAGATTTTCTCTAGCATAGCCGGCCGTGCCAAACCGGTCACCTTATGACCGGCTGCTTTCAACATTGCCCCATAGACGGTGCCGATGGCTCCGAGGCCGTAGATTAAAAAGTGCATCTGTGCCTGATCTCCTTTTTCAATACAGTCGTATATGTTTTATATCGGCATTTTTCTACAATTTTATCATCTTGTTCAACAGAAGTCACTTTGGACAATTGAGATAATTCGCGCTAAAATGAAAGAGGATTACTATAATCATTTTTTCAACAAAATTTTTACATAGTGAACAGTGAGAAAAAACAGAAAAAAGGCCTATGAGAGAGGAGTCTTCATAGTGAACTCAGTACAACCAGACATGAACCAAGCTACAGAGAAAGGCACCCAGGAAATCTCTCTGGAAGGGTTTCGATCCCTGATTGAACGTTTATTGGAACTAAGCAAGATTAGTCAGGAACAGGAGACAAATGGTTCTTTCGTCCATGACTTAACCGTGATGATGGAGACGGCATCCCTGGAACTGACGCTGTTGTATCTGAAAGAATATACGGAAGGCCGTCTCGACGAAAAATACCTTCTGAAAAAAGAGAAAGTGGCCCCTAACGAACCGAAACGATAAGGGACAAAAAATCTCGCCATAGTAAACAAAAAGCTTCCTTATCATTTTCCATGATAAGGAAGCTTATTAGTCGAATTCATATATTCCCATGGATACCCCTCAACCCCAAGTGTTACATATTTAGGCCCCGTATTGGGTAGAGACTTCGGTTGATTCTTTGCGAAGTTTATCGATCGAAGCGGAAAACATCTTCAAATGCTCTTTTTGATCGGCCGTTGTGTATTGACCGGACTCCAGATCGAGCGTAGCGATTAATTTCGCGTAGAAGAGTTTATCCTCCAAAGACATACCCTTTCCACGGAAATACCGGTTCACCCGGGTTAACGTTTGAGTTTCTTCGTTCGTTTCGTGGACTTCTTTGATTGGGTTCATAGTTGCGTTCACCTCTTTTTTACTATTTATATGCAATTAAAAGTGTATTGTGACAAGAATATAAAATAACTTACGCAATGTCAATAGGGAGAGGAAGTTTTTCAAATGAAATTAACAGGATAAGGCAGGATGACAGCCTGCGGAATCGAAGTAAATAAAAGAGATTTCTTTTGCATAAATGGAAAAAGTAATGGGGGTATCACTGAGTAGCGAGGAGGTTCGGTGAATGGCAGAACAAGAAAAGCAAAACACAGCGGCCGATCGGGGGCAACCGTCTCAAAGGCAGGGTGTTCAAGAGGCAGCCGGAATGATTGAGCAACTAGTAGACAGGGCCCAGCGAGCATTAGAGCAGTTCCTTGATCTGAATCAGGAGCAAGTGGACCACATCGTTCATGCCATGGCCATGGCCGGATTGGAACAGCGGATACCCCTGGCCAAAATGGCTATCGAAGAAACCCAGCGTGGCGTCTACGAAGACAAGATCATCAAAAACACCTTTGCGACCGAATCGGTCTACCATAGCATCAAGTATCACAAAACCGTCGGCATCATCGGCGAGAATGAGTTTGACGATTATGAAGAAGTGGCCGAGCCGGTCGGCGTCATCGCCGCTTTAACACCGGTGACTAATCCCACATCGACAACCTTGTTCAAGGCGCTCATTGCGATGAAGACGCGAAACCCTGTCATCTTTGCCTTCCATCCTTCGGCCCAGCACTGTAGCGCCGCTGCCGCCCAGTTGGTACGAGAGGCAGCCGTCCGTGCCGGAGCTCCGGAGCACTGCATCCAATGGATCGAAGATCCTTCGATTGAAGCGACAGACCGGCTAATGAAGCACCCTGGTGTCAATTTAATCCTAGCCACGGGCGGTGCCGGTATGGTACTGGCTGCCTACAGCTGCGGGAAGCCTGCCCTAGGTGTCGGACCGGGTAACGTACCTTGTTTCATCGAAAAGACGGCCAACTTGCGCCGCGCCGTAACCGATTTGATTCTGTCCAAGACGTTCGACAACGGCATGATCTGTGCTTCTGAGCAGGCTGTCATCGTAGACCGCACCATTGCCCGGGATTTTGAAGCTTACATGCGTGAGAACCGGTGCCACTTTCTCTCAGAGGATGAAGTGGCCCGTTTGGAAAGCATCGCCATCAATCCGGAAAAATGTGCGGTGAATGCGGACATCGTCGGCCAGCCGGCCCACCGCATCGCCCAAATGGCTGGCTTTTCCGTTCCTGTCGATACGAAGATTCTCTTAGCCCGGCTGGAAGGGGTCGGTCCTCAGTACCCCTTGTCCCGCGAAAAACTGAGTCCTGTCTTAGCCTACTACATCGTCGACGGAGCCGAAGAGGGGATCGACCGGGCGGAACAGATGGTTCGTTTCGGCGGTATGGGCCATTCTGCTGTCATTCATTCGGAAGATCCGGAAGTCATTCATGCCTTTTCCCGGCGCATCAAGGCGGGCCGGCTGATCGTCAATGCACCAGCCAGTCAAGGCGCGATCGGTGAGATCTACAACGCCAATATGCCTTCGTTGACCTTAGGGTGCGGTACCTTCGGCGGCAACTCTACCTCATCGAACGTATCGGTCGTGAACCTGATCAATAAAAAAAGGGTGGCGAAGCGGCGAGAAAAAATGCAGTGGTTTAAAATTCCGGAACGAATCTATTTCCAATTCGGCGCTATCGAATATCTGGAGAAAATGCCGGAGATTCACCGCGCCTTCATTGTGACAGATCCCGTCATGGTCAAACAAGGCTATGTGGACCGAGTGCTTTTTTACCTGCGCCGGCGTCAGAACTATGTGCACAGTGAGATTTTTGCCGATGTGGAACCGGATCCTTCTGTCGATACGGTCATGCGGGGCTGCCGTATGATGAACGATTTTCAGCCCGATGTGATCATCGCCCTCGGAGGCGGATCGGTCATGGATGCGGCTAAAGGTATGTGGCTCTTCTATGAGCATCCAGACACCGACTTTACCGCCTTGCGTCTTCGCTTCATGGATATCCGCAAGCGTGTCTATAAGTTTCCCAAACTCGGAGCCAAGGCCAGAATGGTCGCCGTGCCCACCACATCGGGAACTGGTTCGGAAGTCACCTCTTTTGCGGTCATCACCGATAAGGAGAGGAACATCAAATACCCGCTGGCTGATTACGAACTGACCCCCGATGTGGCTATCATCGACCCTGAATTTGTCATGACCGTGCCGCCGGCAGTGACGGCCGATACAGGAATAGATGTATTGACTCACGCTGTAGAGGCATACGTCTCTGTGCTCGCCTCGGATTACACAGACGCGCTGGCTATCAAGGCGATTCAGATGGTCTTTGAGTACCTGCCTAGGGCTTTCCGTAACGGACAAGACAAGGAAGCCCGCGAAAAGATGCACAACGCCTCCTGCATCGCCGGCATGGCCTTTACGAACGCTTTCCTCGGCGTCAATCACAGCTTGGCCCACCAGTTGGGCGGCCTCTTCCACATCCCCCATGGAAGGGCCAACGCCATCTTACTGCCGCACACCATCGCCTATAACGCCATGCGGCCGACGAAGTTCACCTCATTCCCCAACTATGAGTTCTACGTGGCGGACCAACGCTATGCCGAAATCGCCCGCATGTGTGGCCTGCCAGCTGGCACCGTCGAGGAAGGGGTACAATCGCTCATTAATGCTGTTCGCCGCCTGATGCAGGCATTGCAGATGCCTTTGACGATCGCCGACTGCGGCATCGATCGCCACCGTTTCATGAGCCTCGTACCGGAGATCGCCGAACGGGCTTTCGATGACCAGACGACGACGGCGAACCCACGCATGCCATTAGTTAATGAACTACAGCAGATACTGATCAATGCTTATGGGGAGTAGATTCAGATAGAACACAGGTTGGTTTGGGGTAAAAACTCGTTGACGAGTTAAAAAGGACCTCCGTCTGTTCCACATGGAAATGACGGAGGTCCTTCTTTAGCTGCGAGTTTTTAAAAGCCGCAAACTATTCAATGTGACCAGGATCGATGCGCCCATGTCGGCAAAGATAGCCAACCAGAGCGTGAGCCAACCGGGGAACACGGCGAGCAGGGCCAGTGCCTTCAGCCCGAGGGCGAAAGCGATGTTCTGGCGAATGATTCCCATTGCATCACGGCTTAAACGAATGGTAAAGGGAAGTTTACTGAGGTCATCGGCCATCAGCACGATGTCGGCCGTCTCCATGGCTGTGTCCGTGCCGGCACCGCCCATAGCGATCCCCACGGTGGAAAGCGCAAGGGCTGGTGCATCATTGATTCCGTCACCGACCATGGCCACTTTGCCGTATTTGTTCAACAGTTCCTCCATGGCTTTGACTTTATCCTGCGGCAAGAGATCGGCGTGGTAATCGTCGACACCGACTTGTGCAGCAATCGCGTTCGCTGTTAGCTCGTTATCTCCGGTCAACATGATCGTCTTCCCTAAACCAGCATCTTTTAAGGCGCGGATGGAAGAAGCACTTGTCTCTCGAAGTTCATCAGCGACGGCGATCACGCCGAGGAAAGACGTCTCCGTACCGACGATCATGGCTGTTTTACCGTCCCCTTGCAGACGGGTGACCGATTTGGTTACAGGTTCTGTCTGGATACCGAGTTCGGTGAAAAGGCGAACATTGCCGATGAAGACCATTTGACCTTTTATCGCCCCTTGTGCGCCGCGACCGGGGAGGGCACGGAATTGTTCTACCGGGTGAATCGCTAACCCTTGTTGTTTGGCGGCGGCGACGATCGCTTTCGCTAGCGGATGTTCGGAACGATCCTCCAGACTGGCCGCGATCTCCAGCAGTTCCAAGGGGGTCGTATTTCCGAAGGCGATGATATCGGTAACCGAAGGTACCCCTTGGGTCAGCGTACCTGTCTTATCAAAAGCGATGGCTGCCAGGGAGCCTGCTTCCTCCAGATGAAGACCGCCTTTGATCAATACGCCCTTTTTGGCAGCCGTGCTGATGGCGCTGACCATAGCTACTGGTGTGGAGACGACGAGAGCACAAGGGCAGGAGATAACCAGCAAGGCCAGTCCGCGATAAATCCAGGGACCCCAGTCAAAGCCCAGAAAGAGCGGCGGGAGAAGGGCGATACTTGCGGCGAGAACCATGACGATAGGCGTATATACGGCAGCAAAACGTTCAATGAAGGCTTGAGAAGGGGCTCGCTTTCCTTGGGCTTCTTCGACCATGTGGATGATTTTGGCGATCGTTGTGTCTTCGACCCGCGTCGTTACAGAGACTTCAAGGTAACCATAGGTGTTTAAGGTTCCGGCGAAAACGCTCTCGCCAGGGCCTTTTTCGAGAGGGACCGATTCACCTGTGATAGCGGCCTGATTGACGGCTGATTCACCGGTGAGAATTAGGCCGTCCATGGCGATCTTTTCGCCGGGACGAATGATCATTATATCACCGATGAGGATCTCTTCGACGGGGATTTCCACTTCGTCATCGCCGCGGCGAATGCGGGCTTTTTTCGGTGCGATATCCATCAACTGGCGGATGGAGTGTCGAGCCCGATCCATCGTCCAGAACTCCAGCATCTCAGAAACGGAGAAGAGAAAGGCGACGGAAGCAGCTTCTTCCCATTTGCCAATGGCAATGGCGCCGAGGACGGCTACGCTCATCAGCACACTGCTGTTGAATTTTCCACGGGGCAAGGCAAAAGCCGCTTTGCGGAAGTTGCCCCAGCCGCCGAGGAGAGTGGCTGTTAAATATAGTGAAATAAAAAGAGAAAAGGGCATGGTAAGTGTTTCAGAGATGTAAGCCATCACGAGCGCTACACCTGAGGCCGCCATCCGGACTCGCTCCCAAGGGACTGGTTTTTTCTGTAAAGTCTCCCCTGTGGATGATTCGATAGGGAGGCCCCCCTGTAAAGGTCCCTGTGCATCTGCTCCGATTAAAGCGGGGCCGCTGACAATGTGGATTTGATAGTTTTCCGCTCGCCCTAGTTGTTGAATCGCTTCTATGTCAATGGTTCCGTCCAGAGTCATTTTTCCGGTCATCGTATTTAGGGACGCCGATGTAATCCCAGGAAGGCTGGCGACCCGCCGTTCGAATTTTGAGGCACAGTCAAGGCAGCAGATGCCGTCGACGGAGAGTACAGTCTTCGAGGCTGCAGCCGGCTTTTCAATCGGGTGGACCCGATAATTTTCTTCCTTGCCCAATCGGCGAATGGCTGGCAAGTCCACATTGCCTACTACGGTCAGCTTCCCTGTCATCGGGTTAAGAGTTGACTTGATCACACCGGGAAGGGAAGCGACGCTTTTTTCGAACTTGGCGGCGCAATCGAGACAGCAGATCCCGTCAATTTGAAAGAGGGTTGTATCGGAACAGAACTCCAATCGTTCTGACATGGGTTTTCACTTCCCTTCGCTTTTTCACAATAACATATGAATACATGTTCATATATATCGTATGTCCAGCAGGGAGTGAAGTCAATAGAAAACTATACCAACAATTTACGGCCTTATGACCTTGATGGTTCACAACTCCGTTAGCTGGGATAAGTGATTGTTTTACGTCAAGATAGAGAGCAATTGAGAGAGAATCAAAGATGAGCGCACCAAGAGGCCTCCATAGGCTATACCAAGGCTTGGAAAGTCTGGGGGTCGGTTTGCCAGGTCCTATCCCTTGCACTATGATAAACTTTGTTGCCAAGAAACAGGGGCAGGACCTTCGCAGTGTCCTTTTCAACTTGATTTAGCGTAAGGGAGAGATGGAGAAGGATGCAGCGAAACTTTCCGGCATGGGGAAAACTTCAATTCACCGGTCGGATGGCCGGGTACTCGATGGAAAAGCTGCGTAAAGATTTGGTGGCCGGCATCACCGTCGGCATGGTAGCGATTCCGCTGGCTTTGGCTTTTGCCATCGCATCGGGAGCTACACCGGAGCAGGGGATTTATACGGCAGTTATCGCCGGGGCCTTGATCGCCCTTTTCGGCGGTTCCCATGTTCAAATCGGCGGACCTACCGGCGCATTTGTACCGCTTTTGTTTTCTATCATGATGACCTACGGCTACGATAATCTGCTGATCGCCGGGATGCTGGCCGGACTCTTTCTCATCTTTATGGGCTTAACCGGCATGGGGGCCTTGATCAAGTTCATTCCGCGCCCGGTCACGGTCGGTTTTACGGCGGGGATCGCCGTGATCATCTTTTTCGGACAAGTGGATACCTTTCTCGGCCTCCAAGGCGTCGTAAAACATAAAGACTTTATCGACAACGTCATTGAACTATCAAAGCACGTAGATACTGTCCAGTGGTCTAGCATTACCGTGGCGCTAGTCTGCCTAGTCTGTTTGCTCTTCTCGCACAAAATCGTGCCTGCTGTGCCTGGACCTCTGGTTGGTATCGTCGTATCGACGATTTTTGCTCATGTTGTCTTCGGCGGAAACGTGGAGACGATCGGTTCCAAGTTCGGCCAACTCTCTGGCGGCCTGCCTGCCTTTCATTGGCCCCATGTCACCCTGGATCAAATACAGAACATGGTCGGTCCTGCCTTGACGATCGCTGCGTTAGGCAGCATTGAATCGCTGCTTTCCTGTGTTGTCGCCGACGGTATGACCGGCAAACGTCACGACAGTAACCGCGAACTGATCGGACAGGGGATTGCCAACCTGGTGACGCCCCTCTTCGGGGGAATTCCGGCTACCGGAGCCATCGCCCGGACGGCGACGAATATCCGCAGCGGCGGTGCTACGCCTGTGGCTGCCCTCGTTCATTCCTTGACGGTCTTTCTTCTGATCTTAGTTTTCGCTCCCTTCGTCGCTCAGGTTCCACTCGTCAGCATGTCGCCGATCTTGATGCGTGTGGCCTGGAACATGAGTGACCGGAAGGAGTTCCTTCACCTTTTGCGTACCACTCGTAGTGACATGGCCGTCTTAATCGTCACCTTTGCCTTGACCGTAATTTTTGATCTCACTATTGCGGTCGGAATCGGGATGATCATCGCGGCAGCCTTGTTTATCAATGGAATGAGCGAGAGCCTGGCCATCCGCAAGGTTCTCCCGGAGGGACCTGACGAAAAATTGGCTCCTGAAGCGGTGACGCCAATCCATGACTGTCCACAGATCGCGATCTACACGATCGATGGGGCACTTTTCTTCGGTGCCGCTGCGATCTTTGAAAAGACTTTAACCGAGTCCATTCAATCGAAACCCAAGGTGCTCATCTTGCGCATGGGTCATGTACCCATGATGGATGCCACAGGAGAGATGGTGTTAGAGGATATCGTACACAACTTCCGTAAACGGGGAGGACGGATCCTGATCTCCGGGATCATGCCTCAACCGGAAGAATTGCTGCGAAAATCGGGCCTTTACGACAGTATCGGTGAAGAGCATTTCTTCAAGCGAACCGGTGCGGCCATCACCTCTGCGTTAAACCATATCGATCGCCATCGATGTGTTGGCTGTCCGCACAATGCCTTTTACGAATGCAGCCAGCTTTCGCAAGCGGAAAGTGGCATTAAGAAAGGTACTATTCAGACGGAGCAGCCTGTAAATTCCACTTTAGTACAAGAAAAAGCATGAGCTCCTTGCAAGACTGTGCAGGAACGGTTTTGAATAGAAAAAAGGCTGCCGAAATGCCGGCAGTCTTTTTCCCATTTAAAAAACAGGAATATGAAACTTGAAATAGAAATTTTGAATAGTAGTGTCCAATTTACGTGATGACGAATACAGAAAAAGCAGTTGCTTTAATACATGCTTAATTGAGGTGAACATACATGAATACGAGACTGTTGACGCGGACAGCGGTGTTGATCGCATTAGCCCTTGTGTTGCAACAAATCAAAGTTCAATGGATCGCAGGGCCGGCTGTCAATGCCCTTTTGATCATCGCTACAGGCTACAATGGGCTGTTGGGCGGAATTCTTCTCGGCTCCTTGACGCCGGTCTTAGCTTTTCTCATAGGGATTATGCCCCTCGCCATCGTTTTACCGGTTATCGCTGTGGGAAATATCCTGTTTTGTACCGTCTTTTATACGTTGAGGAAAAAAAGCGACTGGCTCGGTCTCGCTGCGGGTGCTCTATTAAAGTTTTCTTTTATGGCGTTGGCAGTCAATTACGTCATCCAGGTACGGCCTGCAGTGGCGAATGCTCTTTCCTTACCTCAACTGTTTACCGCGATCACCGGTGGATTCGTGGGAATAGTCCTGTTACGATACTTGAAACGAGAGGCCTTGTAAGGGGCCTTTTTCACTTGCAATTAATATCATTTTAATAGATTTTTCTAGAGTAAAAGGAAAATGCTCTCTTTTGTCAAAGAAGATGTTAAGAGTGACTCACTGGGATCGGGCGGCAATATCGGAGGTATCATGATGGACGAAGTAGGAACCGGATCAGGGGAAGGGCTCAAAGAGAAAGTAAGCGGAACTAGCATCTATTCCATTATCGTTCTTTTTGGCATTCTTTTGTCTTGTTTGATATGGGCGGTCATCATCGTTAAAGTGGGCGCCGATAAAGAAACGGAAATTCAGCGAACAATTCGGGAAAATGCCAATTTGGCGAGAGCCTTTGAAGAGCATGTGGTCAGCACGATTAAAAATGTAGACCAAACTTTGATGCTCCTGAAAACACAGTACGAAGAGGCCCCCAACTCAGAAAGTATCAAACGCATTGTTCGGCAAGGAATCATCACCAACCCGATCATTCACTGGTACGGCGTCGTTGACGAAAAGGGATCGATCGTTTACAGCAGTGTAAAGACGATTCCTGTAAATCTCACAGAACGACAACTGTTTCTTTCTCACCAAAGAAACACTAATACGGGAATATATATCAGCAGACCTGCCATGGAGAGTGGAGCAGGCCGGTGGTCTGTACAAATGACTCGGCGGATCAATAAACCCGATGGTTCTTTTGGCGGTGTTGTCTTCGTATCGGTGGATCCCAATTATTTCTCGCAGTTTTACCGGCAAGTGGACTTACATAAGAACGGATTGGTTGCCCTTGTAGGGACTGACGGAGTGATCCGCGCCCGTGAGTCGGGAGGTAACACCGAGGTAGGTCAAAACATCGGTTCCAGCGACCTTTTTCGAACGATTTTTGAAAATAAAAACGGAAATATCATCATCGACAGCCCTGTCGACCAAGTTAAGCGTATCTACGCCTACCGGACAATGAAGGAATATCCTTTTGCCGTTGTCGTCGCTGTGTCCGAGCAGGAAGCCCTTGACAACTATGAGACCCACCGGGCGAATTATTACTTTTGGGCCTTGATGGCGAGCATTATTATTACCGTTTTTTGTATTGCCCTCACGACCATGCTGGCCCGCCATCAAGAAATGACAGAAGAATTGCGTGAGAGCCAGTATAAGGCCGATGTAGCCGAGGTCGCCAATCGGGCAAAAAGCGAATTTCTGGCTGTCATGAGCCATGAGATCCGGACTCCTATGAACGGGATCATCGGGATGACCGATCTGCTGTTGGATACCCCCCTTGATGGAGAACAGAGACATTATGCGGGCATTATCCGTGACTCAGCCCGTCTTTTGCTGCACATCATCAACGATATTCTCGATATTTCTAAAATAGAGGCAGGCAAAATGGAGATTGAGAAGACACCGGTTGTTCTTGAAGAACTCGCTCGGGAGTCGACAAGTGTGGTGGCTGGAAAGGCGGAGTCGAAAGGGCTGCGTCTTGATGTGAAAATCAGCTCGACCATGGCTCCGGTCATCCTCGGTGATTCAGTGCGCTTGCGCCAAGTCCTGCTTAACCTTCTCGGAAACGCGGTGAAATTTACAGAAAGGGGAAGCATTTCTCTCGCCATCGCCCTCGAAGTTAATCCTGACGGGAAGAAGATGGTCCATTTCTCTGTCACCGACACGGGAATTGGGATTGCGCCTGAAGCTTGTGAACGCATCTTCGCCCCCTTCACCCAGGCGGACAGTTCGACGACACGTATGTACGGGGGGACAGGACTCGGTTTGACCATATGTGAGCGGCTCGTTAAGCTCATGGATGGGACTATCGGTGTGAACAGTGAACCTGGCAAGGGATCGACATTTTGGTTTACTATCCCCTATGAACCGTACTGGGAACTCATCGGAATAGAAGAGCTCAAGGGCAATCCAATCGCACCAGAGACAGCCGTAAGTCAGGAGTCGATCCGGTTTGTCGAAGGGGAAATCTTGTTGGTCGAAGACAACCCGATCAACCAGGAATTGCTCCTTCTCCAACTGCGCAAGCTCGGTGCTCAACGGGTGCAACTAGCGATCAACGGCCAAGAGGCCGCCTATATGGCTGCGGAACACCCCTTTGACCTCATCCTAATGGATTGTCAAATGCCGATCATGGACGGCTTTGAAGCGGCAAAACAGATTCGGGAGCGGGAGGCCAAGGAAGGCCCTTACACACCTATCGTGGCGATGACAGCTAACGTGTTGCAGGAAGACCGTGAAAAATGTCTCGCCGCAGGAATGGATGACTTTATTACCAAGCCCATCGATGTTGATCTTTTGAAAAAAGTCTTGGAACGCTGGCTTCCGCAGAAAGGCTAGATTACAGCACAGGATATAAGACCACCGATTCAAGGTGTTGGTTTATTGAACCAGCGCCTTTTATTTTTCTCTTGTTGAATCTGTTGTTGAAGCAGGAGATAATATTCTGATGGAGAATGATCGAACTGGAGCATGGAGGGGATGCTCTGAACTAATGAAACAAGAGAAAAACGCCGCACCGTGTCTGTAATGGTTACGTTCCCACGAGGGAATATAACTAATGAAAAGCACAATCTGGTTTCCGATGGAGGCGTAAGATGGACTTCTTGCAAGAGGTCATGAAGGGCAAAAGAGTCGGCGGGGCTATTCGACGCTTGGAAGATTTAGAAGAAGTTCTTCGGCACCCGAATATCCAGACGATTTTCCTGCTCGGCAGTGACATTAATCATGTTCCTACAGTGGTTAAGCGGGTAAAGGCTGTCGATAAAATACTGCTTGTCCATATTGACCTCATTGAAGGGGTAGGTAAAGACAAGGCAGGAATCCACCTCTTAAAACGCATGGGCATTCATGGTGTCGTCACGACCAAGTCGAATTTGGCCAAGTTTGCTATCGAAGAAGGCTTGTGGGTCGTACAGCGTATCTTCATCGTCGATTCGGAGTCGTTAAAAACGGCCATCCGCGTGGCTGGCGACGTCAGACCGAATGCCGTCGAGATCATGCCGGCGACAGTACCTCAATTTGTCATCGACGACTTAAAAAAATCGCTCGGACTTCCCGTATTGGCCGGGGGCCTCCTAAAAACGGAAGAATCCCTGAAAGAGGCCTTGGGCAAAGGGATAGACGCCGTGTCCACAAGCCTACGACATCTTTGGTCCAGTAAATTATAATTTTTTTAACATTCGAGCAGGAATTCGTGGTATGATGACGAATGTTATAACTAAGAACTTGATATTGGGTTAGGAGTAATGGAGATAACCCCTAAGAGGACACGACGCCCGTCGTGCCCTGTTAGGGGATTTTGATTTTTCCACCTCCTTTCTCGATTTCAGTTGTGTATAGCAGCCGCGGGATCACCCGTTTGCGAATCCTTGCAAATTGTTGCAATCTTATTGCAGATTATTGCAGATTTTTCGCAAATTTATTGTGGTTCGATAGTGGTTGTTATAATATGCACATTGAAAGGAGGATAGATAGATTTTTCTAAGTGCTTCGAGGTTACCGCCAAACGGTATACTCAGCAAGGGGAATGAAGTTCGAATTCAAGTAACGGAGCGTTTTGAAAAGAGAGAGAGAAACGAAAAGTCTGCCAAACGGATCCGTTGGTTCCAAGCTAAAAAGAACAAAAGGAAGCTATACAAGGAGGAATAATCAATGTCGCCATTTATGGGTGAACTCATCGGTACAGCGATCCTCATTCTTCTCGGTGACGGTGTTGTTGCCAACGTGGTACTCAACAAATCAAAAGCTCAAAATGCTGGCTGGATTGTCATCACCCTAGCATGGGCCTTTGCCGTTATGATGGGCGCCACAGCTGTAGGCCAATACAGCGGCGCACACTTAAACCCTGCCTTAACGATCGGTCTGGCTGCGATTGGTAAATTCCCTTGGGAACAAGTGCCTTCCTATATCGCTGCCCAAATGATCGGTGGTTTCATTGGCGCTGTTCTTGTTTATCTCTTCTTCCTACCCCACTGGAAAGAAACTGAGGATAAAGGCGCTAAACTGGCTGTTTTCTGTACCGGTCCTGCTATCTACAGTGTCCCCAACAACCTCTTCAGTGAAATCGTCGCTACTGCAATGCTTGTTCTCGGCATCTTGGCCATTGGCGCAAACCCATGGGCGGCAGGTCTTGGACCCCTTCCGGTTGCTGTCCTGATTGCTGTTCTTGGTATGTCCTTAGGCGGAACTACCGGATACGCGTTGAACCCTGCTCGTGACCTGGCTCCCCGGATTGCCCATGCCGTTCTCCCTATCGCTGGTAAAGGCGGCTCCGATTGGGGCTACTCCTGGATTCCTGTCGTCGGTCCGATCATCGGTGCAGTAGCCGGTGCTGTCTTCTACGCCACCTTCTTTGTAAAATAATCGTTCTGTAATCATCTTTCTGAACAGGCTTTTTCTTAAGTTATTTCGCTCCGGCATGTATACTGAATTCAATGAAATGAAAGCAGAAAAGAAGGAGTGTCTGGTTCAATGAGCAAAAAATTTATAATGGCTTTAGACCAAGGTACTACTAGCTGCCGTGCAATCCTCTTTGACAAAGACAGCAACATCGTCGGTGTCGCCCAAAAAGAATTCACCCAGATCTATCCGAAAGCCGGTTGGGTGGAACATGACGCCGAAGAAATTTGGAGCACCCAGTTTGGTGTTATCGCCGAACTGATCGCCAAAACGCAAATCAACCCCGAAGATATCGCTTCCATCGGTATCACCAAACAACGGGAAACGACTGTTGTTTGGGACAAGAATACCGGTAAGCCTGTATATAACGCGATTGTCTGGCAATGCCGCCGTACCACCGCTATCTGTGACGAACTGAAAGCTCGCGGCCTGGAAGAAACTTTCCGGACGAAAACCGGTCTGGTCGTAGACGCTTACTTCTCCGGCACTAAAGTGAAGTGGATCATGGACAACGTGGAAGGCGTCCGTGAGCGTGCCGAAAAAGGCGACCTGTTGTTCGGTACCATGGATACTTGGCTCATCTGGAAGCTGACCGCCGGCAAGGTTCATGTCACCGACTACTCCAATGCTTCCCGTACCCTCATGTACAACATCCGTGAACTGAAATGGGACGCCGAACTGTTGGAAGCCTTGAATGTTCCTGCTTCCATGCTTCCCGAAGTTCGTCCTTCCAGTGAGGTCTATGGTTGCACAGCTCCTGACAATTTCCTCGGTCATTCCATTCCTATCGCTGGTGTCGCTGGTGACCAGCAGGCTGCCCTCTTCGGTCAAGCTTGCTACGAGCCCGGCATGGCGAAAAACACCTATGGTACCGGCTGCTTCATGCTCATGAACACCGGCGACAAACTGTTTGACTCCAAAAACGGTCTCTTGACCACCATCGCCTGGGGTCTCGACGGTAAAGTCGAATATGCTCTGGAAGGCAGCATTTTCATCGCCGGCGCCGCTATCCAATGGCTCCGCGACGGTCTGAAAATCCTTGAAGCTGCTCCTGATTCGGAATACTTCGCTGGAAAAGTGAAAGACACCGACGGCGTGTATATGGTTCCTGCCTTCGCTGGTCTCGGCGCTCCCTACTGGGATATGCGCGCTCGCGGTGCTATCGTCGGTCTGACCCGCGGTACCACCAAGGCTCACATCATCCGGGCTACCCTGGAGTCTCTGGCTTATCAGACCAAAGACGTCCTGGGCGCTATGGAAGCTGACTCCGAGATCAAACTGCAAGCGCTCAAAGTGGATGGCGGCGCTGTTGCCAACAACCTGCTCATGCAGTTCCAAGCGGACATCCTCGGCGTTCCCGTCGATCGCCCGCAAGTCATCGAAACGACGGCTCTTGGTGCGGCCTATCTGGCCGGTCTGGCTGTTGGCTTCTGGACATCCAAAGAAGAGCTGGCCAAGCGTTGGAAGCTGGACAATCGTTTCGAAAACGAAATGGCCGAAGAAAAACGGGCCAAACTCTATGGTGGCTGGAAACGTGCTGTGACCCGCAGCATGGACTGGGAACTGGAAGACTAATCGCCTTTTCTCTACGAGGTTCTTCATGAAAGTTCTACCACACAGTGTCCGGGATACAGTCCCGGCACTGTGTGGCCTACACTGTATCCTCTAGCAGATAGATTGTACCCCTAAGCTAAAATTTTCTTGCAAAATAAACACTAAAGTAGTCATTTTAGATCTTGTGCAAATTAGTGCAAATGAATACAATAAAAACAAATCAACAAACATGACGATTCGGACGCTCGTCAGAGCCATTGATATATAAGATCCACTGATGGACAACTTGATATTCGGCTTGTGAGATGGAGAAGCCGCGCGATCCCAGGGCCCGCCCTGGATTGTGCGGCTTTGTTCATATAAAAAAACAGCACCTTTAACAGCAACGGAGGTTGAAATATGGCAACCGAGAAAGTACAAGTCGTCGTCGTAGGTGGCGGCGCCACCGGTACAGGAATCCTTCGGGACTTAGCCATGCGGGGGATATCGGCTCTCCTGGTGGAGCAGGGCGACTTAGCCCACGGCACCAGTTCCCGCTTCCACGGGCTGCTGCACAGTGGCGGTCGGTACGCCGTCAAAGATCAGGAAGCAGCCAAAGAGTGTCTCGAAGAGAACATGATCCTTCGCCGCATCGCCTCGGACTGCGTCGAACCGACAGGCGGCCTTTTCGCAGCACTGCCTGAAGACGATCCGGCCTATGCCGAGAAGTGGGTAAAAGCCTGTGCTGAATCGGGTATCAAGACAGAAGAGCTGAACATCAAAGAACTGTTGAAAAAGTACCCTGTCTTATCGCCACGCATCACAAAAGCCTATAGCACTCCTGACGCCGCTGTAGACGGCTTCCGCCTCCTCTGGAGCAACGTCAACTCGGCACGCCGTTACGGAGCCAAGATGGTCACCTATCATAAGCTCTCTGCCGTGTACCGGGCGAACGGCGCCATCACCGGAGTCGAATTGACGAACACCCTCAATGGAGAAATCACCTCCGTGGAATGCCAAATGGTCATCAATGCTGCCGGCGCTTGGGCCGGAGAAGTAGCTGCCATGGCCGGACTGGAAATCCACATGATTAAAGATAAAGGAACCTTGCTTGCCTTCAACCACCGCCTGACAAACCAGGTGGTCAACCGCTTACGGCCGCCGGGGGACGCTGATATTTTCGTCCCCCACGGCACAATCACCCTCCTGGGTACCACTTCTATCGCTGTAGAAGATCCCAATTCCACAAAACCGAGCGAGATTGAAGTCGAAAACATGCTGAATATCGGCCGTGAGACGATGCCGAATATCGATAACTACCGCATTATCCGTGCCTTCGCCGGTGTACGTCCTCTCTACCAGGCGAACAAAGGCGCAGGTGGTCGTGCAGTGACCCGGAACTTTGCTCTCATCGACCATGAACAAAAAGATGGTCTCAAAGGTCTCGTCAGCATCGTCGGCGGTAAATTCACCACTTACCGGTTGATGGCGGAAAAGACCGTCGACTTAGCCGCCAAAAAGCTTGGCAACAACACTCCCTGCCGGACGGCTGAAGAGCCTTTGACCCAACCGGTCACCTCAGAAATGCTGGAACGGGGCAAAAAAGTCTTCGGCGTTCCTGGATACAAAAAAGCAGCGGAGCGGCTTGGCGATGCTTACGGAAAAGTCGTGGAAAAAGCCGAGCAAGACCCATCCATGCGCCGAATGTTCTGTGAATGCGAACTGGTTAGTGCATCCGAAATCGATTATGTCGCCAAAGACGGCGACAGCAAGACCTTGAGCGATATCCGTCGCAAGACTCGGATGGGCATGGGAACTTGTCAAGGCATCTTCTGCAGCTATCGCACATTAGGGGCATTAGGCAATAATCCCCAGTTTACCGTAGGCCACCGTGAATTCATCACCGAATTCCTGCAAAACCGCTGGCGGGGCATTCGGCCCGTTCTCTGGGGTCAACAACTACGGGAAACACAACTATCGACAGGCATTTTCTGCTCACTCTTCGGAATGGAGCGTATGAATGATGAATAAAAAAACGGACGTTCTCGTCATCGGCGCCGGCCTTTCCGGAATGATGGCCGCCGCTAGGGCCGCTCAGTCTGGGAAGAAGGTCACCTTGCTCACCAAGGGCATGGGAACATTGAGTCTTACCTCGGGCTGCATCGACCTCTGGGGTTACGAAGTGGACAACCCGAAGCAGCCTTGCGGCAGCCCCTTTGCCCAGATTCAGAAGGTGGTCGAGCAAAACCCCAGTCACCCTTATGCCAAAGTCTACGACGTCTTGAAAGAGAGCTTGACTTTCTTCCAGGGGATTTGCGATAAGGACGGACTGACCTATCGAGACAATGGGGGAGAGAACTGGCTCTTACCCACCGCTGTTGGCACCCTGCGGCCGACCTACCTGGCTCCAACTTCGATGGCCGTAAAAGACTTAAATAAAGTAAAACAAATCGTCGTTGCCGGTTTTGACGAACTGAAGGATTTTTATCCGGAAGTGCTGGTGACGAACTTGAAAAAAAGCAAGCTTCTGCGTCCCGACTGTGAACTCACTGTGGCCCACCTAAAAAGCGGCTGGAAAAAACTCTATGCCACTTCCTTGGCCCACCGCTTAGAACAGCCGGAAGGGCAGCGAGAAGTGATCCGGCAGCTAAAACCCTTGATCAAACCGGGAGCCATCGTCCTCTTCCCGCCGGCTCTGGGTGAGCGTCGCGACATTGACGTGGCTGGCCTAATCTCGAAAGGTTTGGGTTGTCCCGTCTACGAAGTGACCAACCTTCCCCCAGCCCTGCCTGGACAGCGCCTGCAAGATTTGTTCCTGAAATACCTGAAAAATCAAGGCGTTACCGTGATTCTTAGCAGCACCGTCACCGGTGCCCAAGTGGCGGGAAACCGCTGCAGCCATGTTACCGCAGAAGGTGCCGGCAAGACCTTCACCATATCAGCCCAGACCTACATCTTGGCGACGGGTTCCTTCGTCGGCGGCGGATTCGATTCGAAACCGGGCCAAATCGAAGAAACGATCTTCGGCCTGCCGATCAATACTGGTGATGGCAAGTGGGCTTCCGGTGAATTCCTCTCCCTCAAAGGTCACCCTTTCAACCGTTTCGGTATCGATGTGAACGATCGTCTGCAGCCCGTCGATGGACAAAGCAAAGTGATCCTCGAGAATGTCCTCGTCACTGGTGCCAATCTGGCGGGCAGCGAATTTTCGATCGAAAAATGCGGCAACGGCGTAGCCCTGGCATCGGGCTTTAAGGCCGGGAAACTGGCTGGGGAGGTGTCACGATGACCCAGAAGCATGACAAACATCTTATCTTAGACAACTGTATCAAATGCTCGATCTGCGTGGCCAACTGCCCCGTCGTCAAGGTGACTGATAAATATGCCGGCCCCAAACAAAACGGACCGGACTTAGAACGCTTCCGTCTCGACGAACCACGGGCCGTCCATCCTTCTATCGAGTACTGCAGCAACTGTAAAACTTGTGACGTCGTTTGTCCCTCCGGTGTAAACGTCTCAGCCATGAACTGCAAGGCCAAAGGAGAATATGTGGCCCTCCACGGGGCACCCATTCGGGACCAGGTCTTAGGCCGAGTGGAACTGATCTGTAAAGCCGCTCAAATCGCCCCTGCGTTAGTCAACTGGGCTGCCAATGTAAAACCCTTCCGGGCCATTGGTGAAGCCACGTTTGGCGTGGCTGCTGACATGCCTTTTCCCCGTTTTGCCAGCCGCACCTTCCTCCAGCAATATAAGCCGAAAAAAATCAACAACCCCAAAGGAAAAGTCCTTTACTACCCTGGCTGCTATGTAAACTACTACACTCCTCAAGTCGGTCTTGCTTTAGCGGAAGTCTTTGCTCATAACGGCATCGAAATGGTGGTCGACTCCTTCAACTGCTGCGGCCTGCCGACCGTTTCCAACGGCCTCACCGAGGTCGCCAAAGGGTACGCTCGAAACAACGTGGCGAAACTGAACAGCTACATCGAAAAGGGTTACAAAATCATCACGACCTGCCCGAGTTGCAACTTGACCCTGCGGCAGGAATACCATGAACTTTTCGATATGGACACCGTACGTATCAACAACGAAACCTATGATGCTTTTGAATACCTGCTCATGCTCCACGAAGCAGGAAAACTTGACACACGCCTCAAGGCGCTGCCGCAACGCTTTGGCTACCATCAGCCTTGTCACCTCCGGTCTGTCGGTTTTGGCATTCCATCCCTCGAAATCCTGCGCCTCATTCCTCAACTAGAAGTTCATAACCTTGAAGCGGGCTGCTGCGGCCTCTCCGGCAGTTATGGATTCAAGAAAGAAAAGTACCCCATCAGCCAGGAAATCGGCCAGAACGTGGTCCAAGCGATCCAAGAGGCTGGTGTCACCCAGAACATCACCGAATGCGGCATGTGCCAACTGCAAATCAACCACCTCAGCGGACTGCCGATTCACCATCCCATTCAACTGCTGGCCGAAGCGTACGGCCTCCCCAGTTACCTGCCCAAGTAAGGGGCCAGTGATCCAGAAAGGGGTAAGGAATGCGTAGAACGAAAATCGTCTGCACCATCGGGCCGGCCAGCGAAAATATCGAAACCTTAAAAGATATGATGCGTGCTGGCATGAACGTGGCCCGCCTCAACTTTTCCCACGGTTCTCATGAAGAGCACGGCCAGCGGATGGAAAACATCCGCCAGGCTGCTGCCGAACTTGGAATGAACGTGGCCATTCTCCTTGACACGAAAGGTCCCGAGATCCGCCTTCGTGAATTTGCCGCACCGCCCATCATGCTCGAAGCCGGGCAAGCCTTCACGCTGACCACCGAAGCGGTATTAGGCGATGCTGAAAAAGTCTCCATCACCTATGAAGACCTGCCACAGGACGTCACAACAGGAGACAAGATTCTCATCGATGACGGCCTCATTGAACTGCAAGTGGAATCGGTCGAAGGACCGGAGATTCGCTGCCGCGTGCTCAACGGCGGCAAAGTATCGAATAAAAAAGGCGTCAACGTCCCAGGGATCAAAATCAACCTCCCGTCGGTCACCGAAAAGGATATCGCCGATATCCAGTTCGGTATCGCCCAGAAGGTCGATTTTATCGCCGCCTCTTTCGTCCGCAAAGCGGCTGATGTACTCGCCATTCGCAAGATCCTCGAAGAAGCCGGTGCGACCATCGACATCATCTCCAAGATCGAAAGCAGAGAAGCCATCGATAATCTCGATGAGATCGTCCATGCCTCCGACGGGATCATGGTTGCTCGGGGCGACCTGGGTGTAGAAATCCCTGCGGAGGAAGTCCCCATCATTCAAAAATCCCTGATCGCCCAGTGTAACCGCTTAGGCAAGCCCGTCATCACAGCGACACAAATGCTCGACTCCATGATCAACAATCCTCGTCCCACCCGGGCTGAAGCGAGCGACGTGGCCAACGCCATCTTCGACGGTACCGATGCCATCATGCTCTCTGGTGAAACGGCCAACGGAAAATATCCCCTCATCACCGTCAAAACGATGGACCGTATCGCCCGCCGTGCCGAAGAAGCGCTGACCTGGGGACAACCCCATCAGGGCGAACGGAACAATGTGACTGATGCTATCGGACAATCTGTCTGTGTGGCAGCGGACCAACTCGATGCGGCCGCCATCGTTACAGCGACGGCTAGCGGCTACACCGCACGGATGATCGCCCGTTACAGGCCCAAGTCTCCCATCGTTGCGGCCACACCCGATCCGGCTGTCATGCGCCGTTTGGCTCTCGTCTGGGGCGTCGTTCCCTTACTCACAGAAAAAGTCATCGATACGGACCAGATGATCTCCTCGGCGGTAGATGCCGCAGTCGACCATGGCGTCGTCAAGGGTGGCGACTTAGTCGTCATCACCGCTGGAGTACCGGTCGGCGTCCAAGGCTCGACCAACTTGATGAAAATCCATACCGTCGGGACGGCCGCCGCCCAGGGTTCAGGGATCATCGCCAAATCGGTAGCCGGCCGGGTGCGGGTCTGTGTCACCGCCAAAGAGGCTGCTGAACTGAAACCGGGTGAAATCCTGGTGGCCATCGGTACAGACTCTGATTATGTGCCCTACCTAAAGCATGCCGCCGCTATCGTCTGCGAAGAAGGCGGGCTCACCTCTCATGGCGCAATCATGGCGTTAGAGTATAAAGTACCTGTCGTCGTCGGTGTGGACAATGCCACATCGATCTTTAAGACGGGAGAAGTAGTGACTGTCGATGGACAGCGGGGCTTGATCTACCGGGGAATGGCAAGAGTTCTGTAACTCGCAGAAAAGCGTTGTGATCCTTAGCAAAAACTAACCCATTTACAATGCGATGTCTTCCCTAGACCTCACGGCTTTCATTGGCTTATAGAACTTGATATTTTGCCGGGAGTTGTAGAAAAGGCCGCCAATCAGGTTTAAGAACCTGTTGGTGGCCTATTTTTAAAAGGCTATCAGAATATTTTAGGAGGAATACAAAAATGACTACAAAAATTGCCATCAACGGGTTTGGTCGAATCGGACGTAACGTACTGCGGGCCATGCTGAAAAAGAACATGTTCCATGCCGGCTCTCCCCTCGAAATCGTCGCCATCAACGACCTCACCGATCCCAAAACGCTGGCTCATTTGCTCAAATATGACTCCATCCATGGCGAACTGCCCTGTGAAGTCGAAGTATCCGAAAAGTCCATCTATGTCGACGGCAAAGAGATCAAGGTATGTGCCGAAAGAGACCCCGGTCAACTCCCTTGGAAAGAACTCGGTGTCGATATCGTCGTTGAATCGACTGGCCGTTTCGTCTCCGGTCCTGACGCGAGCAAGCATATCCAAGCCGGTGCGAAAAAAGTCATCATCTCTGCGCCGGGTAAAGACATCGATGCCACCTTCGTCATGGGCGTAAACGACCATACATACGATCCTGCCAACCATCACGTCGTCTCCAACGCCTCCTGCACGACTAACTGCTTAGCTCCCTTTGCCAAAGTGCTTCATGAGAAGTTCGGTATCGTCGAAGGCTTGATGACCACCGTTCACGCCTATACGAACGATCAGCAGATCTTAGATCTTCCCCATAAAGACCTCCGCCGGGCTCGCGCTGCCGCCATGTCGATTATCCCGACTTCCACAGGCGCTGCCAAAGCGGTCGCTCTCGTACTGCCTGAACTGAAAGGCAAACTGAACGGTTTCGCCATGCGTGTACCGACGCCCAACGTCTCTGTCGTCGACCTGGTCGTCAACCTGGCTAAGCCGGCTACCGTGGAAGAGATCAACAGCGCCCTGCAAGAAGCAGCCGAAGGACCGCTGAAAGGTATCTTAGCTTTCTGCAAACTGCCTCTCGTATCGAACGACTTCAAAGGCAACCCGAACTCCTCCATCATCGACGGCCTGTCGACGATGACCTTGGGAGACAAAATGGTCAAAGTCGTATCCTGGTATGACAACGAGTGGGGCTACTCCAACCGTGTCGTTGACCTGGCTGCCATGATGGCCGAAAAGGGGCTCTAAATCATGCAGAAACAGTCCATTCGCGATATTGATGTTCAAGGCAAGCGCCTCTTTGTGCGAGAGGACTTCAATGTTCCTTTGAAAAACGGCGTCATCACCGATGACACCCGCATCCGGATGACATTACCGACGATCCAATACCTCGTCGAAAGGGGAGCCAAGGTGATCTTGGCTTCCCACTTGGGCCGGCCGAAGGGACAGGTCGCCGAAGAGTACCGCTTGACGCCTGTTGCTCAGCGTCTCTCGGAACTGCTCGGCAAAGAAGTCATCAAGGTCAATGATTCGATCGGACCCGAAGTGAAAGCTGCTGTGGATCGCATGGTCGATGGCGATGTGCTTCTTTTAGAGAACGTTCGTTTTTATAACGAAGAAACCAAAAACGATCCGGCCTATGCGAAGCAGTTGGCCGAACTGGCCGACGTCTTTGTCAACGACGCTTTTGGCACATCCCACCGGGCCCATGCCTCTACGGCAGGCGTCGCCGATTACCTTCCTGCAGTCGCCGGTTTCCTCATGGAAAAGGAACTGATGATGATGGGCAAGGCTCTTGACAAGGCGGAACGTCCCTTTGCCGCGGTCATCGGCGGGGCTAAAGTTTCCGATAAGATCGGTGTCATTGAAAACCTGCTGACCAAAGTGGATGTCCTGATCATCGGCGGAGGAATGGCCAACACGTTCCTGCGGGCGCAGGGATACGAGATCGGTAAGTCCCTGGTGGAACCGGATAAAGTGGAACTGGCCACCGAACTGATCTTCCGGGCGAAAGCCAAAGGTGTACAACTGCTGCTGCCGACCGACGTCGTAGTCGCCCAGGAATTCAAAGCTGGTGCTAACCAGAAGACCGTAGCCATTGAATCTATCGAAGAGGATTGGATGGTTTTAGACGTCGGTTCGAAGACAGCTGCCGCTTATGCAGCGGTTGTCGAAAAAGCAGCCACCGTTATCTGGAATGGTCCCATGGGAGTCTTTGAAATCGACGACTTCGCCAAAGGAACGGAAGCGGTGGCCCGGGCCATGGCCGTATGCCAAGGTACGACCATCATCGGCGGTGGCGACTCCGTAGCTGCTGTCAACAAAGTCGGGGTAGCCGATCAGATGAGCCATATCTCCACCGGCGGCGGTGCGTCTCTCGAATTCTTAGAGGGAAAAGTGTTGCCCGGTGTGGCTGCATTGAAGGATTCTATCTGACCATTTCCGTTCTAGGTGATGGCTCACTTAGACGAGACATGGTGACAAATCAGGGTGTAATGACTAGGCGCGCTTCGTCATTACACCCTCGATTATGCCTGTAAGGGGCACTAGGCGACCGAAATGGTCTCATTTCAATTGTGCTTATAAAATGAATCGATTTATCGTAAGGAGCGTTCAGGCATGCGCAAAACGATCATCGCCGGCAACTGGAAGATGCACAAAACCATCGCCGAAGCGGTTACTTTGGCCGAAGCGATTAAGAGCCAAAACCCGAATCCGTCTCTAGAAATCGTCATCTGCCCGCCCTTTACGGCTTTAACTGAAGTCGCAAAGGCAGTGCAAGGCAGCCCTGTCGCTGTGGCTGCGCAAAACATGCATTGGGAAGTGCAAGGGGCTTTCACCGGTGAAGTCTCTCCGGCCATGGTTAAAGATGCCGGATGTAAATACGTCGTGCTGGGCCACTCGGAACGGCGCCAGTATTTCGGAGAAACAGATGAAACGGTAAATAAAAAAGTGAAAGCCGCCATCACTCATGAACTCATCCCTATCGTTTGTGTTGGCGAGACGCTGGAACAACGGGAAGCGGGACAAACGGAAGATGTCGTCGCCACGCAAACAAAAGGCGGCTTGGCTGGCCTCTCGGCTCAAGAAGTGGCTGACCTGGTGATCGCTTATGAACCGGTTTGGGCGATCGGTACGGGACGGACGGCTTCTGACGATGACGCTCAACAGGTCAACGCGTACATTCGCAGTGTCGTGGCTGAAGTTTTCGGTACGGAAGCAGCTGAAGCTGTGCGCATCCAGTACGGCGGCAGCGTCAAGCCGTCGAACGCAAAAAATCTGCTCGCCAAGGGGGATATCGACGGCGCCTTGGTCGGCGGAGCCAGCTTGAAAATCGAAGACTTCCAAGGAATCATCGATGGAGCTAAAGCCTAAATATTCAATCGAAGTTTCCACGGTTTATTTACCGACAGCCTGTCTACCATTTGTTTTTCAAAAGTAAACGATAGATGTTGTCTCCCGTGTAAGTAAGGAGGGTTCCGGTCATGTCCGATAAAAAACGCCCGGTAGCCCTCATCATCCTCGATGGCTGGGGTCAGCGGGATGAAAAGACCGGCAACGCCATAACTATGGCTAGAACGCCTAACATGGATCATTGGATGAAGGAGTACCCTTCGACGACACTCGCCTGCTCCGGTGAAGCCGTGGGCTTGCCGGAAGGACAGATGGGTAACTCCGAAGTGGGCCACTTGAATATGGGCGCAGGCCGTGTCGTCTACCAGGAATTGACCCGAATCACTAAGTCGATCAAAAAGGGCGACTTTTTCGAGAATCCGGCTCTGCTTGCAGCGGTGCGGAAGGTCAAGGCGCAGGGGAAAAGCCTCCACGTCATGGGCTTGCTCTCCGACGGCGGGGTACATAGCCACATAAATCACCTGATCGCCGTCCTTGAACTGGCCCGAAGGCAGGGCCTAAAACAGGTCTATGTACATGCATTTTTAGATGGACGAGACGTGCCGCCGTCCAGTGCCGGCGAATATCTGAGCAAAGTGCTTGCTCAAATGGACGCATTGGACCTGGGAATCATCGCGACCATTTCCGGCCGCTATTACGCCATGGATCGGGACAATCGCTGGGAACGGGTTGAAAAAGCATACCGGGCGATGGTGCGGGGAGAAGGCCGGAAGGCGGTTTCTCCGTCAGAAGCGATTGAACTGGCCTATCAAGCCGGTGAAACGGATGAGTTTGTCCAGCCGACGGTGATCATCGATGACCAGGGCTGTCCCATCTCCGTTGTGAACGATGGCGACGCTGTCGTTTTTATCAACTTCCGGCCCGACCGTGCTCGGCAGATCACTCGCGCTTTTGTCGATAAAGACTTTGCAGGATTTGACCGGGGAGAGGGAAATCCGATCGTCGATTTTGTCTGTATGACCGAATACGACAAGACCATTGAAGTCCCGGTGGCCTTTCTGCCGAGCACGATGGCCAATACCCTCGGCGAATGGCTCTCCAAGCAAGGCTTGCAGCAGTTGCGAGTGGCTGAAACGGAGAAATACGCTCATGTAACTTTCTTTTTCAATGGCGGGGTAGAGGCGCAGTACCCCGGTGAGGAGCGAGTGCTCATCGCTTCGCCGAAGGTAGCCACCTACGATCTGCTTCCCGAGATGTCTGCACCGGCAGTCACGAAAGCCCTGCTGGAGCGCTTGGCGATCGGCGACAAGGACTTGTACATCCTGAACTTTGCCAACGCCGATATGGTCGGTCATACCGGTATCATCGAGGCAGCCCGGCAAGCGGTAGAGACGGTCGATGCCAGCTTGGACCGGATCGTCGAAGCCATCCGGCAACAATCGGGGACGGTCGTCATCACGGCCGATCACGGCAACGCCGAAAAGATGGTCGATGAGCAGGGCGGCCCTTTTACCGCCCATACGACTTCGCCAGTCCCTTTTATTCTGATCGATGATCAACAGAAATCAGCAACACTTCGCCATGACGGGAGCTTACAGGATATCGCTCCCACGTTGTTGGCACTATTGGGGCTTCCTAAACCGGTCGAGATGACGGGGACAAGTTTGATTCAGGTCGATTAATGACCTAAAGGAAAAGCTAGGCAGGAACAGTTTATAAAGATATATGTTTAGCAAGGAAAATAGATAGAAAAAATCAGGAAAAAAGATTCGGAGGATGTTACAATGAGCGTCATCAATGATATCAAAGCCCGGGAAATTCTTGATTCCCGTGGCAACCCTACCCTGGAAGTCGAAGTCTGGCTCGTCGACGGCACCATGGGCCGGGCTGCCGTACCTTCCGGTGCATCGACCGGTGCTTATGAAGCCGTCGAACTGCGAGACGGCGACAAAAGCCGCTACCTGGGCAAAGGGGTCCGTCAAGCTGTCGAAAACGTGCGGAACCTGATCAAGCCTGCTCTATGTCAGCACGATGCTACCAACCAGAATGGAATCGACAGTATCCTTTTAGAACTCGACGGCACACCGAATAAGGCCAAGCTCGGCGCTAACGCCATCCTCGGCGTATCGCTGGCCGTCGCTAAAGCTGCTGCCAACTATTTCGGCCTTCCTCTATACCAGTACATCGGCGGTGTTAACGCGAAAGAACTGCCTGTGCCGATGATGAACATCCTCAACGGCGGTGCCCATGCTGACAATAACGTAGACATCCAAGAATTCATGGTCCTGCCCGTAGGCGCGAGTTCTTTTGCCGAAGGTCTGCGGATGGGCGCGGAAATCTTCCATAACTTAAAATCAGTGCTCAAAGCCAAGGGATTGAACACGGCTGTCGGCGACGAAGGCGGTTTCGCCCCTAACTTAAAGAGCAACGAAGAAGCCTTACAGGTGATCCTGGAAGCTATCGAAAAAGCGGGCTATCGTCCCGGTGAAGATGTATTCCTCGGTCTCGACGTGGCGGCGACCGAACTTTATCAAGGCGGCAAATATGTCCTTTCCGGTGAAGGCGTCACCTACAGCGACGACGAGATGATCGCCTTCTACAGCCGCCTTTGCGAAAAATACCCCATCATCACCATCGAAGACGGCTTGTCCGAAGATGACTGGGAAGGCTGGGCCAAACTGACGAAAGCCCTCGGCAAAAAAGTCCAACTGGTCGGCGATGACCTCTTTGTGACGAACACGAAACGCCTCGCTCAAGGGATCGCCGGTAGTGTGGCCAACTCGATCCTGATCAAAGTCAACCAGATCGGCACACTGACAGAAACGCTGGAAGCGATCGAAATGGCCAAGCGGGCCGGCTACACCGCTGTTGTCTCTCACCGTTCCGGTGAAACAGATGACACGACCATCGCCGACTTGGCCGTTGCCACAAATGCCGGACAGATCAAAACCGGCGCTCCTTCCCGGACCGACCGGGTCGCCAAGTACAACCAACTCCTCCGGATTGAAGAAGAACTAGACGATCAGGCTCGTTACCAGGGCAAAAATGTTTTCTACAATCTCGATCATGCGGACAGCCGGGCAAAACGCATTTTGTATTAATCATCGGGCTCTCTGAGAAGGGGATGTTTGAGTAATTGTAGAAATAAATCCCTTAATAAGCGGGAAAGAAATTGCAATCTCAAACAGTAGGTGACAAGATGCAAAAGGACATGAAGCGAGAACGTACGACCCTAGCCAATGAAGAGTACGATATTCTTCCCTTATCAGAAAAGCTTGGCATTGATGCCCACCAGGTGAACTGGACAGTTGGAGAAACTTCCGAGGTGGCCAAGAGCCTCGTTAAGACGATTGAAAAAAACAGCGACGAATTGATGGATGGTTCTGCCCGTTTGGAAGAACTCACCGGTGTAGCTCGACTGCTCGAAGAGAGAGCTCAGCAAGTGGCAACTCTGTGCGGCGCACGATTGCCCCAGGTTCAAGCGGGAGAGAAACAAGTCAGCGAGGCTGAATCGCTTTTGCTGCAAATCGCTGACGATGTCATGGAGTATGCCAATGCTGCGGTGAAACTGCGAGAACTCTCTGAATCGATCACTCGTTTTGTCAAAGAATCGCGAGATATCGCCCGGAAGACAAACCTTCTCGCCTTAAACGCATCCATCGAAGCGGCCCGTGCCGGCGCTGCTGGAAGAGGTTTTGCTGTCGTCGCCGAAGAGATCCGCAAACTGGCGGAAAAGAGCGCCCAATCTGCCCAGGGAATCCAGGTGACGGCGGAACTGATCAAAAAAGACATTCACGCAGTGGCATCGGGAGCGGAGTTTAGTTCCAAACAACTGAACAGCATTGTCAAAGATGTACGGGCCGGGAAAGAAGTGCTATCTTCAACGGTACATACCTTTGAGGAGATCACCGAATTCAATCGTGAACTGTCAGAAGCTACTTCCCAGCATGCCGAGACGACGGAACAGATGGCGATCATCTTCACCTCGTTGAGCGAAGGGATGCATGATATTACTGAGCGAGTGCGAGACCAGGAGAAGCACCAGCAGTACCTGAGAAACTTGTCCAGGCAGATGTATGGGCATGTTCACACCTTACAGAAGCAGGCTGTCCGGTTCAAGCAGGATAACGAGCTGATCTTCGGCATCAACCCAGCCTTAAGTCCGGATACGATCAGGCAGATGTATCTTCCTGTCATCAACGCCCTCTGCGAGAATTTAGGCTATCAAGGGCGGATACTGATCGCCTCTGATTATAACGCTTTGGCCGATTCGCTCCATGGGAATATCGTCGATGTGGGTTGGTTCTCTCCCTTGGCCTATGTGAACGCATCAGTGAGCGGGAAAACGATACCCCTTGCCACTCCGATCGTCAACGGTCATGCCACCTATAAGGGATATATCGTCACAAATCGAGGCAGCAGCATCGGCAAGCTTACAGATTTGCGAGGAAAGCGATTGGCTTACGTCGATCCTAAATCGGCATCAGGCTATGCGTATCCGCGGCGGTTATTGAGCAAAGCCGGACTGGATCCTGATCGAGACTTAGGTGAGACGATTTTCTTAGGCACTCACAGCCGTGTCATCGATGCCGTTCTATCGGGAGAGGTCGCTGCCGGCGCCACCTATTCCGAAGCTATCGATGACGCTAAACATCGCGGCTTGAACGTAGAGAAACTCCTCTACCTGGCTGAGACAGAGCCGATTCCGAAAGACTGCATCGCTGCCCGCCCCCAACTGGATGGAGAGATCGTCACGAAGTTAAAGCAAGGCTTGTTGGAGTTAGCTCAGACTCGCGAGGGGAAAGCAGCCCTAGGGAAAAACGCCATTCAAGGTTTCATAGAATCGCGAGATGAAAACTACAACATCGTACGGGAAGTCCTGCTCGGGGATAGAAGCAGATAGAATGCATTAATGATGTGGTAAAGATAAAATCGACATAGAAACATAAATAATGATAAGATAATGTCTAGTCGCCCTGCGTTCTTTCTGTTACGGGAAAAGAAGCAGGGCGATTTTTTCTTTATCAGGTCGCCTAAAAATGGAGCATTGTCCTTGCGGACTACCCGTGATAAAGTGAGGAGTAGTTAAATTATTATTGAGCTATAGCATTATCGACTGTTGAATTCCGCAATAAACCTGATAATCACGGGGGAGCGACAGCGGAAATACTTGAGGTGGTAAGATGGAATTTATCGCGATCGACTTTGAAACAGCCAACTATAATCGGGACAGCGCCTGTGCCCTGGGGATAGTCGTCGTTTCACAGCACAGGGTCATCGAAAAACGGGTCTGGTTGATTCGCCCGCCTCGCTTGTACATACATCCTCGCTTTACCGAGATTCATGGTATTCGTGTCGAACAGGTGAGAGACAAGCCTACCTTTGGTCAGCTTTGGCCGGAGATCAGTGCCTATCTCGATGGACGCCCCGTTGTAGCCCACAACGCCACTTTCGATATCGGCGTATTAAAGGCGGTCATGAATACATATCAAATCACTTGCAACGGCTTCCCCTACTTATGTACCTTGGCGATGGCTCGAAAAACATGGCCGAAACTGCAAAGCCATAAGTTGAACGTGGTGGCCGAACACTTAGGAATTTCGCTGCAGCACCATGACGCCTTGGAAGATGCCGCCGCTGCTGCCGGCATCGTTTCTGCCATCTGTCAAGAACGGCAAATCCAAAGTATGGGACAGCTTGTAGAGTCGCTCGGTGTGGGAATGCATAACTTTATCATGTAAGCTTACGGATGAGGCTGACCCCCAGTTCTAACAACGGGGTCAGCCTTTACGTTTTGTACATCGCCAAGAGAGCCGGGAAAATAAGCACGGCAAGAGCGAGCAGATAAGTAAAAACGGCCGCCGGCTTATGACCGTCATGCCACAATTGTCTACCGTAATTAAAGGTATAGGTGGAAATCCCCAAAAGAATGATCGCTGCGAGTACTGTCGTCATGATTTCTTCATCTCGATTCTTCGGACCGTGGTTGAATGCGCAATCCCGGGCGACGAATTTTAAAATCTACATGAACGGTAACACTCGCGCCGGAAAAACGGTTTTTCCAATCAAGACTATCGAATTCCTGCATCGTAAGTGATCGCATTTGAATCGAACGGGCGAGATAAAAAGGGTCAATCTTCTCTTTTTGAGCACGCTCGATGAGTTGACTCGTTTCCGCCGTGATTGAATCGACCACTTGAGATTCTAGCAATGTGATCCTATCTGTAGATACATAAGGTTCTAACGCTAAAACGGATAAAAGCTGCCCTTCTAGAAACAAATGGATATCGATAAAGGGTTTATCCCCTTCCCAGGTAACGTCGATTTTCGGCTGTTGGGCCCTTCGAATAATCACACTGAACGGACCCTTTCCGTTCGGGGTATCGAAGACCCAAATTCCTCCCCGATAGCTGTCTCTAAGCAAACCGTAGATGCGAGCGTCCCAAGCAGACCACTTATCGATCAACCTACCCTCTTGCATGACCGCAATGCCGAGAAACTCGGAAGGATTGCCGCCGGAACGAGGTAGAGAGCGAAGTGTTTTTCCTCCAGGTTCGACGTTTCCCTCGATCTCTTGATGATACTTATCGGTTGGCAGTGGTCTTACGGAGCCGTCTTTTTTCTCAGAACTGACGATGGGATTGACCCCAACCAAAGGGAGAACTGCATTTAACTGGTGGTTATCGACCTCATTTAGAAAATCGTGTAAGGTAGGCATTCGGGTATAGCCGTAGCGAACCACTCCTCGAGCCACATCGTCCACATAGCGAGATACGCTTTTTTCGAGTACCGGTTCAGCCGTTAGAAAGATATTGCGAGCCGGCCCCTCTTTGGCAACCCAGATGTAGACGCTACGGCGAAACTGCGGAAATCGTTCCAAAACATCAAGATAGGGAAGGACGCCTTCTTTAGCGATTTCTTCACCGAAGATTAACACGCGAAGGTGACGAAAATCGACTCTTCTCTCCACCGTCGCTTCGGCTAGGCTGACCGCTTCGGGAATGGTACGTGCCGTAATGGTGATCGGTTTTGTCGTTTGCGTGATCGACTCCCCACCGGTTTTTCCGGTAGGCCCACCAATATTTCCGGGGACGGCAATCCGCATGACGACGTCGATTTTATTGTCAATACTTCGATCGACACCCATCGTCAAAACAAAAGCTAAGTTTTCCAGCTCGTTGCGGTCCCAGCAGCCTGTCTGTAAAGCGAGTGTGGCAAAAACGATACATACACAGATCCATTTAAGCCAGGATCTCATGGACGGTTCTCCTGAGGACGATAGAATAGCTTGCTCCATAGCAACAAAATCACTGGTAGTCCGTAAAAAGGGATTTGCAACAACCAGGGTATGAAGGAATACGTGTTTACCGCATCGAGACTTCTAGGGGGAATAAAGGATACGCAAATGGAAAGTACAGCCAGTGGAATTAGATACGGTCGAAAATCGGTAGCTCGAATCCCTTGGGTCAGCGTAAGGGCTGCTCCGTACAATCCGACGGCGAGACCAACCGATGAAACACTAGCCCAGACAAAGACAAACATAGGATCGAGCCGTTGGAGAAACGTTTCAAACCGAATGAGGCGAGTCACCTGAAAGAGAGGGAATCCCATCTGTTGGGCAGATTGGATCTGAAAACACATTTCATAGACAACCTGTGCAAATACAAAAAGAACGGCGGAAAGAACGAGTGTAGCTAAACCGCTGCGTCGAAAGTCTTTTTGTTCCCGAAACAACGGTGCGATAAAACCTAATAGAATGATTTCTTCATATAAGCTTGTGTATAGCAGTCCCGCACTCAAAGTATCCCAAAATCCATATCCCAACCAAGGACTTAAATTATAGACGGTACCCATAGTTCCCCCGAAAGTTAAGGCGAGCGTAAGTACCGTCAATCCAATCGGGGCGATAATCATAATCGTGCGGGATAAGCTCTCAAAACCACCGATGGCAAGATAGATGTTTAGTACAACCATCGAGATGACAACTATCGATATGGGTGTTTGTGGTAAGAGCGTAGTGAGCACAAATTCGGCGAAGATACGCAGTTCATACCCACTGATTAAGATAAATAAACTGGAGAAAAGAATCCCTAATAAGAACTGAATCGTAGGACCCCAAAATAAACCAGCAATACTTAAGAGGGAAGCACGGGAAAAAGTAGCGGTAAGGTGATTAAGAATGAAAAAAATAACGATTGCGCCAATCACTCCGATCAATGGAACCATCCAGGCTGCAGTACCGGCCATTTGACAGAGTTCCCTTGGATTAGCTAAAAACATCTTTACATGAACGAAGCTACCGATACAAATGGACGCTTCGATCCAACCGACATAACCCTGGCGTTTTGTGCTATTTTTTTGATTCATTGAGAAAAACCAACTCCAACGGCACCGATGCATCCCATGGGCGAGTCACTTTTTTTGCTCTAAACGTGTCTAGGGGGCGAGTATAGTCGGGACGCTTTTCTTCCTTGTAGGGAGGGCGACGGAAAAAGGGAGTCAAAAAGCGCTTTTCTAAGGGCGCAACCGGTGTCAAAAAGGGTATGCCTAGTGATCGAAGGCCGATGGCATGTCGAATGAGGGCAACTAGTCCAAGCAACACCCCGTAAAAACCAAAAGTGCTTCCCAATAGCAGATTGATTAACCGGACTAGGCGCAGACTGAACGTCAGCGAATATTGAGGCATCGAATAACCAGCCAATACGGTGACAGCCATGATGATGATCATCACGGGGGAGACAATTCCCGCCTCGACCACAGCCTGTCCGATGATGATAGCTCCCACGATACCGATGGTCGCCCCAATCACCTTTGGAACACGCAATGTAGCCTCCCGGATAAACTCAAAAGCCAACTCTAAAAAGAAAACGGCCACAAAGCTCGGAAACGGAACCCGTTCCCTCGCCGACGCAATAGAAAGCATCAGTTCTGTCGGGATCATCTCCGGGTGAAAGGAAACCATAGCCACATAGAGTCCAGGCAAAAACAGGGAGATGAACAAGCCGATTAAGCGCACAAACCGGGCCAGAGTACCAATAGGCCAACGGAAGTAAATGTCCTCCGGTGAATGCAACTGGGACCAGAAATTCACTGGAGCAATCAGCACGAGGGGACTACCTTCCAACATGACCGCTACTGAGCCTTCCAACAGAAAAGCGACTGTACGGTCAGGGCGCTCTGTCAGCAACATCTGTGAAAATAGGGAGGCAGGTCGATCTTGAATATACTGCTCGATCATGCCGATGTTGTAAATCATATCGATATCGATCGATTTCAAGCGGCGCCGCATTTCCCAGACCAGTTTCGGATTGGTAAGTCCATCGATATAGAGAAGGTAGAGAGGGCCTCGGTTGCGGCGGCCTGCCGGAAGCGACTCGGCCATGAACCCGGGGATAGCCAAGCGCATTCGCAACAAACTGAGATTTTTTTGAGCGACTTCGACAAAAGCGTCATAGGGACCCGGTACGACTGTTTCTATTCGAGGCGTGTCGATGCCGCGACTCTGCTGCTGTCGCAAATCAACGACAATGGCCCAGTCGAAGCCGTCAATATGAAGGAAAGTCATTCCCCTGACGATGTTTTTTACGACATCTTCGATGGATGATACGGTTTCGATCACATGACAGTACGTAAGGGCGTCAGACAGACTCTCAGGAGTGACGTCTTCTATCGAACCGGAGTATTCAAGAAGAGGGCCGATGACGGACTCCTGCATGAGTTCGGAATTGGTTATACTTTCGAAAAAAGCAATCGAAACTTTTCCCCAGGGAACCGAAAGCAAACGAAGGATAAAATCAGGATTTCGCTTTGCACGAAATTTTCGAGTGAGTATCCGATGGAGGTCCTGAGCATCGGAAGGGATCGGAGTGACGCTTTGGGGCTTCTGATAGTTGTTTATATTTAAATGGCGGCGGATAGGCGGACGATTTGGGCTTAAGGAAAACTGTTTCTGAATCGTCGGTTCGTTGACCGTTAGAAGGTCTTTGATATAGGTTTTTACTTTATTGGCACCCTTAGAGTTGTTTGTCAACGCAAGGCGCTCCTTTTACCGATTCAGGATTCAGAAAAACTGCTAAAGATTGAGAATGGCCCGTTGTAATTTGTGTTCATGATTAACTTCCCCAGAGTGGTGTAATTCATGCGTAATTCCTACCAATTCAACCTGCTCTTGCCTGTATAGAGTGTTTACCAGAAAAACAAGGCCTTCGATTCAGTCATCTAGATTAATGCTGGCAGTCAGGACAGAAAAAGGCGTTGCGACCTCCGACCTTGACCGTCTCAACGGCACGGCCGCAAGTAGGACAAGGTTGACCGGTCCGTTCATAAACCTGCAGTTGATTCGTATAGCCTCCTGTCAATTCATCGCCGGTCATGAAGGGATACTCGGAGACACCGCCTTGCTGAACGGCTGTTTGGAGCGTTGATAGGAGGCACTTGTATAAACGGTCAATTTCTGATTCATGGAGCGTAGACGTTTTTCGTACCGGCAAGATCCGGCTGCAAAAGAGAATCTCATTAGAATAGACGTTGCCGATGCCGGCGATGAACTTCTGATCCATCAAGAGCGGTTTGATCATTCCCCGCCGTCCTTTCAACATCTGCTCGAACTTGGCCAGTGAGAACTGTGCATCGAGTGGTTCCGGTCCCAGTTCGGCATAGTCGGGATGAGACATCACCATTTCATCCGAAAAAAGATGGATGAAGCCCAAATGCATCCGGTAGAAGGAGAGCCGCTCTCCGGAATCGAAGAGGATGATCACGTTGGCCCCATCGGGGATAGCTTCGGCCGGTAAGAAGAAGCGCAGATATCCGTCGATCATGAAATGAAACAACATGGACCGATCGGTCGGCAGTCGAAGCCGGATAACTTTACCTCTCCGCTGGGCGCTTATAAAAGACTGGTTTTTCAATGCTTCTGTGAACTCGTCTATGGAAACATTGAGGGTTTTTGGCCGGTTGACGACGACGTCCTGAATCATCTTGCCGACAACGTGCTTTTCCAGATGCAGACGGACCGTTTCAATTTCGGGCAGTTCCGGCATACCGATTACTCCTCTTGAGCGTGATTAGTTATGGTCATAAAGGAAACGGTTATCAACACCATTTTTCTTTAGCGATATAATCGGGTCCTGCGATTGAGGATTTCAAACCATTGAGAGTACTTCGTAAAATTGTTTTTACATACATGATGTCCAATGTTCGCTCATGAATGTAGATTGCGGCAATAGGAACCTCCGTTGACAGGAATCGGAAAAAAGGAGAAAATCGAAGGAGAGCCGTTATTTACCTATATGGAAGGGGTTATACGGGAAAGGACGATATGGAGCGGAGGAAGGAATATGGAAAGAGAACAGGCCTGTGGGCTGCTCATCAACGGTGCTTGGGTACATACAGAAGACAATTTCGAAGTTCGAGATAAATATTCCGGAGAAGTGCTCGCCCGGGTCAGTCAAGCCGGCGAAGAAGAAGTCCGCGCAGCCGTTACGGCGGCCAAAGCTGCTTTAGCTCATCCGATGACGCCCCAACAGCGCTATGAGATCTTGATGAAACTGAAGGATCTGCTCTTCGAGAACCGCCGGGAACTGGGTGAACTGATCGCTGCGGAAGCGGGCAAGCCGCTGAAGGACGCCCTGGCTGAAGTGGGGCGGGCGGCAGAGACGATCCGCCTCTCGGCGGAAGAAGCACTTCGCATCACTGGAGAGACCGTTCCGGTGGAGGGCTTTCCTGGTTCAGAAAACCGTTTAGCATTCACTATCCGTGTGCCCGTCGGCGTCGTTTGCGCTATCAGCCCCTTCAACTACCCTTTGAACCTGGTCTGTCATAAAGTGGGACCAGCCTTGGCCGCCGGAAATGCTGTCGTATTGAAACCGGCGTCGACAACGCCGCTATCGGCGATACGCCTTTGTGAGCTTACTCAGCAAGCAGGACTCCCGGACGGCTGGCTTAATGTGGTCGTTGGCCCCGGCTGGACTGTTGGGGAAGCGTTGCTGGCGAACGACGACATCAACTATTACACGTTTACCGGATCCTACGCTGTCGGCAAGCGGCTTAAGGAACGAGCGGGCATGCGCAAAGTCACCTTGGAACTAGGCTCGAACTCGGGCACCATCGTGCACAAAGACGCTGACCTGGAACTGGCAGCGCGGCAGTGCGCCCGCATGGCTTTTGCCAATGCGGGCCAAATCTGCATCTCTGTCCAGCGCGTCCTCGTCCATGAGCAGATTTTTGATGCTTTCACCCGGGAATTGACAGCCCATACGCAAAGGCTGGTGGTCGGCGATCCGAGAGAGATGACGACAGATGTGGGGCCTGTCATCTGTGAACAAGAAGCGGAGCGGATCATCCAATGGGTTCAGGAGGCGGTGGAGCAAGGCGCTAAATTGCTTACCGGCGGAAATCGTCAGGGGGCCCTCGTTCAGCCGACGGTACTGGCTGATGTAGGAGCGACCATGCGCGTCTGGTGCCAGGAGATCTTCGGGCCTGTCGTTACCTTGATGCCCTATCAGACGATTCAGGAAGCCATCGACAAGATCAATGATTCCGAGTACGGCCTGCAAGCAGGTATCTTTACGAACGCCATGGATGTGGCCTTAGAATGCGCCAAAAAGATAAAAGTCGGTGGTATCATCATCAACGACACTTCGACCTACCGGGCCGATAACATGCCCTATGGCGGGGTAAAAAACAGTGGCACTGGCAAGGAAGGCCCGGCTTATGCTGTCCGGGAGATGACGGAAAGCCGGATCGTCGTCTTTAACCACAGGCCGCCGCAAGGAGAATAAGTTGGTAACAAAATGGTAATTCTTCTTACTACAACACAAAATTAATTTATCCCAATACAAAAGAAGGAAAATAAAAGCCGATGCATAATTAATTTGCATCGGCTTTTATTAGGTATAAAATGAAAATCCAGTCATTTTTTCAAAACCATCTGTCCATCTGCTGCGTCATTATAGGAAAAGTAATATTAGGAGGGTACTTGTGAAAAAAAGCTGCCGGAAATGGACTGCTGCCGGACTGACAGCGCTGATGCTGTTCAGTGCAGCCCCCGCGGTTTGGGCCGGAATGTCTCCGGAACAAAATCAAAACGAAACGGCCCAGGCGAAAATCACCTTGGAACAGGCCGTGAAAAAGGCAAAAGAAGCCTTTCCAATCCCAGCAGAACTGAGCCGTTTTACATCCCGCTTTTCTACGCAAGAAAATCAACGAAGTTGGGAATTGCAATGGGACCTGGAAGACGGGGGTCCCCACTTTAGCAGCATGCAAATTTCTATCGATGCCGACACGGGAGATATCCGCTCCATGTTTCGTTGGAAAGATGACCCCCGGAACAGCAACCTGATTCGAACACCGAAGATCAGCCGGGAACAGGCATTAGAGAAAGCTAAGGAACTCGTCCAACGGCTGCACCCCGGACTCCTGGCGGAATTGGAACTTCAACCCGAGTCGGCGAATATGACCAATTCTGCCGATGCCTTGCGAAACGGTCAGTACTCTTTCGAGTGGATTCGTAAAGCCAACGGGGTCCCTGTTCGTTGGAACGGAGCTGGCGTAGCTGTATCAGCGGAAGATGGAAGTATCACCAATTATCACTTTACATGGCTCAGAGATACGATCCCCAGCGGAACTGCTCAGTGTACTCCGGAAGCGGCGGAAGCGGCTTTTAAGAAAGCCCAGATGCTCCAACTGCAATATTTCATCACACCTGGTTATGCGCGAAAAGGCGACCAAACACCGCAGGTCAAATTGGTCTATCAATTGCATCACCCTTCCGAAGGGAAGATCGATGCGAAAACAGGACAACCTTATACACCGCAGGGAGATACATCTAGTAACGGTATGATTCCATTTCTATCCGGTACGGGAGGAGGACCTGGAAACAACGCATTAACGCCGGAAGAACAGGCGGCAAAAATCCAATCGGAAGGTATGATCAGCCGGGAAAAAGCACTAGCCCTAGTTGAAAAATGGGTACCTACGACCAAAAAGGGTGAAATACAAAGTGTTTTACACCAAAACCCCTTAGGAAGCAAGAATAACTTTATTTGGGATTTCAGTTGGTCGGAAAATAACACATTTTGTAATGCCAGCGTAGACGCTAAAACGGGGGAACTCGTTGAAATATCGAGGAGAAACCATTTTGATGGAAGTGAGCCCGGAAAGTTAGATCGTGACGGTGCCCGTAAGATAGCCGACGATTTTCTGCGGAAAATACAGCCCGATAAACTGAAGTTGACCCAGTACGATCCATTAGCTGTTCTATCAGAGTTCCGACCCGATGGAAAACTGTCAAACCACCAGACCTTTTTCTATAATCGAATGGTCAACCAAATTCCTTTTCCCCAAAACGGTTTCCAGGTTGAGGTGGATACGGTAACCAAAGAAATCACCGGATATCGATGCAGTTGGGATCAAATGGACTTTCCTTCTCCCGACGGCGTCATCTCGGCAGATGAGGCTGTGGACGCTTTTTTGGAGTATATGCCCCTCAAATTGGTCTATGATGTGCCCTTTCGTCAAGTGGAAAAGACTCCGGTCCTCTTGACGTACGCTCCCGACATCAAGCCGGGGATGGGCTTCGTACAGATGATAGATGGTCGCAGCAAAAAACCCCTCAGCTATGACGGAGAACCTGTCTCTGCTGTTGGGGACAAAGTATTTACGGACGTGACGGGGCATCGAGCGGAAAAAGAAATCCAGATGATCGGACGGCTCGATATGCTCCGGGAGTATAAAGATTCTTTTCATCCCGATGAACCGCTGAAAGCAGTAGCCCTCGTAAAGGCACTCTACCAGTTGAGGCATGAGGGATGGCAGCCGGACGAGGGCGCACTTGTGCGACAGGCTGTCAGCGAAGGCTGGCTGGACAAAAATCTCAAGGCCGATTCTACTCTCACTCGCATGGAAATGGCTAAAACGGTTGTCCGTTTCTTAGGACTCGACGTGGCGGCCCGGTACGGGGGAATCTATAAAGTACCCTATACTGACGCAGACTCCCTGTCGCCGGAACAGGTCGGTTATGCCGTATTGGCCGGTGCTATGGGTGTCATTTCATCGCAAGAGGGCGCTTTCCGAGCCAATGATATCGTCAGTCGCGCCGATGGCGCAGTTGCGCTCGTTCATCTGATGGATATAAAGAGGTAATTCCAATAATCAGACCTTGCCCGAATAAGAAAGACCCTGCCGCGTTTATGAACGGCAGGGTCTTAGTTCATGTATTTGTCATCCGTACAGAATTGCTTGTTTTGAAGATTTGCCATTCGGTGATGTTGTCACTGATAATTTAATTTATCCGTCGAGGGATCGTAAACGGCTACCGAGACATGACGAAGACCTTCTCGCAACAATCCCGATTTGGCATGGTTAATCAAGGAACCGTTGAGGAATTTGCTATAGCAGTCTTGGGGAACGACAAGAACCGTTCGATATTGGGAGGAGAAAGTCGTCAATTGTTGTGTCGTATGTACATCGCCTAAAGTGGAGCAGGTTTCAATTTCGTACACTGTCGTTACATCATCTTTGGTGGCCATGATGTCGGGCACACAGTGCTCGATCTCTTTCGGTGCTCCTTCTTCCCAATGGATATGGTCGGCCAGGACGTAATATCCTGCCACTTTCAGTTGGCTGGCTACGGCTTGTACGCACTGGTCGTGACTGGTCTGCTCGACTTGCACACGATTCGGGTTTTTCCCTCTGAACATAACCGCCCACCTCACTAATATCCTGTTATATGCAAAAAGCCCTTTTCCAGCGTTAAGGGGCACATACGCCGAAAAGGGCTTTTTCACCTTGGGAAGTCAAAAGACAAAGCTTGCTGTTCGTTATCTCATTCTCTTACGAATGATTATATCATGCCTGCCGATCATTGCCAACGGCGTCTTTCGGTGACCCTTTCGGACGGTCACTTACTTGTGCCAAAGCGGCCAAGACTTGGACATATTCCGTCTCTAGCCTTTGAAATAATTCTCCGGTACAACCAATATCGCCGGAGCGTCCGCAAGATTCCATTTGTGCACAGAGGGAGGTGAAAGTCTTAGCTCCGATAGCAGCGCTGGCAGATTTTAAGGCATGGGCATTCTCTTTGATGCCGGTTGATTCTCGATGGGCCACGGCAAGATTCAGATGCTCCATCAGATGAGCCGATTCGTCGATGTAGGTGGAAAGGATATCATCAAGCAACTCGTCTAGGTCGGTTTCTTTTACCCCAAGAACTTGGGCGAGTGAAGCCATGTCGATGACAGCTCTGTGTTCCGGCTTCAACGGCAGCCAATGTTTTAACAAGGCGATCAGCTTTTCGGGATCGATCGGTTTGCTTATATAATCATCCATGCCGGCATAGAGGCATTTTTCCCGATCCCCCTGCATGGCCAGAGCGGTGATGGCGATGATGGGTACATGGCGGGTCGTTTCCGATTCCCAATCGCGGATGACAGCCGTCGTTTCAAAACCATCCATCTCGGGCATATGACAATCCATAAAGATCAGAGCATAGTCCTGTTTAGCAACGGCGCCAATCGCTTCCAGACCATTGGAGACAGCATGGACGGTCAGTCCTAGTCTTTCTAATAGAGCTGTGGCGAGCCGTTGATTGACCAAGTTATCTTCCACAAGGAGGATGGGGAGGTCCACATGAAAATAAGTATCGTTGATTCCCAGTTTCTTATCTCGCCACCCCTTGATCTCGGGTGTCTTTTCTTCTTTAAAAAAGGCGTGAGGCTGAACTGCGATGCGTAAGGGGAGTGTGAACCAGAAAGTAGAACCTTTGCCAGGCACACTGTTCACCCCGATCCGGCCGCCCATCAATTCGACGAGCCGTTTGGAGATCGCTAATCCGAGACCGGTTCCGCCGAACCGGCGGGATGTAGAACTGTCCGCCTGGGTGAAGGGATGAAAGAGGCGCTCTTGTACGTCTTTGCTAATCCCGATGCCTGTATCGGTCACGGCAAAGCGGACCCACAGTTCAACGCCATCTTCTGATTCCACCTGAACATCAACAGTGACGTTGCCATTGTCGGTAAATTTCATAGCGTTGTTGACAAGATTCAACAACACTTGACGTATCCGGTTCGGATCGCCCCAGAGAGGTGGGGTGGATTGGGACGAAATGTTCGTGGTCAACTCAATGCCTTTTTCTTTTGCCCGGTTGGCAAACAGTTTGGTGACGCTGTGGACAAGTGGAGGCAAGGAAAAATCGACCATATGGAGTTCCATCTTTTCGGCTTCCACTTTTGAATAGTCTAGAATATCGTTGATCACATTGAGCAAGACCGTGGCCGATTCCATCACCGCTTCGGCATACTCCTGTTGTTCCTTGGACAAGTCCGTATCGAGGAGAAGGTCTGTCATGCCTAAGATGCCGTTCATCGGTGTCCGGATCTCATGGCTCATCATGGCCAAAAAGTTGCTCTTTGCCTGGCTAGATTCTTCCGCTTTCTTTTTGGCTTTTTGCAGTTCTTCTTCCACCTGTTTTTTATCGGTAATGTCCATGACTAGCCCGTCGAGACGAATTACTTTTTTGTCGCTGTCAAGGACGGGGATCATGTGATCCCGTACCCAGCGAACAGTTCCATCGTGGCGGATAATGCGATATTCATTGGCCAAGGGCTGACCGTCTTCGACGAGCGATACCGTTGACATGACCTCTTCAAATTCGTCGGGGTGGATGAATTGCATCCATAGGTCCGGATTTTCCATGAAGGCTTCCCGAGGAACGCCGTAAATCTTCTCACTGACCGAGGAGAATTGTAGCATTTTCTGATTGGTCGTATCCAAAGACCAGAAAAGAAGATCGAGGTTTTCAAATACATTGCTCAACTGCTCCCGTGTGGCGAGCAATGTTTCTTCGATACGCCTGCGCTCGGTGATATCGGAAAAGGTCGTTACGACTTGATAGGGGATTTCTGAATCGGGTTGACGTAGCGGTTCTGAGTTAATCTGAACCCAAGTGAGCTCGCCTGTCGGCTTATGTACCCCCATAATGACGTTATGACAAGGCTCCCCTGTTTGTAATGTCACCATGGCTGGATGATCTTCTCCGGGGAAAGGAGAACCGTCTTCATGGATGGCTCTCCAGCGGGGATCGACAGAGGTGCGGCCTTCCATCTGTTCAACCGTTAGACCTAGGATCTGTTCGGCTGTCCGGTTCGCTCTCACGATGCGGCCGTCGCGGCCCTGCACGACCATCCCTTCAGCCATAGCCGTTACGATCGAGCGGTAGCTTTCCTCACGGTCCCGCAGGGCTGCTTCCGATTCCATTTGCTTGGTAATATCGAGGGTGGCACCCCGGTAGCCGAGCAATTTGTTCCGCTCATCGAAAAAGGGCACCCCGTTGGCACTCAGCCAAATTATTCGTCCTGAAGGTAGTTGCTTGCGAAAAATCAAGTCTCGAAAAGGCCGTTCTTGTTGAATAGCTTCCCGGATAATCTTATCATAGGCCCAAATATCGTCATGACACATGAAGGATTTAGCACTTTTACCGATCATCTCGTCGGGAGGGATTCCCAAGATGTCAATGGTTCGTTCCGATAGGTAGATGTAGCGGCCCTGTAGATCGACTTCCCATATGTACTCGTCAAAGGCGCGAAGGACATCGCGAAAACGCTGCTCATTTTCTCTCAGTTTTTTTTCCATCTGTTTTAAGTGGGTGATGTCTCGGCCTACGCCGATGATCTCGATGACCTTGCCGTCGAGATCAAAGATCGGTGAGAGCGAAGTATGATAATATTGTTGTCCTCCAGGGGAAAGAACAGACCACTCATAGACAGTGACCTCGCCGAACAGGCAACGTTCGATAGCGTCCTGGTGAATCTGAGCATCCCCTTCACCCAATATCTCTCGATGGGTTTTATGTAAAAAGACATCGTCTGTCAAACCTGTCGCTTGCAACCATCTCCCGTAGACTCCCGTATGCCGTCCTTCGGGGTCCAACGTAAAAATGACGTCATCCATGGCGTTCAGCAGGGTTTGAAACCGCTGTTCCCGTGCTTGCAAGATCTTTAAAAGCTCTGAATATTGCTTTTCACTTTGCGCAGACTGGCCCACTATGAAACCACCGCCTTGAGGTTTCTGTTAAGTTAAATTATACATATTTTTCGGGACTGCAGTAGTCCCTGTACGGAGCAGTATAAAAATAAAAAAGCCTCAACCACAAGCGGTGAAGGCTAAGACCTTTCGTTTGTTTTTTACCATAAGCGAAAAGGGGGATCTTTTCGCTTTTCCACATTCTGCCGGATGACAGGAGAGATGATGGTTGGTTGATAGAGGGTTAAAACGAGCTCAGAGCCGTTGAGTTCATAAGGAGAAGCGTTGACAACGATCTCGGCAGAGGGGTTATTCGAAGTGAGCCGGGGTGCCGCAGGTAGGGGAGAGGAAGGTAAAGGTTTCTTTGGGGCTTCCTCAGCCGGGGGAAGGGATGGCGAGAAGGTTAGGCTGATTTTAGGTTCCAACGGATTACGGCTATAAAGGCGCGGCGCCACTTTCGGGGTGTTAGCCGGGAAGGCATGGATGGCGCGGCGAAGAGCGACTGCAAAGGAAGTTTTCCCGCTAAAAGGTTGTCTGCTCGGAGGGACTCTATTCGTACCGGATGACTCTGCCGCGGCTAAAAAGGGATAGGGGTTGACCCAGTCTCCTTCAGGACTTCGAATGCCATAATGCAGGTGAGGCGGTGTCGTCCGAGCATTTCCTGTGTTTCCCACATAACCCACGATCGTACCGGCGGCGATGCGATCGCCGACGCAAACATCGCCGTAGGCGCTTAAATGAGCGTAGTAATGATAGTTTCCGTCATCGTCGCGGACCCCGACTCGGTTACCGCCGATCTCGTTGACGCCGACTTTCTCGACGACACCACCGGTCGTAGCGTAGATGGGGGTTCCCCGAACAGCAAAAATGTCGATGCCGTCATGGGTGACTGTTTCCTTCCGGGGTGCTCCGAAGGTGTCGGTCAGTGTGGCCCCGGGAATTGGGTTAGGAAGTGCTGTAATATGCATCAGGAGACCTCCCCGGATCGTTCAGGATTCGTAGATGTTGCCCCGTAATATATATGGTACCATCTCCCCATTTTATGAGGGCATGAAAAGGAATTTATAGGACAGACGAGAATTCTAAAATGGGCCTGAACGCTTACTTTGTCCATCGTCCTTCTGTATTGCCGTTAGCCGAAGTCGTTTCATTGCATTTGTATTGAATGAAAAGGATGTGCAACCATGACCTATAAAGCGGTTCTCTTCGACCTAGACGGCACATTGCTCGACACATTAGATGATTTGGCGAATTCCATGAACAGGGTGTTGGCACAGGGCGGCTTTCCGACTCATGATGTCGCCTGCTACCGGTACTTCGTCGGTGACGGATTGCTCACGCTCGTCAAGCGAGTACTGCCGGAAGAGTGCCGAGACGAGGAAACGGTGCAACGATGTTTCACCGCCATGCAAGCGGAGTATGGCCGGCGGTGGGCCGAACTGACCCGTCCCTACGACGGAATCCCAGAGCTTCTCCAACAACTTGCCGAACGAGCCATTCCACTCACCATCCTGTCTAACAAGCCTGATGAATGGACACAGATCATGGTGCGGCACTTTTTCCCGCAACAGGCCTTTCAACTGGTGTACGGACAGCGACCATCGGTACCGAAAAAGCCCGATCCGGCAGGCGCATTGGAAATTGCCGCCGCCCTTGATATTCCGCCGGAACAATTCCTCTACCTGGGGGACACGAACACGGACATGCAGACGGCCAATAGCGCCGGCATGATGGCTATCGGCGTTCTCTGGGGTTTCCGACCGGCGGAAGAACTTCTGGCCGCCGGAGCGAAAAAGCTCATCGCCCAACCGAGTGAACTGTTGGCTTATTTCTAGACAGCAAGAGTCAACCTATATGGAACATTTGCAGGGAATCGGGGTGTAATGACGCCGCTGCGCTCAAATTGCTAGCTACGTCACCACACCCCGAGTGTGCTATGTCTATAGTCCAAACAGGAGTGTCCGATTTGGTAAACCTGTGGGCACAATTTTCCCATCATTTAGGCGGGTACAAAAGACTTTATATGACAGAGGAGAATTATCGATGCTACTGACCCCTAAAAGTGAACTAGATCGAAGAATCCATCGTTTACAACAGTTGCTTACTCAAGAAGGCATAGACGGCATGATCATCGTCCAAAATGCCGATCTGTTCTATTTCGCCGGAACCATCCAGCGTTCTCATCTTTTTATACCTGCCGAGGGCAAGCCGCTGCTTTTCGTCAAGAGAAGTTACGAGCGGGCCAAAGAGGAGTCGGCCCTCAGCGAAATCATCCCTCTTGATAATCCCAAAGATCTTCCTGCTATGCTGAGTGCTCACGGGCATACCAGCCTAAATACGCTTGGATTCGAACTGGATGTGCTGCCGGCGAGCCAATTTTTTCGCTACCAAAAGCTCTTTGCCGGAATCCGGCTTGTTGACGGCAGCTCACTCATTCGAACCGTCCGGGCCATCAAATCGGAGTATGAGATCGGTCTAATGAAATTAGCCGGTGAACAAAGCCGAGGGGCTTTTGACTATGTATCCCAGTGCTTACAAGCCGGCATAAGCGAACTTGAACTCGCCAGTCAAGTGGAGGCTTTTTACCGTGCCCAAGGCCATCCCGGTCATGTGCGTACCCGGGGATTCAATATGGATATCGGCTACGGACAGCTATCATCAGGGACAAGCTTGGCCATTCCTTCCTTTTTCGAAGGCCCCATCGGCGGTACGGGACTTTCGCCCCTGCTGTCCATGGGCTCGGGAACAAAGATCATCGAACGGGATGAAACGGTCTTCGTCGATTACGTCGGTATTCGAGAAGGCTATATGGTCGATGCGACGCGGGTGTTTTGCATAGGAAAACTTCCCGACCACCTGGTCCGTGCTCATGGGGTGTCTATAGAGATTCAACACTTGCTCAAGACCGAGGGCCGACCCGGTGTCACTGGCGGCGAACTCTACGAAAAGGCGGTGGCCCTGGCGAAAAAGCATGGGCTGAAGGAGCATTTCATGGGCTATGCGGACCAGGTCGCCTTTGTGGGTCACGGCATCGGAATCGAACTGGACGAGTGGCCTGTTATCGCCAAAGGGGTGAAAACGCCTCTGGAAGCGGGGATGGTCTTCGCCATGGAGCCCAAGTTCGTCTTTCCGGAAGGCGCCGTAGGTTTGGAAGATACCTTTGTTGTGCGGCCGGAGGGGCTGGAAGCGATAACGGAGTACGAAGAGGGCATCATTTACTTACCCTAAGTGTTGAGGAGAAGAAAGAACAGCCATGACCGCATGAAATCGGGTCATGGCTGTTTTGTCTTCGGTTATGAAGAGTCTATTCCTTGTTTGACGATCGCCGCACTGCCGGAGCCTACTCATCGTATAACACTCTTGTCTTAAGGATATAGGCTACGGAAAGAACGAAAATCACAAACAGATAGGCGGCCAAGTACCAACCATTGAATTTTTGAGCTTGGTACAAGCCGACAGGGAAGTCGATAAAGGCATGAAGCAAGACGGCGAGGGGGAGGTAGATCAGCTTTCCTTTCCTGACGCCAGAGAGCACAAAGAGGGACAATGCGATTTGAATCGCTAGAGCGCCTAAACGTTCTAAACCTCCGGCGGCGAAAAGGTAAGGCGGCGTATCGAGCAGCAAAGAGCGGGTCTGCTCAAAAGTCTCCGGCGGGAGCTTCTCCCTGAGGGTATAATATGTTCCGCTGTTGATCATCTGGCCCAGGATAATCGACTGGACGCTGGCAAAAGCGCCGATCAGGATGGATTCGAGCCCGCCATGACCGATGCCGTAAGCCATTCCGTCTTTCCAAGCCCACCGGGGTTTTAGCCAAGAGGCAAAGGCAAGATACCGGCCTGTTTCCTCAAAGAGGCCAGCCGCCACGGATTCGTAGATGCCGTACCAGAGGGGATTTTTTAAAAAAGCTGCCGTTTGGGGATTTATGGTGAACATATAGACGTGGAGCATTTTTTCGAGCACCTGCGTGTATAAAAACCAGACCAAGGCGCCGATGGCAAGGACCTTAAAAGAAAGCTTCTCGCGGATATGAAGGTAAAGAAACAATCCAACCGGCGCCAAGATGGAGATAAGCAAAGTAGAGGCCATAAAGAAAAAGGACAAGTTGCTGACCATAGAAGACCTCCCAACCGGGCGAGCCGGAGAAAATCAAAAGTCTTCCCTATGGTTTCGCAAATTGTCCAGTCCTTATACCCAGTAGTTCGCAAGGGGTATCGATGATGTTTATTGGGCTGATGCGAGAAATTCCGCTTCATATTGCTCCATGGTCATGCCGTAACAGGCTTTAAAACTGTTGGGAACCCCTTTTTTGACGGCATCACGGAGGAAGGTACGCAGTTTTTCTTCTCCGTATTTCTTAACCAAAGCGTCCACGGCCATGTAATCTTCCCATTCCACATTGTAGTCAGCCCGGAGGATATCTTCCTGGGAGGCTGAGAGCGGCAAGAGACGGCCTTGTTTCGACGCGGTTCGGACCTGGCTGTTTAAGAGGGACGTCATCTCCCGAGCCATCGCTGGGTTCAGCTTTTTCTGTGCCTGCATGCCCAGTTGCCAGGCGATGCCTTCGTTCATCCAGGTCGGCAGTTTTTCGCCGATGCCCTCTTCATTGAAGACCACATGGACCAGTTCATGGGTCAGGACGTTGCCTAACATGGACCGGTCTTGCTGGTTATAGAGGGGAATCCAGACGTCAGAGCCGATGGTAATCCCACCGGTATTCTGGACGATCGATACGATCATGTTCGGGTCGATACCGGCTTGGAGCAACGCTTGGCCGTAGGTCGTTTTTTGGGAATAGAGAACGATCTCCGTTTGGTCCGAGGGGGTGTGATTCAAGTTGGCCGACAAAATAGGCATGGCTGTGCTTTGGACCAATTGAGTCGCTGTCTGCAAGATGGAATCGGAGACCCCTCTGTCCCCGGGGGCGATATGAAGCCCGACGGGCGTTTTCTGGGTCCGGGCATCTACGTCGGGATCTTTGGGACGGGGTAAATGGCGGACGCCAAACTGTTCGGCCAAGCGCCGGGGATCCCTGGCGTGGGCGAGCAAATCCTGGTTGATCTGATTCACATCGTCAAGGATCTTCGTCAGCCGCTGGTTCAGTTTGTCCTGTGTTTCCTCAGGATTGTTCACAGCGCTTTGCACGAGTTGAGCACCCTCTTGGACGGCTGACTTGAACGTTTTTTCAAGATCGAAAAGGCCCTTTGGAGGAAAAAGGTGGTTCTTAGAACCGATATAGATGAAAGCGGCGATAAACAGCATGAGGACGACAAAGCGTTTCATCTGCTTCCCTTCCTTTGTATAGCGATTGGAAATTGTGTAGAATCAGTACATATGGTTCGACTTCTCATAGGGTTCGACTTTGAAAGAAGCGAGTCCTGCCAAGGTCTGCGCAAAGACGAAAGTAAGATTTTCCGCTAGCTGAGCACAGTAAAACAGTAGAAAAAAATCGCAGCCTAAGCCCTAGGCAAATTATCTTATAGGTGTCGACTTGATCCACCCTTGACAAATGAGCTTTACGAATATAATATCATATTATCCGACTGGAACAGTAAACTATAATATACAGGCTGACCGGAAAAACTGGAGGCCGAGGACGATTCGCTGAAAAGGGCGATATCTCCTCGGCTTTTTTTGTGAGAAAGAGAGGCGAATGACCTATGATCCACTCGCGGCGACTGATGGCGATTCTAGCTCATCCTGATGATGAATCCTTTTGCATCGGCGGTACTCTAGCCAAATACGCCGATGAAGGCGTCCAGACTACGTTGATCTGCGCCACTCGCGGCGAGGCCGGAAAATGCGGAGAACCGCCTCTCTGCCGACAAGAGGAATTAGGAGCCTTCCGCGAGGCTGAATTGCGGCAGGCCGCCCAAATTTTGAAGATCAATCAGTTGCACTTCCTGCCTTTTCGGGACAAAGAACTGGCCGAGGCAGATGAAGCCGTGATTCTCCCCATGCTGGTCAAACATATTCGCACGACCCGTCCTCAGGTGGTCACCACGTTCGGTCCAGACGGCTTGACCTGCCATAGGGATCATGTTGCCATATCTCACTTTGCCACCCGGGCTTATCACTTAGCCGCCGATCGATCAGCTTATCCGGAATTAGGCGAGCCTTGGCAAGGCGCACAGCTTTACTACACCGGCATGCCCTGCTCCTATGTAGACGCGTTTGGTGTCCAGCACTGTGTAGCCCGAAAAGACAGCGAAGTGAGCGCCGCCATCCCCGTCGGCGACTATTTGATGACGAAGCGAGCGGCGATTTACTGCCACCGAACGCAAAGCAAGTGCATCCGGGAGTTAGAGAGGCTCACTGACTTTTCGACTCGGGACGAGCAGCGGTTGAAGGTCCGCGATTATGAGTACTTTTTTCAGCCTCAGGGCCTAGAGCGCGGAGCTAAACAGGTCATCCATGATTTGTTTGACCCGGTAACGGGGACAGCAGGAAATGGCACGTACTGGCGCAAGGCCGTAGGGTATTGATGACATAGGCAACTTTGGAAAAAGGAGAGGTAAACTGTGGAGCAATATGTCGACTTCCAAGTGGACCATAAAACCCTCCGGGGCATTTTACATTGGCCCGGAGAGAACATAGACGATAGCGGAATCAAAGCTAGTGGAGACAACACCAACGCAGACAATATACCGGCCATTGTGATGTGCCACGGTTTTTGCGGTACGAAAATCGGTTTGCACCGCATCTTCGTCAAGGCTGCCCGCCGCTTTGCCGAGGCAGGCTATGCAGTATTACGTTTCGACTTCAGCGGCTGCGGGGACAGCGACGGGAAACAGGAAGGGATCACGCTGCAGGGTCAAGTGCGAGAAGCTCGCTGCGCGGTAGAGTGGCTCTCTCGTTATCGGGGCATCGACCGGCAGCGCGTCACCTTATTAGGGCTGAGCTTAGGCGGTGCTGTGGCCGCGTTAACCGCTCCGACCCTGCCCTTTTTGGATCGTCTGGTCCTTTGGGCGCCCGTAGCCCGGCCATGGGAAGATATCACCGGCATCTTGGGTAAAGAGTTGACGGCGGAAGCCTTCGGAACAGGGATTGTTGACTTTGAAGGCTATGCCATTAGCCGGAGTTTCTTAGAATCGCTGCGAGAACAGCGTCCTTTAGAGTCGATCAAAAGGGTGAAAAAGCCGCTGCTGATCCTACACGGCACGGGCGATCGGGAAATCACCTGCATGAACAGCTGCCTGTACCGGTTGAGCCGAGTGGCTACCGGTCTTCAGGAACTGACAAAGGTAGACTTTATCAATGAAGCGGACCACACCTTCTCCCGCCTCGACTGGGAACAGACGGTCTTTGAACGGACCCTCCGCTGGCTCTCGGAAGGGAAGAGCCTACAACGGCAAGAAGATCCGCGCTGTGAGGCTTTCGCCTAAATCATGCATGTAACCGTGCAGAATCCTTTACGTAACTGGTTGTTATGTATCGCCGCGGTTTGAAGTATAGGTTGAATAGAAAATCCCCTCTGCACCGTTTTTCCTTCGGTCAGAGGGGATTATTTTACGTTTAAGAAAAGAGCGCCCGTTCAACTTCCTCGGCCACGACGGGACGACCGTTCAAGAGGCAAACACCCAGCGTTTTCGCTTTCAGCACCAGTTTTTCGTCTGGCAGCCGGTAGATATCCTGATGAAAAACCATGCGCAGCCGGCCTTCTTTGCTCACATTCAAACGAACGACAAAGCGATCCCCGCTTTTTAGGGGGGATTTGTAATCTGCTTCTACCCGTACGACAACAAGATCTTTGCCTTCTTCATGCATCTTGGCAAAGTCGATACCTTTCGATAGGAGGTATTTGTGCCGGCTATGTTCCAAATAATGCAGGTAGACAGCGTTATTCACGATACCCTGCAGGTCGCATTCATAATCGCGAACTTCAAAATCCAACTCATATTCGTAGCGTATCTCTTTCAAATCGATAATTCCTCCAGCCCATGTTCACTACTGTTGTTATACATTTTAGGCAAGGTTCTATAAAAATCCTCTTGATATCGGCGATCTTCCTTTACCTGAGATGAGAAGTATGGTTACAATGAAAGGACTCTACCAAATTTGTCGAAGATATCGTAAATGAGGATGTGTACTCATGAATATCATGATCACCGGCATGGGCAGCTTGCCCTATGAAAGTTATGAAGAAGCAAAAGCGTTGATCGCCCGTTGCTGCCCCGAAATTCTCCACAGCCCCCAACTTCCCGAGGCCTGCCGGGAGGACCAGCTCTTAGAACAGGCTTTGGCCCCCTGGGACCGGGCCGGGCTGATCCGGCGGTTACCGGACGGTACGGCCATTGTGGACCGGAAAGCGGATGGGTTTGATGAAGCGTTGCGTCAATTTAAGAACATCTGCGAATACGGCGAGTGCGGCGTTGATGAACCGATTGAATGGTTCAGTAACGACGAATCGCTCTTCGCTCAGCAAAGCCCGAATTACCGGAGCTGGCGGCAGGACCTGCGGGATGATACTTGGCCCATTCGCCCTTCTTGGCTGAAAGTCCAAATGGCCGGCCCGTTGACAGCGGCTCTTTTTGTGAAGGATGAGGAGGGAAAGCCTCTTTTTGACGATCCTCAATTGCGAGAACTGATGCTGATGTCGGCAGCCCACCAAGCGACCTGGGTCGGCAGCGACTTGCGCCAGTACTGCTGGCCGGCCATGGTCTTTATCGACGAACCGGGATTGTACACCTTAGGAAAGATCGAATATCCGATGGTGACGGCGGAAATCGTTCGCGAATTCATTGAAACCATGACCGAGGCGCTCAGCCCGACGGGAACGCTCTCCGGCGTCCATTGCTGCGGCAACACGGACTGGTCCCTGATGCTAACCAGCCCCATTCATATCATCAGTTTTGACGCCAGCCAGCATTTTGAAAGCTTTGCCCGTCATCCGAAGGAAATCGGCGCCTTTTTGTTCCGAGGCGGCCTTCTCGCCTGGGGCATCGTTCCGACTGACCCCGAAGAATTGGCGAAAGCGACGGCAGAGAGCCTGCAGCGAAAACTCCAGGGCCAACTGGAAGCGCTGGAAAAGGCCGGTGTATCGGGAGATGCCTTGCGGCGGCAGATAATCCTGACGCCAGCCTGCGGCTATGGATTACGAAGCGCTGACGATGCGGAAAAAGGATACACGTTGCTTCGAGAACTGGGAGAGTTGATGGACCGATAATTTCTCTTCAAAAAGTAACATCGAAAATAGAACCTTGCCTGTAATGTCACTTTCGAAAGTCAGAATGTATTGGGTGAAAGGTTACTTCATCATTGCATTGTCTCGGTCTACGTACAGAGATATTTATAACGAAGCTAAAGAAGCCTTTGTTTCCCGAAAGAGGGGGAACGAAGGCTTTTTGATTATGGTTTCCCTGCATTGGGGGAAAGGTAAAGTGTAAGAAGATTCCGGTCGATCCAGAGAAGAAGCGGCTAGGCAGAGTTCGACGCTAGAACGTGTTCTTCGTCTGGGATGCGAAGGGCCACCAACAATCAGCGATGTTCAGTAATAGACGTAGTTCACTATGCGGATTTAAATTTTGGATGACAGGAGACAGCGATGAAAGCAGTAACATTTCAAGGCGTCAAGGACGTCAAGGTAAAAGAAGTGCACGACCCAAAGATCGAAAAACCGGACGATATCATTGTCCGTATCACCAGCACGGCTATCTGCGGTTCTGACCTGCACCTGATCCATGGCATGGTGCCAAACACACCGGAGGATTACATCATCGGTCATGAGCCGATGGGGATCGTCGAGGAGACGGGACCCGAAGTTACCCGGGTAAAGAAAGGTGACCGGGTCGTCATCCCGTTTACGATGGCCTGTGGCAAGTGCTATTACTGTGAACACCACCTGGAAAGCCAGTGCGATAACTCCAACCCCCATGGCGATGTGGGCGGCTTTTTGGGATATTCGGAAACATTCGGCGGTTACGCCGGCGGCCAAGCCGAGTTTCTACGGGTGCCATTTGCCAACTTTACACCCTTTAAGGTGCCTGAAGATGCGGAGATGGAAGATGAAAAACTGCTCTTTCTTTCGGACATCATCCCGACGGCTTACTGGGGCGTCGAAAGTGCCGGCGTCAAGGAAGGCGATACGGTCATCGTCCTGGGCTGCGGTCCAGTGGGACTGCTGACCCAAAAGTTTTGCTGGCTTAGGGGAGCTAAGCGGGTTATCGCCGTGGACTACATTCAGTACCGATTAGAGCATGCGAAGCGGACGAACCACGTGGAAATCGTCGACTTCACCACCCATGACAACACGGGCAGTCATCTCAAGGAGATGACCCATGGCGGCGCCGACATTGTCATCGATTGTGTGGGCATGGACGGGAAGATGTCCACTTGGGAGATGATCGAAACGGCTCTCAAGCTGCAGGGCGGCGCTTTGGGAGCCATCAACATCGCCGCTCAGGCAGTGCGAAAAGGGGGGACGATCCAACTGGTCGGCGTGTACGGCATGCGGTACAACGCCTTTCCTCTAGGAGATTTTTTTGCCCGCAACATTACCTTGAAGATGGGGCAAGCGCCGGTCATTCACTATATGCCGGAACTTTATGAGCGGATCAAGCGGGGCGAGTTCGACCCGACCGACATCATCACCCACCGATTGCCTCTGGAGAAGGCCGAATATGCCTACACCGTCTTTGACGCCAAGCTGGATGACTGCATCAAAGTGGTGCTCAAGCCGGGCGGGGTACACTAACAGCGTCAAAAAAGCTGCCATATCCTAGTGGAGGATATAGCAGCTTCTTTTTTGAAGGAATTTGTACGTTTAGGGAAAGAAATCGTAAACGGCTTTAAGCTCTCTGTCCGGTAGACTCAGCCTTCCATAGCGGCAAATCGGATTCGGCTCGCAGGGAAGGTTGGAACGATGAAGCCGCATGGAGGCATGCTATTTGGTTTCCATCGTGGAACAAGACGGATTGCATTTCGACTCCATTTTCCGTAAAGACCTTGAGAATAGTTTCAATTTCAGTGTATTCGCTCTCCAAAGGGGGACGTTCCGCATCGGCGCAGTACCAGATAGACAGGGAATGGCTTCCTTCGAGGCGGGCCCAGTAAGTGAGGGCAAATCGCTCTATCGGATCCAACCGAAGCCGGTTGGTCCGCCGGACAGCCAAGGTCACTACGTGACCGCTTGAGTTCAAGGCAGCTACGGCAAGGCGGCCGATACCTAAACGGAGGTTTAAGTCGTTTAGCTCAGAAACTGTTTGGACGTTCCACGTTTTTTGACTTAACAGGTCCTCGTAGTCGAAATCCCAGTGAGGAAGGATGAGCTGATAGAGAATGCCTTCCTGCAGTTTTATGTAACGGCCCATACTGATCAGCAAGACGATACTAAAAGCCATAACAGCGGCGGAGATTATCTTGCCTTGAAAAGGCATATTGGCACCGGCCACATTGACGGCTTCCGTAAGCAGAAGCTCCGCACCCAGATAGATGATGGGGAACATGCCCAGACCAATGCTGAGGGCGGCGAGCCACATCCAGGCGGCCTTTCGCCGTAAGTAGCCTCGTTCCATCAACGAGATCGCCAGTTGGTCGCTGTAATGCCACAACCCGGCAAAAAGGGCGAACCAGGCGGCCATTTCCCAAAGGTTGTCCCAGGGGAAGAGGCTCATGTGATCATCTCCTGTATAAGATAGGTCAAATGATTGTATAGGTAATTATACATGATTGTCGAATCTTTGATAATACAGGCGAATGATAGTTCTTTAGGTTTCTTTTGTGTAAAGTTGAATTGGTGAAAAAATAAGCTAACTTAGCGATTTGGAAAGTATATCCAAAGGATTCTGGTGTTAAAAATGCTAATATGACGGGAAAAGAGAGAAAAGAGGCAGGTTATGAGCAAATATAAGGGACCTTTAGACGATTGGTTGAGACTGTACGAAGCTGCCGTTTCATTTAAACAGCTCCGTTGCTGGGAGTGGATGGATGACGATCAACTGTTTGGTGTGCAAAACCCCAGAACCAAGGAAATCGGATTTTGCTCGATCCTGGGCGGGTTAGGCGAGTTTTTTGGATTGACGCTCTTTCTCGGAGAAAGCGGTTTTCGAGGATTTCAAGACATGCTGAGGGGTCGCCTGGATCCTGTCGATGCGCTCCATGTTCAACATGCGCTGATGGTTTCTTTTGACAGTCGCGACCAGATGGACAGTGAAGACATGAAAATCATCCGTTCCTTAGGATATCGCTTTCGCGGGAAGCATGCCTGGCCGAGTTTTCGGCAGTTTGAGCCGGGATATTATCCTCGCCATTTAACCGATAATGAAGTGGAATTGATGACGCTTGTTCTAGAACAAGCTATCGATGTGTCTCAGCGTTGCCTGGATAGACAACTTACAATCGGTGAGGCCGATGTCAACAAAAATTTTCTGGTACGTGTTCCCCGTGAGGATAATCAAGGAGATCTGCAGTGGGAAGACCATTGGCTCAGCTTATTGCAAATCTTTTCTTACGACCGGAAGGAGTCGAAGGAAAAGTCGCCAACCGCCGCTTTTGATGAGATCATGTTGGCTAGCATCCTTAGACAAAAACGGCGGAAGCAAGGAACCTGGGAGATTGACTGTTTCTACGCACCGACCGGGCCAGTCTGTGAATCCCCGAAACAGCGACCCTACTATCCTTATATGTACGCAGTAGGACACAAACAAAGTGGGTACATACTGGACTTTCACATGGTTGAGAAGGCCGCCGAAGCAGCAGAGTTTACTGGCCGGTTCCTCCAAAAGCTACAAACGATCCCGGAACTGCCCAAGTTCATCGAGGTCAAAAAGCCGGAAGTTCAGAAATTGTTTGAGCCGATTGTTACACGGTTGGGAATCACCTTGGTTCTCAAGGAGTCACTGCCGTTGTTAGAACAGATGAAGGTTGAGATGCACAGGGACTTTTTATAAAGAAGATGAAGTAAAGGGATATACAAAATGTAAAGGGATATATAAAAGAGAAGCTTCTCCAAATGCTAAAAAGTTGGAGGGGCTTCTCTTTTCTGTCGAAAACAAAGGACAGGACCCCAGATAATCAATCCTCGGCAGAAGGTTTATTGTGAAGATTGTAGAATCTTAATTCAAATATTGGAAAATAATCAATAGAAGTTTTTATTTCATCCTACAAAAGTTAGCATGGATGTCCGTTGAAAAAAGAAAAAGGGAGCAACGAGACCATGGGAACGCCAAAATCAGGTACCAAAGGATTGGCTTCCGAGGACCTTTTCCTAGAACTATTCGCGGATACGTTTGGCTTAGAAAAACTTCAATATCTCGTTCCCGAATATCCTTTCGATGATATATACGGCTATCCCCGGCGAATCGATTATGCATTGATGTCGGGAATCGAAAAGTATGCCCTGGAGATCGATGGACAGCGATATCACGATCCATCTCAGGTGGCAAGAGACAAATTTATCGATGATCTGATCCGGCAAAACAGCCTCATCTATCAAGGGTGGAAAGTATACCGCTGGGCTTACCGCCAGTTAACCCAGAGCCGCGAACAAGTGAAAAGCGAGTTGATACAATTCCTGGGTCACAACCCGATGCTGCAATTATGGGCCGACTTTCTTCCCACACAACGGGCAGGAGAAGTGGCTTCTGGCAATTTGGAGCTTCGGGAACACCAGATGGCTGCGCTGGATGAATTGACAAGGCTTCGGAAAGATGGGAAAACAATCGCCCTATTGACCCATGCGACGGGAACCGGTAAAACCACGACGGCAGTAATGGACGCACAGCGGTTGGGGCTGCCAGTATTATTTTTGGCCCATACCCGGGAACTGCTGGACCAGGCGGCAAGGACTTTTGCCCGCCTGTGGCCGCGTGCGAGAGTTACCGTAATTGATGGCGATGGCCCCCGATGTATCCACGAACCCGCACATACGATGGGGGGCGTCGACGAAGAGAAAAGGGAGCCCGTCCCGGTGACAGTCAGCAGTGTCCAGTATATCAGCCGGAACCTTACCGATTATGAGCCTCAGCAGTTTGATTATTTAATCATCGACGAGGCCCACCATGCCACGTCACGTACATATCAGCAAGTCATCAGCTATTTCAAAACGAAACATATGCTCGGACTAACCGCTACCCCCGAGCGGATGGATGGGCAATCGCTGTTGGATATCTTCCAACATGTGGCCCACCGGATGGATTTGCGTCAGGCCATTGAACTGGGGGAACTCGTACCGATCCGCTGCGTTCGAGTGAAGACGAACGTAGATTTGTCATCGGTTCGGTTCAACGGTATTCGCTATCAGTCGAAGGACTTAGAGGAGATACTGCATATTCCTGAACGAAACAAGTTAATCGTACAAACCTATCTGGACTTGATTCCGGGGGAACGGACAGTCGTCTTTTGTGTCAATGTGAGCCATGCGGAAGAGCTGGCCCAGCATTTTACCATCAATGGTATTGCCGCCAAAGCAGTTTCCGGCCGCCTAAGTCGCAACGAGCGCCAGAAAATCCTAAAAGACTATGAAAAAGGCACGATTCAGGTACTCTGCGCTTGTGACATTTTAAACGAGGGATGGGACAGTCCGGAGACGCGGGTATTATTCATGGCCCGCCCCACATTGTCGAAAGTCGTTTACCTGCAACAGTTAGGACGGGGGACGCGAAAAGCGCCCGGCAAGGACGCCTTGCTTGTCGTCGACTTTGTAGACAATGGGAACAGTTACAATCAGGGGTTAAGTCTACACCGATTGTTCAAGATCAAGGAATACGCCGCCGGACGGCTCGTCCTGGCTCCGAAGGACAAACTGGCGGAGGAACAGGCGGCCTGGGAGGCTTGTCGACTCGGGCAGGAACGACCGGAGGTCACGGCGTACCTGCATCTGTGGGTGACGGATATAGAGGCTGTTGAACTCTTTGACTGGCAAGAAGCGGTGGAGCACCTGTGGAGTCACCGGCGACTGGCAGTTGAGTTAGGAGTTACCGACGATACCGTCATCAACTGGATTAAAAAGGGTAAAGAAAAAGCGGACCACACGCTCCCGGTGGGCCGCCGAAATTATTATTACTTTGAACCGGGCCGTTTGGAGGAAATCCGGATCCGTCAAGGAATTCCCAAGCGGTTGCCCATATACGAGGAATTTATCGCTTTTGTCCGCCAGGGGGATATGGTTTTTTCTTATAAGCCGGTGCTGCTGTTAGCGATGCTGGAGTTGGCCGATCCAAAAGGGAAAGTATCAGTCGATCGCCTGGTCGAGCGGTTTGTCACCTTTTATTTGACCCGGGCCGAGGAAGGGCTTCCCGTGGAGAAGAAAGGCTCCAAGATGCTTCGAGTACAGGAGTTGACGACGGAGGATATACGATCCTTAATCTTTCAGATGCCTTTTGAAAAGTTTGAGCGGAAAGGCTATTTCCGGCGCTGCCGGGAACTGACGGAAGTGGAGTGGAATCCATTGCTGTGGAATAAGTTAACCGAGGCTGATAAGGAGTTTGTGGTACAGCAGGGGCAAAAGCAAATTCAAGATTATTACAGCCGTTGGATGAAGGAATAAAATGATGCCGCGGTTGGTTTGGCACAAATTTTTGTTATGGGAGAGATCAAGTTGTCGGAAATCAAGACCTATCATAAGCTCGTCCGGGACCGGATCCCGGAGATCATCATTCAAGCCGGAAAGCAACCGGAAACGCGAGTCCTTGATGATGAAGAGTACAGTAAAATGCTTCGAGAAAAATTGATGGAGGAAGTTCAGGAATATCTAACATCTGGTGATGTAGAAGAACTAGCCGATATATTGGAGGTTATGCTTTCGCTCTCAAAGCTTCATGGAGCGACTTGGGCTGATGTTGAAACGATTGCAGAACGGAAGAGAGCGGAGCGAGGCGGGTTCCAAGAAAAAATTTTGCTGATTCAGGTTCGGGATAAGTAATTCTTGAAGGGAAAAACCGTGGTCAGTATCTAAGTTATATAGTAAAGCTTAACTGAATTGCTTTACGTCAACGGATGTCTTCTCAGGTTACAATGTGACACTATTGAGGAGGTACTTTATGGTAGAGAAACTCACCCCAGCTTCTGTAATCTACCGCAAAAGCAGCGAAGGTTACATCACAATCACCGAAGGAATAACCCGAAAAACACTCGTCTACGGAGAAAAAACGCTGCTTAGTGAGTTTCGACTCGTCAAAGGCCAAGAGCTTCCCCGTCACAAGCACCCTTACGAACAGACAGGGTACTTGGTATCGGGTAAGCTTGTCCTGATTGTTGAGCAGGAAGAATACGCTCTTTTACCGGGAGATAGTTGGTGCATCCAAGGTGATGTGGAACATGCGGCTCGTGTGCTCGAGGACGCTGTCGCAATTGAGGTGTTCGCGCCGGTGAGGGAGGATTACCTACCATAGTGTGGATATAAAAAGATAATCTATTAAAAGAAGAAGCCCCTGCTGTTCGCAGCAGGGGCTTCTTAAATGCTTAAAATTGTCGAGGTTGCGCAGGGGATAGTAAAAACAACACTAATTCATTTATCTATATGTGAGCATTGGCTCTTACCACAAAAAGCTTTACTGCTTATATTGGATCTAATGTAAAGTGATGGGTGCTGAGATATTACTCTTTGCTTAGTGTAACTCCGGAAACATGCCGGGAAACCCTTTAACGATCAAAGCTCCGCAACCTTGAAGCGCCGTTTTGACAAGAATCTGGCTCAATATCGCCATAGGCACCGCCTCCCAAGGAACCATACCTGCTCCAAGGGGAGACAGTCCAATCACAACGAAAACAACACTGTCCAGGAGTCCGCCTACCAGTCCGCTCCACCAAACTCTCCAGGCCATAGGGAGGGAAAGGCGGGAGTAGATCTCCGTATCGGAAGACTCCGAGAGGATGAACGCGATCGATGATGCGAACACGATATACAACGTATCCCCGAGTAGATACGAACTGATCGCCGAACAAACCAAGGCAATGACGATGACCCCATAGGTCTTCATCCGGCCAAAATGGTGCTGGACGAGATCTCTCAATATAAAGGTGACACCGATGAGAAAGGTTCCATAGGGGATCACCATGGGACCGGCGATGAGTGGAGCGAACGCGGCCGTTATGACGTTAGCGGCAACGATAGCCATGATGTACATTGCAATTAAAAACAGTTGCGTTACCACCTTTCATGATCAACTGGAAGCTATCCATAGTATCCTGTTGACGGAGCCCTAATGTCAATAAGAAAAACAATTTGCTATATAACAAGATAGCCCCTGCCAAACATTGCAGGGGCTCATGATGTGGTTACACCTGTTCTTTGAGGATTTCTACGTTCTTGGCCAGTTCGCTGATGGCGCCGCTCAGCGTTTCGAGCCGTCCTTCCATGCGAATGAGCAGGTATGAGGCAATCGCCACCGGAAACCCCACATTGGCCACGGATTGTAAGAGGCCGTCCACGTCTTTGCACCTCCTTGATGTCTTTTGAAGCCGGAGATCAGAGAGGACCGGGAACGATGTCTATCTGTCGGTTCCCGGTCCTCCGTTCATGGGGGATAGTTCTATCTCTGCCGTATCCCCGGGCCTATGCTTAGGGGTTGTACAGGTCGGTCACGTTGGAGGAGACCATACGGACGTCCTTTTTGCCGACCAGGTCGCCGCCAGAGGTCGTGAACACGTTGTTGGCGATGATGGTGTCCATGACGGAAGTCACTTCTTCCGTAGTGAGGCCCGCTTTGGGGTCGCGGACCCGCAGCACCACGTCACGGCCCAGTTGGTTGGTAAAGACCAATTCCAGCGTTTCTTTGGTTGCCATCGAATTGTCACCTCCTTAGGAAGGCCGGGCGGGAGATGTCGATTTCCACCCGGCCTGGTTGTATGTGCGCTGAGTTACGAGGCTTGTCCCAGAGTTACTGGGCCTTAAGCATCGACCAGGGCGTTTTGGTCAATCCGGGAGACGCGGTTGACGGGGAGACTCATCAGGCTCGCCAGGGCTTGGGCGGTGGTAAAGACGTTTCCGTCAGTGGCACCGGGCTTCAAGCCTTTGTAGTCCCGGTTTTGCACCAGGGGCTCGCCTTTGCTGTTCGTGCCCGTTTGGACCGTCAAGCGCAGGCTGGCGGCGACGGCGGATTTGTTGATAGCCATTCTTTCTGTCCTCCTTTCGAACATTTGTTTGTGCCGGCTACGGTTTTAATTTACCAGAGGGATGGAAATAGGACAAACCCTCTGTGGGCTGATTAGGCTGGATGATTAGTACATACGTTCCAATATCTCCTAATATCTCGCGAAATCTCAAGAACGTATGTTCGAAAATGCGACGTTGTTCCTTCTTTTTTGGGGTTAAAAGATAAAGTACCCCAAAAAAGGCGCTTAAGAGCCTAGTTAAAAGGGGGGCATTCGAAACATAATATCTTATCTTCTCTCAAAGTGTAATTAGGACTTATACCAGGGTACCCGATTCTGGAAGTTAGAATAGGTCAAAGACTATGAACCAAACATTTCCGGTTGAAATGTTGAAATCCAAGTGATAAAGTATAACTCCTGTCGCAAACAGGCGTGAGGTAATTCATAAAGGAAAACTGATTTTGTTTGTGGTCTTTTCAACCGATTGCTAAGCTATACAAGAGAATTGCTTAGAACTACCAGTTGAATTAGAGGGAAAGACGTGATAATATATCATTCCGCCCAACAAACGGGGAAAAAATTTGGTCCTTGAAAATCAAACAGTTGTAAGCAAAGCGTGCGAAACCAAAGTCAATTCGGCCCGCGCAAGCGGGATGGACAATGATTTCATTAATAAGAGAGCTTGACTTAAGCTTATCTACAATATTTTGTGGAGAGTTTGATCCTGGCTCAGGACGAACGCTGGCGGCATGCCTAACACATGCAAGTCGAACGGAGAGCGGAAGTTTCGATGGAAGCTCTTAGTGGCGGACGGGTGAGTAACGCGTGGATAACCTGCCTGAGAGTGGGGGATAACAGCCCGAAAGGGCTGCTAATACCGCATAACGTTGTCTGGGGACATCCCCGGACAACCAAAGGAGCAATCCGCTCTTGGATGGGTCCGCGTCCGATTAGCTAGTTGGTGAGGTAATAGCTCACCAAGGCGACGATCGGTAGCCGGCCTGAGAGGGTGAACGGCCACACTGGGACTGAGACACGGCCCAGACTC
>NZ_JACVHF010000181.1 GCF_014502795.1 Heliobacterium chlorum
CGTCAGACAGGGTCATACTCAATTTTCTATGACCTCATCCCCAAAACGCTCCCAGATGCACTGCATAAATACGCGGAAGCACTCGAAGAAAACGGTCGCTTAACGGAAAAAATCAATTCCCTCACAGACCAAATTGAGTCCGATGCTCCCAAAGTTGAAGCGTTCAACAGCTTTATTGAATCCCACGCATGGCAAACCATCGCGGAAGCCGCTAAGTCGCTGAATGACGGTCGAAATCGAATCTATCAACTCCTGCGTGAAGAAGGCATTCTCATAAAAAACGGCATGGACAAAAATCTACCGCTGCAAAAATACATCGAACGTGGGTACTTTTCGGTCAAGGAATACACCTTCTGGAAAGATGGACAATGGATGACTCGTTGCCGAACGCTGGTTTCTCCCAC
>NZ_JACVHF010000182.1 GCF_014502795.1 Heliobacterium chlorum
TCGTAACAAGGTAGCCGTATCGGAAGGTGCGGCTGGATCACCTCCTTTCTATGGAGACTCGTCACGGTAGAGGGTGAACCTTGCTAGTTTTTCTAGTGAAGGGATGTCCCTTCTACGCAGTGAGATGTCGAGGTCGAACCGGACGGAGACCTCCCAACAGGGTGCAGGCGAGTCATCTCGCAGGCAGCCCGATGGGACAGGTCCGGACGGAATGGTTAGCACGCAGCGCAACACAACTGTTTGATTTTGAGGGACTGGAGGAACTTACCGGTTGAAAAGCTCAACTCGGTGTAGTAAACTTTTGATTCCGGTGATGAACCGGACGAACCTCAACAATTACAAACTGATCTGGTGGCAATGGCGGAGGGGTCACACCCGTTCCCATCCCGAACACGGAAGTTAA
>NZ_JACVHF010000183.1 GCF_014502795.1 Heliobacterium chlorum
TTTCGCAGTTATCCGCGCCCTTCTTCGCCTCTCAGCGCCTAGGCATCCACCGTATGCCCTTACTAACTTGACCTTATAATTACGCTTTACTTTACCTCTGTGCAGTTTTCAAGGAACAAACCTGTCGCCGTTCGGCGACAAGTGGTTTGATAAAATTGGTGGAGCTAAGCGGGATCGAACCGCTGACCTCTTGAATGCCATTCAAGCGCTCTCCCAGCTGAGCTATAGCCCCATATAAACCGGATACGTTACGCATCCGGTTTTGCCGGCTTCGCCGGACAATCTGGCAACGACCTACTCTCCCAGGGACCAACGTCCCAAGTACCATCGGCGCAGGAGGGCTTAACTTCCGTGTTCGGGATGGGAACGGGTGTGACCCCTCCGCCATTGCCACCAGATCA
>NZ_JACVHF010000184.1 GCF_014502795.1 Heliobacterium chlorum
AGTTGGGGTTGTGTCCCCAACACAGAGAATTTCAATGAGAAATTCTACGGACAAAGCAAGTTGGGGTTGTGGACCCAACACAGAGAATTTCAACGAGAAATTCTACAGACAAAGCAAGTTGGGGTTAAATATATTAATAGATTTAATTCAAAGTTGTCTTTTTTCATATTTTGTGAAAATCAAATAAAATTGTATCTACAAATATTGGTATATTTTGATATGATGAATAGGAACATTAAAAATAATTTGTGAAAGGGTGATGCTCCAAATGAAAAGTAAACTATGGATAGTTATATGTGCATTGATTGTAGTACTGGCTGCATGTGGTCAAGATGCCAATCATTCATCTAATAATAAAGACACTGAAAAAAGCGATAAAAAATATCATAGAAT
>NZ_JACVHF010000185.1 GCF_014502795.1 Heliobacterium chlorum
ATTATAACATGATTCAACATACTCTACCTTCAATTCATATCCCCACAAATAATATTTCACGACATGTAAATGATATTATAGAAACAATTCCCGAGACTGAATTCGATGAATTCAGACATCATCGAGGTGCAACATCATATCATCCAAAAATGATGTTAAAAGTAGTTTTATATGCCTACACACAATCTGTGTTTTCAGGACGTAAGATAGAAAAATTACTTAATGATAATATCCGAATGATGTGGCTATCATAAAATCAAAAGCCTTCTTATAAAACGATTAATCGATTCAAAAACAAATAAAAAAAAATGAAGAATTATAGTTGGGAATATTTCAATGTCCAAATTAATCAAAAGCTTTCAGAACGAAAAGCAAAAACCATCTACAG
>NZ_JACVHF010000186.1 GCF_014502795.1 Heliobacterium chlorum
AGCTTTTATCCGTTGCGCGACGGCTTTTCCACTCAATACCGCCGGATCACTAAGCCCGACTTTCGTCCCTGCTCGACTTGTCTGTCTCGCAGTCAAGCTCCCTTGTGCCTTTACACTCTTCGGACTGATTTCCAACCAGTCTGAGGGAACCTTTGGGCGCCTCCGTTACTCTTTGGGAGGCGACCGCCCCAGTCAAACTGCCCACCTGACACGGTCCTTACACCCGATTCAGGGTGCCAAGTTAGAACTTCAGTGCATTCAGAGTGGTATCCCACCATCGACTCCCCCAAACCTGGCGGCCTGGGTTCGACGTCTCCCACCTATCCTGTACAAAACACACCAAAATCCAATGTCAGGCTACAGTAAAGCTCTACGGGGTCTTTCTG
>NZ_JACVHF010000187.1 GCF_014502795.1 Heliobacterium chlorum
CGCATATGCTGAATGATTATCTCGTTGCTTACGCAACCAAATATCTAATGTATGTCCCTCTGCATCAATGGCACGATATAAATAGCTCCATTTTCCTTTTATTTTGATGTACGTCTCATCAATACGCCATTTGTAATAAGCTTTTTTATGCTTTTTCTTCCAAATTTGATATAAAATTGGGGCATATTCTTGAACCCAACGGTAGATCGTTGAATGATGAACGTTTACACCACGTTCTCTTAATATTTCAGATATATCACGATAGCTCAATGCATATCTTAGATAGTAGCCAACGGCTACAGTGATAACATCCTTGTTAAATTGTTTATATCTGAAATAGTTCATACAGAAGACTCCTTTTTGTTAAAATTATACTATAAATTCAA
>NZ_JACVHF010000188.1 GCF_014502795.1 Heliobacterium chlorum
CCACTGAAGTGGCTATCATATTCGCCTTTCTTTCTCAAAATGTTTTCTCGGCATAAATGCTTAATTAAGGTTTGGCAAGCATTGGCTTTGCTAGCCACTCAATCGCTATCGCTCATTCGTGACTGCTCGCCTGCTTGTTGGGGGCAAGCCCCCAAAACCCCCTACAAAATGCTAGCCATATATCAAAAAATAAACGTAAGCATAAACGCATTCGCTTCTTTTCTATATAAATATGAGTGAAGCGAATAAGCGTCGGAAAAGCAGCAAAAAGTTTCCTTTTTGCTGTTGGAGCATGGGGGTTCAGGAGGTGCAGTATCTGACGGCAATGCCGAGCGATAGCGAGCCGAAGGGTAGCATTTACGTTAGATAACCCCCTGATATGCTC
>NZ_JACVHF010000189.1 GCF_014502795.1 Heliobacterium chlorum
GGATCACCTCCTTTCTATGGAGACTCGTCACGGTAGAGGATGAACCTTGCTAGTTTTTCTAGTGAAGGGATGAAACCGCTACGCAGTGAGATGTCGAGGTCGAACCGGACGGAGACCTCCCAACAGGTTGCAGGCGAGTCATATCGCAAGCAGCCCGATGGGACAGGTCCGAACGGAAATGTTACGCACGCAGCGCAACACAACTGTTTGATTTTGAGGGACTGGAGAAACTTACCGGTTGAAAATATCGACCGATTATAGTAGACTCTGAATTCCGGTGATGAACCGGATGGACCTCAACAACAAACTGATCTGGTGGCAATGGCGGAGGGGTCACACCCGTTCCCATCCCGAACACGGAAGTTAAGCCCTCCTGCGC
>NZ_JACVHF010000018.1 GCF_014502795.1 Heliobacterium chlorum
AGTTGTCGTGCCAACGGCAGCGCTGGGTAGCTATGTCGGGAGCGGATAAGCGCTGAAAGCATCTAAGCGCGAAACCGACCCAAAGATGAGACTTCCCACTACGATAAGTAGGTAAGACCCCAGGAAGATGACCTGGTCGATCGGCCCGAGATGTACACGCCGTGAGGCGTTCAGTCGACGGGTACGAATCGGTCGAGGACTTGACCTTACATTGACGCTTTACTATCTGGAAGATTTTATTTGATGCAGCGGGACTTGGTAACCTCAGTCGTCGGCGGCTTTGCCGCCGGTAACGACGTGGGAACCGTCCGTAGCGGAATCAAATAAAATCTACCGCTGTGTAGTTTTCGGGGAACACCATAAGATCCATTAGCTCAGTTGGTAGAGCACCTGACTTTTAATCAGGGTGTCGCTGGTTCGAGTCCAGCATGGATCACCATTTTCATGCCGCTGTAGCTCAGTCGGTAGAGCGTATCCTTGGTAAGGATAAGGTCACCGGTTCAATCCCGGTCAGTGGCTCCATAATCAATGCGAGAGTGGCGGAACTGGCAGACGCGCACGTTTGAGGGGCGTGTGGGCAACCGTGGGGGTTCAAATCCCCCCTCTCGCACCATAAGAAATAACGAAGCCATTCCTGGCGCAAAGTCAGGAATGGCTTTTTGTCTTTTGAACATAAGGCAACAGGTTGCCGAGATCATTGGGATGCGTAAGGACCGGGAGAAAGAGATCCCCTTTTTCACGCAGCCGATCAAAAATGTTTGTCATCGTGAATTGCCTCGGTGACAGTGTTCCAACGATTTCCCCCCAATGAAGCGGTGTTGACACGGGCGCTTTTTTCACCGGCCGGAGACTGTAGACGCCGGCCAAAGTCTTACCACGAGCGATTTGCCAACAATCGAGATACAACCTTGTCCCCCTGTCTTTGATCTGCCGGGTGAGGGTGACCCGTTTATCTGCCTCTTCGATAAATTTAGCGATAAATACGGCACATTCCCGGACTGTCTGATAATCGTATATAGGCTTGACGGGCACATATACATGGATGCCTGATGCGCCTGAAGTTTTTGGGTAAGAAGTGAGACCGAAAGAATCTAAGGCACTTTTGACCAATTGGGCTACCTCAACGACTGTCTGAAAGCTTTGTGATTCATGGGGGTCTAAATCAAAAACCATGGCCGTGGGGTTATTCAACGCGTCGATTCTCGAAAGCCAAGGATGGATCTCAATGCAGCCTAAATTGATGAGCCAGAGAAGATCCCGCTCTTCCTCGACCATACAATAGCGGATGACTGTTCGCTTCCCCTCGGAGGGAATCTCTACGGTCGGCAGCCATTCAGGGCGAAACTCCGGTGCTTCTTTTTGATAAAAGAATTTACCCGTTATGCCGTCGGGATAGCGGACGAGCACAAGAGGGTATCCTTGGAGATGTGGCAGTAAATAGGGTGCGATTTTTGCGTAGTATTCAATCAATTCGCCTTTCTGATATCCCTCTTCAGGCCAGAAGATTTTATCTAGGTTGGTGAGTGATAAGGTATCGCCTTTTATAGTCACGTCAAGCCGGTTTCCTCGCCCAGATAAGAAGGGTGGCGAAGGTGCAAATCGGGGGTCCACTCTAAAAAGCGAACTTTGACCCGGTATCGTGGCGTTACCGGTAGATAATCGGTTTTGATCGATAGATTCTGGCGGTCCGGGTACAGCCGTTGATACCATAGAACTGCCTCCTTGTCGGTAATGCCGGAACTGACCCGTCCTACGTAGGGTGGACTCTCGTTGCTCTCTGTTCCCAGTGCGAAAGAAGCGATTCGGCCAGGTAAAGACTGGGTATAGCCAATCACCCAACAGGTGATGAAGCGGAAGTTCTTAATCTTTTTCCAGGCTGAGTGTTTTTTGCCGGAGATATAGGGGCTTTGTATTTCTTTAGCCACCATTCCTTCTAATCCCAAATCCTGAATGCCTTGAAAGAAGATGGTTCCCTCTTGCCGGTAGGACTCGGTTACCGAGACCTTCTGACTTGTAACCAAGTGAGTGGAGAGCATGTCGAGTCGATCGTGGAGAGGTTTTTCAAGCAAGCTCTTGCTGTTTAGCTCGAGCAAATCGAAAGCCATAAATTGAACAGGATACTGTTGTAGACCCCGGAGTATAGAGCCAGCAGTTTGTGTGCGATCCCGGCGGAGAACCAGGGGAAAGCTCGGTTTTCCTGTTTCGTCAAGAACGATTAGCTCACCGTCTACGATCCCCGTTTCGCCGGGCAGCAGGATGTCGGCTCCGGTGATTTCGGGATACTTCTGGGAGATCTCCCGGCCTTTACGGTTAAAGAGCCGGATGCCCTTTTCTTGCACATAGGCTAAGGCTCTTATCCCATCCCATTTGATTTGAAAGAGATAGTCCGGGTCGTCGAAGGGTTCCGGTGCGATAATCGGTTCCATTGGTTGAATCAGCTTCATGATGTCTTCCGGCGAGGTCGTTTGACAGGAGGCCCCTGTTGAGCTTTCGCATGCTCGATACTGGCTTTTAAGGCCTCCATCAAATCGACCACTTTTCCCGGTGCCGGTCCTTGAGGTACTTCGACGACAGCCTGGCCTTGGATTTTTGATTCGATGAATTGTCCGATCCGTTCCTGATATTCGCTTTTCCATTTATCCGGTTGAAAGGGTTCGGTGAGGCTTTCGACGAGTTGAATGGCCATGGTTTGCTCTTTTTTTGAGATTTCAACGGCCGTTCCCAAATCACCCAGTGTGTCGATAGAACGGATTTCTTCAGGAAAAAGCATTGTGTGCATAGCTAATCCGCTGCCGTATACGCGCAGTGCGGCCAAGACCTCTTTGGAGCGCAAGATGACCTTTGCCAAAGCGAGCCGGTTTGTTTCGGTTAAGGCGCTTTTCAGAAGAGCATAGGCTTTTTGGCCGTGCTGATCGGGAGAGAGGTAATAGGTCTTGACAAAGTAAATTGGATCGATCTCCTTTAAGTCAACAAAGGATTGAATATCAATGGCCCGGCTGCCTTCCGGTTCTAATCCTTCCAGTTCTTCTTGGGTGACGACTACATAGCGCCCTTTCTCATATTCAAAACCTTTAACAATTTCTTCGGGCTTCACTTCCTCATCGCAGAAAGGACAGCGTTTTTGGTATTGAATGGGTCGATGACATTTTTTATGCAGCAGGTTGAAGCGAATATCTTTGTCTTCCGTAGCGGCAAAAAGCTTAATGGGAATGTGAACCAAGCCAAAACTAATCGCCCCTTTCCAGATGCTTCGCATAGATTCACCTCGCCATTAGGACGTCTGACCGATAGTTTTTCCGCTTCCTGAAAGAAAAGACTGCGAAAGAAGAGTCTCGCTGCATAAATTGATGGAAAAATAAAAAAAGGTTAACAAAATCGTTACACCCTTGTAGAGATTTTGAGTGGTAAAATGTTGATGGGGCTGGAATTATTTTAGACTAAGTAGTATAATATGAGTAAATTTCCTTGTTTTTGATAAGCCTTGAGAATACAAGGAACAAAATAACAATGGAGGTGCATAAAAGAGGGTAACCCAGAATAGATAGAAAAAAGTATCTTTGGCTTCTGGCCAAAAGGGAGAGTGTATCCTTATGAAAGCCGTGATTATGGCTGGTGGGTTGGGAACTCGATTGCGCCCGCTCACCGATAACATGCCAAAACCGATGGTTCCCATACACGGTCGCCCTGCGATGGAATATGCCGTGATGTTGCTGAAGTGCCATGGGATTACCGACATTGCGGTCACCCTTTGTTATCAACCCAAAATAATTATGAATTATTTTGGTGACGGATCCCGCTTTGGAGTACGGTTCGAATACTTTGTAGAAAAAGAACCTCTGGGAACGGCCGGATCTGTCAAGCAAGCTCAGGATTATCTAGACGAATCCTTTCTCGTCATCAGTGGGGACGGCATAACGGATATTCACCTCGGAAAAATCATCCACTTTCACCAGAAGAAACAAGCTTTAGCGACCATGGCCTTGACTTGGGTAGATAACCCGACTCAGTTTGGCATCGTAGTCACCGACGAAAATGGCCGCATCTGCCGGTTTATCGAAAAACCGAAGCCGGAGCAGGTCTTCACGAACACTATCAACACGGGGATTTACGTGCTCGAACCAGAGATTTTTACATACATGCCGGAAGGCTTTTTTGACTTTTCCAAGCAGTTGTTCCCACTATTGCTCGACAAAGACCTGCCTTTTTATGGTGTCCATTCGAGAGGCTATTGGAAAGATATTGGTACGATCGAACAGTATAATCAGGTACATATCGATATCAACAACGGAAAGTTGTCCAATTATTACAAAGAAGCGATTTAATCGGCGTATAAGGCCGAATTATCCTGGATAAGATAGAAATGTAGGGGATTACCCCCTTAATTTCCCCTATGTTTCTCCTCTGGAAGCCCCTTCCCCAGGGGCTTCCCCCCGAAAATCAACCTGGGTTCGCCCAGGTTTTTTGTTTTGTAATTTTTTCGTAAAAAATGGTTCATCCTATATTAACGCAAACTTTATTATGTGTTAACAAGTGCATGATAGAATCAAATTGGGTTATCAAGTGACTCCTTTTTAAGAAGGTGGTTGGGCGTGCGGTTTTCAATTGGTGGCCCACCGGTCCAGACGGCTGCCCGATGGCTGTTGACAACGGCTTTGCCTACGCAAGAGATGGTAGGCGCCCTTTCCAGCATCACCCACGATTTTTGCATCATCCAAGCGAAGGAAATTTTATGGAATGATGGGCACGAGTCAGAAGCGTTACAGGTATCTTTTCATCATTCCAGTCTCAGCGATGGAGTTCGTTGGATCGATCAAGGTTGGCGTAACATAGCTCACTATTATCATCCTGTTCGGGGAAGGGGTCTTTTTGGCGGATCTCACGCAGTCCACGAGATCGGGCAGTACTATCATCGGGCTCTTCGCTTATTTCGCCGTCATAAAACGGATCAGGCTATGTTTTTCCTCGGAGCAGCTTGTCATTTTGTTCAAGATCTATGTGTACCTCATCATGCCAAATGCGCAATCTTTTCAGGTCATCGCGAGTTTGAACAGTTTGCCGAAGAGCATCGAAGGGAATACGCAGTATCCTGCAAAGGTCTCTATGACAAAGAAAAGAGGCCCGAATCATGGGTGGAAGAAAACGCCCGCATCGCCTATGACTGGTTCCCTCATGTGGAAGGCAAGAACAGCAGCAACTATGATCGGGCGCTGCAGACGCTGCTTCCCCTGGCACAACAGACGACGGCGGGATTTCTTAAAAACTTCTTCGACGAAGCCAAACAATAATACTTACACTGATAAAGAAAAACACCGGAAAACGATGAACGTTCTTCCGGTGTTTTTTGATCGATTTTTTTAGGAAGGATCCTGCGCAAACTGGTGAGCGATACGCCGTCCGAGTGTAATGGCAAGGGTGGACGCTAATCCCAACTTCACCAGGTCTCCAGGGATAAAGGGATAGAGCCCAAGCACAAGCGCTTTTTCAAGGGGTACAGAGGTGACTACCATCAGCCCTGTTACTCCGAGGGCGTAGATAATGACCATTCCGGCAGTACAGATGATCAGGTTCCGTAAAAGATTGGAGCTGGACCAGTGCCGAGCTAAGAGGCTGCAGGCGACGGTGGCCATGAGGTAGCCGAGCAGGTAGCCTCCTTTGGGGCCTAAGAGAACGGCAATTCCGCCATTGCCGCCGGCGAAGACCGGCAATCCGATCAGACCGAGCGTCAGATAGACCAAAATACCGGTAATAGCGATGCGTGGCGGAAAGATAAGTGAGAAGAGGAAAATGGCAAAGGTTTGCAATGTGATCGGAATTGGGCTAAAGGGCAGGGGAAATGAGAGTTGAGACGAAATATATATGGTAGCTGCGACGAGGGCGGATAAGGTTAGGTCACGAGTGTTCACAGCACCAACTCCTTTCGCGGTTTTGAATTATGTACTTCGTTGACCCTCGCATACGATTGTATGCTTATCCTTGAATATTGTCAACGGATAAACAACATATGGTTGACAATACAAAATAGACAGACTTCAGCGCAAGGCGGGTTTTCATTGGAACAGCTAACAGGTGAATTGAAGCGCATTTTGTTTCAGCAAGAAGCCTATACGGTTGCTGTGTTTACATGTGAGAAGGAACGAGTGACGGCAGTAGGTCCCTTGTTAACAGCGGAGACCGGTCTTGCTTATACATTGGAGGGAGATTGGGTCGAGCATCCCCGTTTCGGCAGGCAATTTCGATTTGTCTCTTGCCGGATGCTTCCACCAGCGACTCCTCAAGCGATGGAAAAGTTTTTGTCCAGCGGGATCATCAAAGGTATCGGTCGCAAGACCGCAAAAAAATTGGTCAAGTCTTTTGGGGTGGACGTATTGTCCATTCTTCAAAAGGACCCCGAGAAGATTTATGAGATTGAAGGGCTTTCCAAGGCGAAGGCGTTGACGGTCCTGGAATCTTATCAAGAATTTGCTTTTGGTGAAAATCTGATGGTAGCCCTCAATAGTTACGGTATCGAAGGCGAATTGGTCTACCGGATTTTTCGTAAATATGGACGAGAGAGCCTAGAGTTGGTCGAAGAAAACCCATATCGGCTTGCATTGGATCTCTATGTCCCCTTTTCTCAATGCGACAGTATTGCTTACCGGTTAGGCTTTCGCGGCGATGAACAAAAGCGGTTGCAAGCTGCGCTCATCTATACGCTCTATATGGCTCGTGATGAAGGCCATGTCTACCTTCCTCTGGAAGTTTTGCTCTCAAGCAGCAAGAGCCTTTTGGCTCAATCAAACCAGTATCCGGAGCCGCCGGAAGATGCGGTTCTTCAGCAAGAATTGCTGCGAGCAGCCGAGGAACGATTTATCCGTACCTATCGAGAGGGATGCTATTTACCGGAGTTATTCCGGGCCGAAAAGTTTGTCGCTGAAAGGTTATATGACTTAGCTAAGGAAAGGCGAACTTGGGCGGTGGACGTATCCACTGTGATCACCACGATGGAAGAGGATTTTGGCATCAAATATGCCGAAGAACAGAAAGAAGCTTTCTTTGCGGTCGCCCGTCATGGCTTAACGGTGATCACAGGCGGCCCAGGGACAGGAAAGACGACTATCGTGCGCGGGCTGATCGCCTTGGTCAACCGCGCCCAGCCGAACGCCGAAATCGTGCTCTGTGCACCAACTGGACGAGCTGCCAAACGGCTCGCCGAAACGACCGGTCAGCCTGCGTCGACCATCCACAAAGTGCTCGGCCTCCGCGGCGGTGAAGGCGATGGATTGCTGGGAGAACTGGAACCCCTGGAAGCGGATGTAGTCATTGTCGACGAAGTGTCTATGGTCGATATCGTCATGATGGCCAACTTGTTGCAGGCTTTGCGCAGAGGTGCCAAGCTGATCGTCGTGGGCGATCAGGATCAGTTGCCGTCGGTTGGACCGGGACAAGTTCTCCGGGACATGATCGACGAAAAGATCGGTGCAATCATTCGCCTCAATCATATTTTCCGGCAAGCCGAAACGTCAGACATTGTCACCGGTGCTCACCGCATAAAAAAGGGAGAACTGCCGGAGTTATATAGCCGCAATGATTTCATCTTTCTCCAGCGGAATAGTCAAAAGGATATCCTGTCGACCCTTCAGCAGACGGTGAGCCGGGCCGTGGAACGTGCCGGCTATTCTCTTGATGATATTCAGGTGCTGTCACCTATGCGTTATACCGATGTGGGTGTATGGAATTTAAACAAAGTGTTACAGGAGCAGTTAAATCCACTTATCGTAGGTGTCCGCGAAGTAAAACTCGGGACGATTGTCTTTCGTACCGGTGATAAGGTGATGCAACTGAAGAACAATTACGAGAAAGATGTTTTCAATGGAGACGTGGGGTTCATCGCTGAGGTATTGCTGAGCGGGGAAGAAGAGGCCGATGAGGACACGATCGTCGTACAGTTCGACGAAAACAGCCGGGTTGCTTATGGGCGCTCTGAATGGGACCAGTTGACCCTGGCCTATGCTACGACTGTCCATAAAGCCCAGGGGAGCGAGTATCCCGTCGTGGTGATGCCGATGACCTTACAGCATCGCCGGATGTTGCGGCGTAATCTCGTCTATACGGCGGTCACCCGCGCACGGGATAAAGTGATCTTAATCGGTATTCCCGATGCACTCTCTTTCGCCGTGACCAATGAGCAGGATGGTTATCGCTATAGCTCGGTACCAGAACGCTGGCGAGAGATTGTGGAAGCCGCCCCGTAAAAAAGTGGCAAACATTTTGAAAATTATATCCATTAGGGTTAAAATAAGTCCAGGAAGACCTCTTCTCAAGTTTTTATAGAATATTGGTCTGGTGGTCTAACCTCTAGCAGGATTTAGACAACTTCATGGCGAAATAATTCGAACTATGGGAAGGGGAGATAGTTATGGAGCTTCGTCCAATTCGAACGAAAAAAATATATGAGGAAATCGTTGAACAAATCAAAGATCTGATTCGAAGCGGAAACTTAAAAGCTGGAGACCGGCTGTTATCGGAGAGAGAGTTGGCTGAGCACTTAAAAGTCAGCCGTGCTGCCGTCCGTGAAGCGTTAAGCGCTTTGGAAGCAATGGGGATGATCGATATTAAGCCTGGCGACGGAGCTTTTATTCGACAACCGTCTGTGAACGGAATCATTGAGCCCCTTGCCATGCTTTTGTTAGTCGAACAGGATTTACCTCGTCAAATTCTTGAGGTTCGAAAAATCATGGAAGTCGGTGGTGCTGGTTTGGCAGCGCAGCGTAGAAAAGAGAGCAATCTCCAATCGATGCAACTAGCGCTGCAACAGATGGAGCAAGACATCCAAAACAGTGTCACCGGTGAAGATGCCGATTTTCGCTTCCATTTCGCTGTTGCAGAAGCTGCTGACAATTCCTTGTTGCTTCGCCTGATGCACACGATTTCTGATACGATGCGTCAAACCTTACGGACGAGCCGGATCCAACTCTTGGCAACGCCCGGTGTTCGGGAACGCCTTTTGGACGAACATATAAAAGTCTACCGGGCCATAGAAAATGGTGACGCGCCTGCGGCTCAAGAGTTGATGTATGATCACCTTCATCGAGTGGAATTGTCGATTTACAAGCATCTCAATATGTAGAAATGACGGAATTCTAGCCGGTTAAGCCGAGCTTTTTTATGGGATGAATTCGGTGGAAAGGGAGGGTGAATCTGACCCCTCCTTTTTCTTCGGGTTCATTTAAAAATTAAAGGCCCTCAGTCGTTGACTGAAGGCTTAAATTCGATTAGGGGCAGCTAGGGGATTCGAACCCTTTCGATTCAGGCGCCACATTCCTAAAATCTTACCACTTCTATGACTACCCCTGTTTTGGTGCGGGTCATGGGAGTCGAACCCACGGACCGGCAGAGCCGGTGCTCTTCCGGAGCATACTCCGCCCTGTTGCGATTCAGATTTATTTATTCACCATAATTTGCGAAAATCCTGCTACAATTGGTAAGAAATTCGTGCTTTATGTTAGAAAGAATCGAAATGGAAGGTATAGGTGGTTTGGTGCCTCAATTGATGATTAAGTTGGATCCCGATCGGCCGTTAGATCAAGAGCGCTTGCTAGCAGTGATGGGTTGTGATGCAGATGCAATCATTATCGGTGGTACACAAGGTATTACTGGTCAAAAAATCAACGATTTATGGGAGGAAATAAAGCCTTTTCCCGGCAGAAAGATCATCGAAATTACCGGTGCCGAATGTCTCGTCGAGGACGCCGATGAATATTGGGTTCCCATCGTGCTAAACTCCACCGATCCCAAGTGGATCTTGGGAGCTCACGCGAAAGCGATCCAGCAAGTCAATCGGTGGAATGGATTGAGCCTCCCGGGAAATGTCTTCCCCGTCGGCTATATCGTATTAAACCCCGAGTCGGCTGTGGCCGTCTGCACCGAGGCAAATACTCAAATAGACGATGACCATATGACCGGTCTTGCCCAAGTGGGGCATCTTCTTTTTCGCGTTCCCTGGATTTATATTGAGTATAGCGGTTCCTTCGGCTCCATGGACCGGCTGGCCCGTTTAAGTGGAAAAATACCTGCCATACCGTTGATCTATGGCGGCGGCATTAAAAGGGGATGGCAAGCGAAACAGGCCGCACAATTCGCTCGTGTGGTCGTCGTCGGCAACCTTGTCTATGAATCGGAAAATCTCGAGGCAGATCTAAGAGAAATTCGGCATGCCGTTAGAAGAGACTAAGATTCCGCTGGGCAAAGTTACCACTGCTTTAAATTCAGAGAAAACTTGACGCTAGGATAGAACTGTTGTATACTCATTTTTGTAATTGTTCCTCGATAGCTCAACGGTAGAGCAACCGGCTGTTAACCGGTAGGTTGTAGGTTCGAATCCTACTCGAGGAGCCATATTGTCGCGGGGTGGAGCAGCTGGCAGCTCGTCGGGCTCATAACCCGAAGGTCGCAGGTTCAAGTCCTGCCCCCGCAACCAATTTGATAACGGAACAGGCGCCTGAAGCAGGTGCCTGTTTTTTTTATTGGGAGATAATGCAAGAGCGGAACAAGTAGAATTATTTCGGTCCATGACTTAAAATATATAAGCAGGAAGGGGGCTTGATAGTGGGACAAGAACCGCGGAACCTCGCTGTTCCGCTGATAACGCTGTTTATTGTTTCCTTTTGTTTTTTCTTTTTGGTTCAAATAGGATTATATTACCAAAGCGTTTCTCCCCAGAAAAGGGATCTTCTATTGATAAAATTCCTACCCTGGTTGAGCAATCACGGCGTGGTAGCCATGGCGGGAGAACCCCTACAAGAGGGTACGCCTCATGATATCTCGACTCCATCGACTAACTCACCGGAAGGGAAGACCGAAAAGGAAGAAAAGATTGCCGAAACAGCACCGCCGCTGGAAATGATTAAACCGGCCGTGTCTTCCAGTGAAGTGCCCGTGCCTAAAAAAAATAACGAAGCGAAAAAAGTTGCATACCTAACCTTTGATGATGGGCCCAGCGAGATTACCCCGATGGTGTTAGATATATTAAAACAACATAAGATTAAGGCCACTTTTTTTGTCATCGGCAATCGGGTTGAAGTATACCCTGAACTGGTCAAACGTATCGTCTCAGAAGGTCATCTTGTTGGCAATCATACCTATTCTCATAAATACAAGTACATCTATTCCAATCCGGAGTCATTCTTCGAAGATCTCTATCACGCCGAAGAGGTGCTCAACAACACCATCGGGTTAAAACCAAAAGTGATTCGTGCACCCGGAGGAACTCGGGGAAACTTCAGCGAGGCTTTAGCCAAGAAGTTAATCGAACAAGGGTACTTGATCCACGATTGGAATGTCGATTCTAAGGACTCCTCCGCTCCCGTCGTGTCTGCGGATACGATTCGTGGGCAAGTATCCAGGCAAACGGCAAACAAAAATAGCGTTGTCATTCTCTTTCATGACGGCACCGGTAAAAACACCTTGCCGGTAGCGCTTCCGTCCATTATAGAGGACCTTAAAGAGCAGGGCTTTGTCTTTAAGTCTCTCGATGAGATTCCCCATCCCATCATCGCGATGTATCAGTAGATCGCATGGGGCGCTACAGTTCAGGAATACTACACCCTGTAGGTTAGAGCAGGCGAAAGGCAGGAGGTAATCTTGGACAAGGATATCATTACAGGCGAAAAGGGCAAGCGACCTTCAGACCGATGGAACGAGATCAGCGCAGAATTGTCTGATCAGCATGAGTATCGCGCCGAAAGGTACTGGCGAGAGGTGGCACAGAACGGACCTTCGACAGATGTGGCTCCTTTTGTGCAAGGCACCAATACGGGAAGCCCTAAGCGGTTGCATCCCGATAGAAAAACAGGTGATCATTGATCATAAGCACCGGAACGGCATACGTCGCCATCCGGTGCTTATGATTTTTAAAGGTTTTAGGTATTTGGGCGCATAGCAGATAAGTTTACAAATGTGGTATAATGCAGGAAGAATCGCCTTTGGGGGAGGGCATAGTGGTGTTTGAGGAGTCCTGGGAATCGGGTGCTCAAATCCTGGTCGTCGATGACGTGGTGACCAATGTCGAATTGATGCGGCTGCAACTGACCCGCGCCGGATATCAAGTCGTCACGGCCTTCAATGGAGAACAAGCCCTCGAGACAATTAAAAAGACATTGCCTGATTTAATTCTGCTTGATGTCATGATGCCTGGGATGAATGGATTTGAGGTTTGTGCCAAGCTAAAAGAGGACCCTCATACCCAACTGATTCCCGTCGTTCTGGTGACGGCCCTTCATGAAGTGGAGGACCGTATTAAAGGCATAGAAGCGGGTGCCGATGATTTTATCAGCAAGCCTTTTAACCGCGTCGAACTGCTCACGCGGGTAAAATCGCTTTTGCGCATCCGCAAGTTATATCGCCAGTTGGAAAAAAGCTATCAAGAAATCGAAGCGAAAAATGCGATTCTGACGGAGGAACTTCGCATGGCGCGCCATGTGCAACAACACTTGCTGCCTGCGGAATTTCCGAATATGAATAAACTCGCCTTTGAAGTCACCTATCGTCCGACCATAGAGATTGGCGGCGATTTTTACGACTTCATTCCCATCAGCCACGATCAGATCGGCATCTTTTTGTCCGACGTGTCTGGTCATGGTGTTTCTGCCGCCATGCTGACTATGGTGATCAGCACGATGATGCGATCCATCACCCAAGAGGCCCATGAACCAGGCCTTGTCTTGGATCAATTGAACCGGCAGTTTGGCAAGATGGTCGAAGGGGAACTAACAGGCACTTTCGTGACTGCTTTTTCCGTTGTCATCAATCAATCGACCGGTCGCATCCAGTATGCCAACGCCGGTCACCCAAGTCCCCTCCTTCTCCGTGGAGACGGAGATGCTGTCGAAAAACTGGACACAGAAGGCTTCCCTCTGGGGCTTTTCGATACGGCTCAGTACGAATCTAGGGAGATAGACATCAAACCGGGCGATAAGCTTGTCCTCTATACTGACGGGATTTATGATGTAGTCGATGAACAAAAAGAAATCTTTGGATTAAGCCGCTTTGTTGCACTCGTCGAGGAGTTGAGGCATTTACCGGCGAAAGAGATGGCCAAAGAGATCATAGCTCGTATTTCCGCCTTTGCCCAAAATGCGCCACAGCCTGACGACATCTGTCTCATGGTGATTGAGCACTTGCGCTAACAAAAAAGAGTGGCAACCCTGCCTGGGGGGTGCCACTTTTGAATTTCACTAATGGTTGCTTTTTTGTCCTTGGGAAGCGGAAGGTTTAGCCGGGGTTGTCGGTTTCGACACCGCTTTAGAAGTCGCTTTTGCCGGTGCCGTTGTCGAAGCTGAGGAAGTGGTTGGCTTTTCAACGGCTGGTTCCACTGGTGTTTGTTGTTCTAGCGGTGGGGCTTCAGGAACAGGAGCCACTTCTATCGTAGCCAAGTAACCGGTTTTCTCACCATATTGGAATAGGACCGATTCGTTCCATTTTATTGCTTTCCAGCCGTCATCCAAGGGCGCCCGGAAGGTTTTGACTTCGTTGTTTATATCTAAGCTGATCTCTCTTTTGCCCCCTTCGGTAACCCCTTTCAAGTACTTCCCTTCCCCTTGTGCAGGGTGTGCCGCATCGTAATAAGCGTAATAGGCGTCGAGAGACTGCACAGCCAATCCAAAGAGTTCGACAAAGAATAGACCGGTCAGCCCAAGCAGGATCCCTTTAACACGCCAAAAGCCTTTGTCGTCCATAGGTGGCCGTTTGGACGCCAGTTGATAGCTGACCCGCAGTGCTAGCAGAGTGATGGCAGCCAAAAAGGCGACGAAGAGGGTCCAAATCAGTTGCCTATAATAATAGCTTCCCAAGGTTTCCCAGTACGTCGGGGCGGCCGTCGCCGAGGGACGAACGTACATATAGACAGCGCCCGAGATCAGAATCCCGATAAACAACCCAATCGATAATAAGGTCAAAAACAGCCGCAGAGGGTCCAAAATTTTCCGGCGGCGCTTGTAACGCCGACGGGAGCGAGGAGAAGAACGACGCTGAACCTGTGGCAGAAAATTCACCTCCAATAGTGTCGAGGCTTGTCACATGGTACATCATTTTCGCTGTATTGAGTGAAAACTCCTGCTCAAGTTCAAGTTCCCATTGTAATTCGCAGGTAATTAAAAAAGGTGGGATGTCCATTGACCAACGAATTCAAGGTTCCTCGAATTCCCCGGAAACTTGCAACAGAACGGGGTGTGGTGCAGATCCATGGTCCCGTCCCTGCCGGGGAAATTAAACAATTCGAGATGGATGAAGGTTTGTGCGCCTTCCGGACGCCGAAGGAACAACAAGAAGCGCTCCTGGAAATCGCCGATCTACCAAAGGGATTAATTTTCTTGGCCACTTGGGATCACCGAATCGTCGGCTATATCACCGTCCATCCACCGGAAGAGTTTGCCCGCTGGGCGAAAAGCCAGGTGCCCGGCATGTTGGAGATGGGCGCTATCGAAGTGAGCCGGAACTGGCGAGGAATGAGCATCAGTTCGAACCTGCTCGAAGTCGCTTTCTCAGAAGATTTTTTCAACGAATCGATCATTATCGCTACCGAATATTATTGGCATTGGGATTTGAAGGGGAAAGGCTTTTCTGTTTGGGAATATCAGCGCTTCTTGGAACAACACTTCGGCCGAGTCGGCTTTAAGCGGATCGGTACCGATGAACCGGACATTCTGGCACACCCGGCCAATATGCTGATGGTTCGCATCGGCAAAAAGGTTCCTCGAGATCGGCTGCTTTTATTTGAGGAATCGCTCTATCAAAATCGCTGGATGTTTTAAGGGCAAGCTGGAGCAGGAGGCGGGAGAAAATGCTCGTTGAGGAAATCATGATCCGTGATGTCTCTGTCGTCAAAGCGGATACGTCAGTCTTCGATGCCTTGACACTGGCCGAAAAAATGCGGGTTCGTCACCTTCCAGTGGTAGAAGAAAATGAAGTGATCGGCATCATATCGGATCGGGACTTGCGTGATGTAAAACCATCGGTTTTATGTTCTGAAAAGTTAGACATTTTGACAAGCACGTATGTCAAAGATATCATGCATGCACAGGTCGTCACCGTTCATCCCCTTGATGCTATTGAAGATGCAGCCCGCATGATTTACGAACACCGGGTGGGTTGCCTGCCGGTGGTACAAAAGGGTAAACTAGTGGGTATCGTCACCACATCCGATCTGCTCCATGCGCTCGTCGACCTGATGGGGATGGGCCAACCGGGATCTCACCTGGAAATAGAACTCCCCAATCAGCCAGGAGCATTGCTGGACATCACTCGGATCATCAAAGATAATGGAATAAACATCATCAGTATCTACATCAATCCGGACAAAAACATGGAAAAACGGGTTGTTTCATTGCGAATTGCCACCTTTGATCCCCGGCGGATTATCGAGCAAATTAAATCCGCCGGTTATCCGGTCCTATTTCCGATGAGCCTCGGAGGGGACTAATATGAGTAAACAATCCCTGTTGATTTACTCGCCTGAGTTCCATACCTATCAATTCGGCCCGGAACATCCCTTTCATCCGCTCCGTCTTGACGTAACGGTCGATCTCATCCGCCAGATGGGAATCGTGACGCCCGATCAAATTGTCCTTCCGGAAATGTGTAGCCGCCACGATCTGCTTCCGGTTCATGCGGAAGGGTTTATCGACGCGATCGAGCAGGCCAGCCGCCTAAAAGCACCGACAAGCTTGCTGAAGACGTACGGATTAGATACGGACGATACACCGCCCTTTCCCGGCATGGACGAAGCCACCCGGCTGGTCGTCGGCGCAACCATGCAGGGGGCGAAGCTGATCATGGAAGGCAAGGCAGACCATGTCTTTCAGATCGCCGGCGGTTTACACCATGCCCACCGGAACCGGGCTTCCGGCTTTTGTGTCTTTAATGACGCCGCTGTGGCCATTACTTACCTGCAACGAAAATACGGCATCCGGGTCTTGTATATCGATACAGACGCCCATCATGGCGACGGTGTCCAGTCGATCTTTTACGATGATCCGATGGTATTGACCATATCGATCCATGAAACGGGCCGCTATCTCTTTCCGGGAACGGGAAACGCCGAAGAAAGAGGCCGCTTTGATGGCTACGGTTTTTCCATCAATGTTCCCTTAGAACCTTATACAGAGGACGATTCTTTCATCGATCTTTACGAGCGGTCTGTCGAACCTCTGGTGAAAGCGTTTCAACCGGATTTTATCATTACCCAAAATGGCTGTGATGCTCACTATTTAGATCCCTTAACCCATTTGGCCCTTACGACCCGTACATATGAGGCCATACCCCGCTTGGCGCACCGCCTTGCACACTCCTATTGTCAAGGACGATGGCTCGCTCTCGGCGGAGGCGGTTATGATCACTGGCGTGTCGTGCCACGTGCCTGGACGTTGCTGTGGGCAGAGATGAACGATCAAGCAGTGCCTGATGAGATCCCTTCCAGCTGGCTGCAGCGGTGGCAGACACTCAGTCCCGTATCGTTGCCGACGCGGATGCGAGACGGCGACGGTGAATTTCCTCCGATCCCTCGGCGGGCCATCATCGAAGATAAAAATCGAGTGACGCTGCAGCGGGTCATGCGCGACGCCGTCGAACTGATAGAATCTCGCAGCGGAATTTAAAGAAGCCGGCCCACTGCCGGCTTTGTTTGCTCGCCAGGCGGACAAACTATTCGAAAAGGGGGTCGTTCCATGGCAGCACCTTTTCTACCTATGTCAAAAGACGAGATGAACCAGTTGGGATGGGACTCCTGCGATTTTATTCTGGTCACCGGAGATGCTTATGTCGATCATCCCAGTTTCGGCGCCGCCATCATCGGGCGGATCCTGGAAAATCAGGGATACCGAGTGGGTATACTCAGCCAACCGGACTGGCGAGATACGAGGAATTTTAAAGCACTTGGAAGACCTCGTCTCGGATGGCTCGTGACCGCTGGCAATCTCGATTCCATGGTCAACCATTACACGGCGGCCAAAAAGCGCCGCTCTGAAGATGCCTATTCTCCGGGGGGACGGAGGGGTCTTCGACCAGACCGGGCCTCGCTGGTCTATGCCCACCGGTGCCGTGAGGCTTATAAGGAACCGCCAGTGATCTTAGGCGGTATCGAAGCGAGTTTGCGACGCTTTGCCCACTACGATTATTGGGAGGACAAGGTTCGCCGATCGGTCTTGCTCGATGCCAAAGCCGATGTGATCATCTTTGGCATGGGCGAGTCGGCCATCATCGAAATCGCTAAAGAATTGGTCCAACGACGGGAAGGGAAATCAGAAGGACAATCTTTCGATTACCCCCTTGGCGCGAACACCCAAGGCGTCTGTTATGTCACCCAGGACATTTCAGCCATCCCGGAGCAAGAACGAATTCTTTTACCGTCCTACGAAAAAGTCGCTGAAGACAAGGTTCTTTTTGCTAAGGCCTTCAAGGTTCAAGAAGAAGAACAAAATCCTTTTGCCGGAAAAATCCTCATCCAACCTCATGGAGATTTGTACTTAGTTCAGAACCGGCCCTCAAAACCGGTCACCACCGAGGAACTGGACGCTGTCTACGACTTGCCCTTTGCCCGTCGACCTCATCCCGCTTATGACCACCTAGGCGGCGTACCGGCCTTGGAAGAGGTGGAGTTTAGTTTGACGGCCCAGCGGGGCTGTTTCGGCGGTTGTTCTTTTTGCGCCTTAACCTTCCATCAAGGGAGGATCATCCAAGGCCGCAGCCATGAATCTCTGTTGCGGGAAGCGAAAAAGCTGGTCGCTGCCCCCAATTTCAAAGGCTATATTCACGATGTAGGCGGCCCAACGGCTAACTTCCGACAGCCCGCTTGTAAAAAACAATTAAAGGCTGGAGCTTGTAAGGAGCGTCAATGTCTTCATCCCAAACCCTGTCCCAATCTGGACGTGGATCATCAGGACTTGCTGGAATTGCTGCGCAAAATGCGCCGGTTGGAAGGCGTAAAGAAGATCTTTATCCGTTCCGGTCTGCGTTATGATTATTTAATGGCCGATAAACCAGCTCAGCGGCGGGAGTTTTTAAAAGAACTCTGTCAACACCATGTGAGCGGGCAGTTGAAGGTGGCACCGGAACATGCTTCCCCACAGGTGCTCCGTTGTATGGGCAAACCGGGAATCGATGTGTACGAATCGTTTAAAAGGGAATATGAGCGGGCTAACAAGGAGGCCGGTAAGGAGCAGTACTTAGTCCCCTACCTGGTGTCGAGCCATCCCGGTTCGGGTATCCGGGAAGCGATCGAACTGGCTGAAACGATCCGCGACTGGGGCTATAACCCGGAACAGGTGCAAGATTTTATCCCTACGCCGGGGAGCCTTTCCACCTGTATTTACTACACCGGAATCGACCCCCGGACGATGAAGCCTGTCTATGTCCCCCGGTCGGCTCAAGAGAAAACACGGCAGCGGGCATTGCTCCAGTTTCGCCGTCCCGAAAATTATCCGCTCGTCTACCAGGCCTTGCGCGCAGCAGGACGCATGGATTTGGTCGGCCATGGTCCGAAGACGCTCCTTCGTCCGCCTCGTCCCGGAGCCGGAAATAATGACCGGGAAATGGGACGGGACGATAAAAAAGGAAAAAAAAGTGTCCCCAAGAAACAAGGAAAAGGACGCAGGCCTTTTTGACATCACAAAAGCTTTAGATTATACTAGTATATTAGTGAAAGACCGTCATCTTGCCCATGAGGGAAAGAGGCGTATTATTTGTTTGCGGGGGAAAGGGCGGAAAGGCTTTGACCGTGAAAGTAAATATAACCAGCTTGGGTTGCGCAAAAAACCGGGTCGATACGGAAGTGATGTTGGGTCTTTTGCGCGATGCCGGGTACGAAATTACACACCGTGAAGAAGACGCCCATGTCCTGATCGTCAATACCTGCGGTTTTATCCTCCCCGCTAAGGAAGAGTCCATCAATACGATCCTCGAACTGGTCCGGTTTAAGGAATCGGGAAAATGCCAGGCTTTGCTCGTGGCCGGCTGTCTGTCCCAAGGATATTCCGATGATTTGGCGAAGGAACTGCCGGAAGTGGACGGCTTCTTGGGGCCTGGCGAAGTCCCCAAAGTTGCATCGATCGTGGCAAACGTGTTACAAGGGAAAAAGACTATCCAGGTAGGTCAACCAGACTTTCTTTACGACCATACGATGCCTCGTGTTTTATCTACACCTTTTCATTATGCTTACGTGAAAGTGGCTGACGGTTGTGATAATCGCTGCGGTTTTTGCATGATCCCGAACTTGCGGGGACCCTTTCGTTCCCGTGAAGAAGACTCGGTCTTCCAAGAGGTGCAATCGCTCACAGAACGGGGAATACAGGAAATTCTGCTGATCGCTCAAGATACGACCCGCTACGGCTTGGATCGGTATGGAGATTTTCGTTTACCCCAATTGATTCGCCGGCTCGCTCCCATCGACGGTTTGAAATGGCTCCGCCTCATGTATTGCTACCCGGCTCATTTCACACCGGAACTGATTGAAGCGATGGCAGCGGAACCGAAGGTATGCCGTTACGTCGATCTCCCCTTACAGCATGCCGATGACGAACTGCTGCGATCGATGAACCGCCGATCAAGCGTTGCCGAAATCCGCCAACTCGTGAAGGACTTACGAGCCAACCTCCCGGGCATGGCGATTCGCAGTTCCTTCATCGTAGGGCTTCCCGGTGAGACGGAAGAAAAATTCCAGCGACTGTTAGACTTCCTTGAGGAAATGCGATTTGACCGGGTAGGTGTATTTACATATTCCCGGGAAGAAGATACACCGGCCGGACGCCACCTGGACCAAGTGCCTGACGAAGTGAAAGAAGAACGTTTTCATCGAGCTATGACTCTCCAGCAAGCCATCTCCCGGTCGATTCAGCAGGAGTGGGTGGGACGGACGATTCCCGTACTCGTGGAAGAGGAAGTTAGTCCCGGTCTGTACCGGGGACGGAGTGAACGGGAAGCACCGGAAGTGGACGGGTTTATCGAATTTAAAGGAAAAGATCTGATGTCCGGCCAATGGGCCAAGGTCAAAATCACGTCGGCAGATGACTATGACCTGATGGGGGAAGAGATCAATGAACCTGGCTAATAAAGTGACCTTGACGAGGATCCTCTTTGTCCCGTTGTTCATGATCATTCTGCTCATTCCGGAAGTACCCTACCGGCAGTACTTGGCCGCTTTTATCTTTATTCTGGCGGCCAGTACGGACGGCTTAGACGGCTACATTGCCCGCTCACGAAAACAGATCACCCGCTTTGGGACCTTTTTAGATCCCTTAGCCGACAAACTGCTCGTTTCGGCGGCGTTGATTTCCCTCGTTGAATTGGGCAAAATCTCCGCTTGGGTGGCTGTCATCATCATCGGTCGGGAATTTGCCGTAACAGGCTTACGGACGATCTTGGCAGCGGAAGGACACACGGTTGCCGCCAGCAAGCTGGGAAAACTAAAAACGGTTTTCCAAATCGTAACGATCGTCGTCATTTTAATCGACGAAGCATTGCAATTCGTCATTCCCTTGCGCATTTCACAGATTATTTTGTACTTGGCTGTCTTTTTCACCCTTTGGTCGGGGATCGACTATTTTGTCAAAGCGAAAGCTGTACTGAAAAACCGCCTGGAGACATGACCGTTTCCGGCGGTTTTTTCATTGCCACGGGTTACCTAGTGAAAAGATGTACATTATCATATATAATCATTATACGCACAGTGCAAATAGAGGCCTTGTTAGGGCCTTTGTGTTTTCTCTGCCATAGAGAGGAGGAACGTCATGTTACAAGCGATTAAACCGTTTCGTGTTATCGCCTTTGCGATCATTGGGTTGGCTATGTTGTGGGGGGGCCAAGAGGCTTACGCACGCCTAGCTGTGGAGCAGCCGCTGCATCAAGCTATCTCCGCTGTGATTCCAGAATCGGCTGTTTTTACACATAAAGAATCAGGACAGACTGTCGTCGAAGTAGGACCGGTCCAAGTGAGCGATTTGGGAGACACTTACCGGCAAGTCTTGAAATCGGCCCAAGAGCGCTTGGGTGAAGATGTTCAGGTTCGCTTGCTCGATGATCCTGATGAACAATGCCGGCAACTCTGGGAACAACTTCAGTTCCCCATTTATCAAGGTTTGGCCACAGGAAATTATGGTGAGATGAAAAAACAGACCGATGAGATTGTCCAGAAATCCGATGAAGGCACTGTAAAACTGTCTATCGATACAGACAATATTTATGTGCAGATCGAAAAGGGCAATCACTATATGTACCGCATCATTTCAGGGGAGAAACGGGGTGAACAGCGATGAACCGGTCTGATAAACGGTACGCATGGCTGGAAGCCCTTTTGGGACTCCTTGTGGCCTTGGTCATTTTTCTGTCCTACAAGCTGATGAATCCACTGCCCTTGTTTATCGCTGCTTCTGGTGGTTTTCTCGCCTACTTCTTGCTGGAACGGCAGGGAATGGGGCAGGGCTTTGGCGATTACGAGGCGCCTGTTGCTTTTTCCTTTGAAGACATCGGTGGGCAAGCTGTCGCCAAACGGGAATTGATCGAGGCCCTGGACTTTATGGCCCGGAGTGCGGAAGCCGTCGAACTCGGCATTCGTCCGCTAAAAGGCATCCTGCTCTGCGGACCACCAGGCACCGGTAAAACCCTGCTCGCGAAAGCAGCTGCTGCCTATACGGACAGTGCCTATTTGACCTGTTCCGGGAGCGATTTTATCGAAGTCTATGCCGGTGTCGGTGCAGGCCGCGTGCGGAGCCTCTTTAAGCGAGCTCGGGAACAGGCGAAGAAGCAAGGAAAAAACGGCGCCATCATCTTTATCGATGAAATCGATGTCCTCGGTGCCAAACGAGGCGGCGATCGCGGCCATCTCGAATATGAGCAAACCTTGAACGCTTTGCTCGTGGAGATGGACGGATTGAAAGCCGACGACCCTTGCCGGGTCCTTTTGATGGGCGCCACGAACCGCCCCGATCTCTTAGATGCGGCGTTGCTGCGTCCCGGTCGCTTTGACCGTCAGATTCAAGTGGATCTGCCTGACCGGGAAGGGCGTAAACACATCTTGGAAATCCATACGCGGAAAAAACCGATCGCCGAAGACGTGGACCTGGAGACCATCGCCAAAGAAACGATCGGTTTTTCAGGAGCCCAACTGGAGAGTGTCGCCAATGAGGCCGCCATCTTGGCGCTGCGGGCTGGCGAAAAAGAGATACATTTTGAACAGATGAAAAACTCGATCGAAAAAGTTCTTCTAGGCGAAGCGGGAGACCGGAAAGCCTTAGAGGAAGAACTGTGGCGGGTCGCCATCCATGAAACAGCCCACGCGCTGCTCAGTGAATGGGAACGGCCCGGTTCGGTAGCCCGTTTGACCATCGCTCCACGGGGACGGGCCTTAGGCTATCTCCGCCAAGTGCCTCCGGAAGAAAAAGTACTAGAGACCGAGAAAGACCTCATCGGCGGTATCCGTGTTGCCTTAGCCGGCCTTGTGGCGGAACAACTCGTCTTTGAGCAAGGCTCCACCGGTGCCGGTCAGGACTTGCAAAACGCATCCCACCTGGCCCGCCGGATCATCATGTCCGGTCTCTCCGAACTGGGTCCCGTTGACGCTGTCGAAATTCCCGAAACCATTCGCTTCAGGGAACTGCAAAAAATTATGACGAGTGAGCAGAATCATGTACAGGAAACGTTAGAACAAAACAAAGAATTTCTCGTAAATATGGCAAAGTACCTCCGGGAAAAGGAAACCCTTTCGGGCGACGAATTCCGGGAGCAGATGAACCAATATCGGTTATCTGCATAAAACTAGCCCTGGCTTAATCGCCAGGGCCTTTTTCATACCTAAGACCGGGCGCCCTTTCCCTATGCCTCAAAAAAAGATATAATTGGAAACGAAGCAGGTGACAAATACTACGAACACAAGGCTTCTCCAAGAGCTTAAACGTTCCTTTTTCATATGCTTCCGTTGAAAAAGAGTGAAGTGGGTGTTATGATGATAAGCGCCGAAATCGTGTCCACTGGAACCGAACTGCTGCTGGGTCATACGCTAAACACTAATGCCCAGTATATCGCCGAACGTCTGGCTGCACTGGGCGTTTATTGCTATTACCAGACAACTGTGGGTGACAACGCCGATCGTATCGGTCTAGTCATTGAAAACGCCTTGAATCGTGCCGACATCGTCATTACCACGGGCGGCTTAGGACCGACCATGGATGATTTGACGAAAGAAGTTGTGGCCGATCTTTTTGGATTGCCTATGGAAATGCATCCAGACCATTTGGCTAAAATCGAGGCGTTTTTTCAGCGCCGGGGTCGAAAGATGCCCGAAAACAACAAAAAGCAAGCCATGCTGCCGGCAGGTTCTCAAGCGATTCCCAATCATCTCGGAACAGCCCCAGGCGTCATTGTGGAACAGGGTGATAAGATCGTCATCCTCTTGCCTGGTCCTCCCTTCGAGATGAGACCGATGTTTGAAGAAACTGTGGTTCCCTATCTAGCGGCCAAGACGAAGATCAATCCGGGAGTGCTCCATTCCCGGACATTGAAGGTTGTTGGCCCAGGGGAATCGGTGATCGAAGACCGCCTGCGGGATTTGCTGACAGCTCAATCCAATCCCACTATTGCTTTGCTGGCCAAGACGGCAGAGGTCCATGTGCGTCTCACCGCCCGGGCAAGAACAGAGACAGAAGCGGCGGCACTGATGGGGGAACTGGAAGGGGAAATTCGTCAGCGCTTACATCCCTATGTTTACGGCGTTGACGAAGAAAGCCTCGCTTCGGTGGTTGGCACTTTGTTGAAGGAACGGAATCTCAATCTGGCCATCGCCGAATCCTGCACCGGGGGATACATTGCCCACCAGATAACCAATGTACCGGGGTCGTCAGACTATTTTCTCCTCGGCCTCGCTTCCTACGCCAACAGCGCGAAAGAGAATGTGCTGGCGGTAGATGAAGAGACGCTGCGCACTTATGGAGCCGTTAGCCCGGAAACGGCGCTAGCCATGGCGAGAGGTGTACGCAGGCTGGCTGGTTCCGATATCGCAGCGGCGGTAACGGGAATCGCCGGTCCTGGTGGAGGGACGGAGGAAAAACCGGTTGGCTTGGTTTATGCCGCCTTTGTAGCCGGCGACAAAGAGGAAGTTGAGAAACTGCAGCTGTTTGGAGATCGGGTGACGATTAAGGAGAAGACCACTTACGCGGTCCTCAATCGATTGCGGGTATACCTGGCAGAAGAGGTCCGGCCGTAAGAGATACAATTTTAAAAGGGGTGCCAATATGGTAGAAAACAACATACCTACAGAGCAAGAGCAAGAAAAAGTGAAATTTGGTGAAATCAGCCTGAGTCCCAAAGTCGCCCGTGCCATATCCGATATGGGCTTCGAGGAACCGTCGCCGATTCAGGCGAAGGCAATTCCCATCGTTATGGACGGAAAAGATCTGATCGGCCAAGCCCAGACCGGTACCGGTAAAACGGCCACCTTCGGGATTCCCATGGCTGAAATGCTAAATGCTCGCGATGGCCGCGTACAAGCATTAGTGCTTTGCCCGACGCGGGAACTGGCGATCCAGGTTGCCCAGGAAATCGGCAAGATCGGACGTTTTAGTGATTTAAAAGCGCTGCCTGTCTACGGCGGTCAATCGATCGATCGACAGATCCGGGCCCTTCGCTATGGCGTACAGGTCGTCATCGGTACGCCGGGACGGATTCTCGATCACTTGAGCCGGAAAACCTTGCGTTTGAACAATGTGCGCATGGTCGTCCTCGATGAAGCCGACGAAATGCTCGATATGGGCTTCATTGAAGACATCGAATCCATCATCAAGGAAATCCCGGAAGAACGGCAGACACTGCTCTTCTCAGCGACTATGCCCGGACCGATCCAGCAATTGGCCCGGAAATACATGAAGACACCGGAGTTTGTGACCATCTCCCGGGACAAATTAACGGTCCCTCTGATCGAACAAGTCTATTATGAGTGCAAAGAGTCCCAAAAGGTGGACGCCCTCTGCCGCATTCTCGATATGGAAGAGATTGGCGCATCGATCATCTTCTGTCGTACCAAACGAGGTGTCGACGAATTGGTAGCCGCTCTGGAAACACGAGGCTATTTCGCCGAAGGACTGCATGGCGACTTGACGCAAGCGCAGCGGGATCGAGTGATGAAAAAGTTCCGCGACGGCAAAGTGGAACTGCTGATCGCCACAGACGTAGCGGCTCGCGGTCTCGATGTGGAAAACGTCACCCATGTCATCAACTACGACATTCCCCAAGATCCCGAGTCTTACGTACACCGCATCGGTCGGACCGGCCGCGCTGGACGGAAAGGCATCGCCATCACCCTGATCAACTACCGGGAATATCGCCAACTGAAGCTCATCGAGCGGATCACCAAAGCCCGGATTCAGCGGCGTGATCTGCCCTCGTTGGCCGATATCGTGGAACGGCAAAAAGATGCTCATAAAAACCGAATCCTCAAGGTTCTCGAAGGCGGCCACTTTGGCGAATACAAGAGCATCATCAGCGAGCTAGCCGATGAGTTCGATCCCTTAGAAATCGCTGCTGCCACCTTGAAACTCCTGATCGAAGGACCTGAAGCAGAAAAAGAAAAAGAAGAAGTTTCTGAGTTCGGCAACACAGGCGCAGAGCCAGGAATGGTTCGTCTGTTTATCAACATCGGCCGGGCCCAGGGGATTCGTCCGCAAGATATCGTCCGTGCCGTTGCTGAAGAAGCAGGGATTCCTGGCAATGTCATCGGCGTCATCAACATCTATGACAAGTTTACCTTCGTGGAGGTACCGGAAGATGTAGCCGGTCGTGTCATGGGTGTCATGCACCAAAACATGATCAAAGGCCGGAAGATCAGCGTCGAGCCTGCGAAAGCCCGGTAAAAAACCGGACCTGGGGCAAAGGGGGGATAAGCTTGGAGTGGGAAAAGCGGAGTCAGGCGATCACCGTGGTTACTCTCGTTTGCTTTTTCATCGGATTATCGATCACCGTACAATGGCGAACACAAACCGAAATCAACCGCATGGCATCCGCCACTTCCGTCGACGAGCTTACTACGACCTTGATCCAGACAGAACGTTCGAAAGAAGCTTTGACGACACAGATTGAAGATTTGCGTTCTCAGTTGGACAAGTATCGAGAAGGGGAAAACTCGAAGCAGACCTTGCAGCAGACCTTGGAGAAAACACGGCTGGCCGCAGGTCTGACGGCCGTTGAAGGACCTGGTGTGATCATCACCTTAGACGACAGTCCCTTGGCTCAACAACTGGATACCATTCGGAAAAACGATCCGAATCAATACTATATCCATGACTCCTATCTCAGGGATTTGGTGAACGCCCTTTGGACAGGCGGAGCTGAGGCCGTCAGTATCAACAACCAGCGTTTAGTCAGCACATCGGAGATTTTTTGCGGTGGCACGACGATTTTCGTCAACCGTGAACTGGTTACACCGCCTTTCGTCATCCGGGCTGTGGGCGATCCGAAAACACTGATGGCCTCTGTCAACATGGTTACCACGTCGCTCGTTCTCAAAGGATATCGACAACAGTTCGGCATCGTCTTTGATCCCGTAGCCAGCGACAAAGTTCAGATTCCGAACTACAAGGGAGATACCAAGTTCCAGTATGCCCATGTCGTGACCGGTGATGAAGCTGTGGAGACAAAGCCATGAATATGAACATGAAAATGCGGATGAAGTGGAAAAAGTGGCAAGTCGCTGCTACAATCGTCGCCTTAACGCTGGGGATACTGTTGGTGACACAATTTAACACGGCTACCGTCATCGCCCAAGGACGTTCACAAGTTCAGGATCGAATCAAATCTCTGGAAAACATCCTGGAACGGTCGAATGAAGAACAGGAGAGCAAGGAAAAAGAGGTGGCCCTTCTCAAGGCGGAACTGGACAAATATGAAAAGGTCGCCAAAGGGGACGTGGGCTCCGGGCTCTCGGACGAGATCGATCGTTTGCGCATTATGACCGGATACTATCCTGTGGCGGGTCCAGGCATCCAAGTGACCTTAGACGATCACCTCGTTCCTAATGCACCTTTGGATATCCTGGACTTGATGGACATCGTCAATATCCTCCGTTATGCCGGTGCGGAGGCCATTGCCGTCAACGGTCAGCGCATCGTAGCCAATTCGGAGATCTATGTATCTGGAAGAAACACATTGATCAATAAAACCCCTGTCAGCAGTGATCGAGAACATATCTTCATCATTGACGCCATCGGCCCAGCCGATGAACTATCACGGGTTTTACAGGTGACCGACGGGAAGATCATCAGCCTGAGAGAAAGCAAGATCGATGTAAAGATTGTCAAGCAGAACAAAATTGTGATTCCTGCCTACACAGACACGCAGAAGTTTCGTTTCGCCAAGCCTTTACCTGACAAGCCGACAGAATCGAGGGCCCTCCGGAACAGCAATGGAGTCGGGGCTAAAGGGTCTGCTACCGGTACTACAACGGGTCCTGCTCCGGGTGAAAAAGCAGTTTCTACCCATGGTGTCAATGAGAGCCGTCCTGTCAGTGAAAGCAAGCCGTAATAAACAGTATGCACCGCATTTTGTTTATATTGACAAAGTGTGGAAATAAAAGTATATTCAAATCAACTCGACATATTCGGACAATGCTCGAAATGAAAAAGGGGGATCACAATGGCTGCTGACAAATTGCAAGCTTTGCAACAGGCGCTGAACCAGATTGAGAAAGCCTTTGGGAAAGGCTCCATCATGCGACTCGGTGAAGTGACGGCGAAGCTGTCGGTGGAAGTCATTCCGACAGGCTCTATCGCACTGGATATGGCTTTGGGTGTAGGCGGTGTTCCTCGTGGCCGGATTGTAGAAGTCTACGGCCCGGAATCTTCCGGTAAGACGACCGTCGCCTTACATATCATCGCCGAAGCCCAGCGTCTAGGCGGGTTAGCTGCTTTCATCGATGCGGAACATGCCTTGGATCCGGTCTACGCCCGCAAACTCGGCGTCGATATTGACAACCTGCTCGTATCACAGCCCGATACGGGCGAACAGGCCCTGGAAATCTGTGAGGCCCTAGTCCGCTCCGGTGCCATCGACATCGTCGTCATCGACTCCGTCGCCGCCTTAGTACCCAAAGCGGAAATCGACGGGGAAATGGGCGATGCCCATGTGGGTCTGCAAGCCCGGTTGATGTCTCAGGCCCTCCGGAAGTTGACTGGCGTCGTCTCGAAGTCAAAGACTTGCTGCGTCTTCATCAACCAGATCCGGGAAAAAGTAGGGGTCATGTTCGGCAACCCCGAAACGACTCCCGGTGGTCGAGCCCTGAAGTTTTACAGTTCTGTTCGCTTGGAAGTGCGCCGCGTTGATACCTTGAAGCAAGGTTCCGACATGATCGGCTCCCGCACGCGGGTGAAAGTCGTCAAGAACAAAGTGGCTCCTCCCTTCAAACAGGCCGACTTCGATATCATGTACGGGGAAGGCATCTCCCGCGAGGGCAGCTTAGTCGATCTGGCTGTTGACATGAACATCGTCGAAAAGAGCGGTGCCTGGTACTCTTACAAAGGAGAACGGCTCGGTCAAGGCCGGGAAAACGTCAAAGAGTTCCTGCGCAATCGACCGGAGCTTGCCGCTGATATTGAGAACATCATCCGTAACCGAGCGGAAAGTGCTCGCGCAGCGGCTATGGCACCGCCCGCTGCCGGAGACAGCGAATAATCATACCTATGAGCTGGTCAAGAAACAAACGACCCCCGACAGTACCGCCAAAGCCAGAGGAGGCCTGGTCTAAGGCCATCCTCTGGCTTTCTCGATCTTCCTTAAGCCGATTTGACGTCGAAAAACGCCTCTATCGTATCGGTGCCGACGAGGAGACCGTCGAAGCGGTCATTCAAAAGCTCTTCGAATACGGCTACCTCAATGACGAGCGTTTCGCCCGCGGCTTTGTCCGCTACCGCACAGAGACGACGACGAATGGCTCTTTACGGTTGATGCGGGATCTTTCCCTGCGGGGAATCGAACAGGATGAAGCCCGACAAGTGGTCAAAGAGCTGCTACCGGAAGATAGGGAAGTGGAACGGGCTCGTCGGATTGCCTACAAAAAGATTCGAGAATGGACAAAAGCCGGCAAAACGGAAGCCATGGGAAGCCGCCTCGGTCGTCACTTGCAGCAAAAAGGATTTCCTTTAGATTGCATCTATCGATTGCTTGATGAGTTGGCAAGAGACAGATCGCTTGATCCTCCTGATTCGGAGAATTAGCGACAACTTGACAGGAAATCTGAAAAATAATAAAATATGCAAGGGACGGAAACTTGTTTACGTGGAGCGTTCACGCCACTTGTATAGGCGGTTCTTATATATATCATTCAACAGCGAACCCCCACCAGCTAGGCTTTTGACAGATTTTTGACCCTTGTTGGGTGCTGTGATTGGCATATAGGGAAATAGGCGTCAGCGACTAGGGCTGGCTGTCGATCATCTGCCACAAGCACATGTGGAATGAATCTCCCGAAACCGAGTTTCTGCTCGGTTTTTTCTATTTTTGTCAGTAAATTATTTGTTTTTGACGTAATAAAGTGAGGAGGTGAAATAATTCTTTGGAATGGATCATTGCTATATTACTAGCCGTAGTTGGCTTTGGAGCCGGCGTTTTTTACCGCAAGTCGATTGCGGAAGGGAAAATCGGTTCTGCTGAAGAACGAGCTCGTCACATTGTAGACGATGCCGTGAAAGAGGCAGAAGCGAAGCGCCGTGAATCCGTCTTAGCCGCCAAGGATGAAGTACACCAGATGCGTACTGAAGCCGAGCGGGAAAACCGTGAACGGCGTAATGAACTTCAACGTCTGGAACGCCGCTTGTTACAAAAGGAAGAGTCCTTGGACAGAAAAATGGAGTCCATGGAGCGCAAAGAAGAAAATCTTCAGCGCCGAGAGGATGAAATTGAAAAACTGAGATCCGGATTGGCCGAAACCCTGCACAAGCAGGTGGCTGAACTGGAACGTTTGTCTGGTTTGACCTCGGAAGAGGCCCGGACACTGTTGCTGTCCAACATTGAGGACGAAGTGAAACATGAAGCGGCGATGATGATCAAAAACATTGAGAATCAGGCCAAAGAAGAAGCGGAGAAACGGGCTCGTGAGGTAATCTCGCTGGCTATCCAGCGTTGCGCTGCCGACCATGTCGCTGAATCCACCGTATCGGTGGTCGCCCTGCCCAATGATGAGATGAAAGGGCGGATTATCGGTCGGGAAGGACGCAACATCCGCACACTTGAAACCCTGACGGGGATTGACCTGATCATCGATGATACACCAGAAGCGGTAATTCTTTCGGGCTTTGACCCCATCCGTCGTGAAGTGGCTCGGATTGCCCTGGAGAAACTGATTCTCGATGGCCGTATTCATCCAGCCCGGATCGAGGAAATGGTCGAGAAAGCCCAAAAAGAGGTAGAACAGCGGATCCGTGAGGAAGGTGAACAAGCTACCTTCGAAACGGGTATCCACGGTCTCCATCCCGAATTAATCAAGCTGTTAGGTCGATTGCGCTGGCGCACTTCCTACGGTCAAAACGTGCTGAAACACTCGATTGAAGTGGCCCACTTAGCCGGTCTGATGGCGGCAGAACTGGGCGCCGATCCTATGCTGGCACGCCGTGCAGGTTTGCTGCATGACATCGGCAAAGCCGTTGACCATGAGATGGAAGGTAACCACGTCAGCATCGGTGTCGACTTGTGCAAAAAATACCGTGAGTCTCGAGAAGTGATTCACTGCATCGCTGCTCACCACGGCGATGAAGAAGCGCGCACTGTAGAGGCCGTATTGGTCGCAGCAGCTGACGCTGTATCGGCCGCACGTCCGGGAGCCCGGAGAGAGACTCTGGAGTCCTACATCAAACGCTTGCAAAAGCTTGAAGAGATCGCTGACTCCTTTGAAGGCGTTGAGAAAGCTTTTGCGATTCAGGCTGGCCGTGAGATTCGGATTATGGTCAAACCGGACAAGGTAGACGATGCTGAATCGCTCCGCGTTGCCCGGGAAATTGTCAAACGAATTGAATCTGAACTGGAATATCCCGGTCAAATCAAAGTCGTAGTCATCCGCGAAACGAGAGCTGTTGACTACGCTAAGTAAACCGTTAACCAAGAGAAGGCCGACCTCAACCAGGGTCGGCCTTCCTGTTTTTCCGTTACTTTTCAACATCCAACGGGAATGGTTGGGGGAGGATTTTGACCGTCTTTGTAGAAACTGTTCACATCCGAAGGTGCGAGGAAGGTGGCCCTAGATTGAGCTTGAAGTTTAAGCAGGGAGCGGAAGTGAACGGCAGCATGGGTCTGCTGATCTCCATCCTGGTCCGTTATCCAGAAGTCGGTACCGTGAACTATGACCCCGACCGTCGGGTTATTAAATTTACTTTTCTCTTACAGCAGGAAAGCGGAAAAACCAAACTGCCCCAAATAGCTCAGTCGATTCAATCGGCTCTGGAGGTTTTTCACGATCTGGAGGGACTCCATCCCCAGACCGTATCGGTAGAGTCTCACTATGACGAGGGCTTGTGCAGTTTGGAAGTCTTCCGGGACGTAGAGACGCTGAGCCTGAGCGAAATCACCTTACTTATTGATCTTTTAAATCAACAGGCTGGTCAGGTGATTTTGTCGGAGGAGTACGTAGAAGGACTGCAGGAAGACGAAAAACTGTGGCAAGAAGAATTGATTTCCCATATGCTCGACAGTTTACGAAGCGGAAGCTATGATCAACAGGTCTATGCCTTTCGGGAAGAAGGCCGAGTCATGGTTTATAACAAGTGATCGTCCCGTTGATAAGGATATGAATTTCTAGGGGAAACTGTGGTTGACATCAGCCACAGTTTGCTTCATATTTGGGAGAGTAAGAATTTGACTGGAGGACGGAATCATTGCGGATCTTATTTATCGGGGACATCGTTGGCCGGCCTGGTCGTAGAGCGATTGAGTTAATCCTTCCGAAGTTGATCAAAGAACAGTCGATTGACTTCGTCATCGCCAACGGGGAGAACGCGGCAGGCGGAAACGGAATTACCCGGGAGATCACGTACGAATTGTTTGATCGTGGTGTCCATGTGCTGACCATGGGCAATCACGTTTGGGATAAACGAGAGATCTTTGACTTTATCGACAGCGAACCTCGGTTGATTCGACCAGCCAATTATCCCATGGGAACACCGGGAAGAGGCTGGGGGCTCTTTACTCTGCCGAATGGAAAAAAGCTGGCCGTCGCCAATTTTTGCGGCCGTGTTTTTCTCGATAATTTAGACTGTCCTTTTAATGGCGTCGGTCCCATGCTAGAATCGCTCCGTGGGCAAGCCGATTATGTCTTTGTCGATTTTCACGCCGAGGCCACATCGGAAAAGGTCGCTTTTGGCTGGCATCTGGCCGGGCGGGCAGCAGCCATGGTGGGAACTCATACGCACGTGCAGACGGCCGATGAGCGGGTCCTGCCTGGCGGTACAGCCTATATCAGTGATGCAGGAATGACAGGGCCGAGAGATTCCGTGCTCGGTGTAAAAAAAGAAGCCATTTTGCGTAAGTTTATCACCGGCTTACCGGTACGTTTTGAAACAGCCGCTGGACCCCTTCAGTTAAACGGGGTAATCATCAGTTTAGGCGACAATGGAACGGCTACCGCTATCGAACGGGTGAATGTGATCGTCGATCCATAACCCGTTCTTCCCTTTTTCGGGAGCTAAGAATGTTATAACTAAGAATTTGAGAAGAATTGGATATTTTTTATTATCTGAAAAAAAGGAATTTTTGATTTACTGTAGAATTAAGCAATGGTGGAAATAGAAGAAAATTATAACATTCAAGGAGGCCGTTTACATGGAAGTTCTCAAAGTATCAGCTAAATCCAGCCCAAACCGAGTGGCAGGCGCTTTAGCAGGAGTATTACGAGAAAGGGGTGGCGCCGAAATCCAAGCCATCGGAGCGGGTGCATTGAACCAGGCAGTGAAAGCAGTGGCTATAGCTCGCGGCTTTGAAGCTCCTCGTGGCGTAGACCTGATTTGCATCCCCGCCTTCACTGATATCCAAATCGATGGTGAAGAGCGTACTGCCATTAAATTGATTGTGGAACCTCGGTAATCATCAGTTTTCATAGAATTGACATACTGTAGATACCTGCTCATATTGAATGAGCAGGTATTATTTTTTTGGAGATGATTAGGTATGTATCCAGTCGTGGACGCCCACTGTGACACCCTTAGTCGTCTAGGGAAGGATCAATTCGATTACTCTTCAGGTCCTGGCCCGATTACGAAGGAGACCTTGGTAAGAGGTTTTGTCAAGGTACAGTTCTTCGCCGCATATATTGATGAAGCTCATAAACCCTATGGAAGCCTGCGGCAAGCACTCGAATTGATTCATCATTTCCATTGCCTGACCGAAGAACATTCCAAAGGCTTGACGAAGATCTTATGGAAAGAAGATCTGAATACAACAGAGGAGCGGATTGGCGCACTCTTGACGATCGAAGGTGCAGAAGCTTTGGAAGGCTCGCTCGATGTACTGCACGTTCTATTTCGCCTCGGCGTGCGCTCGATCGGACTAACCTGGAATCAACGGAATCTTTTAGCCGACGGCAGTTGGGAAGAGGGCAGCAAAAGCGGGCTGACGCGGTTTGGTCGACAAGTGGTAGAAGCAATGCAACAGATGGGTATGCTCGTTGATCTAGCCCATATCTCACCGACTGGTTTTTGGGATGTCCTCGAAGTGTCTACGAAGCCTGTTATCGTATCTCACAGCAACTGCCGACGCATACGGGAACACCCGCGCAATCTGGATGACCGGCAGATCCGGGCGCTCGCTGAGCAGGGCGGCGTCATGGGGATTAATTTTTGCCCGGACTTTCTTGCGGCAGGGATGGCGAACCTGGAACGAGTTGTCGAACATATCGACCATGCCTGCCAAGTAGCGGGAACCTATGACCATGTGGGGATCGGCAGCGATTTTGACGGTATCGAAAAGACTCCTCGCGGCTTAGAAACAGCGGCCGCCTACCCACGTTTATGGGATGCACTAAGTCAAAAGGGATATCAAAAAGAACAGATCAAGGCGATTGCCGGAGATAATTTTTTACGGCTGCTCACTCTTCAATTGCCGTCTCGTCCTGATTGTCCAGTCTCTGTTCCGTAAAAATTGTGGTGCGGTCCATGAATGGTAACTCCTTAGGATGGGACAATAGTAAAAAAGAGGGAATGGACTACCGGAAGGGGGAGTTTTTCTGGACAGCGAGAATCATTGTGCTGGCTGCAAGTATGCGGAAAGTTATGGTGATTGCCTTCCTTGCAAAGAATGTGTCGATGGCAGTGAATTCGACGAAGTCTCTAACGCGAGAGATTGGTAGCATCGTACGTAATAAATGCTCTCGGTTCTTATTATGAATAGGTTAAAACTAAGGCGCTGATGAAGGCGCCTTTTCTCGTGGCATCGACTCGTTTCATATAGATCTTTCACTTCCACCCTACATTCGGATCGTACTTCTTGAAAGGAACTAGCCACTTTGTGGAAGGCTCGAATTTTTATCTGAACGATTTGTTGATTCTGAGAAATAAGGGGAATAAAATGATTGATTATAGGCATTTTCACGTAAAAGGGGTTACAAAAGCATGAAGCAGATAAAAACAGCACGTCGTATGGCCGGACTCACGTCAGCCATGTTTTCACAGATGGATGCACTTCGCAGGGAAGTCGAAGAGAATGGAACCGATGTCATCAATTTGGGTATCGGCAGCCCTGATCAACCGCCTGCGCCACATGTCCGTCAAGCCTTATTGGATGCCTTGCAACGGGATGATGCTTTTGGATATGCCCTTACGGAGGGACTTCCTGAGTTCAAAGAGGCTGTGGCAGAGTGGTATCTCCAACGTTTCAACGTGGAACTGAACCCCCAAGAGGAAGTCTTATCACTGATGGGTTCCCAAGACGGATTAGGTCATATCTTTCTTTCGCTCATCGATCCCGGAGAGACAGCCTTGATCCCGGACCCCGGTTATCCGATTTACACAGCCGGGCTTCTCTTAGCGGAAGGGGTGCCTCATTATGTATCCTTGAAAAAAGAAAATCACTATCTTCCCGACTTAGAGGCGATTCCTGAAGAAGTCGCTCGAAAAGCCCGGATGATGGTGCTGAATTATCCCAGCAATCCTGTGGCGGCTACGGCAGAACTAGACTTTTTTGAAAAGGTCGTAGATTTTGCCCGGCGCTACGACATCATCGTGCTCCATGACGTGGCTTATTCGGAGTTGGCCTACGATGGATATAAACCGGTCAGTTTTCTCCAAGCTCCCGGTGCCAAAGAAGTGGGCATCGAACTGCATTCCGTTTCTAAGTCTTATAATTTAGCCGGCTGCCGGCTTGGGATGGCCGTCGGAAACAAGGCTGTTATCGACGCCTTGGCCAAGTTAAAATCAAATATCGATTACGGGGTGTTTAAAGCGGTTCAATGGGCTGCTGTAGCCGCTTTACGAGGCCCTCAGGACATCGTCCGACAAAATGCGATGAACTATCAAAAGCGGCGAGACGTCCTTGTAGACGGACTGGAACGAATCGGCTGGAAGATGGATAAACCGAAGGCTTCCATGTTCGTCTGGGCGCCGATCCCTGAAGGTTTTGCTTCCTCTTTTGAGTTCGCCGAAAAGTTGTTGCGAGAGACGGGAGTATTGGTCGTTCCAGGAAATGCTTTTGGTGATTCAGGGGAAGGCTTCGTACGGATAGCCTTGGTGGTACCGGAGAAACGCATTGAAGAAGCGGTCGACCGGATTGCCCATTGGGACGGTTTAGCTCGCTCCTAAATAAGCGTTGGGATAATTCGCCTGCCTTTTACATAAAATGGTGTCAAGAGATGGACAGGAGGGCATGTCCATGGAAGAATCAAAACGCGATTCGATCGACACCTTAAAAGACCAAGTGACCTATCTGCGTTCTCGCCTAAACCAATTGCGGGTCAGCCGCCGTGTCTTGATGGCATTATTGGAGACGATAGACTCGGAGCGACGAGACGCCATCGCCCGCTTAGAAGCCGAAAATCGCCGACTGAAACGATTGCATCGGACAGGCAGGGACCATCGGCAGATTTTCCGCAGTGACGACAGAAAAGTTCTTTGGATTTGCAGGAATGATGCAAAGGGTGGCGAATAATTTAACGTAAGACAGTTTTATAATTGGGGTCAGAGACATTAGGGAAGTCGGTGTAATTCCGACGCGGTGCCGCCACTGTGAAAGGGGAGTCCGCTTCATCAGGCCACCGGGTAACCGGGAAGGCGAAGCGTTGCGATGAACCTGAGCCAGGAAACCTGCCTGTCCCCGCACCGGTAAACCCGCGAGCCACGGGGGAGGTGAAAGACTGGGGAAGATTAGGTTCCCTAGATTTTCATTTGCATCTGTACACCCATATCTCGCATGCCGGGATATGGGTGTTTCTTCGGGTAGGGGGAATGGAAGACTGCGCAAGGGCTATACAACCGGATCCTGTGCAGCTGCAGCGGCCAAGGCGGCAACAGGCATCCTCTACGAAACATGGACAGAAGGTACCGGATTCATCGAAATTCCCTTACCCCAAGGTGGGCGGTTACCGATCTCTGTCGCTCAGATCGATGAGCCAGAACCATCCCTTCCTCCGCAGGTCAAGGCAGTGACTTGTCAAGTCATCAAAGACGGCGGAGACGACCCTGATGCTACCCATGGATTGCCTATACGGGTCTCCGTCTTCGCCATTGAAAAAGGCATTGAGATCGGTGGAGGAATCGGTGTCGGCAGGGTGACTAAACCGGGACTGGCCGTGCCTGTTGGTGAACCGGCCATCAACCCTGTTCCACGATCGATGATTCTTGAGGCGGTCAAAGAGGTGCTCCCGGACGACGGTGGTGTTTCGATCGTTGTTTGGGTGCCTGACGGGGAAAAGGTGGGACCGTCTACACTGAACCCGAGATTAGGTATCGTCGGCGGCATCTCCATTCTTGGCACGACGGGTATCGTGAAGCCCATGTCGGAAGAAGCCTTTAAGGACAGCCTGGAACCGCAAATCGATGTGGCCCTGGCAGCCGGACATCGCTCACTCGCTTTGACGCCGGGCAATATGGGCCAACGGGGTTTGCAGCGCCAAGGTGTACCTTCAGAGGCGGTGGTGCTCACGAGCAACTTTATCGGCCATATGCTCGATGCCTGCAGCAAAAGAGGTATAGAAGAAATACTTCTTTGGGGGCATGTTGGCAAACTGGTCAAAGTGGCCGGAGGGATTTTTCACACTCACAGCAAAGTTGCCGACGGACGGAGAGAGATCATCGCTGCCCACGCAGCGGTTCAAGGTTACCCGCTTCCGCTCGTCAAGGCCTTGTTGGAGGCAAATACGGCCGAAGAAACGGTACATATCCTCACCGAGGCGGGATACCGGGAACTTTTTGACGAACTGGCCGAGGTAGCGGCGATAAAAGCCATGGAGCGATTCCCTCGACCGGTTTCGGTGGTATTTACAGATTTGAAGGGAGAGCCTCTAGGTTGGAGCCAGCGAGCAAAGAACGTGATCAAAATGTGGAATCCGGTTACCCCCTAGTGGTCGTCGGCATCGGTCCCGGAACAAAGGACTATTTGGTTCCCAAAGCACTGCGGGCGGTGGAACAAGCGGACCTGCTCGTCGGAGGGCCGAGGGCACTTGAACTCTTTGCCTATCTTGACAAGCCAACTCGTACCATTGACCGCCATTTGGATCGCTTGGTAGAATTTATAGCAGTTGAGCGGTTGCAACGCCGTGTGGCTGTACTCGTGTCGGGAGATCCCGGTTTTTACAGCTTATTGCCGCGCCTAACCAAGACGCTTGGAGTCGATCAAATTGAGGTCATCCCCGGGCTGAGTTCCTTTCAAATGGCTTTTTCCCGGCTGGGTTTGCCTTGGCAGGAGGCTCGTTGGCAAAGCATGCACGGACGTCCTATGGACGATGCCCTGAAGCTGCTAAGCCATGAGGGATGGGTCGCTTTTTTAACCGATCCCGACCATTCGCCAGAAGCGATCGCGCAGCATTTGGTTGACCATCAGCAGGGATGGCGCCGGGCTTTCGTGACTCGCGACCTAGGCTATGAAACAGAGACAGTAAGTTCCGCTTTCATAAGCGACATTGCGCAAGTGAAATCTATTGCTTACCGTCCGGCACTGTTGATCGTCGAAGGCGGTAAGAGAGCAGAACGTGACGGGGAAAATCCAGAAAACTCTCAGGATAGCTGTAACCGAGAGGCCCCTTATCGAAAAAGTACGACGATTGGGTTGCCTGACGAAGTGTTCCAACGAGGTCAAGTACCGATGACCAAATCGGACGTTCGGGCATTGACCCTGGTGAGAGCTCAAATCGAACCAAAAGACGTCGTTTGGGATATAGGAGCGGGAACAGGCTCGATCAGCGTAGAAGCGGCCCGTTTGGCCCATCGAGGTCAGGTATACGCGGTGGAGCGAAACCCAGAGGGGTGTGAACTCATCGCCGCGAACGGATTGGCTTTCGGCCTGTCGAACCTGCAGGTGATCCCCGGGATGGCACCGGATGTGCTCGATTCATTGCCCGATCCCGATAGAGTGATCATCGGCGGCTCCGGCGGCAACTTAACATCGATTCTCGATTTGTGCTGGAAGCGGCTGAAAGTGGGCGGTTCGATCGTGGTCAATGCCATCACCGTGGAAACTCTCAGCGCTGTCGTCGCTTGGTTGGAGGAAAAAAAGATTCCTGTTCAAGCCACTCAGCTTCAAGTACAACGGCTGGAAAAGGCAGGGGCTTATCACTTGTGGAAAAGCCATAACCCTGTCACGATCCTGTGGGCTTGTAAGGAGGATGTGTAATGCTTGGTCGCTTTTACGGCATCGGTGTCGGGCCCGGAGATCCCGGTCTGCTCACTTGCCGGTCGGTTCAACTGCTGCAAAAAGTCCCGGTCATTTTTACTCCCCAGGGTAAAGGCGGCGGAGAAGGTGTCGCCACGACGATCATCCGCGACGTTTTGCCCGCTGAGACGCAGGTGGTTTCGTTACACTTGCCCATGACCAGCGACGAAAGCCGTTTGCGGGAAGCCTGGGATGAGGCAGCCCGGCAGATTTACGAGGTGCTCGCCTCCGGTCGAGAAGCAGCCTTTATCACCATCGGTGACTGCTTGCTCTTTTCAACATACGGGTATTTGCTAAAGTCATTACAGAAGATCAATCCTGAAATAGAAGTCGAAAGCGTACCGGGAATCACCTCCTTTTGCGCTGCTGCATCGCGAGTCAATATTCCCTTGGCCGAAGGAGAGGAACCGTTGCTCATCGTCCCGGCCCTGCGTGACCCCGAGGAACTGCGCCCCTTATTACGTCAGTTCCCCAATCTCGTCTTGATGAAAGTTGCTTCCCGCTTCGATGGAGTCTATGACTTGCTCAAAGAGGAAGGACGGGCCGAATCGTCTCTGTTTATTTCCCGGTGCGGGACAGCGGAAGAAAAGATTGAAAAAGATCTGTCCCGCCTCGTCGGGCAAAAGCTGGATTATCTCAGCTTGTTGTTGGTGAAGCAGAAGGGGGAAGAGATTTGATTAGTTTTATTGGCGCCGGCCCCGGTGATCCCGAACTGATTACGGTGAAAGGGCAAAAACGCTTGGCTGAGGCTGACGTAGTCATCTACGCCGGTTCACTTGTCAACCCCGAAATCCTGAGCTGGTGCCGCCCTGATGCGGAGATTCATAACAGCGCTTCCATGTCCTTAGAAGAAGTGTTGGCTGTCATGAAGCGGGCGGTCGGAGAAGGCAAAGTGGTCGCACGAGTCCATACGGGCGACCCGAGCATATATGGAGCTCACCGGGAACAGATGGACGCCTTGGACGAGATGGGTATCGCTTACGAGATCATCCCCGGTGTGAGCTCCTTCCTGGCAGCGGCGGCAGCCGTAAAAAAGGAGTTTACCTTGCCTGGCGTTTCCCAGACGGTGATCATCACCCGGCTGGCCGGAAGGACACCGGTGCCGGAGAAAGAATCCCTGGCCAGCTTGGCCCAGCATCGAGCTTCCTTATGTATCTTTTTAAGCACCCATCTCCTCTCCGAAGTGAGCCAGGAACTAATTCAAGGAGGATACGAGGAAGATACGCCGGTGGCCGTCGTCTATAAAGCTTCTTGGCCTGATGAAAAGACGGTCCTAGGCACACTCGGCGACATCGCTCAAAAAGTGAGCGGAGCCGGAATTTCTCGTACGGCCATGATCATGGTAGGTCGTTTTCTCGAAGGTCCTTATGATCGTTCACTGCTATATGATCCTACGTTCACTCACGGTTACCGCCAAGGGAAGAATGGAACGGAAGAGTGAACGTCCTGGCCTTGACGCCGGGGGGAGCCGACCTAGCCCGGCGAATTGGCGTAGCCCTGCCGGAAGCGGTACTCTGGCTTCCAGCAAAGACACCGCCGACGTCGAACCTTGAAAGCTGCATCAGTAGGGCCGACCAGTGCTGGCAGCCTCCTTTGAGAGAAACCTTCGAACGGCTATTTACGAGTGGTCAACCACTCGTCTTCATTGGTGCCCTCGGCATTCTCGTTCGAATGGCAGCACCCTTTCTGGTAGATAAGCGGACGGACCCACCGGTCGTCGTCGTCGATGAAGCGGGACAGTTTGTCATCAGCGTCTTGTCTGGTCACTGGGGGGGAGCCAACGACTTGGCCCTCGAGATCAGCCGTCAGATCGGTGCGACGCCGGTGATCACGACGGCGACCGATGTAGTCGGCTTGCCGGCAGTAGATACCTTTGCCCGCCAGAACGGTGCAGTCCCTGAACCTTGGTCGAATGTAAAAAAGATCTCTTCCGCCATGCTCCGGGGCGCCCCGATCGAATGGCTGTGCGATCATCAATTTTATGATGCCTTAGTGAAACAGAACAGGACGTACCCATGGAAGCTATGGGATCCCGCTGAGACAGCAAAGCGAAAAGACGAAAGGGAAACGGTAGCGGTGTCGACGGTGGAGTCTGCTCTTCCCCAGGAAGAGGCGCTAAAGGTATTGCTCACCCACCGAGTCGGCAATGACTCGGCCACACTTCGACTGCGGCCCCGCTTTATCGTAGCCGGGCTCGGCTGCCGGAAAGGCGTCCCTACGGAAACGGTGATGGGGGCGATCGATCAAGCTTTTCAACAAGTCGGCATCCATCCCGATTGTCTGCTGTCAATCGCCAGTGCTTGGGTCAAAGCGGAAGAAAGGGCCTTTTTAGAAACGGCCCGTATACGAAAGGTTCCCTTTCAAACCTATAAATCAGATGAAATTGAAGAGTGCTGTGCCCGGCATCGGGATGACATCCCCGGCTCGGACTTTGTGGCGCAAAAGATTGGAGTGAAAGCGGTATGCGAACCGACAGCCCTATTGGCTCATCGCCGGGCGCGATTGCTATTGAAGAAAAGGGTTCTGGAATCAGTGACGGTAGCTTTAGCCGAGGTACCTTGGCCATTATCGGATTAGGACCGGGTAACCGGGATCAGATGACAGGCCGGGCTTTACAGGCTATCGAAGAATCCGATATCATCGTAGGTTATCACACCTATCTGAAACTGGTGGAAGACTTAATCGCTCATAAAGATGTACGTGCCTCCGGTATGCGCAAAGAGGTGGATCGGGCCTACCTGGCTGTTGACCTTGCAATCGAAGGACATAAGGTGGCTGTCATATCGAGCGGCGATCCTGGTGTTTACGGCATGGCTGGGGTCATCCTGGAAGCAGTACAGCTTCGCCAAGCTCAGGAGAAGGTGAACGTGGAAGTCATCCCCGGCGTCACCTCGGCCACGGCTGCTGCGGCTGCCCTCGGTGCACCGCTGATGCATGACTTTGCCATCATCTCTTTGAGCGATCTGCTGACGCCGTGGGATTTAATCCTCCGCCGAGTAGAAAATGCAGCGACGGCTGACTTTGTTATCGCCTTGTACAACCCGAAAAGCACGAAACGGGTTCACCAAATCGAAGAAGTGCAACAACTGCTATTAAAGCATCGTCCCGCTTCCACACCGGTCGGCATCGTTCGCAATGCCCGGCGGGCTGGTGAGGAAAAAACCGTCTCTACGCTGGGTGAATTTCTGAATCATGACATCGACATGTTCACTGTGTTGATCATCGGCAATTCCCAGACTTATATCAAAGACGGTTGGATGATCACGCCGAGGGGTTATCGCTGGTGATTTGGGTTGTCGCTGGAACCAAAGATGCCCGGTTGTTGATTGAGGCCTTACTGGAGAAGAAATTACCGGTTATAGCTTCTGTCGTCACTGAATATGGCGAACAGATCCTGAGAGAACAGTTTAGTGGAGCCCTCCATGTGCAACGAGGGGCCATGGATCTTCTGTCTATGGAGACCTTTGTTCAAAACCATAACGTAAACGCCGTCATCGACGCCAGTCATCCCTACGCCCGGGTTGCTTCGGAAAATCTCATCGAACTTAGCTGTAAGAGGGGTATCCCTTACTTACGGTATGAACGCCCTGAGAGCGCACTTCCCGCCTATGAAAAACTAACCTTGATCAGCGACTGGAGCCAAACCCTGCTGACGCTGCAAGAGGCTCCGACCGGGAGCAGGGTTTTCTTGGCCACAGGGAGCCGTGCCTTGCCGAAGTTGGTTCCACCTCTGTTGGATAAAGGGTTGTATCCGATTGTACGGATTTTACCTGATCCGCAAGAAATACAGCGGTGCCTCGATCTGGGCTTAACACCGAATCAGATCATAGCCATGCAGGGACCTTTTAGTTACGAACTCAACCGGGCTATGTTTTTGCAAACAGGTGCACAGTGGCTGGTTACAAAAGAAAGCGGCACCGTTGGCGGTGCCGACGAAAAGATGAGTGCAGCTCTGGAACTAGGTATGGGGTTGATTGTGCTCACTCGACCTGCCTTGGATTACCCGGCCTTGACACAGGATGTGTCGACGGCTGTTGGATGGGCGGCTGTTCGCTCGGTTGTTCCACTCGCACGCCAAACCTCTGGGTTATTCTGAATGTGAACCGTGGCGCGCTTAACCGCTTCACAACTCTCGCTCTCGACGCCGCTCCGCCCAAATCGCTCACTCTGTCATCACACCCCAGATTTGCTATCAGGTGCAGCAGTCCTGTTTGAATATTTAACTTTATTGATAGAAGGAGAAGAGACTATGAAAACAGGTGTTTTGCTCGTCGCACACGGAAGCCGGTTGGCTGAAGCGAACAGCCATGCTGTGAACATCGGTAACATGGTACGGAAATTTCATCAAATCGACCCGCTCGTCGTCTGCTTTATGGAGAACGCCAAGCCAAACCTGGCCGAAGGTATCGAAGAACTAGTCGCCTTAGGTGTTGACGAAGTTAAAGTCATCCCTCTGTTCTTATATAACGGCGTACATATTCAAAAAGATATTCCCGAAGAATTAGAGGAAATCGGCAAAGCCCATCCCCAACTGCGCTTTACGATGGGACGGCCGCTCGGCGCTGATGAACGGATTGCCCAATTGATCTTCGAACGCATTCAGGAGGTCGGCTGATGGACTACATTACCGATCCGAGGGCCATTGAAGACAAGAGTATGGCCATCATTGACGAGCTGCTTGGACCGCTGCCCATATCGCCGGAAGAGCGAAAAGTGGTCAAACGGGTCGTCCACACGACCGGTGACCCAGAGTTTGCGAAGATTGTTCGCTGGAGCCCCGGTGCTGTAGACATCGGCATCAAAGCATTAGCGGAGGGTGCTAGTGTTTATACCGATGTGAACATGGTGAGGGTAGGCGTAAACCAGCGCCTGCTCACCAGCAAAGGCGCTTCAGCCGTCTGCAGCATCAGTGACCCTCGTGTCGTCGAAGAGGCGAAAAAGACGGGGAATACGCGAGCCATGACCGCTTTTGAACTACTGGCTGACGAGATGAATGGTGCTGTCATCGCTATCGGTAATGCACCGACAGCCCTGTTTCACCTGCTTAGTTTGATCGAAGGCGGCCGTTGCCGTCCTGCCTTGGTGGTAGGTACACCGGTCGGATTTGTGGGGGCTGCTGAATCGAAAGAAGCGCTCGTCCAAGCGGACATCCCCTACATCACCGTAGTCGGCAATAAAGGCGGCAGCACAGTGGCGGCGTCCATCGTCAACGCCATGCTGTTACAGATGCCTTAGCAGAGATTGTCGGCCCGTTGGAGCATCTGCAAAAGGCGTCGGTTCTCATCAGACATAGAGCCAGATTGATCATGATGGTGGCGGATCAACGCCACCAGGTCCGGCGCCCAATTGCGTTTTTTAGCCTCGGCAGCGCCCAACCGGGCGTGCCGGGCGATCACATGCAGTGGACGCCCGACAAGGGGCCACCGTTTAAAAGGAACGATCCGAGAGCGGCGAGAACCTAAGAGCACAAAAAAAATGCGGTGTCCCAACCGGATCGCACCTTGCCGTTTTCCCATGTCGTGGAGCAAAGCGGCGGTGAGCAGCAGTCGTCGCTGATCCGGCGCTAGCTGTTCGGCCATGGAGCGGCAGATATGAGCGACGTCAAGGCAGTGCCGCCGGTCAGCCGGTGCCATTTCCCGGAAGACTTCATGTTCTTCTGCCGAAAGGAACGATGCGGCCCACTGTAGCTCCTCTCTGGTAAAGGTAGGCAGTAAGGCGCGGCCGACCTGTTGGACGCGATATTTAATTCTGGCGAAGCTTGTCTTTTTACTCATACTCACAGTATAACATGTAGGCAAATATTGACGAAGAGGCGTGGCTGCAATGCGAATTCAAGCAGGAGAATTAGTCCTGGTCACCGGCGGGTCTCGCAGCGGTAAAAGCGCCTGGGCCGAAGAACTAGCCGCAGAAGCTGTCGGCGACCACCCGGAACAGGTCATCTATGTAGCAACAGCGGGAGTTCATGATGATGAGATGCGGCGCAGGGTGACGATACATCAGCAGCGTCGTCCCTCCATCTGGAAAACGGTAGAGGAATCGACCCAGTTGGACAAGGTGCTGCGTGAGTGGGGCCGGAAGGGAAACGTCCTGCTCATCGATTGTTTAACCTTGTGGACGACGAACATGCTCCTTCCCCTTTACGAACTAGGCGAGTGGAATACAGAAAAAGAACAGTTGATCGTCGAACAGGCCCGGCAGGTCTCACAGATGGCACGGGAATCGGAGGCGACGGTGATCGCCGTCGGCAATGAAGTGGGCTGGGGCATTGTTCCCCTCGATCCGCTCAGCCGGATTTTCCGGGATGTGGCCGGATGGGTTCAGCAGGAAGTCGCCCGGCAGGCCCATCGGGTCTATCTCACCGTCAGCGGATGCCCGATGCAGATCAAAGGACCCGACCCTAACGGGTCAAGGCAAGGAGGGGGATTATAATGGCCAAGGCAATTATGTTGCAAGGAACCAGTTCCAACGTCGGCAAGAGCGTCTTGGCGACGGCCTTATGCCGCATATTTCTTCAGGACGGCCAAAAAGTGGTCCCCTTCAAATCGCAGAACATGGCCCTCAACTCCTATGTGACCCGGGACGGGGGAGAGATGGGCCGGGCCCAGGTCGTGCAAGCGGAAGCAGCCGGACTGGATCCCCATGTGAAGATGAACCCCATCCTCCTAAAGCCGACCGGTCAAGCATCATCGCAAGTGATCGTGCTCGGTCGACCAGTGGGCAACATCAGCGCCCGCCAGTATCATTTAGAATATGCAACCCAAGCCGTCGACACGATCCAAGCTTGTCTCGATGAGTTTCATGAACAGTATGACGTCATCGTCATCGAAGGTGCCGGTTCTCCTGCTGAAGTCAACTTAAAAGCGCGCGATATCGCCAATATGCGTGTGGCCAAGATGGCTGATGCCCCTGTGCTGTTAGTCGCCGACATCGACCGCGGGGGTGCGCTCGCATCGGTCGTGGGGACACTGGCTCTTTTGGACCCTGATGAGCAAGAGCGGATCAAAGGCATCGTCATCAATAAGTTTCGCGGTGACATCAGCTTGCTTCAACCAGCCATCGACTTTTTAGAAGAATATACGAAAAAGCCGGTTGTCGGTGTCGTCCCCTATTTCAAAGGGGTGCACATTCAAGAGGAAGATTCGGTAGCTCTCGAAAAACCGATCACCGAAGTGCCTACGGGGGAACTGCTCGATATCGCCGTCATCCGCCTACCCCGCATCTCCAACTTCACCGATTTCGATGCCTTGAGCGCCGAAGGTGCTGCTCAGGTCCGTTATGTAGAAGCGCCTGGTCGACTGGGCCGGCCCGATATGGTCATCATTCCCGGTACCAAAAACACGATCGAAGACATGTTATGGCTGCAAAAGACAGGCTTAACCGAAGAGATCAGAGCCGTCGCCGAAAAGGGCATCTTAGTCTGGGGCGTTTGCGGCGGATATCAGATCTTAGGTAAAGAGATACAGGATCCACAAGGCGTAGAAAGCTCCGTTCCCGTCGTTGCAGGTCTTGGACTGTTGGACATGGTGACAACCATGGAAGCAGAAAAGGTGACCCAATTAGCATCAGCTACGATCTGCGGTCACGGACCCTATCTGGGTCCCCTGCAGGGTCTTTCCGTGCAAGGCTACGAGATTCACATGGGACAGAGCGTAGCCTCGTCAGAAGCGAAACCTTTCTGCCGGATCGAACGACGGGGAGAGGAACTCGTCGATGTCATCGACGGGATTGTCGACGCCGACGGTTTGGTCATCGGTTCCTATTTGCACGGCATCTTTGACAACGACTCCTTACGGCATCATCTGCTCAACACCTTGCGCCGGAAAAAAGGTCTTGAACCGATCAATTTTGCCTCTGCCGCATCGGTAAGAGAGCGGAAAGAACAAGACTACAACCGCTTGGCCGACATCGTCCGCCAGAGCTTAAAAATGGATCTCCTCTATGATATCGTCGGCATCGAAGGGCCAAAGAACTCCCCTGAATCGGAGACCGTTCCAGCGCCATGATAGAGATGTTTACAGATATCTTTTCTTTAAGCATGCTCACGATCGTCATCGCCCTGCTCTATGATGCACTGGTGGGAGATCCCCGCTGGCTGCCTCACCCGGTCATCGGGATCGGGAAGATCATATCGACGTTGGAAAAGCGGTTGTACGGGGCGGGGAAAAGGGCTGAGCGGTCGCTGTTGTTTCGGGGGATGGTCTTGTCGCTGCTCACGGTGGGCATCACCTTTGCCGTTTCGGTGGCTGTCATGGCTCTTGTCCAGTGGGCGAACCTAGAATTTGTTCCTGTGAAGCAGTCTGGAACGGTCCACCTCCTGGATAAGGGTATCTTCATCGGCTCAGGAATTGTACAAGCCTTGGGCGGCGGCATACTCTTAGGGATTGCCTTGGCCGGTCGATGTTTAGCTGAAGCGGCTTTCGAGATCAAAGATCTTCTCGAAGCGGGAGACATCGTAGAAGCCCGGCGAAAGCTTTCCTGGATCGTAGGGCGCGATACAGAACAGCTCAATGAGAGTGAAATCGTCCGAGCTACCGTGGAAACGGTCGCCGAAAACACCGTCGACGGCATCACAAGTCCTCTTTTTTACGCCTTTTTGCTCGGCGTCCCCGGTGCCTACGCCTATAAGGCTATAAACACGCTCGACTCCATGATCGGCTATCGCAATAACCGTTACCTCTGGTTCGGCCGGTTTGCTGCCCGCATGGACGACGCGGCTAACTTTTTGCCGGCTCGATTGACCGGAGCGGTCATGATCCTTGCCGGAACCTTACTTGGCTATCCGGCAGGGCGGATGATCCAAACATGGGTAACTGACGCCCCAAAGCATCCCAGTCCCAACAGCGGTATCCCCGAATCGGTCGTGGCTGGCGCATTAGGTGTCCAATTGGGCGGTCTCAATTACTACGGAGGAGTCCCTTCTCGTAGAGCCACCATGGGACAACCTTTGGTGACCTTAGAGGCACGCCATATTGGAGAAGTGGTGCGAATCATGGCTGTGACGGCCATCCTGTACAGCCTGGCCGGTGGTGCCATTTTATATGGAATAGGAACGTGGTTACGATGATACCAGCTGTTGTAATTGCCGGAACTCACAGCGGTGCCGGAAAGACAACTGTCACCATGGGAATCCTCGCCGCTCTACGCCGGCGGGGCATGACGGTGCAAAGTTTTAAGACAGGCCCCGATTATATTGATCCGACCTTTCACAAGCTGAACACCGGGAGAACCTGTTCCAATTTGGACAGCTGGATGATGGACCGCGAGACGATCCTTCGCTTATACCGGCGGGCGATAGAGGGAGCCCAAATGGCTGTCATCGAAGGGGTCATGGGTCTTTTCGACGGCGCCGCTGGAGAAAAGCCCGGTGGCAAAGGGAGCACCGCTGATCTGGCTCAAATCGTCAACAAGCCTGTCATACTGGTGGTCGATGCTCGATCGGCCGCTCAGAGCATAGCCGCCACGGTCCACGGCTTTTGCACGTTACAGCGGGACCTGACCGTGGCCGCCGTCATCATCAATCGAGTCGGCTCGGAACGGCACGGCTTAATGGCCCGGCGAGCTGTAGAAGAAACCTGTTGCGTGCCTGTTTTAGGCTGCCTCCCTCGCGATGCTGTTCGGCCCATGCCGGAACGGCATCTCGGCCTTGTTTCCGCCATCGAGTCGAGCCGGGAGCTGGAATCCTACTGGCAGCAGTTGGCCGATGTGATGGAACGTTACGTCGACGTAAACCGGCTGCTCGAAGTGGCTTCCTCTTTTTCGACAGAAAAGCTAGAAATAAAGATGGAAAAGAAAAAGGAGAACCTAGCGGAGCATCTAGCGGAGAACTTGGAAAAAAACCAGATAACGAAACAGACCCCTCGGTTCGCTCAAAAAATTCCCGTGGCCATCGCTCGTGATGAAGCTTTTCATTTTTACTACGAAGATGCCCTGCGGGACTTGGAAGACTTGGGCATCGAATGGGTCCCTTTTCAACCGGTTCGTGGAGAGTCCATTCCATTAAAGGTGGCAGGTCTCTACCTGGGAGGCGGATACCCGGAGCTGCATCTCGAAAGCCTCTCGGCGAACAGCTCCTTTTTTCAAGAACTGCGCTACTTGCACCAGCAGGGGATGCCCATCTACGCCGAATGCGGCGGCTTTATGACCTTATGCCGGTCGATCAAGACGAATGACGGACAAAGCTATGAACTTGCCGGTCTTGTCCCGGCAGATTGCCGTATGGGAACCAAACGGCGAGCCCTCGGCTATGTGACCGCACAGATCTACCACGACACTCTTCTGGGCCGCCGGGGAGATCGGCTCCGAGGCCATGAATTTCATTATTCCGATGTGTACTTCTCTCCCGAAGAAAATATGCGGCCTGCTTTTTCATTAGGAAAGACAGACCCCTTGGGAGGGACAGAAGCGTTTCGCCCCGAAGGGTATAGTTCGGGTTCGTTGACGGCGTCTTATTTCCATTTTCATTTCTCCGCTTTTCCAGCATCGATGAAACGTTTTCTCCATTGTCTCGAAGAAGCATCTGTACGGAGTGGTCTAGCATGCCCCAGCAAGGGTTGATTCAAGTCTACACCGGTGACGGAAAAGGGAAAACCACGGCAGCGCTGGGCCTATGCTTGCGAGCGGCTGGCCACGGCATGCAGGTGGAGTTTATCCAATTTCAAAAAGGCAGCGCCTACATGGGAGAATTGTTCGCCTTGCAACGGTTGCCGCAGATACATATCACTCAGTTCGGATGGGGTTGCCCCCGGTCAGCGATGATTCGGTCAGGGATGGCCCATTGTATCCAATGCGGCGAATGTTTCCGGCGAAACCGCGAAACCGACAATCCTTGGCCCGCAATGGGCTTTCAATATGCCGAACAGGTATTACAAGCAGGTAAGGTCGAGCTGGTCGTTCTCGATGAAGTGAGTTATATTATGTCTCGCGGCTATGTGCCTGTGGAAAGGGTCCTCGACGCGCTGCGGCAGCGCCCCGCTCATGTGGAAGTTGTGTTAACGGGGCGGAGAATGGCCCAGGAAATCATCGATGAAGCTCACCTGGTGACGGAGATGACGGTGACGAAACATCCCCTGGCCGACGGAATCACCTCCTCACGACGAGGGATTGAATATTAAGGAGGATACAAAGATGTCTCTAGAATCATTGCTTCAACAAATCAAACCACTGAACGAGGAAGCCATGGAGAAAGCTCAGGCCCACCTTGATGACCTCACTAAACCGCAAGGTAGTTTAGGTGTCCTTGAGGACATCGCCAAGCAACTGGCGGGTATCTATGGAGAGGTTCCAAAAGAAATTCCCCAAAAAGCGATCATCTTGATGGCTGGCGATCATGGTGTCGTCGAAGAGGGCGTCAGTGCATTTCCTCAGGAAGTGACTCCTCAGATGATCATCAATTTCATCCATGGCGGTGCGGGATCGAATGTTTTGGCTCGCCATGCCGGCGCGGAACTGGTTTGCGTCGACGTGGGCGTAGCTGTCGATATGGATGACCTGCCTGGTCTGATCAAGAAAAAAGTAGCCTATGGAACGAAGAACATGGCCAAAGGTCCAGCCATGACCCGGGATGAAGCGATTCAAGCCATACTGGTCGGCGCCGAAGTCGTCGCTGATGCCTATGGCAGAGGGATTCGCGTCGTCGGAACAGGTGAAATGGGCATTGGCAACACGACCCCTTCGGCAGCCATCATCTCGGTCATGGGCAATCTCCCTATTGAACAGGTTGTTGGACGGGGAACCGGCATCAACGATAAACAGCTCGATGTCAAAATCAATGCCATTAAGAAGGCCATCGAGATCAACCAACCGAATCGGGACGATGCCATCGATGTGCTGGCGAAGATAGGCGGTTTAGAGATCGCCGGATTAGCCGGCGTTTGCCTCGGTGCGGCAGCGCAGGGCATTCCCGTCGTCATTGACGGATTCATCTCCGGAGCGGCCGCTGTTATCGCCGGAGCGATCTGCCCGCAAGCTCGCCCCTACATGATCGGTTCTCACCTATCCGTTGAACCGGGCCACAAGTTCATGCTGGAATACGTGGGTATTAAACCGATGCTGATGATGGATTTCCGCTTGGGCGAAGGCACCGGAGCTGCTTTAGCGATGACGATGATCGACGGAGCGGTCAAAATCTACAATGAAATGGCCACCTTCTCCAGCGCCGGTGTCAGCGAGGCCTTGGAATAACGGTGAAATTTCTTGCCCTGCAGTGGCTGCGTTTTCGAATGGCCCTGTCCTTTTTCACCCGCTTGCCGACGGGGGATGTAAGCAACGGGAATGACGAAGATTTTGGCCGCTCTTTTATCTATCTTCCCTTCGTCGGCTTGACGATCGGAATCGTCATAAGTTTACTTACACCGCTCTTGCAATTCTTATTTCCGCCAGCCGTCTTTGTGCCGCTGCTTCTCGCCATGCAAATTTATATCACCGGCGGCATTCACATGGACGGTTTTATGGATACCTTTGACGGTGTCTTTTCGGCGCGAAAGCCCGAGCGGGTTCTGGAGATCATGCGGGATTCCCGCGTCGGCGCTCATGCCGTCCTGTCGGTGATCGTGCTGCTGCTGACGAAGGCGGGCGCTCTCTATTCGTTGTATCAACCGGCAGCGTCACTGCAAGGGGCCACCTTGGAAACGGTACTCCACTGGATCACCCTTTGGCGGTGGGAAAGCGGATTTTACAACTCGAACGGGGTCAATCCGCTATACTTGTCCTTGTTCTGGATCCCCATGGTCGGTCGTTGGGCTATCGCCTATGGGGCAGGCCGCTTTCCTTATGCCCGCCAGCAGGGAATGGCGACCCTGTTCAACAAGTATATCGATGAAAAGGTTTTGAGGGTCGCTGAATGGGTCACATTGATCGTGGCCCTGATCATGGCTGGGGTCTACGGTTTGTTCATGATGGTTCTGGTCAGGCTCTTCGTCGATCGCTGGGGAAAAAAAATGACCCGCTTTTTAGGTGGCTTGACTGGCGATATTTATGGGGCCACTTGTGAAATGGTCGAGGTGCTTTGCTTGTTACTATTGGTGTTCTTACAGAAGGGTTGACTCTAGCTAGAATGGGAGAGGTGAGAGGCGTGTACGGTTGGGCTCAGGTACCGGGAACATGCGGAGAACTGGCACAGGGACTGATTGGAGACCGGTTTTTGCATATCACATGCCCCATCGATGCCTGGGTTACCGCCAGCGCCTCTCTGACGACCGGTTCGGGACGTATCACCGGTCTCGATGACCGGCAGAAGGCCCGGAGGGCAGTATCCCGTCTGCTTGACGAATGGAACGTAACAGAAGGTTACGATGTGCGCATCTCTTTGACGAATCCCCTTCCCCTCGGCAAAGGCTTAGCATCCAGCACGGCCGACATCTGCGCCTGCTGCTTCGCCGTCGCCCGGGCGCTGGGACGGGATTTGTCTGTAAGCACGTTGGCTCGGATTGCTATTACCGTAGAACCGTCAGACGGTCTCTTTTACCCCGGTATCGCCGTATTTGATCATCGCAAGGGCTCCTGGGGAACAACGGTGGGTCAGCCTCCCGTACCTCCTTTATTCGTTCTGGCTTACGACCTGGGCGGGGAAGTGAATACGGTCGAGTTCAACCGACGGCACGACATCATCGAGGCGAACCGTCAAAAAGAGTCTGCTGTCCGTCAAGCTTTTGCTCAGATCATCCAGGGGATCCGCTCGGGCAATCCTACATCTATCGGTGCAGGTGCGACATTAAGTGCTCGAGCGAACCAACAAATCTTGCCCAAAGAAGCCTTGGAAGAACTGATCGCAGGCGTCGCTTCACTCGGCGCTGTCGGTGTCAACATCGCTCACAGCGGCACCGCACTGGGATTGTTGCTTCCCTACAAAAATCGCAGCCGTATCGAAAGCGTCATCAAGTGGACAGAAAGTCGCTTCCCGAAATGGACTCCCCTCGGCGCATATCAGCTCGTCGGCGGTGGTCCACGTTATCATGAACAGAGTGGGGAGGGATGGGCGATTTGAGGCAAAACGAACTGAACAGAAAATCCTTTCCCCATGGTGGTGACGTCTGGTCCGCCTCCGGGGGAAGTGGAAAAGCACTCGAAGGAATTCTCGATCTGAGCGCCAATATCAACTTTTTAGGCTTATCGGCGAGAGTCAAAGCAGCGATCGTCGAAAACATCGACCATATCGTCCATTATCCCGATCCAAAATGCAGCCAGTTGATTTCTGCCCTTGCCCGTCATCTCCAGGTCGAAGAGGAGGCCATCTGCGCCGGAAACGGTGCTGTGGACCTGCTCGATCACTGGCTGCGGCAGGTGCAGGCAAAACGGGTTTTAATCTGTGATCCCGGCTTCGGTCAGTATTTCCGTGCTGTCCATGCCCAGGGAGGACAAGCCGTCCCTATCCAGTTAGACGAGCAAGAGTATTTTCGATTAGATATCGTTCAGTGGGAAAAGAGGCTTCTCGACGAGAAATGTGACGCCGCCATCATCTGTTCTCCTCACAACCCTGTTGGCTGGGTCTGGACCGACGAAAAGAAAGAAGCGATCGTCAATCTCGTTGAGAAGCATCATATACATGTACTCGTCGATGAGTCTTTTCTAGACTTTCTGCCGGACGGCCGTGAACGGAGTTGCTGCTCCCTCGCCGCGAAACACCGGCAGATCGCGGTTCTCTATTCGTTGACGAAATTTTTTGCTATCCCGGGAATCCGGCTCGGTGCGTTGATCGCTCATCGAGACATGATCAAAGACATCATCACCCACCGCGATCCATGGGTGGTAAATCACCTGGCCCAGGTGGCCGGGGTTGCCGCACTCGCTGATTTAGATTATCATAAACGCACTTGGGAGCGACTGCCTAAGGAGCGGGAGTTTTTGATCGAACAATTGTCTCGCCTACCCGGCGTTAGACCGCTAACTTCGGCGGCCAATTTCGTACTGGCCCATACGGGGGACACGGGGCTTTCGTCGACGACATGGACGGAAAAGCTGCGCCATCAGGGAATATTGGTGCGAAATTGCAATACCTTCCCGGCCTTAGGAGAACGGTATCTGCGCTTTGCTGTTCGGGACAGCTCGGCGACAGAACGATTAATTCAGGCGATGCAGGTGATCATGAAGGAGGAAGGACTGGCTTGACCCGAGTCTATCTGATACGGCATGGCGAAACAGAGTGGAATCAGATCCGGCGCTATCAGGGACATAGCGACGTAGCCCTCAGCGATCGAGGGAGAGAGCAGGCACAACGGCTGGTAAAGCGAATGGCCAAAGAAAAGGTCGACTATGTCTATGCCAGCGACTTAAGCCGAGCCGTTGAAACGGCCAGAGCGGTGGCCGACGCCAAAGAGATCGAAGTGGTCTTAGATGCTCGTTTTCGGGAATGCAACTTCGGTGCCTGGGAAGGATTGACCTTTCCAGAGATTGAAAAAGCTTATCCGGAAGAGATTAAGATTTGGAACCGCACACCAGCTAAAGTCTGCCTGCCCGGCGGGGAGAGTTTTCCCATCGTCCAGGAGCGTGCTTTTGCGGCCTTACAAGAGCTGATCGCCAAGCATGACGGCGAAAATATCGCCATCGTCGCCCACGGCGGCACTATCCGCACGCTGCTCTGCGCGATTTTGGACGTTGACCTCGATCGAGCTTGGCAGTTTCGTCAAGACAACACAGCCCTCAACGTTATCGACTTTTACGATGGCAAAGGGATCATCGAGCGCATCAACGATGTGACCCATCTGATTCCAGGGGCTTTTCCCGAAAGCGAAAGCGGGGTAAAATAAAGGTAATTCAATGAATGGGGGGATTCTTCTGCCATCCCTTCAATCGCCAAGTCTTTGGCAAAGGATGCGGCTCTTGTTGAACTTGCCCCGGTCTGGTCGTCTCGTCTACGGTCTCCTGCGAGACGGGCGGGTCCCGCTGATCAACAAAGCCCTCTTTGCCGGTTTGGGATTGCTTTATCTCATATGGCCCCTGGACGTGCTGCCGGACATGATTCCCTTGATCGGTGAATTGGATGACCTGACGATCATCCTCTTTCTGGTCGATCGGTTTGTTGCGTCGGCACCGAACTACGTAGTTCAGGAATACTTGGACCGGTTCCAATGAAGAAAAAACCTTCTGATTGCAGAACTGTGCACCAGAAGGTTTTTCCCATTGACGACAAAAAATTTCTATGACCGTGTTTTTTGTGGTAAAATGATGGTCAAAGAGGAAGGGTATCTTTGGAAAGGAGATGTCGCAGTTTTGCGTGACTTAGGAATGATTCGAGAAGGACTAACATTTGATGACGTTTTACTGGTCCCTGCTAAATCAGAGATATTGCCTCGGGAGGTTGAAACCTCTACGTGGCTGACGCGGCGGATCCGTTTGAATATCCCCCTCATGTCTGCGGGTATGGACACGGTGACCGACTCTCGAATGGCCATCGCCATGGCGCGGGAAGGCGGTATCGGTGTCATCCACAAAAACATGACCATCGATCAACAGGCTCATGAAGTGGATCGGGTCAAGCGTTCAGAACATGGGGTCATCACCGATCCCATCTACTTAACGCCGAAACATAAAATCAATGACGCACTGGCCATCATGGAACGCTACCATATCTCGGGTGTGCCGATCGCCGATGAAGAGGGCAAGCTCGTCGGTATTCTGACCAACCGGGATCTGCGCTTTGAGACGGAATTCACCCGCCCCATTAGCGATGTCATGACAAAAGACAATCTGGTCACCGCTCCTATAGGGACTTCTTTGAAAGAAGCGAAAGATATTCTGCGCAATCACAAAGTAGAGAAACTGCCCATCGTTGACGCAGAGGGACATTTAAAGGGCCTAATTACCATTAAAGATATTCAAAAAGCCCGCCAGTTCCCCAACTCCACAAAAGATGAGCGGGGACGTTTGCGCGCTTGTGCCGCTGTAGGCGTCACCATAGATACGATGGAGCGGGCCCGGGCTCTTGTCGCTGCCGGCGTGGACGCTCTCGTCGTCGACACTGCCCATGGTCATTCACGGGGTGTATTGAATGCGGTCGAAAAACTGAAAGAGGAATTCCCGCAGGTCGATATCATTGCCGGCAACGTAGCCACTTATGAAGCAACCATCGATTTGATCAATGCAGGCGCCGACTGTGTCAAAGTCGGCATCGGGCCGGGCTCTATCTGCACCACCCGCGTTGTCGCTGGTATCGGCGTTCCCCAGATTACAGCGATTGCCGACTGTGCCCGTGCCGCCCGAGAGAAAAATGTTCCCATCATCGGCGATGGAGGCATCAAGTTCTCCGGTGATGTCGTCAAAGCCATCGCCGCCGGTGCCAACGTGATTATGATCGGCAGCTTGCTCGCCGGTACCGAAGAAAGCCCTGGAGACATCGAAATCTACCAAGGCCGGAGTTTCAAAGTGTACCGCGGCATGGGTTCCCTTGGTGCGATGAAAGAAGGTTCCAAAGACCGTTACTTCCAGGAAGACGATAAGAAGCTCGTCCCTGAAGGCATCGAAGGCCGCGTTCCCTACAAAGGATCCCTTTCTGATACGGTTTTCCAACTCATCGGCGGACTTCGTTCCGGCATGGGCTACTGCGGATGCCGGAACATCGATGAATTGATGACGAAAACCCAATTTATCCGCATCACCGCTGCCGGTCTGCGGGAAAGCCATCCCCACGATGTGACCATCACCAAAGAAGCACCGAACTACAGCCTATAGTAAAGGAATAAATAGATGGGAAATTATTATCTGGCCGGAACAGAATACGTCACATCGGACCCAAAAGAAATGGTTTTGGCCGACGCCTTGGCGCCCCTCCTGGGGCGCCGGGGTACCTTTAGCTTAAAAACGGGACAGCATACATCCATTTGGCGGGGCCTATGCACGGTCGAACGAATTGTCCGCCGGGAAGAACGGATTGAAGAGGGACATTTGACAGTCGATCAAGTGGCTTTTCAAATGCTTTCCCAAGAAACGGCTCCGGGGCAAGGAAGTTGGGAAATCACCTTTCCCGTCGATCAGTTTATCGCTGTGGAAGAGTACCCTCGTGAGTTATCGATTCTCTTTCAAGGTTATACCTGGTCCTGGAGGCCGGCATGAGTTCGATCCGGCTGGTGGCCATGGACTTGGACGGTACTCTGCTCGATGAGAAGCGAACCGTTCCTGAACCGGTACGCCAACGGATCGCTGAACTTCAGCAAAAGGGTGTTTTATTCACCCTGGCCACCGGAAGGCTCTTTCCGTCGGCGATTCGCTATGCCCGGCAATTATCCTTGCAAACGCCGATCATCGTCTGTAACGGCGCCATGATACGCGATTTATTGGAAGACCGCATGCTTCATCATCTCGCCCTGAACCGGGAGTTGGCTCTCGAGGTTCTCCGTTTGCTGAAGGACCGCGGCCATGATGCATTGCGGTTTTCCTTTTATGGTGACGAAGTACTGACCGATACGCCTCATGAACAGACGGAAAATTATCAGCAAGGATTAGGTGTGTCCTTTTCGAATGTAGCCGATCTGAGCGAACACCTCCTACAGACACCGGAACAACATCCCACGATGCTCGTCTTGATGACCGATCCGGCGGTTACCCGTCCCTTGACGGCGGAGATTGCAGAAAAATTGGGCGACTCGATCTTTGTCACGAACTCCCATGATCACTTTGTGGAGATCCTCCACCCTAGAGCAACGAAAGGCGAGGCTTTAGCTCAACTGGCCGCATCCTTGTCCATTCCCAGGGAATCAGTCATGGCCATCGGTGACAACCGTAACGACCTGAGCATGATCCGCTGGGCCGGTCAAGGGGTGTTGGTGGCCAATTCTCCTCAAGAGATTCAAGGCGATGCCGATTGGGTCACATCGGCTTCTCGCTCCTGGGGCGTGCTGGAAGCCTTAAATCGTTATTTTGAATAAGAACACCTCGGGATCATCGTAGTGATAAGCAGGAATTGAAAAGGCATCGTCGAAAAATCAAAGTAATGGATAAATAATCCTGATATTTTTCGTTCATCTTAAAAAGCTGAGCTCTTTGCGGATTGTGCCTGGACCGCTGTGGGTCGATTTGAGGAGTCTGTCGATGAACGACGGCAGGCCTTATGAAAAATTGATGGATATTTGGGACTTTTTGATCAAAAACTTTAACTATTACTATCCATTTGAAAAAGTATTCCGTTGATTAGAGGAGTAACCATGAATACGACACCGGAATCGACTCCGAACACGACCCCCAAACTTCATGCTGCCCGGGCGAAAAAAGGCTATCGCCCTCGCCGGAGCAAGCCAAAACCGAAAACTCAATCGACACTATCCACCGTATCTGTCATCCCCCTCGGTGGCGTCGGTGAAGTCGGCAAGAACATGTGTGTCATCGAATATGGCGATGATATGATCGTCATCGATGCAGGTGTTAAATTTCCTGGCGAAGAACTGCTGGGCATCGATCTCGTCATCCCCGATATCACCTACCTCATAGAAAATGTCGATAAGATTCGGGGCATTTTCTTAACGCACGGGCATGAGGACCATATCGGCAGTCTGCCTTTCGTACTGAAGCAGATTCAGGTTCCTGTCTACGGCACGCGGCTCACGCTCGGCTTGGTAAAGAACAAGCTGACCGAACACGGGCTGATTCGGGAAGCGGAACTGCATGAGATCACTGCCGACGATGTGATCAACACGGGCCCCTTTCAAGTGGAATTCTTCCGGGTCAATCACTCCATTCCCGATGGGATCGGAATCGCCATCCGCACGCCCGCCGGGCTGATCGTTCACTCCGGTGACTTTAAGCTCGACCAAACGCCTGTTGATGACAAGGTGCTGGAATTCAATAAACTGGCACGCTATGGCGACGAAGGGGTATTGCTCTTCATATGTGACTCTACGAACGTGGAACGGCCGGGGTACACTCCGTCTGAGCGCACCGTGGGGGAGACCTTCCGTTCCGTCTTCGCCCAGACGGATAGCCGTATCATCATCGCCACCTTTGCCTCTAACGTTCACCAGATTCAACAAGTCATCGACACCGCTGCCGAGTTCAACCGCAAGGTGGCCGTTGTGGGCCGGAGCATGGTCACCGTAGTCGATGTATCTCAGCAACTGGGCTATTTGAACGTACCCAAAGGGATGCTGATCGAGGCGGAAGAAGTGGATCGTCTACCCGATAATCAGGTGACGATCATTACGACAGGTTCCCAAGGGGAACCGATGGCCGCCCTCACCCGGATGGCTACCAATAACCACCGTCAAGTGGCGATCCGCCAAGGTGATACGGTGGTCATCTCAGCCACTCCGATTCCCGGGAACGAAAAGCTGGTGGCCCGCACCATCGACAATCTTTTCCGTATCGGTGCCGATGTCATCTATAAAGACGTGGCCAATGTTCACGTGTCGGGACACGCAGCCCAACAAGAAATTAAGCTCATGTTGAACTTCTTGAAGCCGAAGTTCGTCATTCCCTTCCATGGCGAATACCGCCATCAAGCCACCTTTGCCAAACTAGGGAAGACCATGGGCATCCCGGAAGAGAATATTATTCGTTGCAACATTGGCGACCGGATCGAAGTAAACGCTGAATTGGGCCAGATTACAGGCTCTGTCGAGTCTGGAAGCGTCTTTGTCGACGGCATCGGTGTCGGCGACGTAGGCAACATCGTACTCCGGGACCGCCACCACTTAGCCCAAGACGGCGTCGTGATCGCTGTCGTAACTATCGACAAAGAAAACGGTAACGTACTGGCCGGACCGGATCTGGTATCGAGGGGCTTTGTCTTCGTCCGTGAGGCCGGAGATATGCTCGGTGAAGCGAAGACGCGGGTCAAAGAAGCGTTGACGACTCGCAATACAGGCACGACCGAATGGTCTGTATTGAAAAACTTGATTCGTGATACGCTCAATGAATTCTTCTATCAGAAAACCAAAAGAAGACCGATCGTTCTGCCGATTATCATGGAAATATGACGTAAAAAATTAAGAAAATGCCCTCTTGAGTTAACTAGATAATACTCAAGAGGGCATTTTGCTTACAATTTTTAGGTTTATAGTAATCACAAGCTATGGAAAAATCTCCATTTGCGTATTTTTTGTGACACAAACGCTGTTTAACAAGAGCAAAGTTATTATTTTAACAGGGATTTTATTATTAAAGTATATTTTCAGAAAGATATTTAATTCGGATCGAGTAAAACCTAGTTAGTTCTATTGACGACTAAAATTAAGGCCTCTCTCTACAGGAACTTTCATTATTTAGAATATCTGTTTCTTGAGAAGAAAGAAATGCGTTAGAATACACCTCAGACTGATTGGGTCAATAGAGTGCAAAAGTGAGCTTGACTGTAAGACAGACAAGTCGAGCAAGGATGAAAGTCGGGCTAAGTGATCCGGCACTATTGAGTGAAAAAGCCGTAGCGAAAAGGATAATAGCTACCGTATCCTGAAACTGAAGGGTTGGGCTGTTTACCCATTAAATCGGTACGTGAGTTGGGTTCACAACGTCGTGAGAAAGTTTGGTCCCTATCCATCGCAAGCGGAGGGACATGATGTACAACAAAAAACAGGACATTTCATCTCGGACTCGACCGTACACCTATCGCCACGGAGTTAAAGTTCCGATGAAATGCTATCATTAGGCGGGGTCGCTTTTTTTGTTGGTGTTATTGAGGTTGACGCTACATTAAGTAAAGCAAATTCGTAGGCCGTGGTAATTTATGTTATTAGGTAGGCGATTATTATTCGCCCACCGTCATACCCAACTCAGTTCCTCAACGGCCCTCGCCAAGTCATCTTCACCCGGCATTGTATAACGGCTGGTCATCGACAGGTTCGGTGAGCCATCGCTTTTCATGTGGCCCATTAACCGAGCGATCACATCCATCGGGATTTTCCGGATGGTTAACTCATGGGCGAAGGTGTGCCGTAGCGTATGGCAGGTTAGATGTTCAATCCCGGTAAGCTTGGCGTATTTCTTGACAATGCACTGCACAGAAGCAAAAGATCGAAAAGACTTTTTCCGTCTGCTAAATAAGCGGTTAACTATGAATCGAGACCTGCTGTTAGTCCATCGGGAAGAAATTCTGCGGCGACGTGTGGAAAAGGGTTTTCTAAAGTTTTTCAAGCCTCTAGGATGGTTTACTCTGGATATGCTGTTTTCCACTATCGGAATCCATGGTCAATATGAGATGTGCCACTTCTTAGGGATTCCAATGGAATCTCAGGATGGTCAGGATTTCGTAGAGGAAGTGCTAGTTAAAACCGAAGAATATGCTCAGGCTTTTAGTCAGGAAACAGGGTACTCCTTCAATACTGAAGAAATCCCCGCTGAAAGCACAGCCGTTAGCCTAGCCCGAAAGGACCAGTTGGTGTTTGGAGATAAGCAGCCTTTTGAGTTGTATTCGAATCAATACATTCCGCTAATCGCCGATATGGGAACCATGGATAGAATCCGTTTGACCGGGCGTTTTATGAAGCATGTAAGTGGTGGCGGGATTCTTCACTTGAATGTACAAGAGCAAATTACCGAACCAGCAACGATGGAACGGCTGCTACGCATCGCCTTAACGGAAGGTGTCGAGCATTTTGCAATCAACTACGGTTTCGGCATCTGTAAAGAGGGTCATACGTCGTTCGTGGGAACAGGGGAAATCTGCCCCATCTGCGGATCTCCCATTACAGACTATTTAACGCGGATTATCGGTTACTTTACCAAGGTCTCTAGTTGGAACGCTACCCGGAAAAACTACGAGTACCCTAAAGCCCATGCCAAATAAGCGACGGTCAAAAGATTGAAGAACCCTCGCTTGATAAGTGGTCGGACGTATCCTCCGATATGATTGGGCGGACTTTGCTGTTGGTCGTGACGAAAAACTGGCCTCCATGATTAGCGGACGAAGTCGCCTGTCGGTTTTTTGAGCAGACTGGCCTCTATGTGAGTCGATAAATTCCATAAGTTGCGTGTGAGTCAAGAAAGATAGTTTTTGCTGGGTGAATATAATACTACCTTTGGCCTGACCTTGTATCTCAAAACAGTTTTTTGCTTTTCTGGCTCAACTTTTCTTACATCGGAAAGA
>NZ_JACVHF010000190.1 GCF_014502795.1 Heliobacterium chlorum
GTAGAAATATTTCTATTGAGAGACGGTTATTGCGGAGACTTGATTAGTTTCATGGTCTTGGTCGATTATCGCCGACCCAGTTCATTAGAAGATTATCCGTATCTAAAAGGGATAGAAGAGGAATTGAATTTTAGCAGAGCCAACTACATAAAGGTGATCTTTATATCGGACAAGCTACTTTCGAATGATTCACAGGATGAAATAATTACATTGGCTGGAGGTTTACTGGAGAATAAAGATAACTGCCATTGGAACTGTGATTTTCAAGTACTCAGTTCAACAGAAATAGAACAGTTACTAGAGTCCAGGAAATACTTTTTGAGGTTTTTCGAAAGATTACTGGAGAGTAATGGATTGGGCATTAAGTTAAATATT
>NZ_JACVHF010000191.1 GCF_014502795.1 Heliobacterium chlorum
ACGTCTCCCACCTATCCTGTACAAAACACACCAAAATCCAATGTCAGGCTACAGTAAAGCTCTACGGGGTCTTTCTGTCCTATCGCAAGTAACCCGCTTCTTCACGGGTATATCAATTTCACCGAGTCCCTCGTTGAGACAGTGCCCAGATCGTTACGCCTTTCGTGCGGGTCGGAACTTACCCGACAAGGAATTTCGCTACCTTAGGACCGTTATAGTTACGGCCGCCGTTTACTGGGGCTTCGGTTCAGAGCTCTCACTCCTCCCCTTAACCTTCCAGCACCGGGCAGGCGTCAGCCCCTATACGTCACCTTTCGGTTTGGCAGGGACCTGTGTTTTTGCTAAACAGTCGCCTGGGCCTCTTCACTGCG
>NZ_JACVHF010000192.1 GCF_014502795.1 Heliobacterium chlorum
GCTCATCGCATCCATACGATATTTGCCTGGCAACGTCCTACTCTAGCGGAACGTCAGTCCGACTACCATCGGCGCTAAGGAGCTTAACTTCTGTGTTCGGCATGGGAACAGGTGTGACCTCCTTGCCATTGTCACCAGACAAATGAATGATTATACATTCAAAACTAGATAGTAAGTAAGATTTTGCGTCGCAAAACGTTTTTTAAAAATTGATTAAGTCTTCGATCGATTAGTATTCGTCAGCTCCACGTGTCACCACGCTTCCACCTCGAACCTATTAACCTCGTCATCTTCGAGGGATCTTATAACCGAAGTTGGGAAATCTCATCTTGAGGGGGGCTTCATGCTTAGATGCTTTCAGCACTTATCC
>NZ_JACVHF010000193.1 GCF_014502795.1 Heliobacterium chlorum
GTTCAATTGTAACAATTGCAGTAAGTATGGCAAAAATTGGAGTGAGGTTTAACAACATACAAAATAAAGACGTAAAAAAAGTAGCCAAACCAGTTTTAATAGTTCGCGCTCCAATTATATGTCTATACCATTTATCATTCATATCATACTGACTCCTCTTAAGAAAAGGAAATTCGAAAAGACTTTACTTTAGACAAATTCTCTTTCTTTGAAAATTAATTTAACTATTACGAATCGTTATACATTCATATTTAGTATATCAAAAAATTTTTGCTATAATAAGATGTAATATAATTTATAAAGGAACGGGATAAAATGATTGTTAAAACTGATGAAGAATTACAAGCGTTAAAAGAAATAGGTTACATT
>NZ_JACVHF010000194.1 GCF_014502795.1 Heliobacterium chlorum
GAGCAACATCGTTTAATGCATCATCTCCGACATACATTATTTCAGATGGTTTAACCCCCAATTGATCAATCATATCTTCAAAGATTTTAGGATGTGGCTTACGATAGCCTACAGTTTCAGAAGTAGTTAAATAATTAATAACGTGCATAATACTCAATGAATGCAATCTAAATTGTTTAATTTTGGATTTCCCATTTGCAATCACACCAATCATGTAATGATGTTTCGATAACTTTTCTAATGTATACAAAGTATCATAGTAAGGGAAAACGTAACGATAGAAATGCATTTCAAAGTCATTAAATAAATCTTTCCATTTAAGACGGTCGATATGAAATTGTTTAATGATTTCCTTATATAGATC
>NZ_JACVHF010000195.1 GCF_014502795.1 Heliobacterium chlorum
TCGTAAGCCCACCTGCCGCCGCAAAAACGATAACAGGGTTTCATTCAATCCGAAAATGGTTATAGCCCTCCTCGTTTCAAATACTCGCCGTTCCATGTATAGGTCAGTACGTCCCGAATCCCGCCCTGCGTTGTTCCGGCAGGTGGTAAGTATCGGTACATCTTGCTGATCATTTCGCCGCTGTATTCCACGGTGGTATAACCGCTTCCATACATGCCATGCTTCAGTTCACCGTTTTCACCGGAAAAAATCTTAAAATGAATGGCGTTTGTGGGAGCCCAGGTGCCGGTTCCGCTCCGGGAATAACAGAGGTGATTCGAATCGGCATTGGTTTCTCCGTGAACGTGAAAGTGGTTCGTT
>NZ_JACVHF010000196.1 GCF_014502795.1 Heliobacterium chlorum
GTGTTATTCATGTTGGAAATCCTTGTTCACATCACGACCACAGTCATCAGTGGTTGTATTATTGCGTTATTTACGCATTGGCTGCGTAATCGCAAAGACAAATAGGCGACAATAGCCACACCTACAAAAATCCCCTCACTATTTACGGTAGTGAGGGGATTGGTGTATCCATGCTGGATTCCTTGTTAAGTGCATTATAACATCATAGTGTAGAGGAATGCAAAATTAGTATCTATATAGGAGGATGAAATAAAATAGAAAGTTTTATAGGATTTCTAACAGTTTTTTTCTTTGCTTTAATGATCATCACTTTTTCTTTTACAGCTATACTATATATAATAAAAGGACTTTATAATGA
>NZ_JACVHF010000197.1 GCF_014502795.1 Heliobacterium chlorum
AGTAACACGTGGATAACCTACCTATAAGACTGGGATAACTTCGGGAAACCGGAGCTAATACCGGATAATATATTGAACCGCATGGTTCAATAGTGAAAGACGGTTTTGCTGTCACTTATAGATGGATCCGCGCCGCATTAGCTAGTTGGTAAGGTAACGGCTTACCAAGGCAACGATGCGTAGCCGACCTGAGAGGGTGATCGGCCACACTGGAACTGAGACACGGTCCAGACTCCTACGGGAGGCAGCAGTAGGGAATCTTCCGCAATGGGCGAAAGCCTGACGGAGCAACGCCGCGTGAGTGATGAAGGTCTTCGGATCGTAAAACTCTGTTATTAGGGAAGAAC
>NZ_JACVHF010000198.1 GCF_014502795.1 Heliobacterium chlorum
TCTTGTTTTATAGTCTTCGACTGGTAAGACTTTTTGTAATATCCCTTGCTGCTATATTTGGTTTTTACGGTGTATTACTGGGTCTTATTGGACTATTATCCCACCTTGTAAGCCTTAAATCGTTGGGAGTCCCTTTTCTTTCTCCCATCAGTCCGTATAACTCCAAAGGGGGAAGTGTTTTAATTCGAACAAGATCCTATTTACTTCATAGACGGCCACCATATCTTAGGCCTTTAGACCCAAAAAAACAATCGCTTATTTCTCGGCCTTGGTCACCTGATACACCCAGAGAACTGTTTATATTGGCAAAAGAACGTTCCAGTTCACAGAGAAAGGAACCACTTTA
>NZ_JACVHF010000199.1 GCF_014502795.1 Heliobacterium chlorum
ATGGCGCGCCCGAAGGGATTCGAACCCCTGACCTCTTGATTCGTAGTCAATTACTCTATCCAGCTGAGCTACGGGCGCACAATGGAGCGGAAGACGAGATTCGAACTCGCGACCCTCGCCTTGGCAAGGCGATGCTCTACCGCTGAGCTACTTCCGCATGGTGTATGAAATTTAGATGGAGCGGGTGATGGGAATCGAACCCACGTAACTAGCTTGGAAGGCTAGGGCTTTACCATTAAGCTACACCCGCATAGGTATTATTTTGATAATGGAGCCGGCGACAGGACTTGAACCCGCAACCTACTGATTACAAGTCAGTTGCTCTACCAGTTGAGCTACGCCGGC
>NZ_JACVHF010000019.1 GCF_014502795.1 Heliobacterium chlorum
AGCTAATCGGACGCGGACCCATCCAAGAGCGGATTGCTCCTTTGGTTGTCCGGGGATGTCCCCAGACAACGTTATGCGGTATTAGCAGCCCTTTCGGGCTGTTATCCCCCACTCTCAGGCAGGTTATCCACGCGTTACTCACCCGTCCGCCACTAAGAGCTTCCATCGAAACTTCAGCTCTCCGTTCGACTTGCATGTGTTAGGCATGCCGCCAGCGTTCGTCCTGAGCCAGGATCAAACTCTCCACAAAATATTGTAGATAAGCTTGAGTCAAGCTCTATGAAATCTTAACAAATCCATCCTACTTTAGGCTTGTGCATTTTAATCATGGCAATACATTTAGGCTAAACGCTCAAGTATGCCGACCAAGATGCCCTTGCTTTTCAGAAGGTTTGTCCGTCCCGCTTGCGCGGGCCGAATTAACTTTAATTTCGCACGCTTTTGCTTTAACAACTGTTTGATTTTCAAGGACCAAAGAAATCCTCCCGAACTACCGGGCGGAACCTTATAATACCACGCTTTATTTCTCATTTCAACTGGTATTTTTAGGCAAAGACTTGTTTTGCTTTTAGACCACAAAACAGAATCATACACCCTTTGGGGAACTGCCTCTTTGTATAGGGCATTCTGCACCTCGACAGGAATTGTAGTTTATCACTAATTCAAGGCAACTTCAATCAGAAATATTTCCCAATTAACTTGAACTTGCTATAACTTCGGTACCGAAGTATCGCAGTTAGGACCGTTCTACCAGTAAGAAGTCTCAGACACATTGTTAGACAGCTTTCTTCTTGATAAGATGTGTGTACAGTAACTGTTCAACCAATTTGATTCATTTTTTAAAGAGGTGACTGATAAATGACCCAAACACCTCCTACGCAAAGACAGTTAAACTGGATTCAAATACTGTCAAAACAAGCTGGAGTGTTACTCATTGAACTGGATACTGAAGTATTGAAGGAAAAAAAGAGTCCAGAAACTACAGAACAAGCAAAAGATATCATCAACGCGTTGGATCGGTTGTGCGCATTCCTTCAAGAGACTATTTTGGAACGAGATAACGACTTACCAGATATCCATTCCGAAAATACAACACGTAAAGACGTTGAAACATTAAGCACTTTTTACGATGTGCCGCCGTACGTCTCTGAACTTGCATTAAGTAAGTTAAAGTCAAAACAGCTTGTCTAAAACGTAAACCAACTTTACGTCCGTTTTACAAAATAAACAAACATCGATAAGATAGGATATTCTCACACAAAGACACTGAAAGTCTATCGCGTTTACAGGCGATAGACTTTCTATATTTTTACGACGAAGACAGTTAATCCTGTTATGTAGCTTTAGGTCCATACATAAAGAGCTAAATATCATTTCGAAATATGATTCGTCGCTGGCAATCGTTTTTTTCGACAACAGTTATTTCAAAAAAAATGATTCCCCTGTAAATCTTTTCTCTCCAAATACACGTTATAGTATATGGGGAAGGTGCTCCGATTCAGGAACAGTTTCACAAGGATGTGGCGGCGATTGGACGATAACCAACTGATCAAAAAAATCCACCAGGGCAACGCCGATGCCCTAGAACGGTTGATTCAAAAATATTACCCCGAAATTTACCGCTTTTGTTATCGGAAAACGGGGAACCCTCATATTGCCGCCGATCTCACGCAAGAGGTTTTTTTACGACTTGTCAAATCGCTCGACAACTATATCCATGAGGGTAAATTCAAAAGCTATCTATTTACGATCGCCTTGAATCTCTGCCACGATTATTTCCGAAAACAGCCCCCAGGAATGCAACGTCTTGATGATTTTGAAGTCCCTGCAGCAGAAAATCAGATTACCCGAATCGAACAGTCCTACGTCGTCAAGGAAGCCCTAAGCCGCTTGCCCGATATCCAAAAAGATGTGGTTATCCTCCGTTTTTACCACGATCTGACGCTCCCCGATATTGCAGACATTATCGGTGCCAACCTATCCACCACCAAATCCCGCTTAAAGCAAGGGTTGGAGAAGCTGAAGAAATTCTTTCGAGAGGAGGACTTCTGTTGACAGACCAGAAACTCAAGGAAATCCTACACCGGTACTCGGTACCAGAGATCGACCCGGCTCATTTGCGTCAAACGATCCAACTAGCCCAAAAAGAACTGAACCGAGCCAGAATCTACGGCAAAATCACCTTCTGGGAATTGCTCGCCGGACAGATTCGCTATATCTCCCCCTACATCTGGATCGCCCAAGCAGCCTTGTTGGTCCTGGTGTTTAGCCTCCTGCCCCACCTCAGCCGTATCGGTGACGCCCAACAAACTGCCATGGCCGTACTTTCCACCTCGTCACCGCTACTCGCGCTCGTTGCTGTCCCGGAGCTAGGAAAAAGCCTGCACTATCAGATGTGGGAAATGGAGATGGCTTGTCGCTTCAATCTGCAAAAACTGATTCTGCTGCGCCTTATCCTCTTCGGTGTTGCCGATCTTATCGTCATCACCACCCTCTTGCTTTTCTCCAGCACCCATTCCCCCGTCAGCCTGATCCACCTGGGTATGTATATCCTTGTCCCCTTCACCATGGCAAACAGTCTCTACCTCTTTATATTGCGAAAAGTACGGGGTAAAGCAGCCACGGCAGCCGCTTTGTCCGCGGGAATATTTCTCTCCCTGGGATTTGCGCTGTTGTCCCGCTTTAGCGATGCTTATGCGGTCACCACCCTGACGGGGTGGTTCCTGCTGTTCTTCCTGTCAGCCTGGATATTAACCCGAGAAATCTCTACCCTCTTTACTTACTTTAGCGAAGGGGAACAACTCATATGGATCCGTTCATGAATCAATCCCGATGCAAGTAAGTCCTGCCTTCATTGACGAACATTATAGTAGGTAAGAGGCCGCCTAAAATCGCTGGATAGTAACTTTTTTTGTCGAGGAGGATCAACGGATATGGAACTCACCATGGATCGATTGACAAAGATGTATGGCTCTAAAGTAGCTGTAGACCGGTTGACGGCCACCTTACATAAAGGCGTCTACGGTTTGGTCGGTGCCAATGGTTCCGGAAAGACGACGCTGATGCGAATGATCTGTGACATCCTCAAGCCGACTTCCGGTGTGATTGCCTATAACGGAACCGATATCCACCGGCTCGGTGAAGATTACCGAGACTTATTGGGCTACCTTCCGCAGCATTTTGGCTACTACCCCGATTTCAGTGCCTATGACTTCCTCATGTATATGGCCGCCCTAAAAGGGCTGCCCCAATCCAAAGCGAAACAAAAGAGTCTCGAACTGCTAGAACTCGTCGGGCTGACCGGCGAGAAAGGGAAAAAAATCAATTCATTTTCGGGCGGGATGCGTCAACGGCTTGGCATCGCCCAGGCGATGCTCAATGATCCGAAAATCCTGATCCTCGACGAACCTACCGCCGGCCTCGACCCGAAAGAACGGGTTCGTTTTCGCAATCTCATCAGTTCATTCGGAACGGAAAGGATCGTCATCTTGTCCACCCATATCGTATCGGATGTGGAGTATATCGCCGATGAAATCCTAATCATGCGAAAGGGTACCCTGCTTGACCACGGGCCTGTTAACCACATCACTGCCCACATCCATGGAGCCGTCTGGGAGTGTGAAGTATCGGAATCGGAAGCGGCCCAATTAAATGATCGATATACCATTAGCCACCTAAAACACCTCGGCTCAGGAGTCAACCTTCGGATCGTATCGGAAAGTAAACCTTGTGAAAGCGCCCTGCCCACCTCCCCCACCTTAGAAGATCTCTACTTGCACTACTTTAAAGAAGAAAGCCATCGCGACCGTTAAGCCAAAGTAAATAGCCAGAGGGGGTAAGCAAGGGATATGGAACCCTTTTTAAAACAATTCATCCGGTTTGAGATGAAGAAGATTGCAGGAACGCGCTTTACCATCCTGGTACTTCTATCAGCAATGCTGTGTAATCTGTTCTTATTCGCTCTAAATGTGCAAGAGCAGAGGAATTACGGCGGCATCGTCGAGTTCCATGGAATCGAGGCGATACAACGAGATCGACAACTGATGGGCCGACTAAAAGGGTTTTTGACGGATGAGTATAGGCAAACCATCGAAGTCCAGCGAACTGCCATTGAGAACAACCCCGATAATTTGGAACTCGACGAAAAAGGTATGGAGAAAAAAATCGAAGTACTCCGTTCTTTCGGATACGGTGAAGAAGCAATCGCCAAAACACCGCCCATCATGAAAGTAAAAGGGGACGTTTATTTAGGCGAGTTGAACGCCTACGAATTCTACCGTTCCCATACGAGCCTCTTGAGCTACATCCCCAAAGTCATCGAGGAACTGCGAGAGGGAAACATCGACGGGATCTATGAACGTCGAATAAATCCCGCTCATCCGGTAAAGCCGGAGCTGTCTATGGCAGAAGTGAATACACTGCTGCAGATGTACGAACGAATAGACAATGAACGTACGAAAAACCCCGTCTACTACGACTACTTTTACGGATGGCGTAATCTCTGTGAAGAATTTCCTTTCATTACAGTGGTTGTTCTCGGCGCCATCATCATCATCTGCCTTTCACCCGTCTTTTCCCAAGAGTACAGCCTACATACGGACGCGATCATTCTTACGACAAAATACGGCAAAAGTACGCTGATCAAAGCCAAAATCATCAGTGCCTTTTTATTCGCCACGCTCGTTTACATCTGCTTCGCAGCCATAAATCTTGGATTATACGCCGCTTTTTTTGGAATGGACGGCGCAAACAGCAGCATCCAATTGTACGCCTGGTATTATCAGTCTCCCTATAACCTGACCTATGGGGAACTCTATCTAACACTCCTCGGCTTAGGTTATCTCGGATTGATGTTCATGACAGCTATCACCCTATTTATCTCATCGAGAGGAAAAAACCCCTTCATCTCCGTCGTCCTTTCGGGACTCCTTTTATATGTCCCGAACATCGATCTATCCGTTCAATCCCACCTGGCCTACAAAATCATGTCCCTTTTCCCGGTGAACATCATGAGAGCGAATGACGATTTTGAATTAGGGGTACTTTATGATTTTTTTGGCCTCATCCTAACCCAACCAGTCGCCATGGCCACGGCCGCATTTCTAGGTCTGGTATTGCTCATTCCCACTGCCTATCGGTCTTTTCAGAGGCATGAAGCGTGAACGTAGGAAGAAACGTTGGAAATCCTCTATGACCCGTCGAAAAAGCGATAGGGCCTAACGGAGCTTAAGGAGGAAGACAGCCGTGAAGTGGTTGATCCAGTTTGAGCTAAGAAAAATTGCCGGGAGGCCTTTAACCGCCTGGGTACTCTTCGGCGCTCTACTCCTCACGGCACTCTTCTTCGCCATCAATGTACTGAGTCAAATCCATAACATAAACAATATGAAAAGCTTGCGAGGCCTCGAAGCGATTGCCTATGACAAGGAGAGCATGGGGCGATTCAAAGGCTATTTTACCGATGAATATATCCAAACGTATGAAACCGAACGAAAGGCCATTGAAAAAAACCCCGCGAACCTCGCCGTCAACCCTAATGCAACGGACGTAAAAAAAGATTTGCTCCGCATCTATGGCGTCAGTGACACAGAGATAGCCGAAACTCCGCCTGTGATGACCGTTACACCCGAAGTTTATTTGCGTGAACTAGATCCTTACGATACGATCATGCGTCATCTCGGACGTCAATATCGTCTGTCCGAAATCATAGCGGAATTACAGTCTGGAAACTTCAACTCCATCTATGAACGGCACTCCACTGTCAAACCTACCTTTTCCGGCGAAGAGGTGCATAAGCTCCTCCAGATGTACGAACAAATCAACAGCCCCTATTACTACGACTACTACGGGGGATGGGAAAACCTATGTACAGAGTTTCCCTACTTCGTCGCGATTGTGCTTGGCGCCGTCGTTGTCATCAGCCTGTCTCCCGTCTTCGCAGAGGAGTACAGTCAACAGACCGATGCCCTCATTCTGACGACAAGATATGGCAAAAACAAGGTGATCGCCGCTAAACTGTTCAGCTCATTTCTCTTTGTCACTGCACTTTATCTGTTTTTTGCCATGATACACTTTCTCTTATTTGCGGCCTATTTTGGCTTGGACGGGTATAACTGCAATATACAGTTGAACATGTATTTTTACCAATCTCCCTATAACCTAGCTTTTTGGCAGTTCTATCTGACGGAATTAAGCCTCGGATATATTGGATTGATTTTGATGGCGACCATCACGCTGTTCCTTTCGTCAAAAGGAACCAGTCCCTTTATTTCGGTGATTCTGTCAGCGCTGCTGCTTTACGCCCCAAGTATCGACTTGTCCGAAACGTCCTATCTCGCCGATAAAATCTTATCCCTGTTTCCCTTTCATATCATGCACCCTACCTATCACTTTGAGATAGCCCTATTCTATAACCTCTTCGGCCTCATCCTGACCCAGCCGGTGGCCATGGCGCTGACGGCCCTACTCGGTTCGCTTTTGTTTACGCCGGCTGCTTACCGAACTTTTCAACAGCATGAGGTGAAATAGACCCACCCGCTTAGGATGGCTTCGGTTCAGCATCGCCTAGAACAACGATCTTTTCACCTTAAGCCTAAAGCCCTCTGCGTTCCCTTGGCATCGCAGAGGGCTTATCCCTGTGATTCATCGTGAAGATCAACTTCAGGACTCCCTTGTCGCCCCCGCTGCTTGACCTCCCCCACGATCCATAAGATCAGCGGTAAGGCTACCTGAAAAGGAAAAGCAAAATACAGGTAGACTTCAGACGCCCATCGGGCCATCTGCTTTGTATTGTTGAATAAGTTAGCAGCAAAAAGGAATTCTAGTAAGCCCAAGGGGACTGCTAGAAAAGGGTATTCCTTACACCCTAAAGCGTTGGAAAAACCCTTACAAGCGGCGTAGAAACAAAGAGATATTTTAGTAAACCCTGCAAAAATGGCAATTAAAAAGACGACCACCTCTACCCGCTGTAGAAAGTCGCCTACGTTGATGGTTTGTACCGCTAAATAGGCTGGAAAATAGGTCGCTTGATATCTCTCTGGGCCAATTACGGCCATGACCGAAGTGACTGAAAGTAAGATGATTGCGCCTCCGATAACCAATCCCGCAAGGTACACCTTGGTCATCGCCTTCGTTTTCTTACTACTATAAATGATCATCATAAAGATGACTGTTTCTGCAAAAGGAAAACTAAAAAGGTGTAACGCCGCAGAGACGATACCCTCACTGTTCTGGTGCAAAGGGGGTTGTAATCGCTGGATATTTAGATTGGGCGTTAAAAAGAGAAAGGTGAAAGCTGCCGCAAAGACTATAATCGGAAAATAGATCTCCCCACTCCGAGCAATGACCTCTAAACCTTCCTTCGTCGCCCAAAGGGCCAAAAGGCATAATATCACCATGGGAATGGCTAAGGGTGTCTCCGGCATCGCCGTAACGTTGATAAACTGCCCGAAGTTGTCCAGTACCAGAGCGCATAAGGTAAAGGCATAGAAAGCGAACATAAAGTTGATAAACCTGCCAACAATTTTCCCCAATATCTGTTCGTTGATCTCCAGCAAGTTCCGCTCCGGAAAGAGAGATAATATCCGGGCGTAGACAAGCACCATTGGAACTGTCATAACAATAGCGAGTATAACCGCCGCCCAAATATCTTGCTTCGCTTCAGTGCCCACGGGCAATATTATAGTGCTACCGGTGATAAACAAGATAAGCAAGTAGACGATCTGTTTGAACGACAGTAATTCTCGCCTCATTTTACCCTCCTCACTGGGGCATCCTTCCCAACCAAAAGTCCAACCTTTCCGCTATGCTCAGAAGGCCTACCTGAGTAGCCATGTAAACCGTAAAGACCAACCCCGGTAGTAATAGGAACAGATAGAACGCTAGTTCCTTCCGCTGCTTCTGACGATAAAGTTGCCTTGCTTCGACAAGACCAAAGAAGGAAAAGAGCACAAAGATAAAATAATGATATTCCAACTCATTCACCAACTCTTGTCGGTTCTGAAAGCTTAGCACTACCTCTCAGCATTATATTTACATTCACATTTGTACCCACCGTCGGGAACACTTTGGACCAGCCCCCTTTAGGGATTGTTCCCCAAATATCCGGTCGTTCACGGTAAATCAAATTGCCAAAACCAAATACATCGGTTCCATACTCCTTTTGTACTTTTTTAATGGTATCGGTAATTTTATTTTGTAGCCGTTCGTTTGTTCTTTCCGTCAATTTTTGGCTTCCTCTTTCGGAAATCACGTCGTTTTCTTTCGATATCTCGGCTATGCCAGTTAAGCAGTCAATCCAAATATCCACTACAGGGCGGTCGTCCACTAGACGCACTGTTTTTATGGTATGGCTTCGGAAAACTTCTAGACTGACATTGGCTTTTGGATGATCTGCGGTGGCAGCAATGAGGGTTCCTTTTTTCATCTGGTTTCGGAGAAATAACAAATACATGGTTTCCTCTCCATTAAGGAAGCCTACCAGTCTTTCTTCCCTAAACAAGGCAGAACCTGTCACCTCGGGAATCTGCTCTCTCTCATCTTTCATGCTTTCTACCGTCGGTGCCACAGCCCCCACTCCTGGCTTTTGCATCTCCTCCATAAAATCACCCACCGTTACAGCTAACAACTTCCCCGAGTTACCTTGACTTCGCAATAGCGTGTCAATCTGCATGGATACGGTATCAAAAAGTTTGGATCGAGTCCGGAGGATATCCCCGGCTGCTTGTCCCTTGCTCACCAGTATCCACGTTTGGGGACGGACCTCTGCGTCACGGTTTATCCAATCGATAATTTGGATAATTCCCTCCTTCGCGACATCTTCGCTCACGATGAAGACTCTCGCGTGACTCCAATAGAGCTTTCTTCCCACTTTAGAGATCATATTGCGAACAGCCTCGAATACCGTCTTTCCAGAACCCTCAAAGAGCTGCGGCTTTATACCGAGCGAACCCGACGTGCCTCGATCCTGCTCTCCCCCTTTGGGATTTAAAACTTCGACGGTTAAGTAAATCTGATCGTCTTTCTTGTCAAAGGAAGCCCCGATGACCACGGCTAAGTCTCGAATCTCTCGGAAATTCCAGCATCCGGCCATGGACCAAAGGACAAAAAGATGCCAAATCACCAATAGAACACAAGCGCTTTTTTTCATAATTCCGTTCTCCCTGGATCAGCTAATCTCCGCTTATCCCGAGACAGTAACCGCGGTCGATAGGTCATCCACCACCAAGGAGCACGTACGGCCGTATCCTTCAATTCTTGCAAGTGAATCGATGTCAGATTCGAAAGATAAGACATGCCGAAACTACGAAGGCTTGTTATATGGATGGTGACAGCGATAACCGCGAAAATGTATCCAAAAAAACCGATGAAAGAACAGGCAAACAAAAAGAACAGACTTAGAAAAAAAGAAACCCCCGGCATTTCTGGGACGATAAATCCAGATATACCGGTTAAAGCGACCACAATCACCATCGGAGCGCTGATAATTTTCGCGGTAACTGCAGCTTCTCCCAAAATTAAAGCTCCCACAATGCTGACAGCCTGACCGACGGGGGATGGAAGCCGCACACCTGCTTCCCGGAGCAATTGAAAGGCCATGAGCATGATAAATGCCTCAATCGCCGCCGGAAAAGGTACCCCTTCTTTGGCTGCCGCAATGCTAACCAACAATCTTGTCGGAATCATTTCCTGGTGAAAGTTGACCAGGGATACATAGATCGCTGGGGTGCTCGTCGTCAAAAAGAAGCTTATATAGCGAAGCAGACGATTGGCGGAACTGTAGAAAAAATTATCATAGTAATCTTTGTTCGCTTGAAAATACTCCAAAAAAAGGTAAGGCAGCGTGATCGCAAAGGGCGATCCGTCCACCATGATGACGATACGTCCTTCGAGCAACTTGCCTACAGCCGTATCGGGCCTTTCTGTCGTTCCAATGGTCTCGAATAGAGAAAGAGGCGCATCGCGGATGAATTCAATAATGTATTCCGGTTCAAGGACGCCATCTAGTTGTACCTTGTCGAGTCGGCGGTATACCTCCTCAAGGATCTCTGGCCGGGCGATTCCTTCTACGTAGACGATGCAAATCTTCGTTCTCGTGCGAGTTCCAATTTCCCGGAAGACCATTTTTAAATCGGGGTTAATCATTTTCCGGCGGATCATCGTGAGATTGGTGAGGATGTTCTCGATAAATCCTTCCCGTGGTCCGCGAACGACCCGTTCTGTTTCCGGGTCAGAAATGGAGCGGATCTCCCATCCTTTTGCATCAATGACAAAAGCATAAGGAATCCCATCGACGAGCACCAGCACATTTCCATATAAAAGGCTTTGAATCGCCGAATCGATACTCCCGTCCTTCTGAACGCTTCCAGTCGATAGGACCCGGTTCATCAACACGTCGGAAAAGGACATTTTCGGTACCTGAGCGGGAACTCTTACGTCGTAGTTCAAAAGGTGCCGAAGGATGTTTTCATTCAGTAAGTCACCGTTGACCATACCATCTACGTAAATGACATAACAGTGCCGCAAAGGAGTCGTGGCTAAGCGAATCTTTCGATAGATGACCAGACCGTCATTTTGAAGGACTTTCTTGATGACTTTTAAATTGCTGCCTAAGGAACAGTTGAATTTTTGTCCTTGTGCTGAAGTAGGCTTCTCGGTCGTCGAAGTAGGTCCGCTCTTACGAATATTACGTCTTAGGCCCGCAGGTGCTGTCTTGGTCACAGAGGTTACCCCCTCGGGTTCAGTGTCCCCCTGCCCCCTTCCAGTTATGCGAAGGGGTTCCTTTCGATGGTAACGCTGTTTTTCACCTCAATACTCTGCTTAGGTTTACCAGGGATCTCCCATTTAGCCAACTCTAGCGATAAGGGTTCCTTTTTTAGAGACCGTTAAGCAATTTTAACTCCGGCCCCAAAAGCTTGATTTGCTTGATCACTTGAAGATACTCCCGCCGGGATAAAGGCTTATCTATCGGCGGATGCTCTTCCGCACGATAAGCCGGGTAGTACTGAGCCATCACATTGACCCAACTCTGTGGGGACACTTCATCGACGATAAATCGGATCGCATCGAGTGTATTATCGGGTAACGCTGGCATCATCAGATGGCGGATGATCAATCCTTTTTGTGCTGTCCCCTCTTCATCTAATTGAGGAAGCCCCACCTGGCGGTACATTTCCTTCAGCGCTGCTTTCGCCACCGAAGCGTAGTCTTTAACTCCGCAGAACCTCTGGCCCAAATCGTCGCTGGCGAACTTAAAATCGGGCAAATAGATGTCAATAATACCATCAAGCAGTTGTAAGATTTCGAGGCTGTCATAGCCGCCGCTATTGTACACGATAGGAACATGTAACCCCTTTTCTGCTGCCTGGGTCAACCCATCTAGAATGACCGGTACATAGTGGGTCGGGCTAACGAGATTGATGTTTTCGCATCCCTGCTTTTGCAAACTGAGTATGATGGCACCTAAACGAGCTCCGTCCACCTCTTCCCCCTCAGCTTCATGGGAAATATCGAAGTTTTGACAGAAGACGCAGGAAAGGTTGCAATAAGAAAAGAAGATCGTACCGGAACCACCGGTTCCCACGAGCGGGCGCTCCTCTCCCCAGTGAGGACCGTAGGAAGCTACCACCGCTTGGTTACCCGCCCGGCATAGTCCCGCCCTCTCCCGGCGGTTGATCTGACATCGACGACCGCAAAGAATACAAGCTTCCCAGAGTCGATGGGCCTGTCTTGCCCGATCCCGCAGTTCTTCTATCTGAATACGCATAAATGGAGGCCCCCTACGAGTAAACTCGTTTTCTGCATAGTGTGGGCATGATGACTACTACGATATTCGAGCCACCTGTGCTAAAATCGCACCTTAATACTTAAGCATTTATTACGTCGATGTGTGTCTAATTGCGAGACTTCATGTAAGTCTGTACGGAGGTTAATAACCGGATGAGCATATGGAAGACAGAGAATCAGTGCGTGACCGTCGGTATCATTTCGGATACGCACGGCTTAATCCGAAAAGAAGCCCTAGCTGCACTAAAAGACGCCGATGTGATCCTTCACGCCGGCGATATCGGGAAGCCGAAAGTCCTCGATGAACTCCAAAAAATCGCTCCCCTTGTGGCGGTTCGGGGAAACTGTGATAAAGACGAATGGAGCCGGCAACTGCCTGAAACAGAAGTCGTCAATATCGGTGAACTCCGGTTTTATCTCATTCATAATGTTGGGAAGCTGAACATCGTTCCGAAGGCAGACGGTATCGACGCCGTCGTATATGGGCACTCTCATAAATTTTCAGAAGAGAAAAAAGAGGGTATTCTATACATCAATCCCGGAAGTGCCGGTCCGAAACGGTTTAATTTACCGATTACGGTTGCTTTACTGCATGTGAATGGAAAGAGAATCGAAGTTGAGCGCCACCTAATCGGAGGTTCAAATCAACCAAAGTAAAATCGAGCCTGTGATAGGCTCAACCAGGCTAAAGGACATAGACGATTCCATTTTCACCTAAAAAACTAGTTTTTCCCGAAATGAATAGTTCATCTAAAATCAGCTGAAAAGCTGTTTTTCTCTGTCAGAATGCAGGATAATATTCCGGGGATAAAAAGAAGCTGGAGTGAAAACGTGAAAAAGACACTCGTCATCGCGGAAAAACCGTCCGTCGGCCGAGAAATCGCCAAAATATTATATTGCCATCAAAAAGGAAACGGATGCCTGATCGGCCCCAATTACATTACCACATGGGCACTGGGACACTTAGTTACGCTGGCCGATCCGGAAGTGTACGAGGATCGGTATAAAACCTGGAATCTCGAAGATCTCCCCATGCTCCCTCCGCAAATGGAACTAGTCGTCATGAAAGAGACGGCCAAACAATATGGCATTATCAAAAACCTGCTCAGGCAGCCCGATATTGATGAAGTCGTGATTGCCACCGACGCGGGAAGAGAAGGCGAACTGGTCGCCCGATGGATCCTCAAAAAAGCAGGATGGCGCAAAAGCATCAAACGCCTCTGGATCTCTTCCCAAACGGACCGGGCCATCCAAGAGGGCTTTCGCAACCTAAAACCGGGAAAAGACTACGAAAATCTCTACGCTTCCGCCGAGTGCCGCGCCGAAGCCGATTGGCTCGTGGGGTTAAACGTCACCCGAGCCTTAACCTGTAAGTATAACGCCCAACTCTCTGCTGGCCGTGTGCAAACACCAACCCTAGCCCTAGTGGTCGAAAGAGAAAAGGAAATCAAACAATTCGTCCCTAAAGACTACTGGACGATCCACGCCACCACAAAGGGCTTTTCTCTCATCTGGCGAGACAAGCGGAGCGGCCAAAACCGCATCTTTAACAAAGCCGAGGCGGACGCGATCATCGCAAAGGTCGCTGGGCAACCGGCAGAAATCATCGATATCAAAAAAGAAGCCAAAAGAGAATTTCCTCCTTTGGCTTATGACCTGACGGAATTGCAACGAGACGCCAACCGCAAATACGATTTTTCGGCCAAAAAAACGGCCTCGATCATGCAGCAACTGTATGAAAACCATAAACTAGTCACTTACCCGAGGACCGACTCCCGTTACATCACCGAAGACATGGTCCCAACCTTACCGGAACGCCTACAAAGTATCGCCGTCGGTCCCTATGCGGATCTCGCCCGAGGGATACTGAGAAACAAAATCACCCCGACCAAACGGTTTGTTGATAACAGCAATGTCACCGATCACCATGCCATCATCCCGACGGAAGAATACGTGAACTTAGCCAAGCTCAGCCCCGATGAACGAAAAATCTACGACTTGATCGTAAAGCGTTTTCTCGCCGTACTCTCCCCTCCCTTTGAATATGAGCAAACGACCATCAAGGCTTCTATCCAAGGAGAGCTTTTCTCCGCCAAAGGCAAAATCGTCAAGCACAAAGGATGGCACCAAGTCTACGAGGGTCTCGGTAATATGGAAGAGAAAGACCCCTGGACCGATTATGAAGAAGAACCGGAACAGACCCTCCCTGAAATCCAAAAGGGAGCCAAACTGAGCATCGATGCGGTGAAAACACAAGCTAATAAAACGAAGCCACCAGCCCGTTACACCGAGGCTACGCTGCTTTCGGCGATGGAACACCCCGGCAAATTTATCGAAGACCAGAAACTGCGCGAAGAAATGGGCAGCCAAATCGGTCTGGGAACACCCGCGACCCGCGCGGACATCATCGAAAAACTCTTTTCATCCTTTTATATGGAACGCAAAGGAAAAGAAATCGTCCCCACTTCTAAAGGAATGCAGCTCATCCACTTAGTCCCTGCCGAGTTAAAATCGCCGGAACTCACGGCAAAATGGGAGCAACGATTAACAGAGATCAGCAAAGGCCGGGCCAATCGAGATCATTTCATCAACGAAATACGCGGCTATACGACCCAATTAGTTTCCAACGTCGCCGGCGACAACCAAACCTTCCGCCATGATAATCTCAGCCGAGAAAAATGTCCCGAATGCGGAAAATTCCTGTTGCAAGTCCAGGGAAAACGAGGCGACATGTTAGTCTGTCAGGACCGTGAGTGCGGTTATCGTAAAAGCCTCTCCTTGAACACCAACGCCCGTTGCCCCCAGTGCAAAAAGAAAATGAAAATGATCGGCGAAGGGGAAGGCAAAACCTTCACCTGCGCTTGCGGCTATCGGGAGAAACTCAGCGCCTTTACCAAACGGAATGAAGATAAGAAGAATTCCATGAGCAAACGAGAAGTCAGCAAGTTCCTGCAAAAGAACAAGGATGAGGGAATTACGAATACAGCTCTTGCCGATGCACTGGCTAAGCTGAAGCTATGATATGAAAAAGAAGTCTGTCGTGTTATCCGCGACAGACTTCTTTTTTCGCTTTTATATTCAATTATTGCAGTAATCGATCTGTCGACGGTTCACTTTCCATGGTCACATACGCCATAGCACATCAAATGAGAATGATTCAAGCATTCTGCTCGTAAATTACCTTTCCAACACGGTGAATATGGTCTTTTAACGCCTCGTGATCTAAGTGAGTGAAGTCTATGATATCCACGAAATAAGGCAACGGGCCTTCTTCTTCAAGCTTAGCATGTAATGAAGACACCGTATCAAATGTAACCTTATCGCCATAAATAGCAATATCAATATCGGATCCTCGCCGAAACGTCCCTTTGGCTCTTGAACCGAAGATAACCGCCTTGTCAATTTCTCCGTAGCTTTTAATCGTGTTTACGATGTAGCGAAGATCGGACTCCGTCAAGCCAAAGTTCATAGTAATGCCTCAAATTTTTTGCAAAGTTTCAGAATGGCAAAGTAGTATATCGTGCGAATAAGTCTTTCCGATTCTTTCGCCCTATCTTCGTTATAGGTATGTGCCATTAAGTTTCTTTTCTCCAATGCGTCCATCCAAGCATGACCATCTTCAATCAATTCAACTTGATAAGCCGTCTGGATCGTTTTTCTAGGGGTCTTTGGATCAAACCCTTCTATTTCTAGATAATCCTTCATGGTTTTCCAAGCTAGTTCAAAGGTATACTCAAAACACTGTATTAGTCCTTGAGTTTCGAACTTATTAAGTTCATCTTTCTCGATGAATTCCGTCAACTGGCTCGTTGCCTTCTTAAAATTAGAGAATCTCTGTTGCCAACGGATATCCGAATTCATGTATTTTAGACCTCCGCAATTAAACTTATAGTGAGTATTATTTCTTTACTCCAAAAGAACATTGCTTAAACTCATTTTACTAAATTTACCACGAACTTAAAAGCCGTCTTTAATAATAATGTACACCTCTTGCCGATGCACTGGTTATCAACAGTTAAATCACTATTAATACACCCATAATCCACAGAGTTACCCACAGATTGTGGATATCTGCGCAACCTCAATTCTATTTCGCACCGGTATGCTTACTCAATTTCCCAAGTATTTTTTCTCTTGAAACTCATTGATTTCCACAAACAAAAAATATAGAGTAATCCTACAAACCTTAAGGTAGAGGGTGGTGAATATGGATTTCCCGTTACTGATCGGTATCTTGGTGTTCTTTTCTGTTATTTGTGTTTTAGCATCTGTGGTCTTAATTAATAAGCGCAGAGAAGAATATGCACTGGAACTTGAAAGAATCGAAGGAGACCAGTTATACAATCGGTTGCGTAACCCGGGGGAGTGATGTAATGTGCCAGCTTGGTGCCTTTATCACTGGCTCGTAAAGATAAAGGGCTGATTCATTCCTAGAAGAAAACCCCTTTTCATATTAGGCAATTATAAGGTTAGGAGGAATTCTTACGCCTCTTGTCGCAGCCTACATTCGCGTCTCCACGGACGAACAAGCCGAACACGGCATCTCCATACCCGCTCAAAAATCCCGCCTCCTCTCTTACTGCCAAGCCATGGACTGGGAGATCTTCGACTTCTACGTCGATGACGGATACTCTGGTAAGAACCTCAATCGCCCAGACATGCAGCGACTCATAAAAGATGCCCAGGCGAAGAAGTTCGATACGGTCCTGTTCGTCAAGTTAGACCGTCTTTCCAGGAAGCAACGGGACACACTGTACCTTCTGGAAGACGTATTTGAACCCCACGGAATCGGCATCAAATCGGTTACCGAATCATTTGATACAACGACACCCTTTGGCAAGGCGGCCCTCGGTATGATGGCCGTCTTTGCTCAGTTGGAACGGGAAACGATCGTCGAACGGGTCCGCCTGGCGAAGAAAGAGAGTGCCAAGCAAGGCCGATTTATGGGTGGTCCCGCTCCCCTCGGCTATGACCACGACCCAGCCAAGAAGCGCCTTGTCATCAACGAGGAACAGGCCGACCTGGTGCGTTGGATATATTACGAGTATCTCAAGGGTGAACGAGGCTATAAGGGCATTGTAGAACTGCTAAATCAAAAAGGCATCCCTTCCCCCACCGGCCGCAAATGGAACACGGTAACGCTTAAGTTTATCTTGACTAACCCTATCTACACCGGCGTGATTGAACATAAAGGCGAAAGGCATAAAGGTAATCATCCATCTATCCTGGACCGTTCGAAATGGGACGAAGTGCAACGGTTGCTTGCCCAGCGTGGGGCTGTCCGTTCGGCCGCTACGGTTCATGGCGGACTCGTATCTGGTATCGTCTATTGCGGGGAATGTGGTGCCCGAATGCGCTATAAGCGTGTATGGCAGAACTATCCCTGCAAAGAGCCGAAGAAGGTTATCGACTACTATGTCTGCTACAGCCAGGATAAGAGCACGCCCTATATGACCCGTTCGAAGGAATGCCGGGTGGGGTACAAACGGGCCGCTGAAGTTGAGGATGCTGTCGTAGATGTTTTACGAAAGTACAGCGTTGATATAGGTGCAGTCGCCGAAATTGCCGGAGAACTTTTGGACGGCAATGAAGACAAAGATCTCCTTCGAACAATCAACCGTCTTCGCAAGGAATTAACCGGTATCGATAAAAAACTAGAACGATGGTATGATGCCTTTGAAAAAGGAGCTATCTCCCCAGATGACTTGGTCGAAAGAATAAATGGACTCCGGGAAAAAAAGAAATCCCTGGAGAGCGAAATTATCGAACTAGAAGACCATGTTCAAAAGGCAAACGAAAGAGCCATCACCATGGCCGACATCGTGGAGGTTTTAAAGAACTTCTCGGAACTTTGGACTCAGGCTTCTGCTGATGAACGCCGAGGCATTGTGTCGAATCTTTTGAACGGAGTGAAAGTATTTAAAGACGGCCATGTCGAGGTCGAACTAGGCGAATAGCCATATCAACTGATAAAGAACACTAAAGGCCTTCTCACCGATATCGGCACGGAAGAATTAGCCCACTTGGAAGTTATTGCGACGTTAATTTATAAACTCACCAAGGGCGTTCCGGCGGAGAAAATGCGGGAAGTCGGCCTGGGCGGCTTTTATACCCAGCATGATAACGCCCTCTATTATGCAGATGCCAACGGGGTACCCTGGACAGCCGCTTATATCCAGGCCACCGGTGATCCCATCGCCGATCTGCACGAAGACCTCGCGGCTGAACAAAAAGCCCGGGCCACCTACGAGCACTTGATCAATTTGACTGATGATCCCGGTGTCAAGGATGCGCTGCGCTTCCTTCGCGAACGAGAAGTGGTTCACTTCCAACGCTTTGGGGAAGCACTGAATGATGTGCAGGATTTTATGGGCCGCAAGAAGTGTTATTAAATCCCATGAAAAGAGCCAGAAGAGACTATAGCCGTCTTTTCTGGCTCTTTTCCTCCTTTGGGCTTACAAAAACTTTTACACTTAGCTCCGAGCAAAAAAGGTAATTCATAGAATTTATCGAAGTACGAACTACCTTATTTTATCATTCATGTAAAAGGAGGCCATTTATGAGGGAAACAGGCACGTTTCGAAGCATGGCTATCCCTATGAAAGAGACTTTGTCTCGAATCACCTTGGCCCTATTATTAACCCCATCCATGCTGTCAGTCCCCGTCGACGGTGATAATCCCATCGCTGAAGCGGCTACGGTATCAACTTCCACAGCGGATGCGGGTCCTTCGACCCTCCTCTTCGAAAACCAACCTTACCCGGAGGTCGTTACAAAAAGCGACGCTACCTTAAGAACTTTAATGTCTCTGGATCATGACTTAAGCCGGATGAAGGTCACTGGCAAACAGTTGGAACTGTTAGATGGAACATTCGGCTACTGGGACCCTGCCGGGCACAAGACATTGTGGCATATTAACCTCAGTGGACCACAAACAGAGAACCATGGCTTCGCAACAGCTACTTTTGATGGTCAGAAGGGGAATCTAATCCGCTTCAATTGGCACGATGACACTTGGACCAGTGAGGATTATCCATCAAAAGACTTTGCCATCGCACAAGCGACGACGTTTTTACGATTAGTTGCCGGTGAAGAATACAAGCAGTTCAGTCTGGGCGACAGCGATTTCATCTCCTACTCCCTATCTGGTGACGGCCGGGGGAACGACAAGAAGTATCATTTTCGAACGGTGCAGTTTCAGCGGCTCGTCAAAGGAATCCCGGTGCTGAACAGCGGTTGGACCATCGATGTGGATGCCAACGGACATATTATCAACGCCAACAACATTGGACCTCTCATGGTCGATGAGTCCATCTTCCCCGCAGCAGTCGATCTAAAAACGGCAGAAGAGATCAAAAATTCCGCCGACAAATGGTTAAAACTCCGGCTTATCTACAACCCTGACGGTACCGACTCCATCTTCTCTCCCTCTGCGAAGGCTCGGCTCGTCTATGCCGTCGATTCTTACCTCATTGATGCAAAAACGGGTGAAGGGATATCCTCATCCGTCCCTTCACGAGAAATAATCGCTATCCATGGGAACGGCGAGTCTCTCATTCGCAACAAAGAAGATGCTGCTCGATTTATGAAAAAGGTGGTTCAACTTGATGTAGACCAGATGGAATTGCATATCGATTCTGCCCCCGGCGACACATCCACTGGCCCGCAAACCACCTATAATTGGATGATGAATACAACCGACGCAACCAGTCTAACCCGGACTTTATCCGGCCCATCGAATATACGCTCTCTGACACTCGCAGTGAACAGTGAAACAGGAAAAGTAAACAATTTCTATTGTGCCGTCGACAGAAATGAAGGCAAAAAAGAATCAAAGATCACGGTAGCCCAAGCGCAAGAGACATTAATGACATTCCTCGCATCTACGTTAGAAAAAGGCGAATACGAAATGGAAATACATCGGTACGTCCCTGAGAAGATCCCTGATTGGGTCGATAGAAGCAAACTTCCGCAAGATGTACTAAACTCGAACACCGATTACACCTTTTCTGTGAACCGACTGTACCAAGGTGTTCCCGATTGGAGACCTTACTCCCTCACGATTGACGGAGAAACCGGTAAAGTATCCTCCTTTTATGGTCAAGTGGCGCAGTTGAAAGACCACCCCGATCCGTCCAAAGCGATTATCCCCGTTCAAGCAAAAACAGCCTTTCTGAAACAGAGCGACCTTCAGTTGATCTATGAGTGGCCTGAATTCTATGGTCAACGTTCACCACGAGCCTACCTCCGCTACATAATCGCAAAGCCGTTGGCGATTCGGCAAATCGACGCAATCACCGGCGAAGTGGTTACATTAAAATAAATTCTCTGTGAAGTTAAAATTGGCGAAGCTCTCTCTTTCAATCCAAGCCCCTGCCCCCTGCCTAAAAGGTAGTACTGTGGAAACCGGTGTTTCTTAGCGACTCACTTGTTTAAGATAGTCCGAAGGAAAACGGTCAACATGATTACATGGAGGGGTATCGATGCGGGACTACCATTTTTGGAGAAAAGGGCTCTTCTTCTTTGGTCTGACTTTTACAATCTTCGGATTAGTGCTGGCTTTTTTTAGCCAGACGCCGTTTTTTGATTTGTTATTTAACGACCAAATCAACCCAACCTTTTGGCCGGACCCCTTCTCCCAGGAACCGCCCCGAACCTTTCAAGCTTGGATTTACGGCGTATTGGGCGCCACCTGTGCCGGCTGGGGCGTTTTTATCGCTTTTCTCGCCCACTATCCTCTTGCTAAAAAAGAACCTTGGGCCTGGCAATGTATCTTTGTTGGAATCACCCTTTGGTTTTTCGTCGACACGGCCATATCCTTGTATTTCGGAGTCGTCTTCAATGCCGTCTTTAACGTCTTGCTACTCCTGGCTTCCCTTGTCCCCTTATGGATGATGAAAGGGAAGATGGCCGAGTAAAGGCCCAGTCATGGGAACTTTCGCCCTTCCTGCAGTTGTCTCCTCTGCTTTTTCGCTTTATCATAGATATAATAAATGGAAAGGGGCGATCATTATTTCCGTCGCATCGCAGATCAGAGCTCAGATTACCCAATCCTCCTGGATTCGGAAGATGTTTGAAGAAGGCGATCGTCTACGGGCGATTTACGGACCTGATAAGGTTTACGATTTCACCATCGGCAACCCAAACAACGAGCCCCCCGCTGCCTTCCGTGAGGCTTTAAAAGAATTGGCCAATCACCCCATTCCCGGCATGCACCGCTATATGAGCAACGCCGGTTACGAAGAAACCCGCTCCGCTGTGGCCCAAGCTCTCAGTGCAGCCAGCGGCAAAACCTTGACAGCCAACCATGTCGTCATGACCGTCGGCGCTGGCGGCGGCCTGAATATTGCTTTTAAGGCTATCCTCGATCCTGGCGACGAAGTGATCATCGTAGCGCCCTTTTTCGTGGAGTACAAATTCTACATCAACAACCACGGCGGTCAGCCCGTCGTCGTCCAGAGCCGTGAGGACTTCCAGCTCGATCTGGACAACATCGCCGCCGCGATCACAGCGAAAACGAAAGCCATCATCATCAACACGCCCAACAACCCAACCGGGGTCATCTATCCCGCCGAAAGTCTCGACGCACTGAATCGCCTCGTCGAAGAAAAAAGCGCCGAACACGGCCGGACCATCTTCGTCATCTCCGACGAACCTTATGCGAAAATCGCTTACGACGGCGTGAAGGTACCGCCTGTCTTCGCCCACATTCGCAACAGCATGTTGGTGACGTCGCACAGTAAAGACTTGGCCCTGCCCGGCGAACGCATCGGCTATGTTGCAGTCAACCCGGAATGTGACGAAGTGGAACTTCTCTTCGACGGTCTTGTCTTCTGCAACCGCATCCTCGGTTTCGTCAATGCGCCCGCCTTGATGCAGCGTTTGGTCGCAAACCTGCAAAAGGAATCTGTCGACATCGACGAGTATAAGGAAAAGCGGGATCTTCTCTATAACCACCTGACCTCACTGGGCTTTGAGATGGTCAAGCCACAAGGGGCCTTCTACCTCTTCCCCAAATCTCCGCTGGCCGATGATATCGAGTTTATCCGGAGGGCTCAACGCCATAACATCCTCTTAGTTCCCGGAACCGGCTTTGGTAAACCGGGATACTTCCGCATCGCCTACTGTATGGAAAAGAAAATCATCGAAAACTCGTTGCCCGCCTTTACGGCCCTGGCCCGAGAGTTTGGGATGTAATCTGACGTGTGCACCTATAAAAAAGGAGCGACTTGCCAAAAGTCGCTTTCTTTTTTCGTTTTTGTTTTTTTACAACGTACGCATCTTCCTTCACCATTCGCTAAATGTAACCTCGTATAGGAGGCTTTCGATGGAATACAAAGGTAAAGTTGCCCTAATTACAGGAGCAGGACGAGGTATCGGCCGTGGCATCGCTCAAATGTATGCCTCTCAAGGGGCCACCGTCATTATCGCTGAGCAAAACACGGAGGATGGTCGAAAGGCAGAAACAGAGCTGCGCCTTTCGGGAGGCCGAGCTTATTTCTATCCCCTCGACGTTCGGCAGCCCCAAGCTATTTCCTCGTTCATGGTCGATGTAGAAAAGCAATGTGGTCGTATCGATATCCTCGTCAACAATGCCGGTGTATCCCGGTGGAAATCACCCTATGAGTTGACCGTCGAGGAATGGGACGATATCCTAAACACCAATTTGCGCAGTGTGTTTCTTTGCTCCCGGGAAGCCGCGAAAGTCATGCGCCGTCATGGAGGCGGTGCCATTGTCAACATCGCCTCCACACGGTCCATCATGTCGGAGCCTGATTCCGAAGCCTACGCTGCTTCGAAAGGCGGGATCGTCGCTCTCACCCATGCCCTTGCCCTTTCCTTTTCCGCCGATAAGATTCGAGTCAACGCCATCAGCCCGGGATGGATAGAAACGGGAGACTACGATCAACTTCGCCCTATCGACCATGATCAGCATCCAGCCGGGCGTGTCGGAACACCGGAAGATGTCGCTCGGGCTTGTCTGTTTCTCACCGCCGAAGGGAATGATTTTATCACCGGCACCAATTTAATCCTCGATGGCGGCATGACCCGCAAGATGATCTACCAACCCTGAACCAAACGGAATGATTGTTGCTAAAAAACAATTATGTCCAAGTAAGCCGCAATCTATCGGTAAAAACGGTTTCTTGAAAAAAGGCGGCAGCCATCTCCAATATTCGATGGCTGCCACCTTTTATAGGTTCCCTTGCTCTTCTTTCATCTTTCTCAGCCGCTTAAGGTTTTTCATTCCCCGGCTGATTTCCATCGCGTGAGCTTCTTCCGCATCGAGTTCCTGAGCCAGGCTGTCTAAAGCTACCCAGGGATCGACCCGCTCCCCGCAGGTGAAAATATCTACCGCTGCATAGGACAGTTCAGGCCAAGTATGAATCGTCAAATGCGATTCAGAGATGACCACGACTCCGCTGACCCCTTGCGGTTCAAAGCGGTGAAAAACTACCTCCCGAATCTCCGCACCGGCTTTCTCGGCGGCCCGGACCATGATCTCTTCTATCATCTTCATGTCATTCAGTTTTTCAGCGTTACAGTCCCAAACTTCGGCCAACAGTTGCACGCCGAGGGGTCTTCCTAATACACTCATCGGCACAGGTCTCCTTTCCAAAAGGAATTATTCCTCAAGGAGCCCCTAATTATTTTCGAGCCTAGGACCGTCCTGCTATTCCGTTGAGGTTCGTTTTTATAAAGGATTTTTCACAGCTTCGTCGAAAGCAATGAAACAGGTTCTGTTTATTCTCGGACGATCAGGGGGTCTTTCTATATGTTCGCCCTCATCACAGCCTGTTTACTGCAGCTCAGCGTTTTCGCTGGCCTGTCCCTGCTGCTTTACTCCATCTGTTCCCATAGCCGGGAAGAAGATATGATCAGCAAAGTGGCACAAATTTGTGTCGCAATTGTGATACTGCTGGCCAACGGGATCGTGATGCACCACTTTTTGAGAAACATTATTTAGAACGATATTGAATACGGATACTCGGAAGTACTATCAGGAAACAGCGATGTAAGATACTGAGACAGGAATGCCGCTCCTAATGTCGCAGTTTGATCAAATTAATTTATTCCGGAAAAGGCAGAAAGCCGTCTCATGCAAAATGCAAGAGGCGGCTTTTTCATTATATTCAGGCACGAGGTCATTCGGGGTCATTCGAAGTCATTCGTTTGCCTTCAGATGTACTTGATATTCAGCGAGCGCATGCTGATAGATTTCTTTGAGGGAGCGCTCATGCTCTTTGGCGGCAGCCAGACATTCTTCATACTCCGGCTGAATATTGATAACCTGTTCCCCAATTTTCCCGCGCTTGATGCGAATATCGCCGTACTGGGTAATTACCGTTACCCAGTCTCTGGACAGGCAAAACCGCTGTTCTCGCCGGCAACGGACGCCTAATGTGGTCGAATGCGTGAACAAGGTTTCCATCAATGCTGTACGCCGCTCTGGCGGGCAGAGAACGGTCAGATGTTGACCCAGACGTCCTTTTTTCATCATGACCGAAGATACCTGTACATCCAGCGCGCCTGCTTCGAAGAGCTTGTCCATCAAGGGAGCGATCCACTGGGGATTCATATCGTCGATAGTCGTCTCCAGCACTTCTACCCTATCCTGATCCAGCAGTTCTGTTCCCGTTCCCACAACCTCGTTTCTCTCTGCCAGCAAAAGGCGGAGGACATTGGGCCGTTCCTGAGCCGGTCGGGAACCGGCGCCGTGGCCGATTTTTTGAATTCGAAAAGCCTCCAAGGACTGCTTGGAATCGATGGGCTTGCCCAAGGTGGTACATAAGGCGGCTCCCGTAGGCGTCACCAGTTCCCCTTGACCTCCGCCGAGATAGACTGGAAAATCTCGAACCAAGTCGGCTGTGGCCGGCGCTGGTACAGGCATCTCCCCATGGGCGCAGCGCACTGTCCCCGAGCCAAGCGGCAGGGGAAGCACATGGATTTCCTCTATTCCGAGATACTGCAGGCCCCAGCAAGTTCCGACGATGTCGATGATCGCGTCGACGGCGCCCACTTCATGGAAGTGGACTTTCTCTATGGCACATCCGTGAACCTTAGCTTCTGACTCGGCCAGCCGTGTAAAGACTTTGATGGCCTTGGACTTCACCGTTTCGTCCAGATTAGAACTTTCGATGATCTTGACCACATGATGAAGGTGGCGATGGGGCTGTGGCCGGTCATCGAGGATGACCTTTACGTGGGTAGCCTGAATCCCTTTGCTGATAATGGACTCCTTCTGCAACGTGTAGCCGTCCACATTTAGGCTGCTGATCGTCTGCTGCAATTCTTCCCAGGGCACACCCAAATCGACGAGCGCCCCTAACCACATGTCACCGGCAGCGCCTGAAACGGGATCAACGATTAATTGGTAATGTTCTCTGCTGTTCAATAGACTACCTCCTCCGATTCCGACGATATCCTTATATAAGGACTTTATCGAGTCTCTTTATCGAGTCTCTTTATTGAGTCTTTTTATTGAGTCTTTTTATTGAGTCTCTTGTTAAATCCCTTTATTGAATTTTTTATCAAACATTCTTTTGCAACTTTTTACTCTATCACTTTATTAAGATCTCTATATAAAGAGCGTTACTTAAATGCTAACCTCTCCGTAATGTCATCGTCCCGCTTATCGTCGATACCCTCGGACGATCGTAGCAGCTAACGCGGCCGCTCCAAAGCCGTTATCGATGTTGACGACACCGACACCAAGAGCACAGGAGTTCAACATGCCCAGCAGGGCCGAGAGTCCACCGAAGTTAGCCCCATAGCCGATGCTCGTCGGAACAGCGATAACAGGGACATCAACCATGCCCGCTACGACCGATGCTAAGGCTCCCTCCATGCCGGCGATGACGATGATCACCTGCACGTCCATTAATTCATCTCGCTTCGACAGCAGACGATGCAGTCCAGCTACACCAACATCAAAAACTCGCCGCACTTGGCATCCCATCGCCTGGGCGCTGACAGCAGCCTCTTCAGCTACGGGTAGGTCAGCCGTGCCGGCGGTGACGACGGCGACAGTGCCCAGAGCCTCGACCCCGGATATGTTATGCTCGCACTCTCGTTGCTCCGTCTTCTTTGAGCTGGTGCTTTTCGATTCGGCAGCTCCCACATCATCAACCAGGTTATCCTGTTGACTTCCTACGTTCACCCTCACCGTAACTGTTCGCCCGAGGGGGTTGTACTCCGCATCAGGAACCTTAGCCCTTACAGCTTCAAAGGCATCCCGTGTACAGCGGGTCGCTAACACGGGTAACCCCTTCGCCGCCAGCCGCTCAAAAATGGCGGCAATCTGCTCAGGCGTTTTCCCTAAGCCGAAGATAACCTCTGGGAATCCTTGATTCAAGGCCCGGTAGTGGTCCACCTTCGCAAAGCCAATGTCCTCGTAGGGCCAGCCTTTTAAACGCTCAACGGCCTCGTGAACGGGCACGTCCCGGTTCTGTACAGCCCGCAGCAGTGTCGTCAACTTATCTATATCCATGAAACGCCAATTCCTCCCACTGATTACATAACAATAATATTATCACAGATTCTCGTGATAAAACACGCGCCCTCCCCGTCGTCACGAGGAGGGCGCTTCTATGGCTCTTTCTCTGGCTCAACCTATAAGCGGCTCAAACCAGAACGGAAGAGTGATAACATGTTGAGTCAGGCAGATGTCCCTTTACATCGTTACGCTTTTAACCGACGATCACACCGACGCCATCGGGGATGACCGTGATCTCAGCTTCTTCCCCCTTGACTGCTTTGGCCTTCGCTATTGCTTCTTCCAAAGTTTCGGTGTAATCGAGGTGCATGTCACGGATCGTCTGAGCCCACTTCGGATCGGTCACCATGATGATTTTATGCTTGATCAACAAGCGGCAGAGGATTTGCGATTCCCACTGGTCTGCCGGTGTGTCTTCTTTCGACGTCGCCAAAAAAGTATCCATGGCGGCTTGCGGAGACGGATAGTCGGCAAGCTGGTGATAGAAAGCCTCTCCACCGATACCGTCGGAGCAGCCAGCCACCATGATGATGACGGCGCCTGCTTTTGCCGAGGCTTCGGCCGCGGTCATGCCTTTGACCGCTTGATAAAGGTTCTGGTCCAGGGGATAGCCGCCGTTTGTAGAGATGACGATGTCACCAGGAATGGGAGTGGCTGCAACAAGGTCACGAACAAACTGGCATCCCTTGAGGTGGGCCTCCACCCGATCACCGGCTACCGCGTAAATGATCTCTTTTTTCGCATTGATGACGACGTTTAGGATAAATGCCAATTTCGCCTTCTCTGCCGCGAAGAGCATATCCCGGTGGATCGGGTTATTCTCGAGGTTGCCTGTGCGGGCATAGGGGCTGGAGATGAAGGTGGAGTTGTGGTTGTACATGACCGTCTTGCGGGAAGCGACGCCAGGCAATACGCTCTTGCGTCCGCCCGAAAATCCGGCAAAGAAATGGGGCTCAATAAAGCCGTCTGCCAAGAGCAAATCGGCTTCGACAGCCACTTTATTGACCCAGAGTTCCCCACCGGAAGGAAGGGTGCCTAAAAAGATCATATCTTTGTCAACTTCGGAGAGATGATTCACGATGGGCACTTCGTCGACCACTTTTTGGCCGAACTTGGCCACTAACTCCTCCGGCGTGGTGGGACGGTGCATCCCTGTCGCCACGAGGATGGTCACTTTGGCTTCTGGATTTCCCTTTTTGATCTCTTCCAGCATGAGGGGAATGTTGATATGGCTAGGTACAGGACGAGTATGGTCACTGGAGATGATGACGATATTTTGCTTACCTTTCACCAATTCCGACAACGGCGGCGATGCAATAGGGTTGGCTAAGGCCTGGCGGACAATCTCTTCCTGCGTGCCTTCTGGCGTGTAATCATGGTTCGATGGAGTCAGTACACGAACTTTGGGGCCGGGCTCGATAGGCAATGTCAGTTGCGTCTTATGGTAGGGCAACGTAATCAAAATATCGACCTCTTTTCGTGATAGTGGTGACAATCCTATTATATCGAATGGTCACTCTTCATAAAAGCAGGGATAAGAGGAATTGTTACCGAATCCGGGGAAAATATAACCCGTTAGCGTCTGACCCCAATATTGACAGAAAGCTGGATTTTTGGTAAATAAAATAGTGTTAGCACTCTCACTACGAGAGTGCTAACACCAAAAAGAAGTTATAAGCGGCGATTAAGAAGGAGGGTCTATCCTTGACAGTAAAACAATTTCAAGCTGAATCGAAACGATTGCTTGATTTGATGGTGAACTCCATCTATACCCATAAGGAGATTTTTTTACGGGAGCTCATTTCCAATGCCAGTGACGCCATCGATAAGATTTATTACAAAGCCTTATCCGATACTTCGCTGAACTTCAACAAAGAGAATTATTTCATTAAAGTCGTTCCGGACAAGCCGAACAGAATCTTGAAAATGTCGGATACAGGCATCGGGATGACGAAGGAGGAACTGGAAGAGAACCTGGGCGTCATCGCCAAGAGCGGTTCCTTCGCGTTTAAAAAAGAGAATGAGATCAAAGACGGCTTCGATATCATCGGACAGTTCGGGGTTGGCTTTTATTCTGCCTTCATGGTCTCCGACACCGTCACAGTCATTAGCAAAGCCTTAGGTCATGAAACTGCCTATAAGTGGGAATCGAAAGGCGCCGAGGGATATACCATTGAACCCTGGGAAAAAGATTCCGTTGGTACCGATATCATTCTTAAATTTAAAGAAAACACCGACGACGAGAACTATGATGAGTACTTAGAGGAATACCGCTTAAAGTCGATCATCAAGAAGTACTCCGACTTTATCCGCTACCCCATTAAGCTGGAAGTTCGTGAAGCGAAGGACGCAGAAGGCAGCGAAGAAACGCGCGAACAAATCGTCAACAGCATGATCCCCATTTGGAAGAAGAACAAGAGCGAACTCACCCAAGAAGATTACGATAATTTCTATTCCGAAAAGCACTTTGGATTCGACAAACCGCTCAAACATATTCATATCAGTGCCGAAGGCACCGTAAGTTACAAGGCCATTTTATATATCCCTGAAAAGATGCCCTTTGACTTCTATACAAAAGAATACGAAAAAGGCTTGGAGCTCTATTCCAAGGGCGTCCTGATCATGAACAAGTGTGCCGAATTGCTGCCCGACTATTTCAGCTTTGTCAAAGGCATGGTCGATACAGAGGACTTGTCTCTCAACATCTCCAGAGAGATTTTGCAGCAAGACAAGCAGTTAAAACTGATCGCGAAAAACATCAAGACGAAAATCAAGAATGAGCTTGAAGATTTGCTGAAAGACAGCAGAGAAAAATACGAAGAGTTCTTCAAGTCTTTTGGCAGACAGTTGAAGTACGGCATCTACAGCGATTTTGGAGCCAACAAGGACGTTTTGCAAGACCTTCTGCTCTTCTATTCCTCCAAAGAGAAAAAGATGGTTACGTTGAGCGAATACGTTTCTCGAATGCCGGAAGAGCAAAAGTATATTTACTACGCCGCCGGAGATTCGATTGAGCGCATTGAGAAACTACCCCAGGCAGAACTCGTCGCCGATAAAGGATATGAGATCCTCTACTTTACCGATGATGTCGATGAGTTTGCCATCCGGATGTTGATGACTTATAAAGATAAAGAATTTAAATCCGTATCCAGCGGTGACCTGGGGATTGAGTCGGAAGAAACTAAAGATTCCTCCAGTGGCGATGATGCTGAAAATCAGGAACTCTTTACAGAGATGACGAACATCTTAGCAGGCAAAGTCAAGGCTGTAAGATCGTCAAAACGCTTAAAAAACCACCCCGTATGCTTATCCAACGAAGGTGATTTAACCATTGAGATGGAGAAAGTACTCAACGCCTTGCCGAACAATCAAAAGATTAAAGCCGATAAAGTCCTAGAGATCAACATTCATCACTCCATGTTTCAAGCGTTGAAGGCAGCCGGTCAAACAGATAAAGACAAGCTGAACCGGTATACCCAGCTATTATATAATCAAGCTTTGCTGATCGAAGGCTTACCGATCGATGACCCGGTGGAGTTTTCGAACAACATTTGCCTGATGATGGTGTGAGTATCGTTTTAGGTCGGCGACAAACCGCGACATACTAAATTCGCTCCAGCTCATAGGCTCGGGATTATTAGGCGGTAGAAGAAGCTAATGGTCACATTGATTATCCCCAAAAACACAGAAAGCCCAGATGAGACAAGTCTCGTCTGGGCTTTCTTATGAAAAGCAAATTTCCTAGTTGACTCTTATCTTTCCCTCAGATTCCCTTAGATTCCCTCAGTTCCATTCTGTCTGGCCTGATCGATGGATTTAGTACTGCCCCCTGAGCAGTCTCGGCTCCACCGTATAGTTTGGCAGTTCACGACTGCGAGCCTTAAATCGTTGTTGCCCCTTTCGGGTGCGTTCTTCCTTATATTGAGACCGACAGACGATCACGAGTTTTTCCAGGGAGATATGTAACTTGCGCCACCTTACCATTGGCTTCGGGATGTTCTCATCGTCATCTCGCTTTTTCCTGCCGGCTCCCGGTCTTGTGCCTCCGCGAGCCTTTCGCAATTGAAACTCTTTCCGCCAGCGTATGACCGTTCTCGTACTCACTTGAAAAATAGCTGCAATTTCTTCGTCTGTCTTCCCTTGCCGGACAAGCAAACTCAATCCTTCCCGCTCGACGGCCTTGCGAGGTCTCCCGCACCTACGCTTTTCTGTAGAGACAGTAGACAGGGGTACCCCCCACTTTCGAACTGAACATTTTACCCACTTTTCCGATTTTCAGCGATTATTTGGCTATATGCTAGCACTATTTACACTATTTTTCAACTAATCATTTCTTTAAATTCCAATAGTTTGAATAGCCAAGCTCAATCAGTATCTCTTAATCGCGAAGCGATTAAAGATGTTTTTAAGAGTTCCCAAAAATAAGTCCTTTTCGTATTCGTTTATAAAAAATATCCAAACAAACAATCCGTAGAACAGAGCGACTAAGCAGACTTTACATACAAAAAGGAAAAGTGTATCTACGGGAGTTAGGTATTGTAGAATTAAACCTGTAGTATAAGTTAGAAAACCTGGGATAACCATCTTTAAGTGACATTCAATAAAAAACCGAGTCACGTTGATTTTTAATATCTTCCAAAACATTATATTCATGATTATTACTAAACCGACGATGTTTCCGAGGAAAATCGCTAGTGCTGAACCGATTGCACCATACATCCGAGAGAACCATAAGGATAGCAGAAAACTGATCCCTGCCACTATCATAGAAGCGATGGCTCTGTATTTTAATTGATTTAGTGCTACCAAAGCCGTATAGGCTATTTCTTGTGTAAAGGATACGATGGTGGGAAGAATCAAAAATAATGCAACATAATAGGAATCACTGAAACTCTTCCCCATCCACAACCGTATAAACTCATGTCCCATTGAGGCAAAGCCAGCTACAATCAATCCAACAATTAGTAATTGTATTCTCCCAACCCGAATCATGAGGTTTTCAATTTCTTGAATATCGTCGTTATGCACCATCATTCTAGTAACCTTAGGAAGAAATAATCCGCCTAAGGCATTTGAAATCGTCCATGTATATCCTTCAATCGTCATCCCGATGGAAAATATGGCTATCTCGGCGCTGCCGGATGTTACTCCTAAAATCGACGGGGTTATATTGATGATAAATCTCTGTGCGATCCCAATAATTGTAGACCATGCGGAAAAGCTGAATATATCTTTTAAAATTGCTTTTTCGTTATGAAAGAAATGAACTTTTGTACTCGTATATCTTTTGATATATATAAACTTGATTATGATCAGTAAAAGGCCAATCAAAGCATTGATTAGCACGACGGCATAAAGTTTATAACCCAAATATAACGCTCCGAACATGAAGAGCAGGATCAAAACTTTTGAGAGAAGATCGGTAAGCTTAGTGAAGACAAAACGCTCATTGGCGATTAAAATTCCATCCAAGGCCTTAAATGGAAAAGAAACTGTACAAAAGACACTTAGAACTAGAAAAACCTCTTTAAGTTTAGATATCTCTTCATAAGTTAACTCTCTATATATGTACTCAATAGAAAAATAAACGGCAATTAAAACCAGAAATATGATAAACGCAATGATTATAAATATTTGGTAGACGATACCCAAAAACTTCTTAGCGCCACATTCATCGCCTGTCGCTTTATATCTAGATAAAAACCTTGATACAGAACTACCGAGACCAAAATCTATGGCAAAAAAGCTAATCAACGATACGACGAGGGTGTAAAGACCATAATCGCTTTGACCGATTTGTCTTACCATCCATGGAGTAAACAGCAACCCCGATATGATGTTGAATGCAATTACGAGATATGAGGTAATCGCACCTGCTTTGATCTGCCCCGAACTGCTACCTAATGCATTTGATTTTTTCAATCTATCCCCTCACTGATGTATGACTCTCTTCTTTACCGCTTGCCACAGACCTCGAAAATCACCGTATCTTATCCTCAGTAAAATAGACTCAATTGCTCTATAGAATTTAACAAAGGGATGGCCGTTAGCCATGATGCGATCCAGTTTTCTTCTAAATTCAACATCGTCTACTACGTACTCCGGATGTTTCAGGGGAAAATCAATCTCATACGTTTTCATATTAAAAATTCTTCTTATCCCGCTGGGAAGCATCTTAACACTAGACAATGAATGAGTCGCATTATCTGTTACACCAATATTGGATATCATATTCTTTGCCGGTACGATGTTTAACCTGGAATTGAGAAAGGCGCTGGAGCTTAAAATCGATTCATAATGTGCTTTTCCGGAATTCCTGTGGTTGGTGCATGTCCTAATGAAGATAGGGAAGTCGATTTTATCTTTGTATACCTCCTCTAACTGCTTCAGTGTAAAATCATCGTCAAGAAAACTGTAGCTTTCGTCCCAACTATCAATAACTCGTTTCCATGAAGCCCAACCACATATCGAACCGGTCGTGGAAAAGAGGTAACTATACGGGGTATGCTCTGATACGCCTGTGTTATTCATACCGCAGATCATATTGATTCTTTCGTCGAAACGATATCTGTCTAGTAGTTCTTTGCAAAAAGAGAAAAAACTTTGTGCGGGAACATCATCGTCTTCCAGAACAATACACTCATCTACAATACTAAATGCCCATTTTTGAGCAATAAATTCGGAAGGATCACAACCGTAGTTTCTTTCTTGATACATCTTATATACTTCGCATTCCCAGTCAATATCTTCGGCGATTTGTCTACACTGAATAATGTTGGTTATATCGTCCGGATTATTTTCTCTGGGGCCGTCTTGATACAAAAACAACTTACTCGGTTTAGCTATCTTTACTTGTTCAAAGACTTTCCTAAACTGTTCAGGTCTCGCGAAAAATATTAATAAAACGGCTACATCAATACGAAATGGTTTTTTCATTTCATTCCTCCAATAGTGCCTTAATGCTTTTTATAAATTGGCGGTCAAGTTCTATCAGTCTCTCCCTGCTATGGTTAACTGTATGGATATCAATACTACAAATTGCCTTTGCTATCTCCGTCGGTGCATTTTGGTAGTAATAGGTAACGAGGTCACCGACTTTACTTGTCGATACACCCTCTATATAACAAGATACTACCCTGAGTCCTAATGAAAGATAGGATAAAATCTTACTTGGGAAGGATGTTTCTAAATAATTTCCTTCCATCGTCTGTGTGCTTAACCCGATATGACATGCTTGGGCATATCGGATATAATCTTCGCCCGTCAATAACCCATCATAGGAAATTTTGCAGTCGTTTTCCTGATTGAATTCTTCGATCATTTTTTGCAGCTTATCTATTTCTTTAGATTGGCCAAATCCAAGAATATGCAAATGGTATTTAACCGGTAAATGTCTTGATGCTTCTATAGCGTTATAGGCGCCTTTTTTGTTACTATCGATAATCCCCGAATACAGCAAATGTATTTTTCCGTCATCGGCTGGATGATTTAATTGTTCCTCTATCGAGTACACTCCATTTACTGTTAAATATGGTTTTCTATTGTTTATTCTTGCTTTCAGTAAATCCGTAGAGAATATATAATAGTCGCCGCAATCGAGCAATCTATTTTCCCAATCGATGAATAAGGGGGGTTGTTTCATTACATCCTGATAGATTTCTTCTACTTCTAGTACTAATTCAAACTTTCTGAAATACTTTGCTATCCGGATGGGGATGGATAACCATGGTACATGGTAGGCTAGGATTTTTTCATTTTTTTTAGCATTTATCAACAAAAAAAACGCGAGCCACAATAGTGAAAAAACAATTTTTAGACTTCGTGTAATCTTACTTTTTGTTTTCCAGGAGGGACAAAAAACCACAGAGGTTTGATCGTTGATTTTAACCTTGTTTTGTTTTTCGAAATTTATTTGGGTGCTGTCGCTCATCCAGGAAGGAGATATGATCTGAATATCGTATCCCGCCTTGTTCATGGCGGTGCTGATGTAATTCATTTTATTTAGGGCCGCCACGCTGGCGACCCTTTGGGATTCGCTGTGGGTCAGACCATAAAAACCTACATATTTTATTGTTTTACGTCTCATCTTAATTAACACCCTGCCAAAAAAATATGTACTCGGGATTGTTTTTTATAAATAAAGCAAGAAGTACCACGACCGAACCGGTATAAACAATCACTTTGTCCCATCGTTCGAACGATTTGATAATTTCGGGAATTAATAAGACAATAAAAATTGAATAATATTGTTGGACACGCATGAAGCTTTGATTCTCTAAGGTCATTATTGAGAAAAACAATGCTAATAACGTTGCATTTAAGAAATGGACCGCTTGTGGATTGTTGTTAATGATTTTTTTCTTTTTAAGGAGTGCAGCAATCGTCACTAGTAAAAGCATGAATGTAAAAGTCCCTGTTCCACCAATATCATTTGCAACATAATCTCCATATCCGAAAGAACTAAACAATGAAAAAAATAATTGATTCCCTAAGACGAGACTAGTCGTTGAAATTGCAAGTAGAGTCAACGTATATTTAATGCTAATCTCTTTGTCGGCTAAAAAGTAAAACGGGGTAAATACGACGACCGATTTGTGTATGGTATATGCTATCAACGTCACAACCATAAACCATAACAGCTTCTTCTTTTTAATCAGTTCGTATCCGATTAAAACCACCAATGCCGTTGCAATCGTTTGTCTTAAACCAGTTAAGGAATAAAAGGCATAAAAAAGAGTTGAATAAATCAGAAAACTAATGAAGGGATCCCGAGAGTTCCTGTAAATAAACACTCCAAAGGGAACCATAAACAAGGCGGCGATAATCGCTAAATACACCTGATAACTGTCGGTCATAAGACTGATCGTTTTTTCAATAAACATATAGCCTGGATCCTTGCCTTCGGCGCCGTAAAACAAGATATTGATAAATCTGTCGGCTATTTCCGTCCAACTGGTTGTTAAAACTCGATTAAAGCTGTTGTAGTAGCTGATATATATATCGCGACCACCAACCGTGATATCACGAAGACCCGAAATGATAATCCATTGCAGGGAGGCAAGTATCACAAATAGTTTTTTTCCAAAAGTAAGAACTCGATTATTTAAAATTAAAACTGACCAAATCATCAACAGGCCAACATTCAGCAAATATACTGTCATATCTTACACCTTGTATCCCACTATTTTCTCGTATACGTGAATATAGTCAGCTAATCTATCATCTTTTCCAAATGTTTTTTTCACAAAGCTGATGCAATGGTCAGAATAGTATTGTTTTCCCCGTTCCTTAACCTTCATCATTACCTTTAATAATTGCGTATAATCCAGCTTATCTATAATGTAACCGCATCTCCCACCGATGATTTCAGGGCTTGCAGTAGATTTTATGACCACTGCGGGCGTTCCACATGCGAGAGCTTCTGCCGTAACTTTTCCGAAAGTTTCTTCCAAAGAGAGATTTAAGAACAAATCGGCCGAGGAGTAAATTTCGACGAGTTCGTGAACGTCATGAGTCTCATTTAGATGAATGATATTGGATGGTAGGGAATTCGCCCCACTTATGATTCCTACTAGTACAATCCGCATATTTTCCGGGATTCGCCTTGATAATTCAATAAAATGATCTAGGCCCTTTTGATGATTCCAGCCACTGGAAACACCTAGGATAACAAATTTATTTTCTACACCTAACTTACGACGTAACCCTGTCCCATCAACAGGTTTATACACTCCTGTATCTACCCAGTTATATATCCTAGTTATGATTTTTGCAGATGACAAAATCGATTTTCTCGCTTCCTTCGTGATCCATTCAGATACACCTATCACAGCTAATCTCGGAATATGCTTAAACCATTCTTTTTTATCGTTATACATGATTTTGGTGCGATCGAAAAACCAGCTGGGATTGTCTTTTTTCAGTCTAGAGCATTGCTCACAGCCCTGTTGCCATTTGTAACATCCATCTACTGTGTAGTGTGTGCATTTACCCGTATAAAACCAGCAATCATGCAGTGTAAGCACAGTGGCGACGTCGTTTTCGGCGAGGTAATTAAACAACATCTTCAGATTGATAAAATTCCCATGAAGGTTATGCAGATGAATTACATCGGGATTAAGATTTTTTATATATTCGATCAGCTTACTCGTACCATTTTTAGAAAAGTAACCTTGCAGGCCAAAAACACGCGACCATAATCCGTGCAGCTTGATCTCGAACTTCGTTCCTATCTTGTAGCCATTCCAATAAGGCAACCCATATGAATAAGCGATATATCCTTCATGACCATTGTGGTTTAAGTAATCGGCAATCTCGACACAGATACGTCCTGTACTTCTAAAACCGCTAATCGCATTTATATGCAATACTTTCATCTTGTTTTCCTTTAACTAGCCTTGTTAGGTCTTCATATAGCTGTTCTTGAATGATATTTATCTGGTGATTACGACTTCCGCAATTCCATGCCCTTTTGGCATACTCATGAATTATCTCCGGGTGCGCTAATAACTCACTTAATCTGTCATAAATTTCTTGCTCCGTCGTCGCTACAACTCCAGCTTCGTTTTTTATAAGATAATCGATGGAGGCCACATCGGGAGTGCCTACGGCGAAGATACAGCGATTTGAGTGTAAATAGTCCACAATTTTAGTGGAAAAAGACTGATGTACCTGTAATCGCCCTCTTAGATCGGTCGGTTCGACATGGACTAAAACATCGGCATCGCTCTGGATCGCCGGTACGACCTCCGATGATACACCACCCATAAAAAAAATACTTTTCTCATCATGCATGGCTTTTTTCATTCGCTTCGTCAAGGGTGTCATGGAGTAAATGTATAGTTGGGCTTTCACGCCATCCTTATTTATCTCCGAGAGTACACGACCCATTCGGTGTAAAGATCTCCATCTTCCTCCTCCAACGTTGCCAGTATAGGCAAGTTTAAGGGGTCTGTGGATATTATGCTTTTCCCTTGGATAACAGGAAAAGTCTGCGCCTTTAGTTAATATTCTACATTCCTTATGAAAGCATTTTTCATATTCTCTCTTTTGAATATCTGAAATTACATAGATACGCTCGCACTGGTTTACGAGTCTCTTTATTATGCGTCTTTTCATAAAACGGTCTATCCAATATAAGGGTGAAAAAGATAGCTGACGCAGTGTGTACACATCATCTGAGACATAGCAAACAAGAGGTACACCGGTAAATTCTTTTAGAAACAAGGCAATTCTATTTAAGTACAACGAATAATAGAGTGGTTGAAAGATGATATCGGGATTGAAATCTCTGATAAATTTTTTGAGCTTCTCTGATCTCCACCGTCCAATCGCCCAGATAAAATCTCTAGCCCAGAAATAAAATTGAGATCTGTTATTTCGAAGGTAATTAAAAACTTTTTGTCCACTTTCGTCGAGAGAGAACGATTGCCCTAAATCCTTGATTTCGCTACCGGATGGATTCTTACGATTGATGAGATTTTTTATAAGCGATTTTTCCGTAATCTGATAATACTTTTTAACAATAGGATTGTTTGGTTGACCGTACCGGCAATATATGTTGGCTATCTCTATTCCCGAGATGCCTCCGAATATGTTCGAAAAGGAGTTTCCAAAGCAATTATCGGTCGACCATGGGGTATTGGATAAAACTAAGATTCTCAATCTAATCCCCCAATACGTAAGCCGCTCTTTGTTCTACGAATTAAACAACTTATACTGTTCCATGTAAAAATTCGTCAGTTGATTCACCGTTTCTTCAATCGCAAAACCGCTGGCTTTTATCTGTTCCGTTGAACTCTTGCGCTCATTCCCCTTGCAATGTCTGATGATCGATTCCGCCCATATATCTGCGGAAGCATCGATAGCTACCTCCTCAATTTGATCGGTCACATATGCTTCCGTTGGGATCGTATTCGCAACAATACAAGGAAGACCCGCTGCTTGGGCCTCCACGACAGCTAATCCTAGACCTTCGAATCGAGAGGGAAATACAAATAGATCCATCGCCTGTAATAACTCGGGGATGTCTGATCTGCTCCCAGTAAAAATCACCTTGTCGGCAAGTCCTAATTCATTCACTTTGTGCTCAATAGCAGGTCGTAGCTCACCATCGCCGACTAGCATCAATCGCACATCCTTTTTTCTCTCAGTAATTATTTTAAATATACGAATGAGGAACTGGTGGTTTTTAGGGATCTGAAACCGCCCAACATGACCGATAACAAAATGCTCTTCGATTTGAAACTCTCTGCGCTTTTCATTTCGAACAATTTCATTAAATATAAATTTATTTATATCGATGGCATTCTTAATAATTTGGGCGGAATCACCGCGCTTACCGAACATCCACTTCGCAGCAGAAGTGGAACAAGCAAGTAAATGGTCGGCTATATACCGCAAAGGATAGCGCAGGATCACTTTCATCATTGACTTTAGCGATTTCTCTCCTCCTGCGGTATGACTATGAGCTATGGTTACTCGATTCATTGATTTTGCTGCATTTAAATAGATCAATGCCGGCGATGTATGATGTCCGTGAATAATTCGCCATTCGGGATGTGTCATCAACAATTGTTCCCAATATCGCTTATAGGGCAGGTAATTCGTAATCGTAAACCTTGGAGCAGGATATATCCTCCCACCCAGTTCACGGACCTCTTTTTCGTAGTCATAGGGATCTTTGTTTTCGTTTACAATAAAATCAAATTGGATCTGCCTTCGATTTATTTGACGATAGACATTCATGATCATGGTCTCGGCTCCGCCTCTATTCAGGCTGGCAAGGACCTGTAGCACCCTAATTGGACTCATGCGCGAATCCTCACATCGTTCTTTTATCCCTTTCCATCAAGCCCTATGAACAGTTCTCCCTATACCACCTTATGGCTAAAGCTAACCCTCTGGCGAAGTTATAGTCGGGATCATAGCCCAAACATTCTTTTGCTTTCGAGATATCGGCGTTGTTATGTTTGATATCGCCTTTTCGATCTGGGCCGAAGTTTGGTTCAATATTTTTCCCTAGGGCCTTACATAACTCGTAATAAATATCGATGAGATATTCTCTACCTCCGTAGGCAATATTAAAAGCTTGCCCGGCTGCATCATGTGTTGCTTGGCAAGCTTTTAGATTTGCTTCAATGACGTTTTCGATATAGGTAAAGTCCCTGCTTTGCTTACCATCCCCATGGATGGTGGGTCGCTCATTATTGAGCAGTTGTTTAATGAACTTGGGAATCACGGCGGCATAAACCCCATTCGGATCTTGCCGTTGGCCAAAGACGTTAAAATACCGTAGTCCGTACGTATCGAGTCCGTAGAGCTCCCTATAGAGTCGCCCATATTCTTCGTTTACTCTCTTCGTCAGAGCATAGGGCGATAAGAGCCTTCCCTCTCTCCCTTCTTTTTTCGGGAGATTCGGTTCATCGCCATATACGGAGGAACTGGAAGCATAGACGAACTTCTTCACACCTTTTTGTCTTGCCGCTTCCATCATATGTAAGGTTCCTCGGATATTGATCTCTTCATACAGCAGGGGCATTTCGATACTTCTTGGAACACTTCCCCATGCCGCTTGGTGCAGCACGTAATCCACATTTTCGCAGGCGCTCACGCATGTATCTAGATTGCGAATATCCCCTTCCATCAGTGAAAAATTAGGGTGTTCTATAAATGACTTAATATTTTCTCTTTTTCCTGTCGAAAAATCATCTAAACAGCGAACCTTGTACCCCAGAGCAAGAATGACTTCACATAAATTCGAACCAATAAATCCTGCCCCACCGGTCACCAGGAAAAGGGCACTTTTCTCAAATGTAATCTGTCCATATCCCATACGAATAGTTTCTCCTCAATTATGAAGGTTTTTGGTTCCCTCATTTAAAGTCTCCAATAGCGGTATCCAGCGGCTTCATATTCCTTCCGCTTTAGAACTCCCTTAATGTCTATAAGCACTTTCTTCTCGTTAGGCACGTCTTTATAAAATCGCTGAAAATCACTATGCGTAAATTTTATGAACTCCCCATGAGCTACCGCCAATACTAACGCATCCACGTCGATGATCTCATCAATGGAATGGAATTCGATACCGTATTCACACTTTGCTTGCCTTACATCGGCGATGGGATCCGCGATCAGAGGAATGATGCCGTATTCAGCTAGTTCGTAAACGATATCGATCACTTTGGTATTGCGTGTATCCGGGCAATTTTCCTTAAAGGTGAACCCGAGAATCGCAACCTTAGCGTTGTTCACAGGGACATTCGCTTTGATCAGTTGCTTCACTAGATTTTCGACAACGTATTTGCCCATAGTATCGTTGATGCGTCTGCCTGAAAGGATTACCTGCGAATGATAACCCATCTGTTCCGCTTTGTACGTCAAGTAATAGGGATCGACACCGATACAATGGCCCCCCACTAAACCGGGATAAAAGTGTAGGAAGTTCCACTTCGTTCCTGCCGTTTCGAGAACCGACTTTGTGTCAATTCCCATTTTATTGAAGATGATGGAAAGCTCATTCATAAAGGCGATATTAATATCCCGTTGTGAATTTTCAATTATCTTGGCAGCCTCTGCCACTTTAATGGATTCTGCTCGATATATGCCCGCTTCAACAACCAGTTCGTAGACTTTGGCCACAATATCCACCGTTTCCTGATCCATTCCCGAAACCACTTTTATGATCGATTCAAGTCTATGTACTTTATCGCCTGGGTTAATCCGCTCCGGTGAGTATCCCACTTTGAAGTCCACCCCGCACTTTAACCCAGACTCTTCCTCTAACAGGGGGACACATATTTCTTCAGTGACTCCCGGATAAACGGTAGATTCAAAGACGACCATGGAGCCTTCTGTCAGGTATCTTCCCAAAATCCGGCTGGCTGATTCTATCGGGTTCAGGTTCGGTGTATGGTTCGGATTTACCGGCGTCGGAACTGCAACAATGTGAAACTTTGCCTCTAGAAGCCTCGACTCATCCGATGTGAATTCTACCGCACAAGCGGTTAACGCTTCGTTTCCGACCTCTTTCGTAGGGTCGATCCCTTTTTTAAGGAGTTCGATCTTTTCCTTATTGATATCGAACCCGATGACACCAATTTTTTTTGAGAACGACACGGCAATCGGCAATCCTACATAACCTAAGCCGACAACGGACATTTTGGCTTTTCCCTTGACTATCTTTTCATACAAGTCCATGTTACTTCTCCCTTAGTCTACGGGTGCTCTGGTCAATTTCTTCGATGTATTCACCGACGACAATGCTTCGATCGTAGTCCTTTTCCATTTTCCTTCGACCGGCCACTCCCATCGCTTTCTTTTCTTCATAAGGCAAATTGACAAACCGAATTAGGGTCTCCTCTAGGCTATGGGCATCTCTAACCTCAAAACCTAAGCCGCTCAGGCCTTCCTCAAAAGTTTCCTTGCATCCAGCAACCTTTGAGGCTAACACAGGTCGACCGACTGCTGCCGACTCAAGCAGCACATTAGCTGTTCCCTCATGATAAGACGGAAGGATCGTGGCGTGGGAGTTTTTGATGAAGGAAAGTACATCCGTTTGTTGACCATGGTATTTGATCAGTCCTCGCCTCTCGAAGTCGGACAACTGGTCAGTGTAATCTTCTTCACATGGACCCAGCAAATCAAATTGCACTTGATTGTACCTGGCTTTAATTCGCGGTATCACTTCTAACAGTTCTTCAATGCCCTTGGCCTTCATGATGCGGCCAATAAATAAAAAGCGGATCACCTGGTCATGTTGGGGGTAATCTTCAAAACGAAATTCCATCAAGTTTACACCGGAACCGGGGATTAACTTGGTCTTTCCCTTGACTAGGCGCTGACGAAGAAAGAACTGTCTATTCGTCTCATTTTGGAAAAAGACGCAGGCTGCCTTTTTCAAACCGATTCGGTATAGCGCGAGGGTTATCTTCTGGATAATCCCTTTCTCTTCTATAGAGGTACCTAGCCCTGTCACATTTGCAATATAGGCTGTATTCGTAACATTACACGCTATTCCACCATAAACATTCGGTTTAATGGTATAGGTAAGTACCGCATCGGGTTTAATCCGGTTGATGATCCTTATGTAGAAAAATAATAACTGTATATCCGATATGGGGTTCGTACCACGTCGATCCACATTGGTTTCTATAAAATTGCATCCCAGGCTTTCTAACAAAGATACATGCTCATCTTTGGGAACGGATACATATACCTCATGATTCTGCTTGATAAGCTCTTGTAACAACTCTTTTCTGAACTTATACAAACCTAAGCTTAGATTCGCTAACAGGAGGATTTTCATCGTACTACTCTTTTCGTGGGAAATGCCGCAAGCGCTGTCATAGATTCACTCTTTCCTCATCGGTTTCTTGACGATCTACTTCCCCCAAATCACTCGATTGACGATTTTAGCATAACTTTGGATGATCTTGACTACTTTAACAGATACATTGACATCCATATAATCAGGAGCTACTAAGGTAGGTTCTTGATTCTCTTGCATCGTCATCGCTAGTTGGATGGCTTGTTCCATATCTCTGTCAGTAATGCCTCCGATAACGACGGTACCCTTATCCAACACTTCCGGCCGTTCCGTAGATGTCCGTAACAACACACCGGTAAATCCTAAGATGGCACTCTCTTCCGATAGGGTTCCACTGTCGGAAAGGACGCAATAGGCATTTTTTTGGAGTTTGTTGTAATCGATAAACCCGAAGGGAGGTAACGACTGCACCAATGGGTGAAAGACGAATTTGCGCTGTTCGATAAACTTCTTGCTTCTCGGATGTGTCGAGTAGATGACAGGCATTCGATAGCGCTCAGCGACGTTATTAATTGCATTCATTAATAATGAAAATTGGGTCTCATTATCTATGTTTTCTTCTCGGTGAGCTGAAACGACGATATATCGTCCTAAACTCACATTGAGTCGGGACATGACATCGCTGGCATCGATTTTCGCCATATGTTTCTGTAAAACTTCTCGCATCGGCGAACCGGTTACAAAGATATGTTCTTTCCGAAATCCTTCGGAAAGCAGATACCGTCGGGAGTGTTCCGTATAGGGCAAGTTGATATCTGAGATATGATCGACGATTTTCCGATTGATCTCCTCGGGCACATTTTGGTCAAAGCAACGGTTTCCCGCTTCCATATGAAATATAGGTACCTTGAGCCTCTTCGCCGCAATGGCCGATAGGCAACTGTTTGTATCACCTAAAATTAAGAGGGCGTCGGGCTTTTCTCGTTCGATCACATCATACGATTTGGCGATGATGTTCCCCATGGTCTCCCCGAGACTGTTCCCGACAGATTCCAGATAATAGTTGGGTTCTCTAAGTTCCAGTTCTTCGAAAAAGACTTGGTTTAAGGTATAGTCCCAGTTTTGACCGGTATGAACGAGGATATGGTCGAAATAGCGGTCGCATGCTTTGATCACTTCCGATAGTCGAATAATCTCTGGTCTTGTGCCGACGACGGTCATCACTTTTAACTTTTCCACAAGTTCATACCTCCAGATAATAAGTATCTGGTTGTTCGGGATCGAAGACTTGATTCGCCCAAAAGAGGGTGATCATATCCCTACTGCCTGTGTTGGTGATCGAATGGGTATAACCGGCAGGAATATCGACGACTTTGAGTTGCCGACCCGAGACGTTATAGGTGATCAAATCATTGGAGCCCACTTTTTTTAACCGAATCAGCCCTTCTCCGTCGACGACAAGAAATTTCTCCACCTTTGTGTGGTGCCAGTGATTCCCGCGGGTAATTCCCGGTTTTGTACGGGAAATAAAGATTTGTCCAAATTCCTTCGATTTGATGAACTCGGCTAACCATCCACGGGCGTCCTCTTTCATATCTAATGAATAGTCGAACTCATCTTCCGGGAGATAGGAGGTATAGGTGGCGAATAACTTTCGCTCAAAATCACCCTTTAGGTCGGGCATGACAAGGTGTTTCCGGCTTTGGTCGAAGGAATATAAGAGATTTACGATTTGCTGGAGTGTGACCTGATATCTCTTGGACACATAGCAGAAACCATCCTCATCAGGACTGGTTAGCTCGTTCACTGTTTGTAGGAATTCATGGATTACATCATCGATATAGACAAGCGTAAGTTCATTCAAAGGATGATGTATCTCAATCGGAATTCCGTGGGAAATGTTGTGGCAAAAGGTAGCGATTACGGAATTATAGTTCGGCTTAGACCACTTTCCAAAGACATTGGGCAACCGGTATATGTATACAGGGGCATGATTTTTTCGAGACCATTCAAAAAGAGCCGCTTCCGCCGCTCTCTTACTGGCCCCATAAGCATTATCCAATGCGGCTTGAATCGATGAAGCAAAGGCAATTGGTGTCCTCTTTCCCTGCTGTTCAATCAGCGAGAGCAAAATGTCTGTAAAACCACGGTTTCCCTCATCGTATTCTTCCGGAGATTGAGGCCGGTTAACGCCGGCAAGATGAAAGATAAAATCAGCTTGTTCAAGGTAGACTGCTAGTGTTTCAACGTTGTCCTCCCGGCCATAAGGCAATAATTTCAGATTCCTCTTCTGTTCCAAAGCAGAACAAAGATTTTTTCCAATAAATCCAGAGGCGCCTGTGACCAATACCGTCCTTATCATCCCATCCCGCCTCTTCTCAATTCCTGTTGAATAAAATCTAGAGAGAGAAGCTTAGCTTTGATCTGTTCGACGTTTAATCGTTTTGAATTGTGGGAGTTATATTCCCACCCATAATTCACTTCTACATCGCCGGTGATGAAGAACTTGTCATAGTTTAGATCTCTTGTGTCTGCAGGAATTCGATAGTATTTTCCCAGGTCCTCGGCGCGAGCCATCTCTTCTCGAGTCAGCAGCGCTTCGTAAAGCTTTTCTCCGTGGCGGGTTCCGATGACATTGATTTTGTTATTCGCACCAAATAGTTCGATCAATGCCTGGGCGAGATCGGCAATCGTTGAAGCAGGTGCCTTTTGGACGAAGATATCTCCTGGGTGACCATCTCGAAAAGCGACGAGCACTAACTCTACCGATTCCTCTAAGGACATCAAGAAGCGAGTCATATTCATATCGGTAATGGTTAAGGGATCCCCCGATCGGATCTGTTGGACGAATAAGGGGATGACGGAACCTCGTGAAGCCATGACATTGCCGTAGCGAGTTCCGCAAATAGTCGTTTTCCCTGCGTCAACAGTCCGTGATTTGGCTACCATCACCTTTTCCATCATGGCCTTCGATATCCCCATGGCATTGATCGGATAAACTGCTTTATCTGTCGATAGGCAAATCACCTTGTTTACACCGTATGCGATCGCTGCGTTCAATACATTTTCTGTGCCTATCACGTTGGTCTTCACAGCCTCCATCGGAAAAAACTCACAGGACGGAACTTGCTTCAGTGCTGCTGCGTGAAACACATAGTCCACATCGTACATGGCTGCCGTAACACTCTGATAATCACGAACATCGCCGATGAAAAATTTGACTCGATCACTTTTTAGTTCCTTGCGCATGTCGTCCTGCTTTTTTTCATCACGGGAGAAGATGCGGATTTCACCGATATTGGTGTGAAGAAACTTCCGCAATACGGCATTTCCAAAAGAGCCCGTTCCCCCAGTTATCAACAGGCATTTCCCATCAAACACATCGATACATCTCCATTATCTTGCGGTCTCGCCTATGGCTAAGTTGGTAACTCAGACGAAGCAACGGCTTTCATATTATCCTTCGTGAAAAATTTTCATGATCGTATCGATAACCTTTTCCAGCTCTGAACAGGTCATCGACGACCCCGACGGTAAACAGATGCCCTTCATAAACAAGGACTCCCCCAGTGAGCCCTGATTCGTATGTGAAAAAAAAGGATACGGTTGATAGATCGGCTGAAGATGCATCGGTTTCCATATCGGCCTTGACTCGATATTTTTTTCTTCCAACGCAACCATGATGTTCTCTGGCCGGATTCGGCAATTCTCTTGGACGGTTAGGACAGTGAGCCAGTAGTTGGGACTTCCCTTTTGGAGTATAGGCATAAACTCAACGGGGAGATTCTTGAAGGCTTCCACATATTGCTGACGGACGGCTTTTCGTTCGGAAATTCGTTTATCTAATGCTGCCAATTGTCCTCTGCCAATTCCTGCGCAGATATTGGACATGCGATAGTTGTAACCGATCTCTTTATGTTCATAATGTCTTACGGGCTCTCTGGCTTGTGTCGCCCAGAATTTCATCTTTTCAATGCCTTCATGATCGTTAGAAAGGATCATCCCGCCGCCGGAAGTGGTGATGATCTTGTTTCCGTTAAACGAAAAAATGTTGTATACACCATATGTACCGCACTTTTTTCCCCTGTAGGAAGCACCCAGTGCTTCTGCCGCGTCTTCAATCACAGGAACTCCATAATGTTCACAAATCGGTAGCAGACGTTCATAATCAGCACTTTGACCATAGAGATCGACGATGATTACAGCTTTAGGCAGCTTGTTTTCCTGCTTCGCCCATATAAGAGCTTTTTCCAAAGCGGTCGGTGACATATTCCAGCTTTCCGGTTCCGAGTCGATGAACACGGGAATGGCTTTTTGGTACAAAATTGGATTACAACTGCCTGCAAAAGTTAAACTCGAACAGAAAACATAATCTCCTTGTTCAACTCCGAGGCAGCGTAAGGCCAAGTGAACTCCTGCCGTGCCCGACGATAGGGCTAATCCATGCTTCACACCAACATATTCACTGAGTTCTTCTTCAAAAGCGGTCACATTCGGTCCAAGAGGGGCGATCCAGTTTGTATCAAAAGCCTCTTGGACGTATCTCATCTCATATCCGCTCACATGAGGGGGAGAAAGATAGATTCTCTTGTTCATGGTTACTCCTAAAAACAATGCTTTTCAGTTCACGGAGGTCCTTTATGATCATCTGGGCCTGTTGCTCCGGTAAAAAGCCTTCTTGTTTATAGAGGGAATGGTCGTTTTTTAGCATCACCGTTACCATTCCAAGCTGATTGGCGGAGATAAAATCTTTCGCAGGGTTATCTCCAACGTAAATCGCCTCATTTGCTTGGATCTCAAGTTGAGAGCAGATTCGGCGATAGGCGAGTTCGTTCGGTTTTCGATAATGAACGCCTCCCAGTTCGTCGGTAACGATCACAGCATCCACGATTTTGTCGAGTTCAAGGGCTTTAATTTTATTTCGTTGACCGTCTGGTCTGCCATCCGTAAGGATTCCCAATCCTAATTGATTGTTTTTAAGCCAATACAACAATTCTCTAACGTCGGAAGATAAGGATATATTGGGGAAATGGCCTCGATAAGTCATAATACATTCGGCCAATACTCGTTTATCTTCTATCCCCTGCAACGATAAGTATCTATTAAAAACGTCAGCTCTATCATCATGGAATAGTTTTAGTAAGGACTCATTTATACCGGCTACATTCTGGTCAATTCGTGGAGAAAGAAGTGTAGCCACACTGTTAAATCCACTTTTTACATAGTCGAATTCCGGGTAAAGAGTATCGTCTAAATCGAAGATAACAGCCTTATACTTGTTCATACGTACCGTCACACTTTTGTTCCAAAGCTATACTTTGGTCAAACCGGAGATATACGGAATCTTCCTGAGCTGCGTTTAATTTCGTCGCCAGTTCTTCACCCATGAGCAAGTCGTAGACAGCTGAAGCGGAATCTGCCCCCGCCATCATGCTTAGGGGACAACCTCCGCCAAAGCGAGCGTTAATTTCAGTAAAGTAATATTCATTATCTCTTTTGCTTCTAATCGCTTGTATAGTGATGGGACCGATAGGTTTTAATACGTTTACAATGTTGCAAATACGATTAATTAGATAGTCGTCAGTGACGATTTGGGTTTTTACGACCTCACCCGTGCGAGTCGCAATCCGAATACGCGGTGTGGCATAGATAAGACGGCCACTAAAATCGCAAAATACGTCGATCGTGTATTCTTCACCATCGATAAACTCTTGAATCATATAATCACCAATATAGTATTTGAAAAAATCAAGTTCTACCTGATTATCCACTTTAAAGGCATTAACACTAGAGCTGCCCGACACAGGTTTAATAAAACAAGGAAACTCGACTACATCATCTTCTCCCACCCCGTAACTTTTGGGTGATTTAACACCGTATTGCTTAAAAAAATCGATTGTATTGCTTTTATTACGGGTAATGTCGATGACTCGCATGGATGAAATCAGCACTTCTGAGCCGATATTGCGAAATAACTCTGCTTTTGAAGATAGGACATTTAGTTCAGTATCGATGGTTGGGATGATCAGACGAATTTGTTCTTTTTGGCAAATCGTAAGTAAAGAGGATATGTAAGTTTCATCAGTTACAGGTGGTACTATATAGGACTTATCTGAAAAATATAATGCGGGGGCTAATGGACCCATGTCGGTACATATGATCTTTCCCTCTATCCCCTTGTTTCTTTTTGCCTTGATAAACTGTTGAACGAGTTCCACTCGTCTGCCTGCACTTGTAAATAATAAATTTACCATCGCAACCTCTTTCATTGAATCCTTATAGATTTGTTTCTCGGCAAATTCTGAAAAAAGCGGCATCGTACTTTCGTCGGAGTTGTTTATGTTTTTTTGAAATAACACATTTTTAATTGTCATGATCCAAATCTTTAGGTCCAATAAAAAGCTGATATTATCTACATACCATACATCTAAGTTAAACTTTTCCTCCCAAGTAATGGCGTTGCGCCCGTTGACTTGTGCCCATCCAGATATGCCGGGAGTCACTTCATGTCGCCGCATCTGTTCCGGTGTGTAATAGTCAAGGTATTGCACTAACAAAGGGCGGGGTCCGATAAAGCTTACCTCACCGCGAAGGATATTAAACAATTGTGGCAACTCATCGATGCTCGTTTTTCGTAACAGAGAGCCCACCCGAGTCATCCGCTCAATATCGCTTAACGGTTTGCCCTTCAACTCTGTTTCTAAACGCATAGTACGAAACTTGTAAATAGTGAAAATCTTACCCCTTTTTCCCGGTCGGTTTTGTTTAAACAGTATGGGCCCTCGTGAATCCAACTTTATCGCCAAGGCCGCTATGATCATGATGGGAGATAGGACAATCAGTAGTATTAAACTCAAGATTTTGTCCATGATACTTTTGAACACAATGTAGAGTTTCATCAGTACACCCGAACTCTTTCATCGCCAGGATTTTGTCACTTTGATTTTCATCATACACCGGTCCCGTCAATCTCCCGCCTCGCCAACGCCAGGCCTATTTCTGACTGATCGCCTTACGTATTTTACTGCTCTCTTTGCCTTCCCAATGGTACCCCGGGTTCACTTGCTCCAGCCATCTAACCGCGTCTTCCCGGTTTAATCGGAATAAATCCTCGTCGGTCATCCGCAGCATCTGTTGAATGGGCAAAACAGAAGTACTGTGTACTTCAATTTCCTTAGCGATTTTCATGATTCTCTCGTGGCTCGTTGGTTCCATCGTTTCCCCACTGTGGTTGAGTTCTTCATATAGTTTTTCACCGGGCCGAATTCCGCTGAATTGAATCTCGATATCTTTTCCCGGTTCTAACCCCGAGAGTTGGATCAGTTCGGTGGCTAAATCCAAAATCTTTACAGGCGTCCCCATATCCAAGACGAAGATCTCACCACCTCGGGAAAGAGCTCCTGCGTTGAGTACCAAAGTGACCGCTTCGGGAATGGTCATGAAAAATCGGACCATATCGGGATGGGTTACTGTAACAGGCCCGCCTTGAGCGATTTGCTTTTTGAAGATCGGAATGACCGATCCCCGGCTCCCGAGTACATTTCCAAAGCGAACAGTAGCGAAGGAGGTCTTTTTGTAGTGCTTGGCGTAATGTTGGACGATTAGTTCAGCAAACCGCTTCGAAGCCCCCATGACCGAGGTAGGGTTAACCGCTTTGTCCGTGGAGATAAGGACGAATTTCTCGACGCCCCAAAGGCCCGCCTGCTCTGCTAAGATTTTTGTTCCCCAGGCGTTATTTTTGACGGCTTCTTCCGGTTGACACTCCATTAAAGGGACATGTTTATGGGCAGCAGTGTGGAAAAGCACCTGCGGTTGATAGGTCCTGAATATCTCTTCCATGACATAGCGATTTTTGATATCGATGATGGTGGTCGAAAAATTCAGGTGCCCATAGTCCGCTTTCAGTTCCTGTTCAATGCAATATATGCTGTTTTCCCCTTGCCCGATCAGGATTAACGCCTTCGGACCCACCCGTGCGATTTGGCGGCAAAGTTCACTCCCGATGGATCCCCCCGCTCCGGTAACCATGACGATCTTGTTATATAAATAGGGTGTAACTTCTCCTAACTCGATCTTTACCGGTTCGCGACGGAGCAAATCTTCCACATCCACATCGCGCAGTTTATTGGGAGTTACCTTACCGCTGATCAGTTCATATAAGGAAGGCATAATCTGTACCTTGGCCGATGTTTTTTTGCACTCATCCATAATCCTTCGAACTGTAGCGCCCGACACGGAAGGCATCGCGATGACGATCACTTTAATTTGTTTTTTTTGCGCAATCGATGCAATATCACTCGTTTTTCCCAGTACGGGAAGCCCTTGTATCGTTTTGTTCCATTTTTCCGGGTCATCGTCGATGAATCCGATCGGATGCAAGGCAGAAGGCGAGCGGGTCAATTCTTTGGCTACGATCACCCCTGCATCGCCGGCGCCGACAATCAAAGCGGCACGCTTTTTTTCGGAACCGTTAATTTCCTTACCGAGCTTCCATTCACAATAGAGCCGCCAGAGGACTCGGCTGGAACTTACGCCAAGAAAGGCGAAAAAGCCTGATAAGATGAAGATGCTGTGGGGAATTGTGATACTGGGAAAAAGAAAATCCATGTGTAGATTGAAAACAAAGTTGTATACTTTGACAGTAAAAATTACTTGATTTTACGCAGACTACTTACGAAATAAAAT
>NZ_JACVHF010000001.1 GCF_014502795.1 Heliobacterium chlorum
TGGGTAGCTATGTCGGGAGCGGATAAGCGCTGAAAGCATCTAAGCGCGAAACCGACCCAAAGATGAGACTTCCCACTACGCAAGTAGGTAAGACCCCAGGAAGATGACCTGGTCGATCGGCCCGAGATGTACACGCCGTGAGGCGTTCAGTCGACGGGTACGAATCGGTCGAGGACTTGACCTTATATTGACGATTTACTATCTGGAAGATTTGATTTGATGCAGCGGGACTGGGCGACCTCAGGCGTCGGCGCTTTAGCGCCGATAACGCTGTAGGAGCCGTCCGTAGCGGAACCAAATCGAATTTTCCTCTCTGTGTAGTTTTGGCGGAATATAAAAAAGCCTACTGTATGAAAAACGTACGGTAGGCTTTTTCGTTTACTTTTAAGGACAATATGAGTTATATCGATGAATTGAATTATCCGTAATGAATAAAACATTGCTCTATTTGGCAAGATTAATACAGCGGACCAGTAAATATATTGAGAGGAATCTTAAAAGAAAAGTAAATTTATCATGGAAAAGAAACAATTCGAGCGGTATGACGTTTGTTATGTGAATTTTCCCCAAGATTCTAGCACAGCGGTTACAATCTTTGGCGTACATAGAGCTGTCATATTATCCGGTGGAAAATACTTATATAGCGTCGTACCTGTTACCTCGTTATTTGATAAGACAAATAACCGAAAGCAGTTATTGGATTTCGATATTGTATTGTTAAAAGAACAATACCAAGATATTACCGTCGTAAAGGACAGCATAATTCGCCTTAGCCAAATAAAGACCGTCGATAAGGAGTTTGTCATCGGTAAAGTTGGTCGGTTAAAAGAAGAAGACCAGATTGCAGTGGAATTAAACTTAGTCGAAATGTTTGGCCTAAGCGGTGTGTTGAACGCCTTAATGGATCTAAATTGGAAATTTGAGAGGGTATCGTAGAAAATGGTTTTTGTTTACCGAACCGAGTCGTAAAACATGAGGTTTAATTTACACGGGGAAAAGCGGAATATATTTGAATATATGAGGGAAGGGAGGTAGGTTGAATTAACATTGCAATTTAGGACTATATTAATGAATAAACTATGTTAAAATGATATTAATCACTAATGGGTTTGGGGGTCCGGTAAATGGACTATTCACTTTTGTCTAAGGATGAATTAGTTATACGACTCCAAAGAACCGAAGCGGAGTTATCCCGCTCCAAAGCTCTATTAGATATTTACTATCATATTATTGATAGAATAAACTGTGGCATTGTTGTCCATGATTTAGATTCAACGATAAGGTTTTGCAACCGTGCAGCCACTCATATCCTTGGTCTAAGAAAAGAAGAAATCCGTTCTAAAAGAGTATCCGAACTAGGCTGGAATTTTATCACAACAGATGGAGAAACAATGAATATAGCTGACTATCCGGTCAGCATTGTATTGGAACAGAAAAGAGCCACTGAAAATGTAGTTGCTGGATTCTATCGTAAAAGTAAGAATAATACAAAATGGCTATTGATAAATGCGTTCCCGATTTTACATAACCATGACCTGATTCATGTTATGGTGACCTTCGTAGATATAACCGAGCATCGGCGTTTATTGGAGGAAATACGTGAAAGTGAAAGCAAGCTTAGTAAAATAATCACTTCGACACCTGTTGGTATCTGCGTTACCAACGAACATGGGGTCTATGAAGAAGTAAACCCAGCGTACTGTTTGATTTACGGGTATAACAAAGAAGAATTGATTGGGAGAAGCGTTACTATTGTTTGCCCAGAGGATATTCGTGAAACAGTTATACTAGCTCATGATAAGATCATTTCGAGTAAAAGTGAACTAGCAAGTGAATGGGAAGTGGTAAGAAAAGACGGAAAGGTAATATCTATTTACTCCCACACCACTTCAATTTGTGGCACAGACGGAAGACCCAAAAACGTAACTTTTGTCATCGACATAACCGCTAGAAAGAAATTCGAGGAAGAGCTAAAACTAAAAAACCGTTTATTACAAAAACAAGCCATTACGGATAGTCTTACAGGATTTTTAAATCATGGTGCCATATTTAATGCTCTTGAAATAGAGATCATTCGAGCTCTCGACAGTCGAAAAAGTCTTTGCATATTGATGTTAAATATCGACAATCTGATGAAGATAAACGATGAATACGGTCATATTGCCGGGGATAGTATCTTAATGAGTGTTTCACAAGTTCTAAATTCAGTCATACGGAAAGATGACCTGATCGGTCGGTATGAAGGAAAACAGTTTTTAATCATTTTTCCGAACACCTGTTTAGAGGAAGCTGTAAGTTTTTCAGAAAGGATGCAGTTAAAAGTTCTAAAATTGGATATCGAATATGATACTAGCGTTTTAGTCAATGGGGGACTCGTTCAGTTGACTAACGAATCAGCCTTAGAACTGGTTAGAAAAGCAGAAGCTTTGTTACATAAAGCCAAAAAGGCAGGAAAAAGTCAAATCCTCTGTTCGACAGAAAAGGTTTTCAAATCGATTTCATAGCAAACAGCGTAAAGCAGCTCGGTCAAAAGGCCGGGCTGCCTTTGTTTAAACGAACCCTGCCTCGGAATACTCTCTGCTTCGTTGATTGTATTTTTCACCAGGAATCCATGGTATTTCAAAGGTTTACTTTCCATTTGCAACCTTTTGTAGATTTTTATAAAAGTATTCCAGAAAAAGAAGGGATTTCATTAATCCCAACGAAGTATTACGCGAGTTTCCTTCTCGATGCTTCTAGCCATCAAGTTAGGACGTCTATCATATTCAGTTAATCCATTTCTCATCTTTTTACGAGAATTATATCTCAATAAACCGAAGGAGTTGGTTAGGTGAAATTCCTGGGCACCCTGAAAATCGCATCCTTTGTGTTGGCCGCAAATCTTTGTTTTGTCCCGCTTTGTTTTGCCGATGAAAGTGTTAATACTCCACCGAAAAGTCAAGAAGCGGTGGAGCTTAAAAACTATAAAGTACCCCAAAATATTGAATCGAAAGCCGAAAAAGTAATTAATAGTGTACGAAAATTCATTCCAGAGATGAATCAGTTAAATCTGTCCTATAAAGGTGTCATCGCATTACCCGAGGATTATAAGACCCATCAAGAGAGTACTGTCCTCGCTTACGTGTTTACAAACAAAAAATCGGCAACTTTTTCTGAAATAAATGAGTTGGGAACGGAACTCGGTATCGGTTTGACATTCGATGTAAATACTGGTGATTTACTTAACATTCGGGTATTGAATCCTAGTTGGATTTCAAAAAAAGTTCCCTCTGAAACAGTAGCAAAGAGTAGGGGCTCCGATTTCTTAAAAGCGATAATGGGTGACTGGACAAAAGATTATCGCATGAATAATGACTGTAGCTACATTGATAATACCATTTCTGTTTCTTTTAACGCACTTTATAAAGGGGTTCCCGTTCAAATATATGGAATACAAATAAGTATGGACGCCGAAGGTCATGTATACGATTACACAAATTCAGCTATGCCAAACACTGTTGCTTTTCCCGAACCAACGAAAGCAATTTCACCAAAACAAGCCGAAGACATCTATAAAAAATCACAATCGATGAGACTTGTTTATAATACGATTATTACTTACCATCCTAATGAATCTCCAACGGAGTCCCAACCGAAATTACTCTACGTGCCTCAATATGATGGAACAATCGACGCCTTAACTGGATTGCCGTTTAATCTAGACGGCAATGAGCCTATCAAGAATCCAAACGTTACGATTACCGATAAAGGTGCTCCTGTAATTGTAAGAAATAAAGAAGATGCCGCACAACAGCTAGAAAAATGGGGTATAGACTTATTGGGCCTAGAAATAAGAAAGTCAGCTATTCCTCGTCAGCAAAATAATCAAGAAATAATAAGTTACACTGGGGTGCCTGTTACCGAAAATGAAGTCACTTCCGGGCGTTGGGTAAACCTTGAAGTCGTAGCAAGTTCAGGGCGTGTAATCGGATTCGGAATTCAGAATGACAAGCAACGGAATCATCCCTTTGTAATTCCTGAGGAAGAGGCAAGAAAAAAAGCGATACAATTTTTTACTGATTTAAAACCTGAAAAAGGGGAGTTTCAAGTAACGGGATATATCGATTCTCAACAACCCGACTGGGTAGATAGCAAAAAACTTGATACGATGATGGAACCGAAGTACCGTTACGATTTTACGCTATTAAAAGACGGGGTACCTGTTGTCTTCCATTCCTATTTCGTTGAAATCGATGGAATAACCGGTAAAGTTTGCGGTTTTTCTAATCCGGTTTCGTCCCCGGCGGCATTACCCAACCGAACAGGAATTATTACGCCGGAAAAAGCGAAGGCAGAGTTCATCAAACATACTTCACTAAAGTTAACGTATTTTTGGCCCCGATACTATAATTTATTTGCACCGAATCCCAAATTAGTATATATGCTGGAACGGAAAGAGGGCCTCGTTGGCATAGATGCCAAAACCGGAGAAACAGTAAAATAACAATAGTAAAGAACAGCCCCGCGACGTTATAGCCGGGGCTGTTCTTTACTATGAATCATCGAATTAAGTATTAATTTATTACTAACGGCAAGGTTAAATTATGTTATAATAAAAAATAAGAAAAATGTAAAATTATGCATAACAAAATCAACGGAGGTGTATATTTTAGTGGACATGAACCTAAAAAGTCGTGAGCAGTTAATCGAAGAATTAGGGCACTTACAAAAAGAACACAACGATTTATTGTTTAAATATCAGACTAACACACTAATCATAGAAAACAAGAGAAACGCTTTGAATACGCTTCTAGACATAATACCGGATCTCATTTTTCTTAAAGATACGAATGGAGTCTACGTAAACTGCAATCAATCATTTTGTGATTTTATAGGACTTGACAAATCAAATATAATCGGAAAAACAGATTATGATATTTTACCGAATAAGCTCGCTGAATTTTTTAGACAAAAAGATAATTTGGTATTAAGCACAAAAACTTCGAAGAAGAATGAAGAGTGTCTCATCTATCCAAATGGAAAAGAAATACTCGTCGAAACCATTAAGACACCTTATTTCGGCGATGACGGCAACATGATAGGACTTATTGGCGTTTCTCGAGATATTACAGAATATAGACGTAATTTGGATGCGTTAGAACAAGACATCAAAGAAAAGGAACGAATGACCGAAGAACTGCGAAAATCGGAAGAAAGATTCATGAAAGCATTTCAGCATAGCCCGACGATGATAACCATAAATTCGTTACAGGATGGGAGATTTATTGATGTCAATTTAAAATGGATTGAAGTTATGGGTTATTGTTCTCACGATGTCATCGGTCGTTTACCGATTGAGTTGGATTTTCATATAACCACAGAGAATTATGTAAGTATGGTAGATAAAGTTAAAAAAATCGGACGGTTTACCAATGAAAGACTTAACCTAAGAAGCAAAGACAGGAGAGACGTCATCTGTTTAGTTTCTGGGGAACCGATTGAGATAAAAGGTGAGCAATGCCTGTTGTTAAATTTAATAGACATGACGGAATATTATAACCTTGAAAGCGAGTTAATACGACTGGAACGACTGAACTTAATCGGTCAATTAGCGGCAGGTTTAGGCCACGAGATACGAAACCCATTGCAAACGGTAAGAGGTTTTTTACAACTTCTACAAAATAAATATAAAAACGAAAAAGAGTATTATGACTTAATGATATCTGAGTTGGATAGGACAAATTACATTATAACTGAATTTTTGTCGCTATCCAAAAATAGACCGGATAACCCCAAGCTACTCAACATAAACAACCTTTTAAACATGATATTCCCCTTGATACAATCTAAAGCATTTCTCGAGGATAAAGATGTTCGTTTGGAATTACAGGCAGCTAAAGATATTTATGGAGACGAAAAAGAACTAAAGCAACTGATTCTCAACTTGGCTCAAAATGGTATTGAAGCCATGAAGCCTACGAAAGTTCTGACAATAAATACTTTTGAAGATGAATCCAACCTAATCCTCGCCGTAAAGGATCAAGGTAGGGGGATTGAACCTGAGATATTTAGTAAACTGGGCACCCCTTTTGTCACTAGCAGGGCAAATGGAACAGGTTTAGGACTGGCTGTCTGCTACAGCATCGCAGAACGACATAATGCCAGAATCGAAGTTGAGACAAGCTCTGCAGGCACAACGTTCTATGTAAAATTTCCGATAAAATTCGATACGGGGAAAACACAGTGAATGATCGCGGTGAGAAAACTTTTTTATGAAACAACATGCTGTATAATCTTTGTTTAATAAGTAAATTTAATTAACGGTTGACACATTATTGCAATTGTAATTACAATAATTTACGTAGGATGATACCGGGGGGCTGGTCGATGAATATAACCGATATTCAAATTACGCAGATGCAGTTGGATCGAATTCGGGCTATCGTATCGATCACATTAGATGATGCGTTAGTGATAAACGGGATCAGGATTATCGAGGGTTCGCAGGGACTGGATGTAGAGATGCCCCGCCGAAAGCCTTCGGGAGATGGAATCCGTTATGTCGCCCATCCCATAACGAATAAAGCATGGGACGAATTGACAAAGAGTATTATCCATGAGTTTGAAAAGACTTCAAGAGGTGAGTTCTTTGAAGGTCACAGATGTAACGATTAGAAAGTCTTTTGAGGATAGCGATCTGGAAGCCTTAGTTTCTGTTACTTTTAACGATTACTTTGTTGTCCATGATATAAAAATTATAAAAGAAAAAAACAATTATTATATTGAGATGCCGAAGCACAAGCGATCCGATGGGCAGTTGGTGAATATTGCATCGCCGGCGAATCCAATGGTAATGCAAGAAATTACAAAAGGGATAATCCAGGCGTACAAAGAAAGTGCTCTAAACGAAGATAGCATGGCAAAACAAGATTAGCAGGAAAATGAAATATTGTGAGTCACTGTCACCGTGGTAAAATAAGGGCGTACAAACGATCGGAATTCAGAACCGTCTGAAGAGAGGAATACCTATGCGAAAAGGAGCCGCAACTTTTGAAGGCACCCGTCGCTACGCCCACTGCCATCCATCCCTGACCTACCGGATTCTGGGAGCGACGGGCCTATCGGTGAGTGAAGCTGGTTTCGGTGCTTATCGTATCGACGATTCGGATGAAGAACATCAGAAGGCTCTCTATAAAGCTTTGCTGTCAGGGATAAATCTGATCGATACGAGCAGCAACTACGGTGATGGACGTTCGGAAGAGATCATCGGGGAAGTGTTGAACCGTTTAGAGATGGAAAATCGCTTGCGCCGCGATGAAGTCCTCATTGTCACTAAGGCGGGCTACGTACAGGGGAAGAATTTACGCCATAGCCGCCTACGACAAGCGCAAGGCCGCCCTTTTGCCGAATTAGTTCCCTTTGATCCTGACTTAGCTCACTGTATCCATCCCGAATTTCTCGAGGAACAATTGACCGGCAGCTTGAACCGCCTTCAGGTCACAACAGTCGATCTGTTCTTGTTGCACAACCCTGAATACTATCTTAAATGGGTAAGACATGAGGGAATTCCGTTTGATGAGGCCCGCCAGGAATATCTACGGCGAATTGAAACCGCTTTTCGGTACCTAGAGGATGAAGTCAAGCGTGGCCGTATTGGTGCGTACGGAATTAGTTCCAATTCATTTCCGCTGCCAGCGTCCGACTATGAGCATACACCCTTAGAGGCCCTATGGCATAGGGCTTGCGCGATCGCCTCGGACCATCACTTTCGGGCCGTTCAATTCCCCCTCAACCTGATTGAGCAGCGTGGTGTAACCGAGAAAAACCAGCCCGGGAAGAGCAGCGTCCTTCGCTTCGCTCAAGATACGGGGATGGCTGTGCTGACGAACCGTCCGCTCAACGCTTTTATCGGCAACCAACTGCTACGTCTAGCCGAGGTGGATATTGAAGAGGAAAAAACTGCTGAAGCCGTGAAGCGCTGCCTGGTTGACCTGAGCCGGCTCGAGGAGCACCTGGCCCTTCAGATATTACCAGTACATAAAATGGCCATTGGGAAAGCCAACGATATTCAAGCCAAACTGTCTGCCAGCGAGATGCTCGATGAACAGTGGCTTCGATTTACGAATCCTATCCAATGGGAAGAGGCATTGGCACGCTACATCGTCCCGACGATCCAGGACGGTATGGATCTGCTTTTAACCCATAAATGGCACCGCCGCCCGCCGGAAATTGTGGAGTGGGCTAATGAATACGCCGAAGCGCTCAACAAGGCTTTTGAGACGATTACCGCCGTCCTCCAAGCTAGAGCCAAAGAAAAAACAACGATGATCAAAAAACACCTCGAGGCGGTCGAGCCTGATTGGACAGGAACAGATACCATCAGCCAGACAGCCTTGCGGGTTCTTCGGTCTACGGCAGGCGTCACAACGGTGCTCGTAGGTATGCGTCAACGGCAGTATGTTGACGACGTACTTGTAGAACTGAATCGTTCCGTAATTGTGAAGGACCGAGAGGCTACTTGGGAACAGCTTGCCTCGTTAGCCGAAGGGCTCTAATACGCTCTAAGGCAGAAAGAAAAGAAGAATTCATGGTGAATCATGTCTCCATGAATTCTTCTTTATTTTAAGGGACCCATTACCGAATAGAGCCATCGCTCGCTTCCCGAGTGATGGTTTCTTTGATCTGTTAGATAATCTCTACAGTATTTACAAAGACTTTGGGCAGACATTGGCTTTCTCTATGGAGAGGAGGCAGGGATTCAACTATGTATAGTAGTTTTTGACAGTCTGACCTTTTAAGATTCAATGCGCTACCGGTTTCATTGAAGTAATGACCTACGGCTGCTGCGGCCGGCCCAGGGAAGCGAGTCGAGAAGAAAAAGTGTTCATTGTATATCCAAGTTCCCAGTTCCATCGTAAAGGCATGATCGGAAGAGGATTCGATATGAAAGGTGACATGGGCCAAGTATCCGTTTGGGAAGCGAAGAAAGATAGCCTCATAGCAGGGATAGACGTGGTTTTGCTCGATATAGCCATAATACCTTTCCAGCAACATGTCCCGAAGAACAGAAGGTTTCTCGCGGCATAAGCGTTTCCAAAACTCGACCATGCATATCCCTCCTTGTGAGAATGTTCATATTTAGTGTACCTTTTGATGAGGGAAAATACAATAAGTGATAGTCCTCAAATACACATTTTTTTGAAAACTGTGCTGCTTCGGAGTCGGGGAATGTGATTGATGTTATTTACAGAGTTTTTGTTTGCGCTGGCAATGCTGAAATTCGATAGGGAGGATGCCGTGGTATAATAGGGGAAATGTCCTCGATAAAGATCAGACGATATGACAAGAAAGACCGATTCCGTAGTAGCAGAGGAACCAAAACTGGAAAAATTTGTTGATAAGTCTGTGGGTATTGTGGATAAGTAGCGGGGGGATGGCATGAAAGTCGGACTATTGCAGTTTAATGTCCTGGCCGGAAACCGAAAGTCGAACGAAGAGACCGTATCACGTTATATGGTAGATGCGATAGAGCAAAAACCGGATGTGTTGTTGTTGCCGGAGATGTGGACCGGTGGCTACGATCTGCCGAATCTAGCCGCTTTCGCTGATGACGGGCAAGGAGAACCAACAGGGGCTTTCTTGCGGCACTGGGCTCGGCAAACCGGCGCTGCCATCGTCGGCGGTTCGACACCTGTTGCCAATGGGGAGCGTTTTACCAACGCCATGTTCGCCTATAGCGCCGATGGTGAACGCTTGTTGACCTACGAAAAAGTACATCTCTTCGGGTTGATGGGGGAAGATCGCTACATGGCTGCCGGGCAGCAAGCTGGGAATTTTCAGCTTCACAACGTCCCTTGTGCTGCCATCATCTGCTATGATTTGCGTTTTCCCGAATGGATTCGCAAGACGGTCCTCCACGGATGTCACATGCTCTTTGTACCTGCCCAGTGGCCCATGTCCCGCCTCGATCATTGGAGAGTCCTCTTACAAGCCCGGGCCATCGAAAATCAGTGCTACGTCATCGCTTGCAACCGGACGGGCAGGGATGAAAAAGGTGTCCTTTTTGCGGGACACTCCATGGTTATCGATCCCTGGGGCAAGATCCTCGCCGATGCTGAAGAACCGGAAGGTTGGCTCTGGGTTGAGATCGATCTAGCTCAAGTGGAAAAAGTGCGGAACAAGATCCCCGTTTTTAGGGACAGAAGACCGAATTTATACTAAAATTTCCGTTGCCCGTCCTGTCCGCGCACCGTATAATCTAAAATGGATGGATCATGCGTAGAATTTGCGGGGGGGACCTCATTGAAGTTTGTGAAGATGCTTGCCCTCTTTATCGGAGTCAATCTGATGGTGGGTATTTTTTTTGGACCGTTGATGATTTTTTACGGTCCCATTCCTTCGTTGCGACAGATGGCGCTGGGCTCACTGATGGTATCGCGCCATGACTTTATCGCCCAGTGGTTTCTATCGCCTGAGAAAATCCAGGAAATACTAGGCCAACCCTTAGAGGATCTCCGTTCTAACCCCAATATGGGGGTCCAATTGGCTTTTGCCAATGGTAAGGGATCCGACCGGATTGAGGTTGAGGACATTCAAGGGAAACGATTCACGGGCAAGGTCATGATCATCCACGATCCGAAACGAGTGAAGGTAGCCCTCTCATCGAAGATGGGAGAAGCCGGGGAGACGGTCCCTGAAATCGCCACTCATGAAGGGGCAGTGGCCGCGATCAACGGCGGCGGCTTTATCGATCCGAACGGTCAAGGCAACGGTGCCTATCCGGACGGTGTGACTGTCAGCAAAGGACAGTTTATTTCCGTGATTCAAGAAGATCAAAAGGAAAACATCGTAGGCTTAACGAAGAAAGGCATCCTTATCGTGGGACGTTATTCGGCCCGGGAACTGCGCAACATGGACGTGTCTGACGTGGTAACCTTCGGACCGGCCTTAGTCATCAATGGTAAACCGACGATCACCCAGGGCGATGGAGGATATGGGATTGCACCTCGTACCGCTATCGGACAAAAGGCGGACGGGTCGATCATTTTCATGACAATCGACGGGCGGCAAGTCGGTTCTATTGGTGCTACGTTACGGGAAGTGCAGGATTTGATGATCCAGTATGGCGCTGTCACGTCAGGAAACTTAGACGGTGGGGCGTCGACGACAATGGTCTACAACGGCAAGGTCATCAACCAGCCATCGAGTGTCTTTGGGATTCGCTACATTCCCACGGCCTTTGTGGTCATGCCCAGTAAACGGATCTAGGGAGGAACGTGGGGATGAAAAAAACCGTCGGCATAATGGTTCTGTCAGCTCTCTTGCTTCAAGGCGGCATTCTTTTTGGTCTTGAATACTGGACTGCTTCCGCCTATAACACGGCCGATCATGTTTCGACGCCGGCGAAAAGCCAATGGCGTAAGCTTCACATCGATACGTCCTTGAATGATGCCAAGCAGTTTAGCCTGTCCTACCAAGGGGAATATCTCGCTTGGAATTCGGAAGACAGTTTTACCGTCTGGGATATTCATCAAGAGAGACCGATATACCAAGAAAAAATGCCTCCTGGGCAAAAAATTGACTATATTCAATGGCTGACCGATCGTAATCGCCTCTTGCTAGTGACAGAACAATCGGCGGCCCCCGTAAATCTTCCATCGGCAACACCGACAAAGGGAAAGTCAGCCAATCAAGTCCTGGCTGACGCGATGGATACGGTAGATAAGCGACCCCTTCCGAAGGCTCCCTCGGTGAAACAGTTGGAGATTTCCTTTCTAAACTGCGACGGTACCCAACGCATGATCTCGACACGCATCCGTGGACTGACCATGGGCGAAGAGGTCAAAGAAGCTACCGTCTCGAGTCAGTCCAATCTGCTTTACCTCACGCTAGGAAACGACCGCATGACGACGGGGCTTTATCGGGTCGATATTCAACATGACGCCATGAAGGTCAACCAGCGACAATATACAAACATCGAGCGGTTGACCGTAAACCCTGCGCTGGGCCATATTTTCGCTGAGTTTTGGAATGATACGACCAATAAACCTCTGGTTCAGGGGATCAAGGGGATGCAGTTGATCAACCCGGCCCAACAGCCCTTAAACTATCTGCTGGTCGGTGTCGACCGCAAGAATAACCTCTATCTCGGCGAAGGAATCGGTCATCAGGTAGAAAACATTTGGATTTGGAACGGCAAAAAACTGGAGAAAGAACGGCAATTGCCCGAAACAGTACACCGTGACAGGATTGTCATCGGGCCCGACGGGCAATTGGCAATCATTGATGAGCCGGCTTCGGTGCTAAAAGTTTACCCGAACGGTTCCGACTCACCTTCGACCTATTCCTTTGAAGCCGGTGCCAAGCTGATTCAGAGCGATAAACACTATGTGGGCTTACTCAAAACGGGCACCAATGGCGGGGACTTGTGGTTGCTTAGCTTTTAAGGAGTTCGGACGGTTTCGTTCGTACAAGATCCGCAAACCTTCTAAGGTGAGAGCGGGATGAATATGATCGACATGAGCGCAGCCGCGGCCGATTAATTCGCCGAAGCCGCCTGTGGCGACGACTTGAACTGGGGGATCTGTATCCCCCAGTTCTTCTTTAAATCGTTGAACCAATCCGTCCACCATCCCTACATACCCATAAAAGATACCCGACTGCATCCCTTCGACAGTGTTTTTCCCGATGGCTTGATTCGGTTGGGTGATTTCAACGCGAGGGAGCTTGGCTGCCTGAGCCACCAGCGCTTCCACTGATATACCGATGCCTGGACAGATGACACCACCGAGAAAATCGCCCTTTTCGTTGACGGCGCAGACTGTTGTCGCCGTCCCTAGGTCCACGATAATCACGGGCCCCCCGTAGATGTGATAGGCACCGACGGCGTTGACGATGCGGTCTGGTCCTAGGCTGCGAGGATCGTCGATCTTGATGTTTAGCCCAGTCTTAATACCTGGCTGAACAAGCAAAGGATGGATGCCCCAGTGCTTTCGGAACATATTGACGAGGATTGGATTGACTGGAGGCACAACAGAGGAGATGGCCACATGAGAAATGGAGTTAGGCGAGATTTCTCTCGCTTCCATCGCTTCGACCATGAGGATACGGTACTCATCGACCGTTTTACGGCGGTCGGTCGTCAGGCGCCATGTGTCTGTACGTTGCTCACCGTTATAGATGGCGGCCACAATGTTTGTATTTCCAATATCTAAAACAAGCAGCAAAGAAAATCCTCCTAGTGAAAATATCGATCATGGATTTGTCCAAGGACTAGTCTACAGGGATTTTTTTTTAATAGCAATGCTTCTCTAACCGGGGCAGGAGCCTGCAGAAGTTTTCGCGAAAATGGGAAGACTACCCTTACTGTGTGAAAGGAGTCTCAAAACATGTTTCGGATCACCTTTTTCGGTACGGGCAATGGGTTAAGTTATCCTAATCGGGAAAACACCTTTTTTCTGGTGCAACATTTACCTGGCGGGACGAGTTATCTGATCGACTGTGGCGGATCTCCTTGGGCTAAACTCGTCAAAACGGGGGTACGCCCGGAAGAATTAGGTGCCCTCTTGATCACCCATGCTCACCCCGACCATATCTACGGGTTACCCGCCTTGATTCAAAGTCTCTGGTTGGCCGGCAGAACGAAACCGCTGCCCATCTACTGTCCAGCTGGTGCGAAAAAAACAGTCCTTGGATTGCTCGATCTTTTTGATCTTCCGCAAAAGCCCAACATGTTTGACATTCAAATCACTGAACAGCCTCTCGAAGGAGAAGTGCAAGCCTTTTCCCAGGGTACGCTAACCGTAAAAACCTTTCCCGCCCTGCACGGTATCCCGACCATGGGGATCGCCTTTTATGAGGCTACAAACAAGGGACAAGTGAAGGTCATCTATTCGGCAGACACCGTCTACAACCCCCTATTGGAAAACCTTGCGAAAGACGCCACTTGCCTCATTCATGAATGTAACGGTGCTGACCAGGCCCAAGGGAAACATTCTTCCCTTCATGATGTGATCCGTTTGAAGGAAAAAGCTCAACCCCATCAGGTAGTGCTTGTCCACCTGACCGAGGGCGAGAACTATGAACAACTGATGCGGCAATATGAACTCAAGCAACCTTACTTTATGCTGGCCGAGGACGGCATGAGTATCCGCGTTTCTCTATAAATAAATCATTTTTGAGTATGGAGACGGCTCTGGAGATAGTTTGTTGGAATCAAGAAAAAGATACATGATAGGATACAGTTCATTGTATCGAACATGACCGGATTTTTAATAGTCCGGTTTTTTTTATCGGGCATTTGGAATTTAATGGAATAATATCCCTTGAAAATGTGTATTAATAAAATGAGAATAGATAGCATTGAGATTTTAAGATAGTACTTCTGGAGGCTTCACATGAGAAGAGCGATTGCACGATATACTTTGGGATTAGCTGCTATGGCGTTGTTATGTACATTAGCCCTTTCTGCAAGTGAGGCACGATATTCCACATTTCTCGATAAAAAGACCTCCATTTATGAGCCGACGATCGTCTTAAATGGACTGCCGATGATTTTTGAGCCGGCCGTACAGTTGGAACGGGGTTATATCCTCGCGCCGCTGCGACCTTTGGCTGAGGCATTAGGTGCAGAAGTGACTTATGATAAGGAAAAACGCCGAGCCATCGTTCGACGGGAGAACCTATGCCTAGAAGTTCAAGCGAACTCGCTCGAAGAAAAATGGCGGCCCTGGGAAAAAGGGTTGCGTGTCTCCGGGACTATCGTCGATGATCATATGCTTGTTCCGGTACAATGGTTAGCGAGCCACCTGGCCGATGGGTGGTTCTATGACGAGAAGAACCAAAGGGCTCTCTTGCGGGGCGGAACCCCTTGGCGTGACGACGATTACATCGCCTTTGCACGTTGGGCCGAGATTCTTCGCCTGAGGGTGAGAGCCGCCGATGAGCGAGCTTCCCTGTCCCAACGGGGTCTAGAACCATCGCCACCGATAAAAAAGGAGAAAGACCTGGAACGTTTTCTCGGTGCCTACTGGTCTTCTGAACAGATCAAAATAATGTGGGAGAATAGCCGCGAAACGCCTTCTATGGTGTCAGACGAGAAGATAAATCCCGACTTCGATCCCACAACCGTACTGCGTTGGCGCGTTCTCAGTCGTTCTCCCGAAGAAGTGCAAGTAGAGACGGTCTTCCCGGTGCAAGGAGGATTTATGTCGAGGGAGCAAAAAGTGCTCTACATCATACAGCCTGATGAAAAGGGCGCCTTAAAGATCAAAGAGCGTCGGTTGAGCGGAGCTGTCGATTCGCTCTAATGCTGTTCTCAAGCAGGGTTGATCAAAATTAATAGAGGGAAAGTAGCGTCCAACGAAAGTGTAGCTGGGACGCTTCTTTCTTTTAAAAAGCATTTTAATGAGCAATTAACTAGAGAACGACAGGTGATCAATAAATCCACAAGCGATCACTAAATTCCCAATGAAATAGGCAAGATACTTTTCGACAAAAGAAGAGTAGGGAGATATCGAGATTTTGGAACGAAACGTTTTTGCTTGGACCCCTTTTTGGGCAATCCTGCGCAAGGAATTTGTCCATCTTCGACGGGACCGTATGAGTTTAGCCATGGCTGTAGGTATTCCCTTGTTCATGCTGTTTCTCTTCGGCTACGGTATCAACACGGATATTCGCCATCTCCCGACGATTGTTTGGGATCAATCTTTCAGCGAAGAAAGCCAAAATGTGATACAATGTTTTATAAACTCCTCTTATTTCTCTATACAAGGCCATGCCCAGAGCTACGATGACGTGCGGAAAGCGTTGGCAACAGGTCGAAGTCGCTTAGCTATCGTCATCCCGCCCGATTATTCCCTTAGACTGCAAAATGGACAAAGAGCCTCAATCGAGGTTTTTATTGACGGATCAGAACCACAATCGACTCAGCAAGCTATGCATGTGGCCCGAGAGGTGGTTCATTCCCAGGGTGCTTCACTGCTGGGCCGGAAGTTGGGGAAAGAAGTCTCTCTCGATGAAGTGTTACCCTTGGAAGCTGAGGTAGGTGTTTGGTATAATCCGGAATTGAAAACTCATCTTTTTACCATCCCCGCACTGATTGGATTGATCATGCAAAATGTGACCATGACATTGACTGCCTTTGCCCTTGTCAGAGAAAAAGAGCGAGGCACGATGGAACAATTGATCTGCACCCCGGTACGCCCGGCCGAACTGATTTTGGGTAAGCTCATCCCATATGTAGTTGTCGGAATGATTACCTTCGCTCTCGTACTTGCCGCCGGCACCTTTTGTTTTGCCGTCCCGGTTAGGGGAAGCCTTTCCTTGCTTGTTTCCCTGGCCTTTTTATTTATTCTTACTTCCATGAGCATCGGAATGCTCATGTCTACCTTCAGTGAAAATCAATTACAAGCGATGCAACTCGCTTTTGCTTTTATCCTTCCTAGTATCTTGTTGTCCGGTTTCGTTTTTCCCCGGGAGACAATGCCTTTATTTATTCGAATTTTGGGAAACTTTATTCCCTTAACCGATTTTTTGGTTATCTTACGGGGGATTTTCTTAAAAGAAGTTGGCATCGATTATCTCTACGAAGAAGTGCTGACCTTGGCAGGGTTCACAGCACTCCTCTTTGCCTTAGCCCTTTTACGATTTCAGAAACGGGCGTGCTAGGATAGTTCCTTTCAAAAACAAGCAATCTTCATGTCGATAAACCATAGCAGAATTGGGAGGTGTACTCACTGATGGCAAGAGCAATATTTCAAGAGGACCGCTGCAAAGGCTGTGGACTATGTACGGCGGCCTGTCCGACGGGGATTGTCGTCCTCGATGCATCGCGGTTGAATTCAAAGGGATTCCAACCGGCTATCGTTACGGACAAGGAAAAATGCAATGGCTGTGCCTTATGCGCTCGCATGTGTCCCGATCTGGTCATCCAAGTCGAGAGATAACCGGCAACATTCGTAAAGAAAGGTGAACAAGATGACTCAAAAAGTGTTGATGAAGGGGAATGAGGCCATCGCCGAAGCGGCCATCCGCGCTGGTTGCCGATTCTTCTTCGGATATCCCATTACGCCGCAGAACGAACTGTTAGAATACATGGCTCGCAATTTGCCGAAAGTGGACGGCGTCTTCCTGCAATCGGAAAGTGAGATTGGTGCCATCAATATGGTCATGGGTGCCGCTTGCACCGGTGCTCGCGTGATGACATCCTCTTCCGGACCGGGCATCAGCCTTAAACAAGAAGGGATCTCTTACATAGCTGGTTCTGAACTTCCCGCCGTTATCGTCAATATCATGCGCACAGGCCCTGGACTCGGTGGAATTGCGCCGACACAAAGCGATTACTACCAAGCGGCCAAAGGAGGCGGCCACGGCGACTATCGGCTTATGGTACTCGCACCTTCTTCCGTACAGGAGATGGCCGACCTCATGTTCCTCGCCTTTGACAAGGCTGATGAATACAGGAACCCCGTCATGGTTCTCGGCGACGGCGTTCTCGGCCAAATGATGGAGCCTGTCATCTTGCCTGAGCCCAAAGAAGGCAAGGGAGTAGAAAAACCGTGGGCCACCACCGGAAAGGGAAACAACCCTAAGTCAAAACTAATTACTTCATTATATATTAAGCCGGAAGAGGCGGAAAAGTTCTGCGAACACCTGGCTGCGAAGTACCTCACCATGGCCGAAAGGGACACCCGTTGGGAGTCCTACCGGACAGAAGACGCGGAGATCATCGTCGTTGCTTACGGTACGGCAGCCCGCCTTTGCATGGCAGCAGTCGATATGGCCCGTGATAAAGGGATTCGTGCCGGTTTAATTCGACCGATCACCTTGTTCCCGTTCCCTTCAGCTCCGATTTATGCAGCAGCTGAAAAAGGAGCCCGTTTCTTAACGGTGGAACTAAGCACAGGCCAGATGGTGGACGATGTTCGACTGGCCGTCAGCGGTAAATCGACAGTGAGCTTTTACGGTCGTTCCGGTGGAATGGTTCCCGATCCCCGCGACATCCTTTCTCAGATTGAGCAAATCGAAAGCGAAAAGAACGGTTCCACGGCCGCGACTGAGGGAGGAGCAGCGTAAATGGCTAAAATCGTCTTTACCCGACCGAAGAGCATGAAAGATGTGGTCACTCACTATTGTCCCGGCTGCCATCATGGCATCATTCACCGGCTCGTCGGGGAAGCCCTCGATGAACTGGAATTAGCGCCGAAAACGATTGGAGTGGCACCGGTAGGATGCTCTGTCTTTATCTATGATTATATCGATACCGATTTCATTCAAGCATCCCATGGACGGGCTCCGGCCGTAGCGACCGGTGTCAAACGAGCTTTACCGGACAAATTCGTTTTTACCTACCAGGGAGACGGCGATCTGGCGGCTATTGGGACGGCTGAAATCATCCACGCGGCTGCACGGGGAGAGAACATTACCGTCATCTTCGTCAATAACGCCATTTATGGCATGACGGGAGGGCAGTCGGCACCGACGACCCTCGTCGGACAATCATCGACGACGACCCCCAAAGGACGGACTTCTCAAAATGATGGCTTTCCGATTCAAGTCTGCGAGATGTTAAACACCCTGCAAGGACCTTCCATGATTAGTCGTGTCGCCGTCCATACGCCGGCTCAGGTGATTCGGGCCAAAAAAGCGATTCGCCGAGCTTTCCAGTGCCAAGTGGAAGGGCGAGGATTCTCTTTTGTCGAGGTTCTCTCTGCTTGTCCCACTAACTGGGGGATGACACCGCTCGATGCGGGCAAATGGCTGGAAAACGAGATGATTCCCTATTATCCGGTAAAAGATTTCCGGATCCCTGAGGGGGTGCAGTGATATGGAACATCGCATGATATTCGCTGGTTTCGGCGGTCAAGGGGTCATGCTCATGGGTCAGTTGGTGGCCTATGCCGGGATGTTGGAAGGAAAGCATGTCGCCTGGATTCCCTCATACGGACCAGAAATGCGCGGCGGTACTGCCAACTGTGCTGTCACCGTATCGGACAAACCGATCGCTTCTCCTATCGTCTATGAACCGACGGCAGCTATTGTCCTGAATCAGCCGTCACTGGAAAAGTTCGCCCCTCAACTGACTCCCGGCGGGCAATTGTTGATTAACTCATCTCTGATCAGCGGTATCAGCTCCCGTGCCGATATCAACCAGGTTTGCCTGAAAGCGAACGATCTGGCCAACCAATTGGGTAACTTAAAAGTGGCTAATATGTTCCTGTTAGGGGCCCTTATCGGATTGACCGAGTTTATCCATATAGAATCTGTCATCGAAGCCCTGAAAAAAGTGTTGCCTCCTCACCGGCATAACCTCCTCGAGGTAAACCGTCAGGCCTTGCAAAAAGGTTTGGAATATGTAACTTCTAGTTCCCTAGGGGCGTAATTTTACCAGTAAAAGATCATAACTACGAGTAAAAGATTATACATCAGAGAAGAACACGCTACTCCCTGTTGGGTAGCGTGTTCTTTTTGTAGAATACTAATCAATTATTTCTAAATGAACCAACTAAGTTATCGCCTTTCTAAAAATATTGAAGTATAACAAAGGAGGATCTAAAGAAATCCCGTCGAAACTATATCCGTGGACAAGTGGTCTGACAACCAAGCCGATCACTGAGTAATCGTAAAAGGGGGGATTAGGAAAAAGGATTGACCATTTTTGTTACTTGGCGATTCCATGAACCGTTGGGCCTTTTCTCCTGAGATTTGAACCAATTGATTCTTCCGTTTCTAGATTTTTTGCGTCCCTAAAGAGAAAAAAGACAGATAAGTATCAAGAAATTAGAGAAAGATACCACTATATTTAATGTTTTGCACACTATTGATTTATGCACACTATTTGATTAGGACGCGGAGGTAAATAGAAAATGGCATGGACACAAAATTTTAACCCCATGGGAAACCTGGGGCTATCAGCTCTTGTTGCCCTGATCCCCATTATTTTCTACGCCTGGGCGTTGGCTGTAAAACGGATGAAAGGGCACATGGCAGGCCTTTTCACCGTAGCCATCGCTGTCGCCGTAGCGGTTCTAGGATTTGGCATGCCCCTACAGACGACCATCCTGACCACCCTTTTCGGCGCTCTCTACGGTCTTTTTCCTATCGGCTTTATTGTCGTCGCTGCAGTCTTTATGTACAACTTGATCGTTAAGTCCGGTCAGTTCGAAGTGATCAAGGCTTCCATCGCATCGATCACCGATGATCGCCGTCTGCAAGTTCTCTTGATTGCCTTTTGTTTTGGTGCCTTTTTAGAAGGCGCAGCCGGCTTTGGTACACCTGTGGCCATCGCCGGGGCTATGTTGGTCGGTCTTGGCTTTAGTCCCTTAATGGCTGCTGGCTTGTCGCTCGTAGCCAATACAGCTCCTGTTGCTTACGGCGGTATCGGCATCCCCGTAATCGCCGGCGCCGGTGTAGCTGGTCTCGATCCCCTGCCGGTCAGCCAAATGATCGCGCTGCAACTGCCCGTCCTTTCGATTTTCGTTCCTTTCCTTCTTGTCTGGATATTGTCCGGATGGAAGGGCATGATCGAGGTATGGCCTGCCATCACCGTCGTTAGTGTCACCTTTACCCTCGGGCAGTGGTCGGCGGCGACCTTTACCGGTCCCATGCTGGCCGATATCGTTGCTTCCATGCTTTCCCTCGTATCGCTCATCGTCTTTCTGCGCGTATGGAAACCGAAAAACGTCTGGCGTTTTCCTGGGGAAAAAGCAGCTGGCCGCGCTGTTCGTAAGCTTAGCGCCGGCTCTATCATCGCTGCTTGGTCGCCCTTTGTCATCCTTACCGCTCTCATCGGCGACTGGGGCGTAAACAGCGTCAAAGCAGTCCTGGAAACGGCTACGGTAAAATTTAATTTTCCTGGTCTAACTGGCGCAATCATCGACCCGACGACCCAGAAAGCCATGGATGTTTTGTTTAAATTCAACTGGCTTTCCTCCGCTGGTACGGCAATCATGATCGCCGCCTTTCTCACCCTAATCGTCTTACGAATGAAATTGAGCGACGGAGTGGCGGTCTTCAAAGATACGTTATACAGCCTTCGATTCTCCCTCTTATCGGTAGCCTCTGTCCTAGGATTCGCCTATATCGCTAACTACTCCGGACTTTCCACTACCTTAGGTTTAGCTCTCACGGTAACAGGTCAATACTTCCCGATCTTTTCACCCATGTTGGGCTGGATCGGCGTCTTTATCACTGGTTCAGATACCTCAGCTAATGCTCTCTTTTGCAAACTGCAAGAGGTCACAGCGATGGGCATCAACATCAACCCCATTTTGACCGTAGCGGCCAACACATCAGGTGGCGGTACGGCGAAAATGATCTCACCGCAGTCGATCGCGGTAGCCTGCGGCTCCGTCGGTATGATCGGCCGCGAATCGGAACTGTTCCGCTTCACCCTCAAGTATAGTCTCATCTTCGTAGCCGCTATGGGTGTACTGACCTATACGCAAGCGTACTTCGTTCCCGCTATGATCCCCGATGTTGTTCGTGCCGGTGCCGCCGTTACTGCGACGGCTTCTGCCGCTGTGCTTCAGCAAGGAATTATCGTACTCGCCGTAACGGCAGTTGTTCTCTTTGCTCTCGGCGCTTATGTATTAGGGCAAACAGCCAAAAAGACAGTCGTCGAAGAAGTAAATCCTACCCATCGGTAAAAAAGGCGGTGTAATTGAATATGGATGTCCGGTCGGTACAACCCCGAAGAATCCAGCATGAGGTCGTTGATCATATCAAAGACCTGATTGAAGAGCGTGCGCTTCAACCTGGCGACAAGTTACCTTCGGAACGAGAACTGGCCGAGATGTTCAAAGTAAGCCGAACGGCTGTTCGTGAGGCCTCCAGTGCGCTGCAGGTACTGGGAATTCTTGAAGTTCGACGCGGTGAAGGAACTTTTGTTTCCAAGCCTCGGGATTTTGGAAAAGCGGAAGCATTGGCCCGCATTTTAGCTGCTGACCATGGTACGGAAAGAGATCTGCAGGAAATGCGCATCATTGTCGAAGTAGCAGCAGCCGCTCTTGCTGCGAAGCGATGTGGAACGACCGAATTGGATTTAATTAACCATTCCATTCGCGAACTACGCCGGGCTGTCTGGCGCAATCAATCCGGTGTCGAAGCGGATTTTCAGTTCCATTTCACCGTCATCATGGCGGCACAGAACCCCTACTTGTTTCGCTTTATGGATTATTTCTCAGATATCATCCGTGCGAGCATTGAGAATCACTGGAAAAACAATATCACTACACGGGACGATTGCGAAGCTGTCCTGAATGCCCATCAGGCCATTTGCGATGCAATTCTACAGGGCGATTCCGTAAAAGCCCGTCAACTGATGCATGATCATCTCAAAAGCCCGCTAGAATAAGCATCTTTAAGCAATGACAAGGGGAAGACCGATTCCGGTCTTCCCCGGTTTACTTTTTAATGTGGTTTTCTTTTACAGAAATCAATTTTACGATTATTCCACGGAGACTCACGATGTTCTTTGTTTATACTTTTTTATCTACTGCGGCAGGTCTTTCACAGGGCTATTTGCGGGTACAGAGACCTTGGAGTTTGGTGTCAATTGAACAGTCTTCATGTTTTCCTTGGGTTGCACATTGCTATGACTTTCCGCTTGCACCGTCTTCGTTGCATGAGGATCTCCTTGAATTCCTTTCATCTTCAACACCTCCATCCTTAGTTTCTCCTTTGTCTTCGGAATCATGAGTTACTTCTTGACGTTGACGATCATCGGGACGAAAAGCCGGAGCGAGACGAGGTTGAACGATGTTGGCTTCATTAGCCTCTAACCTTCGGGGATCGGGAAGCCTCGATGCCATCAGCACTGCTAAAATTTCTATAGCGGCTATCGCCCAGAAAATCCAGGTCATCGGGATGAGCTTGAGAAAAGCACCCGCTGCGATCGGGAGCAATCCTACAGGAGCGGCAAAGAGGTTTGACAAACTGACATAGATCGGCCGCTTCGCCGCTGGCGTCGTCTCCATCAAGTAATTGACAAAACCGAGCCAACCGCCTAAAACCATGCCCACACCGAGAAAACCGAAACCCGTCCCGATAAAAGCAGCCATTCCAGCTAATCGCTGCGAAAAGAGAATCACCAGGGGGACGAGAAGATTGATGACGGTGGTCACGATGATCGTCTTACGGTTACCGACCCGATCACTGAGATACCCCAGCAGCAATCCGCCGCTGACTTGGCCGAGCACTTGGATCGTCAGCAAGATAGCAGCGGCCCCTCTAGGTAATACCCCTGCCTGCTGGACAAAAAGAATATAAAAAGGGAAGCCTAACACGTTAAATCCAGTCAATACCTGAACGATCAGCATGCGAGTGAAGAGCCGGTGCTCTTGTAGGTATTGCGGGATATGGCTGATCACATGGCCGACAGACAAATCCCGGTCCTTGCGGTTCTGTTTCACCGGATCCTTGGTGAAGCGGATGGCGAAAGCAGAAGCAACCAAAAAAGTGACGGCCAATGAGAAGAGCAATGAAAAATCGGTAGGGAATTCCCACCGCGGAGAACCCAAGATGCGTTGCACCAACAGGGTTCCGCCGAAAGCGCCGAGCCCTCCGAGGGACTGCATGATCCCCATCATCTTCCCGCGATGGGACTCGTCGATGGTTCGGCCGAATATATCCATCCAGGGCACTTGGCCGACCCCTTCGCCAAAGGCGAAGATAGTGAAAGAGACGAGAAATAGGGTAGCTGTCACCGATGCGGGCCAACCGAACCAGATGGACAGGACCGGTAGCAGTAACTGAGTCCGAGTGAAGAGGTGCGTTCGAAAAATAAACCGGTTTAGATGTTCCGCTCCGGTGACCCACCCGGCCAGGAGTATCTGGGGGAGAAAAAAGCCGATGGAGCGAACCGTTGCGGCTAATCCCACGAGCAGGGGAGAATGGGTAAGGTTGTTCAAAAACAGAGGCACGATGATGGTGGTATCAATAAAGGCCAGTGCTGTAAAATAAAGCGCCCCGTTGGCGGTCATAAAATAAAAGTTTCGCCGGTCAACTGCATCCCGCCATTCCAACGCGAATCGTACCCCTCTCTGATTAAAACTCCCTCTTATCATGAATCAATCACTGCCTCTTTCATTCTCCTAACGTTTAAGTAAAAAGGGGGATTCGAAGAGACATTTTCCTTTTGAGAAAAGCAGGATTCCTGATGGGCTCGTCGAATGTCTACCTATTAGAACGCTGGTCTGGCCATCTGAACTCTTATTTGTACTTTTTTTAACAAGTGTGGATACTTTGTAGCGGTCTGACCACCTGTCCACTATGAACATGGCAGTAAAAGGAGTTGGCAACATTGTCCACGGAAAAGCTTTTTTCCGTTTTCCAGGCTAAAGCGGAAAGCATGAGTGCACAAGTCCACCGTGTAGGCACTTACGCTGCAGCCGGGGAACTTATCGCCGCAAAAGTGAAAGAACTGAAGGCAGAAAAAGTGCATCTCTTTCCAAGCCCGCAGTTGGAGAAAACCAACTGCCGAGCAACCTTAGCAGGAACCGGAGTAAAAATCTCCGAGAAACTCGACCGGGCCGAACTGGACGTTACCGATGTCGGTATCAATTTCGTACCATATGCGGTTGCGGAAACAGGATCAATCTTTCATCCTGAAGAAAATCCCCTGGGTCGAATGGTGACCATGCTGCCCCCAACCCATATTGCCATCGTTCCAACCTCAAAAATTCTCCCGACGGTAGCCGATGCACTGGTGACCGTTGTTGCAGATTATGGGAAAGTTCCCGGATACATGTCTTTCATTTCCGGTCCTAGCCGTACTGCCGATATTGAACGGGTCTTGACGATAGGCGTTCATGGGCCCAGCCGACTGATTGTCATTCTGGTCGACGAAGGGATGGAAAAGTAAGATGTCCAACCAGGAAAAAAATCAAGACTTTAAAGCATCCATTCAGAAGGCTTTACAAGACCAGGTCATGCGGGGCGCCTTAAGCCGCTTTGCCGACGCCTATCCCACGGCCAGGAAGAACGCCTACCAAGGGGTGGACATCGAAGCACTGCGCGGCGAGATCGCCTGTTCGAAGGCAAAAAACGGCGATGACCTGGATCAATTGATTAAAATGTTCACCGAAAACGCTACCAAACGGGGAGCTAAGGTCTATTTTGCCAAAACAGCTGACGATGCCAATCGCTACATCGCCAACCTGGCTGTAGACCGAGGCGTCAAACGAATCGTAAAATCCAAGTCCATGGCCTCCGAAGAGATTCATTTGAACGATCACCTGAAAAAAGCCGGCATGATCGTCAATGAAACAGATTTAGGTGAATGGATCATCCAGTTGGCCGGCCAAAAGCCAAGCCACATGGTGATGCCCGCAATTCACCTTTCTAAAGAGCAGGTAGCCGGCTATTTCAGCAAAGAGATGAAATCGGATATTCCTCCCGATATTCCCTTGATGGTGCAAAAAGCCCGTGTCGAGTTGCGGACTAAATTCATCGAAGCCGATATGGGTATCTCCGGCGCAAACATGGCCGTTGCAGAGACAGGCTCTATCGCCACAGTGACGAATGAAGGGAACGCCCGTCTGACGACGACGCTGCCTCGAATTCACGTCGCACTTGTCGGTATTGAGAAAATCATCCGCAACATGCAAGAAGCGGCCAATATCATCAAAGCGCTGCCCAAAAGCGCTACCGGTCAGCTCATCACCAGTTACGTCACTTTCGTCACCGGTGTCACCCCTACGGAAGTAGACGGTCAGGTGCAAGATAAAGAACTGCACATCGTCCTCATGGACAATGGCCGCAGTGATATGCTCAAAGATCCCGAATTCAAACAAGCCTGGCAGTGTATCCGCTGCGCCTCTTGCTTAAACGTATGTCCGGCCTACCAGATGGTTGGCGGTCACGTCTACGGTCACATCTATGCCGGCGGCATCGGTGCCATCTTAACCTTCTTCTTCAATGATCCAGAAGACGCCGAGAAACCGCAAAACCTCTGCTTGGGCTGTGGTCGCTGTACGGAAGTCTGCCCCGGTAAAATCCCTATCCCCGATCTGATCCTGAAGATGCGCCGCCGCATGGCCGAAAAGAACGGCCTGAAGATGATCCCGAAAGCTATCTTCAGTGTCGTTGCCAACCGGAAACTAATGCACAGCCTACTTCGGGTCGCTTCCATCGGCCAGTTTCCCCTGACTGGCGGCAAGCCCTATATCCGCCACTTACCTTTCTTTTTTTCAGAATTGACGAAAGAGCGCAGCTTGCCGGCCGTGGCTCCGCAGCCATTCCGTGATTTCGCCAAAGAACATGAGAAAAAGAACACTGGCAAGAAAAAGCGGGTGAACTTCTACGGCGGATGTCTCATCGACTTCTGCTACCCCCATATCGGCAAAGCCGTTTATGAAGTGTTGGAACACGCCGGATGTGAAGTTTACTTCCCCTGGGAGCAAGCCTGCTGCGGCGCCCCGGCTAAATATATGGGCGATGGAGAGACCCAAATCCGCCTGGCGAAACAAAACGTCGCCGCCATGGAAGAAGGAAACCCCGATTATATCGTTTCTGCCTGCCCCACATGTACCGTCGCACTGCTCGAAGACATCGTCGATGTACTCAAAGAGGAACCTCAGTGGCATGAACGGGCAAAAAAGGTAGCTGCCAAGGTTCGCGACTTCTCCGACCTCGTCGCTGAGCTCGGTGTCAAGACAGGTAAGAAGTCCAAGCCCTTGGCCCGGAAAAAATTCACCTATCACGACTCCTGTCACTACCGCCGCCATCTCCATCTCTCCGACATCCCCCGTAAGCTGCTGACGGAAGTGGCCGGCATGGACCTCATCGAGATGAAAGACTGTGATCAATGCTGCGGCATGGCCGGCTCCTATCTGGTGAAATTCCCTGAGATCTCGGCGCCGATTCTCCAGAAAAAGCTGGATAACATCACGGCGACCGGCGCTGAAATGGTATGTGTCGACTGCCCCGGATGCGTCATGCAAATTGCCGGTGGTCTTGATAAAAAACGCAGCTCCGTCCAGGTAAAGCATACCGCCGAAATCTTGGCTGAGTCCCTGCGCAAAGGATAATTAAGGAGGCAGTATTATATGTCCGTTCAACAAGCGATCCGTGAGATGGAAACTCTTTTAGGCAAAGAACGGGTTCTGACCACGATTGAGGATTTGGCCTGCTACGCTTTTGATGCCACAGCAGATATGCCCTCTCATCGACCCGATGCGATCGTTCTCCCCCAAACGACGGAAGAAGTTCAAGCGATCATGCGCATCGCCAGCAAGCACAAAACGCCGATCTATCCTCGGGGAGCCGGCACCAACCTCTCCGGTGGTACGATCCCCCTCAAAGGCGGCGTCGTCGTCACCTTCCAACGGATGAACAAGATTCTCGAAATCGACGCGGAGAACCTAACGGCTACGGTCCAGCCGGGCGTGGTTATTCAATCGCTAAACACAGCCGTAGCCCCTTATGGCCTCATCTACCCTCCTGATCCGGGAACGGTTTCTACGGCAACGATGGCCGGCTCTACGGCGGAGTGCTCCGGCGGCTTGCGGGGCTTAAAATACGGCGTGACCAAGCACTATATCATGGGCCTGGAAGTTGTCCTGGCCAACGGTGAAAAATTCCGCTGCGGCGGTAAGACTGTCAAGAATGTCACCGCCTATGATCTGGTCAAGCTCTTCACCGGCTCCGAAGGTACCCTGGGCATCATCACCGAACTTATCGTCAAATTGATTCCTGCTCCGGAGTCCCGTAAGTCCATGTTGGCCATTTTTAGCGATCTTGATGACGCGGGCAAGGCCATCGCTGGGATCATTTCGGCTAAAGTCATCCCCGCCACATTGGAGATCATGGATAAAACGACGATTCAGACGGTAGAATCCTTCTCCCATGCCGGTTTGCCGACCGATGCAGAAGCCGTACTGCTCATCGAAGTGGACGGAATCCCGGAAGTCGTCGCCAAAGAAGCCGAGTCTGTGGAAGAAGTCTGCAAACAATTTAAGGGCAATGTTCGCGTCGCCGAGACTGATAAAGAGCGCGATCAGCTATGGGCCGCCCGCCGCGCCGCTCTGCCGGCGTTGGCTCAAAAATCGCCGACGACCGTTCTGGAAGATGCCACTGTGCCTCGATCCCGCATCCCTGAAATGCTGCGAGCCATCCGCCAAATCGCGAAGAAATATGACCTGCTCATTGGCACCTTCGGTCACGCCGGCGACGGTAACCTGCATCCCACCATCCTCTGTGACGAGCGCAATGAAGAACAGATGAAGCGGGTCCATAAAGCCGTCGACGAGATCTTCCGCGTTGCTGTCGACTTGGGTGGTACCCTTTCCGGTGAACACGGCATCGGTATGGCCAAAATGAAGTACCTCGAATGGGAACTGGGTGCAACTGGGGTGGACGTTCTGCGTCGCATCAAGGAAGCCCTCGATCCGGAATATCTCTTGAACCCCGGAAAAATGGTAGCGGGGAGGAACTAAGATGGCTGACTACAAAACCCTGAAAAAAGCAGGGGAATTGATGCAGCAGTGTATGAAGTGCGGCAACTGCCAAGCTGTCTGCCCACTGTATATGGAAACGATGCATGAAGGCGCTGTAGCTCGGGGGAAAATTCGCCTCGCTGTCGATGTGCTCGAAGGTAGATTGCAGCCGACCCATGGCCTCTTGGATAAGTTTGCTCTTTGTCTGACCTGTAAAGCTTGTGAGGCAAACTGTCCCTGTGGCGTACACTGCGTAGACATCATCCTTGCCGCCCGGGCTCAAATGGCCGAAACAGTCGGCTTGCCGATGATCAAACAATCCATTTTCAAAGGTCTCAAACTGCGCCGGATGTTAAACTTCGGCTTAAAAACGGGCGCTTTGTTCCAAGGTGTTGCCCTGAAGCGTCGCAGTGAAGGTAAAGGACGGACTATGCGTGTTTCCGTCATGGGTATGGATGTCCGCCGGGTTATCCCCGACTTGGCGACCACACCGGCTCGGGACATGTTTGAAGAATATAATCCGGCCCACAGCGGTAAAGGGAAAATGCGGGCAGCCTTTTTCACAGGTTGTGTAAACAACTTTATCTATACGGATACCTGCAAAGCGATTGTGGAAGTGCTCCGGGCGAATGACGTTGATGTCATCATCCCGAAGGCGCAGCACTGTTGCGGAGCTCCCGTCTTCATCAACGGTGACCGTAATATTGGCCGTGAAATGGCTCGTCACAACATCGATGTGTTCACTGCAGCCGATCAAAAGTATAATCTCGATCATATCTTCATGGCTTGCGGGACCTGTGTTTGCTCTTTTGCAGAGCACTACCCCCATCTGTTAGAGAATGATCCTGAATACCAGCGCAAGGCTGAAGTGCTTGCCAAGAAGACGATTGACGCTAACCCCTTAGTCATCAAAGCAGGCGGCCTTGAGAAGCCTATGGGCACTATCGAAAGATCCGTCACTTATCACGACTCCTGCCACTTGGCCAGGGGTATGAAGGTGACCGCGGAGCCGCGCCAGATTCTACGATCCATTCCTGGTGTCAAGTTCTATGAGATGACCAACCCGGCCCGCTGCTGCGGCGGAGCTGGTTCCTTCAGCCTGACCCATTACGACCTGTCTAAACAGGTCACCGCGAAAAAAGCTGCTGACATCAGCCAGACGGGAGCTCAAACGGCTACCACCGGATGTCCCGGTTGCCGTATGACCATCGAGGACGGTTTGGCCCAAGCCCACTTAGCCGTCGATACGGTGCACCCGATCAAGCTGTTATACGAATCCTATAAGCTCAGTGGCGTGATCCGGGATTAAATCAAAACCGGCAATATACCATAGGATGATCTAAAAAAGATGGACTGCCAAGTAAAAGCAGTCCATCTTTTTATTTTAAGCATTTTGAGGTTTCACGTAGACGTGAGCGATGTTGGTCGAAGGGTATTGAGAGTAAGCGTTTGGAGACAGAAGATGACCCAGAAAAATGCCTTTATTTTAAAAGAGCATTTAACTGTTGCGCGAAATTTTCCTTTTCCTTGGCGCCGATAAAGACCTCTCGGATAATCCCGTCTTTATCGATGAAAAATGTGGTTGGTTTAAAGTAAATTCGGTATGCTTTCGAAACGGATTGATTCGGGTCGCTATCGAGCAGCATGGGGAATTTAAGCTTTGCCTTCTCGAAGTATTTAACGCCGTCGTCAGCCTTTCGTTCCTCTTGGGTAAGGTTAACCCCTATGACGACAGCTTTGTCCTTGTATTCTGCCGCTAGAACGTCGATATCGGGCATTTCCTGACGACAGGGGGGGCACCAACTGGCCCAGAAATTAAGCATGACCGGTTTTCCCTTAAAGTCGGCTAAGGAGACTTCCTTGCCGTCGGCTGTCTTCAGCGTAAAGGCTGGAGCAGGCTTGCCGACCATGCCCATCGCAGCGTAGGGAGAGAGGGTAGAGGTGTCTTCCTCGGCGGTTTTCGAGGTAACTTCTGTCGGAGCACTCTTTTTTGAATTCTCTGAATCGGTCAGTGACGTAGCTACTGATCCTTCTTTAGAATTGCAGGCGCTCAGAAGCAGAGTGGAAGAGCTTAACGCGGCAAGTAGAATCCATGTCGATATTTTTTTATGCATATCGATTCAATACCTCCTGGGAAATTGGGATATTTACCGTTGTTTAACTAGCTATTCGATTGATTACCCCTACGGGTATGATATAAGGATATAGTACTGTCTTTTTGATAACCAAGCAAGACTAAAGAACCAACTTCACGTTCTCTGCCTAAACCTATACAGAAGCAAAAAAATGCCCGCACCGTTTCCGGTGCGGGCACACACTATATTGATTTAGACGCGGGCGATACGATGAGGCTTGTCCCGCGACGGGGACCGTTCGTTAGCGCTTCGAATAAGCGCGATTGTCTTCGGTGCGGCCCATGACGGAGAAGCCGAGAATCGCAACGATGACAGCAGTGATACCGAGGAGCATCCAACCATCGGACATATTAACCGCGGCTGCAGCAACGGCGGCAGCACCTTTTTGGTACACGGGAATCATCCAATAGAGGACGGTCGACTGTAAGAATGTAATCACACACACTACCGCAAGGAAGAAGAGAGAGTGCTTTACGGTGAAACGGAAGAGATCCGATTCCTTGCCGACGAGTCCCGTAGCAGCACAAGCGACGGCGATGGACTGAGGAGAAATCATCTTACCGGTAACCCCGCCAGAGGAGTTAGCTGCGACTGTCAAGACTGGGTCGACACCGATCTTATCAGCGGTGATGCCTTGCAGCTTGCCGAAGACAGCGTTAGCGGAAGTGTCAGAGCCGGTGATGAAGACACCCAACCAGCCGAGAATCGGTGAGAAGAAGGGGAAGAGAGCGCCGGTAGTGGCCAGAGCCATCCCCATGGTGTAAGTCATACCGGAAGAGTTACCGATGTAGGCATAACCGAGAACGGAAGCGATGGTGACCATGGGGAACTTGAGTGACTTGACCGTATCCCAGAAGATACCCATCGTTTGACCGAGAGGCATCCGGACAATGAGCATGGTGATGAAGCAGGAAATCAAGATGGCCGTACCGGCGGCAGATAGCCAGTTTAACTTGAATATGGCAGCGATAGGCTGGTTGTTCGCAGGATTGATAACAGCGTTATGGATAATCGGGAAAGCGAATTTAATAGAGACAGTTTCCAAAACAGCGTTGACCGATTTCATTCCCCAGTCACCGACCATGATGGTCAGAATGATGAAGGGGCTCCAAGCTTTCAGCACTTTTTTGAAGGTTAGGTTGCTGGTGGCTTTATAGGTGGCAGATGGTTCGTCAGCAAAACGCCAGATGTTTTTAGGCTTCCAGGATTTTAGGAAGATGACGAGAGCGATGATGGAACACAGAGAAGAGATGATGTCGGGAAGCATGGCGCCTAAGTAGTTTGAAGACCACCATTGTCCGATAGCAAAAGCACCACCGGCGACAAGGGCTGCCGGCCAAACTTCTTTGATGCCTTTCCATCCGGACATGATGTAGACAAGCCAGAAGGGAACGAAGACAGACAGGAAGGGAAGCTGGCGGCCGACCATCTGGGAAATGGTAAAGTCGTCAATACCAGAGACCTGTCCGGCGACGATGATGGGAATCCCGATACCGCCGAAGGCGACAGGAGCTGTGTTAGCGATCAAGCAGAGGCCGGCAGCATAGAGAGGGTTAAAGCCGAGGCCGACAAGCATACCGGCGGAGATAGCGACGGGAGTACCGAAACCAGCTGCACCTTCCAGGAAGGCTCCGAAGGAGAAGGCGATGAGCAGCGCTTGCAGGCGGCGGTCATCGGTGATGGAGGCGATGGAGTCTTTGATGACTTCAAACTGCCCCGACTTAACGGTTAGGTTATATAGAAATACGGCAGTGATGACGATCCAGCAAATGGGGAAGAGACCGTATAAAGCACCTTGAAGGGTGGAGGCAATAGCCACTTGGGCCGGCATGCCATAGACCAGGATAGCGATGAAAACTGCGATGGTGGTGGTAGTCAGACCGGCGATATAGCCTTTCATCTTTTGAATTGCCAACGCCCAGAAGAGATAGAGGATGGGGATTACAGCGATGGCAGCCGAGAGAAAGATGTTACCCATGGGATCATAAACTTGAGTCCACATGAGGAGGCCCCCTTTCAATTTTGCGAAAGTGATTGCAACAATTATCACAATCATGAGTGCACTGAAACCGGATGATAATTAATTGTGATGGCTAGATATCTTTCCGGGCCAGAGGGGTTAGGTTTGCTTATCACCTCCATCTTTCTTTCGGCTGCTGATTTTTCTACTAAGGTATTGATTTTCTAACCAGCAAACCGTAAGGTGGTCAGACCGCTTACGTTATTACTTATTCTCTGACACTTCCCAAAATCCTGCTGCACATAAGCGAAAAATTTAATTTTGTCGAAAAAAATCGAAAAAACAGCCTCTCCTCTCGTGGGATCAGCTGTTCCTCATGGTATGACCAGCAAGGATTACTCGAAAATTACGTAAATCCATTTTATATTATAATAGGAAGGGAAAAAGAGATGATTCACAAATATTCAGAGTTGACCTTTTTGTTTGACTAATAAGAGAATATAATCACAACCCTTTTGCTGGTGTGTGCTGCTGCTCATCGAGAAAACTGACGGCACTTAAGGCAGCGATCGCCCCTTGACCAACCGCCTTGGCCAACTGATAGGGTTTACCGGTGCAATCACCGCCAGCAAAGACGCCGGGCATGTTTGTTCTCATGTGGGCATCGACGATAATGGCCCCATCTCGCGTTTCTAGACCGGGCAGAAGATTTTCTGCTTTCATCGTTTCCCGTAAAATAAAGACGCCGTCGATAGGGATCTCCTGATCGTCGGTCTGCAGCGATGCAATACTTTCAGTCCCTTTGAGTGCCAGGACCTTTCCTTGGGGGAATTCCATGTTTTTAGGATTCGTCGAAGGGGTAAAGGCCTTTGCTCCGTTCTGACTGGTTGCAGAGAGATAATACACCTTTGCTGCCAGTTCACTGAGGAACAGGGCTTCATCCCAAGCCTCCCCCTGAGTATAGTCGATCAGTGCCACCTTTTTGCCTTTATATAAGGGGCCGTCACAAGTAGCACAATAGGATACACCACGACCAAGCAACTCGTTTTCGCCGGGCAAGAGACGTTCAACGTGCACCCCCGTTGCCACAATGACTGTCCTTGACTGATAAGAGTCCCGTCCAGCCATCAATGAAAAAGTACCTTCTCCCCCGTAGATAGCACTTACCCGCGCATCCATCTGTTCAATACCCTGCTGGTGGATATGATCGAAAAAGCGATCCCTCAGTTCGCTTCCGCTGATGGCCGGAAAGCCTAAATAATTATCGACCCGTTCCGCCTTAGCTAACCACTGGCTACAGTCTTTCGTCCCCAGTATGATAAAAGACTTGTTGCGGATCTTAAGATTTAAAGCGGCGGAGAGACCGGCAGGGCCACAACCGACGATGATGCAGTCATATACCTGTGCCACGAGAAGACCTCCTTGTCAAAAGACTTATCGTTATTCTCTCCGGCAGAAGGATTCTCTTTACCTGATTTTTTGGAAATAATTCAAGCAGGGCTGAATAGGATGACGTTAAGGAAAAAGAACATTTTCTACATTGTCCCCTGCCGTTGACCAGCACCCAATGCTTCGTTATAATATTCATAAAATTTAGTCTATTGCGAGGTGAGCCCTATTGCTTCCAAGGGAAGAGACGGTTCTCCAACAGGAACTGCTCATGATGCCCATAGAAGATCTCAAAGCTGAAGCTGCACGCTTGCGAGAGGAATATGCGGCCACCAAGGATATGGAGACTCAAGTTCGCCTTTCCGTAGCGATGGCAGCTCTTTATTACCGCGATCGCCAGAGTGAATACGAAAAAGAGCGAAAACTAGCAGAAACTTTTGCCAAGGTAAAGGGTACGTCAGGAAAGACATGGTTCGTTCCTCCGAAAAGTGAAACCCACCGAACTCGTGTCTACTATATCGGACGAAGCGGTAAAGTGAACTCTACGTCTATCGATGAAATGCGCAACGATTTAGGTGGAACCTGGATGTCCCCCTAAAAAGGAGGCCCTCATCGAAGTTATGATGGGGGTCTTTCCTGTGAGATTTACCCGAACGTATATATTTTTTGTACCGTGTGCAGAAGTGTTTACACTTTGAAGAAATAATGTTCAATCGTTTATACATTTAATGAGCTTAGAAAAAGGGAGATAAATGCACAGAGATTAAGAAAAATGGGGGTAATTCGGTATAAATGGGCTTGTACATACGGTTGACGCAAATTGTTTACAATGCTAAACTACGCAATGAGAACAGGGACAGCCCAATTCATAACTATTTACGGGTTGGAAGGAGGAAGATTGAGAAAAAAAGTGCAAACGGTTGGTGAGAGCCTGGATGCCTTTGTGTGACCCAAGCAGAGGCGGAACCGCGGGATTTTTTTTTGGGTAGAATTTAGAATTTTGTGAATTGGGCGAAAAGGTAGAAGAAAAGAGATAATTTGTTCTTAAATACCCACGGGGGCGGAAAGGAGCAGCGGAATGTCAAACAGTAATCATTTTTTGATCCGTAAAGTTCACTCCCTGCTTGGCATCATTCCGATCGGATTGTTTTTTGCCGAGCACACAGCGATGAACTCTATGGCTATCGTCGATGGCGGCATTTGGTCGGCATGGACGAGCTTTCTCCATCACATGCCGTTTAAGATCTTCTTGGAACTGGGCTTTATCTTCTTACCCATTGCGTTCCACGCGATCTACGGCGCCTATATTGTCTATGTTGCGAAGAACAACACCCTCCAGTACAACTACTTCCGTAACTGGATGTTCTACATTCAACGGATAACAGCCATTATTACCGTACTCTTCGTCGTATGGCACGTTTGGTCACTGAAGACGATGAACTTCTGGAGCACTGGGAGTTATATCAACTCTTTTGGCGCATACCTCTCAAGTCATCCGATCGCCTTTGTGGCTTACGTCATCGGTTTTCTCGCTGCTGCTTTTCACTTCTGCAACGGTATCTGGAGCTTCCTCGTTGCATGGGGTATCACGATTGGTCCGAAGGCTCAAAATGTGGCCTTTATCATCTGCATGGGTCTCATGGGTGTACTCTCCATCGGCGGTCTCGGAGCCCTTTACTCCTTGATGCTGCACTAATGACATTAGAGGTGGGATGAAATGGAAACGCGTATCATCGTAGTTGGTGGCGGTTTGGCGGGTCTGATGGCCGCTATCAAAATCTGCGAAGCTGGAGGGAAAGTTGACCTCTTTTCCCTTGTATCGGTGAAGCGGTCCCACTCGGTCTGCGCGCAAGGCGGGATCAACGGGGCTGTCAACACTAAAGGTGAAGGCGACTCTACCTGGGAACACACGGATGACACCATTTATGGCGGTGACTTCCTGGCGAACCAGCCTCCTGTAAAAGCCATGTGTGACGCAGCCCCCGGGATCATCTACATGATGGACCGCATGGGCGTTATGTTTAACCGTACTCCGGAAGGTCTGCTCGACTTCCGCCGCTTCGGTGGCACCAAGCACCACCGTACGGCCTTCGCAGGCGCTACCACCGGTCAGCAATTACTCTATGCGCTGGACGAACAAGTCCGGAAGTGGGAAGCTGCCGGCCGAGTGACCAAATATGAAAACTGGGACTACCTTTCCTCGGTTGTCGATGACGAAGGCATCTGCCGTGGTATCGTAGCTCAGAACATGGCTACCATGGAGATCAAAGCTTTCCGCGGTGAGGCTACCATCCTGGCCACCGGCGGTATCGGCATGATCTTCGGCCGCTCCACAAACTCGACAATTAACACCGGTTCCCCTCAAGCCTCGGCTTATCAGCAAGGCGCTTTCTATGCTAACGGTGAAATGATTCAGGTTCACCCCACTGCCATCCCTGGTGAAGATAAACTGCGCCTTATGTCTGAGTCGGCCCGCGGTGAAGGCGGACGGGTATGGACGTATAAAGACGGCAAACCTTGGTACTTCCTCGAAGAATGGTATCCGGCCTACGGTAACCTCGTTCCCCGGGACGTAGCGACCCGTGCCATTCACAAAGTAGTCTATGAACTGGGCCTCGGCGTTGACGGCAAAGCTCAGGTCTATCTGGACCTGTCCCACATCGACGCGAAAACGCTGGACCGCAAGCTCGGCGGCATTCTCGAAATCTACGAGAAGTTCGTCGGCGACGATCCGCGCAAAGTGCCCATGAAGATTTTCCCCGGTATGCACTACACCATGGGCGGTCTCTGGACCAACTATGACGGCATGACCAACATCCCTGGCCTCTTCGCATCCGGTGAAGCCGAGTATCAATATCACGGTGCCAACCGGTTAGGGGCTAACTCGCTGCTCTCGGCCATCTTCGGTGGTATGGTCTCTGGACCTGCAACGATAAAATATGCCAAAGGTCTGAAAAAGTCCTCTGCCGATATCGCCCAATCCATCTTCGACCGCGAGCTCAAAAAGCAACAGGCCAAGATGGACGAAATCTATCGTCTCAGCGGTACCGAAAATCCCTACGTCATCCAAGCCGAATTGGGCGATATGATGCTCCAACACGTGACCATTGTCCGGATCAACAAAGACCTCAAAGAAACGGACAACAAGATCCAAGAGCTCATGGCTCGCTGGAAGAAGATCGGTCTGCCCGATACCGGCAAGTACGCCAACCAATCGGCCATCTTCACCCGCCACGTCTGGAATATGCTTGAACTGGCCCGTGTCATCACCATCGGTGCGCTGAACCGGAACGAAAGCCGCGGTGCTCACTTCAAGCCTGAATTCCCCGATCGTGACGATGCCAACTGGCTGAAGACGACCAAGGCCAAATGGACGGCTCAAGGTCCCGCCTTCGAATACGAAGACGTAGATACCTCGATCATCAAACCGCGGCCTCGCCGCTATGATGTCGACAAGGGGGCGAATTAATCATGGCGGAAATGATTCGTCTGCGTGTAAAAAGACAAGACGGGCCGAACGCCGCTTCCCGTTGGGAAGAGTTTAACATTCCCTATACCAAAAACCTCAACGTCATCGCGATGTTGATGCATATTCAGAAAAACCCGGTCATGGCCAACGGTCAAAAGACTACTCCAGTCGTGTTCGAATGCAACTGCCTGGAAGAAGTCTGCGGCGCTTGCAGCATGGTCGTCAACGGCAAACCTCGCCAAGCCTGCTCGTCGCTCGTCGATCAACTGAGCCAGCCGATCACCTTGGAGCCCCTTTCCAAGTTCACCCTTATCCGCGACCTACAAGTGGATCGGACGAAAATGTTTGAAAACCTGAAAAAGGTAAAAGCATGGATCGACATCGACGGCACCTATGATCTAGGCGCTGGCCCCCGCATGGCAGCTCGGGATCAAGAGTGGGCTTATCCTCTCTCTCGGTGCATGACTTGTGGCTGTTGTGCCGAATCTTGCCCGAACTTTAACCAGAAGTCGGCCTTCATTGGTCCGGCAGCCATCTCCCAGGTTCGCCTGTTCAACGCCCATCCTACCGGAGAAATGCAGTCTCATGATCGCCTCGATGCCATCATGGGAGAGGGCGGCATCACTGACTGCGGCAACGCACAAAACTGCGTCCGCGTCTGCCCAAAAGAAATCCCCTTGACCACGTCGATCGCCGATATGGGCCGTCAGACCGTCAAGCGCTGGATTGATCGTGCGCTCCGTTCCTAATCAACTTCTCCAAATACTGGCCTAGTTGGGGCAATTGCCCCAGCTAGGTTTTCCCTACGCCTACGCCAAGTTTAATCTTACATATATTTCCACCATTTATTCGATTCATGCTTGCCTACAAAGTCCGTACATAAAGATACAGTCAGAAATGTTTTGTCATCGCATAGACGCAGCTCTGATCACATCCTAGACTTAGCACATAATGCGGCAAGCTCCAAATGTCCACTGTTGTCCTTAAGGGAATGCCCTACATGAAGGGTGTATCCTTTTGGTTAATATATCAACAGCGAACTAAGGAGGGCTTATTTAACCGTGAAGTGTTTTGAGTTCATGGGAAAAGAGATCTTTGCCCAATTCGGCATCCCGGTGCCGCAAGGCCGTATGGTCACGACAGCGGAAGAAGCCGAAGGAGTGGCTGCAGAGATCGGCAAACCGGTGGTCATCAAATCCCAAGTTCTTTCTGGAAAACGAGGGAAAGCGGGAGGCATCAAATTTGCCGATACACCGGCAGAAGCCAAAGCGGCTGCGGCTGACCTTTTGGCGATGACCGTTCAAGGACATCCAGTTCAACGGATTTTGTTGGAAGAGAAGCTGAAAATCGAATCGGAAATCTATGTGGCTATCACCATCGACGGCGCCGCGAAAGCCCCGGTCATCATTACCTCGGCGAAAGGCGGCATGGATATCGAAGAACAAGCAGAGGAAGACATCGTAAAAGTTTATTTGGATGTATTTCTTGGGCTGCAGCCTTTTCTTGCCAAAGATTTAGCTCGCCGAATCGGACTTACAGGTAATTTGGCAAAAAGCTATGCCGATATCCTAGAAAAAATGTATAATATTATGGTGAAAAAAGATGCCGAATTGGTCGAAATTAACCCGCTCGTCATCTCGGGAGATCAAGTGATCGCTGCTGACGCCAAAGTGACCATCGATGACAGCGCCTTGTACCGGCAAAAGGATGTACCTTTTGTGGATGAAGACATGACAGAAGTGGAGAAGATGGCCAAAGCCGCTGGGGTTGGATCTTTCGTGGAGTTGGGCGGAAATATCGCTATCATGGCCAACGGCGCTGGTATCACCATGGGTACCTTAGATATGGTTCAACTCTTCGGCGGTCAGCCGGCCAACTTTATGGACGCCGGCGGCGGCACCGGGGTAGAAGGGACCGCTAAGGCCATCCAAATCCTGCTGGCTCAAAATCCTAAAGTGATCTTTATCAACATATTCGGCGGCATCACCCGCTGTGACGATGTGGCCAATGCTCTCGCCTACGTAAAGAAAAACATCGGCATTCCTGTACCGGTCGTCGTCCGTATGGTCGGCACCAACCAGGAAGAAGGCGTTCGGATTCTCCGGGAAGTCGGCATCGAGGCGTACCGGGAAATGAAAGAGGCCGCACAAAAAGCCGTTGAACTTTCCAAAGCAGGGGAGGAGGTCTAATCATGGCGATACTGGTGGATGCAAGTTCCAAAGTGTTGATTCAAGGGATTACGGGCAAACAGGGGACCTTTCACTTAAAGCAAATGCTTCCCTTTGGCACGGATGTGGTCGCTGGAGTAGCTCCCGGCAAAGGCGGCGGTGTACACGAAGGTGTACCGCTCTACAACACGGTGTACGAAGCGTGTGAACACCATGCCATAGATGCGACGGTACTCTTTATTCCGGCCGCTTATTGCAAAGACGCAGCCTTGGAAGCCATTGAAGCAGGCATCAAAGTCATCGTCATCATCACCGAACATATTCCCGTTCAGGATGAGTTAATCATAGTCAACCGGGCCAAACTGAAGGATGCGGTGATTATAGGACCGAATACCTTTGGGATGGCGTCCTGGAAATGTAAATTGGGGATTCTCCCCAACATCGCCTTCTCTCCTGGGCCGGTTGGCGTTGTGGCCCGTTCGGGCACCTTGACCTACGAAATCGTCGGCTCGCTGACGAATATCGGTATCGGTCAAACGAGTGTCGTCGGCCTCGGCGGAGACCGTGTTCCGGGTTCAACATTTGTGGATATGCTCAAGCGTTTTGAAGCTGATGAAGCGACCCAAGTGGTCGTTCTCGTCGGGGAAATCGGCGGCAACGCAGAAGAAGAAGCAGCCGAGTACATCAAAACGATGAGCAAGCCTGTCGTCGCATACCTGGCCGGGAAGAGCGCACCTCCGGGTAAGCGCATGGGTCATGCAGGGGCGATCATTGAGCGGGGCAAGGGCACTTACGAAGGTAAAGTACAGGCTTTGACCGCCGCCGGAGCGCAAGTGGCCACCTTCCCCTACGAAGTCGTAGAAAAGGTTCAGCAGTTGATCCGACGGTCCTAGAAAAATCGCGCAGTCACAGCGGGTTATCCGTTGTGACTGCGCAGAAAAAAGAAGACTGGTCTCGGACAACAGGGGCGATCCACGGGCGAGAAGGAACCAAGTTGTTTCCTCACATCGAAAGGAGGGTTTTCGGTTCGTGTTTGATTCGGAAAAAATCGCACAAATCGGCGAAGCCAAAGCAAAATGGCAAGAAAACACCCTGGCGAAAGTGGTAAAGAAAAACCCGGAACGCCAGCCCGAGTTTAAGACTGACTCCGGCATTACGATGAACACATTATACACTCCGGAAGACGTAGCCGACCTCGACTACGCCAATGACTTAGGATTCCCTGGGGAATACCCCTTTACCCGTGGTGTACAGCCGAACATGTACCGTGGCCGTCACTGGACCATGCGCCAGTATGCTGGATTCGGCACTGCCGAGCAGACGAACGAGCGCTTCCGTTACCTCTTAGACCAAGGGCAAACCGGTCTGTCCTGCGCTTTTGACCTGCCGACTCAAATCGGCTACGACTCTGACGACGACCTTTCCCAAGGGGAAATCGGTAAAGTCGGCGTTGCCATCGATACCATGGCAGACATGGAAATCCTCTTCAACAGCATCCCTCTGGATAAAGTCTCTACGTCCATGACCATCAACGCACCTGCAGCTGTGTTGCTGGCCATGTACATCGCTGTTGCTGAAAAGCAGGGCGTTTCATCCGATAAAATCTCCGGTACCATCCAGAACGATATCTTGAAAGAGTATATCGCTCGTGGTACCTATATTTTCCCTCCCGCACCTTCCATGCGCCTGATTACGGACATCTTTGCGTACTGTGCCGAGAAAGTTCCTAACTGGAACACCATCTCCATCTCGGGCTATCACATTCGTGAAGCCGGTTCCAGCGCGGCCCAAGAAATCGCCTTCACCTTGGCTGACGGCGTCGCTTACGTCCAAGCAGCTATCAACGCTGGTTTGGATGTAGACAAGTTTGCCCCCCGTCTCTCCTTCTTCTTTAACTCCCACATGAACTTCTTCGAAGAAATCGCTAAATTCCGCGCCGCTCGCCGCATCTGGGCCAAGATCATGAAGGAGCGTTTTGGAGCTAAGAACCCTCGTTCCTGGGCGCTTCGCTTCCACACCCAGACCGCCGGCAGTACCTTGACGGCACAACAACCGAACGTAAACATCATGCGCGTCGCTTTCCAAGCCTTGGCGGCAGCACTTGGCGGTACCCAATCCCTGCACACCAACTCCAAAGACGAAGCCCTGGCTCTCCCCAACGAAGAGTCTGTGCTCATCGCCTTGCGGACGCAGCAGGTCGTTGGTTACGAGATCAACGCAGCCGATGTAGTTGATCCGCTCGGTGGTTCCTACTATGTAGAATCGCTGACGAATCAACTGGAAGCCAAAGCGATGGAATATATTCAAAAAATCGACGACCTGGGCGGGGCTCCCAACGCGATCGAATACATGCAGCGTGAGATCCAAGCCAGCGCGTACCGCTACCAGAAATCGGTTGAAAACGGCGAAACTATCGTCATCGGCGTCAACAAGTTCCAGATGAAAGAAGAGCCGCCCAAAGGCCTGCTGAAAGTTGATCCGGCTCTCGGCGAGTCTCAAAAGGCGAAGCTGAAAAAGGTCAAGGAATCTCGGGACAACGCCGCTGTCGAAGCTGCTTTGGCTCGCGTGAAAGCAGCCGCCGAAGGTAACGAAAACCTCATGCCGCCCATTATTGAAGCCGTGAAAGCGTATGCTTCCCTCGGCGAAATCTGTGGTGTGCTGCGGAACGTATTCGGCGAATATCGTCAACAAATCATTTTCTAGTAGAGGAGGGTCGCTGAAACATGGAAAAGAAACCGATTCGCGTAGTTGTGGCTAAACCGGGACTTGACGGTCATGACCGTGGCGCCAAAGTGGTCGCCCAAGCTCTGCGGGACGCAGGGATGGAAGTCATCTATACAGGACTTCGTCAGACACCAGCTCAAATCGTGGAAGTGGCCATCCAGGAAGACGCTCAAGTAGTCGCGCTCAGCTCACTTTCCGGCGCTCATATGGCCCTGTTCCCACAGGTGGTCAAGGGTCTGCAGGCCGAAGGGCTCAATGACGTCCTCGTCCTTGGCGGCGGCGTGATCCCTGACGATGACATCCCCGGCCTGAAAGAAGCCGGTGTAGCTGAGATCTTCACGCCTGGTACCGACACTCGGGATATCGTGAAGTACATCGAAGCTCACTTCAACGGGGGAAAATAAGATGGCTGAAATTCTGCACATTGATCATATCGGCATCGCTGTGAAGGATCTGAAGGCGGCTATCGCCTTTTACGAGAATGTGATCGGCATCAAGTGTACCTCCGTCGAAGAGGTGCCGGAACAAAAAGTGCGCGTCGCTTTCCTTCCTTCCGGTGATGCAGAAGTGGAACTGCTCGAATCGACCGATCCGGAAGGTCCTATCGCCAAATTCATCGAGAAAAACGGTGAAGGTATCCAACACGTGGCATATCGCGTCGACGACTTGGAAGCCAAGCTGGCTGAACTGAAAGCAGCCGGTGTGCGTCTCATCGACGAGAAACCCCGTCGTGGTGCCGGCGGTGCGGACATTGCTTTCCTCCATCCGAAAGGCACCTTCGGTCACTTGGTGGAACTTTGCCAGCGTCCCGGAAAATTAAAATAGGATCCTCATCGGACCACATAAATCAACCAAAACAGGCGTATTGAAGATTTGGGAGGGATCAATCCCTTGAGCATGCAAGAGCGTTTGGCGCAATTGGAAAAATATCGTGAGAAGATCAAACAGGGCGGCGGTAAAAAACGGATTGAAAAGCAACATGAATCCGGTAAGTTAACCGCCCGGGAACGGATCGAAGCATTTTTAGACCCCGGATCCTTTACCGAAATCGGTGTCTTTGTCGGCGAAAGTAACTTTGACAAGCTGGAAAACCCTGGTGAAGGCGTCGTCGTCGGTCACGGTACCGTAGATGGTCGCTTAGTATATGTATACGCCCAAGACTTCACCGTTTCTGGGGGCTCCTTGTCGAAAGCCCACGCTGACAAGATCTGCAAAGTGATGGACCTGGCCCTGAAAAACGGTGCTCCTTGCATCGGCATGAATGATTCCGGTGGCGCTCGGATTCAACAAGGTGTGGACGCTTTGGAAGGATACGGCAACATCTTCTACCGCAACACTATTTCCTCCGGCGTCGTGCCTCAACTTTCTGCCATCCTCGGCCCCTGTGCCGGCGGTGCCGTCTATTCGCCTGCCCTGACCGACTTCATCTTCATGGTCGATGGCATCTCCCGCATGTTTATTACCGGACCGCAAGTCATTAAGGCGGTTACCGGTGAAGACGTATCACCGGAAGAACTGGGCGGCGCTCTGACCCACAACCAAAAGTCCGGTGTGGCCCACTTCATGGCTGAAAGCGAACTGGAATGCTTTGAGCAAATGAGAACTCTCCTGTCTTACCTGCCCTCGAACAACATGGAAGAGCCGCCCATGGCAGATCCCGTCGGTCCGGAAGGCGAACCGGAAGAAATCATGACCATCGTCCCCGATAACCCGAACCAAGGGTATGACATTCGGGAAGTGCTGGTGCGCATCGTTGACGCCGGTTCCTTCTTTGAAGTTCAACCGCTCTTCGCACCGAACGGCATCACCGCTTTTGCTCGCCTGAACGGTCGTCCCGTCGGTATCCTGGCTAACCAGCCGAGAGTACTCGCCGGTTGCCTGGACATCGATGTCTCCGACAAACTGGCTCGTTTTGTCCGCTTCTGCAATGCCTTCAATATCCCTCTGCTGACCTTTGAAGACGTACCGGGCTTCCTGCCTGGCACCAATCAGGAATACGGCGGCATCATCCGCCACGGCGCTAAGATGCTCTATGCCTATTCGGAAGCTTCCGTTCCGAAGATTACCATCATCCTGCGCAAAGCCTATGGCGGCGCCTATTTGGCCATGTGTGCCAAACCCCTTGGCGCCGATATGGTCTTTGCCTGGCCGACAGCGGAAATCGCCGTTATGGGTCCTGATGGCGCTGCGAACATCATCTACCGCAAAGAGATCGAAGCGGCGGAAGATCCCATCGCCAAACGCAAAGAGATGGCTGATCGCTACCGTGATGAAGTCTCCAATCCTTTTATCGCCTGTGCTCGTGGCTATGTGGAAGACATCCTCGATCCGCGGGAAACTCGCAGTCGCTTGATCGCCGCCTTGGACGCCCTGGCAACCAAACGCGAGAGCCGGCCGCGTAAGAAAAACGGAAACATCCCGGTCTAAGCTCCTGGAGGTGGAATCACCTCCCTTTGGGAAAGGGGTTGGGTAACGAAAACATGCTGAATCGTGATCGTACACGTCGACGTCAAGCAGCTGTCGCCGCCGTCATGTCCGCCATCGGATACCAGATGTCCAGCATGCGCAGGCGCGGAAGAATTGTCGGCAGTCAAGGAACACCTCGCTCCGCTTGGACTGGCCGAACTGACTGGAAGATTACCGGTCTTGCAGAAGCCTTGGGGCAACGAGACAATGAAACTCCGGTAGAGGAGATTGCCAGGCAGATCGCAGCTCGAATGCCTGACAGCGGGAGGGAAATATTTGTGAAAAGATTCAAGGTTCGCGTTGACAACCAAATGTTCTATGTAGAAGTCGAAGAAATTCCCGGTGAAGGTGCCATGGCTGCTCCGGCTGTTGCAACTGCTCCGGTTGCCCGAGTCGCTGCTCCGGCTCCGAAAGCCGCTCCAGCGCCGAAGGCGGCTGCGGCTCCCAAAGCCCCGAAAGCGGCTCCGGCTGGCGGCGGCGGAATGACCGCTCCCATGCCCGGCACCATCTTAGATGTACGGAAGAACGTCGGCGATGTTGTTAAGGCCGGCGAAACCGTATTGATCCTCGAAGCCATGAAAATGGAAAACGAAATCCAGGCTGATCGTGCAGGTACTATTGCCGAGATCCGTGTGAAAAAAGGTCAGGCAGTAAGCGCCGGCGAGGTCCTGGTCGTCATTGAGTAACCGGAAAAGAGGAACATCGACCCAGCCGAAGGGCAGGAAGGAGTCGAACATGGATAAGAAACGGGTAATCAAATTCACCGATACAACACTGCGCGATAGCCACCAGTCTTTGCTCGCGACCCGGATGAAAATCGAAGATATGCTTCCAATCATCGACAAAATCGATGCCATCGGATACCACTCCCTCGAATGCTGGGGTGGCGCCACCTTCGATACGACCATGCGCTTCCTGAACGAGGATCCCTGGGAACGCCTCTGGACCATTAAGCAACGCTGCAAGACTCCCTTGCAGATGCTGCTGCGGGGTCAGAACATCTTAGGCTACAAACACTATGCCGACGATGTTCTCGAGGCCTTCTGCAAGTACGCCTGTGAAGGCGGTATGGATATCTTCCGGATTTTTGACGCCCTGAACGACGCCCGCAACATGGAAAAAGCCATGGAGTACGTGAAAAAGTACGGCGGTCATGTGCAAGGGGTGCTCTGCTACACCATCAGTGAATTCCATACCGTCAAGTACTACGTTGAACTCGCTAAGAAATTGGCGGAGCGGGGTGCCGACTCGATCTGTATCAAAGATATGGCCGGCATCCTCGCCCCCGGCCCCGCTTACGAGATCGTCAAAGAGGTCAAAGAAGCGGTCGGCCTGCCCATCCAGGTCCATACCCACTACACCTCCGGGATGGGCGCTATGATGTATGTCAAAGCGATTGAGGCTGGTGCCGACGTCGTCGATACAGCCATCTCCTCCATGTCTCTGTCCACTTCGCAACCGGCTTGCGAAACCATGGTGGCCGCTCTGGAAAGCCTTGGTTACGAAACCAACCTGGATCTGCTCAAATTGAAGGAGATCTCCGACTTCTATAAAGATGTTCGGAAGAAATACGCCAAATTCGACCTGACTGATTACACCCCAGACACGAACGTACTCGTCTATCAGGTTCCTGGCGGCATGATCTCCAACTTCCTCTCCCAGCTGGCCCAGCAAAACGCGCTGGATAAGCTGCCTGACGTGTTGGCCGAAGTGCCTCGTGTTCGGGAAGACTTTGGCTTCCCTCCGCTCGTCACTCCTTCCAGCCAGATCGTTGGCGCCCAAGCAGCCCTCAACGTATTGCTCGGAGAGCGCTACAAGATGGCGACCAACGAAGTCAAGCAGTACATGCGCGGCTTCTACGGTCAACCGCCTGCACCGGTGAAGGAAGAAGTACGGAAGAAAATCGTCGGTAACGACGAAGTCATCCATTGCCGTCCGGCCGATCTTATTCCTCCCGAAATGGAAGATGCGCGGAAGGCCGTTGCCGGTGTCATGCAAAAAGAGCAGGATGTTGTGTCCTATGCCATTTTCCCGAACGTGGCGATGCCCTTCTTGGAAGAGCGTCTGGCTAAACAGGCGAAAGTCGATTTTAAGATCGCCAAAGAAGGCACTGACGAAAACGGAAATGTCGTAACTTATCCTGCCTAAATATGTGGTAATAATTACGATTTCCAAGATTAAGCAAAGATTATAAATGTCCCTTGTGGTACACGATGTGGCTGCCGGATAAATTCCGGCAGTTTTTTTATCTTTCAGATCCCTGTCATCCTTCGCAGGTACACTGTAATGGACAGAAAATAAATTCAATGTAGTGAGATATGAATTTTAAGAAAAAAAGGTTACATACGAATTTTAAAGTAATAAGGTTACTACCTGTTATTTACTAATGAAAAAGCATGCTCCCTATGATAGACTTGTGCAATGGCACTGAAATAACACCGTATAAATGGTGCAAATCCAATCGGAAAGGGGAGCCATGAATTGAAGCGAAAACATCTTTATTCGTTTGTGCTTTCTGGACTATTACTGCTTGGCGGATTCACTTTTCTGTCGTCACGGGCCGATGCGGCGGCAGCAAACCCCAGTCTTTATACCGTTCAAAAAGGGGACAGCCTATACCGAGTGGCTATCCGTTTCGGTATTTCCGTGGATGTTCTCAAAGGTGCCAATGGCCTATACAGCGATATGATCTACACAGGACAAACACTTCACGTTCCTGCAGTGTCCGGTGGCCCCAATATTTATCTGGTTCAAAAGGGCGATTCCCTTTATTTTATCGCTCTCAAATATGGCATTTCTATTGACAGCCTGAAACAAAACAACAATCTATCTTCCAATCTAATCACTCCCGGTCAGGTGCTGGTCATTCCGCAGAAATCACTGGGAGAAATCGTACAAGCGAAAGCTGTTGCTCCCTCCACATTGACTATTTTTGTAGATAAATCTGACCATACCCTTACTGTATTATCGGATGGCATACCATTGAAAACGTACCATAACGAGTTGGGTGATGGGGGTCTTGACGATAAGGCTGTCGCCGGAGATCATAAGACACCAGAAGGCAACCTATACATTACAGAGAAACTGGTTCTCGATCCTGCTGACGAGTACTTGGGTACCCGCTGGATGCGACTCAGCTATCCGAACATTGAAGATGCCGATCGGGGATTGACACAGGGACTGATCGATCAACAGATACGTAACGAAATTATCAACGCTATCAATAATAAAACAACGCCGCCTCAGCGGACCGCTTTGGGCGGTGGAGTCGGTATTCATGGCGGAACGAGGTTAGATTTGGGTAAAGACTGGACCTATGGCTGTGTCGGTTTGACGAATCAAGATGTAGAAGAGATCTATCCCCTGGTTTCGGTGGGAACACCCGTGAAAATTCAAAAATAATTGGAACAGTAAAAGAGACTCTCTTTATTGGAGAGCCTCTTTTTTATATATAAATGAAAATGAGATCTAATCCGATTTACTACCGATCATGTGCTATACTAAGTTTTAGTTATCATTCTCAAATGATGCCCTTTACAAAATGAGTGTGGGAAGCATACAGATTAAATAAATCGCTACGTTAATCATTATCGAGGAGGTGAAAAAATTCATCAATTGTAGCGTTACTTAAATTTTAAAGGAATTATTATTCATTTCTTAAGGTTGGCAAAAGTGGAAAGGAATGAAATCGGTTGAATAAGCTCAGATATTATATATTTGGGATCTGTGGATTAGTGGCGCTTCTAACCGTCGTCCTTGTCGGTAAAACAATGCATAAGGAAGAAAGGGTTTCTACTACGGCCTTTCCAGACCATGACTATATGCAACGTTTTGAACCGCTGGGACCAATCCCAGTCCCTCCCGATAACCCGATGACAGAAGCGAAAATCCAGTTGGGGAAAACCTTATTTTATGATTCCCGCTTATCTGGGGATAACCAATTAAGCTGCCTTAGTTGTCACAGCCCCGAACTAGGCTTTTCTGATAACTTAACGACTTTTGTCGGATTTAACAAAGGAATCGGTCGTCGAAACAGCCAGACGATCATAAATGCAGGCTATTATCAAGAGAACTTTTGGGACGGCCGTGCCAAAAGCCTAGAAGAACAAGCATTAGGTCCGATTCAGTCGCCGGCAGAAATGAATCAGAACATAGATGAACTGGTACGGGAACTGAAGGCAGTGCCTTGGTATGTAGACCAATTCCAAAAGGTTTTTGGAGAAGAGGTTACCGCCTCAAATATTGCCAAAGCTATCGCAGCGTTTGAACGAACGATTGTCGTCAACAACTCCGACTTCGACCGCTACATAGCTGGTGATGATAACGCCCTTACTCCTCAGGCGAAAAAAGGTATGGAACTTTTCATCAATAAAGCAGGTTGTTATTCCTGTCATCATGGGCCCAACTTGACGGACAATAACTACTATAATGTAGGAACGAAATCAGAAGATCTCGGTAGATACAACGTCACCCATAATGAAGCCGACCGTGGAAAATTCCGTACGCCCGGTCTTCGAGGACTTAACTTCACGGGACCCTACTTACATAATGGTTCGGAAGTTACGCTGGAAGATGTAGTACACCTGTATAATGTGGGTGGAAATGCACACCCGAACAAAGATCCCCGGATCAAGCCTCTCGGATTAACAGAAGACGAGGAATTGGCTTTAGTGGCTTTTTTAAGCTCAATGAGCGGAACACCACCCAAGGTATCCCAACCGACAATTCCTTAATAACCGAAAGTAAGATGGAGGAACTGTCTTGATTCTCTTCAACTTCATTAAAAGCATGTATCGATGGTTTTGTAACCTGAGTATCCGCTATAAGATGATCGCCCAGATGTTGTGGGGTGTCTTCTTTTTACTCGTGGTGGGAGTAACCGGTTATGTGAACATGGAAAATATGGGCGATACGTCTGAAGAAATGTATAATGAACGACTATTGCCGATCCAGTGGTTTGACAAAGTGGCTGTAGACCTGCACCAAATGGAAGCGGATATGGTACGTTTGATTCTCACTGATGACCGCCAGGAGAAGGACCGGATCATGGTCGATGTCCGTGATAAAAAACTGGAAATTGACAAACTTTTGTACGATTACCGTACGAAAAATACTGATCCGGAAATTAAAGAGAAACTACAAACATTCCAATCTCAGCTTATCGCTTATCACCGGGAACGGCAGAAAATTATCGACAAGGCAGTAGGCAGACAAAAAGAAGATGCTTTTCAGTATTACAAAGCTACGGAAAATCAACTTGTTCAGATCAACAAAACCATTGACGAATTGTCTCTCTATAATCAAACGATCGCAGAGCGTCTCAATAAAGAGAACGAAGCAAAACGAAAAAATGCTCATATCTTGATCACCGTCGCTATCATTCTTGCCATCATAACGAACACGTCTATCGGGATCAGCATCAGCCAAATGATCATTAAACCGTTGCGGCTATTGCAAAAAGATATGGAACAAGTGGGCCAAGGAAATTTAAGTATACATATTGAGACGGTCCACGAAGATGAAGTCGGTGAATTGAGTAAAACTCTTGAAAATACGGTGGCGAAGTTACGCCAGTTAATCCGTCAAGTCGGGGAAACATCTCAGCATGTATACGGACTTTCGCAAAGGTTATCCCAAGAGGTGAAGCATACGGGAGCATCGGCAGAACAAATCAGTATCACCGTCAGTGAAGTGGCATCAGGAACGATGACCCAAGCGGAACAGGCCAATGTCATCTTATCGATGATGAAAGAGTCGGTAGAACAGGTACAAGAGGGAAATCGGCAAGCAGAGAATACGCTGGCTAAAGCAGCTCAATCGACCCGAGTCGCTCACAAAGGTCAGGAAGCGATAAATGAGGCCGTTGAACATTTAAGGGTCGTCGATGCCAGCGTGACCGAAGCGACTCGTTCTATTCAGTATCTTGGGCGAAAGTCAGATGAAATCGGAAGCATAAGCAATTTGATCACAGAAATCGCTGACCAAACAAACCTGCTAGCCCTAAACGCTGCCATCGAAGCGGCAAGAGCGGGAGAACAGGGCAGGGGATTTGCCGTCGTGGCTGACGAAGTCCGCAAGCTCGCCGAACAAAGCCGGGATGCAGCTCATCAAATTACTCAACTGATTCGAGATGTACAACAAAATACGGCTAAAACAGTCACCGCCATGGAAGAGAATTTAGCGGCCTTTGACCGGCAAGTATCGTTAATCCAAAATGGCGGGGAAGCTTTAAAACAAATCGTCGCCAACGTCGAATCGACCGAATCCGATGCTCACCAAATTCGAGAAGTGTTCGATGGTTTAAAATCGAACTCAACGCAAGTATTGAGATCGATCGAAGAAATTTCAGCGATCATTGAGCAATCGGCTGCCTCTACTCAAGAAGTGTCCGCCTCTGCCGATGAGCAATCGAAGACAGTAGAAGAAATGGCTGAACAGGCAAAAAAATTGGACCAATTGGCAGCGCAACTTCAAGGTGAGGTCGAACAATTTACCCTTTGATCAAGAGCCTATGGATCGGGAATCTCCAGTCCCGCTCCATAGGCTTTATTAATTTATCAGGCAAACAAGTAATTTCGGAGATATCAAGAGGAAAAACGAAAAAAGGACTACGTTTCTTCGCTAAATGGTAATATAATAGAGTCAAAGGAAAACATCAATTCCAAAAATACACTTAACACCTTTGGCGAAGATGGTGAAATTCCTTTTGAATGCCGGTGTAAATCTGCCAATAAAATCATATTAAGCTCTAAATTCTCCTAGCCAGGCAAAGAAGCCTATCAATCCAATTGATATGGTTTCTTTTTTTTTCAATTATAGGAGGTGCATCATGTTTCAAAGTCGGATCGAGGACAACTGTTACAATGAAATGTTTTCAAAGGGCGATTGTATCCGGCCGCTCTATGAGAACGTCTTCCACTATTTTGAGCGATTGTCCCCACAGACGGTTGGAGAGTATTACTGGAAGGCACAACACATGTTACATAATATGGGGGTAACCTTTACGGTTTATCAAGAGTCCTCCAGTTTAGAACGGACACTCCCTTTTGACATATTGCCTCGATTGATTTCTTCCGATGATTGGAACGTCATTGAGCAAGGCTGTCTTCAGCGGGTACGGGCACTGAACGCTTTTTTATACGACATCTATCATAACCAAGAAATCTTGCATGAGCGCATCGTACCTCGAGAACTGGTGGTGACCCATCAAGATTTCTGCTGGTCTTTGAAAGGGCTCAATATCCCTGGCAATCAATATGTGACCCTGGCGGGGATCGATATCATCCGAGATCCCTCTGGCAAATACGTCGTGCTGGAAGACAATCTCCGAGTTCCTTCGGGGATCAGCTATATTTTCGAGAACCGTCGTCTTATGGAGCGTCTATTTCCCGATCTATGCCGGACATATCCGATTCGACCGATTTTGCCCTCCTTAAGTTTTTTCGGTCGGTATTTGCACTCCCTGTCGCCACGGCAACGAGCCCACCCAACGGTGGTGCTGCTCACACCAGGTAAATACAACTCCGCTTATTATGACCATGTCTTTTTAGCTCAGCAAATGGGTATCCCGCTCGTCGAAGGGAACGATCTTCTGACGATGGATAACCAGGTTTTCATGCGGACCGTCCATGGGCTGCAGAAAGTCGATGTTATCTACCGGCGAATTGATGATGATTTTTTAGATCCTCTCGTCTTCCGCCCTGACTCTGTGCTGGGTGTAGCCGGATTAATGAGCGCCTACCGCGCCGGGAATGTAGCATTGGCGAATGCACCCGGAGCTGGAGTTGCCGATGATAAAGCGATTTACACCTATGTTCCGCAGATGATCCGCTACTACTTAAATGAAAAGCCAATTCTGGATAACGTCACTACATATCGTCTGGACGATCCTGATGAATGTGCTTTTGTGCTGAAAAACATCAATCAAATGGTCGTAAAAAAGACAAATGGTGCCGGTGGTTATGGTATGCTTATCGGCCCTAGAGCGACAGAAGAGGAGATTCATGCTTTTTCCACTGCAATGATGGAAAGACCGAAGGACTACATCGCTCAACCGACCATCAACTTTTCCCAACATCCCTCTTTCGTCGACGGGGATTTTGAAGGACGCCATATTGACTTGCGACCTTTCGTCATCGGTGGAGAAGTGGTCATTCCCGGTGGTCTTACTCGGGTCGCCTTGCCCAAAGGGTCCCTTGTGGTGAACTCATCGCAAGGAGGCGGAAGCAAGGACACTTGGGTAGTGTAAACAATAGGCGAATAGAAATAAGAAAAAATCGAGAGGGTCGATTGTTTTGATCAACAGCCGACATGCAGATAATTTGATCTGGATGAGCCGCTTCATTGAACGAGCGGAAAACAATGCGCGAATATTAGATGTAAATATCATCCGACCCTTTGCCGGAGAGGGAGTTCTATGGGAACCGCTGGTGGCCGTCGCGGGAAATGTAGACGATTTTTACCGCCACTATTCTCTTGCCGATGCAGCCACAGTATTTCAATATTTCACCTTTAGTCAAATGAACCTGAACTCCATCTACATGTGTCTTCGTCAAGCCAGGGAGAACGCCTCGGCTGTACGGGAACGATTGCCGAGAGAATTTTATGAGGAAATTAACAGTTTCTATTTGGTAGTGCGTGCCTGCATCAATAAGGTCAATGAAAAATCGGCCTATGTCTTTCTCAACCTGATCAAACGACGATCCTTTATGTTGCAAGGGATGATAGAGGCAATTATATCTCATGGCGAAGACGGAGCTTTTCTGCGACTAGGCCGTTATCTGGAACGAGCCGACAAGACTGCCCGTATCCTTGACGTGGTGAACCTGCAGCCCCGATCAGACCAAGAGGATGTTTGGCTGCAAGTGCTGGAATCAGTAAGCGCCTACGAGCCATACAGGAGTATCTGGGGTGGTCAGATCACCCAGCGGGAAGTGACGAGTTACCTCATCCAACAAGCGGAATTTCCGCGTTCTCTCATCTTCTGTGTTCGTCAGGCTTTGGCGGCGGCTCGATGTGCTTTGCCCAATCGAAAAGGCGTTCCAGAACCGATTTGCCTGATGGAACGACTTGAAATGCGATTGCGTCACATTACAGTTGAAGAGATGGAGAACCGAGGAATCCATCAGTTTCTTTTGGACTTTATCGTAGAGAACAATGGAGTGGGAAATGCGATAAACCGGTTCCTCTTCGCCGAGGAGGAAGATCTTTGACTCGTCTGCGCATCCTCCATACTACCCACTATCGATACTCCCAGCCAGTAAAAGATGGCGTCAGCAAAGCTCGCCTCATGCCTTGCGAGGATGGACGCCAGCATCTGCTGAACTTCGAACTGAATACGTATCCCTTAGCCGCCCTTTGGGAGGATCGCGACGCTTTTGGCAACGCCTTTCATACCATGTGGTTTCCCAATCCCCATGCTGAATTGATCGTTGAGGCCAAATCTCTGGTGGAGACGAACGACCATGCATCGTCTGAAAGGATCCCGGAGGTCTTGGAAAGGACCTCACCAGTGGATGTAGCACAGAGCCATGCCGAATGGCTGATGGAGACCGCTTATTGTCGTTTCTTGCCAGATGTGCGTCAGATGGCTGAGCACTTTGACTTCAAAAAAGGCGGATGGGAAGAGATCTTACGTTTGTCCGATAGACTCTACCGGAATTTTGATTATGAGGAGAATGTGACTGCTGTACACTCATCCGTTCAAGAGATTTTAACCGTCGGAAGCGGCGTCTGCCAGGATTTCGCCCATTTAATGGCGGCTATCCTCCGGGTTTCGGGCGTCCCTGCACGCTATGTGAGCGGATATATCCCCTGCGACGGCTCATTACGGGGAAGCGGCGCTTCTCATGCCTGGGTAGAGACTTGGTTGCCGGGACAAGGCTGGAAGGGGATCGACCCGACAAACAACACAGCCATCACCCCTTGCTATGTAAAAATCGCCCACGGTCGCGATTATCGAGACATCATCCCCTTCAAGGGTGTCTATCGGGGTTCCGCCTCACAGGAACTGCAAGTCACGGTCGATGTTCAAGTCGTTCCATAAAGGAGGACTTAGGAATGGAACAGAAAATCCTGACGATCCATATGCCTGCCCATGATCAGTTTAGCATCCGAAAAAACGTGCTCCGCCCTGCCAAAAGCAGTCCCACGGCCCGAGCGGCGATCGTGAGCGGAATTCACGGCGACGAGTTAGAAGGACTGTATACGTGCTATCTCATGAACCGATTTTTGCAAGAATTGCGCGAAAAATACCCAGAACGGTTTCGGGGGCAAGTCGATATCTATCCATCGGTGAACTCTCTGGGCTTAGGCAGTTTGACTCGTTCTTGGCCTTTTTTCAATGTAGACTTAAACCGCCAATTTCCCGGAAACCGGGAAGGCCATGTGCCTCTACAAGCGGCTCATGCACTGCTTGAAGATTTAAAAGGTGCCGACTTGGTAGTGGACATCCATGCTAGCAACAGCTTTCTGCTGGAGATGCCCCAGATTCGTATGCAGGAGAGCTATGCCCCTTGTCTGCTGCCGCTGGCGGAAAAGGCCAATGTCGATATCATCTGGCTCCATGGGACTTCTACGGTGCTAGAGACGACATTAGCCACTAATTTAAATGAGTGCAATATTCCCACGTTGGTTGTGGAAATGGGCATCGGACAGCGACTCAAGCCGATTTATTCAGAGCGACTCATGAAGGGGCTGATTCGCTTGCTGCAGGATTTAGACATCTTGCGCTTGCCGGAAGAGGAACTACCCTTCGTCTGTCAGCCTCGACGGATGTATGACAATGAGGTTTGGTACTTCAATGCGGAAGCATCGGGTTTGTTTGTCGCTGAACCAAGTATATTTGGCGAGTGGGTCAATGAAGGAGATGTGATCGGCCGGATCGTCGATCCCCTAAAAGGGAACGACTTACAAGTCATCACCAGCCCACGTCAAGGGTTGCTCTTTACTTTAAGAGAGCATCCAGTCGTCTATGAAGGCTCCCTGGTGGCCCGCTTGATATTGCCGCCGAAACCGATGCCTATGTCGATAGAGTCTGCTGGAGAGGACGGTGGCTGTCATGCTTGAGCCCATTTTGGAACTGAATATCCCTTTTCGGGAACCGATGGTTCTATATAAAAATGAATTTCGAGGCAGCGGGGATGGCCCGATCATCTCCTTAGTTGCGGGGATGCACGGTGATGAAATCAGCGCTACATACTTATTGACCCGGCTCGCTGCTTTTTTAGAGCGCGTCGTTCGGGGCATGGAACCTCATTTTAACCTGCGGGGGACGGTCCGATTGATCCCCATCGTCAATGTACCAGGCATTAACTTTGCCAACCGCAACTGGCCCTTCGATGGGACCGACATCAACCGCATGTTTCCAGGCTACAATCTCGGTGAGACGACGCAGCGTATCGCCGACGGTGTTTTCCAAGGGACCCGTGATTCTCACTACGCCTTCGATGTACATGGTTCCAATGAGCAGTTTTATGAGATTCCTCATGTCAGGGTTTTTTCCCAAAACGAAAAAGATATGGAATTGGCCTCTTATCTGCGCTGCCGATATGTGCTGAAAAGGGAACTGACACCGCTGTACAAAACGCAGCTCTCATACCATTGGAAGGAATCCGGCATTTCAACGAGCATTCTCATGCTTGGCGTAGCTCGTCAAATCGATGATGTGATCGTGAACCATATGTACGAGGGGCTCATCGATTACATGTTGGCGACGGAAATCTTGGAAGGACCGCCGCCTGCTCCGCCTCTCGAAATCCCCACCTTCGGACGGAAGAACACTCACCTGGTTCTGTCCCAGGCGGCAGGTATCTTTCGCCCCTTCGTCCAAGCCGGATCGATGCTACGTAAAGGAGAACCGATGGGACAAATCTTGAACATCTTAACCGGTCAGTTGGAAGAGGAGGTCCGGGCTCCCGCATCGGGATTACTGGCCAGTTTGCGGATGTATCCACTAGTCTACGAAAAGGAACTCCTGGCTCGAATCTTCACGACCATGGAAAACCCCTTGTCTACATCGGATGTCTGGTACCAGGAACAATAAAGGGGCTAGCCCTCGGGCGGCCTCTTTTCCTATTTCAGCACATCCTAAAGAGGTAAAATCCACTCCTTCGATTTTTGCTGGATAAACTTGTGTTATACTACAGTCATATGATGGAATGCAGGTGAATGATTTGGCACGAATTGAACTCATCGCGACGACCGCCTTTGGGTTAGAGGCGGTCGTCGCCCGTGAACTGCGCAACTTGGGCTACGAAGAATTGACCGTCGAGGATGGAAAAATCACCTTCACTGCCGATGAATCGGCCATCTGCCGGTGCAATCTCTGGCTGCGCTCGGCAGACCGGGTGCTGATCAAGGTTGGCGCATTCCCAGCGACGACCTTTGAAGAACTATTTCAAGGAGTAAAAGCTCTGCCTTGGCCCGATTGGCTCCCGGAGGACGCCAACTTTCCTGTGGAAGGCAAGTCGGTCCGTTCCAAGCTGTTCAGCGTCTCCGACTGCCAAGCGATCACCAAAAAAGCGATCGTGGAGAAGATGAAACAAGCTTATCACCGCTCTTGGTTTGACGAAAAGGGTCCACGGTACACGATCGAAGTGGCCTTGCTGAAAGATATGGCTACGTTGACCATCGACACGAGCGGCTCCGGTCTCCATAAACGAGGGTACCGCCAGTTGGTGGGACAAGCCCCGTTAAAAGAGACCTTGGCGGCGGCCATGATCCAATTGAGCCCCTGGCGTCATGACCGGGTGCTCGTCGACCCCTTCTGCGGGTCTGGCACCATTCCGATTGAAGCTGCCCTGATTGGACTGAACCTGGCGCCGGGGTTACAGCGTGAATTCGCTGCGGAAAAATGGGGGAACGTCCCGGAGAAGCGCTGGAAGGAAGCCCGCGATGAAGCCCAGAGCTTGGCCCAGCGGGACCGGGAGCTGCGTATCACTGGTACCGATATCGACGAAAAGGTGCTCAGCTTAGCCCGCTACCACGCCCGTCAAGCCGGTGTAGAAGGGAAAATTCATCTACAGCGCCAGCCGATGGCTGAGCTCCGCTCCCGCTACAAATACGGCTTTATCATCTGCAATCCTCCCTATGGGGAGCGACTCGGCGAAGAAGATGAGGTGAAAAAGCTGTACCGGGAAATGGGTCAAGTCTTTGGCGCTTTAGATACATGGTCTTATCTGGTACTGACGGCCTATCCCCAGTTTGAACGCTTTTTTGGCCGCCGAGCCGATAAAAAGCGCAAGCTCTACAACGGGCGCATCCAGTGCAACTACTATCAGTTTTATGGACCTCGCCCGCCGAAGCGCGAAGAAGGGACCGAAAACGGGATAGATGAATAACAGAAATTATCGCCCGATGTTCTTGTAAAAAAGAAAAAAGAGTGGATCTGTTTTAGCGCAGGTCCACTCTTTTTTCTATGCCTTTTTAATAAATCAGGCCGACCATTTCCCAGTATGGAACAGATAGACTGACAGATAGCAAACAGACGATGCAATAGAGGAAAGCCAGATTACGTGTTTGACGGTGTTCAAACAGTTTTTTTCCGGTTCCCGTTTCATCTAACATCGTCAAGTACATGATGTTTTGATGAGGTAAGAACCAAAGATTGCTGGACAATAGCAAAACAAGACCTACGACAAAAGGACTTACGTGCATGGCATTACAAAGGGGCATGATGGTCAACATACCGACCAGCAGTGCAGGCGTGATCGGGAGGATGAAGCGCAGCAGCATGATGTAAATGACTAGGGACAGCAAAAAGGTTAATTGGTTGCCCATGAACATTTCCAAAAGCGGTTGTAGGTAATGGGATAAGGCCTCCGTCAACCCACTATCTTTCATGGCGTTGCCAAATCCGAGCATGGAACCGAAGGTGATGAGAAAACCCCAATCAATATCAGAGCGAATCGTCTTGTCAGTAAGCACGGAACAGCTATAAAGAATGAGGAAACTCGCTAAAGCAACCCAGGCACCATCGACATGATGCCATGATTGGGTTAGAAATCCGAGAAGAGACAGGCTGATCGCCAGAAAAGAGACTTTTTCTTCCCGAGTCATAGGTCCTAACACTTTCAGTTGAGCCGCAACAATATCGGGTTTGAACTGAAGATTCTCCTTGTGCGGATATAGAAAAAGAATAGATAGGAAAGATAAAATGAGAAAGGAGATCCCCATCGGTGCAGCATCGAAAAACCAGGTCCCGTATGAAATAGACTGAGCCACTTCTCGAGGAAGAAGACCAAGGATCAGGTAGCAGACAGCGGCTCCGTTCATAAACAAAAATGACATGTGACCAAAGCCGAGGAGACAACTCATCGTCAACCCAGTGGAGCCATTGCTGCAGTTGGGGAGACGCAACGTCTCTGTCAGTGAAGCGACCATCGGTGCGATGAGGGATGTTCGTCCATTGGAAGAAGGGATTACCGGTGTGAGCAATGTGCCGGCTATGGCCCACGCCAAGGTCTGCCCCACATAGTTCGGAGGGAAGCGTAAAACCACGTGCAATGCCAATCGGTATAGCAGTCCCGTTCGGAAAACTCCTGCTGTCAAAGCCGATACACCGAGGATGAGGAACCAGGACGTATTGGAAAAGCCGGCAAAAGCCACGGCAGGTGTCGTCGCCTTTAAAAGTACCGCCGCTAAGGGCAGAGCGAGGGCGATCGCATGGGGCGAGAAAAGGTTAAAAGACCAGAAGACCGTCGACGCCCAAATGATCTCTAACAGGGCGATATGGGACGATCTCATCCCGATGGAGTTTAACCAAAAAAATAGAAGGCTCCCTAGAATAAGGGTGAACAAGACTATGAGCAGGGGTTTTTTGTTATTGATAAGTTCGAACCAAATGGAACCACCGGCATCTAGAGGATAATCAGGAACCGCCGATAGGTGCCTTAGATGCGGCGGATGGTTCTCCTCCGCATCATCTGCTGGAGGGTTATCATGACCGGAGCGAATCGCCAGTCGCTGTGATAACAGTTTAGCCAGAGCGATGGAGAGGCTCTGATGTTTTTTTAGCAGCTCGTCAAAACGTTCTTTCGACAAACGGGCGAGACGGCATGGAGTCAATGATTTCGCCGTCGCTGTTCGGTAAACCTCGGAGAGCAAAGACTGTTCTCCAAAACAATCTCTAGGTCCATACTGGGCTAGAATCAACGGGTTTTCACCCTTTACCCGTTCACGATAGACGGATACCCAACCTTCCTTGATTATGTACAAGGCATCCCCCGGATCACCTTCATAGAAAATCACCTGTCCTGCGGGGATATGAACTTCTTCAAACTCAGGGAGTAACTTGGCTCGATTAACGCGATCTAAGTCCGAAAAGATGGAGATATCTAACAAGCGCAAATCGTCGTCCAAACAGAGGGTCACCTCCGGTGCGATTCAACAGGTTCTGAGCACAATATATTTTTCCATAATCACCTTATAACTCTTAGGTCTGAATGTCAATATATAACATTTATTCCAATGGAGAACCCTAGGAGTGATATTTAAAAAGCAGCAGCCCCGGCAGGTGCCGAGGCTGTATCGCGATACTTGGATGATTTATTCTTCTGTGTTGTCGGCGTGGGGAACGAAGGCTTTACTGCGTTTTTTCGGTGCCTTCACGCCAGGAGCCACCTCACCGGGTTTACCGAGGCGGTCCCACAGCTCTTTCAATTCCTCAGGAGACAAAACATAGGAACGCACTTCTGTACCGTTCATCCCTGTACCGCCTTTCATGAGTCAAATTCGATAGATAAGCCATTTTAACGCGAAATAGGTTAGAAGTAAACAGGGAATTAGAGGGAGACACTTTTTGAGAGGATTTCAGCAGGCCCTTGGGATGATATAATAACAAAGATCAGGTACTATAACTGAACGTTTTAAAGAGAAAGGAAAACACCGATGAGTGAGAACAGCAACGACAAAAATATGGATCTGATGCGCAAGATCATAGAGCAGAAAAAAGCAAAAAGCGCCAACCAGGGACATAAAAAAGGAGCTAAAGATGGACAAAGCGGACCCGTTTTTGCCCGTCCCGGCGTAAAGACCCGCAAACAGGGCGGCCTCTTTGATAAATAGGGGTGCCAGGGCGACCCTTGAGGGTATGCCGACCCCCAAGGTATTCAGCGATAAAGGAGAGGTACCTTGTTTTCTGAGATTATTGCCAAGGAACTGGGATTAAAGCAGTCTAACACGGCCAAAGCGATTGAATTGCTCGATGAGGGAAATACGATTCCCTTCATCGCCCGATACCGCAAAGAAGCCACCGGAGAAATGGATGAAAACCAGCTTCGTGAACTGGCTGACCGGCTTACGTACTTAAGAAACTTAACCCAGCGTAAGGAAGAAGTACAACGAACCATCGAAGAGCAAGGCAAGTGGTCTGCTGAATTAGCTTCTGCCCTGAATAAGGCGAAGACGCTAGCTGAGGTAGAAGATATCTATCTGCCCTACCGGCCTAAGCGTAAAACTCGCGCCAGCCAAGCTAGGGAGCGGGGGCTCGAGCCGCTGGCTCGGATCATCCGCGCTCAGGAGATCCGCCAGGGTACACCCGAAGAAGTCGCCGCGCCTTACGTCAACCCAGAAAAAGAAGTGCCCGACGCAAAGGCGGCCTTGCAAGGTGCCTTGGACATCATCGCCGAAGAGGTAGCTGAAGAGGCCGACATCCGGCGCTGGATCCGGGAATTCACCTTCCGAAAAGGCGTACTGCAATCGAAAGCCGTCGATAGTTCTGTATCAACAGCCTATGATATGTATTACGATTACCAGGAGCCCGTCGCCAAAATTCCGCCGCACCGTGTCCTGGCGATCAACCGAGGTGAGCGGGAAAAAGTCTTGAAGGTGAAAATCGAGGTGGAAGGGGAGGCGGTGAGCCGCTTTCTGGAAAACCGGATCCTCAGCCGACCATCGATCTTCTCGGATCTCCTCAAGGATACGCTGCAGGACAGCTATAAGCGCCTCTTAGCCCCAGCGATGGAGAGGGAATTGCGCAACGAAATGACGGAAAAAGCGGAAGAGCAGGCCATGAAGGTCTTTCAGGCCAACCTAAAGAACCTGCTCATGCAGCCGCCCATTGGTCGTCGCCGGGTTCTCAGCCTTGACCCGGGCTTTCGAACGGGGTGCAAATGGGCTGCTCTCTCGGAGACAGGCAGCCTAGCGGAAGTCGGCGTCATCTATCCCCATGAACCGCAAAAAAAGTGGGACGATGCCAAGCGGAGCATCCGGGACGTGGTGAAAAAATACGGCATCGAACTCATCGCCATCGGCAATGGTACGGCTAGCCGGGAGACGGAAGCGCTGGTAGCGGAGACGATTCGGGACATGGAGCTGCCGGTCCAGTTTATCATCGTCAGCGAAGCCGGAGCATCGGTATACTCGGCCTCTCCCTTAGCGGGTGAAGAGTTTCCCCAGTTTGACCTCTCCTTGCGCAGTGCCGTCTCCATCGGCCGTCGATTGCAAGATCCCCTGGCGGAACTGGTAAAGATCGAGCCGAAAGCGCTCGGCGTCGGCCAGTATCAACACGATATGAACCAAAAGCGCCTGGAAGAAACTTTGGGAGCAGTCGTTGAGTCCTGTGTCAATACAGTTGGCGTGGACCTGAATACAGCTTCACCATCGCTCCTGCGCTATGTGGCCGGCGTCTCACCTCAAGTGGCCAAGAACATCGTCGCCTACCGGGAGGAAAAGGGGCCTTTCCGCAAACGAGCGGAATTGAAGAAAGTCAGCCGCCTAGGGCCGCAAGCCTTCCAGCAGTGCGCTGGTTTCGTCCGTATCCCTGACGGGGACAATCCTTTGGAAAACACACCGGTTCACCCTGAGTCCTATGATGGTGCAGCCACACTGCTGAAAGCCTTAGGCTTTGTCCCAGCTGACATCAAAGGGCCACGCCACAGTGAGCTAAAGGCTGCCTTGAGCAAAGTCGATGCGGTAACGATGTCCCAAATAACGGGGCTTGGAGTACCTACGTTGAAGGATATCATTGAGGCTCTGATGAAACCGGGCCGCGACCCTCGAGAAGACCTGCCCAAACCGCGTTTTTCTTCGGACATCTTGTCTATTGAAAACTTAAAAGAAGGGATGATCCTCCAGGGGACGGTACGCAACGTCGTCGACTTTGGCGCCTTTGTCGATATCGGCGTCAAGCATGACGGCCTCGTGCACATCTCCCAGTTGGCCGACAAGTTCATTCGCCATCCCATGGAAGTGGTCGCTGTCGGTGATATTGTCACAGTCGCCGTCTTGTCTGTGGACCGTCAGCGGGAGCGGGTGGGGCTGACCATGAAGGGCGTACCCCAGCAGGCATAACTCGAGTCGCCCAGCAGGTAGGCCGAATCGTTACTGTAACAACCTGTCCTTAGATTAAAGGAGTAGAAGGGTCTAAACGAAATGTACCCGTTTGATAAGTAAAAGAGAAACTCCTTGGTAGGAAGTCCCCTATGCAAGGAGTTTCTCTTTTTCGATCTACCATTTCAGCGATGAGTCGGGATTCGGTGACTTCGGAATCCAATTAATACAACTGCAATCCTTGTGTGGGAAAAATTTCTTTGTAGTGTGATGGGAAACACCTACTATCGATAGTCCGGCTCTATATGCTAAACTAAACAAGAAAGAACAGTAAGTTAAAATCAAAAGATGTTGAATTTGAAGGTGATATTCATGAAAACCGTCGCGCTTATCGCCCACGACAAGAAAAAGCAAGAAATGCTTGCCTTTGTCGAAGCCCACCTTTCTGTTTTAGCCCAATACAAGTTGATCGCGACCTCTACGACAGGTCGGTTGATTCGGGAGCATATGGGTCTTGACGTTGAAACGATGTTATCGGGTCCATTGGGAGGTGACCAGCAGATCGGAGCAAAAATCGCTACCGGGGACGTGGATATGGTGATCTTTTTGCGGGATCCCCTGACAGCTCAGCCTCACGAACCGGATATTACAGCCTTGTTACGAGTCTGCGATGTACATAACGTACCGGTCGCCACCAATGAACAGACAGCCCGCCTTTTATTTCTCAACTCGAACTAGATATAAAAAAATCCGGAAGACCAAAAGGAACAGGTCTTCCGGATTTTACGCATAAAGGCATATCAAAAAGAAACGTTCTATTCGACAACGGATTCAGAAGGAAGAAGGATTATACACAATTTTGACTAATTATGTATCATAAAGCTGACTTATGAACTGAAAAATGAAAGAAGGAGTTTTTATGTCGCATTTAGACAGCCTGATTATGCATGCCGAGTTATTTCAGAAATTAACTCCCTTGGACTGTTGTGTGATGGTTGCCGACAGCGAGGGGCGAATTGTCCGCTTTGTTCAGGCACGGTCATTCTCTATGGACATTTACGAGGGGGCGATAGCTTCTTCGAAAGGATCTGTTATAGAGTGCCTGCAAACAGGGCGAGAAATCCAAAAGACTATCCCAAAAGAAGTTTACGGTATGACAGTGAAGGCGATCAGCGTTCCTATCGTAGATGAAAACCGAATCATCGGGGTCATTGCAACGGCCACCAGCTTGGTTGCGCAAGAAACGCTTCAAGCGGCTGCCCAAAATATCGCCGCTACGTCGGAGCAGATCACGGCGACCACGCAGGAAGTGGCTTCCGCCGCCAGCATGCTGGCCACAAACTTGGAAAATCTGCGCAAGTCCGGTGAAAGCGTTATAAAAGAGGTTGGAAAGACCGACGCTATCCTCAACTTTGTCAGCGAAGTGGCCGCAAATTCAAACTTGCTCGGACTCAACGCAGCCATTGAGGCTGCACGGGCCGGGGAGCAGGGACGCGGTTTTGCCGTTGTAGCCGAAGAAATTCGTAAGATGGCAGACAATAGTTCCAAATCGGTCAAGGATATCAGCGCCATCTTAAAAACGATTCAAGGAGAAGTCACCGGTATTGTCCGGACCCTTGGAGATACATCCCAGTTAGGAGAACGGCAGGCGGCTGCCACTCAAGAGATTTCGGCATCGATGCAACAACTGGCTGCTTCTGCGGAACATATTGAGAAGATCGCAGAAATCGTATAAGTTAAGTAATGGACGAAAAGAGCACGCTTTGACTGTGCTCTTTTTTTGTTTTTGGGGATAAGCCAACATTTATTTGAGTTCTTGTAAACGTTCCTCTACCCGGCCCATACGAAACTTCTGCACTACTCCCATAAAAGTCCGGTCGTGGACTGGTGATGTTTCAAATCGAAACAGGTGGCTTGAACAGCTGCAGTCGGAACAACCAAAGCCATTGACTTCACCGGCGGCCACTTCTCGAAGAGCTTTCGCCAACTCATGTTCTAAGTCTTCCGTAGTTCGAAGGGCCAGAGCCTTACACTGGGCAGCTTTATCGCGAAGATAGTCGATGTGCCAATGAAAGTTTTTTCGTTTTCGTAAATGTCGTTCCACTCGCTGGCTCAAATTCTTGCGGGCGCTGCCCACGTAGACGTAATACCCCGGGTCCAAGGTGATTTCTCCCAACTTGCCTACCGTTACACATAGCTCTTCAGTTAGGGTTAAGATGAGAAGATAACAGCCGCCGTCCTGGATTTCTCTGGCGAGAAAATCCCAGGGGATCTTGACGGGGCATGTCTCGTCGCCGAGGCGTAAACCTTGCTCCCAGTTTACAGAGACAGCCTGTATCCATAACCGGTCTTTGACACTGAGAAAGGTTTGGGAGAAAGCGTAATCGGTATGGTAGTCCGGCAAAAACCAGCGGGCTCGGGGCCACTGTACGGCAAAGAGGACACCACAGTCAATCCCTTCCGTTTCCGCCAGCCGGGCCAGTTCTTCCATGTGATGGCGGCCCCGCTCGGTGACAGCGTCAGGAAACATGGACAAAGACCCTTCAAAGAGGGTACAGGACTTGACCTCCAGGTAAAAAGGCCGTCCCTGCCTCTGTAGAAGAAAGTCAAAACGATGTTTTCCCGCTTTGACTTCAGGACGTACGACCTGGGCATCTTCCAGGCCAGGAATGCGTCGGTCCCTCAGGAGCAGGTGAACCATTTCGTTCGTTTTATGGGTGTGCAGCATGATCGGTTGACCGTCACGTTCAACGCCGACGATGGTATAAGGCGTTTTTTGACCCTCGATATTTTCCGTCAGATATAAGAGGACGCCGGGAAAGAATAGTTCCCATAGTCGTCCGGGATTGGGCAAGTAAGCCCGGATCTCTTCTCCGTTAAGGAGACATTCTACGATAAAACGATTGGGTCGCCGGAGAAATTGGGCTGTAAGGACAGAATCGAAAAAAGGTATAGACAACTCGGACTTCCTCCAATCAGTGTTCGGTATATTTAAAAAAGTACTTGCTTAAGTACAAAAGTCGGTCAAAGGCTGTTATTGACTTGTATGTGGAGGAGAAGATAGTTCCAATTATAGTGTGTTATGAATAGAAGCTCCGGTTCCCCCATGGGAAGACCGGAGCTTCTAGATTATTTCAGACCCTCTTGTTTTTTCGTCGTCAGTTTGCCGTCCTTAAAAGTGGCTTCGGCAGAAGTATTGTCTGAGTTTTTCCAGAGGCATTTCACTTCGGAGGAGTTCTCCTCACGAGTTTCCTGTCCCGGTTTGCCCATGATTTTGACCGCCTCTTCGTAGGTCATACCTTTATCCAGCTTGTTGTATTTCTCTAAGGTGATGTTGCTCTTTTTTCCTAATGTAACCACTGTCTCCGTCGGAGTGACTTTCTTTTCGACAGTCGTATTTTGAGCAGTGTCTTTTGACTCTTGCGCAGTCTGAGGCGCTTTGTCAGCGGTTGCATTTGTCTTATTCGTAGTACCTGCACCGCCGCATCCAGCCAAAAGGGTGGCTAAAATAAGCACGGAAGCAGAATAGATAATCTTTTTGTTCATCTGTGAGCATCTCCTTTGTAGAAATATATTGCTAATTCCCATGTCTAGTTTATGAAATTGAAGAGACAATTAAAAGAATAAGGGAACAACAAATCTTATTGTACCTCTGAACAAAGATTGATGCAACGTCAAACCCTTGGTTGTTTCATAGTTACTTTCCCAGCTTTACCGGTTTAGTACAATGGCACCTGCCACAAGCAGAGCGACGCCGAATAAGGTATTCCAGCTGGGGTACTGATGCAGCAGGAAAGCGCTGAAGATGACCAAACAGGTCATGTAGATACCGACTTGTGTACCGACGACGACGGCTAGGGAACCGAAACTTCCTTGTCCTTTCGTGAAGGATACGTTCAAAAGGGTGTTGGCTATATAAATAATCGGCAAGATCATTAAGTTGTACCTTAGGGCAGGCCAAAGGGATGGTTCGATAAATTTGGCTTGGACGGTGACTGTTAGCGCGATGAGAAGACTCCCGGCAAGCAAACCGAGTAAAACTTGAATCATGAGAATAGCCTCCATCTAGCTGATAGGTGATCATACGCCTTGTTTTTCTGCCAAAAGCTGTTGCCAAAGTAAAGAGACAAAATCCTCTTCAAAACGTACAGTATCAGAATAGGACATTATGTCTAAATATATTCCAAAATTCTCTCGCTATAGTCCGACAGAAGGGCAAAATAAGAACGACGAAAACCTAAGGGGTTTCGTCGCATCTTTTGATCATTTGTTCATGGCTTCCTTCTCTTTTACGGGGGCTGCCGTATCCATGATCACTTTTTCGATGATAACATCGACAGCTAACACGGAGATCCCCATGGAATCTTCCAGGATGTCATAAATCAACCGCTGCACTTTCTGACCGAGAAGATGTAAAGGCTGCCGGTAGTATCCATTGAGCGGGATGCGAACGATGACTCCTCCATCACCGGAAGAAACGGAGACAGTGCCCACACCGGCGACTCCTTGAACAGCCATAACCTGATGATTAATACCGGAGATGAGGGCAGGTCCGGATATAGATAGGTTACCTAGGGAGGTGAAGGTGGGACGGACGACAGACTGCTCAGCCCAGGTTTTACGTTCAGTCCCCTTTTTCTGAAAAAAGACTTTCAGCGGATTCACCAGAGCATCCTTCCAGGTCTTGGAGACTTCTAGAGCGGGTGCCGGGACCACATGACGACCATGCTGGGAGCGGTTAAAGCGAGCTTTGCGAATTTCCTGGCTCGAAGCGATCTCATGAATGTAAATGATTTTTTCGATCGGAGGCAATTCGAGACGGGAGGCGATCCGCTCTACCATACTATCGGAGGTGCCGAGGATCAAAACGCCCTTTGGGGAGCGAAGGCGCAAAGCCTCTTGCGCTTCGGCTTTATGGTCGGACTCTTGAAAGAGAGCCGTTTTGATGGCGCCCAGTCGGGTTGGCGACCGTTTCGCCGTCGTTCCGGCGAGGATTCGGTTGGCCTCGATAATCAGTCCGTCATCGATAATAACTTGGCATTGCAGTTCATCTGCCAGCCAGATGGCCCGGTGACTTTTGCCGGTGCCGCTCGGTCCGACAAGAGCAAATATATGCATGACTTATACCTCAAACCTAAGAAAATGTTTATACACTTATTTTACCATGACGATCTTTATTTGCGCAGTGATTCTTCAGGCAAAATTAATATTTTCCAAAAGCAGGAAATTAATTCCAGGCGTCGAATACCATGGTAGATCCAAAGAGAAGGGAGGCGGTTCCGTTGGGCGAGTAAGCTTGGTGACTGCCCGCCGCGACCGTACCCTAATTGATCCACGGTTCCGTTGCAACCTGGAAATGACATAATGTAACGACGGAACGATGCCACATGGGTATTTTCCGAGTGAAGAGGGCATTGGCTAAGGAGTACGTCCTTAACCCGGGCATGGGGGTCTCCACTGCAAAAGAGTGCTCTTGTCTTGGAAACACGGCGTGAAAGGCAGCACCCCGGAGAGTTGGCTCCTGAAAAGAGAACCGGTCGGTTTCCAGATATTCGTCTCCCAGTGCCCATTTCGGTCCACTCCGGAACGGAATCCCGCCTGGCGGTGGGAAGGGAGTTGACGGGAATGAGAATCCGTAGGCCATGGAGGGCAAATAGGTAACTTGGGGAGAAAAGTACGGTTCTGGGAAAATAGGCTGGCATGGAAGAGGTGAAATAAGGCTATTTCTTTTGGGGTGACCTATTTCCTACCCCCATGATCGTCAACCAAACCCGGCAAGTCACGTTCCAGGAGAAGGAACACGCCCGAAGGGGAAATGCCGGTATCGGACAACTGAATCCACGCGGTCGGCAGCCAGCGTGAACATCCTATAGGTGGAAAGGTCGGGACCGGAAGCAGGACATCTGCTCCGGTCTTTATCATGTTTAAAAAGTCCCTATAAAGACAAAGCCCGTGCCGTCTACACGGTACGGGCTTCACATTTACAAAATGGTGGAGGGGGTAGGATTCGAACCTACGAAGTCGTCAGACGGCAGATTTACAGTCTGCTCCCTTTGGCCGCTCGGGAACCCCTCCATGGTCGGAGCGACACGACTTGAACGTGCGGCCTCTACCACCCCAAGGTAGCGCTCTACCAAACTGAGCTACGCCCCGAAGACAAAGGTTAGTATAACCGATATATTTATCCCCCGTCAATAGAAAGTAATCATGTAATATCAGGAAGTGGGTCGCATATATTCCACTAGGCGGGAAAAGTAGGCGGAAGGCTCAGCTAAGGGGGCGATGGTCATGAGCGGGTTTGTGATGGAATCAATTTTAGTCGACAGGGAAATGCAAGAAGAAGTGAGCTTCTTACAACGACGAGTGGTAGAATTGGAGACTCGTGTAGGCACCTTAGAAAGCCAATTGGAGATCTTAGCCCAGCACATGGCCCAGATCATTGACGAACAGTGCAATAACAATCAAACTGACCCCACCGTCACCTGAGGTGGCCAGTGCCTGTTTTCGTACTTTTTGTGAGCCTTATCCTCTCCGCCACTGTTCTGATTATGCTATGGGCACCCGTATTTATATATAAACAGTCGTTAGAGGAGTCCTCTCTATTCGTTATCCATAAGGTATTCAACCTTTTGAGAGTGTCTTTTTCAGCGCCGGTAGACACAGGATGGAACCCATGGTTTATCAGTGCTATCGCTTTATTCACCTTTACAGGCAGCGCTGTTGAGATAGTAAGGGTGGCCTTTCACAGATGGAAACAAAAAATAGGAGCATCCACAGAGGACACTCCATTCATACCCGAAGAAGTTTACCTGGAAGTTCAAGATATTGAGGCCGATTCTGCTAAGGAAAGTATTCCTTCTATAGAAGCCGATGATGATTTCCATGCTCCCATGGACGACTTGCATCGAACATTGCTCCATCGGATGACGGTGATTCGCTGTATCACCCAGATGATGGACGAAGAATTTGGGTTTCGATCCGATATGGCCCTGTACACCCGGATGATACGGGAACAAATCGATCAGCAGCAACAATTATTGCGGGAGACGTCCTGGCGTGGTCGGGGGACTCCCGCATTGCCATTTACAGATGCTGGTGAAAGAACGGAGACGCCTATGGAGGAGTGGGAGACTCATGAAGGGCAACTTGATGGTGATCACGCCGGAAGATCATATGCGTTGGGTGCTGTCGCGTGGATTGAGCCGCCTCGGTTATTCCGTTCTCCCAGCGGAGGGGGAAGAGGAAGCGGAGAGACAGTTGACTCAACATGAAGTCGCCTTGGCCGTCGTCGATGTCGACGGACCTGGAGCGGAAGGGTTGCCTTTGATCCGAAATCTGCAACAAATGAAACCGCATCTGCCGCTCCTCGTGTTGACGGGAGACAGTTCTCCCCAGACAGCATTGGCGGCCCTGCGTATGGGCGCTGTCGATTACCTACAAAAACCTTTTGATTTGGACGAACTGCGCATCGCTGTGGAAAAAGCGTTAGAATATGAGAGAGTCAACCGGGAAGTCGAATTCCTTCGGCTAGAGACGGCTCTTCGGCAGGGAGATTTCCATCTCATCGGCTCAAGTCCAGCTATGCGCTCTGTACGGGAGATCGTCGCTCAAGTGGCTGACTCTAAGGCGACTGTTCTCGTGCAAGGGGAATCGGGGGTCGGTAAGGAGGTTGTTGCTCGGGCACTGCACCATTTTAGCCGTCGTCGTGAAAGTCCTTTTCTGCTTTTTCCCTGTGCTTCAATTCCTGAAACGATGATAGAAACGGAGTTGTTTGGCTGGGAAAAAGGCTCCGAAGAAGAGGGAGCGAGAGTGGGCCGTCTTGAGCTGGCTCATGAAGGGACGATCTGTTTTCAGGATGTGACCCATTTATCACTACAACTACAAAGGCGCTTATTGCAAGTGCTTGATGAGGGAGCTTTTTTACGAGTAGGCGGAACGAAACCGGTTGCCGTTGACGTGCGTGTCATCGTTTCGACCAGCCAAGATCTTTGGCAAGCGGTTCAGGCTGGAGGGTTTCGGGAAGATCTCTATTACCGACTTAAAGTCATCCCTATCAATCTTCCCCCTCTACGTCAGAGAAAAGAAGATATCCTGCCATTGGCTCGTCACTTTTTGTCACGTTACGATCCTCGCGGACGGTTTCAAGGATTCACCGCCGATGCACTCGCTTGCCTCGAGGCCCATCTCTGGCCGGGCAACGTACGAGAGCTGGCCAATCTTATCGAACGGGCAGTCATTTTGTGCCAGTGCGATTGGATATCTGTAAAAGAACTTGCCCTACCGTCAGAGATCATCCTTCAAGAAAAACAGAAGCCCGACAAGGTGGAAGAGCGACCGCTGAGGCTCCCCGTGGAGAACCGGAGGAGAGCAGATACAAAAAAACAAATGAGAATGGAGGAGACGGAGAAAACATTCAACGGTACTAGTCGGGTTCGAAGGCCAGAACGCAGTGTAAGGACAAATCAAGAAAAAGGAGAAGGACAGGCACAAAGTTCGCCGAGGGGATTCTTAGATAGAGCGGAGACCCCTGTCTCGCTCGGGGAGAAAAGATCTGTCAAAGACGGGAGCATCCGCCCCGAAGTGTTTACGATCAATGGCGAAGGTTTTACCATAACGATTCGAGGTCAAGTCTATCTGGATAGCTTAGAAAAAAGCGTCCTCGAAGAGGTAATGGAAGCTGTTGAAGGTGACCAGAATGAAGCAGCCCGCTTTCTTGGCTTAACCCGATCGTCCTTGGTTGCTCGCTTACAGAAGCATCACATTACAACCGCGACGAAAAAAAGGGAAAGACCTAATCGCCTTCCCCGGCGGGAATAAGCCGGGGCACATCATTCATGGCGATAGCATAGTCGGTCCCATCGGTTAAGGATTTTTCTTCCGTTTGTATCCGTATCCGCAACAATAAGAGGTTGACGAGAGAGACGGTCACTGCAGTTCCATAAGCACCGAAGATTAAGGGAATGGCAAGCAACTCGGTGATGACTACCAGGTAGTTGGGGTGCCTCAGAAAACGATAGGGCCCTCGGGTCACCACAGGAGCATTAGGAAGGATGATGATACGGGTATTCCAAAAGCGGCCCAAGCTGGAAATAGACCAGTACCGCAGGATCTGTGCCAACATAAAAGCAGCGGCCGGGAAAAACCACCAGCTCGGCGGGGTACTTCGGGACCCTTCCGCGATCAAGCTGATAAAAAAGAATCCGTGAAGGAAGACGATATACTTGTAATGCTCCCGGCCTCGTTCATAACCGCCTTGTTGGAACATCCAGGCGGCGTTTTTTTGGGCAATGATCAGTTCTACCCATCGCTGTACTAAAAGGGTACCGGCAAACCATAGCAACATGGCGCCGCCTCCTCTGGGGATAGCTTAAATCCTGCACAGGTCGAAAGCAATCTCTTAGAATGCTTCGGTGACAGTTCTTCCCGTGGCTTATCTATGAACGATAATACTTACATATAGAAACTATCACCACTGCAGTAGAACTAATTCAGAGGAAAAACCGGGGCCTAAGGCTGTCATCAAACCATACTCCCCTTCGCCAACTTTGTCGGCAATTGTTTTCTCTAACACAAAAAGAACGGTTGCCGATGACATATTGCCGTAGTTGCGAAGAACCTCCCGGGCATGATAGGTCAGTTCGCTTTTAATACGTAAGGATTCTTCATAAGCCTGGATGACTTTCATCCCGCCGGGATGAGGGATGATGCGCGTGATGTCATTTCGCGTCAGTTGTTGAGCGGCTAAAAAGCTATCGACGGCATCGGGGATCCATTTCTGAACAAAAGAGGGGATATCTCGAGAAAAGATAACTTTCAGCCCAGCATCGGTCAGTTCCCAGCCCATGATATCAACTGTGTCCGGCCATAGGGTGCTTTGCGAAGCGATCAGGCGGGGTAAGCCATTACTCGTTCCCTGAGGAGGACTCAATGGATCATTTGGTTCGGTAGTAAGCAAAAGGGCTGCTGCGCCATCGCCAAAGAGGGATGTGGCGATGAGGTTGCTTTTCGATAAGTCGCCCCCTAAAAAGGTGAGACCGCATAATTCTACCGAAACGACCAAGACAAGACTGCCTGGATAGGCGCGGGCGAGTTCGGCTCCTCTGGCCAAACCGGCGGTGCCACCGGCGCAGCCTAAACCCCATAAAGGAAGGCGGCGAATGGACGGCTTCATTTCCAATATATTCGCGATGTGGGCATCAATAGAGGGAGTGGAAAGGCCCGTTGTCGACACAAAGAGAATACAGTCGATGTCCTGAGGCACGACCTTCGCTTTTTGCAGGCACTTCTTGATGGCTTCTACGGAAAGAGAGATAGCGTTCTCCACATAGAGACGGTTTTTCTCAGCGAAGCTGTGGTCAGCTCCATACCAATCCATGGGAACACAGAAATATCGAGTATCGATGCTGGCATGTTCGAAAACCGGCAGGAGTCGATCGATATCACGAAAGGCCGATGCAAATCGCTTGCGAACAACCTGACGGACCTCATCCTGCCGAAAGACGTACTGGGGAACGGCGGTACCCACGGAAAGAATACGCGCCATGATGACCTCCTAAGCGTCTAAACGTTTCTCTATGTAGTTTGCGGGCTATCCTTCTCGGCTATGGCTGGAAAAATAATAAAAGACCGGAGGTAAACACCTCTGGTCTTTTATACAAAAAAGAGTATGGCTGTAATCGAGATTCTGTCCCCGGCTGTCGCCGATGGATAGTCATTTGTCTAAGGGAGTTGCGCCGTACGGCCTGGCTTCCTTCTCGCCGGAGCGAGTGCCCCTACCCGCGGCTCAAGGCCGCCTATTTGGGTTGCACGCTAGTGGAGTTTACCCTTGCACTTCTCCGTCGCCGGAGAACATTGTTTCTGTGGCACTTTAGGGCTACTGGCATCTTCCGGGGAAGACACGTTTGCCGTCGTCAGGTCGCCCTGCCCTGGCTTGCACCAGGCACCGTACTCCAGTGCCGCTAAAGCGGCCCTGGGCGTGTCTCGAATTTCCTCGACCCCTGCTGCGCAGAGACCGCGACTATCCACCATACTCTTTTTCTGTTCTATTGTAGCCGCTGACAAATCAGCGCTCAATAAGTATAGGTGATTGAGAGAAAAAAGACAAGCGGTGTATATTGGGAAGATCGGAAACCATCATCGCAAACGATCAAGCGCTTCGCAGCACAAAGGTAACAATTTCTGAAGGACAACCAAGCCGAAAGGGCATCCAATGGCCTAAGCCGCTGTTGACGAAAAGTTTATGCTCGTCGTCACCGTACCAACCGCGCATGTACTCCATCGCCCAGGGAAAGAGAGAACGGTCACCGATTCCCACCTGTCCGCCGTGAGTATGGCCCGATAAAGTCAGCGCCACACCCGCCTTTTTGGCTTCGTTAAATCCGTCCGGGTGGTGTGAAAGCAATATTTTTGGTACATCTTGCGAAGCCTGAGCCAAAGCTTGGCTTAAGAGGCGCTCCCGAGTGGCCGAGCGGGATTCACCCGCTTTAGCGAAGGGATAATCGACACCGAGAAGGTACAAATCCCCGTTGTTGATCGCTGCCGATTGGTTATAGAGATGGCGAATGGTACTCTTCTGAAAGGCCGCAATGACCTGATCGAGATCCCGGAAATGTTCATGATTGCCGAGACAGTAGAAGCTGCCCAGGGAGGTAGATAAGCGTTCCGTTTTTTCAATAGCGGGTCCTAGCAGTTCCAAATTATCAACAAAGTCACCAGTTATCGTGAGGATATCGGGCTGCTGCTTTTGGATCATGTCTAGGGCGTCGTCCAATCGGTCTAAGGGGAAAAAGGTACCTAAATGGATGTCAGAGACTTGAGTGATGCGAAGTCCTTCCAAATTTTTCGATAGTCCCGGAATAGTCACGGGATACAGGCGGGTCACGATCCGCCGATCACCGAGGAAGACACCGTCCAGGGATGTCGTTAAGGCAATGAAAGGAACGGCGGTAATGGTCGCTTGCAGCAATTCACGGCGAGTGACTTTTTCCGGTTTATGCACTTGTGAAGCAGAAGGCAGCGGAGAAGGTTCTCGCTCACCTTTGGTAGAGAGGGGATGATCAAAAGAAGCTTCTTGGGCGGGAGAAGCTTTCTTTTGTAGCTCTTCCTGTTCCAGGCTGCGTTGGATTCGACTGAGCAAAAAGACCAAGGGAACGGCAAGCAGAAAGATGATTTGTGCCATAATCCAAGCAAATGCTGGATAGTACAGCCAACGGAGCCAGGCCTCTTGTGTCTGAAAACCGGTAGCTACGCTGTAAAGGGGCGGAAAGAGCGAAGAGAAAGCGACTATCCAGAAAAGAGTACGGCGCCGACCGGGGCGAAAAAAGGGCAGCCAACGTACCAAAGCCATATAAGAAAGATAATTGACGGCGAGAAAAACGACGATGGGCAGCAACCGCATCATGGAGAACAAGGGTGTATGGGGCAAAACGAAGTTCCTCCTCCCGCCGGACGTCCATTCATGGTATTTATCTAAATCATATCGTGAACATGTTGGGAATTCAACTAAACCGACTTACAGATGATGTTGATCCAGTATCCGCCGAAGCTCACCTAAAGTGTTTACGGGACGAAGCTCCTGCAGTCGCTGTAGCAGTGCTACAAACAGGTGTGCTGTCATGCGAGCATCACCGTAGGCGGTATGGCGGGGAAGCGGGGGAATCCGGTAGGCTGGAATCAGTTGATCGAGGCTGTGCTCAGACCGAAAGGGTTCGATCACCTGAGAAAGGGTAATTGTATCCACCGTCGGTTGGTAGATTTTCGTGCGAGCTTTTTTTAAGTACTTGTTCAAAAACCCGACGTCAAAACCGACGCGATGAGCCACCAGGACCGAGCCGTCGATAAAGTCGAGAAAATCATCGAGAACTGGATAGATGGTAGGTTGATCGTAAAGCATCTCCTCCCGGATGCCGGTCAATTCCTGGGCGATCATGGGAACGGCCCGGCAGGGATTGACGAGCCGGTCAAAGACAGGGAGGTCCCGTACGATTCCGTTTTCCACGACGACGGCTGCGATGGCGATCACATCATCATCAGGCACGCTCAGACCTGTCGTTTCTGTATCGAAGACGACAAAAGGGATATTGCGAAGAAGTTCAAAGGGACTAATCCGTCCCTTGTTTTGTCTACACTTCTCTGTGAGAGAGCAGGCGATAGTTGGCTCCACATCTTGTTCGTCGGCGGATCTCCATCCCAAAAGGTTGCGAAATGTCCGAATGACCACGGTACACCTCCGACCTATCGAATTATTCCATTCTACAAGTAACCGTCCACACGAAAGGATGAGCCCGTAAGACTCTGGATGCGAATAACCCCCTGGATGGCTTCTTTCAAGCTGGACTGGTCACGCTTCGATAGCCGGTAGGGATGGATATAGTTATCAGGAACCTGCTGTTGTCGAACTTTGCGCAAGTTTTCCTGAATGCGCATATCTAGCAGCGTTGTAAAACTAAAACGGATCAGTTCCACATCGTCAGCGTTAAAAATTCCCCGCTCCTCTAATCTGCGCAATCGTGCGAGTGTGTTCGTCTCTTGGATGTTTTCACGGAGGGCGAAGACACGGATGCAATCGATCAGATGGACCATGAGACTGCGCTTGAGATCTATTTCATCCTTATGTTCACCGGATTTTTCCGTGACGAAAGGTTTAAAGAAGCCGAGGCTCACGTGATGACGCAAGTCGTCCTTGGCTAAGTGATGCAGCCCTACAGGCAGGCGCCGGTATGTGGAAAAGACGGCCTCACGAAGCTTTCCGGCGAGACCTTCGTCTCCAAAAACACAGCGAAAATCTAAAAAGATGGTCAATTGACGTACATGGTCCGGTACCGATTCTTCGATCCAGGAACCAATTTGATGGTTCCATTCCTTGAAAGAACGGCACCACTTGGAATTAAGGGCCATCACATTGCCGGGGCAGCGGGCGAAACCGCAGGCTTCCAACCCTTGCGTCACCAGTTTGCCTAGAGACATGAAAAAACCACGGGTCTTTTCCAACTGATCCGATGGCACATCGGCAAAGACGATGGCATGATCCTGGTCTGTGCGCAAGGTTTGCTCTTTTCGGCCGCCAGAGCCCATCGTGAGCCAACAGTAGCTAACCGGCGGGGTCATTCCTTGTTTGGCTAATTGTTCTAGGGAGAGTTCAATGATGCGAAGGGTTAGACGATCATAAAGCTCGCTGACGACTTCGGTGATTTCGGTGGACTGGGCCCGCTCGGCTACCATCGCCGTCAGCAGCTTGTCGATGACAGTCGTCGAACGGACGAGGTCTGCGATGGAACGACCATGCTCGATCCCGTCGACAATAGATAAGGCTCCTGTGTCACGGTTGCGGATTAAATCGGTTAGCGCCACGATCCCAATGAGTTTACCTTCTTCCAGGATACCTACATAGCGTTCCTTTTCCCGGATCATGGTCAAGAGAACCTGATAATAATAGGATTCGGGTGGCAATGTGACGAGTTGGCGGTTGACGGCTTCGCGCAGGGTCGGATAATTTTCAGGATCCGCCAAGGTTTTATAGACTAAGTCTCGCTCCGTAATGATGCCTACCGGTTCTTCCTTTTCGATGACGACGAGTGAACCGACCCGCTTCTCAGCCATGGCACGGGCAACTGCGGTGACAGGAGCGTCGATGGAGATGGTATGTACAGGGGCATTCATAAGATCGACTGCTCGTTTGCGAAAAGGACGGGAATCCATGCCATAAGCTTCCCCAGCCTGCTCAGCTACGATTTCATTGATCATGGCTCGAAAACGAGCGGCAAAGAGCCGAGAGAAGTAGGCCGAGAAGGCGGCATGCTTTTCCCAGAGATGATGGAGCACATCAAAGGGAATTGTCAGGCAAGTCATATCTTCCACCACTTTTACGGTGGCAGGGTAGGTTTTTTCCACAAGGCACGTTTCTCCAAAGATCTCGCGACCTCGTCGCAGTCCGATGACCGATTCCTCGCCGGCGTCGTTTTGGACGATGATCTCGGCAAGCCCATCGAGAGCCAAAAAGAGATGGGGAAAAGCTTTTTGTCCTTGGTGAAAGATCACCTGCCCGCGGTGGAATTGAACAAGCTGGGTCGCAGCGCTCAGTGTTTGCCACGCCTCGTCAGGCAAAAGGGTAAAGGGGGGGATCATGCGCATTTCCTGCAGGTGGGTCATGCTGTCATTCCTCCCAAAAACAGTATGTTTCGAACCCATTATAGCGAACGAGGAAGGTCAATCACAATGATATTTTTTGAAAATTCAATAAACATTGCGTCTATAAAAGGCTGCCGAAAACCGGCAGCCTAAAACGATTATTCTTGCTCCAGCAGCGGTACGGCGCCAGGTTCGCGCTCCGGTGCCACTGTCCGTTTGCGTGGAGCTTTTACACCGGGAGCGATCTCACCGGGACGTCCGTATTTCTGGTATAGCTGCTCGAGAGACTCTCGATCCAAACGATATGTGTGTAATCCTTTCGGTTTATCGGCCATGATCAGTCCTCCTCTTCAGGCTTATTTTCTCCTGTGATGGAGGTGATCATTCTTCCACTATTACAAGTTTATGGTTCGACAGGGGCTGATGTCACGGAGCGGATCGCCCAAAAAGACTTTCCGCCTGTACCGGTCGGCTGAAACAACTCGACAAGGAAATCGAGCTTACCGTGGCGAACTTTTACTTTAGCGACACCCTGGTTGGCCGCAGAATCGTTCCGGCTGATGAGCCCAAAGCTATCCTTATCCGGCAGAAAGCCGAGAGCGATTCCATCTAACCGTGTTACTTCGACAGGATCTAGGCGCCAGGTTTGAAGTCCCCGATCCACTTCCCGTTGAATCTGACCGACATTGGCCGGAGTTGGGATGGGTCCTTCGCGAACGGTCAATTCGTCAAAATAGTTCAAAGGTCCGGAGACGTCCACGTGACCGGCCAGCGTTTCCACACTTTTCCCGTCAACGGTGAGTTTAACACTTGTATAGCCCATGGAACAAAAACTGTTGACGATAGAGCCGACCAACATGGCTTCTCCCGTGGAACCTGTATTCAATTGAGTGATTTCTTTCGATAAATCCAGTTCCAAAGTGCGATTATGGATTGTTGCTTTGTTCAACTTCAGGGCAGCGGGCACGATGCGGCTTAACTGATCGTTTTTGGGGCCTTCTACCAGCATGGAAAAGAGTTGCTTGATTTTTTCTTCCTCGCTGCCGTTTAGGGCTCGTTCCACAGGTACCAGCCGATAATACTCTTTATCAGGGAAAAACACTTGTACCGTCTGCTCGGTGGCAGCACTGGCTTTATTGACGCCGAGGTTCGAATCGATCGGGGCGGACTCACCAGGGGTGGGGGGCGATGGTTGGGACAGACTGCATCCGTGCAGCATCAGGGACAGGGCGATGATCACGATGCCCCAGTGATGACGGTAGCCGTTACATATTTTATCCAATAGCCTTGCCTCCTTCCGAATGGTGCGACTTGTTCGATCAATTCGATAAACGAGTGAAATATTCCTGCATGGTTAATTAATGGGAGAACTTTTGAAAGGGGACAGCCCTTCCGATGACGAATACAATCATGGCGAGTCTATGGCAGACTTGTACAACTTTTATGGAAGCACAGCCCTTAACCTACCGCCAACCCATTCTCGGCGCAGTCCCCCTAGACAACCCTCGGGTAAAACGCTGGCTTGAGGCTCATTCGGAACAGGTGAAACCGGACGAATGCCTGCCGGGGGCCCGCAGCATCGTAGCCTTCTTTGTTCCTTTTTCCAAGGAAATGGCCTTCGCAAACCGGACGGCTTCCTATCCGACAGAAGCATGGGCCGAAGACTATGTAAGGACGAACAAACTGCTGGCTGAGACGACCACGGCGATGATCGATCAATTGGCCCACATGGGCGTTCGGGCGATGACAGCAAAGCCAACCCATAACTTTGACGAAAAGACGCTCCTTTCTTTTTGGTCTCATAAGCATATGGCCTGGGCATGTGGATTAGGTGAATTTGGCCGCCATCATATGGTGATCACACCGGCTGGTGTGGCAGGGCGGTTTGCCTCCCTCATCGTCGATTGTGTGCTAAACGACGGCCCCGGTATTTGGGATCCTCAAAAGGAAGCCTTCGGTCCACCGGCCCCTAAACTTTGCCGGGAAGATGCCGGTTGTCGTGCCTGTGAACGATCTTGTCCTACCGGTGCCTTGACCACTCGTCCCTTTGATCGACATAAATGTTATGATTTTTTGCTGGAAGTGGACCGTACCTATCATCACTTGCCTTTGTCCGATGTCTGCGGCTTTTGTGCCTGTGCCGGACCTTGTGCGGTAATCGAAAATCGGTAACAAACGACCTTCCATGGGCATGGAAGCTCATGTATAATTACAGTAGTTGACTGGAGATAGGGAGGAAAAGCAATGTTTTTCGGTAAAAATTCCTCAGCACCGCCTGTACAAGTCTCATCCAATATGTCTATCCATGTATCTGGCGAAGAAACCAGGTTAGCGCAAAAATTATTAAACCTCAGTACTCGCGACTTGGCATTGCTCGCGGAGCTGCGGCCGGTCCTTGAGCCGCGCTTGGACGAGATAGCGAACAATTTTTATAAACAGATTCTGGCCAACCCCCAGTTGAAAACGTTTATTGAACAACATTCTACGGTAGACAAACTGCGCGGTACTTTTAAGGGATATTTAAAAAGCCTGTTGACATCGACTGTTGATGACAAGTATATCGATGGTCGTGTCCATATCGGCCAAGTACATAACCGGATTAAGCTGCCGCCATACTGGTATATGGCTGCCTATCAGGCCTTGTTCAACGCGATCCTCCCCATTCTGGAAGAAGTCAAGGATAAAAGCCGTGCCCTCGAAATCAATACGGCTCTACAGCGCTTGACCAACTTGGATCAGCAGACGGTCATGTCTGCCTATATCAACGATTATATGCAGGAAATCGATAAGAAAGCGGAACTGGAAGGCGCTTTGAATGATATCCAGCAGCTCCAGGACCGTGTCAACGACTCAAGTCAAACCTTGGCTGCGACGGCTGAGCAGACGGCCGCATCGGCTGCCGAAATGGCTTCAGCAGCCCAGCGTATTGCTCATAACGCGGTACAGGCTACCCAATTCGCCAGTCAGGTAAACACGTTAGCCGACAGCGGTGAGAAGAAGATTCAACAGACCGGTCGTGCCATTGAGAATCTCGGCGATTTGATTCAAGGGATGCAGGACAAGATCAAAGCCCTTGATGAGAGCTCCGAAAAAATCGAGTCCATCGCCGGTGTCATTCAGGGGATCGCTACCCAGACAAACCTCCTCTCGCTGAATGCGGCCATTGAGGCGGCTCGAGCCGGAGAATCTGGCCGCGGTTTCACTGTTGTGGCCAACGAAGTGAAAAAACTAGCTGGTTTCTCCGAGCAGTCGGTCCAGGAAATCGCCGAGATGATTCAGCTTTCCCGCCAGCATACGCTGGAAGTTTCCCAAGCGATGGTTCAGACGAGCAAGGCGATGGAATCGGCTTCTCAACAGGCACAGGAAGTCGTACGTAGCTTTGGTGACATCATCAAAGCGATCGATAATAACCAAGAGAAAATCAAATCGATCGCCACAGAGATCGAGAGCCTAACCACCACATCCAAACAGATCGAAGAAGCATCGGACGAAGTGGCCCGGTCCGCCGAGGCACTCTCCGTCATGGCCATCAATCAGTAAACGAAGAAGTACTGTTATCTACGAAAAAGCCACGGACTTTGCTCACAGGCAAAGGCGTGGCTTTTTCTTGCTTATCCAGAGGGGGGCATAGGTGTGAGAAAAATTAAGATGTTTGTCTCTTTGCTGGTACTACCCCTGTTCCTTACTGGTTGCAACCCCTACAATCTCACCACACCGCAGGCGATTGAAGCTGTAAGCCGAGCGGGAAACAGCGAGACAGACGCTTCCAAAGTTGAAAAAGGACATGCGATAGAGCCACCTCGAACGGCGGAGATCCTCCTCGCCGCAACGGGCGACGTTCTCATCCATGATTCGATGATCCTAGCCGGTCAGGAAGACCGAGGGTACAGCTATGAACACTTTTTCACACAGGTCAAACCCTACATTGAAAAAGCCGATATCGCTATCGCCGATTTTGAGGGAACCATGGCCGGCCCGGACAAAGGATTCTCAGGATATCCTCTTTTTAACTGCCCTGCTGAGATGGCACAAGCCTTAGCCGATACCGGCTTTGATCTCATCACCATCGCGGGAAATCATATTCTCGACAAAGGGACTGATGGACTGAACAGGACGGTCAGCAATATCGAGCAAGCGGGCATGACCCCTGTCGGCGCCTATCGGAATGCAGAAGAACGAAAGAAAGTGACTGTAAAAGAGAACAAAGGTGTGAAAATCGCCTTTTTGGCCTATACATACGGCACGAACGGTATACCCGTTCCCAAAGACAAGCCTTATCTGGTCAACTTGCTTGACGAAGCGGCCATGGTCAAAGATGTGACGGAAGCGAAAGCCCTAGGTGCCGATTTTGTCATTGCCTCTTTGCACATGGGCGAAGAATATCAGCGGGAACCGGAGGACGGACAAAAAAGATGGGTCCAAAAAGCGTTTGCATCAGGTGTCGATGTGGTCTTGGCAAGCCATCCCCATGTGCTGCAGCCTTTCGAAAAACATGTCGTCAACGGAAAAGAGCGCTTTGTCATCTACTCGCTGGGAAACTTCATCTCCGCGCAGAAAGGCCGCTATCGAGATGCCGGTGCCATCGTCTACGTTCCTTTGAAAAAACGGGTCGACGGTGGAAACAGCCGCAGCGAAATCGGCGATGTCCGTTATGTACCGCTTTGGACAGATCGGTATTCACGTCGGGGCCGGCAAGATTACCGCGTTTTACCGATCGGCGATGCCCTGAAAAAGGGACGGGAGAATGAAGATCCGCTGCTGACTGCCGACGATATTTCCAAACTACAAGAAGCTTGGAGCGATACGACTTCTCACCTGGGTCAGGGCTATGTTAAATCGGTCGCTGAAGTGCCTTAAAGACGAAGATCGACCTGCCGGACGGTGGTGATCAACGCCGCAATTCGGGTGAAGAACAGGATCAAGATGATGGCTTGTTGGAGAAAGAGGGCTGTAAAAATCCCCTTTATTCCCGCAGCGGGATAGCGATCCAGTACTTCCGTGATGACGAAAAGCAACGCCATGCTGAAGCCGTATAAGATGATTCGAGGTACGAGCAACGGCGCCAGTTGGCGAATCATCTGCGGAACCGTTTGCATCAGCAGGGTTATGGTGGGTTTTCCCTGTTCAGAAGGATGAAATATCATCTGCCAACGGGTTAAATCTCCGATCAAGGAGATCAGCGAAGCCAGAAAAAGAACGACGAGGATAAAATCAACGGCGATGATCGTAGCTTGCACCGGTCCCCAAGACTTTTCGTCGAAAAGATTCGACGTGTATGAATAAAGCTGCCATAAACCGAGCCAGAGCGGTGTGAGCCAAAGGGCAATGCGGAAGCTCGCCGGGCCGTACTGGCCGATGCCGCGAAAGAAGGCTGACCACAAGCGTACCGAGCGACCCGTCGAGGTCAAGCGGGAGCGAAGGGTATTCCAGAGGCCAGCTTGCCAGAAAGGTTGGAGCGCTATATAGAGGATCAAGGGAAGCGAGATCAGTGAGCGGCGCAGGGAACCAGCAGCAGTCGTGGTGAACGGAAGCATCAGATCGTGAAAGAGGGAGATGCTCATCGCCTCCCAGTCTTGAGGACGGCTGCCCCCGAGAAGGGATGGGTCGGTCGTCACTGAAAGGGCATAGGGATCGGGGAGCGTGTTGTAGAGATAGAGGAACAGCGGGAGTAACAAGGGAATCAGGACTAAGGTATTGAGCAGCCAGAGGATCAAAACGACCGGCCAAAAAGAGAAAGACTGCCGGGCGCCGGTCCAAGCCCGAGACCAAAAAGAGACCAGGACAATCACCTCCTGGTCTCATCCTATGGCTGGGCTGCCTGTTAGATTCCCGCCGACAGCAATGCCTGATAGGCTGCCGCCACAAAGAGGGTCCAGCGAAGAGCAGGCCAGATGCTCTTTTCACGGGTCCAGAGATTGTTCAACCGGTTCGTATCGAGCAGGTGACGCTCATGGGGGTCGACCTGCACCGTCATCACGGGGCTGTCTCCAGGTACGGTCAGTTCAGTATATCGTTCTGTTCCCTCGCAGTGAAATTCATGACTTTGTCCATTGCTGTCGGTCGCGATAACCTCGACAGGAGCTGTCAGTTCACCGCGGCACTCCAGGCGGATTTGCCAAGCCGGACCGGTCGGGGTCTCCACCGGTCGTACATCGCCGACGGCATAATCCATCGAAGCGGGGCGTGATATCCATTCACGGAAATGATTCATGGTGGGCTCTCCGGCTTTTTCCTGTATGACCTGCAAGAAATCTCTGGTTCCGGGGTGCCGGAAGGCCCAGCGTTTGAAATAGGTGGAGAGGATGTCCTGCATTTTTTCTTCCCCAACGGTGCGCTCCAAGGTATAGAGTGAAAGAGCCGTCCGGTAGTAGACCGATGCAGCGTAGGAACGTTCCGAGGCAAACTCCCAGGCCGGTAGATTGATGGGATCCAGTACGGTAGAGCCTAAAACGGTGCGGTAATCACCGGGTGCGTCATCCTGAAGGGGCGTAGAAAAGAGAGGAAAGCCTAAGAATTTGAAGGGGATGCGGGTATCGGGATAGAGCTCGGCAAGGATCTTTCCTTCCGAATAGGTTGTTAAGCCTTCATCCAGCCAGGGTTCCTCAAACTCATTCGTTGCGACGAGGCCGTACCAGTATTGATGGGCTGTCTCGTGTACTAAAACTCGTTCCGGATCGGATGAACGCTCACCGGGAAAATTGGGGGTCCCGCCCGTGATTAACGTGGGGTATTCCATGCCGCCGGCTCCTGGTGCGTCAGCCGGCGGATCGATCACCGTCAGGGTTCGGTAGGGGTAAGGCCCATTTGAGGTGCATAATTGCTCTAATGCACCGGCGACGGCCTTCAACTGACGCTCTGCCAAAGGCAGGTGTTCCGGTTGACTGAAAAGCCGAATTTCCACAGGTGCCGTGTCTTTCGGTTCGATGGTGCAGGTTTGCGTGACAAAGCGAGGATCGGCAGCCCAGGCGAAGTCATGGACCCAGGACTGGACAAAGTGCAGCCGCTTGTGCTCACCTTCCACCACAGGCGGATCCACTTCACAGCCGGTGGCCCCGACCACATAGGCCTTCGGGAGAGTGATCTTCACGTCATAATTGGCGAAATCGGCATAAAACTCGCTGTTGGCGTGAAACTGGTGCAGGTTGAAACCTTCTTGTTCCCGCCCTCGCTGCCACTGGCGTTCATAGGCGGCTAGTTTCGGGTACCACTGCCCAGCCATGACAAAGGGATCGGCTACACCGGAGCGGGCAAAAACGTCAGGCAGTAAAGTTTGAAAGGTCACTTTCATATGCAATACTTCACCGAGGCGCAATGGACGAGGCAGATCGACCGTAGCCAGGGTACGGTCATGGGGATTCTTATCGTCAGGCTGAATGAAACGTAATGTAGCTGTCAGGTCCCGGCTGTTGGTGCCGGAAATGTAAGTGATTTGAGTCAGATCCATCTTCCCGGGTTTGTTGACATCCCCTTGCACCCCGCGGTGCTGACCCGATGACTCGTTAAAAAAGGTGGAGCCCGGTTGAAAAGCGTTTGGATATAGATGAAGGGCGATCTGCGACAGAGGCAGTGTACCGCCGTATTTCCAGGTAATCTCGACTTGACCGTCGATCGTCTGCGTAGTTGGCTCATAACGGCATTCAATCTGATAGTTTAAAGGCGGAGAAATGGCGGGGACAGAAAGAGGTTCTCCCTGGGCCATTGGCAGATTGACCGCATAAGCGAGGAAAACTGACAAAGCGAAAGTCATCCATCTGTAGCGCGACATCCTATCAACTCCTTGTCCCTCATAGGATGCCTGAAGGTTGGATAGAAAATCCCGAGGGACGAAGGAATCCCAGACCCTTGACCGATTCCCATGGTGCTAAGGCTGTCATTCTCCGCATAGGGTGTGGAAAGAGGGGGGTTATGTGAGGGGGAGACGACGGTGGGAAATCCGCTCGACGGCACCATTTTTGAATTTCTACGGGCTGGTTGGTGGTGTTTGCACATTCCCGTCATGATGATCACGTTTTATCTCGGCCATCGCTACTGGCCTAAAAAACCATGAGATGTCCATGTTTCATCTTTCTATCGATTGGACAGACTGATAGAGGATTCAGAGCCTGGTGGATCCACCCGCTCTTTTCTTAAATATGGCGAACTCGGCTCGATGCCGGGTGCTTTTTTTATTGCCTGAAAATATTTCCAAAAACTGTAACCCCAAGCCAATCTCTTTAATAAGATAATTTAGGCAACAGCCAATTTCTTATTATCGGGAGGCAGCGTGAGTATGGATTTGAACAACTTAAAAGAAGTTCTTAACCAATTCATGAATCAGGGGAATTTAAATCTCCCCATCGGTGCGGACCAGGAAAAACAGGTCAAGGGCTTCATGGATAAGATCAAGAAACGGCAAGGTCTTAGCGATGCTGATCGGTCCCAAGCAGTGCAACTGGTCGGGCAGTTTGCCAAACATTTAGGACCTGAGCAGAGCAAACAGATCAAGGGTATGTTGGATCAATTGATGAAGACGCAAAAAGTGTCCGATAAGGACAAAAAAGCACTCGATCAAATCAAGAAAATGCTCTAATTAGGCTCCCCTTGCATGGCAAGGGGTTTTATTCTTTTCTTATTCTTTCCTAAGCAGGAATTTGCATTCAAGCAACGAATATCACATTCACATAGGTTGCAGCATAGGGTGAATCCGATTCATCCGCAAGGATGGGAGGTGAACCCATTGATTGCTTTTATCCTGTCGAAGGGGCCTCTATGAAAGTTCTCTTATTGCTCACCCTGGTCTGTGTTGTTACGGATTTTTTGGTCGGCTTACTTGTATCCAACGAAGATGCATGAGGTGACAGCGTTGAAGGACATAAAGAAAAACACCTCTTTTACCGTTTTTAAGAGATGGTAGAAGAGGTGTTTTATTATTCTCGGGTATACTGACTGTTGCCCAGTACGGCGATGATGATGATCAAGAGCGCCAGGGAGATAAGCTGGTTCATGCGTGCCGAATAGCTATGTTTATATTTTTTTCTACCGCTTTTTCTCCTATCGATGGCTAAGATACCGGGAAGAAAGGCGGCTAGAACGACTAAGGTTAAAAGAAGTCCCGAGAGAGTGCGAAAGTCTCGGCTCATCGTCAATTCCATAGCATCACATCTTTCATCGATTCCGTTTCCTCTATATCAAGGTATGCTGTCTCTGCGTCGAAGGTGAGTTTGAGTTGTCGACATGTGCCAGAGTCAAAAACAGAAGTCAGTTCAGATGGTTACCTATCGTGATGATTGTGGCTGTGTTATTATCAACTTGCTTTGGTTACCATGAAGAGCGACGATGTAGCACCAAGTTCATGATATTTAATTTACGGCTTGTTATACAGAAAGGATGAGAACATTGGGAACTCTGAAAGAACAGGTATACCAGATCATTCAAGAGCAAAGAGAGACGACGATGGATCAAATCATCGTGCAAATGTTTGGCGGCAGCCTGATTTCGGCAGGACAAATGGCTCAACTGGACGAAGCGGTCAGCAAATTGATCGATGAGGGGAAGATCACCCGGACACTGCTGGGAATTCAGATTCAACAGTAAAACAACACTTAATCAATAGTAATGCTACCAAAAGAAAAAGCCCTTGTACGGACTTTAGAGCAGGTCCGACAAGGGCTTTTTTTGGCCCGTCACATCACATAGTACTGAGTTTTCGCTTTACTCCCCATGAGACGTCGCTTGCGAAACCGATAGTCCTTTTATCCCAATCACATCTGCCGAAAAGCCTCTACCGGATCGAGTTTCGATGCCCGGGAAGCAGGCCAGAGGCCGGAGACGAGAGCCAGCAACATAGCTGCTGTGACTCCGAAAAGGACAGATGACACCGGAAAAGATAGGGAAAGATCTTCACTACCAACCCAGGGCAATAAGAAAAAGGCCAGACCGAAACCAAGGAGAGCGCCAACTAAAGCCCCGATTCCAGCGAGGACCATACCTTCCCCTAAAATGATTCTTTTTACCGACCTCTGAGAAAAGCCGAGCACATGGTAAATCCCCATTTCGGACTTTCGTTCTGCCACAGAGTTGGCAGTGGTCACAAAGAGCAGCAGTGAGGAAATCGTCATCACCATCAAACCCACCAAAAAGGTAAAGCGGCGCAGGCTCCCGGCCAGCTCTAGACGAGACGACTGGGCGTCGGCAGCTTTGCTAACGGTAACGGTTGGTCCGAGCAACTCTTGAACCGTTTGTACGTTATTCGTCTCTGTTTGACCCGGTGGAACCTCGATGAAGGTGAGTACATCTTCTTTCCCGAGTACCTCTTGCAGCCGCCGCAAATCGATAAACAGCAGTTGATCTTCCGGCCCGCCGGTCTCCTGCAGCGTTGCTGAAACTGTGCCCGGAAGGATTGAACCGGAAGGAAGTTTTAGGGCAAGGCTTTTGCCAGGCTTTAGTCCGAGGATTTCTGCGGCCTTCGATCCAGCTAGGAAATCGCCCGGTTGGGGAAGAGCGCCCCTCAAGGTCCATGTCGCTTTATACTTCATTTCGTCGTCCAGGCGAGCGCCTGTTAAAAGCACTTTTTTCCCCGCCACCTGTCCGGTAGTCACCAGTTTAGGGAGGACCGCTCCTAATACTTGCATTTTTTCGACGATATCCGCCGGTAGATAGGTTTCCTTCACTGCAATATCAGGAGCGATCGTGACACCGGCAAAGGAGAAGGACACCTGCTCCCGCTTTGGAGTGATGAAAAGGGGCTGTCCCGAACGGGCGGCTATAGATGAGGCAGCTTCGGTCGCACTATCCGATAAGGTGACTAAAGAGAAAAAGGTGGTCCAGCAGAGAATAAACCCGAGCAGGATGGGGAGCGCTTTTCCGCCTCTTCGGACGATAGAGAGGAAAATCAGACGAATAATCGTCATGGGCTTATCTCCTCCACCTTCTGCAAGCGACCGTCTTTTAGATAGGCTGCCTGAGAAACGTAGCGCAAGTAATCGAGGTTATGAGTGACCATGATGATAGTCAGCCCATCTCGGTGTAGTTCTTGAAAAAGTTCCATGATTTGTTCGCCCATTTGACTATCCAAAGCCCCTGTCGGTTCGTCAGCGAGGATGAGCGGAGGTTTGTTTACGATAGCCCGGGCGATGGCCACCCGTTCCTGTTCACCGCCGGAAAGCTGATGGGGAAGACGATGCTCTTTTCCGGCGAGGCCGACTCGCTCCAACAATGCGATAGCCCTTCGCCGCTGTTCCTGAACCGCCATTTTCTTGACGGCCAGGGGAAGCATCACATTTTCCAAAGCGGTCAGGTAGGGCATGAGGTGAAACTGCTGAAAGACAAAGCCGATATATTCCCGGCGAAAATCGGCCATCTTTTCACCGGAAAGGCCATACACATCGATATCGTCGATCCACAGCGTACCTCTGTCCGGTCGATTTAGACCACCCAAAAGGGTCAATAAGGTAGTCTTGCCTGAGCCGGATGGTCCGACCAAGGCGAGAAAAGATCTCTCTGGGACGGACAAATTGATTTCCTGCAAGGCCGTCACCTTGTTTTCGCCAAGGCCGTAACCTTTACTGATTTGATCCGTTTTCACCAACACACTCACGGTAACTCCCCTCTCCCTTGACGAAAAGCCCTTACAACATTCGCATCGCCTCGACCGGATCTTTGCTTGCGCCGCGCCAAGCGGGCATGAGAGAAGCGATCAAGCCCAGGAGAACCGTGATGCCGACCGATAGGAGGGCTTCCTTGCCGTTCCAAGGGACCGTCACTTCCATCTGAACGATGATAGGCGCTGCCCAGCGAGACAAGGAGAGGCCAGCCAGATATCCTGCCGCTCCTGCCGGAATCGTAAGCAAAACGACCTCGCTTAAGAGCATTTGCATCAAATGACTTTTGCGAAAACCAATAGAACGAAGAATGCCTAACTCCTTTGTCCGTTCTCTCATCGTGGACGATACCAGCAAAAAGACAAGGAGCATACCGGCAATAGTCGTGACCGCGCCAACGACTAGGCTTAAAGTGGTAAAACGGTCTACGATCCCTTCCCGGGCCACCAGGGTTTCCTTTAAGGCGGTCACCTGGCTGCCAGGGAGAACCGTGCCGATCTGGGCCGTAATATCATCAATAGGACAGGTGCTGCAGAGGGCGCTCACTTCGATGAAGGACAGCTTCCCTTGCATCTGCAGCAAATCTTGGGCTTGCTTCCAATCCATAAACAACAGGTTGTCCTCGTCACTCCCTGTCGGTACCAACTGTCCGGAAATGCGAAACGTTTTACCGTTCAAATCGATGGACTGACCGGTGTGCCATCCCTTTTCTGCAGCCAATTTTTCACCGATGAGGATGTCGGCACCTCCACGGGGCTGATCTCCGGTGATTTTCCACCACTTCTTCATCTTGAGTTCATCGGCGAAAGAAACACCGACCACAGTCACCGGTTGACCGTCGGAGGTGATATGGCCCAAGACCTTGGGCGCTACCCGGGCGATACTTTCCGCATTCGCGATGGTTCGGATTTTTTGAAGGGCTTCATCCTGTAAGAGAGTATCCTTTTGGGATGGCGCCAGAGATATGCCGCCGTAGTTGAGGGATAATTCCTCTTGTGTCGGGATGATGCTGATGTTCGCTCCGATCTGATCGAAAGAGTCGGCCACTTCCTCACGCATCGCCTTGGACGCTGAAAAAAGGGCGACGGAAATAGATGTGGCCAAGAAAAGGCCGACCGTTAGAATGATTGCTTTTCTCCAACGTCGCTTTAAGCTGCTGCCGATGATATCCCATAAGGTCACTGCCAGACCTCCTCGTGCGAGTGGATATGAAAAAGGGCAGGTCATGCCTGCCTTGTTCCTCTACTAGATTCTTGGTTTCCAGTTTGATACGGTCTGGGCATCAAGGACTAGATTATTTCCTTCGACAGTATAAGAAAGCTGATCAGGCGGGTAAGTTTGACAACCGCCGGAAAGTCCTTTCAGCGTATCCGGATCCCAGCGGGTATCACAAGCGTTGCAGGCCAGTTGTTTCCCTTTGATCGTAAAAGTGGTGCTTTCACAAGGTTCACACATGCTGACGGCTGCGACGACCTGTCCGCTCGGTGCGACATAAGCCATGATAGGGATCGTCTTGTTGCCACTTTTGAACTCCGTCCGGATCATGCTTTTACTTTTCACTTCGTCGAGAGGCACCACGATTTTACCGTCATTGGCGCTGACCGGAGGCAGTTTCGCCATGGCGATCATCTTACCGGTGTAATCGACTTTAGATCCAACGTTATAGCTGGTCTTGCTGTCGTGATTGCTGGAACTGGTAGAGGTATTCCAGAAACCGTAGGCAGCCACAGCGATGGCGACGATACCGATCACAGCGCCAACGATGAACTTGCCAGATGAAGATTTTTGTTGAAACTGTGCTTTCTTTTCCTCGCGAGTAGTCATGAGACGCCCCCTATACCTGTTGGTAATCAATTCTTATTCTCCGCCGGTATTTAGACACCGGCAGGATTGCGATGGTCTAATTTTACCGGACAGATTTGAAGAAGTTATGAAGATAGGGGAAGGGAAAAGACAACCGTCGTTCCTCGCGATGATGTGTCTGATATGGAGACATCTCCACCATGGGCGATAGCGATCGCTTTAACCAGGGCCAATCCGATACCGGATCCCCCTTTTAAGCGGGTTCTAGACTTGTCCCCCCGGTAAAACCGTTCAAATACAAAGGGAATATCGGCCGGAGCGATGCCGGTACCTGTATCCGAGACAGAGAGACGGGCCGACCCAAGCCCTTCTGCAGGCTCTTCCCGGCTCAAGGACACTTGAATACTTCCCTGTGGCCGGTTATATTTAATGGCATTTTCGAGCAAGTTTACGACCAGTTGGGTTAGCCGCCGCTCATCACCGTTTACCATTAAACCGTCTGCACTTTCTACGGTAAATAGCAAGCCCTTCTCGGCTATCTTCGGACGCAGACTTTCACAAATTCCCTTGACGAGGCGGCCAAAGTCGAGGGGCTGAAAATCGTAGGTCAAACCTACCTCAGCCGTGGCCAGCGATTCCAGATCGCTGACGAGATTTTTCAATCGCAGTGTCTCCCGGTAACAGGCGTCTAACAAATCGGGCGTAGGCGACCAGACTCCGTCACGGAACGCTTCTAAGTATCCCTGCAGCGTCGATATGGGGGTGCGAAGCTCATGGGCCACGTCCGCTGTTAAAGTCTTCCGCAGAGATTCCTGGTGCCGAAGGGACTCGGCGAGGTGGTTCATCGCCAGGCCCAAATCGCCGATCTCGTCTTTGCGATCGATAGTGACTTGGGACGAAAGATCTCCTGAGCGCAGTTGCAGGGCGACCTGGCGCATTTGAATCAAGGGAACAACCAGGTAGCGTCCGACGATCATACTGATGAAAAAGGCGAGAAGACCTGTCGCCGACGTAGCCAGCCAGAAGGTCTCATTGAGTTGGCCCATAAAGGTCATTTCCTGATCGGTCAGCGTGAGTTCCGCCTCCGGATAGAGCAAGTAAAGCGTCCCGAGGTAGTCGTTACCTGCATAAAGAGACGTGGAGTGATAATTCCAGGTCGTCTTTTCTGTGGATGGACCATGGGACATGGGAACAGGGCTTTCCCACAACAGCTCGCCTGCGGGAGACTCCAGCCGGAGTTGATAACCTTCCATCATCACTTGGTGGCCGTAGAAGGTTAAGGAACCTTTGGAGATAGCTCCTGTTTGTGTATATTCGGCGATCAGATTATTCGCAATCTGCTGGTAGTAGGCATAATGGCGTTGGTGTACATAATGTTCAAAGTTCCGCTGGACCGACCAGTTGGAAATGAGAACGGCCACGATGATGGCGGCGACAGCCACCCCGGTAAAGGCAAGTCCTAGTTTGGTCTGCAGTCTCATTTTTCTACACCGAACTTGTATCCCGTTCCGAAGACAGTCAAAATATAGCGAGGCTGTTTTGGCTGGTCTTCGATTTTTTGCCGTAAATTCTTGATGTGGGCATCAATGGTGCGGTCGTAACCATCAAAATCGTGCCCAAGAGCCTGCTCAATCAATTGAGCCCGAGTGTAGGTGACACCGGGATGTTTCGCTAAGGTGACAAGCAGGCGGAATTCGATGGCTGTCAGGGGAATCATAGCCTTGTCCTTCAGCACTTCCTGTTTCGTCACCTTGATCACCAAACGATCGGCCTCGAAGCCCATCTCCTCCATCAGCGGCGCCCCATGAGTTTGGCTTCTTCGCAGCAGAGCTCGAACCCGGGCGACGACCTCTTTTGGACTGAAGGGCTTTGTCACATAATCATCGGCACCTAAGGAAAGGCCTTCGATGACATGCTGCTCTCCCGCCTTGGCAGTGAGCATGAGGATAGGGATATTGCTTTCCCGCCGGACCTGCCGGCAGATCTCCTCGCCGCTCATATCGGGCAGCATCCGGTCTAAGATGATTAAATCGGGCTTCCACTGATAAAATTCCTGTAGACCCACCATGCCGTTTGCTGCTTCTTTGACGTGATACCCTTCTTGTTGAAGATAAGCATGAATCAATTTCAACAAGTTTAGTTCGTCATCGACGACGAGAATGCGTATGTTTTCATTTGTTAACATAGGCGCCACTCCTGTAAGGAAAAATTTTGTCGTCTGTTTATCACCAGGAACGTGGTAAAATAAACTATATGCGTTTAGAAAGCTAGAGCGGAGGAGGTAGGCCATGAGAATCACTAAAGATAGATATAAAATGTATCTCTTTGGCTTGGCTCTCCTGATCGCCTTCGTCTTCATGGTCGGCGTGCCTATCTGGGGCGGTGAAGTGGCGACTCTTTCCCGAGCGGACCAAGCCGTTACCGTTGCACCATCATCGCATTGGCTCTTCGGTCATGGATCAGAGTTGCCTGCCGACTTATTTACTATCGCTCCTGACTTACGCTTTTACGAGCATGATTTGCTTAATTTTATATCCATACTAGTTCTATGCTTATTCCTGAAGCAATCGACGATACACCGAATTATCCTATGGTACATCCGCAAAAGCTTGTTAAGACCCAAAATACTACAAGCAGATACAAAAAGTAAAGTAACCACTTGGCGGTATTTGAATGTTCGAAAGGTGGTTACATCGAATGGTTATGGTTTTTCATGTTGTCAAAGTTGCCCGGCAAGGGCTTGTTGAAAACCGGAAGAAATTAAAAAATTCCTCTCTAAAAAAGAAACCGAGTGATGCGTTTCAGAGAGGAGGAATAAAGCATGACACCGGCACAGCACAAAAAACAGTCTCTGACGAAAATAATTAAGCGTTCCCTCTTCCTTGCTCTCGGTGCCTTGCTGGTATCGGTAGCCTTAGAGATTTTCTTAGTCCCGAACGAGATTATCGACGGAGGCGTCATCGGCGTCTCGATTATCTTGTCGGCCATTTTCAAGATCCCCTTGGGCCTGTTTATCTTCGCTCTCAATCTGCCCTTTTTAATCATCGCCTATAAACAGATCGGCAAAACCTTCACCTTATCGACGCTATACAGCGTTGCCTGTCTAGCCCTCTTTGTTCATATAATCCATGGCACTCCGCTGTTGACGAAAGATTTGCTCCTCGCATCCGTCTTTGGAGGAATTATTCTTGGCATCGGTGTGGGTATCATCCTTCGCTACAGCGGTTCCCTCGACGGCACAGAGATTCTGGCCATTATTTTGACGAGGCGGATCGCTTTCTCCGTCGGGGAGATCATCATGTTTTTCAACCTGTTCATCCTCGGCAGCGCCGGTTTCGTCTTTGGCTGGGAACAGGCTATGTATTCGTTGATCGCTTATTTCGTCGCCTTTAAGACGATCGATATCGTCTTAGAAGGGTTTAACGAGTCAAAGTCAGTGACGATCATCTCGAACAACCCCACGGAAATCGCGGAAACGATCATGGCTCGACTGGGACGGGGCGTCACCTACCTCTTTGGCAAAGGTGGTTTCACAGGGGAAGAAAAGGAGATTCTCTACTGTGTCGTCACCCGTTTGGAAATCGCTAAGCTTCGTGAAATTGTCCTGGAAATCGATCCTGATGCCTTCGTCGCCGTGGAACACGTAGCCGAAGTCATGGGCGGCCGCTTTGCCAAGAAAGCCATTCACCCATAAAGAGATCCAAAGCCTCTGTCGTGACGGCAGGGGCTTTTTTATGCCCCATTCAATAAAAGATAGACTTCGCCTTGCACCGTAATTTTCCGTCAGTCATAGATTGTACGGAAAATAGTGAACCTTTCGTTCTTTTTGGAGGTGAAGTGATGGTACAGAAACGAGGCGTGCGGCGCCGAAAAAATAAACAAAAAGTTCGAGTGGGTAACCAAAAAAGCGGGACTTCCCACCAGGTCCGGCACAGGGATAATAGGGAAGTCAGAAAGAAAAGAAATACGAAGGGTCGAAAAAAGACATCAAAGTCAGTAAAGTCGTTAAAGGCAAAAAATAAGCCTCCTGTGACCCCCCCTTGGCCAATGGAGGAGAACGATGACTCCGTAACCGAGTCGGTTGAGACAAAAGCAGAGGGAGGAACAGGTCTCAATTCTCTCTTTTCCCTCTTTGGCCTTGGAAATAAGGGACAAGAAGAGGAAACGGAAACGAACGACAGAGAACCAGGCGATTCCGAAAATCACGCTGGTTCGGAGCATTCTAATGGATCCGATAGTTCCAGTGGCGACAAGGACAATGAGAATCCCGGTCCCAAGCGTCAAAGATCTGTCCGAACGAAGAAATCGGCTTCAGCGACGAAAAATGGCGGCTCCCAAAACTCAGAAGATGATCCGATTGCAGCGACACTTCCTGTACTCGCCAATTTGTTTAACGGATTAAAGGGATCAGAGGGGAGTTCGGATCCTTCCGGTGACAGCGATACCTTATCCTTAATTAAAAATATGATGGCAAAAGGCCTCGATTTAGACGCGGTTGGCGGTGAGATTCAAAAGCTCAGAGGCAATGTGGAGAAAATGGAGACCGTTATGAAGGAAGCTGACGGTGCTATCGACTCCGTTGTACGAACGATGGGCTATTTTGGCGTAAAACCGAAGCGGGGCGGATGGGCCTGGAAGCGCATGCAAAAGTTGCGTCAGCAAGAGGCACAAGCAGCCAAAGCCAACGCCGCCGGAACGGGTTCAGGAGGACTCGATCTGGGAGCTATGATGAACCTAGCGTCCATGTTTTTGCCCGGCGTCGGTGGCGGAGGAGGGTCAGGTGGTTCTTCCGGAATCATGGGCCTGGCCAGCAGCCTCTTAAAGATGCCGGCGGCCCAAAACCTGCTCATTGATGGGGTCGCTAAGTTCTTGAAAAAGTAATCAACTAGCGATGCGAAAGGTCGGCCCATAGGGCAAGGCAAAACGATACTGTTCGTTATATGAAGCGGAAATAACTAAACCCGAAGATAAGACAGAGACAGCGAGACTGTCTCTTTTTACATTAATTTTTCATATCTTAATAACGAATAGCTTTACAGGTATCTACGCTAGTAATTATACTAACTATATATTATTTTACATTTGTACAAACGTCTGTATTAAAAAGGGAGGCCTTTAGATGATCCAGGGCTCGAAGTGGTCTTTAAGTCGTAAGATGGTGCTGTTGATTTTATTGGTACTCGTCTTACCTATCGCAACTATTGGCCTCTATCTTTATGCCAACGTAACCAATGAGATGCTTGGCATTGAAAAAGAACGAACCACCAATTCAACACGAGCAGCCAAAAGCCTGATCGATAAAATGGGCAGCCGGCTCATGGATGCAATGAAACCGAATGCCTACTGGGCGGATAATCACAAGGCCGTCGGCGACAAGGATATCGCCTGGATCGAAGAAAATATCAACGTCATGACCGATGTGGTCTCCAATCTTCACATCATCTGTACGACTGATCTCGAAGGGAACGTGTTAAGCCAGGTCGGTGACGTCAAAGAATTTTCCGGCAAGATGGCTGTTCCGGCCATCGCTGAGAGATTGAAAAAAGAGTCTAGTTTTTCCGGTCTAGTTCTGACCTCCAAAGGCTTGGCGATGGTGGCCGTCTCGAAAATCACCGACGAGCAGGGACAGGCGCCGCCGACAGGCGTCCTGATTTTCGGACGGATCCTCGATAACAAAGCCTTGGAAGACATCAAAGCCACCTTGCAGGAAGAGGTGGTTCTCCTGACAGGATCCGATCTATGTTTAACGACGATGCAAGAAGTTGCACCAGAGAAGTTAAAAGGGTATATGCCCGCCCTCATGGCTCCTAGTGCCGCAGATGTTTTCGAATCGACAGTCAAAAATAATGTGCTGACGTCACAAGTACTCTCCCACTTTACCGATATCGGCGGTCACCCATTAGGGGTCATCTATATCGGTCATGTGGCCGAAGCGAACAGCCAAGTGGCCAACCAACTGAAAACAACGAGTCTGATGGCGGGTGCGGTGATCGCTCTCTTGCTTTTCGTTGTCATCATGCTTCTTCGCCGGCAGATCGTCAAACCGATAGACATGATGGCTGTAAATGCCAAAGAAATAGCAGATGGGACTTTACGTCAACCTGTCGAAGCTCAACTGGTCCGGCGGAACGATGAAATAGGCCAATTGGCTCAGGCTTTTGAGGCAATGCGGGCCAACTTACGGGAACTCATCGAAGGTGTATCCAACGTATCATCTTCCGTGGCCGGGCTATCGAAGGAACTGTCCCTGTCTGCCCAGGACACAGGCAAGGCCTCAAACCAAGTGGCGCAAGCGATCAAAGAGGTGGCCGACGGTGCGGCCTATCAGTCGGAACATGTAGCTTCGATCTTGAAAATGATGAAGAATACGGAAGAACAGGTGGAGACGGGACAACAAGAAGCGCTGAAGACGGCCGAGAATGCCTTAGCATCTACCGAGGCGGCTCATCAAGGCCAGATGGTGATGGCCACGGCTATTTCAGGGTTAGGCCGGGTAAAAGAGACCGTCGAGGCTGCTACCCAATCGATCCAAAGACTGATGGTCCGTTCGGGGGAAATCAGCGATATCGTCACTATCATCGGAGACATCTCCAATCAGACGAACCTGCTCGCCTTAAACGCGGCGATCGAGGCAGCCCGAGCTGGAGAGCAAGGCCGGGGATTTGCTGTCGTCGCAGAGGAAGTTCGTAAATTAGCCGAAGAGTCCAAAGGATCGGCGGAAAAGATTACCCGGTTGATTCAAGACATCCTTGCCGAAACGGCAGAGACGGTCCGGGCCATGGAGTCGAACCGTGAAGCCGTCGACGGGCAGGTCGGAGCAATCCATCAGAGCGAACGGGCTTTAGTCACCATGGTTGGCAAAGTCGAACAGACAGAAGCGGACTCCCAGAAAATACGCGAGATATTTGGCACGCTGAAGGGGAATGCCATCAGTGTTCTCGATTCCTTAAAAAGTGTGGCTGACATCACAGACGAATCCGCCGCGGCTTCCGAACACGTAGCTGCAGCCGCAGAAGAACAGTCGGCTACGGTGGAGACGATCGCAGAAAACTCGGTAAAGCTGGCCGCACTGGCGGAGCGCATGCGGCAAGACATAAGCAAGTTTGAACTTTAAAACCACAAGCCACCTCTTATGAGGTGGCTTGTGGTTTTCTGCGGAAGCGGATTTTACGGAAACGGAACCCCTGTGGCCGGCGTGAAAACTTGTCTAAACTCTTATCGCCCACGATCATTCCAAGGGCAACTCCGGTGAGCAATAACCCTAGTGAGCCAAAGAGACCCCGGAACATTCTACCCATGCTGCACACCTCCGAAGATAGTATGCAGAGGATCCGGAATTATATGAACTGCCGGGGAATTTCCAAACGCCGATCGCTGCCGCATTGAGGGCATACCAACAGGTGTACACAATCATGAGAACTGGCTTGTTGAAGATCTTCTCGGGTCATGTCCCCGTCAAGTTCATCGTCGATATCGTAAGGGCTGTAAGGTTGAGCGAAATCTTCCAACCGTCCTCGATCCTCCATGAGGGTGCTGCACCGGCGACAAGGGACAGAGATCCGAGCAATTCCGTTGCAAGCGGGGCACATCCATTCCATCACATTCATCCTATTCGTAGCGCAGAGCGCTGATGGGATCCAGTCGGGAAGCTTGCCGGGCTGGGTAGAGACCGAAGATTAAACCGATACCGGTTGCACAGAGAATACCCAATAGGAAGGCTTCCGTCGATATGTTGCTAAACCAACTGCCCGTTGTTTTCCAACCGGCCCAGAAGATGAGGCCGTTGATGACGAAGAGGGAGAACAAGGATCCGAGAATGCCGCCGATGGCCCCTAGAAAAAGTGCCTCCAGTAAGAATTGAGCCATCACTTGATTCGGAGTTGCACCTAGGGCCCGGCGAATGCCAATCTCTCGGGTTCGCTCTCGAACGGAGACCAGCATGATGTTCATGATACCGATCCCTCCGACGGCGAGAGAGACCGAAGCGATACAGGTGAGAAAGGTCGTCAAAGTTCCCAGGATTTTTTCGCTGACCTTTAAAGCGTCATTTTGTGAAAAGACTTGAATGTCCTTTTGAGGGTGAGTTTTCGCAAGGACTGATAAAATGCGCTCGCGGACCAGAGAAACTTTCTCTGGTTCATCGGCACGCACGAAAATGACACCAATATTGCGAAATCCGGAGATATCCTGAACGGCTGTAACCGGTGCCACGACGACTTGATCTCGGTCATGACCCAAGGTTCGTCCTTTCTCCTTCAACGTGCCAATCACTTGAAAGGTGGTTCCGTTAAGACGAATCGTATGTCCCTCGGCATCGCCGTTGCCAAAGAGTTGGGCTTTTGTCTTCGAACCTAGAAGAACGACACGGCGGTGGGCCATGACTTCGCCGGGCTGAAAAAACCGTCCTCCCGCCAATTCGTAGTTTTGCACCTGCAAGAAATCGGCTGTGTCGCCATAGAGAGTGACATTAAGATTATTGTGGTTTGTCTCTGCCCGGGCTGGGATGGTTAAATTCGCATTGACGGTTTCGACGCCGTTGATCGTCTTTAATCGTTCTGCATCTCGCAAAGTCAAGTTCATTTTGATAAACCCCGGTCCATGTCCGCCGTCGTCCCGACCGGGCATGACCATGAGCAACCCTGAGCCCAACTCAGATATTTGCCCCGATACTTGACGACGGACCGTATCTCCCAGAGACATGAGGGTGACTACGGCAAAAACTCCGATGACGATGCCAAGCACCGTTAGCGCTGAGCGCAGACGGTGAGCGATCAAGCCCTCGAAGGCCATCAGAATAAACTCACGCAGGTTCACACCAGTCTCCCGTCCTTTATAGTGATGATCCGGTCAGCCCAGCGGGCCACATCAGGGTCATGGGTCACCACAATGATCGTTTTCCCCTCTCGGTGCAGCGTGGAAAATAAGCGAAGAATATCTTTGCCTGTGCGTTGATCCAGGTTACCTGTTGGTTCATCGGCGAGAATCAAAGCCGGTTCAAGAGCCAATGCCCGGGCGATACCGACGCGCTGTCGCTCGCCGCCAGAAAGTTCATTGGGACGATGGTGAAGACGGTGGCCCAATCCGACGCGCTCTAAGAGATCTTTGGACCGTTCCCGGCGATCTTCGGTAGAGACACCGCCATAGAGCATGGGTATTTCTACATTGCGCCAAGCCGTCAAACGAGGCAGTAGATGGAAGGACTGAAAGACAAAGCCGATGGTTCGGTTGCGCACCTTGCACAAGTCCCGCTCAGCTAATTCGTCCACGTCTTGATCGGCCAACCGGTATCGTCCCCGGCTGGGTCGATCCATACAGCCGATGATGTTCATCAAGGTCGATTTGCCGCTTCCCGAAGGCCCCATAATGGATAGGGCCTCTCCCGGTCGGACCTGCAAGTCGATTCCTCGCAGCACCCGAAGGATCTGGGAACCATAGGGGAAATCTTTCCCTACCCCTTGTATGTCGATGAGCGGTTGCCCCGCGGCAGTCCTCCTATTTGAGGTGCTCAACTTAACTAGTTCAGGTGGTAGAAGGTTTCTCTGTACGCTCATGTTTTCGTCCTTGTTTTAGAACGAACGCTTTGACCGGATGTCAATTGCACACCATGGGGGATGATCACCCGGTCGCCTGGTTGCAGGCCTGATAAGACCTGGGCATAGTTATCATCGCGCAGTCCCACATCGACCTTGACGGCCGCAGCCCGTCCGCCCCGGAGCGCATAGACATAGGTATCGCCCCCTGTGTCCCAGAGCGAGTCTACGCTCACCCGTACGGCATCTTCTGTCTCCTCCAGGATGACCCGACCTTCCGCTGTCATTCCCACATACAATTTCACCTGTGGCGGTACACTGAGCAGGACTCGAAAACCTTTATTCCCCTCATGGTCCCGGCTCACCATTCGAGATATGTTGAGGACTTTTCCAGTGAAGGTCTCACCAGAATAACCGGTCAAGGACCACAGCACAGGTTGACCTTGACTCAGCTTCAATACATCGGTCTCGTCCACCATAGCTTGAATGACTAAGTCCGAAGGATCAGCCACCTCTGCCAAGGGCGTGCCGGGAGGGACCCAGCTTCCGTTAACCACTTTCTTTTCGATCAATTGGCCAGCAATGGAAGTCGTCAGGGACTGACCCCCCACCTGGGCAACCGCTTCGTTCGCCGATACTCGCTGTCCCTCCTCGACGAGCCACTCAATCGGTCCGGGGAGTGAAGAAAAGATGGTGATCTGTCGCTTCGTCTTCACCTCACCGCTGATCCAAAGATCTTTTTGCACCGGGCCTTGATCGACAGCGACTGTTTCCACTTCCGTCGGTCCGGGCAGCAAGTACCAGACGGTTAATAACAAAGCCAACAGGAGCAGCCCTCCGATCGAAGTCCGTGATGAGGGAAGTTGTTGAGGTTTGTATTTGAGCCAGATCTTGCTTACATTCACGAAAGCACCTCCTATGAAAAAGAAAATACCAAAGGACCTAAGAAAGGTACCTTTGGTATTTTTGCCTAATTTTTTCTATTCTATGAGCGCCTAACGCAATCGCAGCTGATGTAATCCCAGTAGCGAATCGGTATAAACCCCTTTGGACTGGATCAATACCTTAAAAATCTCCCCCATTCCGCCGGGCATGAGCAACTTTTTCAGGGCTTGGCGCTGCCGGAACTCTTGAACAGTCATCTCAGAGGTCGTGGCGAAGTCATCGGGGCGCAACAAACCGGACAAGAACCACATCTGATTCGTCAATCCGAGATTATGCCATCCCAACTCGGTGCCGACCTTTTGTAACGCTGAAAAATCCAGATGGGCGGTCATATCCTTTTCCCCGGCCTCGGAGAGGGGATCAGGGTCAGCCCGGTGCTGGTGATAACACATGAGGGTACCGTCCATGCGGACGTTGTCGTACAGTTCCGGTGCCTGGTGACCGTAATCGATCGTCAAGATGAATCCTTGCTGAAGCAGACCATCGACGGCAGAGAGCCAGTCGGTAGCCGCCATGTTTACATCCACCACCTGGCCTTCATCGAGGACGATATTCTCACCGCTGATATGTTGGTCTACCCAGGAAAGTAAACGAGGATCTGATAAAGGGCCTTTTTGCCATTGAAAAGGTTCGTCCCCATCAGAGGAGTTGGTTACATATAATTCAACAAAACGGCCTTCCGTCCATTGAAGCCGGTGTACCGGTAATGCGTCCAGAAACTCGTTTGTCAACACACAGCCGCAGACGCCTTTCGGCAGTTCTTCCGGAGTGGACCAACCGTAAGAGCCGGCCATCGCTCGAGATGGTGCTTCATAGATAGGGTAAGGGAGGGAGCTTAGACGATCCCGCTGTTGCTGGCGAAGGGCGGGGCTGATTTCTACCAGATGATACAGGAGGGACTCCTTTAAGGGCTGGCTGGAAAGTGCCTCTAAGATGGCATGAGCGAGGAAACCTCGGCCGGGACCGAATTCCACTATATGAAAGGGGGCGGGTCGCTCGAGCTTTTCCCACATCTCTTCTAATTGGCGGGCGATCAAGCGGCCGAAGAAGGGACTGATCTCAGGTGAGGTGATAAAGTCCCCGGCCGGGCCCATCGGCGGTTCCCCCGATGTGTAGTAGCCGTATTGGTGATGGTAGAGAGCCAGGTACATAAAGTCCCGAAAGGGAATGGCGCCCTCTTTTTCTATCGTCGAGAATATCTCCTGTTGAAGCGGTGTAAGCTGTGTCATGGTAAGCCTCCTCAGATTCATCATACCATAGGCTGGAAGACGTCTCTATATACGAACAGAGGGGAAATGCAGTTCAGGACGATGTAAACTGTTAAGAATTATAAAAAAACTTGTAAGATTAGTCGAGAGCCTTGGCAAAGATTCCATCTGTTTGTTATGATGATGCACAAGAAAGGAGTGATTTTCTGATGAAAAAATATGGTTGTCTCGTTTGCGGCTATGTCTATGATCCTGCCAAAGGCGATCCCGATCACGGCATCGCTCCTGGAACGGCCTTTGAGGATCTTCCGGCTGACTGGGTTTGCCCTCTCTGCGGGGTAGGTAAAGACGAGTTTGAACCCCTATAAGCGAATCCCTATCTGACCAACTGCCCCGCAAATCTCGGCGGGGCAGTTGGCTTTTTTATCGGTTCACGCATAGCTTATCTGTTTTCAGAGGATACTTAAAGCGAGTCACCGATAAGAAAAAAATTCTGAAATATGGTTGACAATCCCAATCTAAATAGTTATACTAAAAATGCACAAAATTAGTAATAGTTATTATTAATTGGAGGTATTTAAATATGGAACTCGTCAATGAAGTAAAACTAGGCGTCACGAAAGGCACTGTCGTAGAAGACGCCGTAAATGCGAACTTCCGCGGTGAGACACAAGAAACAGGTCTCTATCTGGCTATGGCTCGCCAAGCTCAACGGCAAGGTTATCCGGAAGTCGCAGAAGTACTGAAGCGGATCGCTTGGGAAGAAGCAGAACATGCGGCTCACTTCGCCGAACTGAATGGCATGATTTCCGAATCGACCAAAGAGAACATCGAAAAAATGCTGGCCGGAGAAATCGGCGCCAATAAAGGTAAAAAGATGGCCGCTACTGATGCGAAGAAAAACGATATCGACGCTGCCCACGATTTCTTCGATGAGTCTTCCAAAGACGAAGCTCGTCATGCTCAAATGCTCAAAGGCTTGCTCGACCGCTATTTCAAATAATCTAAAAAAGTAAAATGTCTTGGAAAGAAAACAGAGCTCACCGAGGGCTCTGTTTTTTCATTCAAGTTTATATTTTATTCCTTCCGTGAAGAGGTTTTATCGTTCCGATTAGCAAAATCATTAGATGTCAAGGATTACTAGCAGAACCCCTAACGCTTATAGAAAGGCTTATTTCCGTCAGAACCGTTGCACGTTGAGTTAAAATCTGGGGTGTAATGACGGAGCGAGCGATTTGGGTGGAACGGTGTCGTGACACCCTGATTTAGTACAAATGTATAATAAGCGTTGAAGATATTTATCGTTTTGAGAATCTACGAGGAAGGGGCATCTCTGTGAAAAGAATCGACCTACACACGCATTCGACGGCTTCCGACGGTACCCTCACACCGCGGGAACTTGTCCACAGGGCTCAGCGGGAAGGTGTCACCTTGATGGCACTCACCGACCATGACACAACGGACGGGGTGGAGGAAGCGAAAGCAGCTGGAAAAGAATCGGGAGTTCAAATCATCGCCGGTGTGGAATTGAGCGTCAATCATAATGAACGAGAGATGCACATTTTAGGATATAATCTGGAAATCGACCATCCTGAATTGCGAGCAGGATTGAAAGAGCTTGTCGAACAGCGGAGCGAACGAAACCCAAAAATCATTCAACGCTTGCGGCAGTTGGGAATTCAGATTACTATGGAAGAAGTGATGCAAGAAGCGGGAAGCCAGGTTATTGGAAGACCCCATTTCGGTCGCCTTTTGGTCAAAAAAGGAGTCGTCTCATCTGTCGAAGAAGCTTTTGAGCGATTTCTCGCCAGCGGTAGACCGGCCTATGTCAAAAAGGAACGACTGCTTCCCGAAGATGGAATCGCCCTGATTCGTCGGGCTCAGGGGGTTCCGGTGCTCGCTCACCCTGTCTTTCTAGCAGAACGAACCTATGGAGAGCTAAAGGATCTCTTAACCAGGTTGAAAGCAGCCGGATTGGTGGGAGTTGAAGCCTATTATCCGGAACATTCCTTTGAAGACATCCAGATGTTCCTGCGACTTGCCCGAGAACTGGAGTTACAAGTCACCGGAGGCAGTGACTTTCATGGCACTAATCGGAACGCTCGTTTAGGCCGGATTTTACCGGATGGGGCACCGCTCCCGCCGGATCAGTGTAAAAAAATCGAGGAGTGGATCGCCCATGTATGAACTGATCGTTCAGACCCATTTCGATGCAGCCCACTTTTTAAAAGAATACCCTGGAAAATGTGCGCAAGTTCATGGACATACGTGGCAAGTGGAAGTGACGATTGTCGGCAGGGAACTGGATAAATTGGGGATGTTGATCGATTTCGTCGACGTAAAGCGTGCCCTGACAGCGATTTGTGAACAGTTGGATCACCGGATGATCAATGAACATCCCTGCTTCCAACAGACGAATCCGACAGCGGAGAACTTATCCCGGTTCTTTTGTGAAGAACTAGCATCATGGTTACAAGGAAATCACTCCCATCTCCGGGTCGGTGCCGTTCGGATTTGGGAATCGCCCCGGGCATCGGTTCGATACATTCCGGAAGAGGAATGTACCGCTTAAATCACACCAAGGAGACAGGGAATGTTAACATACGAGGAAGTCTGGGACGATCTGCTCAGTGCGCTCGATGAAGCTGGTTTGGAACCCTTCGATGTACAGAATTTTATTGAGACAGGCACATGCTTACGGGAGTTTCGCTGTTTTTGCCAAGTTCCCGGAGCTAGCACCGGTTCCGAAATCAAAACGGAGATCGCCTTTGTCTGGGACGCGGTAATGACGGCCCATTCAGTCTACGGGCTGGAGGCGGCCCCCCAAAGGGGTTTTTCGCGGTCCATGACGCCGGACTTTGCGAGACGTGACGGATTTGGCAATGCCTTGGAATTAGAGATCAAATATTATTTTCCGGCAAAAAATTTCGAGTCAGCAGGATTTTTAACCCGAACCGTACAAAACATCATCATGACAATTGTGGATCACCAAAACTTTCCCGAAGTCAATTTTGAGATCTCTGTTGCCCCTGATCATGTGGTCACCGTTCACCGGGCTTGTGCTTTCTACCGTTGGCCTGTTCCTCTCGATACGGAACGGCTAAAATTGACACCCCTATGTAAAGAAATTGCCCGGGTCTTACAGGCCCTTCATCATTCGGGCCATTTTGAGGAATCAGTATAATGCAAAAATTACAACTGGAACCGCGGCAGTTTCCCGACGGTTGGGGTTATGACATTGTAGCCTACCACGCCGACGCTACGATTGCTGATTATCTTCAGGCGGTGGAAAACTTTTTTGATCGTTCGAAATGGAGCGGTCTTCGCCGAAAGCAGGAGTTTACCGGCTGGTCGACCTGCGAGGGATGTCCCGGTTGCTGCAGCGAACGGATTCCCCTGACCATCGGCGATGCCGTCCATTTGTCGATGACCATTCCGGAACTGGCAGAAAAAGCGAAAAGGTCCGGTGGATTCAGCGGCGAAGATATTCTTCTGGCGCTGAGTGTGCATGGCGATATTCAAAAGGAAGGTCGAGTCATCGATGTGACCCTGCGCCGGATGGACCAGGGCCAGTGCGGTCTCTTCGACGATGACTCTCAGCGTTGCCGCTACCATCGGTACCGCCCTTTGGTCTGTCGAACCTATTTTTGCTGCCCCATCTCACACCGCGCCGAAAAGCTCCGGCTTCGTATCGTCAATGCCGGTGAAGATGAACTGGTGAGGCAAATTCTAGGTTCACCGGGGCGACCCTTACATTTGGAACGAGGAGTTCGGCCTACTGATTATCGAGAAAGCCCGTGGACTATCGCTGACAGCTTAATTCCGTGGGATCTGGAAGCACAGGTCCCATTGGAACCGTTTACACAAGGCCTTGGCCTTGTCAGAAAATAAATCTAATGGTATGCTAGAAAAAAGTGTAATAGTTTTAATGAATATCTCAGAATTTGCAAAAAGAAAAGGGGTTGGCGCGGGTGTTGGAGTTCGAAGCTCGTAAACTCGACTCGTGCAACATCATTGACCTAAAAGGTGAAATTGACGGGATGGGCCTGGAACGTTTTAAAAAAGCGTTAACAGGAGCCGTTTCCGAAGAGTGTGATGCTGTCGTATTGAATTTTTCTCATGTCGTATTCATCAGCAGTTCCGGTTTGGGAGCGCTCGTCTCCTTTTATAAACAATTGAAAGCGGAAGACAAGCAATTGGCTGTATACGGATTGCGGGATGTGATCCGTCAGGTTTTTGAAATCGTTCGGTTGAATAAGGTCATTTCGATTGCGGACTCCGAAGCAGATGCCCTTGCTCTGGTCAGTGCTACAAAGGAGTGAGAGCTTATCATGGATTTTCTGAGCCTTAGCCCGATGCAAATGGACGCCCTGCGGGAAGTGGGGAATGTCGGGGCGGGAAATGCGGCTACCGCGTTATCTCAGATGGTGCAAAAAGCGATTGATATGAAAGTGCCAGCCCTGGGAGTCGTGCCCTTTGATCAGGTGGCCGACCGTATGGGCGGGCCGGAATCGCTCGTTGCGGGTGTATACCTGCGGGTCGAAGGTAAGGCACCGGCGAATTTGCTCTTCGTACTGCCCATCGAATCGGCAAAAGCCCTTGTGGACATGCTGATGGGTTTGCCCGCAGGAACTACCGAGGAAATCGGCGAGATCCAAGAGTCAGCCCTCAAAGAGGTAGGTAACATCCTGGCAGGGACTTATTTAAACGCCTTGTCTATGTTCACGCAGATCACCTTTGAACAGTCTGTTCCAGCATTAGCAATGGACATGGCTGCCGCCATCATCAGTGTTGTCTTGGCGACTATCGCTGAAGTGGGAGATCATGCCCTCTTGTTGAGCACCGAATTCGTCGGAGAAAGTGAAGCGATTGAAGGCTCTCTGTTCTTAATCCCGGAAGAAGGTTCCTTAGAACTCATCCTCGGTTCACTGGGGCTCGCATAATTCTATTATTTAAATAAAAGAATTTTAAACTCACCCAAAAAGGTGAGTTTTTTATTAAGTTTTAGTTACTTATTTTTACAGAAGGTGCTAAATTTGGCTCCTATGAAGTACAATTATATTTAGGGCGGATTTAAAATCCAACCCTAGAGACCCCTGCTTTTCATGACTACGATGACCAGGAGGCGAAGAAAACGTGTTAACCGTGCAATACCGATCTGTCGGGGAGACAGACCTGTATTTCTTACAGGGGTCCTTCAATGCCGTCGAAGCAGCTAAGTTTCGAGAAGATGTGGTAAAACGAATGGAACAAGGGCGAATCGATCTGATCTTAAATCTCGGTGGTGTTGATTTTATCGATTCAGCGGGGCTCGGCTTTCTCGTGTCCATTTTGAAAACGACCGTAAAAATGGGCGGTCAATTACGGTTGAGCCATTTGACACCGATAATTCAGGAAATTTTTCGGATGACAAAGTTAGATCGGGTTTTTACAGTCGACGATACGGACGAACTGTCGGTTCGTTCCATTTGAGGTGACGTTGCGAATGAGAATAGGTATTCGATGGAAAGTTCTCGGCGGTTATTTAGCGATCGTAGCACTTATTGTTACCGTTGCAGCCGTCACCTACTTTAAAACAAGTGCCATTGATGCCTCCATCGATGACTTGGAGGATCACAGCATTCCGCTGCTGGTCTCCGCCGAAAAGCTGACGAGCAATACCCATCTGGAAGTGGCCTCCCTGATGGGGTACCTTGCTTTTGGAAAAACGGAAATGATCGAGCAATTTAAACAAGCTTCTGAAGAGAACCATAGACTGATCGAAGAGATGAACAAGATGGAGTCTACGGAAGAGGAGCGCAACCATATTCGCAATATTTCTGCCCGGTTGAGCGTTTACGAAAAAGTGGCGTCCGAAGAGATTATTCCAGCGTACCAGCGGGGGGATCGATCTGCCCTCAGTCAAGGATTGAACAAGTCTTACCCCATGATACCTGGTGTGATCGAGGCGGTAGACAGCCTGAAAGAATTAGGCGAGAAGCGGATGGGGACAGATATTGATCGTTCACAGGAACGGGCTCATCAAGCGATTCAATTGAGTTGGATCCTCGCACTGATCGCGGCTGGCCTCAGCATTGTCGCAGCGTTGCTGCTTTCGAACGGAATTACCCGACCTCTGCGCAAGCTGGCAGAAAGTGCCCGCCTTGTGGCCGAAGGGGATCTTACCCAAAAGGTAGAAGTACACTCCGGTGATGAAATCGAAGACTTGGGGCATTCTTTTAACCGGATGGTTGATGAATTGAGAACCTTGCTGGAAAAAGTCCAACACACTTCGAAGCAATTGGCCGCTATTTCCACGGAGATTGGTGCGTCGACGGAGGAAACGACGAAAACAGTAGAGCGGGTCGCCAGTGCGATGAACGCTGTTTCGGAGGGGACGACGGAACAAGTTCAATTGGTCGATAAAGCTTTTGATGATGTGGCCAAGATGTCGGCGGCGACCCACGAGATTACAGCTATCGTGTACAGGGCCGGTCAGGCGTCCCGTAAAACGATGGAACTGGCTCAAAGCGGAAGTGAAGCGGTTGATCACACGGTAGGCAAGATGCAGGAAATCCGCGATGCCGTCGGCCATACGGCTCAAGTCATCAAAGGGCTTGCCGATAAGTCCCAGGCGATCGGTCAAATCGTCGAAGCGATTACCGGTATCGCCGGTCAGACGAATCTCTTAGCCTTGAACGCAGCTATCGAGGCGGCTCGTGCCGGGGAACAGGGGCGAGGATTCGCTGTCGTCGCCGATGAGGTGAGAAAGCTGGCTGAGGAATCGGCGCAAAGCGCGGAACAGATCCGTCACTTGATCGGTGAGATCCGGGCTGAGATGGATCGGGCTGTTGAGGCGATGAGCAGGGGAACAGGAAAAGTGGCCGAAGGAACAACAGTGGCGACGAAGACCGGAGAAGCCTTTCAACAGATCACCCAGAGTCTGAGGGAAACGAACGAGTTGATCGAGGAAATCGGTGAAGCGGCGGAACAACAGGCGGTTGGGTCGTCGGAACAATTGATTGTCAGCGTAGTAGCAGCCGTCGAACAAATCAAAAAACTAGCCGATGTGAACGCCGGCAGCTCCCAAGAAGTGGCTGCAGCGACAGAAGAGCAAACAGCGGCCATGGAAGAGATCAATGGGACTGTTCAGCATGTAAGCCAGATCGCCGGACAGTTGGCCGCTGCATTGCAACAATTTAGAACTTGATGTATAATGCCCCCAGGGGGCTCTTCATCTGCCCTTTAAGGAGGTGGACTGAATGGTAATCACCGAAACTATGGGTATTGGGGAATGCGTAAGTAAATATCCTCAGACGGTACCTGTCTTCATGAGTTTTGGTATGGGTTGCCTCGGTTGTTCGGCGGCTCGCTTCGAAAACATCGGGCAGGGCGCTCGCGCTCACGGCATCGAAGTCGATAAACTCATCGCCGAACTGAACAAAGTGGCTGGCCAAGGCCAAAGCGAATGCGGTTGCGGCTGTGGATGTGAATAAGACATCGAATCTATGAAACCCTCGTTCATCGAGGGTTTTTCTTTTTTACCTGCGTCTGTCTGATAATTTAGACAGTTATAAATAGATCTTAGATATTGTCGGGATTGTTTGTCGGCGTTTATAATAAAGCCAGTCAAAATGCTGACAGCATCCTAGACACTATTGGTCTTGGGGAAGGAGGAAATTTTATCATGAAGTACAATATTCCGATTCAAGTGCCCGTCGGTGTGTCGAATCGCCACATCCACCTTTCCCAGGAAGATGTGGATACCCTTTTCGGAGCCGGATATCAGTTGACAGAGATGAAGCCGCTCTGTCAACCTGGCCAGTTTGCCTGTAAAGAAGTTTTGACGGTAGCTGGGGTAAAAGGTGTCCTTTCCAATGTACGGGTCCTCGGACCAGCACGAAAACAGACCCAAGTTGAGATTTCCCGGACTGATTCCTTTACTTTAGGTGTTCAACCGCCTGTTCGCGATTCCGGTGACTTAAAAGGCACACCGGGCTGTGTGCTCATTGGGCCTAAAGGGTCGGTTATCTTAAAAGAAGGTGTCATCCTGGCTTGCCGACATCTCCATATGCACACCAAAGATGCGGAAGCCCTAGCCGTTAAAGACAAAGAGCGTATCACCGTCTCCTTCGGCGGTGAACGGGGCGTGATCTTCCAAAACGTTCTCGCTCGTGTCGGCGATGCGATGGCTTTAGAATTCCACCTCGATACGGACGAAGCCAACGCCTGCATGATAAAAAGCGGTGATGTAGCCTACCTCATTGGAAAAGAGGAAGCTGGCATCGATGTGAAGCCAATCTTGGAAGTTGAAAATCCTGTCAAAGTAGGTAAAACTGAATAGGATTAACATACTTTATCGGTAAAAAGCGGTTTTTGCATATAGCGAAAACCGCTTTTATTTTTATATAGTAATAGAGGATGCCGGACAGGAACGGCGAATTTTTATAGCATCAGGGAGGCGAGTACTGTGCGGCAGATGGGGATTGATTATGTAAAAATCGGAGATAAGCTGGCCCGTTCCATCTTGACCTCAGACGGTCAGATCTTACTGGGAAAAGGTGTTTTATTGACCGCTGGTTATCTCTCGAAACTGCGAGGACTCGGCATTACAGCGGTCTATATTGAAGATGAACAGTTTCAGGATTTGCAAATCATCGATCCGATCAGCGACGAGACCCGCCGAGAAGCCTTGCATAACGTCAAAGAGGCGACCGATGCGATTCGAAGCGGCCGAAGTATTGATGGGACAAAAGTGAAAAAAACAGTAAACTCGATCGTCGAGGAATGCATCGCCAATCAGGGTGTGCTCATGAACCTGATGGATATGCGTTCCACCGAAAACTGGCTGATCCCCCATAGTGTATCGGTCTGCATCATGGCAACTGTGCTGGGGATCGCTCGTTGTCTCGACCGTAACCGTCTGATAGAACTGGCCGTAGGCGGCCTGATGCATGACGTCGGTTTGACGAAGGTGCCGAAAGAAATTCTAGAAAAAGGGGAAGATCGGCTCAGCGACGAAGAACGGGCTCTTTATGAAAAACATACCGAAGAAGGCTTTGCCCTTCTGCGACGGATTCAAGAACTGAGTGTCGTTACTGCACATGTGGCCTACCAGCATCACGAGCGGGTCGACGGCACCGGTTATCCCCGGCAGTTGACCGGTGATGATATCCACCTGTACGGACGGATCGTAGCCGTAGTGGACCTCTATGATAAATTAGTCAACGGTACACTCGGTGCCAAGCCTGTCTTACCTCACCAGGCTTGTGAGATGTTGATGGGACTTTCTGGTCGCTATCTTGATATGGAACTGGTGCAGCTCTTCTTAAAAAATGTAGCCACCTACCCGACGGGGATTTCGGTGCGCCTGTCTACAGGGGAAGTGGGTGTTGTCGTCGATCAGAATAAATCGATCCCGATGCGTCCCGTCGTACGGGTGCTGCAAGAGCGCTACCGTTTTGTCGAAACGAAGGAATACAACCTGATTAAAGATACTACCGTATTCATTAAAGACGTATTGCGTTGAATCCGTTTTAGAAGGCGGACGAGAGGGCAATCTATACGAGTAAGTTTCGTCTCAGATAGGATGGAAGGGAATTGAAAAGACGAATCGGTCTTTGGTTGAAAGATGCCCTGGGAATCGCTGTCGGTGCAAGCATTTTCGCTTTTGGACTGAATTATTTCATCATCGCCAACCGGCTGGCCGAAGGCGGGTTGACTGGCGTGGCATTGATGTTCTATTATCTCTTCGGTTGGCCGGTGGGACAATCATACCTGATCATGAACATCCCCTTGTTCATCATCGGGTGGCGCCTTCTGGGCCATGAATTTGCCCTAAAAACGCTATGGGGAACGGCGGTGGCCTCCCTGGCGATCGATTTGACGGCGAAGTACCAATCGCCCATGCCCAACGATATTTTGCTTGCAGCTCTGTACGGCGGATTTTTTCTAGGCGTCGGTCTGGGCGTGATCTTCCTCTTTGGCGGTTCCACCGGCGGAGGCGATATCGTCGCTCGACTGGTCAACCACCGCTGGGGATGGCCTTTAGGAAGAGTTCTGCTCATGTTTGACGTCATCGTGATCACGTCGATCGCCTTTATCTTTGGCAAAGCAGTCGCTATGTACACCCTGTTAGCGGTGTTTGTCGCCAGCAGGGTGATTGATTTTGTCCAAGAAGGGGCCTACACAGCCCGGGCAGCCATGATCATCTCCGAGAAGTCCGAAGAAATCGCCCGGCGCGTCGTCAGCGAACTGGAACGGGGAGCCACCGTGTTTAGCGGGCGGGGAGCCTATACTGCAGAAGAAAAGAACATTCTCTATTGTGTCGTCAGCCGTTCCGAGTTGGTCCGGTTGAAGGGAGTCGTCTATGATACAGATCCGAAAGCCTTTATGATCATCAATGAAGTTCACGAGGTTTTAGGAGAGGGATTCCGCACCTGGAATTCATAGCAGAAAAAGCGGCGGTGATACAGGTTGAAAAGAGGACGGAACCTCTAGTGGAGGTTTCGTCTTTGCTTTTTCCTGATTAATCTTTGCTTGAATATCGAGTAAGTATTCCAAGGCGTGTGTTTCCAGGTTTTCACTAGACTTTTGACCGTAGATTATACGCTCGATGAAGCCGACCGTTTGGGTGAACATCTTAATTTTCTCATGTAGCAGGTCTAACATGTGCTCTTCGATCGTCCCCCGGGTGCTCAGGTTATAGACGTGAACATCATGCTCCTGCCCCAACCGGTGAACCCGGCCGATCCGTTGTTCTAACCGCATCGGATTCCAAGGGAGGTCATAATTGATCACTTGGTGGCAAAACTGCAAGTTGATGCCTTCACCGCCCGATTCCGTGGAGATGAGAACGGGAATCTCGCTGTTCTGGAATTCATGCTGGGTCATGGCTCGGGTCCAACGTCCCAATCCGCCATGATAGACGAGCACAGGTATTCCTATGGCCTGCAGGTGCATAGCCAAATAATCTAGGGTTTGAAAGTATTCCGTAAAAATGATAACCTTTTCTTTGCTGTGCTGAAGAAAGTCGGTGACCACCTGGGCTTTGGCGTTCTGACGAATTTGCTGGGCTAGGGGAATCAGTTCTTCCAAGCCCATCGACTCGATAGTGCCTAAAGCAGCAAAAGAGCTGGAACATACTTCGCGGAGAAGTGTGAGTAAGCCTAAGGTGCTTTTTTTCATCTCTTTGCGGCGGCGAAACTCATTGCGCAGGAAGTGGACGACGGCATCATAAAGCTCTTGTTCGGGCTCGGTCAAATCGAGGGGAAGCAGGTGGACATGCCGGTTTGGCAGTTTGATCGCGCATTCGCTGCGGTGATGGCGGATGAGGACGCCTGCGAGGACTTCCTGCAGTTCTTTCGGGTTTTTCGGTTCTCGTTTGCTGGCGAGGAAGGCTGATTGAAAATCGGCAAAAGTGCCAAAATAACCGGGCCGCAGCAAGTCTACCAGGTGAAAAAGTTCCTTCAAATCATTTTGTACCGGCGTGGCCGTCAACAAAAGCAAGTTTTTCGTTTTTATGGACGATACAAATGCATAATTGCTGGAACGGGGGTTTTTCAGGCGGTGCGCTTCATCGACGATGACCACATCATACTCGATGGCGCCGATGATATCGGCATGGGGAGAGCGCTTCGCTAAGTCGATCGAAGTAACGACGAAGGGATGCCAGTTCCAACCGTATTCCCGTTTGTTAACCCAACAAGGAAAACCGAACTTGGTCCTCATCTCATGGGCCCACTGGCCAGTCAGGTTTTTCGGCGCCAAGATCAGGACTTTATTCAGTTGACCTCGGGATTGCAGTTCTTTCAAGACGATGCCGGCTTCAATGGTTTTACCCAGCCCGACTTCGTCCGCTAAGATAGCTCGTCCACCCATGGGATAGAGCACTTTCCAGGCCGTATCGATCTGGTGGGGCAGCGGTTCGAAGTCTAACTGTTTGAGACAGCTAATCCGGCCCAAAAGGAAACCACCTTCCAAAAGGGAGAGAATTTTTCCTCTTTAGTTATTGTGCAGGAATATTGGTTTCTTATGTCTGGAAATTTTCTAGGCTAGGGTGTATATAATATATACAGTGACGTTTTTAGGAGGGATGTGTGGTTGGGCTACAAGTTCGAATTCACCTGGGTCCTTCGACTACCGGTGGACGAGCTTCCCCAGGAACCGCCTCAGAGTCCCGGAAATCATTTGCTTTGGAAACGGACACACGGCAATATCATTCTCGGCTTTACCAAGGAAGGGGGGCGGATGTACCCCGTAGGGATGCCCGTGCTGATCGTGACCAATCAAGAAGAAACCGTAGGTATTGGACGGATTCTCCGTTGCGAAATCCATGCGCTGCCGAATGGGAAGCAGACGACAGTAGTGGAATTCTCTGTGGTTCGGATGTTTGACCCTGACGAGGGTCCCGTCATATCGAAGGTGTTCAAAGAGATGTACGGTTATTTGCCGGAGGGGTTATAGGCCGATCGTCCCTTTGCAAAGCACCCATAGAAAACCTAAAAATGGAATCAGTTTCTGTAGAGGAGGGCGTTGGCCCTGTATATTCTGTTACCGGCTTACAATGAAGCAAAAAGCTTACCTGGTTTGATGCCGAAGTTCGCTGATCTGCTCCCCAAATTTCCTGACTTGCATGTGATCGTGGTGGATGATGGTTCAAAAGACGGTACAGCTGAAATCGCCGAAAGTTATCAACGGCTCTATCCAGTGACGGTGCTGCGTCATGAAGTGAACAAAGGTCTGGGCAGAGGTATGATGACAGGCCTGCGCTGGATCGCCGAAAACGGGTCGAGTGACGACGTCGTCGTCACGATGGATGCCGATGATACCCATGATCCGAGCATCATCCCGGCCATGGTGGAGAAAATCAAAAAAGGAACCCATGTGGTTATCGCTTCTCGCTACCAGGACGGCGGCGAGCAAATCGGACTATCCTTTTTCCGCAAGGTGATGTCCTGGGGAGCCTCCACGCTGCTCGGTTTCATCTTTCAAATCGATGGTGTAAGAGACTATTCTTCCGGCTTTCGGGCCTATAAGATCGGTGTTCTACAAGTTGCCTTCCAACGTTTTGGAGAATATTTTATCGAAGCCAGCGGTTTTCAATGCATGGCCGAGATCTTGCTGAAGCTGCGTACATTAGGGCTTCGCTTTGATGAGGTGCCTTTGGTGTTGCGCTACGACCGGAAAGCAGGACCGAGTAAAATGCCTGTACTGGAGACGGTGCTGCAGTATTTTTTCTTGGCTCGAAAAGTTTCCAGATTGGAGATCGTCCATGAAAAACGCCTTGGGTAGCGGATTCTATACGATCCTCATTTCGATTTTTTTGGGTGCCTGCGGGCAGGTGCTGCTTAAACTCGGTGCGAACCGACTCGCCATTGAGCCGGGTCCCTTGTGGGAAACGTTGGTTCAAGGGTTATTGCAGATGGCGAAAAATCCCCTCATTATCGGGGGGCTTTTCCTTTTCGGCTGTAGTTCCATTCTCTGGATTATGGCCGTGTCCAAAGTTCAGCTGAGTTTAGCCTATCCCATGGTCAGTTTATCCTATATCATCGTGCTTTTCGCCTCTTGGGCTCTATTGGGAGAGCCGGTAACGTTAATGCGAATCGGCGGGGTGCTAGTCATTTGTTTTGGCGTTTTCCTGATCGCGCAGAGTTAAGGGAATTGCGTTGGAATTTTTCCCTATGGGCGCTCACTATCATCGTCTTGATCGGTTTCGCCATGCGGCTAAAAGGCATTGAGAACCCTTTTGTCGATTTTCATGGCTGGCGTCAAAGCGATACGGCTGCCGTAGCTCGCTATTTTTATGAGCGGGAATTTAATCTGCTCCGTCCACAGCTTCCCTATTATGGAGCGCCGCCCAACTATGCCGAGTTGGAATTCGGTTTGGTTCCAGGCATCACGGCAGCATTGTATTACATATTTGGGGAAGTTCCCTGGGTAGCCCGTTTCGTAATCATCGCTTTTTCCTTGTGGTCCTTGCTGTCGGTCTACCGGATCGGCCGCCAGATCTGGGGTGAATGGGCTGGCCTCGCCGCCGCCCTTACTTTGGCTGTTCATCCCTTGTATGTTTATTTTTCTCGATCCTTTCAACCGGATGTACCCATGATTTCCCTTTCCCTGGCTGCGATGGCTAATTTCCTTGCCTGGGAAAAGGAGGCGGACCGCCGGTATATGTGGCGGGGCGTCCTATGGATGACCTTAGCTGTTCTCGTTAAACCGCCGGCAGCCATATTCTACCTGCCCCTCTTTTTCTGGTGGCTCAGGGCACGTGGGCCTAAATGGGAGGCGGGGCTCGCTTATGTCATCATTCCCCTTTTGTTTACGGCGGCTTATCTGCGGGCTATTCATGGCATCGCAGAACACCCTTTTGTATCAGGGCTCACTACTTCCTTTGCGGCAAGGCTCTGGCAAGAAGGGATTCCTCTCGATTGGTTTGCCGACGTCGGACGAGGTACTTTCTTTTTCGCCGTTACCCCATTCTTTATCATTCCCGCGATGATCGGTCTGCTGCGGGGCCTTTTTTCGCAAGAGCGCTTTTGGATCGTTAGCTGGATTGCTGCCCTGGCGGCATTCTTTCTGTTAGTCGGTAATCATGTCTTAAACAACCTGCAGTACTATTTCCTACCGGCAGTTCCCCTAGTCGCTCTGCTCACAGGGGCGACGGTCGACATGAGCTTGTCCGATTATCGGAGTTGGAAGCCGAGAGCGAGTTTGCTATTGCTGCTGTTGGTGGGCGGTTCTTTTCTCGTCTCTGCCTCATTTCAACGGTGGCTGCCGGAAAAGTGGCTGCGGGACCAGCCTTGGACCTATGAGCGTTGGTACGATGTCGACGAAAAGACGCTGAATATCGGTCTCGCTCTGGATAAGGCGACTCCATCCGAGTCGTGTCTGCTCATCAACGAATACTCGCCTCGCAGTCTCTTTTACAGCCGTCGCTTTGGTTGGTTTATCGACCCAGCCGAGTTTTCCGAGGATTTTCTCGAGGAGGCTCGTAAGGGAGGCGCTGACTATCTCGTCTGGATAAACGAAAAGCCGCCTCAAATCGGCGGCCTGCGGGAAGGGAAATGGTTTTCAGAGGGATTTTGGTTGATCCCGTTGAGGTAGCGAATACCCGATAACTCACCGGTAAATATCGAAGCGGTAACGTGTTGGCCGGTCGGTCTTATACTATGGGTTGCCCTGCCGTTCACTCGGTTGTTTTCCATTAGTGAGATCAGCTTGCCTTTTCGGCCGATAGAAAATCTCATAAGCACCCATGGCGACTAAAAAGATGCCGAAGACCTTCCGGAGAACTGGCCCTGGGAGATAGGCAGCTAGCGAGGCGCCGCCCACAGCACCGATGACGGCGGTCAAAGCCAACAAAAAGGCAAGACGAGGTCGAACGTTGCCATTCTTAAAATGGGTCACCAAGGCTACTGCTGACATAGGCAGAAAGGCTGTCAAGGCAACTGCTTGAGCTTGATGTTGTTCCACGTCCATGAGCAGGATCAGTGCCGGGACGAGCAGTGTACCTCCGCCCACAGCGAGCCCGCTCAATATTCCCGATAAGAGCCCCACGACAATCAGCATTATCTCCATAAGAGTCGCACCCCCGCAACGACCATCACGATCCCTAGTAGCATACGCAGGTGTTGGGGAGAGAACTTGTTCATCATTTTCGCCCCAATGTAAGCGCCTACCATGCCGGAGAGAGCGACCGAAAGGATCAATGACCATGCCAGGTATCCTTTTCGCCAGTATATAAAGGCGCTGGCTACCGATGTAGGCAGGATGATCGCCAGTGAAGTTCCATGGGCTTGATGCTGTGATACTCCCAGCAAAAAGACCATGGTGGGGATGACGATGGTCCCTCCGCCGATACCGATCAGGCCGTTGACCAACCCGGTGACGAGTCCTGATATGATTAGGATGATATTCGTCTTACCGTTTGCAAGATTAAAAATAATTTCGACCTCCGGTAAAAGCTTTCCCTCGCCATACTTCTTTTATCATGCACGGCAATTTTCCGGCTTTCCGTGAGCGATCTATTTCCCACCGTTCAAGGCGTCCCGCCTTTGAGCAGGTGGGTTTTTCTTTTTGGATGGGGAGCGGGATTCGTTCTTTTTCCCTCCAGGCACCATTATATATCTACAGAAATTCGGCTTTGGAGGGTCCCTTGATGGCTGAACTGCTTCGTGGCGTCGTACCACAGATGCTATTTGTTAGCTTGATTGCAGGGCTGGCGACGACGGCTGGAGCCCTCGTGGTCCTCATGCTCGGGGTGTTGGGAAAGCGAACCTTAAGCGTCATGCTCGGTTTTGCCGCCGGTGTCATGTTGAGCGTCGTCCTCTTCGATTTACTGCCTTCTTCCTATGCTTGGGGCGGTTTAGAGTCTATGCTGAGCGGTTTTTGTCTCGGTCTGATCATTCTTGCCGTGACCGATGTGCTGTTGACTCGTTTTACCTTGTCCAGCCGAAGGGGGAAAGAAGCAGGCCCGTTGCGTAAGATGGGCTATCTCATCGCCCTGGGTATTTCCTTGCACGATTTTCCCGAAGGGATCGCTATCGCTGCTGGTTCGGCTGCAGAAACCCATTTAGGCTGGCTCGTCGCCTTGGCGATTGGCTTACATAACATCCCCGAAGGCATCGCGACAGCAGCTCCTCTTAAAATGAGCGGGTTGTCGACATGGAAAATCTTTTTGTTGACGTTGGGCATGGCCCTGTTTACCCCTTTAGGTACGCTGCTCGGTTTTGGCATACTGGCTGTTTCCACGAAAATGTTAGCGCAGATGCTCAGCCTCGCCGGCGGGGCCATGGTGTACTTGGTTTGGGACGAGTTGTGGCCCGAGGCGAAGAAGCTCTCTCCCAGCCTCGCTCTGGCAGGGATCGCACTAGGAGGTACGGCCATGAGTACCATTTCGCTGCTCCATCATTAATATGAAAATACTGGAATAGTTTTTTTCCCTTGTCCATATGTATGAACCAAATGACTGCAAAGGGAGGAAGTATATATGGACAGGGAACGGAGCTGGTCCGCCGGTATCATCTTGCTGGTATCAGCGCTGGTGATTGCCTTTGGTTTAGGCGGATGCCAAGCGATTGATCGGTTTGTATCGATGAAAGCAGACTTTAAGGCCAAAGAAACAGGTCTAGCGGCAAAAGAACAGGAGAAGAGCCCGAGCCTGACTCCAGAACAGGTGATCCCTGTAGAGAGTAAAGAACAAGCGATACCTGCCGGGCAAGAGCAAGCGTTGACCTTGTACTTCGCTGACCCGAAAGGACAAAACTTAATCTCTGAGAAACGGGTGATCGCAAAAACAGGTAGTGTAGCCCGGGCTGCCATACAGGAATTGATCAAAGGTCCCAGCATCCAATCGAAAGGCATTGCAACCATCCCCGCTGGTACCCGATTGCTCGATATCAACGTGAAAGACGGGCTATGCACCGTGAACTTTAGCAAGGAGCTGCAAAAAAACCATCAAGGCGGCTCAGCCGGTGAAACGATGACGGTCTATTCGATCGTCAACACGCTGACCCAGTATCCGTCGATTGAAAAAGTACAAATTCTTGTTGAGGGGAAAAAGATTGAATCCCTCGCCGGTCACATGGACGTATCCCAAGCGATGGCTCGTAAGAAATCGATGATTATGGACGAAGCGGAGCCGGCGAAGGCAACAGGTTCTTCAGCGGCACAAGGCGATCCCAATTCATTGAGCAACAGTGATAAAAAAATCCAATAACAGGTTCAAATAAACGGTGACGGCTTTTAGCGCTGTCACCGTTTATTTTTCTCGCTAATTGGTCAATAACTCTGACAATCTATTCTTCCTCTGTCCATTCCAGCGAAAAAGGATTACAATAAAAAACGTAACAGAAAGATGACGGATTTTTTCCAACATCGACATAAAACAGGACGCATCTCCCGAATTATGTAGTATAAAGATCCGCTGGTTATTGCCTTCCGGAAAATGTCCTGTTACGTATAGGGAGGAAATATGAAACATCGTCGTCTATTGTCCATAGTCCTGGGGGGGACTTTTTTCCTTTTGCCGACATCAGGTGCGCTCGGGGCCGATACGAACGGAGATGCCGTCCCCGGATGGGCTTCGAGCAGCCTCAAGACATTAGAATCTCTCAAGCAAGGGTCAACCGTTACGGTGAACGGGCAGGTTGTCAATGTTCGTCGCGGCCCTGGAGTGAATTTCGATATCGTAACCATGGTGTTGAAAGGAAAAAAACTGGCTGTTCTAGAATCGAAAGAGGGGTGGACCAAGGTCCGCTTGGATAATGGGAACACCGGATGGATTGCCGATTGGCTGCTTGCGAAGGACGATTCCGCTCCGGCTTCCTCACCGCCAAGTGCCTCTGAATCTAACTCCCCCTCTTCACTGCTGATCATACCGCCCGGCACTTTCGGCCCAGAACCGAAGCCAGAACCGACACCTGAACCAATCACGGTCAACCCGGCTGCTTCAACGGGACCGGTTTTATCGAACCCACGGTCATGGAAGGTGACCATACAGTATTCGGCTAATATCCGTACTTCTCCCAGTCTTCAAGGCGATATTGTTAGAACTGCTGCGGTCGGTGAAGTTTTCGACCTGGGAAGTGTACAGGATGGATGGTACCAACTCCTCAACGGGGGAAAGCCTGGCGGCTGGATTGCCTCCTGGCTGACGACAGCTCAGCCAACGGCAACGAGTAAACCATCGACCCAACCGAGTCGGGGATCAACCAGCAGCACCGTGGCAGCCGTCGCTGGTTCCTTGGCCGGAAAGACGATTATCGTCGATCCCGGTCATGGGTACTTTAACACGAGCTACAATGTGGTCGACCAAGGTGCTTCCGGGCAAGGGGGAACGAAGGAAAAGGACGTCGTTTTAGACGTGAGCCGTCGTTTGGCCAGTGTTCTCCAGTCCAAAGGCGCCCGGGTGATCATGACTCGACAGAGTGATAAGGACATAAAGGGTGAAACGGTGGGCGATGACCTCACCTATCGTTCTGACTTAGCGAACAAAGCGAAGGCTGATCTCTTCGTGAGTATACATAACAATTCAAATTCCAGCAGCGATATCGGCGGCATCACGACGTATTATTTCAATAAAGAAGGTATGCCGAAAGCTGGAGAAGGGACCCGAATGCGATTGGCTGGTATGGTACAGCAATCGCTTGTCGCTGCACTACAACGGCAAGACCGGAGTACGCAAGGAGCAAACTTTGCCGTATTGCGGGAAACAAACATGCCAGCCATATTGATTGAACTGATGTTTCTCTCCAATCCGGAGGAAGAAAAACTGCTCAATCAGGGATCGATTCGGCAAAAAGCTGCCGAGGCGATCGCGGCTGGTCTACAAAGGCATTTTGAACAACCCTGAGCATGAGTCACCATTCTTTTCATAGCGAATAATATGTGCTATGGTTTAAAGGGTCCCATGCCGTAATGGCTAGGAGTGAGGTTTTTTGATTCGTTGCCAGCCTATTGGCGTATTTGATTCGGGTGTCGGCGGGTTTACCGTGGCACGTGAAGTTTTTCGGCAATTGCCGGGAGAAGAGATTCTCTATTTTGCGGATACGGCCCATGTACCCTACGGACCACGGCCAGCTGATGAATTGATCCGCTTTGCCTTTGAAATCGTCACCTTTTTGATCTCCGAAGGCGCGAAACTGATTCTTGTGGCCTGCAACACCAGTTCTTCACTGGCTCTTGACTTGCTACAGGAGCGTTTTTCCGTTCCGATTGTAGGCGTAGTGAATCCCGGCGCAGAGGAAGCCGTCAGCGTCAGCAAAAACGGCCGCATCGGTGTCTTAGCGACGGAAGCGACGATCCGTAAAGGGGCTCACGCCCAGCGCATCTTTGAACTGAACGGGCGAGCGAAGGTTTTTGGTCAAGCCTGTCCCCGTTTTGTTCCCCTCGTAGAGACGGGCAGCTACCTTGGTTCTGAAGCTCGGCAAGCTTCTCGAGAATACTTAACCCCTTTGTTAGAGAAGAACATTGACACGATTATTCTCGGGTGCACTCATTATCCCTTTTTGGAGCCGATCATTCGGGACACGATCGGTGAAGAGATCGCTCTCGTTGACCCAGCCTGTCAGACTGTGGCGCAGGGAAAAGAACTGATCGAAAAGGGAATCGTCTCACCCAGGGACCCTCGTCTGGGAAAACCGCGCCATCGCTTTTACGTCAGCGGAGATCCGCAAGCTTTTATTCGGGTTGGCAGTCCCCTCATCGGAGGGCGCCTTTTGTCCGATGTCCAGCAAGTTTGCTTGGACGGCATTTTGGACAGGGAAAATCAAAAAGTGGTTATTGCCTAAAGGTTCATAGGATGGATGTAGACGGAGATGACAAAAAAGATCGGTTTGACGACCACTGTACCCGTAGAGATCATCTACGCAGCCGGTATGGTTCCGGTCGACTTAAATAATATCTTTATCGCAGGAGATGCGCCCGGTAAAGCCATAGATGTGGCGGAACAAGCTGGATTCCCTCGCAACGTTTGCGGTTGGATCAAAGGGCTCTATACGACGCTTTTAGAATCCAACGATATCCGGGACGTCGTGGCGGTGACGCAAGGAGACTGTTCGAATACACACGCATTGATGGAAACATGGCAATTAGCAGGCGTAAGGGTCTATCCCTTCGCCTTTCCCTATGATCGGGACTATGATCTGCTCAAACTCCAGATGGAGAAGTTGATTTCTGCCTTCGGCACCGATTGGGAGCAAGTATACCAATGGAAACGCCGGCTCGATCATGTTCGTAAAAAGGCCTGGCAGCTCGATCAAATGACCTGGCAAATGGGAACGGTCACCGGCGAGAAAAACCATCTCGCTCTCGTCGGATGTTCCGATTTTAACGGTGATCCCGACGAGTATGAACGATATCTCGATGCGCTGATCGATGAAGCCAAGGGATCTGCCAAGGAGGGCTCTCCGAAGGTAGAGCCTGTCCGGATCGGATACATCGGAGTGCCGCCGATCACCACCGATCTCTATGCTTACATTGAGAGCATGGGTGGTCAGGTGGTCTTTAACGAAGTGCAACGGCAGTTTGCCATGCCTTTCCATGTGGACGACCTAGTCGAGCAATACCGGATGTATACCTATCCCTATTCGATTTTTGAACGCCTGAAAGACATCGAAGCGGAAGTGCAGCGCCGAAATATCCAAGGGGTCATCCATTATACGCAGAGTTTCTGTTTTCGGCAGATTGAAGATATCATCATTCGGAAGCAGCTGCCCGTTCCTGTGCTTACCTTGGAAGGCGATCGGCCTGGACCGTTGGACGCGCGAAGCCGTATGCGTGTCGATGCCTTTCTGGATATGCTTCAAGCATAGTTAAGAAGCAGGATGATTTGGATTTAAATAAACGGGACCAGGATTAAAAAAGAGTATTCGATTTGAAATACCTTGATGGAGGTAGGAAGAGCAACCTGTGAACATCGGTTTGGATCTCGGAAGCCGCTATGTGAAAGCCCTATTCATGCAAGACGGACAAGTTGTTGACCATCGTTTGTATGACACGTTAAAGTTTTATCGTGAATACGGCCGCAAAGTAAATGAAGAATTGCTCGTTGATTATGAGGCGCTGAACTGGCCTGAATTTGATCGGCTGGTTTCGACGGGCTACGGGCGCAATCTAGTCCAATTGGCAGGGGGACAAGTCATTCCAGAACTGCGCGCTCACAGCCGAGGGGCTGTCCATCAAACAGGTCTCAGCGATTTTACCTTGCTCGATCTAGGCGGTCAGGACAGCAAGGTGATCAAAATTCAGAAGGGCCGCATGGTCGACTTTCGGACAAATGATAAGTGCGCCGCCTCTTCCGGAAGATACCTGGAAAATATGGCGGAAGTTCTCGGGCTTAAAGTGCAGGATCTCGGCCATTGTCTAGAGAATCCAGTAGAGTTATCATCGACTTGTGCGGTTTTCGGAGAATCGGAACTGATCGGGAAGATTATTGAAGGCCATCCGATCGAAGACCTGGCCGCCGGTGTCAATCGAACCATCGTAAAGCGGGTCGAACCCATGCTCCGGGAATTGTATAGCCCCACCATCGTCTTCACAGGCGGTGTCGCCCAAAACAAGGCCATCGGACAGATGATCCGGGATATCTTGCAGGTGGAAGTGATCGTCCCGGCCAATCCCCAATTAAACGGGGCCATAGGCTGTTGTGTGTGAAAAATTTCACCCGTTGATTTTGAAGTCCCTGTCCGATTGACGGATAGGCGGCTTCATAAATAAATATATAAATATAAACGGACAAGTAAGGAGGAGCCTGGATTGCGTACCATCACTTTTGAACAAGTAGCTTCTGCGGTGGAGGAACTCTGCATCAAGGCCAACACCAACATCGGAGCCGACGTGACTGCTGCGCTCGAAAAAGCGAAAGCGACGGAAGAGTCCCCCCTGGGAAAAAGCATCTTAGGTCACATCCTGGACAACAACGAAATCGCACGGAATGAACTGGTGCCCATCTGCCAAGATACGGGCATGGCTGTCGTTTTTGTGACGATTGGACAAGATGTTCACGTTGACGGTGGTCTGACCGACGCCATCAACGAAGGCGTTCGCCGCGGTTATGAAAAAGGATACCTGCGCAAGTCTGTCGTCAAAGACCCTCTTGAGCGGGTCAACACGGGCGACAATACCCCTGCCGTCATTCATTATGATATCGTTCCCGGAGACAAGCTGCACATCATGGTAGCTCCCAAAGGTTTTGGCAGCGAAAACATGAGCCAGTTGAAGATGTTCAAACCGGCCGACGGCGTCGAAGCTGTCAAAAAGTTTGTCATTGAAGCGGTCGAAAAAGCCGGCCCGAACCCCTGCCCGCCCATTGTCGTTGGCGTCGGTATCGGCGGCACCATGGAAAAATGTGCCTTTCTCGCTAAGAAAGCCCTGCTCCGCCACATCGGCCATCGCAATGAAAAAGCGCATCTCGCCGCCCTCGAAGAAGAACTGCTGGAAAAGATCAACAACCTCGGTATTGGGCCCCAAGGTCTCGGCGGTCGCACGACGGCACTCACCGTCAACATCGAATCGTACCCGACACACATCGCCGGTCTGCCTTGCGCCGTCAACATCAACTGCCATGTGGCCCGTCATACCGAGATTGAACTGTAATCCGGCATAAGAGGGAAGGAGAGTTGGAAATATGAATGCTGTACGCTTAACCACCCCGTTGACTCAGGAAGCCCTGCGCAAACTGAAAGCCGGAGATACGGTTTTCATCAGCGGCACCATCTACACCGGTCGTGACGCCGCCCACAAACGGATGGTCGAAGCACTTGACCGGGGAGAAGATTTACCGTTTAATGTAAAGGATGCGACGATCTACTTCGTGGGACCCTGTCCGGCGAAACCGGGCCAAGTGATTGGTTCTGCCGGCCCCACTTCGTCGTACCGCATGGACTCCTACTCGCCCCGGCTCATCGAAAAAGGTCTCACCGGAATGATCGGCAAGGGCCTGCGCAATGCCGACGTGGTCAACGCCATGAAGGAACATGGCGCTGTATACTTCGTCGCCATCGGCGGCGCCGGCGCTTTGATGGCCCGATCCATCAAGGCATCTAAAGTCATCGCCTATGATGATCTCGGAACGGAAGCCGTACGGGAACTGATCGTCGAAGATTTCCCGGTGATCGTCTGTATCGATGCCGAAGGCAACAATCTCTACGAACAAGGGCGTGCCCAATACCAGCGAGCCGGAGCCTAAAGACTCTTTCCGCTGGCTATAGGCGTCTGCCTGCTCGCCCGTGGAAGGAGGAACGATTATGGTTCGCAAGGACGGTCGTGCCCCGGACCAGATTCGAAGCGTTCAGATAGAACGAAATTATCTCATTCATCCAGAAGGTTCTGTGTTGATCACTATGGGCAATACCAAGGTGATCTGCACGGCTACGGTGGAAGAGAAAGTACCGCCCTTTCAAAAAGGACAAGGAAAAGGCTGGGTCACTGCCGAGTACGGCATGCTTCCCCGTGCCACAGGCACCCGAACCCAGCGCGAAGCGACGAAGGGCAAGACGACGGGCCGTACCATGGAGATTCAGCGTCTCATCGGCAGAGCCTTGCGGTCTGTTGTCGATATGCAAGCTCTGGGAGAACGGACCATCTGGATCGACTGTGATGTGATTCAAGCCGACGGTGGAACCCGGACCGCTTCCATCACTGGAGCCTTTGTGGCCCTGAAAGATGCCTGTGATAAACTTCGACAAGCCGGTTCTATCAAAAAAGATCCTGTTCGAGAACAACTGGCTGCCATCAGTGTGGGCAAAGTGGGAGACCAGGTGGTCTTGGACCTTTGCTATGACGAAGATTCTCAGGCGGAAGTGGACATGAACGTGGTGATGACATCGAGCGGCAAGTTCGTCGAACTGCAGGGAACTGCCGAAGGCACCCCCTTCAGCCGCGAAGAGATGGATCAAATGCTTGTCTACGCGGAAAAGGGAATCCGTGATCTCATGCAGGCCCAACTGGGAGCGTTGGATCAACGCGAAAAAAGATAAGCTTTATCCGAACCTGTTCTGTGACCTATGACATGAAGGTTACATTGTGGTAAATCGGGGTGTAATGACTCCGCTCGCTTCGTCATTACACCCCAGATTTTACTTGCAGGTTCATAACTCCTGTTTGTATAAGAATGAAACGAAAATCGAGATCCATACTATGCAAAGAGCCGGAATGCGGCTCTTTTTCTCATGAAATCAATTCATCCCTGCTTGACAAGACCTTCCTTTGGGTCGTAGGATTATTTCGAAAAAACAAAAAAGGATAAACATACGGCGTAAGGGGGAAAGCCTCATGTATCAAATTATCCTGGCCACCCACAATATGGGGAAAGTTCGTGAATTTGAGGCCATGACCGGTGATCAAAGCTCGTCCTTTCCGATCCAGTGGCTGACCTTGCGTGACTTCCCCCACATCACAGAACTGATAGAAAACGGTGAGACCTTCCGCGACAATGCCATGATGAAAGCGGAACAGGTGGCTCGAGCTACAGGCATTCCGGCTATGGCTGATGATTCCGGTTTGGTCGTAGATGCCTTGAATGGCGCACCGGGTGTATATTCGGCACGCTATGCTGGTGAATCGAAGGACTCCCAGCGAAATAACGAAAAACTTCTCTTGGAACTGGCAAATGTACCTCCGGAAAAACGGACGGCCCGTTTTGTCTGCGTGCTCGCTTTAGCCCTGCCGGACGGACAGAAGTTTTTTTCGGAAGGGGTCTGTCAAGGTGTCATCACTGCTGAACCGAAAGGCGAAGGCGGTTTCGGCTATGATCCTCTCTTTTACTTACCGGCATATGATAAGACCTTTGCCGAGCTACCGGCAGAGATCAAGAATAAAATCAGTCACCGAGCCTCGGCGATGGAAAAGATGTTCTTCCTGCTCAGGGTATTGCTTTTTCCGGAACCGGAACCGATTTACCGGCCGAACTTATAAATAAGTATAACGATCCCGTCACGAGATGAGTGACGGGATTTTTTGCGCCCTAATAATGGAAACATTTTACATTTAGAAGACATAAGATAAATTATCCTGAGAGGAAGGGAGGTCATGAAAGATGTCGAGAGCCAGATTTCCCGTTACCGCAGCTTCTACTTCCATGTGCACCGGCGGAGTTCGCCCACCAGCGAGCGCCTGCCCTCAGCTTCCCGGTACATTGCTGAGAATCTTTATCCCCCCTGGTGCAGTGATCAACTTACTCAACTTGCTTGAAGTCAGTTCTCCTGCCGGGATATGCTTAATTGTACGAATTCCTCTATTAGGCGGCAGTGGCAGCACAAGCGCCCTTTCGAGCCTGATTCAACAGGTTCAACAATGTGGCGGGACTGTACAGTTTCAATAAGAAGTAAGAAATGAGACGGTTCGTATCGAATCGTCTCATTTCTCGTATCCTATTAGAAGTAAGCTTGATGTGACTAAGCTTAATGTGGTTAAGCTCGATGTAAAAACTGGATAATATTTTTGATGATTTTTTCTTGACGAGTGGTCGATAATATGATTAAATTTACAGGCGTCGGCATACGGAAGTTATGCGACGAAAGAAATAAATCTGCGCTTGTAGCTCAGTTGGATAGAGCAACCGCCTTCTAAGCGGTCGGTCGGGGGTTCGAATCCCTCCAGGCGCGCCACATCTGTTGGGGTGTAGCCAAGCGGTAAGGCAGCGGACTTTGACTCCGCCATTCGTTGGTTCGAATCCAGCCTCCCCAGCCATGACTTACTTGACAAATTTGCCTTCTTCGAGTATCATTCTAAGGTGTGAGAAATTCATCGGAAACGCTGCGGGAGTGGCGGAATTGGTAGACGCACTGGATTTAGGTTCCAGCGGGCAACCGTGGGGGTTCGAGTCCCTTCTCCCGCACCATGTTTTTTGGCAGAGTGGCTAAGATACAACCTCGGTGAGCAGTCGCCGAGGTTTTCATTTTAGAATTCTTTCGCGGAAGGAGAATGAAACTCGGAAATCTGGCAAAAATAAGAAGGCTTAAGATTGGATCCCCTGCACAAGCAGGAAATGTGAATTTGCCGTAGAATAACTATCTTATGCTTTTTAATTATAGGGTTATACTGAAGTAGTGAATACGATTTCATTACGATATACAAGATGAGAGGGGTACATAGGTGAAAGCGACGGTCGAAAAAATAGACAAGAATCAAGTGGTACTGCATATCGAAGTAGAAGCCGAAAAACTTGAGAAAGCCATTGAAAAAGCCTATAAAAAATTGGTAGGTAAAATCAACATCCCTGGTTTCCGGAAAGGTAAAACTCCCCGGAAGATCATCGAAGCTCGCTTTGGCAAAGAAGTCTTCTATGAAGACGCTCTGGAATTCGTCGTTCCTGAAGCTTATGCGGAAGCTATCGCGGAAAACAACGTCGATCCGGTCGATCAACCGGAAATTGATGTCCAGAAAATTGAACAAGGTCAACCGCTGGTCTTCAAGGCCACGGTCACCGTTAAGCCCGAAGTTCAATTGGGCGAATATAAAGGTGTAGAAGTCGAAAACAAACCAGTCACTGTGACGGACGAAGACGTGCAGCGTCAACTGGAAACCATGCAAAAACGGCATGCCCGTTTAATCATTGTCGGTGAAGAAGGGGAAGCCCAAATGGGCGACACCGTCACCATCGACTTTGAAGGATTCAAAGATGAAGTTCCTTTCGAAGGCGGAAAAGGTGAAGATTATCCCCTGGAGCTGGGCAGCAACACCTTCATCCCCGGTTTTGAAGAAGCCCTCGTCGGCGCCAAAGTCGGCGAAAATCGCGACTTGAACATTACCTTCCCTGCCGAATATCATGTAAAAACCCTGGCTGGCCAACCGGCTGTCTTCAAAACTGTTGTCAAGGAAATCAAGCGTAAAGAATACGCTACCATTGACGATGAGTTCGCTAAAGACGTCAGCGACTTTGACAGCCTCGACGAACTGAAGGCAGACATTCGAAAGAACCTGCAAGAATCTGCAGAAAAAGCCGGTGAACAGGCGAAACAAAACGCCGTACTCGATAAAGTCGTAGCCAATGCGGAACTGGATGTTCCCCAAGTCATGGTTGACAAACGAGTCGAGCAACTGCTCGAAGACTACGGTCAACGCCTCCAATACCAAGGTCTCTCCTTAGATCAATTTATCGAGATGACCGGCCAGTCGAAAGACGACCTGAAAGCCCAATTTGTGCCGGAAGGCCTGAAATCGGTTAAGCAAGAGCTCGTGCTGGAAGCGATTGCGAAAGCAGAAGCCTTGGCTGTGACCGAAGAAGAAGTAAACAAAGAAATCGAAACCATGGCGAACAATTATAAACAACCGGCAGCAACGATCAAAAAAATGTTGCTGTCCCGTGGTCAAATTGACAACTTGAAGCAAAGCATTCTTCTGGATAAGACGGTCAAGTTCCTCATAGAAACTGCGAACTTCGTTGAAGCCTAATTGAAATAGAAGAACTTGACATCTTCCCCGGACATAGACTGTACCTGAGGAGGTTCCTGGGATGAGTACTTTGGTTCCGATGGTCGTGGAACAAACCAACCGTGGGGAACGGGCCTACGATATTTACTCCAGGCTCTTAAAAGATCGTATCATAATTCTCGGCAGCCCAATTGACGACGTTGTGGCTAACTTGATTATCGCGCAACTGCTCTTTCTTGAAGCAGAAGATCCGGATAAAGACATTCACCTGTATATCAACAGCCCGGGCGGTTCTATTACATCCGGGTTCGCCATATACGACACGATGCAACTGATCCGGTGTGATGTATCGACCATCTGCGTAGGTATGGCTGCGTCGATGGGCGCCTTTTTGCTGGCGGCCGGCGCCAAAGGAAAGCGCTTCGCGACACCAAACGCAGAGATTATGATTCATCAACCTCTCGGAGGGGTAAAAGGTCAGGCGACAGAGATCGAAATTCACGCTCGACATATTCTAAAGACACGGGACCACTTAAACAGGATCTTGGCTGCTCGTACGGGTCAACCTCTGGAACGGATTGAACGGGATACCGATCGTGATTACTTCATGTCTGCCGATGAATCAAAAGCTTATGGCATCATTGACGGGGTGATGGAATTCAAGCCGGCGAAGGTATGAGCAGCAGAGAGGGGAGGTTATGTACAAAGGTTTCGGTGACGATAAAGGTCAACTGAAGTGCTCCTTCTGCGGAAAGCTACAAGATCAAGTTAAAAAGCTGGTAGCCGGCCCTGGAGTTTACATCTGTGATGAGTGTATTGAGTTATGCAACGAAATCATCGAAGAAGAACTGCAGGATGAAAATACTTTCGATTTGGGCGATGTTCCCAAACCGAAAGAAATTCGAGAAATCCTGGATCAGTATGTCATAGGGCAGGACCAAGCGAAAAAGGCTTTGTCTGTAGCGGTTTATAACCACTATAAGCGCATCAATCTGGGATCCAAAATCGATGACATTGAACTGCAAAAGTCCAATATCGTCATGCTTGGCCCCACCGGCAGCGGGAAAACCCTTTTGGCCCAAACATTGGCCAGAATCTTAAACGTTCCCTTTGCTATCGCTGATGCTACCTCGTTGACGGAAGCTGGGTACGTGGGTGAAGATGTGGAAAACATCCTTCTCAAACTCATCCAGGCAGCCGACTATGATGTGGAAAAAGCGGAAAAGGGTATCGTCTACATCGATGAAATCGATAAGATTGCCCGTAAGTCTGAGAACCCCTCCATCACTCGAGATGTCTCTGGTGAAGGAGTCCAGCAAGCACTGTTGAAAATCCTGGAAGGTACCGTCGCTTCCGTTCCGCCTCAAGGTGGTCGCAAGCATCCCCACCAGGAGTTTATCCAACTGGATACAACCAACATCTTGTTTATCTGCGGCGGTGCTTTTGATGGTATCGATAAGATCATCATGAACCGCGTCGGCAAAAAGGCCATGGGCTTCAACGCCGAAATCAAGAGCAAACAAGATAAAAACATCGGAGAAGTTCTTCGTGATATCCTACCGGGCGATTTGCTCAAATTCGGCTTGATTCCCGAGTTTGTCGGACGTCTACCGGTCATCGTCACCTTAGACGCTTTAGATGAGGATGCCTTGGTGCGCATCTTGACCGAACCTAAGAACGCCTTGATTAAACAGTATCAAAAATTCTTTGAACTGGATCAAGTGAACTTGGAGTTCCAAGATGAGGCGCTTCGGGCCATCGCTAACGAAGCGATTAAGCGGAATACCGGTGCACGGGGTCTGCGGGCCATCATCGAAGAAGTCATGCTGGACGTCATGTTCGATATTCCCTCGCGGAATGACGTGACTAAGTGCATGGTGACTAAGGAAGTTATTCTCAAACAGAAGGAACCGGTTTTGGTGACGGCCGATAGAAAAAAAAAGAAGGAAGAGTCAGCCTAGGAACGCAAGCTGAGGCTCTAGAGAAAGCCGCAGTTAAAGGTCCGAATGATGCAGAACCTTCCACAGCGACCAAACGGTCAGTAAAACCAAAACCTGGCAATCGCCGATAAGGTCTTCCTGACCTCACAGAAAACCTCCGAAGGATTATCCTTCGGAGGTTTTGTTTTACTGCGCAAACTCTCATAAAAAGAGCGAACCAATTAGATACTAAGACAGATTGGAACAGAGGAAACGGAGTGACCGCAGTGAATATTTGGTCGGGAATCGGTGGATTGCTAGGTCTCCTACAGATCTTCTTCGTCATCATCACCGGACTGTACTTCTGGCATCTGCTCAAAAATCAACAGAATAACCGGCAGGCGGTGGAACGAGAGTCCCGCAAAGAACTGGAAAAATTGCAACGCATGCGCAGGTTAGCCCTATCAGAGCCATTATCTGAAAAGACTCGTCCCAGCCGCTTTGAGGAAATCGTCGGTCAGGAAGACGGCCTTCAAGCCTTAAAAGCGGCCTTATGTGGACCGAATCCACAGCACGTGATCGTATACGGGCCGCCGGGTGTCGGTAAAACGGCAGCGGCTCGGCTCGTTTTGGAGGAAGCCAAGAAAAATCCTCTCTCTCCCTTTACGGAACAAGCCAAATTCGTGGAAGTCGACGGCGCCACAGCCCGTTTCGATGAACGAGGGATCGCCGATCCCTTGATCGGATCTGTCCACGACCCGATCTACCAAGGGGCAGGGGCACTCGGTATGGCGGGTATCCCTCAACCGAAGCCTGGTGCCGTCACTAAGGCTCATGGAGGAATCCTCTTTATCGACGAAATCGGTGAACTTCACCCGATCCAAATTAATAAACTGTTAAAAGTATTGGAAGACCGTAAGGTGCTCCTGGAAAGCGCCTATTACTCCAGTGAAGACCCAAATGTTCCGAGCCATATTCACGATATATTCCAAAACGGCCTCCCGGCAGATTTTCGTCTTGTCGGAGCCACCACACGGCAACCACAGGAGATTCCTGCCGCGATTCGCAGCCGCTGCCTGGAAATCTACTTTCGACCTCTCACCCGGGAAGAGATCGGAATTGTGGCCGTCAACAGTGCCCGCAAAATTGAGATGGATATTCCCGCCGCCGCCATAGAAGTCATCCAGCGCTACGGAACAAACGGACGGGAAGCCGTTAACATCGTTCAAATCGCGGCAGGATTGGCCTTAACACGCGGTGAAGACAGACTATCTGTCCAAGATGTGGAATGGGTCGTCCACTCCGGTCAATACAACCCGCGACCCGATAAAAAAATCCCTTCAGAACCCCAAATCGGCCTCGTCAACGGTCTTGCCCTGGCGGGACCATCGATGGGTATCCTCATGGAAATCGAAGCCACAGCGATACCAGCGCCCAAAGGCAAGGGAACCTTAACCCTGACCGGTGTCGTCGACGAAGAGGAAATGGGAGGTCTCGGCGGTCGAACGGTAAAGCGACGGAGCCTCATCAAGACATCCGTAGACAATGTGCTCACCGTACTGCGCAGCACCACGGCCTTAGAACCGGACGATTGGCATATCCACATTAACTTTCCGGGAGGTACACCGACCGATGGTCCCTCTGCCGGCATCGCCATTGCTATCGCTATTACTTCGGCAGTGAAGGGAGTTCCTATCGATAACCGGTTAGCCATGACGGGAGAACTCTCCGTAAGGGGTCATGTGAAGCCCGTCGGCGGTGTCGTCAGTAAAGTGGAAGCGGCTCGCTTAGCTGGTGCCAAACGAGTGTTGATCCCGGCCGAAAACTGGCTCGACCGCTTCGCCGGATTTTTGGACATCACCGTCATCCCTGTGCGAACTATCGATCAAGTCTTTGCAGAGACACGATTGGGAGAGCCGATTGCCGGTGATACCCCCCTCAACGTAAGTGCAGATCTGCTGACAGCATCAGCACTTGAAAGCGTAGCCCCCCGGTGAAACGATTTTCAAGGAAGTAAGTGGGAGGAAAAAGGCTGGGCTTTGATCCCGGAATATAGTAAAATGAGGATAATCTTCTGGTCCAGAACAGGAGAGCAGGAGGTGCTGCCCCAATGGCTGAAGAAAACAAGGCGCGACCGGAAATACAGGAACTCCCCTTATTGCCGTTGCGTGGTATAATCGTTTTCCCATACATGGTTGTCCATTTAGATGTAGGTCGGGAACGGTCCGTAAACGCCATCGAGGAAGCGATGGCCCAGGATCGGATCATTTTTCTGGCCACCCAAAAAGAAGCGCAAACGGATCAACCGGATAAAGATGACATTTTCCAAATCGGCGCGATAGCAGAGGTCAAACAACTGCTCAAACTACCGGGAGGAACCATCCGGATCCTCGTAGAAGGTTTGGCCCGTGCCAGCATCGACGACTTCCTGGAGATGGATCCTTTTATCCGAGTTCGAGTACGGGAACATCGAGAAAGCGAAACAAAGACAGCAGCCGTAGAAGCGCTCATGCGGTCGTTGATCAACCAATTTGAACAATATGTAAAGTTGTCAAAGAAGATACCGCCGGAGACCTTCGTATCTGTCGTCGCTGTGGAAGATCCGGGCCGGCTCGCCGATGTCATCTCATCCCATCTGACCTTAAAAACACCTGACAAGCAGCGGATCTTAGAAGCTCTGGACATAGAGGAACGGTTAGGCATCTTGACAGAAGTTCTGGCCAAGGAAATGGAAATCCTTGAACTGGAGCGCAAGATCAATTCCCGTGTCCGTAAACAGATGGAAAAAACCCAAAAAGAATACTACCTGCGGGAACAGATCAAAGCGATTCAGAAAGAACTCGGTGAAAAAGAAGATCGCCAGGCGGAAGGGGAAGAGCTTCGCGAGAAGATCGCTAAAGCGAAACTTCCCAAAGAGATGGAAGAAAAGGCACTGCGTGAAGTCGAACGCCTGGAAAAGATGCCGCCCATGGTGGCCGAGGCGACCGTTGTCCGTAACTACCTCGATTGGGTCTTAGCCTTGCCCTGGGCGAAGCAGACGAAAGACCGTCTCGATATTGAAAAAGCCGAGCAAATCCTCAATGAAGAGCATTTCGGTCTCGATAAGGTGAAAGAACGGATCATCGAATACCTGGCGATCCGTAAATTGGCCCAAAAGATGAAAGGCCCCATCATCTGCTTCGGAGGACCGCCCGGCGTCGGTAAAACATCCCTCGCCCGTTCTATCGCCCGGGCTTTGGAACGGAAGTTTGTCCGCCTTTCTCTCGGCGGCGTTCGTGACGAAGCGGAGATCCGCGGTCACCGCCGCACTTATGTGGGCGCCATGCCCGGTCGGATCATCCAAGGGATGCGGACAGCAGGGACGAAAAACCCTGTCTTCCTCCTCGATGAGATCGATAAGATGAGCAATGACTTCCGTGGTGACCCATCTTCAGCGCTCCTGGAAGTGCTCGATCCGGAACAGAACAGCACTTTTTCCGATCACTTCATCGAATCTCCCTTCGATCTGTCTAAGGTGTTGTTCATCACCACAGCCAACGCCATTCACAACATTCCCCGGCCGCTGCTCGACCGGATGGAAGTCATCTACATTCCCGGCTATACAGAAGAAGAAAAAGTACACATCGCCGTCGATCACCTCGTTCCCAAACAAATCAAAGAACACGGCTTGAAACCGGAACAGGTGCAAATCTCGGAAAACACTGTACGACGCGTCATCCGCGAATACACGCGAGAGGCTGGCGTTCGGAACCTAGAGCGGGAAATCGCCGCACTTTGCCGCAAGAGCGCCCGGGCCATCGTCAAGGATCCCAACAAAAAAGTATCCATCTCCTCAGGTAACCTTCCCACTTATTTAGGCATCCCCCGATTCCGCTACGGATTGGCAGAAGAAGAGTCCCAAGTCGGGGTGGCTACCGGTTTGGCCTGGACCGAGACCGGAGGAGACACGCTTGCCATCGAAGTGGCCTTGCTACCAGGCAAAGGCGGTCTGTCCCTGACGGGGAAACTGGGCGATGTGATGAAAGAATCAGCTCATGCCGGAATGACCTATGTCCGTTCCCGCGCGAAAGAGTTAGGTATCCCGGAAAACTTCTATCAGACTACGGATATTCACATCCACGTTCCCGAAGGTGCTATTCCGAAGGACGGTCCATCTGCAGGAATCACCATGGCAACAGCGCTGACGTCGGCTTTGACGAAGCGACCTGTTCGCCGGGAAGTGGCGATGACGGGAGAGATCACCCTCCGCGGCCGGGCCTTACCTGTCGGAGGGATCAAAGAAAAAATGTTGGCTGCCCACCGGGCCGGTTGTACAACGGTCATATTGCCGGCTGAGAATAAAAAAGATCTAGAAGACGTACCGGCCAATATCAAGAAGAAATTGCGGTTCGTCCTCGTGGACCATATGGACCAAGTCATTAAAGAAGCCCTGTTAGAGCCGGAACAATCGCCAGAACCGGAACCGCCGGAAACGATTCCGGCTACCCTGGAGCAGGGAACGATGAACGTTTATCCAGAAATCTTGGGAGATACTCCGCAGAATTAATAGGAGGGGAGGTACCCTTTTCGGAGGGTACCTCTTCGACTACCCTAGAAAATAATCATGGAAAATTCAGAGTACCGTCACCCCCTGTTCATCCTCTTTAAATGCAGGTGAATTTTGAAATGAGGTTTCATTAGATGAGCGATTCAAATCAACGAGACGGTCTAAGTGCCGATGAACCGAATGCTGCCGAGTCAAATGCTGCCGAACCGAATGCGACCAAACCGAATACCGGCGAACCGAATACTGCCGAACCAAAAGCACCGGAGCCGTTAAAAATCAAGGAAGCTGAATTCATCATCAGTGCCGTCAAACCGGAACAGTATCCCGTCGACAATTTACCAGAGGTAGCGATGGCCGGTCGTTCCAACGTGGGCAAATCATCGATGATCAACAAGCTTTGCAACCGCCGTCATTTGGCCCGCACCTCATCGACGCCGGGAAAGACCCAAACCTTAAACTTTTATCAGATCAACAAAGCCTATTACATCGTCGACCTTCCCGGGTATGGCTATGCCAGCGTGTCGAAGACCTTGCGAGCCGGATGGGGGCCCATGATGGAGAACTACTTGCGCAATCGTCCCCAGTTAAGAGGGGTTATCCAACTGGTAGATATTCGCCATCCACCTTCCAAAGACGACATCGCCATGTACGAATGGTTGACCCACTTTCAAATCGCCACCGCTGTCATTGCCACCAAGTCCGATAAAATCTCCCGGGGGCAGCATGGGAAGCATGTAAAAGTCATCCGGCAAACCCTCAATGTGCCGAAGGAAGTTCCCATTCTCACCTTTTCCTCAGAGACTGGAGAGGGGAAAGAAGATGTTTTGGATTTGCTCGGCTATCTTTGGGGAACGGAGATACTCGAGGCTCATCTATAGACAAGCTGTAGGAAAAAACTGAATCAAAAAGGCAATCAAACTTCCAATCTGAAGGATTTACCTTGATTGGAAGTTTTTGTTTTTGTCTTTACGCACCTTTTCCCTATAAAAGTGCATATACATTTGGAGGAAAATATTTCAGCTTATCTGAAGAAGGGAGGCTTTCCGTTTGGTGCATTTTCGAGAAACTGGGTTTAAGCTGTTTCTTAGCAGCCTGCTGACGACAGCTCTCTTGCTATCGGGCTGCTCTTTTGGCAAGGACAGTCCGACGGGCAGTACCAGCAGCGAACCTGGTAAAACCAAAAAAGTCCGACTCACGGAAGTGGTTCATTCCGTCTTTTATGCCCCCCTCTATGTGGCCTTGAACCAAGGCTATTTTCAACAGGAAAACCTGGATGTTGAGAAGACCACCGCTTGGGGCGGTGACAAAGCTATGACAGCACTGGTGGCTGACCAAGCTGACATCGGTCTGATCGGACCAGAAACGATCATTTACACGTATCAGCAAGGTTCTGACAAAAAGATCATGACCTTTGCTCAACTCACCCAGAGGGACGGCTCATTTTTGGTGGGCCGTAAGGGCCAGCCCTTCTCTTGGGAAGGCCTGAAAGGAAAGTCGATCATCGGTGCTCGAAAAGGCGGCGTGCCGGAAATGGTCTTAGAATGGACGCTGAAGCAAAAGGGATTGAAGCCCTTGGATGATGTGAACATCATTCAAAACATTCAATTCACCGCTACGGCGGGTGCCTTTACCTCGGGTACCGGCGATTACGTAGCCTTGTTTGAACCAACCGTATCTGAACTGGAAGCTGGTGGTGCCGGTCAGGTTGTCGCTTCCTTAGGGGTTGAGGGAGGCGCTCTTCCCTACACTTGCTTTATGGCTAGCGGTGACTATATCCAACAGAACCGAGAGGCGGTCTTAGCCTTCACCCGGGCCATCTATAAAGCTCAGCAGTGGGTTTCGACTCATAGTGTCGACGAAATCACCGATGTCATCATGCCTTCTTTTGAGGGAAGTGATCGGTCCATCATTCGCAATGCCGTAGCGCGGTATCAAGGGCAGGACACCTGGCCGAAAGACCCGAGAATACAACCGGGCGGCATAAAGTACTTGCAAGACATTATCGAATCGGCAGGGGAACTGAAGCAACGTGTACAAGAGGAACAAATGGCGCTCACCGATGTAGCTGAAGAAGTCATGGCCTCCGCTAAGCAATGATCTGTAGCCGCTCACCCATCTCGGTGGGCGGCTTTTTTCTAGGAAGGGGTGAAGTTGTGACCGATTCGGCCATAGAACTGCAGAACGTGACGGTGACGTACCAGACACCGAAAGGGGAAATTCCTGCCCTAGAGGACATCCAGTTGAAAATTACACCGGGTGAGTTTGTAGCCCTCGTCGGCCCGAGCGGGTGCGGAAAAAGCACGATTTTATCGCTCATCGCCGGTCTCTTTGATCCCACCTACGGCAAAGTCTTCGTCAAAGGCGAACAGCCTGGGCGACATCAAAGCCGTATCGGATATATGTTGCAACAAGATTTTCTGCTGCCATGGCGAACCGTTTTGGACAATGCCAAACTGGGGCTGGAACTGCAAAAGGACCGGGGAAAAGAGAACCTGGTGGAAGATTTGCTCAATACGTATGGGTTGGGAAAATTTCTGCATCATCATCCAACAGAATTATCGGGGGGAATGCGTCAGCGGGTCGCCTTGGTGCGCACCTTGGCCGTTGATCCAGATATATTTTTGCTTGACGAACCTTTTTCGGCGTTAGATTACCAAACCCGGACGACGATCCAGGAAGAAGTTTGGCAGGCACTGAAATCACGCCGCAAAACAACGGTCCTGGTCACCCATGACGTAGGTGAAGCGGTAGCGATGAGCGATCGAGTCATCGTTCTTACATCAAGACCGGCAACAGTGAAACGAGATCTGACGATCGAATTTGGCGAGGAACACCCCGGCCCTTGGCAAGCACGCAAATCGAAAGGTTTTGTCGAGTATGTAGACCTCATCTGGGATGAACTCCGGGAATATGTAGACCGGGACTTGCTACCGGAGAAAGGGGGAACGTAGCCATGTCGACGATTCCCCGGCAGCAGTATCTACAGAAGATCCGAAAGGAAAAGTGGTTGATTATCTTAACCCAGGCTTTTATCGTCATCGCTTTTATCGTCGCCTGGGAGGTTATGGCCTCCGCACGCATCATTGATCCATTTCTGTTCAGCCGGCCTTCGCAGATCCTTGAACTGTTGATCAAACTTGCCCAAGAAGGAGAACTGCTTCACCATGTAGGCGTTACCGTTGGGGAAACTTTGGCCGGCTTTTTCCTGGGAACCTTATTAGGTTTACTGGCAGCTGTACTGCTCTGGTGGTTTCCTTCCTTAGCCCGGCTGATGGATCCCTTCCTGGTGGTGCTCAACAGCACGCCCAAAATCGCCTTAGGCCCCATCTTCATCGTGTGGATGGGCAACGGCTACGGGGCAATCTTGACGATGGCCCTGACGATCTCGGTGATAACCACGATTACGGTCATCTACAGCGGTTTTACGGAGGTGCCGGAAGGGTATGTGAAGCTGATCCGCGTCTTTGGCGGGAATCGCTGGGATATCCTGCGCAAAGTCATCTTGCCAGCATCGGTACCGACGATCATTGCGGCCTTGAAGGTAAACATCGGGTTGACTCTTGTCGGCGTCATCGTCGGTGAATTTCTCGTCTCCAAATCTGGCCTGGGCTATTTAATCATCTATGGCGGTCAGGTCTTTCAACTGACGTTGGTGATCACGAGCATCGTCATTTTAGCCGTCGTGGCGGCTGCGCTCTATCAATTCGTGGCCTGGTTTGAGCGACATTGGACGTCGAACCCAACGAGCGGGAGTGCCCGGGCGCGAGTGGGATCGGGGGGATAAGCAATAAGCCTATGGGCTATTTACAATAAGCCTTTTATTAATCAGTCATTGATGAGCCATCGATGAGCCATCGACGAGGATGCCAAAATAAAGAAAGACTGCCCAAACTCGGGCAGTCTCTTACGGTAAATTAAAGTTTATCCGCAGTTCTTTTGCAGTTATTTACTATTGTCTATACAGAACTGATAAACAGCGGTTGCTATGTATCAGCCTTGATTCAAATAGTCGTAACGATGGTCAAAGACTCGCTTCGTCTTTCGCTCTGTTCGTGGCAGAGCGCCATGAGGGAGCACTTCCACATCAGCTAAGATGCCGATGGTCGTCTTTATATTTTTGCGGCAGGCTTTAGCCACTTCATCGACGCTGTGTCCGTTGGCCAGTTCGACACGGATGCGGATGTGATCTTTATTATCGATCCGCTCCAAAACGATCTGATACTCGCTGGATACGCCGGGGGTGTGGCGTAGGACGTGATCGATTTGGCCGGGATAGATATTGACCCCTTTGATCTTGATCATGTCATCAGTGCGTCCCAAAACCCGTCGGATCATCGGATAGGGGCTGCCACAGGAACATGCTGCCGGGATGATCGTCGTTATATCACGCGTCCGGTAACGGATCAGGGGCATGCCTTGCTTGGCGATGGCGGTGATGACCAGTTCGCCTTCCTCGCCGGGCGGAAGCACAGAACCAGTTTCAGGATCGATCACCTCGAAGATGAGATAGTCAGACCAGAAATGCAACCCTTCATGGCAAGGACAGTCGATGGCGATCCCAGGACCGTATATTTCCGTTAGGCCGTATATGTCGAAGGTCTCCATACCGAGAAGGCTTTCAATGCGTTCCCGCATCTTTTCGCCCCACCGTTCAGAACCGAAGACACCGATGCGAAGGCGCAGTTGGTCGAGAATTCCCCGTCGCTCCGCTTCTTCTGCCAAAAGCAGTCCATAAGAGGAGGTGCCGATAAGAACGGTCGTTTGCAGGTCCGTCATCATTTCCAACTGTTTATCAGTGTTGCCGGGGCCCGTCGGAATCGTCATGGCGCCGAGCTTTTCTACACCGGCCTGAAAGCCGATACCGGCTGTCCAGAGGCCATAGCCGGGAGTCACTTGCACACGGTCACGGCGGTGTACGCCAACCGTTTCCAGACACCGTGCCATCATGACGGCCCAGTCGTCCACGTCTTGTTGGGTGTAGGGAACGATGACCGGTTTGCCTGTCGTGCCCGAGGAGGAATGAATGCGTACCACGTCATCTTCGGCGCAGGCCATCAATCCGAGCGGATAGCCTTCCCGCAGGTCCTGCTTTGTCGTAAAGGGGAGGCGGGCTAAGTCTTCCAGGCTGCGAATGTCCCCCGGTTGAATGCCGGCTTGTTGGAACCGTTCCCGATAGAAAGGACTTCTCTCATAAGCGCGGTGAATGGTACGGATCAGCTTGGGCAGTTGGGCCTCTGCGATTTGTTCGAAATCGATCGGGCGGTTCATCACTGCCCGTTGGCAAGCATTGCTGTGCATGGCCATGTCTTTCTCCTCTCAAACTCATCTAACTCGTCAATAAAGAACCTCTCGGCTCGGCTCGATGGCCGTCTCCGGGGTGGGAAAACTTCTTCTCTTTAAGATACCAGAGGGGTCGCTTGCGGACAAGCCCCTAAGGCTTGGCCGGCCAAAAAGGCCTTTCGGTTTACCTCATGCAGGCGGGGAGGAAGAATTCTTTCGGCAGCCTGCCAAAGCATGTCGGCGCTTACGGGCAGATTCGGCAAGGTGGACAGAGCACCGAGCATGACCATATTTGTGGCTCGAGCGGTTCCCGCGTCGATGGCAGCCGAGGTCGCATCAAAGAGACGGACTCGGTTTCCCTGGGACTGAAGAAAGGCCACAATCTCCGCTTCTGGGTACTGAGTCAGTCCCAGTCCTACGGCCGGCGGGATGATCGTATGTCTGTTGATGACGGCCTGTCCTTGGGGGGATAGTTTCGACCAGCCTTTCAGACTTTCCGACAGTTCCAGGCTGACTAAAAGATCGGCTGTGCCTTCGGGGATTAACGCCCCTTGCAGTTTCTCGCCGATGCGGACATGGCTGATCACGGAACCTTCCCGCTGGGCCATGCCGATCGTCTCGGAAGTTCGCACTTCATATCCGGCGGCGAGGGAAGCCTCGGCAAAAACGCGGGAGGCCAGCACGCCACCTTGCCCGCCGACACCGGTGATCACTAGATTGAAGGTCTTCATCGTTGCACCTCCGGAGAAATGGCATCCCAGGGGCAGACTTGGGCACAGGCGCCGCAGCCGAAACATTTTTCCCGGGCGATGCGCACAGCACCGCTTTTCCGTCCTTCTTGCCGTTCCTCCTCCGTGAGAGGCGCTTCAAATAATGCGGGACAGCCAAACTGACGGATACAAAGGCCGCAACGGCGGCAAGCTGCATGATCGATCTGGTGGGGGATCTGACGTTTGGCGATGCTGATGCAGTCCCGCCGGGCGATGATGACCGATACACCAGGGTACTCCACAGCCTCTTTTGCCGCAGAGATCATGGAGGGTAAGTCATAAGGGTCGACGGTGCGAATCCATTCGACGCCGCAAGCCTGAGCGATGGCGGCAATATCGATGTAAGGAGCCGGTTCCTGCTTGCCTTTCCAGCCGAGACCCGGATGGGGCTGATGGCCCGTCATGGCAGTGGTACGGTTGTCCAAGACGACCAGGGTCATGCGAGCCTGATTGTAGACGGCGTTGATCAACGGCGGGATGCCGGAGTGGAAAAAGGTAGAATCGCCTAAAAAAGCAATATGGGGGCGATCCGGTTCTACTCGGTCAAAACCAGCGGCCATTGCTACCGATGCACCCATACAGACGATGGTATCAGCCGCCCGCAAGGGAGGCATTACACCTAAGGTATAACAGCCGATATCGCCAGTGAATAGAGCATCCTGTCTTTTCAGGGCCTGTTTGAAGGCGTAGAAAGAGTTGCGGTGAGGGCAGCCGGCGCAGAGGATCGGCGTCCGCAGGGGAGGAGCGGGGATATCTGTCAGGCCAGCCTGCGCTGCCGGCACTTCCGGCAGGCTGAGTTCGGGCAGTACTTCCGCAAAGTACCGCCGCAACGCTGCCTGTACCGTATTCGTGTTGAATTCGCCCTCGCGGGGGAGGTGGCCCGATAACTTGCCGAAAAAGGGAATTTGCATGCCGCGGTGGAAGGCCGCCACCGTCAGTTGCTCCTCGATGACCGGCTCCTGTTCCTCCACGATGAGCACCGCCTGCTTGCCTTGCAGGTAGTCGAGCACATCCTCAGCCGGTAAAGGAGTGGGACCGCCCACCTTGTATACGGGCAGGGATACTCCGAGATTCGCTAAGGCTTCCTGCACATAATTGTAAGAGACACCGCCGGTCACGATACCGACCGAAACTGTATCAGCGTCGCTGCATCCAGGCACAACCCGGTTCAGTCCTTTTTCTACAAACCAGCGGCCCATATCTTTTTGACAAGCGTTTAACCAGCGATGCTTTTTAGCCGATAAAGTAGGTAGGATGGCCCAATTCGGATCCCGCTCAAAATGAAGAGGAGGAAGAGGTATGGCCGGACGGGGAGGGGGACTGAACTCCACATCCTGACAAACATGGGCCGTCCGCGTCGTTGGGCGCAAGATGACGGGAACCTTTAAGGACTCGGACAGTTCGAAGGCCAGTTTCGTCATTTCCCGAGCTTCAGCCGGCGTCGAAGGGTCGAGAACGGGAAGCTTGGCAAAGCGGGCAAAGAGCCGTGTGTCCTGTTCCGTCTGAGAACTGTGCGGACCCGGGTCATCGGCCACCACCAGGACCAGACCGCCTTTGGTGCCGAGATAAGCCAGCGTCATCAAGGGATCGGAGGCCACATTCAGGCCGACTTGCTTCATACAAGCCATGGCGCGAGCGCCAGCCCAGGATGCGGCTATCGCTGTTTCAAGGGCCACCTTCTCATTGACGGACCATTCGGCATATATGCCATAATCAGCGGCGTGCTGAATGATATGTTCGGTCACTTCGGTAGAGGGAGTCCCGGGGTAGGCGGCGACGACGCGAACACCCGCCTCAATCGCTCCCCAGGCGATAGCTTCATTTCCCATCAAAAGCTGTCGAGATGATGGGGTTTCTGTAGTAAGGCTCATCAGCAGTATCCTTTCCATAGAACGTTCGCTTGGGCAATCGATATCTAGCTTTATTTCGACGTCGATCCATAAAACCCTCGTCATCATTGAATTTCATCCCTCGAAGGGGTAATCTTTCTTCCAACTCCCTATGTTATAATAGGGTTTACACCGACCAGTCAGTCCGGATTCGCATGTAAATAAACCGGGAGGAATGCTTTTGCGTTTAACTGAACTCGCTCTCAAACGGCCCGCCATGATGACGATGGTCGTGCTCTTCTTTGTGGTGATCGGTCTATACAGCTACCGGAGCATCGGTGTGGAGCTGTACCCGGCTTTGAATACGCCTTTCGTGACTGTATCTGTATCCTACGACGGTGCCGGTGCGGAAGAGATGGAGACCCAAGTCATCAAGCCGCTGGAAGACGGCCTCTCTTCGCTGCCCCATTTAAAGAAGATCACTTCCGTAGCCAATGAAGGCCGGGGAAACGTACTATTAGAGTTTGAATTGACGGCGAATGCGGACCAGGCAGCCATCGATGTTCAGAAAAAAGTGGACAGCGTCAAGGGCCGCCTCCCCGATGATGTTTCGGACCCGGTCGTGATCAAACGGGATATGAACGCAACCCCTGTCGCTTCCATCTCCTTCAGCGCCCCTCGTCCCCTTTATGAGACCTTTGACATCGCTAAAGACGTGATCAAAGAACGGCTGCAAAAAGTCAACGGCGTTTCTGATGTGACGATCACCGGCGGACAGGAACGGGAGATCACCATCAATATCGACAAGACCAAGCTCCAGATGTACGGATTGTCCATCAATCAAGTGATCCGGCGGCTTGAACAGGAAAACTTGAACGAACCTTCGGGACGCCTCGATCGTCCCGACAGGGAATACATGGTCCGCGTTCTCGGTGAATTCCGCAGCGTCGAAGAAATTAAGAACCTGGAAATTCCCACAGCTAACGGTAGCAACATCCCCTTACGGCACATCGCCGACGTGAAAGACGGATATAAAGAAATTCGCGAGTATGCTCGTTTAAACGGCGAACCGGCCCTCGCGATCATGGTGTTTAAACAATCCGACGCCAGCCTCGTCGATGTAGGGGACCGGTTGAAAAAAGAACTGGAGAACATCAAAGCAGACCTTCCGGAAGGTTCTCAGCTCGTCATCGCCCGGGACTTTTCGAACTACATACGCCTCTCCGTCGGGGGAACCCGTTCCAGCATCATTGAAGGCATCCTCTCCACCAGCTTCGCCTTGCTCTTTTTCCTCCGCGATTGGCGGTCGATGGTATCGGTCTTGATCGCCATCCCCACGTCGCTCATCTCCACCCTGGCGGGGATGTACTTCGCCGGCTTTACCTTCAACGTCATGTCCCTCATGGGTATGGCCATGTGTATCGGGATCCTAGTAGACGACTCCATCGTCGTCTTGGAAAATATCTATCGCCACCTCGCCATGGGGAAAAGTCCGAAAAGGGCGGCTCTGGACGGCCGTTCCGAAATTGGACTCGCTGCTATCGCTATCACCGCCTCTGACATCGTCGTCTTTGCACCTATCGCCTTCATGGGGGGGATGGTGGGCCAGTTTTTCCGACAGTTCGGCTTGACTGTCGTCTTCGCCACACTCATGTCTTTATTCGTGTCCTTTACCCTCACGCCATTGCTCGCATCTCGACTCTTAAGGCCTATGGGAGAAGGAGAGCAGATGCACCCGCTGGCTGGCGTTTCCTGGTATAAAGGCGTGCGCAAAGCCTTGCAGCGCTTTTTCATCCCTATCGATCACTTTGCCTGCAAATTCCGGGACACTTATCTGCGTGTCTTGGACTGGTCCTTCGGCCACCGAAAAACCGTTTTGACAGCAGCCCTAGCCGTCTTTTTGTTAGCGGTAGCGTTGATTCCCTTAAAGCTCATCGGGATGGAGTTTTCTCCCCAATCCGATCAGGGGGACTTACAGGTAAACGTAGAATTGCCGATTGGTACACCGATACAGAAAACAGACCAGGCATTAAAAGAAGTGGAAGCTTACATCCAAACTGTCCCGGAGGTCCGCTACTTTCAAACAGCCATCGGCTCTTCCGGTGGAATCGGGATGAGCTCTACCGGTTCCAATATCGGCCGTGTCGGTGTTTCCCTGGTGAACAAAAAGGATCGTGACCGATCGATCTGGGAAGTATCGGAGCAGATCCGCGATTGGTCGAAGACGTTCCCTTATGGAAGAGTTACTGTCGCTGAAAGCGACAGCATGCATTCCAGTTCTGGAGGAACGGTTGCGATTGAGATTTCCAGTTCCGATCACCAGGCGCTGTTGGAAGCCTCCGAGAAGATTAAGGACATCGTCGCTCAAACTCCCGGCAGCCGGGATGTGGATACCAACTGGCGAGTCGGCCAACCTGAGGTAAAAGTCCAAATCGACCGGTTGAAAGCGGCCTACTACGGTATATCGGTGAAAGAAGTTTCCGAAACCCTCCGTGCATCCCTCAATGGCAACGTGGCTACAGAATATCGCCAAGGCGATAAAGAGGTTGACGTTACCGTAAAGATGACCGGTTTGAATAAATCCGAACTTGATGCACTCCGCAGTGTAAACCTGGCCACAAGTGACGGAAAGGTCATACAGCTTCAACAGGTGGCGAAAATCAGCATCGGCTCCGGACCGACGGAAATCCGCCGTTCCGACCGTCAGCGAACGATCACCATCAACGCCGGTTTGCAGGGACGAGTTTTAGACGATTTCCTCAAAGACGTCGATAAGGAGATCAAGCAAAAAGGCCTCCCGCGCGGCGTTTCCTACAAATTCACTGGCTCGGCCCAAAACATGCAGGAATCCTTCACAGAACTGGTGGCTGCATTGCTTTTATCGATCGTGCTCGTCTACATGGTGCTCGTCATGCTCTATGAGTCTTACATGACCCCCTTTATCCGGATGCTCTCTTTGCCGCTAGGCATCGCCGGCGCCCTCTTCGCGTTGGCCATAGCGAGAAACTCGCTCAACATCTTTTCCTTCATCGGCATCATCATGATGGATGGCCTCGTCGCCAAAAACGGCACTTTGCTCATCGATTATACCCACACCTTGCTGGAACAGGGGCGCACATTGCGGGAAGCCCTGGTGGAAGCTGGCCGAACCCGCCTTCGGCCGATCATCATGACGACGATCACGATGATCTTTGGCATGATGCCTTCCGCACTCGCCTTAACCGAAGGCAGTGAAAGCCGCTCGAGCATGGCTTGGGTCTTGATCGGTGGATTAATTACATCGACCTTTTTCACGCTCATCATCATCCCCGTCGTCTATACGATTATGGATGAATGGAAAGGTAAACTCGGCATGCGGTGGCAGAGAGTGAAGTCTAGATGGACAGGGCCTGCGGCGGAGAACAACGAAGCGTTATAGCATCAAGAGTTCTATAGTGACATGACCGTAAGGTAAAAAGGATAAGCCTTCGCGAGAGGTAACTCTGCCTCACGCGAAGGCTTTTTACATTGATTCGGCCGAAGAGATAACCCACGGACCCCCGGACAGGCACATTCCGTCATTCTTTGCATATTCATGCAAGGCTACCCGATAGAACATCTGAACGGCAAGCAGCATACAATGGCATCAAATAAATTGAAAATGAAAATCAATCCCAAGAAAGAGAGGCGATAGACATGTGTGGAATCGTTGGTTGGATCGATTGGGAAGGGGATCTCTCTCAACGGGGGCCGGTCTTGCACAGCATGGTGGAAACGCTCACTCACCGGGGACCTGATGCATCAGGCGTCTGGATATCACCGCAAGCCCTGATCGGCCATCGCCGTTTGATCGTGATCGACCCTGTTGGCGGCGTTCAACCTATGATCCGGCAAGCAGGAGAGCGCAAGTATGTACTGGCCTACAACGGCGAACTGTACAACGCGGCAGAACTGCGGGAAGAACTGAAGTCGAAAGGCCATTCTTTCCGTTCTCATTCCGATACGGAGGTGCTACTCGTCGCTTTTATCGAGTGGGGGGAGGCTTGTGTAGAACGTTTCAACGGGATCTACGCCTTCGCCGTCTGGAACGAAGCGGAACAAAGTCTCTTTTTAGCTCGTGACCGCATGGGTGTCAAACCGCTCTTTTACGCCCAACGAGGCAGCGCCTTTTTCTTCGCCTCCGAACTGAAAGCGCTCTTGGCCCATCCGGATATACCTGCCCAGTTGGATGCCGAGGGATTGGGGGAAATCTTCGCATTAGGGCCGGCACGGACACCGGGTCATGGTGTGCTGAAGGGCATAGCGGAAGTTCGTCCCGGCTGTGCCATGCGAATCGATCGCCAAGGTGCCCGTACACGCCAATACTGGTCTCTCGTAAGCCGGCCTCATCAGGATGACCTCGAAAAAACCACCGAAACAGTGCGAGATCTGCTCCTCGATGCGGTGGAGCGTCAGCTGGTCTCCGATGTCCCCGTATGTACACTCCTCTCCGGCGGCCTCGATTCGAGCGCCCTCTCGGCGATCGCCGCCAACTATTACCGCCGAAATCACCTCGGTACGTTACACACCTATTCCGTAGACTATCAGGACAATGATCGCTACTTTACACCGAGTGATTTTCAGCCGAACGCCGATGCACCTTGGATTCAACGCATGACAGAATACCTCGGAACGGTCCACCATCCCGTGGTCGTCGATACGCCCCAGTTGGTGGAGGCGTTGAAGGTATCCCTGCGAGCCCGGGATCTGCCGGGGATGGCTGACGTAGACTCATCCTTGTATTTGTTCTGCCGTGAAATCAAAAAGGGAGCCACAGTAGCCCTTTCTGGGGAGTGCGCCGATGAGGTCTTCGGCGGCTATCCCTGGTTTCACCGGGAAGAGGCACTCTGGGCCGACACCTTCCCCTGGTCCCGCCGTTTGGCCGACCGGGTAAGCCTCTTGGCTCCGGAGATCAAAGAGTATATCCAACCGGAAGCCTACGTTCGCCGCCGGTACGAAGAAACACTGGCTGAAGTTCCGCGATTGCCCAGTGAAGATCGGGAAGAAGCACGCCGCCGGGAGATGTTTTATCTGAATATCAACTGGTTTATGGCTAATCTGCTCGATCGCAAAGACCGCATGAGCATGGCTACAGGGCTGGAAGTGCGGGTTCCCTTCTGTGACCACCGCCTCGTCGAATACGTGTGGAACATCCCCTGGTCTATGAAGACTTGTGAAGGCCGGGAAAAAGGGATCTTACGGCGCGCACTGCAGGGGATTCTTCCAGAAGACGTTCTCTGGCGCAAAAAAAGCCCCTATCCCAAAACCCACCATCCCGCCTATACGTCGGCGGTTCGGGAAGAACTAGTCCAAATTCTCGATAACCCATCGTCGCCTTTGCTCAAGCTGATCGATGTGGAAAAAGTCAGAGCACTGACCCGGGCCGAAGCGGCCACCACTTCTTTACCCTGGTTTGGCCAACTGATGGGCATACCGCAATTGTACGCATACCTAGCCCAGATCGACTCCTGGCTGCGAGAGTACCGGGTCACCGTTTGCTGAACCACTCTTGTCGAAGAGATAACGATGCTTAACCCCACGTCTATACCCACAAGTTTCTATCCCAAAGTTCTATAGTCTTTGAAGACCCCGGAATTTAATTTTCCCGGGGTCTTTTGTCTATTTCGGGATTGCATAATGTATTGAATATTGCAAAGAAGCTAATACTATTTCCTAAATAAAGCAATCACATAGCGGAACTTTGAAAATGAGATGTGATTCGAATTTGGAGGGTGGTTTTCTAACATGGGTTCCTTACAGGATCTAGCCACAAGGGAGAAAGCTTTACAGACACTAGACGAAGAGTATCGCCGCTACCGGCAAGCGCTCGAAGCCGCCTTTTCTCTGGCCGAAGAAATGATGCAAAAAGCCCTTGAGCCGGTCCGGTCAGAGTTGCAAACCATCCGTGAACGGTTGGAAACGATGCCTTCTAACGCCGATTACGCACAAGGGGTAGGTCAGGGAATTTTAGCAGATCTGTCGGAGAGTGCCCCCAATTTGGCGAACTCCGTCGTCTCCGGCGAGAGCCAGTCCTCGTCAGCTCAACGGCGGACCCGGCCCCGGAAAAAAGAAAAAGAAGAAGAGCGGATGAAAGGTTCCCGCATTCGCTGGGGCAACACGGATGACGAAATCCGCAATACCGTTTTTGAGCAGTTGAAAGCCTTGGAAGAGCGGGGAAAAGAGATCACCATCACCACGATCAAAGCAGAAGTGCCGAGCATGATGCGTTACGTCTACGGGGAGCGGGCTTTGTTCAAAGGCATCGGTGATCTGCTGGAAGAATATCGAACAGCGATGGGCAAAAAAGACTCCCTTTCGATCGCATCGCGAGTGATCGAACTGCCCCATCGACCGGAAAACGCTGACTTTGACGGGCCGGACCCAGATCCGGGTCCGATTAGTTCTCCCTCGGTAGGTGTAGAGACGGAAGCGGCACTTTTTCCGGTAAACCCCTTGCTGCCCAAAGAAGGAAATTTCTTTGATTTGTCGAAGCTATAAAAAGAATTCGATTTGGTAAGCAACCGCCATTAAAGAAATCATGGGCATGAAGCCCATCAAGGCCACGAAGGTCGGCAGGAGGTCATTCTGTTGACGTCGTGGCCTTTTTGCAGCTATACTGTATTTTTACGCTGTATGGGAAGAAAGGAGTGCCCCTTTTGCATATCCCCGACCATTTTTTAAGTCCCACCACCTGGATAGGAGCATCGGCCATAAGTGGAGGCGCTTTGGCTTATGCTGCGAAGAAAACTCAAAAAAAGCTCGATGAACGGCAGGTACCCTGGATGGGCGTGATGGGCGCCTTTATCTTTGCGGCGCAGATGGTGAACTTCCCCGTCGCCGGCGGAACATCAGGCCATTTGTTAGGCAGCATGCTCGCTGCCGTCGTATTGGGACCCTGGCCGACGATGATCATCATGGCCACTATACTGGGCATACAATGTCTCTTTTTTCAAGACGGAGGGATCACCGCCTTAGGAGCTAACATCTTGAACATGGCTGTCGTCGGCACATGGGCCGGATACGGAACCTATCGACTCCTGCTCCTCCTGTTGCCAGGAACATGGGGGCAGAAGGCCGCCTTATTTGCGGGGAGCTGGATGTCGGTCTTCCTGGCGTCCATAGTCGCCGCATTTGAACTCGCCTTTTCTAACACACTGCCATTGAGCCTCGCCTTACCCGCGATGGTCGGCTGGCACAGCCTGATCGGCATCGGTGAAGGGCTGATCACCGTAGCTGTCATCCAATACCTGCTGCGGGTGAAACCAGAACTGAACATCGCTCCAATAAAAGGAGGGATGAATGTTCATGGTTGAACGGAAGAAAAACATGGGCCGCTGGATCGGCCTGCTCGTCATCGCGCTGGCGATCGCCGCCTTCCTTTCACCGTGGGCCTCGTCCTCGCCGGATGGATTGGAACGAGTCGCTGAAGATTACGGCTTTAGCGAAAAGGCGGATGAATCAGTACTGGAAGGAATTTTCCCGGACTATGTCATTCCGGGCCTGAAAAATAAAGGACTGGCCACTGCCGCAGCCGGTATCGTCGGTACGGCAATCACCTTTGGGCTATTAACATTAGTCGGTAAAAAAATGGCCCGCCCCTCTGCAGATTCTCGAAAGGGAGAGGAAGTCAGCGATTGAACCGGCAGCAGCACCTCGGAAAAAACCGCAACAGCTATCGCCATGTAGCTGTTGCGGTTACCTTTGTTTTCATCGCCTCGATCGGCTTGATCGAAAACCTATACATACTGACGGCGCTGCTGTTGGGGATGTGGTCCCTGGGATTTTTCTCCGGTGTCAGCTTCCGGACCATCCTATCGCGGTTGGCTTGGCTCATTCCCTTTTTGGGCCTTACTTTACTTCTCTTTCCCTTTTGGTACCCAGGAGAGACCATCTGGGCTTGGACGGCTCCCTGGGGAGGGAACATTCATCTATCCCTCGAAGGCTTGCAGAAGGCACTGCGCTTAGGATTGCGGGTGGCCGTTGCCATCAGCACCTTGACCGTTCTCATGGCGTCGATGAGCCAGAGCCAGTTTTTTCAGGCCCTGCGTCGACTGCGCATCCCGGCTCTCTTTATCCAACTGGCCGAACTGATCCTGCGCTATGTGGAAGTCTTTCGGGATGAAGCGCGACGGATGTCACGGGCACGGAAAGCTCGCGGCTACGAGGAAAAAGGAGGGATTCTAAACCCCCGCGTCCGAGCCGTTTACGCGGGCTTTTTGGGAACGTTGATGCTCCGAGCCATGGATCGGGCGGAACGAGTCTATCTAGCGATGCTAGCTCGTGGCTACAGCGCTACGGATTCCACTTGGCAATTGGGGCAAAAAAGGGAGGGAAGTCGCCTGGCAGCCGGAAGATTGCAAGTAAAAAACCTATCCTACCGCTATCCGGGGTCAAATCGACCGGTCGACGCCCTGCGCCAGATCCGTCTGGAGATAGAGCCCGGTCAGAAGGTAGCTCTCCTCGGTCCGAACGGAGCCGGCAAATCGACACTGATTCATCACCTTTGCGGACTCACTATCCCCCAGAGCGGGGAAGTCCAAATCGATGATCTGTCACTGACCGAAAAAACGGCCCGAGAGATCCGCCGCAGAGTGGGTTTGGTCTTTCAAGACCCCGACGACCAGTTATTCTGCGCAACTGTGGCCGAGGATGTGGCCTTTGGACCACAAAATCTCGGTCTCCCTGAGAATGAGGTCGAAAAGAGGATGGAATCAGCCCTGGCCGCAGTACAAGGTCTCGATTTAGCCGGATACGCACCGCATCAACTCAGCTACGGACAAAAGAAACGGGTCGCCATCGCCGGCGTGCTCGTCATGGATCCGGACATTCTCATCTTGGACGAGCCTATGGCATACCTCGATCCCCAAGGGCAGGATGAAGTCATGCAAATCTTGCAGAACTGTAGCTGCCGGGGAAAAACAATCATCATGGCGATTCATGATATCGATCTCGCCGGGAGTTGGGCCGATCGAGTCGTCATCCTACAGGACGGAGCCATCCTCGCCGATGGCGGGACGGAAATTCTTGAGAACGAAAAGCTGCTCCAATCGGCTCGGCTGTTGAGCAATTTCTCCCAATTGCGTAAACGAAAACAAGCAATTGAATAATCAAGAGGCCTCGGAAATCACCTCCAGAGGCCTCTTTTTCTTGAAATTAAAATATAAAAAAATTCTTACAAATAGGTTGAAAAAATAAAGAGGAAGTGTATTTGCATATAGGACATTGTTTCTTGTTGACGAACAGAGTATGGAACTCTATAATTAGTTTTAAGATTTACAATCATCAATGAATGATTGGTTTCTTAGAAAAAGGAGGAGAAAAATGGTCAAAAAGACATGGCTGAAAGGGATAGGCCTCTTTCTCAGCTTGGCAATGTTGGCTGGTTGTTCCGGTCAATCGAAGCCGACGGCAGGAGCCGGACAAGACAGCAATGAAATTGTCATCGGCGCCAACTTCGAACTCTCTGGGGACGTTGCTACATACGGTACATCATCATTGAACGCAGCTATGATCGCATTTGACGAGATCAACGCCAAAGGCGGCATTAACGGCAAAAAGATTCGAGTTGTCAAATATGACAATAAATCCGATAAGACCGAATCGATGAACGTAGCGACTCGCCTGATCACCCAAGACAAAGTCAGCGCCATCATCGGACCGGTCACCTCCGGCAATACCCTTGGCGTGGTTCCCGTTGTCAACTCCAAGAAAGTTCCTGTCCTGACTCCGACAGCGACCAACCCTGACGTTACGATCGACCCGAACACGAAGAAAGTCAACGAATATGTCTTCCGGGCTTGCTTCCTTGATTCCTTCCAAGGAAGAGCAGCTGCCGAATTCGGCCTGAAAAAAGGCAAAAAGGCTGTCGTCCTCGTCAGCCAAGCTGACGAATACTCCAAAGGTCTCGCTAAATTCTTCAAAGAAGGATTTACAGCCGGCGGTGGTACCATCGTCAGCGAAGAAGCCTTTAACAAAGATGACAATGACTACCGGGCTATCTTGACGAAAGTCAAGAGCGAGGAACCGGACGTAATTTATCTCCCTGCCTACTATGAAGTCGTCGCAAAAATCGTTAAACAAGCTCGCGAACTGGGCATCAAAGCTGCCTTTGTCGGCGGTGACGGCTGGGATTCTCCGAAGCTGGTCGAAGTGGCTGGCAAAGACGTTCTGAACAACTGCTTCTTCACGAACCACTACACCCCGGAAGATCCCGATCCGGCTGTACAATCTTTCGTAAAAGCCTACAAAGAAAAATACGGCCAGACTCCCGATGCCTTGGCTGCTCTCGCTTATGACGGCGCCCGACTGCTCGCCGACGCGATCCAACGGGCCGGCAGCACCGATCCCGAAAAGATCAAAGAAGCCCTGGCTGCCACAAAAGACTTCCCGGCGATCACCGGTAAGTTCACTCTCAATGAAAACCATGACCCCGTCAAAGACATCGTCATCATCGAATTAAAAGACGGCAAACAAGTGGTCAGCGAAAAAATCAAATCTAAATAAAATTGACATGTCCATGAGCAGGACAGTAAAATAAAAATGACTCACTTAACTCTCTAGCAATCCAACCGTTAATGGATAGAGGTCGGACAATGAAGTTCGCCGTCAATTGACGACGTCAAAATTGCCCGGCCTTCTTTTTGTATTCAGGGCGCTTTACTGCCGACATAGACCCAATGCGTCCGAGGGGGTGAAGGATTACATAGGGTTTCGGGTCTTGAGGACATATTCCAACCGGTAAATAAACAATCAGTGAGGAGGTCTACGTTCGCATGAAGTGGAAAAAAGGAATCGCAGCAGTTGTTTCCCTCCTTTTCTCTGCCAGCTTACTGACGGCATGTTCTGGAGGGGGAGACAAAAAAACGTCAGCCAATCCCGCACCGGCCGATGCATGGGTGATCGGCGGTAACTTTGAACTCTCTGGTGGGCAGGCCACCTTCGGCAAGGCCGCCGTCAACGGCGCTCAACTGGTCTTTGATGAAGTCAATGCCAAGGGCGGTATCAACGGTAAGCAGATCAAATTCGTCGCCTTAGATAACAAATCAGAGGCAACCGAGTCGACGAACGTGGCGTCCAAACTGATTAACCAGGAAAAGGCTGTCGCCATCCTCGGCTGCACCACCTCTGGCGATACCTTGGGAATGGTCCAATTGGCCATGGATAAGAAGATCCCCGTCCTTTCTACCTCAGCGACAAACCCGAAAGTGACCGTCGATGAAAAGACGAACAAGACCAATGACTACATCTTCCGAGCCTGCTTCATCGATCCCTTCCAAGGAACGGTGATGGCCAACTTCTCCTTGAACAACTTAAACAAAAAAACGGCTGCTGTTTTGACAGACAACCAGGCACCCTATGCGAAAGGCTTGGCCCAGTTCTATAAGGAAGCCTTCACGAAAAAAGGCGGCCAAATCGTCGCTGATGAAGGCTATGTAACAGGTGACCAAGACTTCAAAGCGATCCTGACCAAAATCCGTGCGACCAACCCCGACGTGCTCTATGTTCCTGGTTATTATGAGGAAGTCGGTAAAATCGTTAAACAAGCTCGCGAACTAGGGATGAACATTCCTGTCATGGGCGGCGACGGTTGGGATTCACCGAAACTAGTTGAAATCGCTGGCGCCGGTGCCTTGAACAACACCTTCTTCTCCAACCACTACTCCTCGGAAGACAAAGACCCTATCGTTCAAGATTTTGTGAAGAAATACAAAGAAAAATACAACGAAGTTCCCGATTCCATGGCTGTTCTCGGCTATGACGGCGCCCTGATCCTCGTCGACGCCTTGAAGCGGGCTGGTGAACCGAACGCTGAAAAAATCAAAGAAGCGCTGGCCGCCACGAAAGACGTACAAACCGTTACCGGTAAAATCAGCTACGACGAGTTCCATAACCCCATCAAAGCCGCAGCCATCATCGAAATGAAAGACGGAAAACAAACCTTCAAAGACAAAGTTCAACCGTAAATCAGAAGGGGGGGCTTCCCCCCTTCTTACTCAACAAAGAGGAGGGGCTGACAAACGTGGATGTATTTATTCAACAATTAATCAACGGCCTCTCTCTGGGTAGCATTTATGCTCTTATCGCACTCGGCTATACCATGGTTTACGGCATCATCCGCCTAATCAACTTTGCGCACGGAGATGTATACATGGTGGGTGCCTATGTGGGGTTTTGGGCGACGACCCAGGGATGGGGATTTCTTCCCGCTTTAGTCTTATCAATGGTGGTCAGTGCGATCTTAGGCGTTGTCATTGAACGTCTCGCTTACCGCCGCCTGCGTAACTCACCGAAAATCGCCGTACTCATCACCGCCATCGGCGTATCTTTTCTCTTGGAAAACGGCGGCGTATTGGCATTAGGTGCGAAGATTAGAACGTTCCCCAACGTGTTTCCCGAAGTGCAGTATCATTTTTTCAACGGCGCTGTGGTCATCACCAACCGCCAGTTAGTCATCATGGTGGTCACTACCTTACTGATGCTTTTGCTGCAATATGTGGTGCATAAGACTAAGACCGGCAAGGCGATGCGTGCCGTTTCCCACGATACGCAGGCTGCCATGCTGATGGGGATTAACGTAGACAACACCATCTCTGCCACCTTCGCGATCGGTTCCGCATTGGCTGCGGCGGCAGGCGTCTTGGTGGGGATTTACTATAATGCCATCAACCCCTACATGGGCATCATGCCTGGTTTGAAAGCTTTCGTTGCCGCCGTTGTAGGTGGTATCGGCGTCATCCCCGGGGCCTTTGTGGGCGGCATCTCTCTTGGGGTTATCGAAGCGCTCGTCAGCGGATACGGACAATCCTTGTACCGCGATGCCGTCGCTTTTGCGCTCTTGATCATCATCTTGATTGTCAAACCGTCGGGGCTGTTCGGCAGCAACGTACGGGAGAAAGTGTAGGTGACAGAGATGTTGAAACAATATTTCAAGCTGTCCAATATTCTCGTCACCGTGGCCATCCTTGTCTTATTTGCAGCGGTCAACATCGGGATCGAAACGGGATTCATCGACGATTATTACAAGTTAAACCTTTTTCTCATCTGCATTAATATCATCCTCGCCGTATCGCTGAACATCATCAACGGCATGACGGGACAGTTCTCCATCGGTCACGCCGGCTTTATGGCCATCGGTGCTTACGGTTCGGCCATCATGACCTTAAAGCTCGGCTATCCCTTTGCCGTCGGCATCCTCGTCGGTGCTGTCGCAGCGGCTCTTTGTGGGATTTTAGTCGGTTTGCCGACGCTGCGTCTCAAAGGGGATTACCTGGCTATCGCCACCTTGGGATTCGGCGAGATCATCCGCGTCGTCATCTTGAACATCGACTATGTCGGTGGGGCTGCCGGCTTAAACGGTATATCCCAGTATACGGACTGGCCTTGGATCTTCTCCCTGACCGTCATCACCGTCTTGGTGATCAAAAACTTCATGACCTCCACCCACGGCCGGGCCTGCATCTCTATCCGTGAAAACGAGATCGCTGCGGAGACGATGGGGATCGACATCACCCGTTATAAAGTCATCGCCTTCACCATGGGCGCCTTCTTTGCCGGAGTCGCCGGTGCGCTCCATGCTCACTATTTCTACACCATCCAGCCGACCACTTTTGGCTTTTTAAAATCCTTCGACATCCTGGTCTATGTTGTACTCGGCGGACTCGGTTCGATGACCGGATCAGTCATCGCTGCAACAGGCTTGACGATTCTCTCGGCTTACCTGCAAGACTATGCCGAACTGCGCATGGTGATCTATTCGCTCCTTTTGATCGTCGTCATGCTCGTCCGCCCGCAAGGCCTGCTCGGTACGGCAGAACTGAGTTTTGACGGCATCCGCCGGTTCTTCTCACGGCAGACTGGAAAAGGAAGGGGGGCTGGCAATGATTCTGCTGTCGGTTAACCACCTGAGCAAAACCTTCGGAGGATTGAAAGCCGTCTCCGACGTAAATATGGAACTGAAAATCGGTGAACTGGTCGGCCTCATTGGTCCGAACGGCGCCGGAAAGACGACCGTCTTTAACTTGCTGACAGGTGTCTACACACCGACAGAAGGGGACATCGCCCTGCGCCGGGAGACGCTGGTCGGCTTAAAACCTTGGCAGATCAACCAAAAGGGCATTGCCCGCACCTTCCAGAACATTCGTCTCTTCTCCAACCTGACCGTCATGGACAACGTCAAAATCGCCTACCATCAGCACCGCAGCTACGGCATGCTCAGCGCCATTCTTCGCCTGCCCGGTTTTTATCGCGGTGAAGAAGAGATGGTGAAAAAGGCGGAAGACCTTTTAGAGATCTTCAAGCTCTCCCATAAAAAGCACGAAGTGGCTAAGAATCTTCCCTACGGTGAACAGCGCCGCTTGGAAATCGCCCGGGCCTTAGCGGCACAGCCGCAACTGCTCCTGCTGGACGAACCGGCCGCCGGCATGAACCCTCAAGAGACGGCGGAACTGATGGAGATGATCCGGTGGGTGAGAAAGCACTTTAATCTCACCATCCTGCTCATCGAACACGATATGTCCTTGGTCATGGGCATCTGCGAACGGATTTATGTCCTCGATTATGGTCAAATTATTGCCCAAGGCACGCCGAACGAAATCAAGTCGAATCCGAAAGTCATCGAAGCTTATCTCGGGGAGGATGTGTCCCATGCTGTCAGTTAAAGATCTTCACGTCTATTATGGGGCCATCCATGCCCTTAAAGGGATTTCCTTGGATGTGGAGCAAGGCGAAATCGTCACCCTCATCGGCGCCAACGGTGCCGGTAAGACGACGACCTTGCACACCTTGTCCGGCTTGCTCAAGCCAAAACAGGGCCAGATTCTCTTTCAGGGTCAAGACATCGCCGGTATGGCCGCCCAAAAGATCGTCTCCTTAGGCATGTCCCAAGTTCCCGAAGGGCGTCGCATTTTCGCCAACATGTCCGTCTTGGAAAACCTCGAACTGGGCGCCTTTTTGCGCAATGACAAAGAGGGCATCAAGGAAGACATGGAAAAAGTTTTTCAACGGTTTCCCCGCTTAAAAGAACGGATTCAGCAGATGGCCGGTACCCTCTCCGGTGGGGAGCAGCAGATGCTTGCCATGGGCCGGGCACTCATGTCCCGCCCGAAGCTCTTGTTGCTGGACGAGCCCTCCATGGGCCTGGCGCCGCTCTTGGTTCAAGAGATCTTCAACATCATTAAAGATATCAACAAAGCAGGTACGACGATCCTCCTGGTTGAACAGAATGCTCATATGGCCCTCTCCATCGCGCATAAGGCCTACGTTCTGGAAACTGGGAAAATCGTTCTCTCAGGCAATGCGAAAGAACTGGCTGAGAGCGAAGAGGTCAAAAAAGCTTACCTCGGCGGTTAATCAAAGGGCAAGCATGCCTATAGAAATCGGTGGATAAAAAAAGAGCTCATGGGCTTGTTAGGCCCTATGAGCTCTTTTGCTTGTCATTCTTTGTTTAAGATGAACTTACAGACCAAATCATCTAAGCTATTCGCCATCTTCGCCAAGACTTCCGTTGTGGCGGCGATTTCCTCCATGGTCGCTGTCTGCTCTTGGGACGAAAAAGCGATGCTTCGGGAACTGGCATTATTGTTCTGGGCGATGTGCGAGATACGGTCGACGGCTTGCATGACGGCGGTCTCTTCCCCGGCGATCTGCTGTACGGCCGCTAAGATGGATTGCATCTTCGCCTCCACATCATGGACAGAGCCGAGGATCTCTTGGAAGGCATGGCCGGCTTCCTGCATAACCTGCAAGCCAGCTTCAACGGTTTTCGTCCCGCTATCGACGGAGGTGACAGCCCGAGCGCTTTCCGTCTGAACCGCCTCGACGAGCCGGGCGATCTCTTGCGCGGAATGGCGAGATTGCTCGGCTAATTTGCGGACTTCTTCGGCGACGACAGAGAATCCTCGGCCATGTTCGCCAGCTCGCGCCGCTTCAATGGCTGCATTAAGGGCCAGCAGGTTTGTTTGGTCGGCAATAGCCGTGATCACTTCCACGATGCGGGAAATATCGGTGGAGCGACTGCCGAGAGATTGCATGACCTGTGCCGTCCCTGAGACGGTATCATGAATCACACCCATTTGCTCGATCGCCCTACGGATCGACTGCTGCCCTTCACCAGCCCGGCGAAAGGCCGATGAGGAGGAGTGAGCCACCTCTTGGGCGGTGGAAGTCAATGTGACCAGTTGGGATGTCATCTTGCGTACAAGAGATGCCGTCTGTTCCGTCTCCCGCTCTTGTTCCATCGCGCCGGAAGAGACCTCCTGGACGGCGTGAGCGATCTCTTCGGTGGCGTTGGCTGTTTGGATGGCCGCTGCCTGTAGGTTCTGCGTCAATTGGTTGACTTGACGGGAACTTTGCATAATGCTGTCCACGAGAGAGCGAACGTTTTCGATCATGTGGTTGAAAGCCCGCCCTAACATGCCTACTTCATCATCTTGGCGAATGTCGACAGCGTGGGTAAAATCCCCCTGCGCCAGTTTTTTAGATACTTCAACCATCGAATGGATGGGACGGACGATGATCAAGGAGATGATCAGGATGCTCGTGCCGGCTAAACCGATGAGCGAGACGATGGCCACAATCGTTAGTTTCCAGATGAGCTGATGGGTACGGGCAGCGATCAACTGGTCGGCCCGTTCTTTACTGATGGAAATGCGAAAACTGCCCCAGTGTTTCCCGTCAATATAGATAGGGTAAGACATATCCCACATGGTGACGGTTCGCCCGTCGATCTTTCGTTCATAGACCGTCTTCTGGGGCTTATCGCGGTTTTCGTTGGCGGTAGCCGTTCCTCCGGCAAGGTCATTGAAGATCCGGTTGGCCCGGTATTTTTGGCTTAATAGACCGATGGCGCCCCAATTATCACGAGACTTTTCGGGATCGGTCGGGCTGTATAAGCTGTTGTGGGTAGGAATAAAGCCTGTTTTCGCCGGATCGGCAGAGTACTTGGTCGGCAGTGCGAACACGACATCAGGATCGCCCATAAAAGCGTCGATATACTGCTGCCAATAGGTGTCTGTATAGGGGTCCGCTTTGGACATGTATTTATACTCGTACTGGGCCATGGGGATATCGACCCCATCAAAGCGCTTGACCATTTCCGTCGGTTTATAGCGTTTATCGGCCTCTAGCTTGCTCTCTGGAATCAAGGTCAGTTCATCATCAAAAAGCATCTGTGTCAGTTGGGCGCAGCCGACGGTTGTGCCGTTCGGCAACTTTACGCTGTTTCGGATGTGGTCGTTGGTCATAGCCTCCAAGCCTTTCGTTGCTGAGATAATCAGCGCTTCTCCTTTGGAAGTGAGATCCCCTTCGACCCGTTCCTTCAATCCCTGCGTCTCCCAAAAGCCGTAGACAGTGAGTGTAGCGACGAGACCCAAAGTGAGGGTCGAGCAGGTCCAAGCCATCAACTTTGTTTGGAGTTTCATCGCCACCCCACCTTTTTCTGAAAATTCAATATAATCTAATTTTACGGGAAAGCCAGAGAAGATTCAAGATGTTCCCAGAAACTCTTTACTAAAAAGGACGGTAATTTTGCCGGTATCGAATTTTTAAAATTCAGATACGTTGACCATTCTTTGCTCCCCGACTAGAATGGGTTCTAGAGAAGAAACTTGTGCGAGTTTGAGCGAATGAAGGGAAGGAATCCTGTTAAAGTATCGCAACCGAAAGAACGATACTTATAGATAGGGGGGAATGGACCTTGCTGTCACCAATCCAAAACGCCGGTGGGTTGTTGTCCGCCGATAATAATCAAACCAAAGCATCCGGCTTATCCGGTGTCAATCCGGCCAGTGGACAAGGCTTTCAAAACTTGCTTGAGGAATCAGTCAAGAAAAAGGCGGAAGAATTGAACAAAGAGAGCACCGGGTCCATGACGGAAGAGGAGAAGGCGAAAAAACGGAAGCAACTTCGTGATCTTTGCCAAGAGTTCGAATCAGTCTTCATCTATCAAATGTTCAAAGGGATGCGCAGCACCGTCATGAAGTCGGACTTCGTGGAAGCTGCGCCGGGACGAGACATCTGGGAAGACATGCGTGACCAAGAATATGCGAAGCAGATGGCCAAGCGGGAAGATATGGGATTGGCCAAGATGCTCTATACAGAACTAAGCCGCTCATTGAAATGATGAGACGGCTTTTTTTCTTGCCCTGCCCGGGGCAGGAACCCCTTTAGACCTTCGCGAAATAGATTAACGGTAGAGGGAAAAGGAGGAATGGCCACCGGTGACAAAGACCAAAGCGATACCTGATGCTCTATTGAAATCGCGACGGTTGGAACCAGGACAGTTACGGACCGATTACGATCCTGTGCTGTTTTCATTTACCTCAACAGACGAAATCACTGCCATGGAAGACGGTATCATCGGCCAACCCCGTGCAGTCAAAGCGATGGACTTTGGACTCTCAGCCAAACATCCCGGTTTTCATATTTTCATCACCGGCCCTGTCGGTTCCGGGAAGACCAGTTTTGCCGTGACGAAAGTAAAATCGGTGGCGCAAGGAAATGCGACACCGCCCGATATCTGTTTTGTCAATCATTTCGATCAACCCGACCGCCCGATCGTGCTCTTGCTTTCGCCGGGATTAGGCAGTGAACTGCGGCGGGATACGATCGAATTGGTTAAAGAGCTGCAGACGGAAATTCATAAGGCGCTGGAAAGTGAAGAATACGAAAAAAGCCGAACCGCCTACCTTCGCCAAGTGGAGACGAAGCTGACGGCGCTGTTTAAAGAGATGGAAGATATGGCGCAAGCCGAGGGATTCACCTTGCAAAAGGGCCAGTCAGGCATCTTCACGGTACCGCTGAACGAAGAAGGTAAAGGGATGTCGAAGGAGGAATTTGAGGCCCTCGAGGATGAACAACGGCAGGACATCTCCGACCGGGAACATAAACTCGAATCTCGATTGGGTGAAATCTTGCGCCGTTCCCGGGCGCTACAAAAAGAAGCGGCTCACCAGCTCAAAGAGATAGAACGGGAAACGGCGGAGTACGCCTCGAACGATTTGATGGAAGCGGTCCGGGAAAAATATAAAGACTACCCGAAAGTGCTCAGTTATTTTGCTAAAGTGAGAGAAGAGGTCATGGAAAGCGTGACCGAATCGAAAGAAGAGAGCTCCGGTGAAGAGACGATACCGGCTTCGTTGATGGGTTTGCTCAAGCAACAAAAAAGAGCGATCAGCAATCGCTACGAAGTGAACCTCTTTGTCGAGAATGCCAGCCAAATCGGTGCGCCTGTTGTCGTCGAGTCTAATCCCACGTTCACCAACCTGTTCGGCAAGGTGGAATACCGCAGCTCCTTCGGCAGTTTAGCTACTGATTTTACGATGATCAAACCAGGTTCGCTCCACCAAGCTAATGGCGGCTACCTCATCGTGCAAGCGCTACCCTTGTTGACCTCACCGGGCGCTTGGGAAGGCCTCAAACGGGTGCTGAAAACGCGGGAACTGCGCATCGAAAACCTTGGAGAGCAACTGGGATTGCCCTCGACGGCCACTTTAAAACCGGAGCCGGTTCCGATCGACGTCAAAGTGATCTTGATCGGCAGCCCTCGCATCTATCATTTACTATACGAAGCGGATGAGGACTTTCGGAAGTTCTTCAAAGTCCGCGTGGACTTTGACAGTGCCATGGAACGAAATGAATCGAACATCAGCAAATATGCCGCCTTCATCCGGTCTGTTTGCCAACGGGAAAATCTGCTCCCCTTTACGGCCCAAGCGGTAGGCGCCGTGGTCGACTATTCGAGCCGGCTCGTCGCTCACCAGCGCAAGCTGTCGACAAGCTTTCATGACATCAAAGACATCGTCGTCGAATCAGCGCTGTGGGCACAAAACCAGGCTGCGGAAGCGGTCGATGAAGCCCATGTGGAACAAGCGATCGAAGAGAAAGAGTTCCGCGTCAATCGCATCGAGGAGAGGGTCCAGGAAGCGATGCAGGAGGGGACCCTTTTGGTCGATACGGAAGGAAGCGTCGTCGGGCAGGTGAACGGGCTGGCTGTTCTCGGCCTGAGCGACCACGCCTTCGGTAAGCCCAGCCGCATCACCGCCCGAGTGTATTTGGGGCGGGAAGGGGTTGTCAATATCGAGCGCGAGATCCGCATGAGCGGTCTGTCCCACTCCAAAGGCGTCCTCATCTTGTCGTCCTTCTTCTCTTCTCGATTTGCCCAGGACCACCCGCTGTCCCTGTCGGCCACATTGACTTTTGAACAGCTTTACGAAGGTGTCGATGGAGACAGCGCTTCATCGACGGAACTGTATGCGCTGTTATCGGCCATCACCGGCCTGCCCATCCGCCAGGAGATCGCTGTCACCGGATCGGTCAATCAGCGGGGAGAAATCCAGCCTATCGGTGGCGTCAACGAAAAAGTGGAAGGTTTCTTCCGTCTCTGTGAAGCTCGGGGGCTCACAGGAAAGCAAGGCGTGATCATCCCTGTACAGAACGTTCCGAACCTGATGCTGGCGAAAGATGTCGTCGAAGCGGTACGAAAGGAACAGTTTCATATTTATGCGGTTAAACATGTCGATGAGGGGATCGAGATCCTCACCAGTGTCGTCGCCGGGGAACGGGGAGCCAACGGCAATTACCCGGCTGGAACGATCAACTACATGGTGGCCGAGAAATTGCGCTTGATGGAGGAAAAATGGCAGGCTGCGGCGAAACCGCCCCGAGCCAGCCGAAAGACTGCCGCGACGACCCAGAAGAGTCGGACGAGCGGGAAAACAAAGCTATGAAAATGATTAATTTTCGGATAGAAATATGCATAGTTTAATAGATAGGATTAGTTGATCATATGAGACTCTTGCAAAAAGGGTCTGCTTCAGATACAGCACAGATATAGAAAGAAGGATCTTCGTGTATTCGACGGATAAGGACCGTCCTTCCGAGAACGGCCATAAGATGCTTCTTGGGGCCATTCTTTTTCTGGCCCTCCTGCTTCGATTCGGAGTGGTCTATGTTCAAGGCCCTGAATTGCTATTAAATAGTGATGACCGTGGGTACGTTCAGTCGGCGGCCAAATGGCTCACGACAGGGACGATGACGTTCTACTCCGATAGTCCATCGGCTTTTATCGGACCGGTCTATCCAGCATTTTTGGCAGTCATCTTTTCCGCCTTTGGCAGTGGCGAGGAAGGGTTACAAGCCGTACGATATGTGCAAGCTCTGCTCGGCGTCCTCATCGTACTGTTGACCTACCTGTTGGCCCAGCGTGTCACAGAGCCACGGACGGCATTGCTGGCCGCCTTTTTGATGTCTTTTTACCCGCCCAATATCTTGATCAACGGGCTGTTTCTGACGGAAACTTTGTTTACCGCCTTAAACTTAGCGTACATGCTCTTGCTAGTGAAACTGAGTCATGACGAGCAGTTGAGTGAAAAAGGGGAGACCTTTCTCTTCGGATTGTTAGGGGCTTTTACGGCCTTGTTAGCCCTTACCCGAGCCACTTCGGCTCTCTATCCAGCCGTTTTCACGGTCTATTTGCTCTGGCGGCGGAAGCTGCCGCTGCAGCGGTGGCTCCGAAACGGCTTGGTCCTTTTTATGGCTTTCTCTATCTTCATGTCCCCTTGGTGGATTCGAAACTATGTGCAGTTTGACCGTTTCATTCCCTTTTCGACAGGTGCCGGTGATCCCTTATTGCTGGGTACCTATATAGACATGGAGGGAATCGTTGACGGAGTGGGACCGGATTGGCCGACGGGGAATGGTGAGTTAGATCTGCAAGAAAAGTATAAACAATATGCCATCGAACGGCTGAAAGAGAATGTGCCTAAGGAGCCCTGGCGGTATCTGAAATGGTACACCGTCGGTAAATTTCTGCTCATGTGGGGCGGGCCCTTTATGTGGCCGTCGCTCTGGGACAACCTAAGGCCTTGGGTAGATTACTATCACCAATATTTGATGCTCTTTGCTTTTGGCGGTGCCGCCTTGGCACTGTGGCGCTGGTGGAACCGCCGCAAGGAGCTCGAAGGGATGGGCGGCGGACTATACCAAGATCAAGTTCCCCGAGACCGTTGGGGTGCTGGCGGGCAGTTTTCGGGGCCTCTGCTGCTCCTGTCGATTCCCACCTATTATTCGATCTTGCATAATCTTTACTTCGGATTTGGCCGCTATAACATCCCTTTCATGCCGCTCGTGCTTCTCTTTGCTTCCTATTTCATCGTGGAAGTCTATGATGTGCTGATGGGTGTGCGAAAAGGCGATTACGCGAAAGGGATCCTGCGGTAGGAAACGGAAAGACCCTGAGCACAGGATGCTCAGGGTCTTTCGTCAGGCGGGTGTTTACTCGGCCAAGGTCCGGGATCGCTCGGCTTGTCGACCGTCGGCTGATGGTCGATGAGCAGATCGTCTCCCAAGTTATTAGCCTCTTCCGTGAGAGCCATATGATCGAAACGGGTAAACCGGGAGCGCTGTTCCGGTGGTTCTGGATTACCAGGTTTCAACTTCAGGCTCCTCACAGGCGCCGCATTTTCCCGCTTTGTTCGGGGTCAGTTCGTTGGCGGCTTCCATCTGATGGGCGTTGGTGTTTTTGGCTTGTTGATCGCATTTGTTTTTGCTATCCAAAATGATCACCTCCGCCATTAGTGTTAGCCGTGGCAGATGGAAACATACGGGCGAAGGTGGAGCCATTCGGCAAACATATCGACGTCGACAATCGTCTGAAAGTGACATTGTATCGCACGCAAGGGTCCCTCAGGACGGTTCTTGATGAAAGCGGTTCGAGCCGTGCGGTATATATCTCCAGAAAAATCATCTATGTAGGGGTAGTATCCATAGGTCCCATAGAACCAGGCGCAGAAGGCTTGAAGGCGATTGAAGATACGGGCCAGTTCTTTTTCCCGCATCCCCGGCGGGAGGGTTGCCATGTAGTCGTCGATCAAGCGGTCTAAAGCGACGATCTCTTTCTTCAAACCTGTCCCCCCTTGACTTCGCATCGTCCTGCATGAAGCTTGTCCTATACTCCTTTAAGTATATCAAATTTCGACGGCCTTTGAGCGATTGGATAAAAAGACCGTAAGCGAGGATGCTTACGGTCTTTCAACAGCGGATAATTATGAGACAGCGCCTAGTTTTGCGATGAAAAATGATGATTTGCCTGACTGGTCTTACTTCCTTTATTTATATCGTCCCCGAAGAAGTTAACCCGAATGAGAGGATCAAATTCTGGTCCATCGAAAATAGCCTCAAAAAATATCTCTAGAATGCGGTTTGCCCGATGGGACCAGGACAAAGATCGAGCCCTGTCTACCCGCCGGAATGGAAGAAAAGAATCTTTACGTAACACTTCATCTCGTAAGGCTCGGTTGAGTGCCCGCAAAATGTCGTCGTGACTTTCACCCACATAGATAAGGTCTCGAAAACGCAGTGCACTGGGAAGAGCCGACGAAAGGATCGGTTTTCCGGTAGCGAGATACTCGTAAAGCTTCAGCGGGTCAGAGGCGAGCGAATGGGGCTGATAGTTGCGCGGCAGCAGAAGCACATCGAATTGGTGCAGAAAGTGGGGCACCCGTTCATAAGGTTGAGCACCGAGAAAGATGACGTTAGGCAGGGATTTCAGTGCCTCCATGGCCCTGTTGTCGACCGCAGATTCAACGACAGGACCGACGAGCACCACCGTTCCTCGCGGCAGAGATTCGGCGATTTTCCGAAGCAATTCTAGATCGATCCAGCTGGTGATGGCCCCGACAAAGCCCAGCAAAGGCCGTTCTAGCCCAGCTAGTTCGGGCAACGCCTCGCTATAGTCCGGACGATAGGCGAAGCGATCTACATCGACACCGTTGGGCAACCAGGCCGCCTTTTGCTCATGGTCACAGGAGATCTTATCGACGAGATGGTTGGAAACGGCGGTCACCACCGTCGCATCCCGGAGAAGTTGGGCAAACTGGTGATAGAGGGACTGCAATTCCGAGTCGGACAATCCGGGAAAACCGAGGTTGTCATCGAGAACATCGAAAATGCTGTACCGTGGATGGAGCGCCTGGAAGATCTCATAGGATTGCCCGATTCCTCCAGACGATACATAGACGACTGTCTGATCCCGCCACGATGTGCCCAGCATTTGCTCGACAAACCGAGGAAGCTGCTTTGAAGCCCAGCGGCGTTTCACACGGTGCAGATGAAAGGCTGCAGGCAATCGTTCCAGAGGCGGCGTACAGATCTGTACGTCACCGTCGAGACGGCTTGTCCATCCCGTCTGCCAAGGATAACGATCCAGTCGCGCTTGGCGGGCACCGACAGTGGGATTCAAAAAGATCTTCCGGCGTAGAGGAAAAGCACTGGTCATCATCCGCATGGTGTCACTGAGTTCCTGATGATGCCAAGGATAAGGATACATGCCTAGAACGAGAACGTTCTCAAGGGGCATAAATTCACATCCAGACAGTGGAGAATCTTAAGAAAGTCCCGGGAAAATGTTCTCCCGGGACTGCTTTTTTGGCTTTAGTATATTCGAAAAGGGGATTTTAGTCAAAGAAGTTTGTGGAATTTGTAGATTAGTGGATATCTGTCGAGGAGAGTCCTAGCGCCTTTCGTTTTGCTTCGATCTCGTCTAGATAGATCTGAACAGTTTTTTCAGCGTCCAGTTCCACGACCACTTTGCCTAGACCTAATGTGGCCGTTGTCTCCGTAAGCGTCTTGACGACGACGTCACTGCCGGTGATGGAAGGAACGGGTGCGACGTGGACCATCCAGCCGAGGGCCAAGGCGGTGCAGGCGTCAGCGACGGCTTTTTGCTCCAAGTATTCGGGAGCGCCGATGACGAGAGGCAATTGATTGGTGTCCACATCCAACTCATCGGCGATCTCTTTGGCGGTCAAGGTCATCTTGCCGATGTCTACACATGCACCGAAGGAGAGGACCGGCGGGATGCCAAGGGATTGACAGACTTTCCGAAGCCCCTCGCCGGCTTCGGAAGCCGCCGCCGGATCGGTAAGACCGGTGTATTCCATGACGGAAGAGGTGCAGCCGCCGGAAAGGACGAGCACATTGTTCTTGATGAGCCCCTGGGTGATTTTAAAGATATTGCTGCCGCCTTGGCCGTAGCGGGCGGTTGTACAACCGACGATCGTGGCGATACCGCGGATGTTCCCTTGGACGATCTGGTCGATGAGCGGTTTGAATGAACCGCCCAAGGCGGCTTTGACCGATTCGGTCGAGAAACCGACCATGCATTTGTCGCTCACGTAAGGTGGGATGTAGACTTCCCGGTTTTCCGCTTTCCGTTTTTTGAAGGAGTCGATCGCCATCTGGAGCGCTTTCTCCGCTTGCTGGCGCATGATCTCAGGCCGGAAATCGAGAATCTCCGTATCAGGCATGCGGATGACCGGGTCGACGGAGACCATTTTAACGCCGTATCGTTTCGCAAAGAGGGGCAGCGTGGGCACGGTACAGTTGTAATCGAAGGTCCACAGGTCGACAGCACCGGTGGCAAAGAGGTATTCTTCAGAGAGCCATTCGCCTTCTTGGCCTGCGTAGGCTGGCTGATTGTGGGTCCCGTCGTAGTTCATCAACTGCTGGCCTTCGCAGACGTGGCCGAGCACTTGAATCGATTCGGCGCCAGCCTCACGGGCTTTTTTCTGCCATTCTTCCGATGAGGCCACTTCGACGAGGACATGGGCCAAGTGGGGCATGTGCCCGTTGGTGATGATGTTGACCTTATCCTTATGAAGCAGGCCCATGTTCTGTTTTTTGACCACCGGCTGCTGGGTGCCCATGAGGATTTCCTGAATGATATTGAGCATGAGCAAGCCCTGGTACTCGTTGGCGATACCGAGACGAACCGCTTTTAATAGGAAGTAAATGGGGTCGGCATTCAGGTTGGTCATACACATGGTCTGGGCCATGGCCACTTCAGCGTTGGCGCCGCCGGGGAAGATGTCCAGCTTCTTCCAGAGTTCTTTTCGTTTGGCTGGTGCGAAGGCTTCTGTCGTCTGGGAAGGCTCATAGTGGGGACGGCAGATGTCAGCGATGACCCAGTTAGCGAAATCCACAGCCAGGGCATTGGTGTCTTTGTTCGTATCGAGCCCGGCTAGAGAGGCCCAGTGGCGAAGCTTCTCCGGTTCCCGGATCTTCATGCCTGATTCGGGATGCTGGGCTGCTGCTTTTAAGGCCCGGGCGACTTGATGGCAGTGATAGACGTTGGCGGCCGTACCGATCGTCACGTGGCGGTACATAAAGTTTCGGGCTACCATGACATGAGCGTCCACACCGCAGACGCCCCGTTGCACTTTACCGGAGATACGGCAGGGGCCATTGGCGCAGAGCTGGCAGGATAAGCCTTCGACGCAGAACTTACAACGGAGCTTTTCCTGCTCGGTAAAGCGGTCGAAAACGTTCGTCAAGCCCTGTTCGTGGACAGACTTGTACATGATCCGCATGGCCGGATCAATGATAACATTCAGCGGATAGCCTTCTTTGGACTGATCATCCTTATGGGCGACATGTTCTCGCTGCCAGCGGTGCACTTCGTTTGGGGGCGGTGAGACTTTTTCGTCGATGATAAACCTGGGAACCTTATCGTGATCGTCATGGTGGGCCGACGGGTCGTTCGTTCCGGAAGAGGGTTGGCTCGTGGGAGCGTGCTCCAAGGTTTTTCCTGGGATCATGGAGTCGGTCGCATGCTGCAAATCCTTAGCGGAATAATCGCCGGAAGGGGAGGGAGCCATGTTTTTACCGGGCTGCTGGTCACCGGGAAAGCGTTTGTCTGTCATCGTTTGCGGTGCACTCCTTTGTTTATGTTGAAAAGGGGCAGCTTCTTCAGCAGAAGTGCCCCCTTCGTTTCACCGTTTAGAAACCGGTCGAGGAGCCGGAGAGGTTGGTGGAACCACCAAAACCGCTGGTCATCATGCCACCGGAGGTGCTTCCCAAGGACTGCCCCGATCCGAAAGACTGTTGACCGCTGCTCATCATACCGGAGGCACCGCCGAAAGAACTCGTACCGCTCGAACCGAAGGAGGCGCCGGTGGGGCGAGAACCTTCGAAACCAGGTGTGGGGCCGAGGGACATGGCACTCGGTTGACCGCCGTAGGGAGCATCACCGACGAAGCCGGGCGTCGGCGAATAGATAGAAGAGCTAAATCCAGCAGAGGGGCTGAGCGAGGAGGTCAAGTTAGTGCTTCCGCCGAGACCGGAAGTGGAGAAAGTGCCTGTCGTGCCGCCAAAACCGGATGTGCCTGCACCGCTCGAATAGGCCGAGCTATACTGGATAGGTCCGCTCGGACCGTCTCCTTCAAAACCGGGAGTGATCCCCACCGACGTGCCGGAATAACCGCCGAGGTTGGAAGTGCTGCCAAAACCGGAGGTGCCGCCGAAGTTGGAGGTACCGCCGAAGTTGGAGGTACCGCCAAGACCGGAGGTGCCGCCGAAGTTGGATGTACCGCCGAGGCCGGAAGTGCCGCCGAAGTTCGAGGTGCCCCCGTAGTTCGTGCTGCCGAAACCGGAGGTATAGGAAGCGGTCATCGGAGAAACGCCGAGAGAACCGATTTCATAAGCGGCTGAAGTCATTTGCTGGGATTGGTTGGCCAAGGTTTGCAGTTGCTGGGTCATCTGGGCGCACATGCTTTGTAGTTGACGAAGCTGGTTTTGGGCTTGGCCTTCCCGTTGGGCCAGGTTGGTCAATTGTTGTTCATTGCTGCGTTCCGATTGGGTCATCTGTGTCACCATCGATTCGACTTGACGAATCTGAGACTGGAGATTTTGAATTTGTTGCGGCAGAGACTGGTTCATGTAGTATACTCCTCCTATAAGAATGTCTTCCGACTACTGATAAATTTCCCCACAGGCTATCCAGGTAAACAAACAATTCTTGGCAAATAATGGACCATTGAGAGGCTCATAGGAAAGGATGATCGATGTGGCAACGGTGGGTGTAAGGGCCGTCGTCATTCTCTCGGGCGGTTTGGATTCGACAACCTGTATGGCTGTGGCCGACGAGAAAAGGGAAGAAATATATGCAATAACATTTGCCTATGAACAGCGGCACCTTCGGGAGATCGAAGCGGCGAAAAAAGTGGCCCATTATTACCGAAGTGTCCATCACATCATCGATTTAGGCAAAGTCTTTGGGGCCAGCGCTTTGACATCGTCCCATTTAAAGCCGGAAACAGAACAACAGCGCGGCACGATTCCGCTCACGTACGTGCCGGCGCGCAATATCCTCTTCCTGTCCTATGCGCTTTCCTTTGCGGAAAAGGTAGAAGCCTCGAAAATCTATATCGGCGTAAATGCCCTGGACAATCCCGGCTATCCCGACTGCCGGCCCGAGTTCATCGCCGCCTTTCAGCATATGATCCAGGTAGGTACGAAATTGGGGACGGAAGGACGAGGCGTCCAGATCGAAGCGCCTCTGATCAACTGGACCAAAGCTCAAATTATCGCGAAGGCCGTCGAGCTAGAGGCCCCCCTTCACCTTACCCACACCTGTTATAACGGCACTTCGCCGGCTTGCGGCATCTGTGACAGCTGCCGGCTGCGGCGAGAGGGTTTTGAAGAACTCGGTTTGACCGATCCGATTCCCTATCGCCGATAAGGGAGACGAAAGATGATCCATTACATCTACGACGGCAGTTTTGACGGCCTGCTCACCGCCATTTATGAGGCGTACTACCGGCGTCAAGTGCCTGACGACATCCGAGCCGAAGGGTGGGGGGAAGAAAACCTTTTTGCCGAACAAGTGCCGATTGAAACGGATTTGGAAAAAGCGGAAAAAGTCTTCGCAGCCATCGAAGGAAAGATCTCTCCCGATGCGGGCCATCATGCAGCCTACGCTTTTTTATCGGAAATCGACGGGATGGAACAGGCCATCTACCAGTATGTAAAGCTGGGTTTTTCCATGGGTCCGAAAGTGGATGCCTACCTGACCGATGACCGTGTCCTAAAAGTACACCGCATGAGCCACAAAGTGCGGACCGAGAGGCACCGCATGCTGGGGTTGCTGCGCTTTCGCCTGCTCCAAGGGAATATCTACTACGCACCGATGGAGCCGGACCACAACATCGTCAGTTTGATCGCCCCGCACTTTACCGAGCGGCTCAGCGACCAGAACTGGATCATTCACGACTGCAAGCGGGGGCTGGCCGCTTTGTACAACCGGCAGGAGTGGATCCTGACGGAGTTGGAGAGCGACGGTGCCGTCGCTGAGGTGCAGGCAGAAGCTGTCTACCAGCAACTCTGGCGGGACTACTATCACAGTATCGCCATCACCGGGCGGACGAACCGCAAACTGCAGCGCCGCTGCATGCCTGTGCGCTATTGGAAATATCTCATCGAAAAGTAAGGGCGCCCCGGAAAGGATAGACTGATAAAGACGGCAGGGAAGAATGGATGATCGGAGGGAGCGGCATGGACGATAAAGAATTAGCCGGAATCCTGTCTGACCTGATGCTCAAGGACGGACGTTTCACGGCCAGTTATATCCGGGGAAACCAATTATTTATCCAGTACAACGATCTGGAGGAAGAAGGTCCGGTCTCCAAATGGGTCGGCATTCAGATTCGAACAGGCGAAAGCCTGGAAGAAATGGAAAAACCGCCGGAAGGCGGCTGCAACTGTCCCCGGCGGAGCGGGCAACCGGCAGCCGGAAAATAGGGAAGCCAGGAGAAACATAATAGACGAAAGGGGAACGAAAATGTCTGTCATCGCCGAAGTCACTGTGGTGCCGCTAGGAACAGGCTCGCCAAGCCTTAGCCGCTATGTGGCCGCCTGCCATCGAGTGCTGCAACAAGCCCAGGGAATTCGCTACCAATTGACCCCGATGAACACGATCATCGAAGGGGAATTGGACAAGGTGCTGGAAGTGATCCGCCAGATGCATGAAGTCCCTTTTGGCGAAGGAGCCCAGCGAGTCTCCACATCGATCCGCATTGATGACCGGCGGGACAAAACCCTCACTATGGAGGGAAAGGTAGGCGCGGTCGAAGCGAAATTATAGCCCCCTGTATAGATCAAAAAAGCTAGCCGTCTGGAAAAGAGGGCTAGCTTTTTTTGCGTCATCGAAAGGTTATCATCAAAATGTCATTTTCTAAACATCATCTAAACTATTCAAGTTATACTTCATCGATTTCAAGTCCATCCGTTGCCCATCAATGGTTTTAAAGGTACGAGGCCGGTTCGTCCGCCATTTGGGAGAGAAGACATAGATTGTGTCCACGAGGTCTCGCAAATGGATGGCTGACATCTGGCTCAGGTAGGGAACGCCATAAGATTTGAGGGAACCTACGTAGGCTAGAACCGTTGTGGCGCCGAAGACGATACCAGGCATTCCCCAAAAGGTGGCCCAGATGACAAAATAGTATTTTAACAACCGCATGGCCGGCAGCATGGCAAGGTTAGACACGGTCAAATTGGTGATCGCCGTGACGGCCACGATGATAACCATGATGTTCGACGCCAAGCGGGCTTGTACGGCTGCTTGTCCTAAGATAATCCCGCCGACGATCGTCGCCGCGCCGCCGACGAGCCGGGGCAGCCGTTGGCTCGCCTCAAGAATGATGTCGAGCAGAATCAACATAATCAGCACTTCCAAGGTAGGAGGAAAGGCGAGGCCTTCCCGGGAGGCGGCAATATTCATGATCAAGTTCGAGCCGATGACCCCGGTGGGAAAGTTGGTGAAGGCGATATAAAGGGCAGGCAGCATCATGGTGAGGTGGTTGCCGAAGATCATCCGTAACATGCGAAAAAAAGTAGCCAGCAGGGGAGCGACGTAATAATCTTCCGGTGTCCGCCAGAAATCGATGAATAGGGCAGGTACAATCATCGCACCGGGAGAGTTATCGATGAAAACAGCGATGCGCCCCTCGAGCAGAGAAGCAGAGACCCGATCGGTTCTTTCGCTCGGAAGCGTAAGGGGGAATATATTAAAGGAACGTTTGTCTAAATAGATGGATAATTCAGCTACGTCGTGAATGATATCGATATCCAGGCTTTTTAAGTCTTCTTTGACAGCTTCGACACGAGGCGGGTAAGCGATGCCTTCGATGTAGGCTACAGCTACTTTGTTTTTACTCCGCCGGCCGATTTGAAAGGAATCAATCCGGAGACGTTCATCTTTGATATGTTTCCGAAGCAAGGCTGTATTCACTCGGAGGGCTTCCACAAAGCCTTCCATGGGGCCGCGAACAACCTGCTCCGCCTTGGGCTCGCTGACAGTACGGTGTTCATACTGGTGATTCATGATGACTAACCCGGAAGAGAGTCCGTCAGCCAGCAAAAGGGTATTACCATCGAGAAGCTGGCTCTTCGCCTGATCGATCGTGGTGATCTTCTGCCAATTCGGGACAGAAATGATCGTCTTCCCGATCGCTTCGAAAATATCGGACGTTTCATCATGGAGGCCGGCAACGTTCTGCAGAGGTTCGATCACGTGCAGGGCCAGTTCTTTTTTGTCGATCAACCCTTCAATAGCTGCCAGCATGAACTTCCGGCCGAGAGCGGGATTCTCGATCGTCCGAAAAAAAAGATCCTTCGGTTTGCCGAGGGCGTTTTCCAGCATCTCTTTGGTCGCTTTCAGCGCTGCCGGGAGTACTTGCTCTACTTTCCCTTCCCGGTCGTCGGGAGGTGGGATTTCGGTCATCCGGTGCTTATATAGAAAGGTATCCCACAAATTGTTATCCTTGTTGTCTTCCATCTTCTCACCCTTCGTTAGATTCGCCAGCAGGGGAGTGAAACATGTAGATTAACACGTAAATAAAAATGTAAATCCAACACGTAAATAAATACAACAAGTAAATAAAAAGAGCCCTTCCTCATCACTCGAACTTCCTTCGGTTCAAGTTTGAGGCCCGGACTCTTTGAGGATACCGACTATTCCATATGCAATCCGGCCGAAGGCACTACTTCGGTACTGCCCTTCACACTGGACAGATTCTGGGGTAGCAGATCTTCATCATCTAAAATGGCACCGGAGTCTTCACCAAGATTCGGCATGGTCATATTCGGATCTCCCAAGGCGATCACCTCCGAACACAGTATGCCCTGTCATAAGAAGATAATGCCATTAAAGCAAAAAGACCCCGAACCTCTCGTTACGAGGTCCGGGGTCTTAGGTATCGAATTCGCTTTTTAATTCAACAGATCTCCTGTGATCTGAACGCTTTTGGAGGGATCATCCGAATCGGCTTTCGATTTTTTGGCCCATTCCAAAAAGCTTGTCGTATCCATATTGGGATTTTGTTTCAAATCCTTGGCCCCTTCGGCACCGACGATGACCGTGAGGCCAGTCTTGCCATCAGGCTCGGACATGGTGATGGCAGCCACACCGATGGGGAAGTCGGTTCGGTAGGTCGCGAGGATGAAGTCGCGGGCATATTGCTGCGCTTTGGCTTTCATCTGGGGATCCTTCATCAAGGGGAACATGGCGATGACACCACGGCGGCCGTCAGAGAGGGAACCGATGGTGATATTCCCTTTCGCTTCTTCCGGTAAGAGGGACTCCAAATACTTCGGCATATCTTTGATATCCTTCGGTGTTTCCAGGGAAGACAAATTCGTGCTAACCACAGCTGGTTTGCTGGAAGAACAACCGGCGAGGATCGTAACCATCAAAAGCAAGGACATCATGAGCGCAATCAGGCCTTTGCGGCGAGAACCAGTTACGAATTGCAACATATATATACCTCCATGATTTTACTGGATGATTCAGCAAACTAATTATAACGCAAGTGAATGGGAAAGGGTATTGTAAAATATTTGGGGGGAAAAGAATCTAATAGATACCTTTAAAATGAGCAGTTTCCGGTGACGTGTACTGGAGTTCTTCTAAAAAGAATGCCACGCCCTTAAGTAAGGTGGAGTGTCGTTCTTTTTTAAAAGTATAATCATTGTCGGACTAATTTTCTAAGAGATAAAGATTAAGGGTATTATTCCCTGGATAAACAATAATTTTTACTATATAAGCAGTACAAAATGGTTTACTATTATTTTTGATATTCTACAACTTATTGTGTTTTAGGCACAACGACTGATGGAGGTATTTCGATGGGTAAATTCAATAAAGAACTGATTAAAGGTATGATCGCCGGGGCTACATTGGCGACCATGATTACTTCGGGGATTAGCATTGCAGTTGCCAGCAGCACTTATGGTGATGTTCCTTCTGGCAAATGGTATACGGACGCGGTGATGTGGGCGAAGCAAGAAGGTATCATGAAAGGTGTTTCTGAAGATAAGTTCGCACCTGACGAATATATGACCCGCGCACAGTTCGCTCAAGCAATGAAAAATCTTCAGGAACAAGGGTACCTTGTAAAGTCGTCTACTACGACGAATCCGACAGCACCAAGCCAAAATACTTCGAATAATACCACACCAACCACTTCTACCGAGGGAACAACGGGTAACGTAACTCCCACTACTCCCGCAGAGGAAACGACAGGCAACACCACTCCGGTCACCCCTGTAGAGGGAAACACGAGCACCACAACTCCGACTGTTCCAACAGAAGGGACAACCGCAAATACAAACACAACGACCCCGACTACGCCTGCACAGGGAAATAGTAGTGAAACTACAACCACTCCTGCACAGGGGTAACGAAAATTAGATCCAATGGTACGAAATAAAGCGAGAGCCTTGGTATTAAAAACCAAGGCTCTCGCTACTTTGATGTTGATATATATATTCGGTTGCCAATATGAAAATAAAGAGATAGCAGGTGAGCAAATTGAAGGTCATGGAAATTAGTGCGTTCTGTTGGGAGACGGTCTTTCATTGGGTAAGATTATAGCCAATTTTTGAAAGTTTGAACAGAGAGTGAGTTATGGGATATCAGGTCGGCGTTGCTTGGGAGAAGAAGGGATTAATTTAAGGGAAAATAACGTTAAAGGCCCGCCAGTTAAGGCGAGGTTTTTTTGCGTTGGGTGATGGGGCCAATTGACGGAACTACAGTTACACTTCAATTTTGACGTGTAATCGACCGAAGATCACTATTGCCCACCGGGGGTACAGAAGATGAGGGAACATAGAAGGATGAGTTGCGGTCTTGGCGGCAGTGTTGCCGGTGGGGGGGGATGAGGTGAAAAGGAATGTTGAGGGGAAGCAATTCGCCGATAATTAAGACTATTTCAGCAATTTTCTTGATTTAATTTACAATTAGTTGGATAATAATTGAAGGTATCTGATTTTTAAGGGTGATGTCGTTGAATCAAGAAACCAAGCGACAAAAAGCTAGTGATAGTCTAACAAACGAGCATTCTCCCCTGCCAAAGATAAGCGTATCTGAGTTAATCAACTTTTACAATCTTACTTCAGATTTACTGGTCGTTTATGATTTAGAGTGGCGGATCATTAATGTCAACTCTTCGGCTGAAAGATTGTTTGGGTATTCTCCAGAAGAGCTTATTGGAGTAAACAGCAAAAATTTTATTCATCCAGCAGATAGGGATGACGCAATCAAAATCATAGAAACGAACATAGGTATGTCGACGCCCATCGTTAACACCAGCCGTATTATGTGCAAAGATGGTAGTTATAAATGGATTAAGTGGAATAGCGTTCCGGTGTTAGAAGATGAGAGAGTTTTTGCTATAGGAAGAGATATTACTGAAAAAATCAAACTAGAGCAAGAGCTTAAAACCTCAGTAGATAAAACAAATCAATTTCTTGAAAGAATAACAGATTATTTTCTTTCCGTTGACAAGAATTGGACTATTGAATATTTGAATCAGAATGTATTAGATTTATATAAATCTGACTATAATCTGAACGAATCTAAGGATGATTGGATAGAACAAAAACTATGGGATAAGCTCAGTCGGGAGACTAATAAAGAATTTTATGCTTCACTTGAAAAGGCGTTAAAACAACAAAAACCTATAAATTTTACCGCTAAATCTAGTCTTAACCACTGGTTCGAAGTTAATGCTTATCCGTCTGGGAATGGATTAACCATTTTTTTTCGTGATATTACAGAATCAAAAATATTAGCTGAACAACTACGGCAATCTGAAGAAACTTTTCGTATAACCTTCCACGATAGTCCTACAATGATATCCATAAATTCATTACCCGAAGGTAGATTCCTTGATGTAAACCCTAAGTGGGTGGAAGTTATGGGTTATCAATCTCAACAAGTTATCGGTCAGCTCCCAAGTAAATTAAATATAGGTGTTAAATTATTTGATGGTAAAACAATTACTGAGAAAATACGAGACAATGAGATTGTAAAAAACGAGAAGATAAAAATGGTAAATGTTAAAGGAAGAGAAATAATTGGCCTGTTATCGGCAGTGCCCATACAGATCCATAAAAGAAAATCCTTCTTAGTAAACATTGTGGATATGACAGATTATTACAACCTTGAGAACGAAATATTACGCTTAGAAAGGCTAAACTTAATTGGCCAATTGGCCGCTGGTTTAGGCCATGAAATTAGGAATCCTCTTCAAACTATTAGAGGGTTTTTACAGCTTCTTGAGAATAAATACAAAAATGAAAAAGATTATTTTGACTTAATGATTTCGGAGTTAGATAGGGCGAATCATATAATCACGGAGTTTTTGTCATTATCAAAAAATAGACCTGGTAATCCTAAACGACTTGATATAAATAAAATAGTAACCACTCTTTTTCCGCTGATACAATCAAAGGCTTTCCTCGAAGAGAAAGATGTCCATTTAGAATTAAACGCCTCGTCCGACATTGTCGGAGATGAAAAAGAGCTAAAACAACTAATACTTAACTTAGCTCAGAATGGTATTGAGGCAATGCAACCTAGAAAAATGGTAAAAATACGAACCTTCGAGGAAGGATCTCATCTTACGCTTGCCATATCGGATCAGGGTAAGGGTATAGCTCCTGAGATTTATAGTAAGCTCGGAACTCCATTTCTCACAAGCAGGGCAGACGGAACAGGGTTAGGCTTAGCGGTTTGCTACAGTATAGCGGAACGTCATAACGCAAAAATCGACGTTGAAACAAGTTCAGAAGGGACAACATTCTTCGTAAAGTTCCCCATAAATCAACGATGAGAATAATCACAACAACAGTCCTGGTCGCAACACCGGGGCTGCTTTTCTTTTTTCGTACCGAATTTCAAAAACGCCGATAACTTCCCGCACTTAATCACCTAAAATCCCCCTACACCCAAATAAACCCGCTGTAATGGCCCACGTCCGATTGGACCTCCGTTGTGGATTGAATGGTATGGTTGGGTGGGTTGAGAGGCGTAGGGGGGAACGTGAAGGGGCGTTTTAAGTGCAGGAAATAAATTTAATGAGTAGAATGCATATACCTGTAAATAATGGCTATTATTTGGGGGTGAATTCATGTACTATCGTTCTAAACTCGACTTTTGGGTGGTAGGTTTTTGGATTGGAACATCGAGTACATTAATTACAGGAATTATCAATGGAAATAGCGTTGCTATTATCCTTGGAATAATTGTTGCCGCTACAGGTTGCTGGTTTATTCTAACGACGGGATATGCTTTAGGGGAACACTCATTAACAATAAAAACCGGCCCATTCAGAAAGATTTTGACTTACTCAGATATTAAAAGAATTCGAAAATCTCGAACGTTTCAATCTGCTCCTGCAATAGCTATAGATCGCTTAGAAATTGTTTATGGAGACGATATGAAACACGTTCTTATATCGCCGGTGCACCAAAATGATTTTTTGCTGCAGCTAAAAAAACGATGTCATCAGATGACAATAGAAGGTGTTTTTAATTGATTAAGCCTCCATTTGGTATGGTTGGTCGAGTTGGAGGGCGTAGGGGGGGACGTGGAGGGGTGGTTTTATTAGCTCCAGGAAATTATTGGGTGAAAAAGGTCTACGGTCCTTTGAACTCCAACATCGAGGCATGTTAATCTAAAAATGCCTTCTTTTCAAATATCCATCTACCTACCGGGATGTCTAGCTCCCGGTATTTTTTTGTGGATTCAAAAGTGGAATAAAGCGTAAATCGAAAAAATTTAACTATTCGACGAAGTTTTACATGGACAAGTCTTCTTGGAGTATATAATCGAAAGTAAGCAAAATAACGAACATGAAAAGAGGTGATTATTTACAGTTACTAATTTAATTTACCCGAAATCATAATCAAAAAATTTAATTCTGGAGGTGTAAGAATCCATGCAGGCCGATTTCCATTTTGGAGTAATTTATGTCTTGGCAAGAGCTGCGGGATTTGAACCCAAGGACGCAGAAGTTATTGCTTACAGTTCACAATACGTGGATGATGCTAAACATGGTGGATTTATTAAGTTTAATAACTACCCAATGTTCTATCATTTACGAACTACATATACTGAGATAAATAAAGATAATTTCGATGAACTATCTAATCAGCAAACTTGGATTCCCTTTCATTTTCTGCCCGGTAATCGATCTGATAAATCCAGCGAATTTGGTTATATAAGTAGTTTAGTTTGTAGGAAAAACAGCGATTTGGCAAAAGCTATGGTTAATAAATGCATCGAAGAGAAAGATAAGGGGGGAGGATTGTATCGTTTAGGAATCGTTCTTCATGTTTATGCGGATACATGGGCTCATGATGGTTTTCTTGGAACCACACACAGCTTAAATCGTGTAACCAATTTAGAAGATAGAACCTCCGAAGCATTTAATTTGCATAATATTAAACACTACATGGCATCATTGGTCAAAAAGCCTTTGGAAGAAATTGAGGATAATTTAGCAGATACAATCAAGCGACTCTGGAAAAAGAGCGAAAACGATCCTCTGGATGAGATTGAAAATAAGTTTTTATTAGGACATCTTGCCGCGTTAACCTATCCTGATTTACCTTATAAGAAATGGAGTTACATTAATTATTGGGGTACTAAAGTCGAAAGGGATAATACTAAACTCTTTCTAGAAGCAGCTGAAGAGATATATCGAGTTTTGAAACAATATAGAGATGGCAATCCCGTTGAAAATACAGATTCCATCCCGAAAGACTTGAAAGAAAAGATAGAAAAGATGTTCAAAGAAAATTGTAATCCAAACGGGCATATTAGACTGGCAAACTGGTTGGATGCGATCAAAAATGGTCACTTTGGCAAAGAATATGCTGACCCAGCCTTGAATTATATCCCCTCCGGGGAAGGCTCGTGGAAGCATACTGCTTTACTTAGCTCAGACGGAGCTGATATAGACTCGGATAACATTTACACTTGTAATATTAATGTGTTTGAAAACAGTCACTGGCGACGCTTTCATAACGCGGTTAAGGCACATCTGCACTATATTATTAATGATTTGATGGTTGAAAAAAAGGTCTGTCTCTAAGCGTAAGTGCGACTTCGCCACCCACCGGCGAGGTCGCTTTTTTGCGTTTACATAGCAGATGAGTTTTTTGAGGGATAAGTGGGGGAGTTTGTGGGGTTGATAGGGGTAGGTAGTCGCAAACTCATCTGCTATGGATAACTAAGCGGATAAGTTATATCTCTTATAGTTTACAGATACTTTGTCTTACGAATGATGGGATTGAAGGAAAAGCCAAGTCTGATTTAGAATAAAATTTATACTTGAAATAAAAAGCGGTCTACGACAACGCATAGTTTATGGGGGCAATAAAAATGTGGAGTATTAAAGAGCAAATAATATCCGTGGCCAATTCGTTAAATATCTAGGAGGATTTTACGGTTACGAATGAGTTATACCGGCGGATACGGCAACCACCTCGTTTAAGTAAGGCGGAACATTACACTGCCCATAACTGTTATCACCTATAGCGATAACGGTTCCATCTTTTTTAAGAATCAAGGAATGAAAACCGCCGGCTGAAATAGCCGTTGCATCAGTTATACCCATTACGTTGCATTGACCTAAATCGTTTCTGCCCCTAGCAACTACAGTACCATCACTTTTCAATGCGAGAGAGTGCCCCCAGCCAGCATCTATAGCGATGATATCGCGTAAATCGGATACGTTACATTCGCCGAAATAACCGCCTCCCCAAGCGACAATGATACCATTTTTTTTAAGAGCCAGAGAGTATTCATCTTCGGCATCGATTGCAATAACATCAGTTAGGTTAGATGGAACGTCACATTGACCACTATTGTTAGAACCACGGGCGATAACAGTGCCATCTTTTTTTAACGCCAGAGAATGTGATTTTCCGGCTGCTATCGAGATCACATCATTTAAATCAGAAACGTTGCATTGTCCATCACTGTTATTACCCCAGGCCACAACAGTACCATCGCCTCTTAAGGCCAGAGAATGAAAGCTTCCAGAGGCAACCGCTACTACATTCGTTAAATTAGTAGGTACGTTACACTGGTTGTTCCAGTTTTCTCCCCAAGCAATAACAGTACCGTTATTTATGGCCAAGGTGTGATCGTTTGCAGCAGATAACTTTACCTTATAATTGGTTTCGGGCGAACCAAAGGCTGCACTGAACGTCCAGGTTAAACAAAGTACAGTAAAAAAGAATGAGGCTGCCAATGTCGTGAAAGTTGTAAATCGATGCGCTCTGAAATGCAAAATATTCCCTTCTTAAACATATTATTTAATATAAGTTATTAAAAAGCTATGGTCAAGTCGAATTCGTTGGATGAATGTCGAACATAAAAATATCCTTGAAAATACGAAAAACCGCCATGTGAGGCGGTCCTTTCATAGACTAAACAAAGTATCTTCTCTCACTGATTTTTATTCCCGAGTCCTTAAGCATGTTGAGCACATAATCAACGGCTCGATTCACAATCACGGCTGCCATTTCACGGGTTAGAGGTTCAGCAGGTTTAAAGGTTTTATCCTCATAGCCTTTAAAGATTCCCCGCTCAAAGGCGGTTTTTATATCGGCATAGGACCACCTTTCTGGGGAAACATCAACAAATGGTTCATCAGGTTTAGCTATTTCTGGGGTATCGTATTTGGCTAAATTATATTTATTGATAATGCTTATCAGCTTTTTGGGATAATCAGGGTCTGTGGCATAACCGCAAGTGTATAGCTGTTTTGCTGCGTCTTCTGGAGACTGTGCTTCTCGTACGGGGGCGTAACGCTCATTTAATAGGAACTGAGAGTGATCTCTGAGGCTTTCGTCCCAGGAATGATATGAACGAAACTGCGCATCGATGGTAATTCGTTTTCCTTCAATGATCTCGGAAGTGGAACTCATGATCGTTCCGGCTGGGCCCGTTCCTTTGATTCCAAATAGATTGTAACTGAATTGTCCAGTATTTTTATCGACGGGCACAAATTTACCCCATCCTGTTTCTAGTGCTGCTTGTGCAATTACAATACTCGCAAAGATTTGAAATTCTTTTTGTAGTTGCATCGCAGGTTGTGAGATAGCTGCTATAAACGAATCGGGATTACCTGGAGTAAATGCGTTAAAAGACATTACCATCACCTCTTAATTATCTTATGGGTGAATAAGCATTTGCGTTTTAAGCTCATGTTCCTCCACATAGGATTTCCCGAATTGACACATAGCCTCAAGGACCGGTTTTAGGTTTTTACCTGATTCCGATAAAGAGTACTCCACTTTCGGAGGAACCTCAGGATAAACCTTCCTTATAATCAACCCGTCTTCTTCTAGACTTCGCAACTGCTGCGTAAGCATTTTTTGCGTGGCTTGTGGGATTAACCGTTTTATTTCGCTAAACCGTAACGTTCTATCCAATAAGTGCCATAGGATCAAGGCCTTATAGCGACCGCCGATGAGCTCTATCGCCAGCTCCATGGTGCAGTTAAACAGGGCATTTTTGTATTTGATCATCCTTATCCTCCTAAACGGGTAGTAAGTATCTAAATGGGTACTATATTACTAAATAGTGCGTACTTGTTTAGATGCATTGTAGTCGGTACTATTATACTGCATAAGACATCAGGGGAATATATCCATTAGAAGGTTTCGTAAGGAAAGGATGATAAGCATGGGATTTTTAGAAATCGCCAAAAAGAGGTATTCCTGCCGTAACTTCCTCCCTAATCCGGTGGAAAAGGAAAAGTTAGACCAAATATTAGAGGCGGCCAGGGTGGCCCCGACAGGAGCCAACAAACAACCCTATAAACTGCTGGTCGTTCAAGAAACGGAAGCACAAGAAAAATTAAAAAAGGCCGCCAAAACGTATGGGGCTCCCTTGTCGATTATCGTTTGCGGAGATCATAGCAAAGTTTGGGTCCGGCCTTTTGATCAAAAGAACATTCTCGATATCGATGCCAGTATTGTAACGGATCATATGATGCTTCAGGCCACCGAACTTGGTTTAGATTCTGTATGGATCTGCTATTTTAACCCGACAGTGTTACGCGAAGAATTCAATATCCCTGCAGAATACGAAGCCGTTAACATCCTGGCTATCGGCTATTCTGCCGAAGAAGCTCATTCTCCAGACCGCCACGAAAAAACCCGTAGACCGCTTCAAGAAATGGTCTGTTACGAGGAATTCAAATAAGCGACTTCTGTTTGGGACAAAAACTGTAGTTTGCACACATGTAAATAGGCACGTTTTTGAAACCACGAACAGCGATCTTGCCAACATGTGCAGGGTCGCTGTTCGCTTGTTCTAAAGTGATGTCATGTATTTTGAATCAATCACCGAAATATACAAAAAAAGGATTTTTGTATATCTTCCGCGAAATACCTAGAGTATACGCTGTGCTTTCAAAGAGAAATGAATGTACGGACGTAGACAAATGAAAGCATGAAAAACGGTCTTCGAGGTACGTTTATGGAGTTAGCGATGGTCTTTTTCGTCATATTAATATTTGGAATCACGGTGATGGTAATTTTAGGAAAGGGGCGGATCAAAGGGGTAATTGCACCTCTGGCGATTTTGTTAATCGCTGATTTTTTACTTCTCTACGGAAAATATGTTGTCTCTGACGGTTTTCTGACGTTCATTCTATACGTACCTTCACTGGTACTGATCGCAATCTCCAGCATATTGTCGTTGATTATTTGGGTAAAAAGTAAAAGAGACAGTATCGATCAGCGCAAGATACTGGCCGTTGCCCTCGGCGTTGTTATGACGGCTGTAATTATGGCAACTCCCGCACTAGACCAAATGGATAAGTTCAAACTCTATCAAGAAGAATATCTCGCCGTTTCCGACGCCATATTCCAAGCGTACGATCAGGGGAAACTTTCCCTGGGAGAGGAATTCACGTCACCGCCGTACAGTATTTTAGGTGTAGATAAGCAGAATAGTCGATTTCCCGAGGAAGTGGCACATAAGATGGATACTTTACATAAGTCGGCTGGCGTCAATAGTTATATTGTAGCCGACCAAGACGTCATCTATTTTTGCTTCGGGGCCAATCTCCAATCGATCGATGGCATTGCCGTATGTAGAAACGGTAAAGACCCTACGGTAGATCTATCGCTGAAGTCAAGGTTCTTTGATGGTGCCACTTCTTACGAATACATCACTGAGGGGGCCTATCATTTTAGAGACGGGTTGTAAATCTCTTGGACCGAACCTTCCGAGGTCGGTTGACTAAGACAACTAGAAATTAGTTAAAGAAACAGCCACGCAAGCACTTTATTCAAGCTGTACAGTATACGCTGTGTTCCCAAAGTGAGGTGAATGTATGGATTACAGTTTGAGCCTGGTATTCGCCCTATTGATCAACATGCTCGTGATCAGAATCATCATGGAAGTGTTAGCTCGATTTGGCATTGACTTCGTAGGGTTCTTTCAAAACTTGTGGAAAAAGCTAAAAAAGCAACGCCCGTCTTCACGGCCTCAATAAACCGCGTCCAGAGCGCGTTCAGAGGAGGCCAGTTAAGACGGGCTTTTTTTACATGTTATCTTGAGTCCTTTAAAGAGGACGATTTTCGTCCATCTCTTTTCCCAGGAGCAATAGCTTATTCATCGTTTTCCAATTGCGTATCGTGGCGGGCACCTCCAGTTTCGCAAGTTGACCGGCAAGTTTTGAATTTCGAATACTCTGATGAAATAATAGATAAATATCCCGTCCCTCGATGAAGAACTCTTCATGTTCACTGTTGTACTTTACTAAGGATTTTACGCTATCCTGTGAAAGGGTATCTGTTAGCAAGGCGACGTATAGGCACTCGCTGTTCGATAACGATTCGATTTCCGACACCTTTTTCTCCGGAAAAGGGCAACGGACTATAATTTGTTCAAACTCTGCTAGAGTTCTTAAAATCACGGCAACTGAAAATCCAAAGCTTAGCTCGATTTGTGACTCGATTTTTTTACAAAGTGCACTTTCCGGTTCGTCAGATTTTAATAGAAGATTGCCGCTTTGAATGTACGTTCGTACATCACCAAGCCCGACTGCTTCCAGTGATTTCTTTAACTCGTTCATTTTAATGATATTTTTTCCGCCAACATTAATTCCTCGTAAAAGGGCGACATACGTAGTCAAAGCAAATTTCTCCTTTCCCTGCATTCAGGATAACTACGTCGAACTTAATTTGAGATAGACCACTTTGCGACCTACAAAAAACCGACGGGTGCATATTGCGCCCCCAACACAGTCTCCGAAGACCCTCCGAGGAACCGATCGATTAAGGTAGCATAGAGGCACCGGAAATCGGTGGTATACTTCAAATCTCCTTGATCTAGGTCGGTCAACGATGGGTATTCCCCATAAAGACCTCCCTTCACCGGTGCACCAATGAAAAAGACCGGTCCTGCCGTTCCGTGATCGGTGCCGCCGGAAGCGTTTTCATTCACGCGCCGACCGAACTCGGAAAAGATCATCAGCAGCACCTGATCGGCTTTCCCTGATTCATCCATATCCTGACAGAATCGACTGACTGCATCGTCGACCTGCTTCAGTTGACTCGCCTGTGCCTGTGCCTGTCCCGCGTGGGAGTCAAAACCAGCGAACTGAGTATAGATGATTTGAGGCTGTGGCGGCTCGCCTTTGATCAATGCAGCTGCGTCGGCCAATGCCAGACCCGGAACGGTACTGAGGTAGCCTTCCCTCGTATGTTTAAGACGGTGTACTTTTTCTACAGATACCACTAGGCTATTCCCTTTTTGTCTTACCAAGCGGTAGGGATCGGTGGAAGAGGTGCTGTTCGGGGAATCTGAGGTATACATCTGTTTGAAAGCGTCAACCATGGCTGTGTCTTTAGACAAGGTGTAACTTGATAGGGAAGGAATGACCGGTACGGATAAATCCCCTGACAGTGCCAGCAGCATTTGATTACTAATGACGACGGCACGCAAGGGGTGATTTATATCGGGTGTAGACTCCATGTATCTTGCCAGCCAGCCTTTTCGCGCTTGCACATCGGGGTCGGCCAGATTCCAGATATCCATCGAACGGAAGTGGGAGCGGTCTGGTTTCGGATAACCTACCCCTTGCACGATGGCGACGCGGCCGGCACCGTAGAGTTTATGTATACCGGCGAGGGACGGCGCCAACCCCAGCCCGTTTTCGAGGGGCAGCACTGTATCCGCTTTGATCGCGATGGTGGGACGGTTCTTGTAATAGGCTTCATCCCGATAAGGAACTACGGTGTTCAGCCCGTCATTCCCACCGGCCAATTGGACGACGACCAGGGTCCTATCACTACGGGGTGCCTTGTTTTGGTGAGCCAAAGGGGAACTGTTTGTGAAAAAGCCGCTGCGCCATCCGGCGAGGGCGGCCGTTCCTAATCCCGCAGCCGCAATCCCGGTGCCGACAAGAAACTGTCTGCGTGTAAAGGAATTTATGACGTCCGCCCCCTACATCTTCTGATTTTCAGGTGAGATGAGCAACAGCGCCAGAAGTCCCTGAGCTTTCGTCAGGGACCAGTCGCCCTTTGCGAAATGCAGCAGGGCTTCGCGAGTGTTGGCTGTCAAGATAAGACATAAGATACTTGACCATTCTTCGATAGCGGCTTCTGCCGAGGGGGGCATATTTTGTCCCAGTGGACCTTCTTTGGCCAATCGAGCAGCCTCCTGGGCAAACTGGAATCGCGAGCGCAATGTGGCACTGTTCAGCCAGATCTCTCCACTGGGCCAACCGGCCACATTGGGGGGCTGAAAAAGCAGTTGTCCCATTTCGTTTAGCCAGTGGGAAATTTGATCTGCCGTCAGATGGATACCAGTGAGGCGGATAGTTTCCGCAAGAAACTGTGTAGGATTTTTGACTAGGCTATGTTCTTCAGCAGCTTGGTAAAATTCCTCACGGGTGAAGAGAGCTCCCAGAAGCGTTTTCATATCATATTGGCCGTTGCGATAAAGGTCTGCTAATTCCCGGACCAGTTCCGGCTCGGGATTTTCCTGGTAAAAATGACGGCATAATTTTGTGGTGATAAACTCGGCTGTCCGGGGATGTTCCAGTAACAAATTTACGACACCATCAGCATCAAAGGTATCGCTTTTTCCGAAGAGAGTCTTCACACCTTGGTCATGAAGCTCCCGGTGGAAGACGCTTGCACCGGTTTTATCCAGTTGCCAGCCGGTAAACGCTCGGGCGGCCGCTTTTATGTCGTCTTCGGTGTAATTCCCGACTCCCAAGGTGAAGAGTTCCATCACTTCGCGGGCATAGTTCTCATTGGGTGCTCGGGAAGTGTTGCGGTAGCCGTCAAGCCAGATCAGCATGGCCGTATTTTTGGTAATCGCTTTTAGCAAGTCGCCAAATTTACCTAGACCGAACCGGTAAAAGAGGTCATATTGCTGTGCCATATAAAGGCTGCGGTTTACTTTGGCGAGAGAAGTGGCGAAGTGGTTGTGCCAAAAAAGGGCCATCTTTTCCTGAAGCGGAAAAGTGCCTTCGGTGATGCGTTTGATCCAGGCGGCTGGCATGGCTTTATAGTTATTTTGTTCCCGCTGACGGCGGGCTTTTCGCTTTTCTTCGTCTTTCAATGGTTGATTACCGTCGTCGTTGATGTATGTACTCATAGAAAGAGGATGAGGATCTTCGCGCAACCACGACTCCGGTACATCCGCATTCTTCGGGACAGGGTAAAAGGGGCTGCCAGCCCAGCCGGCTCGCAGCAGCAGTGCGCGGCGGCGTTTTTCACTCTGATCAGCCAAATGGCATAACCCACCTTTCTTAGGAACCCTTCCCTCCATTGTAGCACCATACAGCACCTGGGGTCTGTAAACTGCCCTAAAATCACCCGTCGATGGGATAAAAAGGCCCAGAAAATGACGCTCTCGTTACGGAGCGCTTTTTCCGGGCTTAGAGATGGATGGTGGGTGTTTTAGGACGAACCTTCCTCGACCGTTTTGCTGGGGCGGCTATGTAATATCATGCCGACGATGACGAGCATCATGCCTGTGAAACCGCTCGTTGATGGTAAGGCGCCGCCTAAAAAGAGCATATCGCCCAACAGCGAAAAGATAATTTCTCCGGCTTGCGTCGCCTCGACGGCAGCCAACTGGTGGGGATGATTTTTGGCTATGTCTGTGGCCATAAAAAATAAGGTGGTTGCAATCACGCCGGAACTGACGGCGACGTTGAAGGACTGTTCGATTTGACCCAGGCTCGGCAGAGCGGTTGCGAACAAACCGTATAGGGATAAGAGAAGCCAAAAGGGCATACTCGCCAGGGTCATCCCTAAGATACGCTGGTAGGTATCTAATTTTCCCGCACAGAGGAGGATCATCTTTCGGTTCCCCAAAGGATAAGCGATAGCCCCGACGAGGACTGGGAAGGAGCCGATCAAGATCTCTTGGAGAGAAAGTGTATCGAATTGTACTTTTTGCATGATCAAAATGCCGAACAATATGACCATAGAATAGAGCACGCTTTTCCTGGGGATTTTTTGGCCACGATAAATCAAGGGGATCATTAACGTGCCGGCTACGATGGTGACTTGCCACATCCCCGCGATTAACCAAGAAGGGCCATAGGTAGCGGCGTAACAGAGTGGAGTGTAAAAAAGTCCAAAGCCGACGGTGCTCCACAAGATCCACCAACTGAGATGTCCTTTCATCACAGAGAAAAGCTCTGCGAGATTGCCCCGCAGATAGACGATGATGAGGAAAAAGGGTAGCGTGAAAAAATAGCGTAAGCTGGCACTCCAAACCCAACTTCCCCCAGAAAGTTCCATCAGCCTGTTTAGAACAAAGGTAATTCCGAAGAAAGCCGATGCGAAGATACCAAGGATGATCGGTTTCAAAGACGGCCTCCTTATTGTTTATAAAGTTTAGCGAAGCATAGGGCTCTCCTTAAAATTATACAATGGAAACAAGCCATAAAGAATTAGGTTTAGTTAGAATTATCTGGAGGAGTTACTTGATTTGTGTGGAATTTAATCTCATGGAATACACATACAAGAATATGCAAATATGAACGACATAGCCGGTGTTGTATACTGGGCGTTACGCAATCGGTGTGTTGACGAGACGAAGGGGAAATCGGGGGAAGGTCGACCGATGAACTGTCCAAACACTCCTGTCAAGAAAATGGCCGCCTTAACGATGACGTTGACAATGGCGTTGCTGCTTGGGCAACCGATTTGGATACCGGAATCGTCCATTCGAACAGCGGAAGCCTCCTTACCGGAAAACAAAGGCGAGACAGTTGCACAGGCGGACGCGGGGGAGACTTCTGAACCTTCCTCGGAGGTGATAGCACGCGCCGATGAGCTCTTACAAGCGCTGATCGAATCCAACCCCGCCTTAGGTAGGTTGAAGCTGCAAGGTAAATCGAAAGAATTCGTTGAAGGTACAGCCACGCAAGCCCTTTATTCCGGCTGTACATCTACCTGGAACATCACCTTAGGCAGTGAAAACGCAGATGAATGGGCACAGCTTACGGTGGACGGACAGTCGGGAGACGCGATCCGCTTTTGTTGGAACAACTATGTAGCTTCGAAAGAAAAGAATTTGACGGAAGAGCGAGCCAGAGAAGTGGCTTCGTCCTTTCTAAAGAGCGTTGCCGGTGAACAATTTTCCGTATATCGCATCAAGGAAGAAAGCCTAATCGAAAATGGAGAGTTTGCTTTTCAACGAACCGTTCGATTCGAACGGTTGATAAACGGCATCCCCCTGTTGAATTGTGGCTGGTATGTCGTCGTTGACGCATACGGACGCATCAATGACGCGAGGTTAGAAGGTCCTCATAATTTTTCCGACGCCTCTTTTCCGAAACCGACCGGTCTGTTACCGGTCGAAGAAATCAAGGCAAAGGTCGATAAGTGGTTACCATTTCAGTTGTCCTATAGGCCAATGACATCGGACGATTCGAAACAAGGCCCTCCTAAAGCCGGCCTCGTTTACACACCCGTGGTGACCGGAATCGTATTGGCAGACGCCGTGACAGGAGAGGCGCCGCCATCCCAAAAGTCGGAAATTGAGGTTTTTCGCTTCAAGGGCGATGATCGCAACATCATAGGCAATGAAGCAGAGGCGGTTCAGTGGTTGAAGCGAACCTGGGGAGTCGACGTCCAGACCATGGAACAGATAAGGGTTCCTATGCCTGGTCATGAGCCTGCCGAGGTATTATATCGTTGTCGAGTGCCCTTTAAGGGAGGGGTAGCCGTCCAGTCAGGAACGACCGATTCAGGAAATGGCTCCGAGCAGGGATGGGTCAGGGAATACAATATCGCCGTGGAAGCAACGACGGGAAAGTTTATCCGTTATAGCGTGATTCAAAGCGGTGAGGATATCCCACAACTGTCCTTACCGGAAGATCAGGTGAAGGAAAAAGCCCGCCGATGCCTGGAAAATATGCTAGGCAGCGGTGAGTACGATGTAGAGATGGAAATGCTGGACCGTACGGTCCACATTCCTGAATGGGTCGATCGCAGCCGGTTTTTAAAGGGCGAGTTTATTCCCGATGGACTTTATAATTTCCATTTCCGATTCAGGCATTATGGCATACCGGACGGGGAGATTGGTGCATCTTGTCTGGTCGACAGTAATACTGGCGATATAAACCTGGAGCAGTTGAAATACCCTCAAATGAGGGACTACCCGGATCCGTCTAAAGCGGTCTCGGTAGACAGGGTCAAGGCAGCTTATCTCAAAAAGTGGACGCCCCGCTTAGTCTATAAATGGCCTGATTTTTACGGACAAGGGGCACCGAAAGCCAATCTCTACTATACTATTTCTGATGAAATGGTAGGGGTTACATACGATGCCCTTACCGGGGAAGAGACGAGCCTGTATGCTCCTAGTTCAAGTGGAACCATTATGTTTGATTGGATTCGTTGAGAAACCGCCATGGTCTGGCGGTTTTTCTTTTTGAACGGAATGACAAGATAATAGCGAAAAAGATATTGTGAAAAAAGCCAAAGTGTTTTCTCTGCTCCCAGGCGAGAACGCTTCGCTGTAACAGGTATAGGCGAAACTAAAGTGGGGAAAATGATTTCGAGTTTTTGTAACTTCACCACAGTACCGCGCTTCAGAGGAGGACCTTGCGTGAACAACTTTCGAAGAATGTTGACCGTAAACATACTCGTCTTAGCCTTACTCGCCGGCGGGGCGATAGCCGCTGTATACTTTTATAATCGAGCGATCAATTATGTGACGACAAACAATGCACGTATTGATGCGACTCGTGTCACCATTACACCATCCGCTTCAGGTCAATTGATCGGTTGGAATGGGGACATCGGAAAAAAGTATGCCCCCGGTGAGCGAGTCGGCATGATTCAACCCGCCGTCCCAGGTTCCCCGCCTGTAGATGTGACCTTTCCGATGAGTGCGACGATCGTACAGCAATCGGCCGTGAAAAACTCCTTTGTCGCCGCCGGCACACCATTGGCGTACGCCTACGATATGGATAATCTTTTTGTGACGGCGAACATCAATGAAAACGACTTAAGCAAGGTCGCAGTCGGACAGAACGTTGACATCACTGTCGATGCTTTCCCCGGAACACTCCTCAGCGGTAAGGTTAACCGCATCGGGATGACGACGGCGGGGACATTTACCTTGTTGCCGGAACAAAACACCAACGCCAATTATACGAAGGTCGCTCAGGTGGTCCCCATATCCATCGCGTTGGATGGAACGAAAGGGCTCGACATTAAACCGGGGTTGAGTACCAACGTAAGAATCCACCGTTAGGAGTGGGGTCATGGTTCTTGAGTATTTGATAGGCTATCTCATCTTCGCCCTCATTGTCATCGCAGCGGCCTATGCGTTGTATATCTATAGAACCAATGAGAATCTGCCCGAAAATGAACCTCCTGTCATAGACCCTACCTTCACGGGAATGATCTCCGGACCCGTGACGGAGCCCTTTGAGACTCCCCATCACGAACTTGCCCGCAGCGAAGGTGAAGTAAGGCAAGTCAACCCATCTCCGCAGGAGGTCAACGAACCGCTGCAGGAACTTCCTGTCGGACGAATTGTCACGGTCATGATGTTGGGGGCCTTTGTATCCATCCTCAACCAAACGTTGATTAACGTAGCGATTCCCCACATGATGAATGACTTCAATGTCTCAGCCAGTACTATCCAATGGCTCATTACCGGATTTATGCTCGTCAACGGCATCCTCATTCCGATCAGCGCCTTTTTAATGGAGACTTTTAGTACGAGACAATTGTTCATCGCGGCGATGATTTCCTTTACCATAGGTTCGGTGATCTGTGGTTTCGCCAACTCCTTCGCCGTGATGATGATTGGTCGTGTGGTCCAAGCGGTAGGAGCTGGGATCCTTATGCCGCAAGTGATGAACGTATTCCTGACGGTGTTTCCACCGGAAAAGCGGGGCACGGCGATGGGAACCATGGGTGTGGCCATGATTTTCGCCCCTGCGGTAGGACCGACCTTGGCCGGGTGGATTGTGCAAAACTATACCTGGCGCATCCTCTTTTTCATCATGGTTCCCATTGGCATTATCGACATCGTCATCGCAATCAAGTGGTTGTCCAATGTGGCTAAACTGACTTTTCCCGAGTTCGATATCTGGGGAGTGGTCTTTTCCACCGTTGGTTTCGGCGGGCTCCTTTACGGGTTTAGTCGAGCCGGGACTGTCGGGTGGGGTTCGGCAGAAGTGCTCCTCTTTGTAACACTCGGCGTTGTCGGTGTCGCCTTGTTTATCTGGCGTGAATTGACCGTTGAAAACCCGATGCTAGAATTCCGTGTCTTTCGCTACGGTATTTTCTCTCTGACGACGGCGATCAGTTCGATCACAAACATGGCCATGTTTGCAGCCATGCTCCTTTTACCGATATACCTACAGAATATCCGTGGCTTTACACCCCTGCAGTCCGGCTTATTGTTGCTGCCGGGAGCCTTGATCATGGGGGTCATGTCACCGATTTCAGGAGCCCTCTTCGATCGTATCGGTGTTCGTCCACTCGCGATCGTTGGGTTGCTGATCACAGCAGCAGCCAACTATGAGTTCGCAAAACTGACGGCGACGACCACCTACCACAATATCGTCTTGATCTACTGCTTGCGAAGTTTTGGAATGTCCTTATTGATGATGACCGTTATGACAGCAGGCCTCAATCAACTCCCCGGCTATCTAAACAGCCATGGAACAGCCATGTCCAATACAATACGACAAGTGGCCGGCTCCTTAGGCACCGCGTTGTTGGTGACGATCATGACCAATCGCACCAGTGTACATCTGGGAGATTATATGAGTGCGATGGTCTCCACCAATCCGGCAGTCAATCAGCAATTCGGTGGAATCACACACGCCTTGGCCGTAGGCACAGGTGTGACGGCAGCCCAAGCTCAAGGGCTAGCGACCACTGTTGTCTATGGCTTATCGGCCAAATATTCGGCGATCGCTGGGATTAACGACGCTTTTTTGGTGGCGACGGGAATTATCCTGTTGGCCTGGGTGATGTCTTTCTTTATTCGAAGGGTCCCTTATGGGAAGACTGAGGTCGTGACGAGAGATTCATAAACAAAAAAGCCTAGCGATACACGATTATCGCTAGGCTTTTTTACTGGTTAAAGGTCGGCTAGGGTTTTTTATTGATAGCAAATATCATAACGCCTTGTTGTAGAGAACCTAGTGGCTAAATGTTTCACTCTTTATACTCATTACGATAAAAAATTATATAGGGACATGTATACCTGCCGGAGCATCTCGCTCCGGTTTTTTTGGTAAAGTACGTTTATATTTGTCATTAGGTGGACTATAATTAGCTAATAATCTGTGACAACGCGCTGACAGGGGCTGTTAAGCTTGGATAGTCTTCCGAAGGAAATAGATCAATTTATCGATAAGTTGACTGAATTTAAACAAGAATATACAGATCTTTTCTATAAATATCAAAATAATACACGACTGATGGTAAAAAATCAGACCGTCATCGATAATCTCTTAAATGTAATCCCTGATATTATTTTTGTGAAAGATGCCAATGGCGTCATGTTAAATTGTAACAAGGCCCTCTGTGACTTTTTTGGTATGGATAGTAAAAGAATCATCGGAAAGACCGACTATGAGTTGTTTTCCAAAGAAGATGCTAAACTTTACCGTCAGATGGATTCTAAAGTAATGCGAGAAAAAAGAACCCAAAAAATTGAGGAATGGATCCTTTATCCCGATGGGAAAAAAGTGCTGGTTGAGACGATCAAAGAACCCATTTTCGATCAAAATAATCAAGTGGTTGGCATTATCGGTATCTCCAGAGATATTACGCAACATAAACAAACACTGATGGCATTACAGGAAAGCGAAAAAAAGTTGGAGATGTTCTTCTCCCAGTCGATGAACGCTTTCTTTTACATAATGAGCGACGAACCGATTCGCTGGGATGATTCGATCGACAAAGAAGAAGTGTTGAATTATGCGATGCGGCATCTGCGAATTACGAAGTGTAATGACGCTTTGTGCAGCCTCTATAGAGCTCAAAGAGAACAATTAATCCATCTGCCTATGAATGATTTTTGGGGCAAAGACACAGCACAATGCAAGAAAATGTTAAAAGAACTGTTGGATTCAGGTAAACTTCGTGTTGAAATGTCTCGAGAGAAGTTCGATGGCACAGCCATGTATGTCGAAGGAGACTATCAACTTTTTTATGCTGACGACGGGAGAGTGCTCGGCTATTTTGGCGTTCAACGGGATATCACTGCGAAAAAACGAGGTCTCAAGGAGTTAGAAGTCGCTAAGGAACAAGCTGAAGCGGCGAATCATGCCAAGAGCCAATTCTTGTCGACGATGAGTCACGAAATCCGCACGCCCATGAACGGAATTTTAGGAATGTCTGAACTTCTTTTGGATACGCCCATGTCTGAGGAGCAAAAGGAATTCGCCAAGATGATCAAGGATTCTACCCATGCTCTCTTAAACGTCATCAGTGACGTGTTGGATTACTCTAAGATCGATTCGGGATCTATGATGATCGAGAAGGTGGAGGTACATCTTCAAGAAACGATTACGGATGTTATCGATCTTGTAAAGGTTACGGCTCAAGCAAAGGGACTACCCTTAATTAGTTTGATTGATCTCGAGAGTGCCCCGGCGATACAGTGCGATCCGGTTCGCCTTCGTCAGGTATTATTGAACTTACTGGACAACGCCGTTAAATTTACGCAACGTGGGGAAGTAACCTTACGAGTGTCCACCCAAGAAATTCATAGTAAGAAAGAAGTCCTCTTTGAGGTTATTGACACAGGGATCGGCATTGAGGCTAAAGATATCGAACGCATCTTCCAACCCTTTAGCCAAGTGGACAGTTCCTTTTCGCGAAGATACGGTGGTACCGGTTTAGGGTTATCTATCTCAAAGCGTTTAGTCGAGCTGATGGGCGGAACGATTGGAGTACATAGCCAGATCGGCAAAGGAACGAAATTTTGGTTTACCATTCCGTTGATTGAATGGACCGCATTTATTGCTGAGTAAGGCAAGTACCGAACGCATGAATGAGTAACGGCATAAGTGTTAGAACGCGAGTTAACAATAGCTTATAGATGAAAAGCCGCCGAGGGAGGGTGGCTTTTTTGCTATCTCATGACCTGTGGATGAACCTATTCGGGTAACACTTAATCGGTTATTGCGTAGATTATCTATATCGATATAGTGTAAAGCTATAAGTGATGAGGTATAATTCCTATAAGATTTCTGTAGATTCAAAGGGGGACGATAGCGATGTCTCTGGCTGAGTTACTTAGAGAGGGAGAAGAGTTTAAGTACGAGATGCTCAAGCTAAAGCTATCGGATAACTTTTTTAAGAGTAAAAAGTATTTGGATTGGATAGAGCGATGTATCCAATCGTTGAATGACCAGATCTCTTCGGAGCCCTTAGCTAAAAAGTTTTTGCATCTATCCAAAAAGCCGACGCAATTCAACGATATTACTCACGATGGTATCCTCTATATGTTAAGGGCCTTTTGTTTGACTGAGAGAGGATAAGAGCCGTTGGTAGGCGGCCCCACAGTGAACCATTCACTGCGGGGTCGCTTTTTATTGCTCAAAAGTCGGTAACCGTTGAACTTGATAAGCTAGGGCGCTTTACCATCTAAGGTTTCCAAAATGTCATGAATGGTCACCTCAGTTATTGTCGAACTGAAATTATTATCTAATGAACAGACTGAAACGATATGGTCTTTGTCAATATCAAAATGCGTAAAGAAACAAGATTGTAATGCGTTATCGGTGATAACGGAAATCCTATCATTTCGTATGTCCATCGAAAAAGAATCAAGGGGTATGACTAATCCTCTTCCATCGGCCTTAATATAGCTTTCCTTTAACGTCCACAGCAAGTAAAAGTATCTAAGTCGATGATCGACAGCTTGGTTTAATAGCTGGCAGTATTCTTCTTTTGAAAAGAAGTTCTTAGCAATGTCAAGATCTATCGGCCGAATATGTTCAATATCGATGCCCACAAGTTCATCGGATATGGCACAAACCACCCAGTTGCCCGAATGGGAAACATTAAAACTTACATTACTTGGATCAACCAAAAAAGGCTTATTATAGGTGGTGACATTGAAGTGCAGTTGGTTGTTCCTATATCCGGTTCTTTGACAGATGGCGAATCGTGAGAGCAAGTCTCCAAAGAGACAGCGAAGTGAATCCTGTTGAAATCGATAGTTATTTACTTTTTTGCTTCTCTCTTTACAAACAAATCGCATAAGTGAATCTTTTCGTTGGCTATCTGCGTCTGAATTAATTTGAATACCATAAATCTCTGTCATGGCAAACCCAATCTCCCTAATTGTTTTTATTCATCGTTCCCAGGATTAGCTTTTTAAGCTTCCCAACGGAGTTACTCTATAGAATCAAAAAGCCTACACTCCGATATATATATAAATATAATAAATTTTATTTTAAAAATTTTTAAAAATAAAGAATGATTAAATCCCCTAAACATACTATAGAAAGTGAGAATATTATTTAGAACTTTTTAAAGGAAGGGGGAGTAAAAGAGGTACAGGCCTAACTATAAGGTTCTGTCGGTAGAAAAATCTTTTCTATCAGTCTAGACACGTCCGTCGGACGTGAAGTTTCCATTTAAGTGATAATGATCACTTACGCGTTGAATAATGACGATAGTCTGCGAAGTTCAGTGGAGGGAAAAAGTACATGTGCAATGAACTGTCCCGTCAGGATTACGAACCTATAGCCATTATCGGGATGGGCTGTAGGTTACCGGGAGGGATTAATAGTCCTGACGACTATTGGGAAGTATTGAAACATGGCAAAGACTGCCTTACGGAAATCCCGGAATCCAGGTGGAGTTTAAAATTTTTCTACAGTTCACACAGTGACAAGCCTGGGAAAATGATCATCGGTCGGGGTGGTTTCATCAGTGGTCAAGATGAGTTTGACCCGCAGTTTTTCGGCATAGTTCCCCGGGAAGCAGAGTACCTGGATCCTCAGCAGAGAAAACTGTTGGAAGTCGCCTGGGAGGCCCTTGAAGATGCAGGACAGAAGCCGAGCGAACTGGCGGGAAAACCTGTAGGTGTATTTGTTGGGGCTTTTACACTGGACTACAAGATACTTCAGTTTGGCGGTAGAAGGCATGATAATCTTGCTGCCAACACAGCAGTAGGTCTGATGATGACCATGATTTCAAACCGTATTTCCTATATTTTCGATTTCAGGGGTCCCAGTATCTCTCTCGACACAGCCTGTAGTTCATCCATGACTGCCATTCACCTTGCCTGTGAGAGCATTCGGAGTGGAGAAAGCTCCATGGCCTTAGCTGGTGGTGTCATGCTTCAGTCCGCGCCTCAGTATACCACGTCAGAATCTAAGGGTGGGTTTATGTCACCGACAGGTACATCCCATGGTTTTGACGCAAGTGCTAACGGATATGTACGCTCAGAAGGTGTTGGCCTTGTTGTACTAAAAAAACTCAGCGAGGCATTGAAAGACGGAGACCCGATTTACGCGGTTATCATGGGAGAGGGAGCAAATCAGGACGGACATACGAACGGTATTACTGTGCCGAATCCCGAAGCTCAGAAAGAACTTATTCTGAAAGTCTGCCAAAAGATCGGCATAGAGCCGGGAAATTTGCAATATGTCGAGGCTCACGGCACCGGTACTCCTGTGGGAGACCCTATTGAAGCGAACGCCCTCGGAGAGGTGCTGGGTATAGGGAGAAAAGCAGGAGAGAAGTGTTATGTCGGTTCAGTGAAATCGAATATCGGCCATACGGAATCAGCGGCAGGTGTGGCTGGACTCATGAAAACCGCCCTCTCCCTAAAAAATAGACAAATCCCACCGCATCTCCACTTGAAGGAAATCAATCCTAAGATAAAGATTGACCAGTGGCCCTATGAAATCCCCACTAGTTTGGTGCCATGGCCTGAACATGAGGGGCCCGCACGTGCCGGCGTCAATTCCTTTGGCTTTGGCGGTGCCAACGCCTATGCAGTCTTGCAGGAAGCACCAGAGATCCCTCAAAAAGTGAATCACTCGTCATCTCCGAAAGTGGAACGGCCTGCGATCTTGGCCCTTTCGACCCGTGATCCTGAGGTTTTACAGGCCATAGCTGAGAAATACAAGGCTTTTCTATCGAGGGAACCGTGCCCGGATTTGAATGACATTGGCTACACCTTAGGCTACCGGCGAGAAACGCATGAACATCGCTTATCGATTGTATATTCTTCCAAAGAGGACCTGCTGAATAAACTTGATTCATGCATCGCTGGTGAAGAGAATCCCTACATACTGAAAGGTAGAAAACTGCCCGATACGAAGCGAAAGCTGATGTGGGTATTTACCGGCATGGGACCCCAATGGTGGGCGATGGGGCGTGAGCTTTACCTGAAGGAACCAGTATTTCGCGAAGTGATTGACCGGTGCGATATAGAGTTTGCCAAACATAGGGATTGGTCTCTAGTAGAGGAACTTATTCATAAACCGGAATCCGAGTCAAAGATGGCCGAAACGTGGTTGTCTCAGCCAGCCAACTTTGCTATCCAGGTAGCCCTTTGTGCACTGTGGCGATCGTTTGGAATAAAGCCCGATGGAATCGTGGGACACAGTACAGGCGAAGCGGCTGCCTTTTACGAGGCAGGTGTATATACTTTCGAGGATGCGGTCAAGGTTGTCATCCACCGTAGCCGGCTTCAACAGACGTTAAGTGGAACCGGTAAGATGGTTGCTGTCGGTTTGCCCGAAGCTGAAGTTTTAGAAAAGCTTAAGCCGTTCAGAGATAAGATATCGATCGCCGCAGTCAATAGCCCGCGGACCGTAACGATCTCTGGAAACGAGCAAGCCCTTATCGAATTTATCGAGCCATTGCAAGCAAGTGGTGTCTTTTGCAAGTTCCTTCAAGTACAGATCCCTTTCCATAGTTCATATATGGAACCGATCAAAGAGGAATTGCTTGAGTGTATCAGAGATATTAGACCCATGAAGGCGAAGGTGCCTTTATTTACCACGGGCGCAGGTGAAAAAACGGACGGTACCAATCTGGATGCTGCTTACTGGTGGCTCAACATCAGGGGAACTGTGCTTTTCGCGAAAGCGATAAACCAGATTATCGACGATGAATACAATGTATTCCTGGAAGTGGGGCCTCATCCTGTTCTAGCCGGATCAATTTCGGAATGCCTCGAAGATAAAAAGCAAGATGGAAAAACCCTTTGCAGCTTAAAACGCAAGGACAATGAGCAGGAACGGATTATTTCTACCCTCGCAGAGATGCACAACCTTGGCTTTACCATCGATTGGAACATATTTTACGCAGAAGGTAACATCACCAGGCTACCCACCTACCCCTGGCGAAAAGATCTCTATTGGACCGAACCGGAGGACGTCCAACGGCGAAGAAAAGGGCTCATCGATCATCCCTTACTTGGCTTCCGCCAGTATACGCCGTCCCCTTCCTGGGAAATGGGAATAAGCACGGAGCAATATCCCTATCTGAGGGATCACAGAATACAAGGAAATGTGGTATTCCCTGGAGCGGGGTATATTGAGATGGCTCTCAGTGCCGCTAAACTGCTGTTGGGTAACGGGATGTTCGCTGTCGATGACTTGGAGATTCAAAAGGCCCTCTTCATCTCGGACGACAGGGAGCCCAGGGTTCAGTTCCTCCTCGATGAGAACAACGCTACCTTCAGAATCGCTACATATAATGATGATACGAACAGCGCAATTCCCCACGCCAGCGGTAAAATACGCACCGTTCAGAGTACAAGAATTGCTCCGGAACTCCATATTGAAGGCCTGAAAATGAAGCTTGCCAATCAAATGGAGGCCGATACCTGTTATCAGAGACTTCATGCCATGGGATATGAGTACGATTATTTCTTCCAGGCAATCAAAGAATTATGGCTGAGTTCGGGAGAAGTCCTGGCCAAAATACAGATGAGGGAAGAACTGCCTGAGGTAGAACGGTACTATTTCCACCCGACGATGTTGGATGCATGCTTCCAGACCCTGATTGCAGCGGAGTTCTATAATGGCAAGACTGACGGGAACAGTGCGATTCGATTGCCTGTCTCTGTTGGAAGAATAAGAGTGGCAGACGGCTATAGGGGAGAACTCTGGGCTCATGCAAAAATCACAGAATCAACGGCTGAAAAGATGGCAGGGGATATCTACCTCTATGACGGTCAAGGAAATCCCATCGGGGAGATTAAAGATTTTATCGCCCTCGGAGTAGACCAGGCTTCTGGTGCAGTATCTTTAAACACCATCGATAATGCTCTTTATCAGGTGAACTGGGAGGAAAAGGAACGGCCAGCCAAAGAAAACAAAGACGATAAAAAGTCAGCTAAGGATAATGTCGGATGGTTGATCTTTGCCGATGAACAAGGTGTAGCCGATGATATTTCCGCTCTCTTGAAGAAAAGAGGGGAACAGAGCCTTTTAATTTACCCGTCCGATCAATATGAATGGGTAAATGGGGAAGGTACGGCGAAAATTGTACCGGATTCTAAAGAACAGATCATCAGCCTGATAAAGTCCTTATTTAAAGATAAAGGTAAGAAATGCAAGGGAATGATACACCTTTGGAGTCTTAATGCTCCTACTATGGAAAATACCTCACTGGAGGAGCTTCAAAAGGCCAAAGGTCCTGGTTGCTATTCTATTATCTCTATCGCAAAGGCTATCAGCGAAACTAGCATTTCAACAAAACTATGGGTTATCACTCGGGGTGCTCAAGCGGTGGAAGAGAATTGCCATGATATCTGTGTTGCCGCTTCGCCCGTATGGGGTTTGGGAAGTGTCCTGGGACAGCAGGAACTGGTGGAAAACTGGGGAGGACTTATCGATCTGGATCCGGCCAACGGCGCTGCCTTCGTCAAAGAAGATGCACTGAAGATATACGCCGAAATCACAGACAGCGACAGCGAAGATCTTATAGCCTTCCGCAATGAAAAACGCTTAGTACCCCGGATTAACCCAGTATCTGGCCTTACAAAACCCCTGCCTACTAAATTTAAGGCCAACGGCTGTTATCTTGTTACGGGTGCCTTTGGTGCCCTTGGTCAACTGGTGTGTCGTATGATGGTGAAACACGGGGTCAGAAGAATCATACTCATGGCAAGGACCAGAATACCGCCTCGAACAGAATGGAGCTATATCACACAGAACGACGATGTATACGAAAAAATCGCCTTTATCAAAGAACTCGAGCGCTTGGGGGCCGAAGTTATCCTTGCCAGTGTCGATATCGGAAATGAATCGCAAGTAGCGGAGTACTTCAAGCAGTTTAAACGGCTCGGATACCCGCCGATTCGCGGCGTAGTCCATTCGGCGGGCATTGTGAATGACATCGTTGTAACACAGATGAATACGCAGTCGTTTGATGTTGTTTATGATACGAAGGTATATGGTTCATACTTGCTTCACAAATATTTGCTCGATGAACCGATAGAACATTTTGTGATGTTCTCTTCGGTTGCCGCGCTGGTCACCACATCGGGACAGACCAACTACGCAGCTGGTAACGCCTTCCTAGATGCATTGGCTCATTATCGGCGAAGCATCGGCCTACCGGCACTTAGCGTGAACTGGGGACCCTGGGCGGTCGGTATGATCAAAGAGCTAAATCTTATTGACCACTATAAAAACCGCCGAGGAATGAATTGCACCCTTCCCCAAGTCGGCATGAGTATTCTCGACCGGGTGATGGGACAAGATGTAGCTCAGGTCATCGCTTGTGAAGCTGATTGGCCGAAAGTCTTGGCATGGTATCCCAAAGAACCGGCAATTTTTTCCCATCTTGCTAAGAAGGACCCATCGCAAGATACGAAAGAAGAAATAAGTTTTGCCACCCTGTTCAGAACTGCCAGTCTGGAGCGTAGAACAGAGCTTGTCAACGAACACTTGATCGACCTTATCGTCAAAGTCTTGCGGTGTAAACGCTCCCAAATAGAACCGACAACCACCCTCAACATGATGGGTCTTGATTCGATTATGGCAACAGAATTACGAAATAAAATCTCATTCTATTTCGGCTATACGCTTTCCATCGTTAAACTTCTCAGTGGCGCGACAATCCCACAGCTTGCCGAAGAGCTGGTCAAAGGACTGCTTGAGTCATTGGGAGATGAGGAGAGCGATCTGGCACAGGAAGAAGTTCTGGTAAGCGTTGAAAACGCCGAAGCAGGGCGGAGCATAGATCCTCTGAAAGGGTTGGAAGTGGAAGACGAGTATCCTCTGTCATATGGGCAAAAAGCCATATGGTTCATCAACCAGCTCATGCCCGATAGCCCTGCTTACAATATCAGCGGAGCGCTTCACATACCAGCAAAGTTGGATGTAGAGGCGCTACGAAAAGCGATCCGGGACATCATCCAACGATACCCTGCATTGAGAACCAATTTCTTCATTAAAGACGGAGAGCCTTACCAAAGGGTATATGCGACCCGAAAGGAAGACCTGCAGGTAATCCAAGTAGAGGGAAAAGAATGGGAAGAGATTCGTGCGTTGATCATCGCAGACAGCAGAAAACCATTTAACCTGGAAAAAGACCCTCTTTATCGGATACGTTTGTATCAGCAGGGAGACGAGAGTTACTACTTTGCTGTCACAATTTATCATATTATATCTGATGCCTGGTCTAACTACATGTTCATCGACGAAATGCAGATGTTATACGATAAATATGCAAATGACAAAGAGATCGACTTAGAACCGATTACTGTCACGTATAAGGATTTTATAGACCTAGAAAATAGAATGGTCAATACATCAAGGGCAACTAAAATGTTCAACTATTGGAGAAATCATCTACCTCAAGAAATGCCCGTCTTGAATTTACCCATCGATAAGCCTAGACCGGTAGTCATGACCAACAACGGAGCGTCGATCAGTGTTGTACTCAGTGCGGAACTGAGCAATGCCGTAAAAGACCTGTCAAAGTCCACTGGGGCAACCCTTTTTATGACCTTATTGAGTGCATTCTACACACTCCTCCATAAATATACGGCTCAGGAGGATATCATCATCGGGACGCCTGTTGCAGGAAGGTCCAATCCAAAGTTTGCCAAGGTGTATGGTTACTTTGTGAATATGCTGCCCTTATGGACTACATTCAAGGGAGATCCTACATTCAATAACCTGTTGAAAACTGTACAGAATAATGTGCTTATGGGGCTGGAAAACCAGGAATATCCCTACGCACTGCTGGTGGACCGCTTGGGACTGGAACATGATGCAAGCCGCTCGGCCGTATTCCAGGCCATGTTTGTTTATCTTTTTCATAAAGTAGAGCAGACAGGCATGGATGAAAATAACGTGGCCTATTACACTGGATTCCCGATGAGATTACTGGATATCCCCGAAGAAGAAGGTCAGTACGAAATAACACTTTCCATGCACGAAGAAAACGGGAAGCTCCACGCCATCTTTAAGTACAATACAGACCTCTTCTATGAGTCCACCATCCAGCGGATGGCCGATCACTTCAAGGCATTGCTGGAGGACGTTACTGAAAATCCAGACAAACATATTTCCGAAATGAATATCCTTACTTCCCAGGAAATGAACATAATTATGGACGGATGGAATAGTCTCCGGGAATTCCAAGGGACCGAAGAATGCATTCACCAAATCATCGAAAAGGTAGCCGCCGAAAAGCCCCTCGCTGTAGCTGTTACAGTGCCGTATGAGGATGGGACAGGCGAAAGGCTCACCTATCAAGAGCTCAATCAGCGGGCGAACAGGCTGGCCAGATATCTCAGGGAGAGAGGGGTCAAGGCCAATACCACTGTGGGAGTATGCCTCGATAAAAGCGTCGATTTGATCGTATCGTTGCTTGCCCTGATGAAGGCGGGAGGTACCTACATACCGATCGACCCCGAATATCCGGTAGACCGGATTAAATACATCCTTGACCATTCAGGGTCAGAATACATGATCAGCAAAATGACGATCATAGAAACCCTGAATATCAGTAAACCGATCATCTGCATGGACCGAGATGCGGGTAATATCAATAGTTTCGAAGCTACAAACCTGGAAAATATCAATGTTCCTTCTGATCTTGTCTATGTTGTTTATACATCCGGTTCAACTGGCCAGCCAAAGGGGGCGAAGATTGCCCACAAAAGCTTGGCATCTATATACCGGTCCTGGGAAAAGGAATATCGGCTCAAAGAAGACACGAGTGCACATCTGCAGATGGCGAGCATCTCCTTCGATGTCTTTGCAGGAGACTTGGTCAGGGCCCTTTGTTCCGGTGGTAAGCTTGTTTTGTGCCGAAGGGAGATCCTCTTAAACATACCGTTGCTGTATAAAGTCATCACCGATGAAGGCATAGACTGCGCTGAATTTGTGCCGTCCATCATGAGGAATCTGGTCAAATACATGCAAGTAGCGGGAAAAAGACTGGATTGTATGAAGGTCATGATTGTAGGTTCCGATGTATGGACAGTCGATGAATTCAACAGGCTCAAATCTTTCTGCAATAGAAAGACCCGTGTAATCAACTCTTATGGGTTGAGCGAGGCGTCCATCGACAGCACTTATTTTGACGGCGATACAAGCGACTATGAAAGCGGAAGCACAGTACCGATCGGCAAACCATTCCCTAACAGCCAAGTCTACATTCTCGATCAGTCGATGAACCCTGTGCCTGTGGGAGTCGCTGGAGAGATGTATATTGGGGGGCAGGGACTTGCCGAAGGATATTTAAATGATGAGCAGCTTACAGCGGAGCGTTTTATCGAGCATTCCTTCTTTAGAGGTCCCCTGATGAGATTGTATAAAACAGGGGACATGGCAAAGTGGGATGATAAGGGAAATATACACATCCTGCAGCGTGTCGACAACCAGGTTAAGATCAGAGGTAACAGGATTGAACTGGGTGAAATCGAAAAGAACCTAGCGAACTGTCCCGGCGTGATTTCAGCTGTGGCCGTGGCGAAGACCGATAGAAACGGGGACAAAGTGATCTGCGCTTACTATATACCCGAAGAAACCTCACCCATTGACGTAAAAAATCTACAGAAGATTCTGTCGGAAAAACTCCCTTCTTACATGATTCCTGAGTATTTTATAGAAATGAAGGAGTTCCCTCACAGTCCGAACGGGAAGATCGACCTAAACGCACTTCCTGCCCCTGAATTTGCCGAACATAGAGAGGACATCGTTGAACCGAATACTATGTATGAAAAGAGAGTTGCCGATGTGTGGAAAAGGCTTCTCGGCATACAACAGGTAGGGCTCCGAAGTGATTTCTTCAACATAGGCGGCAACTCCCTCTACCTGATTGAGCTGATGATACATCTGCAAGACGAGTTTAAGATCAAGCTCACTGTCAACCAACTCTTCAAGGCGTCCACACTGGAAGGCATGGCCAAAACGATAGAGAATATCGTGACAGGCAAGCAAAAAGGCGCAGAACCATACATCGAGTACAATCCTGGATGTAAGAAAGTTATGTATGGATTCCCGCCTGCCGGAGGATACAGCCTTGTGTATAAGAACCTAGCTGATAGCATGAAAGATGTCACGCTAGTAGCATTTAACTATCTGACAGAAGAAGGCAAGTTAAAAGACTACGCAGACATGATCACTGCCCATAGCGATAACGGACCCTATGTTCTCTTTGGATATTCACTCGGAGGAAACCTTGCCTTTGAAGTTGCAAAAGAGCTCGAAGAACGCGGCTATGAAGTATCCGACGTGATCATCATGGATTCGTATAGGATCACAGGCACCTTCAAACCCACGGAAGCAGACTTGAAGAAATTTGAGTATGAACTTGCTGAGCATTTTAAGAAACATACCGGTTCAGCGCACGTACAGAAGCACACTCTGGAGCAGGCAAGAAACTTCATCGACTTCTGCTATAACAGGACAAACGAAGGGAACGCAAAAGCAAGGGTGCACTTCATTATTGAAGAAAACGATTCAGATCCAGACCGAGAGCACAGAAAGGCAAGCTGGGATGGTAGTTCCCACCGGTCAAGCCATATTTATGACGGTTTTGGGCGTCATGCCGATATGCTTGACGCAGGTATAGTGGCGGAAAATGTGAAGATACTTCGGGGCATTCTCCTCTAAGCAAAAATTCATTTTTCTTCAGAACTGACGAAGAGCGAGTCGTTCCTGAAAAGTACTTTAGGAAATTATGAAGATGATGATCTTTTCGACGAGCCTGTTGACGAATGAACTACGAGGCCAAAACTGTTTTTAGCGGATTCGCGATTAAAATGCTCATATGTGTGCAGTTAGGCTCAGTTTGAATTGGTCGACAGGCTCTCGAAGGTCATCTCTAATAGAAACTTTTTTGAGGTGGACCGTATGGGCGATAAGATCCTAATCATAGGCGGCGGTCTAGCTGGACTGGCAACGGGTTGTTATGGGCAGATGAACGACTACAAGACAAAAATTTATGAGATGCATTTCATACCCGGTGGTTGTTGTACCGCATGGAAGCGCAAAGGCTATGTGTTTGATCAGTGTATAGACTGGATGCTTGGTGCAAAGCCTGGCATTGACATGTATCAGCTATGGGAGGAACTGCACGGCCTGAAAGGGAAAAATGTCCGCTTTTTTGAAGATGAGTTCAACTGTGTAGTAAACGAAAAAGGTGAGAAAGTCATTTTCTATACCGACCCTGACAAACTTGAAAAACATCTGAAAAAGATATCTCCAGAGGATCAGGATATCATTGAAGAGTTTTGTGACGGCGTAAGACTTTATGCGAGAAGCCCGAACTTTCCCTTCTTAAAGCCGGAGCCCCTTTGGACTATTTGGGACAAAGTGAAATATAACATCGGTTTGCTACCGTATATCAAATCTATCTTAAAATACGCTGTGGATCCGATAGAGAGTTTTGCCAACCGGTTTAAAAGTCCCTTGCTTCGTGCGGCATTTCCCTTCATTTTTCAGCAGAAAAATCCTGATTTTATGGTACTCCCGTACCTGTACAATCTCGGGGCAATGCACGCCAAAAATGCCTGTTATCCCGACGGGGGATCGTTAGAACTCGCTAAATCGGTTGAACAAAGGTACAAGGATCTGGGCGGGGAAATCCTATACAAAAAGCGCGTTACAAAGGTACTCGTAGAAAGGGACAAGGCTGTAGGCGTACAGTTTGAAGACGGCACCACTGAACATGCTGATATTGTCGTGTCTACGATTGATGGACGCACTACCATTTATGATTTGCTGGGAGGTCAATACGTAGATAAGGATATAACTATGTTATACGACGCATTATTGAATAACGATACAAATAAAGTAAAGATATATCACGGTTTCTATCTTCTGTTTCTTGGTATCAATCGGGATCTCAGCGATGTGCCGTCAAGCACAACGTATCTTTTGGAAGACGGCTCACAACTTTTTGGAGGCTATCAAAACAGCTTCTGTGTTAGGCACTTCTGCCATCATGAACCGAATTTTGCGCCTAAAGGAAAATCAGTGATAGAAGTGTTCTACTATTCAGACTATGATTGTTGGAAAACACTTTACGATAGCGATAGAGAAAGCTACAACGAGAAAAAAACAAAGGTGGCCAATTTCATTATCGATTTTTTGGAAAAGCAGTATCCCGGATTAAAAGGGCAGATTGAAGCGATCGACACTTCTACCCCTGTGACTGCCGAACGCTATACCGGAAACTATCAAGGGACCGTCATGGCTTGGTCACCCTTTGGAGATACTGAGGATCATGTCAAACCACTCATCGACAAGCTACATATGCAACTTCCTGGACTCAAGAATTTCTACATGGCAGGACATTGGCTGTCTACGGGAGCACTGATACGTGCGGTCTCTTCCGGGAGATATGTTATGCAATTTATATGTAAAAATGAGGGGAAAAAATTCAAGGTTATAAAGTAACGTCAATACAACTTGAGAGTGAGGATGCTTTATGAATTGTAATGAAAAATCGATCATTATTATCGGTGCTGGGATTGCAGGATTGGCAGCTGGTATTTATGGGCAAATGAACGGCTATAAAACTACGATTTTTGAAATGAACCATGTTCCGGGCGGACTTGTAACGTCATGGAAACGTAAGGGTTACACATTTGATGGGGCTATGGACTGGTTTATTGGGACAGGATTAAATGACAGAAGCAGCATCGTATGGAGAGAACTTGGGTATTTACAGGATAGGAAAATAGACTACTACGATGAGCTGTTACACGTAAGGGATAGAAACGGAAAACTGTGGACTTTATACACGGATCCTTCGATGCTTGAAGATCAGCTATTACAGCTAACCGATGATGAGGAAGATAAAGAGAAGGTTAAAAAGCTTTGTAAAGATATTGCTAGATTTATCGAAGCCGCTCCACTGGACTTTCGAAAGCCTCAAACGCTTTATGAAGCTTCTGATTATATGAAATTTGCGGAAGAATATGCGGATTGCATGGATATATTCATAGAATATAATCAGCTACTGGTCAGTGATTACGCCGACTCCTTTAAAGACCATAGATTGCGTGAAGTAATGACATACATGTTTTATGAGCCCGAGAGCCCCCATGTACCCTTCGTATTTATTTTTCAACTAGCGAGTATGTATAAGAAAACAGCAGGTTATCCACAGGGAGGAAGCTTAGGAGTATCGAATTTTCTCGAAGCTCGCTATAAGGAACTCGGAGGTAACATACAGTACAGAGCGACTGTTAAAAAGATTATTACACTTGATGGAGTAGCGAAAGGGATCATCCTCGAGAACGGAACGAAGCATTTTGCTGATTATGTAGTGTCAGCTTGTGACACTCGCCAAGTAATTTATGAAATGCTCGAAGGAAAATATGTCAATGATGCTATTGATAAATTGTATACTGAAGGGGTTATCCATGCATCTGTTCTTAAAGTCTATCTAGGGGTGGATAGGGACTTCAAAAATGAACCGGATGTTGCGGTCCATATGCTCAATGAGCCACTAGATATCCCAGGGCTGAATCAGAAAAGACCAAGAACTTCCCTTGTTTTGAGGCATTATTGCAACTTGGAATCGTCTTACGCACCTCCCGGGAAGTCTGTCATGGAGAGCTTCTTCTATTCCGGCTATGATTACTGGGGAGATTTGTATAATAAAGACCGTGAATTGTACAAAAAAGAAAAAGAGAGGATTGCTAGCATAGTTATTGATCAAATAGAGCGGATTTACCCTGGCACTAAAGAAAAAATTGAAGTTGTAGATGTAGTCACCCCGGTTACATACCAGCGTTATACGGGAAATCATAAAGGTGCCATCATGGGATGGATGGATGATACCACTATCGTACCTGATTTGATGAAACAGATCGGTGCGACACTGCCTGGACTGAATAATTTTTATATGACAGGGCAATGGATTGTAACTGGCGGAATGATCAGAGCGGCCTCATCGGGCAGGTATGCCATAGAGCGCATATGTTTAAAGGATGGGGTTGAATTCAAAACAATATGATTACATCATTAACACCTATACAGACAATACAAACTATTGGGGCCTATGCCTGTTCGGTTTTTACATTAGAGAAAAGTCAATGTATGGCCGTTGCTAATTGGTCTGACGGAAAAGACTATCATCAATATTCACGGATATACAAATGGAAAGACGGAAAATTCAAAGAGATACAGGCTCTATTAACCAAAGGGGCTTGTGACATAGAAGCTTTTTCTATTGGAGAGAACAGATTTTTAGCTGTCGCTAACTATTTTGATGGTGAAAACTATACAATTGACTCAGTTATCTATCGGTGGAATGGTGCTTCTTTTGAACAGTTTCAAGAGATTACAACTAACGGTGCAGTCTGTTGGAAGGCCTTTAGTATTAATGATGAGAATTTCTTAGCCGTAGCGAACTCCTGTAATCATGCCGGTAATCACGTAGAGTCTGTTATTTACAAGTGGAACGGTGATTGTTTTACTGAAATTCAGCGCATTCCAACAATCGGGGCCTTAGATTGGGAGTTCTTCACTATTGGTAGTAATAGCTATCTGGTTGTTGCCAATCATGCAGATGGTAAAAACAGTAGTGTCGACTCTAAAATATACCGATGGACAGGTAGTGAGTTTTTAGAACTTCAAAGCATTCTTACTCATGGCGCCCATGATTGGCTTTTTCTCGAAGTCGACAATAAACAATTTCTCGTAGTAGCCAATTGTAAGCAAGGGGAATCGTATAATGTTGATTCCGCTCTTTACTGCTGGAACGGTACGAGTTTCGAACCTTTTCAGTTTTTCCCCACTCACGGGATTCATGGCTGGGAATTTTTTAAGCATAACGGGAATAGTTACTTATTTGCCTGCAATACTTTTGATGGAAAAAGTTCTTCGATTAAATCTGTGCTTTATAAGTGGAATGGTTCCCAATTCGTTGAAAACATGTTGGTGAATACGAATGCAGGAATAGACTGCAAAGCCTTTTTTGCCGATGGTATTACATACCTCGCCGTAATGCAGTGTTCTGATGGCACTAGTTATACCACAGATTCTGTTATATTTCAGTTGGGTGAGTAACATACGCTTGAAGTCAAATAGGGAGAACCCCCTTGGCAAACAAGGGGGTTCTCCCTATAGGCTCAATTTATTGCTATATTTATCGTTGACGCCGGCTTATTTGTTCAGCCGAAATCGCTCTACCACTGCTTCAGACGGATGTGATATTTCCGTCAGTTTATTTGCCAATACGGCGGCTTCCTCTGATGAGGCGGCCACATCTTGAACGGTAGCAGTCTCAACAAAGAGCCCTGTTCGGTCCGGTTTTGTTGTGGCTCTACGATGAGATTTTTGGTCTATGTCTAGATGATAAACTTTTTAATTATATCTGTTAAATCGGTGGACAGTTGTGCCATTCGTTGTGAGGTAGAACTGATATCGTGCATGGTGGCTGCTTGTTCTTCTGTAGAAGAGGATATGTTTAATACAGCTTGTGATGACTCTTCCGTAACGGTTGCGACATGATCAATAACTTGCATGACAGATTGTGCTTTTATTATTAGTTTGTCGGTGGACTCATTTAACTTACCGATTTCACCCAAAAAGGAAGTGATCGATTGAGATATCTTCTTGTAACCGTTACCGGCAGCATTTGCTATCTCTACTCCATCGACAATTTGTCGTGTACCTTCATTAATATTATCGGCAATATGGTTCACGGCCGATTGAACCGTCTTAATGCGGTCGGCGATTTGCTGGGCTGCTTGATTGGACTCATCTGCTAGTTTACTTACCTCGCTCGCTACAACACCGAATCCACGGCCCATTTCTCCAGCTCGGGCTGCCTCAATCGCGGCGTTCAAGGCAAGCATGTTTGTTTGGCCTGCAATCGATGTGATCATATCTACGATAGTACTAATTTCTCGGGAGCTTTTCTCAAGTGCCTTAATCTGTTCAACGTTATGTTGATTCGTCTCTGAAATTTGATTCATTCTGTTTACGGCATTTTGAATCAAAATATTGCCATTATCGGTTAAAGAGCTAGTTTCCCGTACGATATTTACTAGTCTTTCTCGTTCAGAATCTACGACTTGACTTATTTCGATCATTTCTGATGCAAGGTTTCTTGCCTCAAAAATATCTTGAGCTTGTTTTGAGGCGCCATCAGCTAAATCTTGAACGCTATGAGAGACTTCTTCTGATGCATCACTGATTTCCGTAAATGCTTTTGCTAAATGTTGAGATATTATTACGACGTCATCAGACTGTTTGCGAATTTGTCTTATGATGGCCTTAATGTCGTTAATATTCGTGTTGATTGCGGATTGTAAATCTCCAATTTCGTCGTCCTTATTCTGGGTTTCATTTTGGAGAACATCTAAATTCCCGGCTGCTATTTCTTTCGCTAATCGAGATAAACGGACAATCGGTTGATATGTTAACCTCGTTAAGACAAGAGTAACGGCGATATTAATCAGAAGAACGATTGTGATTTGAAGAGCCAATTTCTTTTGCATAGCTTGGTATGCGGAAGTGATATCTCGTAAGACCACTACACCGCCAACTTTTTGATTCCCCGCATCGAAAACGGGGAAAATTGCTTTTGCGAAGACCGAACCTTCACGGTTAATTTGCTCGAGCACCAGTCCGTCATCAGGCAGATTATCGATAGCCTCCGCATAAGCAAATATATCTTCACTGTCCCTCGTCTTATCAACTAAAACTGACGACGATGAATTATTCCAATTGTTATCCAGCCCATGGCTTTTTCTATTTTTAGCCCATTCTTGTTCATCCAAGTATTCTTTTTTAATAATCATGCCATAGTCGTATCCAGTTTGGTTCTTCAGAATACCAAGAAAATGGTCCACTTCTTCTCCCAATTCCATGTAGCCAATTAACTGTCCCTGATATCGGTAAGGAGCAACCACTCTCAAGGCAAAAGCAGTTTTTCCCAGTTCTAATCCGGAACTGAAGCCCTGTTTCTCGATCGCTTTACGATATGTAACTCGATTGATCACGTCGCCAAAATTATCTGGTTGATGAACCCGTAAAAAGGCAGTTTTATCCGGTTCCGCATTATGAAAATACCAATGGGTGATACGATACCGTTCTTTAAGTTGATTGTAGAGCGGTGATGTAGTCTTATAAAGTGCGTTTCGGTCACGTTGGATAAAGATTTGGGCAATCTGTGGATTATCCATTAAGGCATTCATCGTCGCTGACATCATGGACACGTCGCTGCTCACAAGATGTTCAAAATTCTTTCTGGAAATCGTAATTTGTTCTCGACTATAAGCTGTTGCTTCATCATTATAGGATTTAATGATTAATGCTCCAACTGCAGAAGTACTGATAAAGATCGAGATAATGGTAGCTAACAGGATTTTCTTTTTGATTGAGTAGTTTTTCATACATATGACCTTCTCTCAAGTTTTTCACATAATTAAGCTAGGAGTTATGTATAAATAACTAAAGCTTTGTACAGGGAATTTTTAACCGATAAAATTATTATAGCCCTTGCTCCTTGTCGTCACAATACATTAATTTACATTAAAACCTATAAGCTCAACAACGACCTCTAGATGGTATTTATTGGAAAAACCAAAAGTGCGACTATTTAGTTACACTGAGCTGTAATCTGACAGATATCAATAATTTATTCTCTTTCCTAGCTTCTGCAGGTGCTTGGAATCGGGGATTGAATGGAAAAGAAAAGGCTATAGATATTCTTATTTGAATACCTATAGCCTTTTTCATTTTATTACCTGTTGTTATCGGGCTGTTTATACAAGCTGAAATCGCTCTACCACCGCTTGAGATGAATGAGATATCTGCGTCAGTTTATTCGCCGATGCAGCGACTTCTTCCGAGGAGGCGGCTACCTCCTGAGCGATAGCGGTAACAGCTTGGGTGGAAGAAGCGGCTTCGGTAGACTCTTTATATAGCTGCTGCAAGGATGCTGAAGTGGTGAGCGCCATATCCATCTGACTATCGGCCCGTTGAATTACGCTGTCAAAGCGTTCCATCTGGCCTTTTAACAAAACCACCATTTGACGCAGTCTTTCCGTATTTTCTTGTGATTTATGATACTCGGCGTCGGCCAATCGATAGCCTTCGTCGATGGCGTGAACGGTGGCGTTGATATCGGCGCCGATTGCGGCGATGATCTTTTGAATTCGGGAGGCCGCTTGGCGAGATTCTTCGGCCAGTTTTCGAATTTCTTCGGCGACGACTCCAAAACCGAGTCCATATTCACCGGCTCGAGCCGCTTCAATGGCAGCGTTAAAGGCCAAAAGATTCGTTTGGTCCGTGATTTCCGTGATCACGTTCAGGATTTCTTCAATCCCTCGACTCTTTTCGTGAAGTTCCTTCGTTGTTTTCGAACCATGAAGCATCGTTTTCGCCGTTGATTCAGACAAGGCCTGTGCTTCTTGAATGGAGTTGGAGATGGCCTCTGACAATTGGGTCAAATGAAGGCCCTCTTTTGAAGCGGCTCTTCCGTCCGCTACGATGTCTTGGGACAGTTTCGACAGCATTTCCACTTGCTCCACTGTCTCCGATAATTGGCGAGTTTGCAGAAGCAGGGTACTCGCCACGTCTTCGTTGCAGCGGGCCAAGTGGTCAGCCGCTTTTGCCGTCTGCTGGCAGGAACCGTTTAAATTGAGCGATTCTGTATGTAACGACTGTGAAGACTTCCGGATTTCTCCGATCAATTGTCGAAGCCCTAAAGACATTTCTTGAAAGGCATCGGCCAGTTGGCGCATTTCAGGTTCATGGTAATCGGCGGCGTTGAGAGCGACGGTCAAGTCTCCTGAGGCCAAATTCCGGGCATGTGCACCCATAGACTCCAGGGGAGAGGTTACGCGCCGAGCGAAAAAGGTCGAAATAATAAGGGAAAGAGCCGCGATTCCTAGCGACAGGCCGAGGAGTATGTACAGCAAATGCCGGATAGGGGCAAATAGGGCTCGCTCATCGTCGCGCATTAATACGGTCAAGTGTGTAAAGTCAGAAGTCAGGAGGGTCGCTACATATTGGGTACCGTCTTCTTTATAGTCTGCCTCTCCAGAAGCGTTTGCAGGAGGCAACGCATAGTTGCTGGAAGCTCCGATGTTTTTCTTTTCTGGATGATAGAGTAATTTCTGCTGGCTGTCTACGACGATGATCTTATTGTCGGCAAAGGGATCTAATTCTTTCATCCGTTCAATAAAGGAATGGATGACGTCGTCGATACGAACATAACCGGCAAGGACACCGACCAGCTTATCCCCTTCGGTGATTGGTACGGATATAGCCAAGATGGGCTTTTGTGTGACTTTACTGACGACGGGAATACCGATGACAGAAGATTTTCTTTCCTTGATTATCCCTTGTACATAATCTCGTTCAAAAACGTTGACCTTCCCGTCGTTGTTGGAACGAACGATTTGCATTCCCGAAGTATCTATGATGACAAGAGAATCCATGTCCGGAAAGACGTTGGCAAAGGATTCGAGGAGAGATTTTTGCTGCTCCGGGTCCATGCTTTTAATCTTTGGTAGATTTGACAGCTGCGTTAGTAGATTCCGGCGCTCTTCGATGGATTTGTTCAGATCTCGCAGCAGGCTGTTCGCCCAAAGGGATTGGTTTTGTCGAATTTGCGCTTCCAAGGAAGTACTGGCTGAGTCGTAAAAAATATAACCGAGAAGCAAAAGCGGCAATAGGGAAAACAAGGCTAGACTGATAGTGAGTTTAGATTTAAGGCTCACCGGAATACCTCCTTCATGAAGTTTATAAGCGGCTAGTTTCTTCGGATGATAAATAAAAGAACAAGTGAAAAACACTTGTTCTCGACTTTGAGATGGAATAGTTTAGATTTCCATTATTGACGAGTCATATCCATTTTACGGTTTTAAAATCGTCTCGTCAAGGATGAAAAGGGACGTATCTTGAATACCGAAGGGAATCATGAAGTGATATTCGGTGAAAAAAATGATAAAAAAGCAAGGCACAGTAAAAGTCATTCGTTTGCTTTTACTGTGCCTTTTTTATACTTGTTGTTTAGTTGCTTTTCCCGGAGTTAGTTTGAACGGTCTGAATTAGGTTCTATTGACGATGCGTCCGTCTGTACCGATCGTAACGACTTGCCAGGGGATGACTTTACCGCTTGCGGCGAGAGCCTTCTTCACGGAGTTCACAATTCCGCCGCAACAAGGCACTTCCATCCGGAGCACAGTCAAGCTTTGGATGTCGTGGGCGTTTAAGATTTCGGTCAGCTTTTCGGCATATTCAACGGCATCCAGTTTTGGGCAGCCGATCAGGGTGATTTTGTTTTGCATGAAATCTTGATGAATCCCGGCATAGGCGAATGCGGTGCAATCGGCGGCGATCAACAGTTGGCAATTGTCGAAAAAGGGAGCTCGCGGCGATACCAGTTTTAATTGACAGGGCCATTGGCGCAGTTGCGATTCCGCGCCGGTGGCATTTCCTTCCTTTGCACCGTGGCCGATGTTAGGTGGCACTGCGGATCCGTGAGGGGCCTTGGCTTCTTTCATTGGCAATCTTTCAAAAACTCGAGCCTGTGTCCCAGGGCAGCCACAGGGAATCGGAGCCGCTGTGTGGCCCTTTTTCGCTTCTTCCATGCGCTGTTTCACAGCAACCTCATCGAAAGGATCGGCCTCCCGCTCCTCTAAAGTGATAGCGTTGGTAGGACACTCGGGAAGACAGTCGCCGAGACCGTCGCAGAAGGCATCAGAGACCAGTTTTGCTTTTCCGTTAATGAGTTGAAGGGCTCCTTCGTGGCAGGCGGTGATGCAAAGCCCGCAACCGTTACATTTTTCCTCGTTGATCGTGACGATTTTTCGTTTCATATTGTTTATCCTCCTTAGGATTGTTTGCTTTTACATCTACACTATAATAAAATTGGGTGAAAAAATCGGTAGCCATGGCTACCGAGAAGTCTTGATCTAGAAAATGATTACGTGTAAATGTAAACGGTGACCCTGGTCGGCAAGGAAGATATACAGGACAAGTGAAAGCCAAGGGAGCAAAACACAAATGGAACAGATTGAGCTAATGAAGCAAATCAAACGGGATGGGCTGACGGATCTTACCGAAAAGTCCCGTCTTTTATCCCAATGTGCGCTCTTTCAAGGAATTGGACCGGTGGTAATCAACGAAATGCTGAATTGCCTTGAGCCCAAGAGCTACCGCTATCAAAAGAACGATACCATCGCTTTGGCGGGAGAACCTTTTGAGAGTATTGGTGTCCTGCTCAAGGGGGAGGCCTTGGTTATCAAGGAAACGGCCGCAGGCCACCGATCCATGATGGCACTGCTTCGTCCAGGCGATCTTTTTGGAGAAATCGTCGTCTTTTCTAAGAACTCGGTCTGGCCTGCCACTGTCATCGCTCAGGAAGACAGCCAGGCTCTGTTCATAGCCCGGCGAAAGCTGACCAGTCAATGTGAACAGAGTTGTACCTGGCACCGGACGATCATCGAAAATATGCTCAGGATCATTTCTGACAAAGCCATGATGCTGAATAAAAAAGTGGAGTACTTGACGATTAAGAGCATGCGGGGGAAGCTGAGCACCTTTTTCTTGGAACAGCATCAAAAAGCAGGTACAACCACGTTCCGTCTCCCTATGAAGAGGAACGAACTCGCTGACTTTCTGAATGTCTCCCGGCCATCCATGTCCAGGGAAATGGCTCGCATGCGCGAGGAGGGGTTAATTGACTTTCATCTGGAGACGGTCCGAATCATCAATGCTGAAGCGCTGCGAGAGATGGGCGAATGAAAAAAAGATCTCTACCAATGCTTTTACAGGTTCCCCCCAGGAAGGCATAAGTCTTTAACCATGTGATCTACTCATTGATTCAAATAAAAATGGAGAAAGAAACAGAAGAGACTCTGGGTCGTTCCTTACGAACAGTCCAAGAGTCTTTTCCATTATATTGATTGCTAATTGTCACTTTCTTTCCTTAAAGAATCTATACAATCGGAAAGTCATTACCCCCTATAATGAGGATGCGTAAAGTTATTAAATGCACAAGATGTACCCCTGTAATTTTAATTTAGTAGCAGCCGAAAGGAGCAACCTATGAAGCCTTACGTCAAAACTCTCATCGGTGCCCTCACCGTTTCTACCGCCCTTTTCAGTACTACTGCGGCCTATGCAACCGACGTGTCCTATGTCGTCCAGTCCGGCGATACTTTATGGATCATTTCCGTAAAACAAGGTGTTTCTGTAGATCGAATTAAGAGCCTGAACGGACTTACGAGCGATATGATTTATGTTGGTCAAAAACTCTATATGGTGGAAGCAAAAGTCTACACTGTCAAAGCGGGTGATACTCTTTGGCTGATTTCGAAAAACTTTGGCGTAACGGTGGACCAAATTAAGCAACTCAATAAGCTGACGAGCGATATGTTGTATGTGGGACAACAATTGAAGATTACCGACGGCGCGTTGCCAAAGGTATCCGGTACGACAACAACGACGACGACACCGACGACCACAACCACTACGCCAACATCTACTACGTCGACACCGACGTCTACAACGACAACAACGCCGACAACTACGACAACAACCGATACTACTACACCGACCCAAACGACCCAACCGGCTCCGACGACTGAACCAACGACCACACCAACCCCAACCCCAACCTCTGAACCTACGCCCACACCTACGACGGCATCCTCATCAGAACCTATACCTACACCGGGAGCCATCCGGCCGACAGCCGTTTCCCAGTGGCCGACCATCACCTATGTGGTCCAAGCCGGAGATTCTGGCTGGTCCTTATCGCAGAAGTTCGGCGTGCCGCTCAGTGATCTTTACCGGTACAATTATATGAAAACCGATGAGTGGTTCGATGCCGGTCAAAAAATCGCCATCAACGGTTTTGCTCCCCGCAACTATGATGTATTCCCTGGAATGCACGTAGCTCCCTCAAAGTACGGGGTCATAGCCGATTGGTTTCTCGACGGACAGTATGTATTAAACCGGAATGATCAATTTCAACTCACTGATGTTGATAGCGGTAAAACCGTTCAAGTGAAGATGTTAGGCGGATACAATCACTCTGACGTGGAACCTCTGACTACAACAGACACCCAAACGATGAAAGAACTTTTCACCACCTGGACGTGGAACCCACGGGCCGTCGTGGTCTGGAAAGACGGTATGAACATAGCCGCATCGCTCTCGGGGATGCCCCACAGCTATGATACGACCCCGGCGAATGGAGTAGATGGGCACTTCGATTTGTATCTGAAAAACAGCTGCCCCCATGGTACTGCCACGGACGCCTACCAAGCTCAACATGCGGCCATGATCCTCAAAGCGGCTGGAAAATAGTTTACATAATAGACCACGATGCCCTTAATGCAGCACCATCGGTGGATATAAACGGGCAATATAACCTTTATGCCAACCGTAAACACAAAGAAAAGGAGTTGCATTTATGGCAACTCCTTTTCTAACGGGTACAGCGCTACAGTCCTGGAATAATCGGATTATGAAACTTATGCAAAGAATGAATTTACTTCGCCGTAACCTTCACACCAGCGTGGTTCAGAAACATTTCAACAGCAGTCAGATGATTTTTCACGCGGGTATTGATCGGATCATCGTCACCAGTTTCAAAAATTGCCGATTTAGAACCAAAAATACCAGCGGCGCGGGCTAAACTACCGCCAACAGGATATTTAAGTTTCGAGAAACGTTTCGAATAGGCCGTAGTCTTGTTCAGTTTGGAGACGAGTTTGGACGCGTAATCATCCATGTTGCCAGCCGGATAGTAGATGATCGACTGGCCGACAGAATCTTTGTTTTGCACATGGTAATCAAATCCTTCATGCAAGTCCAGCAGGTAGTCAGGCTTGTAGTTCAAGTACTCGCTCCAAATGGCCCTTGCCAGTGCATTATCGGCACCTTCTTTTTTCGACTGTGGGAAGGCCCGGTTTAAGTCACCAAAACCAGAGTCACGGCGGAATTTTTTAATACCTACCTTATTGGCTTCGGGGAGAACAATGAGGGTACCTTTGTCGATCTTCCAGTTTTTCACCTGTCCAGCTGCTTTATAGCCGGCAGGTTCATTCCCGTGGACGCCGCCAGAGACCCACACTGTCGGGCCAGGCTTGTCCCCTTTAATGATATACATGGTCGTTTCCCAAGATGTTCCTTTGCCGAGCACCTTGGTAGTCACTGTCGAATTCGTTGCTGCGTCCGCTTCCCCAACAATATTCACAGAATTCGGAATCATGGACAGGGGAGCGGTGAGGAGACCGAATGATAAAACACCTGTAAGCATCCATGTTGTAGTTTTAATACGCATACCCAATCCACCTTTCCGAGTAAAAATTTATTGCAATAGTGAAGAAAAGTGCATGTCGAAGGCGATGCTGACTATATTAATACATATAAACGGACAAATCTATATTAAAATACTTGAAATAAGAGTAAGAATTGTAAATAAAAAATCCCTCCGTCTTTCCAATAGGGAAAAAACTGAGGGATTTCGAATGATATTAAATTATCAAATTGGCTCTTTTAATTGGAAATTATAGAATAGGCAATCCGATGCGAAATGATCTTTATTGACTTGTTGTCATATTGATCGTCTTACCGTCGCTTCTTGCGACAACAGTGCCTTGTTGATCGGTCCGGTAGACGCCGATCTTCGCTTTTGTCAATTTTGCCATCGTCTCTCGATGGGGGTGACCGTAGCTGTTATCTTTGCCGCAGGATATGATGGCGTATTTGGGAGAGACGGCTTTTAAAAAGGCGTCTGAGGTGGAACTGGAACTGCCGTGGTGACCGAGCTTCAGCACATCGGCTCGTACATCATAGCCTTTTTTCAGGATTTCTGATTCCGACAACGCTTCGGCATCGCCCATCAACAAAAAGGATGTGTTCCCATAGGTCAGCTTTAGCACCGCCGAGTAGTCATTTAACTCTTCATAGCTGTCGCTGTTGGGGGCCAGCATTTTGGCTTCGACACCGTTTAGGTTCAGGTTGACCCCACCTTTGGCCTGTACGCGCTGGGCACCGCTTGCTTTGATCGCGTTCAGCAGGTCCTCATACGTTTTGGATGTATGAGTAGCTTTAGGCAAATAGACCGTATTGACGGGTATCTGTTTCAGCACATCTGGGAGGCCGCCGATATGATCTTCGTGGGGGTGAGTAGCGATGATGGCATCCAGACGACTTATTCCTTGCGACTTTAGATACTTCACCACCGAGGGTCCATCGTCACGGTTGCCGCCGTCGACGAGAACCGCCTGCCCTGCAGGGGTCTGGATGAGTATGCTGTCGGCTTGCCCAACGTCGATATAGTGGACGGTCAGGTCTTTTACGTTCGCAGGCGTCGCTGTCGGTTTGCTGCTAGAGCAGCCGGCAAGGGCAAAGGAAAGGAAGGTAAGGAGAGCCAGCATTAAGACGAGTATAGAGGGGAATGAACGGCGACTAGGCATTGAAAAAATCCTCCATTGTACGAGCCATCGCTTCTCTTCGACGGGCCGTAGCTTCGTTATCTACTTCGATATGTAGCAACAAAAGATCACCCTCACGAGCTTCCGCAGGCAATAGGGAGCGGGGTAGGGAGAAGGTGGAGCCGTCTTCTGTCTCAATCACAGCCCAATTCTTCTCAAAGCGATCGATCGTTACATGGCTCGGGGGAAATGGTGCTGTCGTCATAGCTTTTCTTCACCTCCGATTCGAAGTGATATTCGTAGGACCAGTTCGGTAAAGGCGCTCACATACTTATCTCTGATATTATTACATATTTCAATCGATAAGTGTTCATCGTAAATACGGGCTGTAGTGTTTTGGTCACGTAACATAGATAGCCACAACTCGTCGTCTTCAACGATGCCTGCGGAAAAGATTAATATTCATTGATACTACCTTGACTTTCGTTTTAAAACAGCGTAAAACCTCAATGGGCAAAGGCCTATCTTTAATTATATTCTGCTTTATTCAACTTTAATACGTGATCATCCCATGACCGCATTAACTCCTGTGACATGTTTAGGATAGGCTTTTTTTACGACAATCACTAGAGAATTACAAAAAAAATAGAATGATAGTACCGACGGGCAGGAATTGGCCTTGAAAAAGCCAATAAGATAGAGAAGCCTGTCGGGAGGGATTTCGCAGTGAACAAAGCACCTTATACAGTAACCTTTTGGGGGGTACGCGGTTCTCTTCCAGTACCGGGTTCCCAAACGCTGCACTTTGGCGGCAACACTCCCTGTATCGAGATTCAGATTGGATCTCGCCTGCTCATTATCGATGCCGGCTCGGGGATTTATAATCTAGGCCAGAAACTTATCGCCAATGGCAGTCCTCTACGGGGTGACATCTTAATTAGTCATACACATTGGGATCATATTCAGGGTTTTCCCTTTTTTGCGCCAGCTTTTGTTCCGGCAAATCGCTTCATTTTATATGGGCAGAGTAAGCTTAACCGAACCTTCGCCGATTTGATGAAGCGGCAGATGATGCCTCCCCATTTTCCGATTCCTTTGCATGAAATGGGTGCCCAGATCGATTTTCAAGAGATCGCCCCTGGAGATGTGCTCGACCTCGGTGACGAGATCACGATAACGACGGCACGGACGAACCATCCCGATGAATGTCTCGCCTTTCGCGTGGACCATGGCGGACGATCTACCTGTTATGTCACTGATACAGAACATTTCCCACAAGTTGATCCAGAATTGACCCGCTTGGTGGCTGGTGCCGATCTGGTCATTTATGACTCTAATTATACCGATGATGAGTATACCGGACGAAAGGGAACGTCGAAGATCGGATGGGGACACTCGACTTGGCAGGAAGGAATCAAGCTTGTCCAAGCGGCGGGTGCGAAGCGTCTGATCCTATTTCACCATGCCATCCATCGCTCCGATGATGAACTGAAGCAGATCGAAGCGATGGCTCAGGATATCTACCCTAACTGCACGGCAGCCTGGGAAGGCATGGAGATTCCACTGTGAAAGAATTGCTAAACAGGCTGATTGACAGCATTTTTATCGCATGTTAAACTATATGCATCTTAAAAATCTATAGGATACCTCATCTCTTTCGGGGTGAGGTAGAGGCGCGGTTGATTATCAGTACCGACGGGAAGGTTCAAAGGCATGAACAGAGCACCGCTGGGAAAGGGATCACCGCCGAAGTCCAAGCTGTGCCAGGTTTGGGCTGGGTCTGCAGTGAACAATTGCAGGACTGTCACTGAGGACCTTTCCCGCCCTCGGTGGAGCACTATCTTACGTACCTAGGGGAAAAGAGTGAGGTATTCCGCCGGTGTACTTGTGTATACAACCGTCGAGAATGGCTCGGCGGTTTTTATTTTGCATCGCTGGATCGGACAACGAGAATAGGAGGAATTCCATTGCCTGCGAAAACACTTCCTTTCACCAAAGAGCAACTGGAAGACATGATCGCCCAATACCCGACGCCTTTTCACATTTATGATGAGAAAGCGATTCGGAAAAACGTACGCAACCTACTGGCCGCCTTTGCCTGGGCGCCCGGTTTCAAAGAATACTTTGCTGTCAAAGCGACTCCCAACCCCTATCTGATGAAAATTCTCAAGGAAGAAGGAGTCGGCGCTGACTGCAGTTCCATCGCCGAACTGATGCTTGCTGAGAAAGTGGGCCTCTCCGGGGAAGAGATTATGTTCTCTTCCAATAACACACCTGCTTTTGAGTACCAGAAGGCTTTTGACATGGGCGCTGTCATCAACTTAGACGACATCACCCATATTGAGTATCTGGAAAAGCATGTCGGTCTGCCTGAGTTCGTCTCTTTCCGCTATAACCCCGGTCCGCTCCTCAAAGGCGGCAACGTGATCATCGGTATGCCCGAAGAAGCCAAGTATGGCCTCACCCGGGACCAACTCTTCGAAGGCTATCAGATCCTGAAGGAAAAAGGGGTCAAGCGTTTTGGCCTGCATACGATGGTCATCTCCAATGAACTGAACTCCGATTCCTTCATCGAAACGGCCAATATGATGCTCGACCTGGTCGTCGATATCTACAAAAAGCTCGACATTCGCATCGAGTTTGTCAACTTTGGCGGCGGTATCGGCATTCCTCATCGTCCCGAACAAAAACCGGTCGACTTGGATTATGTGGGTGAAGGCGTCCGCAAGGTCTATGAAGAAAAGATCCTGGCCAATGGCCTTGAACCGGTTCGCATCGCCATGGAGTGCGGCCGCATGATCACCGGCCCATACGGGTACCTGGTGACCCAAGCGATCCATAAGAAGAACATTTATAAGCGCTACATCGGCGTCGACGCCTGTATGGCTAACCTGATGCGTCCGGCCATTTACGGCGCCTACCATCATATCACCGTCGTGGGCAAGGAAAATGAACCTCATGATGAAATCTACGATGTTGTCGGCTCGCTCTGCGAAAACAACGACAAGTTCGCTGTCGACCGGAAACTGCCTCGCATCGAAGATGGAGACATTCTCGTCATCCATGATGCTGGCGCACACGGTCATGCCATGGGCTTTAACTACAACGGTAAGCTCCGTTCTGCCGAATTGCTGCTCAAACCGGACGGCACCGTAGAGATGATCCGCCGGGCTGAGACGGTGGAAGACTACTTCGCCACACTGGACTTTTCCAGATTATAACCGTCAAGAATCATTGACACCATGCTGTCTAGAATGCTAGAATTATCTTGAACCTGGTCAATTGCATAGATGATACCTCATCTCCTTTCGGAGTGAGGTAGAGGCGCGGTTTCATCAAGAGTACCTCCAGGAAGGTCCAACGGCATGGACAGAGCACTGGAGAAAAAGGGATGGCCGCCGAAGTCCAAGTATGGCTACACTTGGGCTGGGTCTGCAGTGAAGAATTGCAGGACTGTCACCAGCGGGTTATTCCCGGCTTGCTGGTGGAGCGCTATCTTACGGTTATGGGAAAAGGGGAGGGGTATTCTCAGGCTTGTCTATACAGCCGCCGAGAATTCTCGGCGGCTTTTCTGCATGTCATGAAGAAATTTTGATTAGAAACTGATGGACTGACTGAGTTGGACCGATGCGGGCATGTACGGTGATAAGAAGCAGTGAATAGAAGCATGGCAATATAAGCCATACTGAGGAAACGATGACATAGGATCGGAAGGGTGGTGAGCACATGTCGGAAAAATACTATGAAATGATGATGGAAGAGATCAACAGCCGGCAAGCCTCCCAAGATACGGCAGAACAAGTGGAAACTGCTGCGGGACAAGAGTAATCACAAAAAGGAAGATAAAAAAACATTATAAATGGTAAAAATGCGGTGAGAAAGTCACCGCATTTTTTTATGATAAAAGTCTCCTTTCCGAGAAAAAGGTGAAAAGAGGCCCTCTTGCTGGATGGAAGATGGTAAAAGGCAAAGCGGCTGTGGTATAATATTCCCTATGATAATTTGTGAGAGGCGGGCTCACGTGGAGATTATTTTGACTCATAATAATACTGATTTTGACGGTTTGGCTGCTGCCTATGCCGCATCCAAGCTGTACCCACGGGCAGTCCCCGTCCTGCCTAGCAAATTGAGCGCCAATGTACAGGAATTCATGGCCCTGCATAAAGATACCTTGGGATTCAAACCGGCGAAGGATATTCCTGCGGCGATGGTCAAGCGGCTTATTTTAGTCGATACCAAGATGGCCTCCCGCGTCGGTCCTCTGGGGCAACTGGCCCAAAACCCTTCTGTCGACGTACACATCTACGATCATCATCCGCTGGGGGCTGATGATACGCCGAGCACCATGATGGTCCGGGAAGATGTAGGGGCTGTCACCACCATCCTTGTTGAAATCCTGCGGCGCCGGCACAGTAAACTGACTTCCTTTGAGGCGACTCTTCTCGCCCTTGGCATTTATGAAGATACAGGAAGCCTTATGTTTTCGACCACCACCGATCGGGATGCGGCGGCGGTGGCCTTTTTACTGCAAAATGGAGCCAACTTGGCCGTCATCAATGAGTTTATCGATCGGCCTCTCTCGGCGGACCAAAAGAACTTGCTCTGGATGATCACGGACCGATCGACCATCCATATGATCCACGGACTGAAAATTTTGGTGACTTCGGCGGCTATCAATGATTATGTGGAAGGGTTATCTCACCTCGTTCACAAACTGGGGGATATTGAAAGCCCCGATGTGATGATCGCTATCGTGCACATGCATGACCGGGTCCATATCGTCGCCCGCAGCCGAGTCGACGCGGTCCAGGTCAACCGGCTGCTCCATCCTTTTGGGGGAGGCGGTCACGGCGCCGCCGCGGCAGCGACGGTCAAAGGCGGTAACGCCGAGGTTATCATGGGGGAAATCGTCGATACCTTATATCGTTCAATCCGCCCTCAGCCCGGGGCACGAGAAATCATGAGTTCCCCCGTGAAGACGGTGACTTCGAACACGGTTATCGAAGATGCCGGGAAGGTCATGCTGCGCTACGGTCATACGGGGCTGCCTGTGGTGGACGGCGATCAACTGGTTGGTGTCGTCAGCCGGCGAGACTTAGATAAAGCATTCATCCACGGACTGCGCCATGCGCCCGTTAAGGGATTCATGTCTCGCAATGTGATCACCGTAACGCCCGATACACCGATGCGGGAGATTCAGCGTCTGCTCATCGAGCACAATATCGGCCGTTTGCCGGTGATGGAAGAGGGAAAGCTCGTCGGCATCGTTTCCCGTACAGATGTGCTCCGTACCCTGCACGGGGAGGCCCCGCTTCGCTATTGGACGAATTTTCAACGCTCCGGTGAGGCTTTGACAGCGCCGCAACAGCGCCAGATGACCAGCTTGATGCGTGAACGCCTACCAGCGGTAATCTTCAATCTTTTTGAAGATATCGGACGTCTTGCAGACGATGAAGGGATTCAGATTTACGTCGTCGGCGGGTTCGTCCGGGACCTGCTCCTCGGCGTGAGCAACCTCGATATCGATCTGGTTATCGAAGGCGACGGCATCCGCTTCGCCACGACCTTGGCCCGATTTTTAAAAGGCCGGCTCCGGGTTCACGAGAAGTTTGGCACGGCCAACATCCGTTTCGGCGATCAGAAAATCGATGTGGCTACAGCCCGTCGGGAATTTTACCAGTACCCAGCGGCCTTGCCTCAGGTAGAAGCGTCAGATCTTCGACAGGATCTTTACCGGCGGGACTTCACCGTCAATGCGCTGGCGCTATGCTTAAACAGCGACCGCTTTGGCGAACTGGTCGACTTTTTCATGGGCCGTAAAGATTTAGAACAGGGCTTAATCCGAGTCTTATACAACCTCAGCTTCGTCGAAGACCCAACGCGCATCCTGCGGGCGATTCGCTTTGAACAGCGGTACCGGTTCTCGATTGAACCGCAGACTCTGGGCTTTGCCCGGGAGGCGATCGCTCGGCACATGATCCGCGAAGTCTCCTATGAACGTATGTTTGATGAACTCATTTTAATCCTGAGTGAGGAAAATCCGGCACCAGCACTGCGCCGGATGACCGAGTTGGGAATCTGGGAATACCTACTGCCAGGGCTTGAGTGGACTGCTTGGCTGGAAGTGGAAATGGCAGCGATTCCCCCTTTGTTAAAATCGTTAGCAGCCCAGGATCTGCCGAGTCCGAAAGAACGGTGGATCGTCTTTTTCTTCGCTCTTAACCGGCGTTTGTCTGCCGATGGCGTCCGGTTTGTGGTGGAACATTATCCGCTGAAGGCATCCATGCGGGAATTGCTTCTGCGCATTCACCAATCGGGGTCGTCTACATCGCAAGAACTGCAGGCCTGGCTGCGCGGTAACTGTTCCTTAAGTAATTTGGAATCGATCCTGCAAGGATGGTCCTGGGAGTCCCTGCTTGCGCTTCGAGCTGGTTACTCCGTCGAAGAAACGCTTCGTTTAGCCGAAGCTTGGCAGACGATTCGCCAGAGCAAGCCTTTGTTGAACGGCAACGATTTGAAAGCTATGGGGATTCCACCGGGGCCGAAATACGCGCAAATTTTGACGCGCCTTCGCGAAGCCTCTTTGGATGGCCGGTTACCTGATAGGGAGGCGGAGAAAGCTTTTGTTCAGAAGCTGCTCGCCCAAGAAGTTCCGGTTTGGCAAGAATGAAGGAGGTAGCGATGTTCGACTTCAGTCTCACCGACTTGATAGCCAGGGCTCCGGCGATTCTCATCGCCTTAGCCCTCCACGAGTATGCCCATGCCCGTGCGGCCGTTTGGCTAGGCGATCCGACACCCCGCTGGGAGGGCCGGTTGACGATCAACCCCTTGGCCCACTTGGATATTCTAGGGACGATTATGCTTGTCTTTGGCCCTTTTGGCTGGGCCAAACCGGTCCATGTAAACTCGGCTAATTTTAAAGGGGACCGTAAGCGCGGCATGATGCTCGTATCCCTCGCCGGACCGCTGATGAACGTTTTGTTGGCTATCTTGTCGGTCATCTTGCTCATCGGTTTCTGGAACCAGCCGGAGCTGCGGCCGATCCTGCAGAGTCTGCTGATGATCAATGTAGGGTTAGCGGCGTTCAACATTCTGCCTATCCCGCCGCTCGACGGTTCGAAGATCCTCTACGGATTGCTTCCCTATCGCTACTCCGGGTGGCTTTATTCCTTAGAGCAGTATGGTTCACTCATCCTGTTATTGATTGTCTTTTTCCCATCCCTGTCTCAGATTCTGCTTATGCCGATATATGATGCGCTCTATGCGATTATCCTGCCGGTGGGAAGCGCCATCGGAAAGCTGATTTTTTAACGTGTAAAGCTTGAGGAGAAGAGGAAGGAGTTTCACCATGAAGAAAGGGAAAATCTTTAGCGGCATGCGCCCGACAGGGCGACTGCACATCGGTCATCTGAGTGTGTTAGAAAACTGGGTTCGCCTGCAAGAGGAATATGACTGCGTCTTCGGTGTTGTCGATTGGCATGCTTTGACGACCTCCTTTGAGGATGTGCAGTCCCTACAGCAGCGGATCCGGGAGATCGCCCTAGACTGGCTGTCAGCCGGTTTAGATCCGGAAGAATGCGATATCATGGTTCAGTCGCAGGTAAAGGAACATGCTGAATTGCATCTGCTCTTTTCCATGATGACCCCGGTCAGCTGGTTGGAGCGATGCCCGACGTATAAAGATCAAATCCAACAGTTCGGCCTGCAGGGCAAAGAGATCAATATGTACGGTTTCCTCGGCTACCCCTTGCTGATGTCGGCTGATATCCTGCTCTACCTGGCTACCCATGTGCCGGTGGGCCAAGACCAGATCCCCCACGTGGAAATCAGCCGGGAAGTGGCTCGCCGGTTCAACTTCATGTATCAGAAGGAAGTCTTCCCGGAACCGCAAGTGCTTTTATCAGAAGTTCCCCTGCTTCCCGGTGTCGATAACCGCAAGATGAGCAAATCCTATGGAAACGATATCTCTCTGACGGCGTCGCCGGAAGAGATCAAGGAAAAAGTACGGCTTATGATCACCGATCCGGGCCGGGTACGCAAGACTGATCTAGGCAATCCCGATGTCTGTGTCGTCCATACCTATCACAAGATTTATAACGACGTGGAAGTGGAAGGCATCGCCAGCGATTGCCGTAAAGCTGGTATCGGTTGTGTCGCTTGCAAACAGCGATTGGCCGCTAAGCTGGAAGCCGTGCTGGGCCCGATCCGGGAGCGCCGGGACCAACTGTTGGCCAAGCCCGGTATCGTCGATGAGGTTTTGGCTGAAGGATCTCGCAAAGCCCGTGCCCGTGCCGCTGAGACGATGGGTCTCGTTCGAGAGGCGATGGGTGTTAAAGGGGTTTTGGACTAGCCCGCCATGTCATCGGATATGACGAAGGCTGGGTCAGCGGTGACGGCCTATCAGGTGAATCTCCCTGTCTTCGAGGGTCCTTTTGATTTGTTGGTTCACCTGATCGAAAAGAACAAGGTGAATATCTATGATATCCCCATCGCTCAGATAACAGCCGAATACCTGGCCTATTTGAGACAGATGGAAGAGATCGATCTGGAAGTGACCAGTTCCTTTCTGCTGATGGCGGCCCAACTGCTTGCCATCAAGGCGAGAATGCTCCTGCCGAAACCGCCGAAAGCGCCTGTCGACGATGATGGAGAAGAAGCAGGGGATGATCCACGGCAAGAACTGGTGGACAAACTGCTCGAATACCGCAAGTATAAAGCGGTGGCGGAACTGCTGCGTAGCCGGGAAGTGGAACAGATCGCTGTCTACGGCCGGGTCGTCGACCCTTCCACCATGTCTCACCTCTTTCAGGAGGAAAATCCTCTTGAGGGGGTCATGCTCGGTGATATCTTGGCAGCTCTTCGGAAGGTGCTGAACCGCCAGGAGAAGGAAGAGCCTGTTGCCGACATTCCTCGGGAAGAAATTTCGATTCAAGTGCGCATGCAGGAACTGCTTGAATATATCACCACCCGTCCCAAGGACGATCCTGTTGTCTTCTCATCGATCTTCCACGAACATCGGCGTCCGGGAGAGGTCATTGTCACCTTTCTGGCCGTACTGGAATTGGTGCGTATGAAAAAGATCCGGGCCATTCAGCGATCCCCCTTAGGTGAGATTTATCTGATTGAGGTGCCAGTTTCGTGACGCAAACATCTCTCTTTACCGGGCAGATGGATCGGGTCTTGGAAGCCTTGCTCTTTGTCTCCAGCGATCCCGTTCCCTTGGATACATTGGCGGAAGTGACGGGTTTGTCTGCAGAAGAGGTACGGAAACTGCTGAACGACTTAGCGGCGGAATATGCTGAACAAGGCCGGGGTTGGCAGTTAGAAGAGGTGGCCGGCGGTTTTCGCCTTTCCACTCGACCGGATTTTGCCCCCTATATTGAGCGCTTGTTGCGCGCTCCCCAGCAAGGACTGTCGACAGCAGCGTTGGAGACGCTCGCTATTATCGCCTACAACCAGCCGGTCACTCGGCTGGAGGTGGAGCAGATTCGCGGCGTCAAATCGGAACGCTCGCTGGCGACGCTGCTCGGTAAAGGCCTCATTCAGGAGGTCGGGCGAAAAGACGCCTTAGGCCGCCCCATTCTCTATGGGACTACGGAACAATTTTTACGGCATTTTGGCTTGCGTAACTTAGAAGAACTGCCTCGACTCGAAGAGGTTTTTGTACAAGATCTGCTGCCGCTGGTGGAGCGGGAATCTGAGCTGGACAGTAGCAGCCACGAATCTTCTGCGACTGCCTTGTCCGAATCTGAACCGGAGGCTTGATGTCGATGCAGCCTGTACGTCAATCGGTATCGTTGCCTGGAATTCGCCTTTCTTATCTGGAATGGAGAGGGAAAGGCCAGGAGCCTTTATTATTACTGCACGGTCTTGGCGATCATGCCCTGATGTGGACTCAGCTTGCCGAGCGCCTAGCCGATCGTTTTCACATTGTGGCCCCCGATATGCGCGGTCACGGCGAAAGCGATAAGCCGAAGCAAGGCTACACCTTTGCCGAGGTGATTCTCGATCTGGAACGGCTCATGGACCATCTAGGATGGTCAACGGCCCATATTCTTGGTCACTCTTGGACGGGAAAACTGGCGCCGATCTGGGCAAGGCAAAATCCTCAGCGCTTCCGGAGCATGATCCTGGTCGATCCTATTTTTATCATCAAGATGCCTGCCGTCATGAAGTTGAGCTTCCCGATCCTTTTCCGGGTCCTCGACAGCCTGAAGGGGATGGGGCCTTTTGCCGACTACGCCGAGGCCGAGGCTAAAGCTCGGACCCTGCGGCAGTATGAAGGCTGGAGTCCTTTCCAAGCGATGGTCTTCAAGGAGGGCATGGAACAAAAGCCTGACGGTCGCTGGGGCAGCAAATTCGTCGTGCCGGCACGGAATCAGATTTTCGATGACGTCATGCGAGTCGCCGGTTTGACTGAACCGATTCACGTGCCGACTTTGTTTGTGCAGCCGGAAAAAGGCGTTAACCGGGCCGAGTTTCAGATGAAGCCATACATAACGTATCTGAAAAATCTAGAGGTTCGCCGGGTCCCCGGCAACCACTGGCCCATGTATGTGGAACCGGAATCCTTTGAACAGGCAATCGAGGAATTTTTGATGAAACAGGTTAAGTTATAGACAGGGAACTAATGACAATTAATCTTGAAGGGTGGCAACAACAGACACATGGGAGCTCAGTATATTGACGGCAAGTCCATTGCCGCCCAGCTTCGGGCTGAACTAAAAACAGAAGTCCAATCGTTGCGAGACAGAGGCTTTCAGCCGAAACTGGCCGTCGTGCTGGTCGGAGACGATCCGGCATCGGTCGTTTATGCTCGTTCCAAAGAGAAAGCCGCAGCCAATGTGGGCATCGAATTTGAGTTATTTACCCTTCCCGGCGATACGGCTGAGGCAGAAGTCCTCCAGTTGATTGAGCGGTTAAACGGTGATGAGCAGATCCATGGTATCATGGTGGAACTGCCCCTTCCCAAGCACATCTCGAAAGAGAAAGTCATGGAGGCAGTTCATCCCTTAAAGGATGTTGATGGAGTTCATCCGCTCAACCGGGGTTACGTGATGGCCGGTCAACCAGGTCTTGTTCCGGCGACCCCCTTGAGCTGTATTGAACTGTTGGAGCGATCCGGTGTGGAAATCAGCGGCAAGCGAGTGGCCGTCGTCGGACGGGGCGAGACCGTTGGCAAACCGCTTATCTTCTTGCTGCTTCGCCGCAACGCTACGGTGACCGTTTGCCATACCCGTACGAAAGATCTTGCGGAAGAGACGAAACGTGCCGAGATCGTCATCGCAGCCGCCGGTAAAGCCGGATTGGTGACGAGAGATATGGTTGCTCCAGGAGCCATCGTCATCGACGCGGGAATCAATGAAGGGCCCGACGGTTCCATCGTGGGCGATGTCTGTACCGCCGACGTGGCAGAAGTAGCGTCGTTCATTTCGCCTGTACCCGGCGGAGTCGGCGCTTGCACGACAGTGTTGCTCTTCCGGAACGTGATTCAAGGACTTAAGATGCAAAAAGGGTTGGCCTAAGCAGGCCCGCCCTTTTTTATAGCTAACAATAATGAACGAGGGATGAAAAACATGAGTGATATTTTCGATCTTTCCTTGCGAGAAGTCATCGCCCAATCGGCATCGTCATCTCCGACGCCGGGAGGCGGCTCCGTTTCGGCCATCGCTGCGTCTTTCGGGGCAGCTATGGTCGCTATGGTAGGTAACCTGACGACAGGAAAAGAGAAGTTCAAAGAGGTAGAACCACAGGTACAAGAGCAGCTTCAAAAGCTGCAAGGGATTTTAAGCCGCCTGGAGAATTTGGTCCGTGCGGACATAGAAGCTTTTGACGCCTATATGGCCGTGTTCAAGATGCCCAAAGATACGGAAGATCAGAAGGCTGCCCGTGCCCAAGCGATGCAAGTAGCGGCTAAAAATGCCACCAATGTGCCTTTGTCTATTGGTGAAACCTGTTTGGAAGCGTTGGTGTCGGCAGTGGAACTGGCCGTTGTCGGCAACAAAATGGCCATCTCCGATGTGGGTGTTGGCGCTTATTTAGCGGAGGCTGCTTTAAAAGGCGCTTTGCTGAGTGTAGACATCAACCTTCCTGCGATTAAAGACGAAACCTTTGTCGCCGAATCAGCGGTTCGTCGAGATCGACTTATCGAACAAGCCCTAGCGCTGCGGGAGACAGCCGTAGCTGAAGTGTTAAAGCGGATTAGGGGCTGATTACCTCCATTTCAGTAACAGGGATAATTTTTTTAACAGTGTACAGCCCACTATCAGACGTATGATCGTCAAGGCTTACAGCCGATAGCAGGGCTCTATGGATGGGATCTATGGATAATTTAGGCTAACCGTGGGTATGCTATCCTTCCGAAGTGAGGGATAGCCTCCACCATGATGAATCTATTGAAATGGATCCTCCCGATCGGGGGAGTCCTGCTTACGCTGGCGTACCTTGCGGTTCGCATGCCCTTTACCTTGCAGGTTACCTATAAAAGAGAAGGCGAAAAAGATGATTTCACCTTGTCCTGGTTATTTCTCGGACACTGGTGGACTCTTTTTCGCCTTCCCAAGGTTTCTCTATCGACGAAAAAGCTCAAACCAAAGTTGCTATACAGATTCAAATATCAAAAAAGAGAGCAGACCCGCCGCGAAAGCTTGATAAAATTTTTGGCCCAAGCAAAATCCCTCTTCCCCAAATTCCGTCGTTTTTTACGAGTGATCGATGTAAATTTAGATAATTTTCAAATCCATAAACTACAATGGGTGACGCGGGTCGGTGCAGCAGATGCGCTTGAAACGGCATTATTGTCTGGCGGTTTATGGTCGTTAAAATACACGCTGCTTGCTCGCCTTTACCGTTTTGTGAAAGATCCCGACGCCTTGCCGAGAGTGAATGTTGTCCCTTTCTACGGAGGCAAGCGTATCGATGTATTCCTTGATTGCATAGTCACAATGCGCCCCGGTCATATTATCATTGTTGGACTATGGCGTGCTGGAATCATACCAGGAATGTTCACAAAAGAAGGTGAAGGTCGGAATGAATCATCCAATCGAGGCGCTGATGCGGACGGCCATGGAGAGTCTCAAAGAGATGGTCGACGTCAATACGGTGGTCGGCGACGCCGTCCAGGCACCGGACGGCAGCCTGATCATCCCCGTCAGCCGCGTAGCCTGCGGCTTCGCCGTGGGCGGTTCCGAGTTTTCCGAAAGTAAGGGTCAATCGCAAAGTGCTTCTGATACAGGGCTTCCTTTTGGCGGCGGTAGCGGCGCCGGTGTATCTGTGCAGCCGGTTGCTTTCTTGGTGGTCCATGACGGAAATGTTCGTTTGTTGCCTGTCGATGGCAATGCCGTAGCAGAGCGACTGATCGATTTAGCCCCTCAGGTGATGGATAAGATTCGAGATCTGGTTGCCGATAGAGGCGAAATGTCGGAAGAGACAGGTGAATGTGACGAGGAGAAAGTAGAAGAAAAACTCCATGAGCGAAAAAGACACTGAACTCATATGTGTCTTTGAAATTGCCTGTTTTGTGATTTCTTATATGGAGTAACCCATTCCCACATAAATGAGCCCCCTGAGGTTTTCTCAGGGGGCTTTTGCTTACCCTTTTGGTCCAGTATCCGGATCCGGTGTGGTTGGTGGGTGGTTCGTCGTCTGTGCCTTTCCCGGCGTATCGGGTTCCTTGATGGACCGGATGTTCCCGTCTTGAGAGGGTGTCGTCACGACGGGAGGAACTTCTATCGTCGTCTCAGGTACCTTTTTGACCGGTTTATCTTTCGCCGATTTCTCTGAATCGACCAAAGGCGTCTGGCGATCAGGCTCATCACCGGTAGAGGGAGTGATGACTTCTGTAGCTCCTTCCGGATGAGCCGGTGACATCGACGGAGGTCCGGGCGACTCTCGATGTCTGGGCGACCAATCATAATTCTTCGGACCGATGAACTTAGCCGCCCGCGCCACCTCATAGTCCTCCGGTTGATGGAATGCTTCCACCGCTTCGTTTTGCAAGGCATCGTTCATGATCTCGCGGAACATCTGTGCCGGATAAGAACCTCCGTAGATTTGTTTCAAATAGTGGCTGTTGTCTGTCTTGTCGTATCCCATCCAGACGGCACAGGTGTACTTCGGCGTATAGCCGACGAACCAGGCGTCTTTGTTCCCCCTCATGTTCTGAAATTCGGGGGTTGGCGGGAGTTCTGTTGTGCCGGTCTTGCCAGCGACAGGATGGCGCATCTGGGCACGGTAACCGGTTCCCGATTGAACCGTCGATACGAGCATCTGAGTCGTTCGATAGGCAGCGCTGCTGCTCATGACTTGACTGTTCTTGTATTCGATGGGGAGTTCCTTGCCTTGAGCGTCGATTACAAGTGTGACAGCATGGGGCTCCACGTAAGTACCCATGTTGGCCAAAGGTGTGTAAGCTCCAGCCATCTGCAAGGGGGAAACGCCTTGTGTCATTCCACCGAGAGCGAGGGAAAGGTAGCGATCTTGGTCGGTCAGCGGCAGGCCCACGTTTTTGGCAAACTGGATTCCTTTTTCCATCCCCATCAACTTAAAAAGATAGACTGCCGGCACGTTTAAGGAATAGGCGACAGCCTCCCGGATGGTCACAGGCCCTCGGTAGCGATTATCATAGTTCCCCGGAGAGTAACCATCGAAATCGATGGGGGCATCGACGAGAATATCGTCGGGCGTATAGCCTGCCTCCATAGCGGGTCCATAGACGACGATCGGTTTTAGCGCAGAACCAGGTTGGCGGCGAAGTTGTGTAGCCCGGTTGAAACTGCGCCTTCCATCGTAGTTGCGACCTCCGCCGAGCCCTTTAATCTCGCCGGTCTTATGGTCGATGATGGCCACACTAGCCTGGACGGGCTGGTCAGAGGGTCCCGGCGGGTAATTGGAATCGTCGTTCATGACATCTTCAATGCGCTGTTGGATCTTCCGATCGAGAGAGGTGTAAATCTTCAAGCCGCCTCGAAAGACCTGATCTTCGCTGTAGCCGTGGTTTGAGAGCTCATTGATGACGTAGTCCACAAAAGCGCCGTAAGGGTATCGGCCTTGTGTAACGCCGTGAATCTGATGGGGAAGGGACTCTTTCTTCGCCTCTTCCGCTTGGGCTGTCGATATCATATTGTTTTTGCTCATGATACTTAAGATAAGATTGCGTCGTTCCAACACGGCCTCAGGATTCGTGATCGGCGAATAGTATCCAGGCCGTCGAGGAATAGAGGCGATCATGGCGGCCTCGGCCAGATTGAGCATGGATGCGTCTTTACCAAAATAGGTCTGGGCAGCTGCTTGTACGCCATAGGCGCTGTGACCGAAATAGATGCGGTTGAGATACAGCTCCAATATCTGATGTTTACTAAAGCGCGATTCCAACCGGTAGGCCAAAAAAGCTTCCTGGATTTTACGTTTTATTGTTTTTTCCGTGGACAAGAAGGTGTTCTTGACGAGCTGTTGAGTGATCGTGCTCGCCCCTTGGGAGTAGCGCCCGTCTTGGAAGTTGGTCACCAGGGCTCGCAAAATAGCGCGAAAGTCCACCCCTTGGTGATCGTAAAATCGTAGGTCTTCCGCCGCCAGCATGGCATTTTGCATCACTAGAGGTATGGAATCGAGGGATATGGGGATACGGTTTTGTTCTCCATGGAGTACCGTAATGAGCTCACCGTCTTTGTCGTAGACGAAGGAAGTCGCTTCGAGAGAGCCCAGTGTTTCGGCATTCAATTCTGGACAGTCGTTTAAGAAATAGGTAAGAGTTCCGATGCCGGCGAGTAAAATGAAAAAAGTGATAACAGTGACGACTTGGATCCAACGCCGAAGGCTGGAAGGCTTTCCTTTGTCATGGGAAGGAGAATCGCGGTTCGGGCCTTGTTTTCGCTCAGGTGTATGGAACATTCTATGTGTACCTCCACGGCATGATGTACCTCGAGGATTTTCCCCCATATAGTGTACTTATTCTCAGTGAATATTCATTTTCCTGCCAATTATTAACATTTTTTCCTGAGCGTGATTTGGTCTAGCCTATCTTTTCCCCCTCATAAGTTGTACCGTTTAGGGGGGGATTCGTCGATGAATGTGATTTGGCTTTTCTTCTTGCTGGGAGGTATCGGTATCGCGGCGTCCCATGGAGATATACAGAAAGTAACCGACGGCGCTCTCAAAGGAGCAGAAATGGCTGTCGAAGTTGCCCTCGGTCTCATCGGGGCCATGTCCCTGTGGCTGGGTATCATGCGCATCGCTCAGGAAGCTGGGCTGATTCGTGTCGTCGCCCGCCTGGCCCGACCTTTTATGGAGCGGCTTTTTCCTTCCATTCCGGCGAATCACCCGGCCTTGGGACACATTTTGATGAACTTAAGCGCCAATGTTTTAGGTCTCGGCAGTGCGGCTACCCCCTTTGGGATGAAAGCGATGCAGGCGATGCAGGAGTTGAATCGTAACCGTCCGGAAGCCTCAGCGGCGATGTGCACTTTTTTGGCGATGAACACCTCCTGCATCACCATCGTTCCGGCCACGATCATCAGCGTCCGGGTGGCTGCTAACTCGGGCAATCCAACGGAGATCGTCGTACCGACGATTTTGGCAACCACCGTGGGCATGTCAGTGGCTGTGACTGCCGATTGGCTGTTGCGGACCTATTTTCAACGACGGAGGGGTTGACGATGTCAATCTTCAATACATTGTCCCAGTGGACTGTTCCCATGCTCTTTGCCGTCATCTTGATCGCTGGTGCGGTGAGAAAAGTAAAAGTCTACGACGCCTTTGTCGCTGGAGCGGAGGAAGGCTTCACGATCGCTGTCAAGCTGATTCCCTACCTGGTGGCGATGCTGGTGGCGATCGGCATTTTCCGGGAAACAGGCGCTATGGACATGGTCATGAACGCCATCAGCCCGCTCACCAACTTTTTAGGCATACCTGGGGAAATCTTACCGCTTGCGGTAATGCGCCCCTTGTCCGGCAGCGGTGCTTTAGGGGTGGCCACCGAACTCATTCAAACGCATGGACCGGATTCTTTTGTAGGTCGTCTGGCGTCCATCATGCAAGGGACGACAGATACGACCTTTTTTGTGTTGACGATCTATTTTGGAGCCGTCGGTGTGCGCCAGTACCGGTACAGCCTGTTTACTGGGTTGTTAGCCGACGTGACAAGTTTTCTTGCATCTGTCTATTTTTGCAGACTTTTTTTCGGCTGATTTTAATAAAGTGTCAAAAAGTGCTTTTCCTCACAACAGGATTGTGGTATCATACGTCTCAAGAGAGTTGACTGTCAATTCTGAAAAAAACCATTTTTTGAAAAAGGGGTGCAGTAAATGATGGCTACGTCCCCTGCGTTTCAGACAGGTGATCGCGTGATGACCTACAATGCGAAGTCGGGGACCGTCTCCGATGTTATTTTCGAGGATGACGGCAGCAAGATTTTGTTGATCAAGATTGACAATATGCCTGGTGAGTATGCTTACGATATGATGGAAGTCATTCCGGCTGACGGTGGTGCCAAATACAAAGCGTACAAGACGGATCCTCTGAGCGACATTAAGATGAAAAAACGCTACTACGCCTAAATCTCATAGACTGTATACGTTCTTTATCAATTAGGGTCACATCTATGCCGGATTGTATTCAATATACATTCGCGGACCTGTCGTGCAGATGACGCCGGCAGGTCCTTTTGTTTGCGGATCGAGGTAATCATGGTATAGTGAGATTGGAAAGGAAAAACTATTGCGGCAGAGATTCATTGAAAGAGGTGTTATCGACTACGACCGCAGAACGATTGCAAAAAGTGTTAGCTGCTCACGGCTTAGCTTCCCGGCGGGAAGCGGAGGATTGGATCCGGGCAGGCCGGGTCCAAGTCAATGGTGCTGTCGTTACGGAGTTGGGCCTTCGTGTAGAAGAGGGCAAAGATATGATACAAGTGGACGGCAAGCCCCTGACCGTCCGGGAGCGGCACCAATATTTTCTCTTATATAAACCAAGGGGTTTCGTGACGACCCGGAAAGATCCCGAGGGCCGGCCGACGGTCATCGACTTGGTAAAAGATATCCCTACCCGCATTTATCCAGTGGGACGGCTGGATCAGGATACAGAGGGACTGCTCTTATTGACGAACGACGGAGAGTTGGCTTATCGGTTGACCCATCCGAAGTACGGTGTGGAAAAGACTTATCATGCCCGGATGCGGGGGAACGTTCCCGATCCGGTGATCAAAGCCTTCGCCGAAGGGGTTATGTTAGAAGATGGCTTGACGGCTCCAGCGAAGGTAAAGGTGCTCGAGCGGGAGGGCGGCGCCACCCGGATCGAGCTGACTATCCATGAAGGACGGAACCGGCAAGTCCGGCGCATGGGAGATGCCGTCGGTTATCCCGTCGTTCATTTGACTCGCGTTTCTTTCGGTCCCTTGACCATCAGCGGGCTAAAGCCCGGTGCGTACCGCCCGTTGAAGCCGCAAGAAGTGCGGGCTTTGCAAGCGGCAGCCGGAATCACGAAGGGGAACAAAAAACAAGCAGATATCAAAGGAAAAGAAGCGATAAAAGCGCCGGGAAAAACGGGTGAAAAAAATAAGCTAGCCAAACCTGCCGGGCCTGGGAAGGGCCTCACTTCCGTTCCCGGCAGGAAAACGGACGGAGGGTTTGGGAGTGACAAGACCGGTTTTGGAAAAAGGCCTCATTCAGGTGTACACAGGCAACGCAAAGGGTAAAACGACAGCTTCCCTCGGCTTGGCCTTACGGGCTATCGGACACGGCTTTAAGGTGTTTATCGTTCAATTTATGAAGGGCAGTTCCTATTACGGTGAACTGGCTACGATCCAGCGTCTGTATCCCGATATCCAGCTCGCCCAGTACGGGCGCAATTGCACCCATGATCCCCTCATCCGCCAAGGCGAAATGCAGTGTGTCGGTTGCGGTCATTGCTTTGTGCGCAAAGGGGCGGCCACCGAACAAGACAAAAAGATGGCAGCCATGGCCCTCGAAAAATCGCGGCAAGTCATCACGAGCGGTGACTATGATCTGGTCATCCTTGACGAACTGTCGAATGCGCTTTACTTCGAACTGGTGACGATCGAGCAAGCATTGGAACTGCTCGATCTCAAACCGGAAAAGGTAGAGTTGATCGTCACCGGCCGCAACGTGCCGCCGGAAATCGTAGAACGGGCCCACTTGGTCACCGAAATGAAGGAAATTAAGCACCCCTACCAAATCGGTGTCGCCAGCCGGAGAGGCATTGAATACTGATCCCATCGGTCCTCTGGACCAAAAGGCCATGGAGGCGGCCCGGCAGCGCTGGGACGGCTTAATTAAGCCGTCCAAAGGGCTGGGTTCTTTAGAGAGTTTTGTGGTCCACTTGGCGGGGATAACGGGCCAGGAAGTTCCTTGCTTAAATCGCCGCCGGGTGTTGATCATGGTAGCGGAGCACGGCGTTGCCGAAGAAGGGGTCAGTGCCTATCCCGAAGGGATGACCCGGTCCATCGTGGAAGCCTTTTTACACGGTCAGTCTGGTACAGCCGTCTTGGGACGGGAAACATCCACCGAAGTTTATTTAATCGATGTGGGCCTGAAGGAAAACTGTCATCGCGATTGCTACGCGGCCGGTGCGTCTGTTCCCGGTTACCAACTGGGAAAAGCGGCGGCCCAATGGATCTCGTTGAAGATCTCGGCGGGGACGAAGAATTTTCTCAAAGACAGGGCCATGAAGCGGGAAGAGGTCCTTCTCGCCCTGCAAACAGGGGCGAACCTAGTGAATCAGGCGGCAGAAGAAGGGGTCCAAGCCTTAGCGCTGGGAGAAATCGGTATCGGCAACACGACCTCCTGCAGCGCCATCACGGCGGCTTTGTTGCAATTGCCTCCCGAAGAGGTAGTCGGGCGCGGTTCCGGCGTCTCCGACAACGCCATGGAGCGAAAAAGGCGTGTCGTCGCGCAGGCCTTGTGTCAGCACAATCCCCCGGCCGGTGATGCGGTGGAAGTCCTGTCGATGGTGGGAGGATTAGAGATCGCCGCCCTGACCGGTGCGATTTTAGAAGCGGCTCGCCTGCGTCTTCCAGCCATATTAGACGGTTTTGTCACTTGTACGGCCGCTTTGTGCGCCTTTTTTCTCGATCCCGGCATTCGTGATTACCTGTTGCTCAGCCACCGTTCGAAAGAAACGGGCCAGCAGAAGATCGTCGACTTTCTGCAGCTTCAGCCGCTCCTCGCCTTTGATCTACAGTATGGAGAAGGGGTGGGTGCGGTACTGGCCCTTCACCAGGCTTATCTGGCTACCTGTGTGCTACGCGATATGGGGAAATGGCCGCAAAAAAAGGAATAATGATCCTTCGCCTCGAATAATGTAGAAAATCCTGCTTGGAGGTTGGAGGAGACAACGTTGGGGAACGGACTTATGGGAGACGATTGGAGGCGCTCGGCCATCCGGGCTCGAGTCCGTCTCGATTTTCGCACTCCCTTTCGAAAAAATAGACTTTTTTTTGGTTCACCGGATCTGGAGAAACAGGCTGAAGAAATTCGTGATCAGTATGTAGCCCTGCTTCGCAATGTGCCCATTCAAGGGATCCAGGTGGAAGATATCGATTTAGGTGCCGATGTATACGTGTTACTGGATGAGGAGACAGGCCGGGAAGTGGCCTTTGCACCGGTGATTTTAACGGTTGGTGCGGACAGCCTTGAAGATTTAACGCGCTTTTCCATGCGTGAAGAATTTCGGAAAGTGGAAATACTGGAACCGGACCAACTCTTTTTGCATCCTTTTGAAGTGGAACGGTTTATTTATCGAATCAATGAGGAACAGCGTCGCATTCAACAGCAGTTGGAACGGCGTATGACGGCACGGTAATAACGAACATCCCTGGTAATTGGAGTGTGACGATCCTGGACAAGTCGCGGATCATTGTTGTTGGGGGAGGGGCTGCCGGGTTGACGGCAGCCATCATGGGGGCCAGAGCCGGGGCTCCCGTTTTGCTTTTGGAGAAAAAAGATCAGCTTGGCAAAAAGCTGATGATTACCGGCAAGGGACGCTGCAATGTGACGAACGCCGCCAACGACGTGGAAGAGATCATCGCCAACCTTCCCGGTAACGGCCGATTCCTCTATGGTGCCTTGCGGGCATTTGACCATCGGCAGACGATGCGTTTCTTTGAAGAAGAACTGAGGCTGCCGCTAAAGGTGGAGCGAGGCAACCGGGTCTTTCCCGAAAGTGACCGGGCCGCCGATGTGGTCGACGCCATGGCCCGGGAGATGAAGCGGCTTAAAGTGGACGTGCAGACCGGTGTCTCTGTCACTGCTGTCGAGTTGGATGAAGACGGTCGTGTAGCAGGGGTACGGACGAGACAGGGAACCAAGATTCCTGGCCGGGCCGTCATCATCGCCACAGGGGGAAGCACCTACCCTGGGACGGGGAGTACCGGTGATGGCTACCGGATGGCCGCTGATTTGGGCCTCCATGTGACGACACTTCGCCCTTCTTTGGTTCCCTTGATCGCCCAGGAAGACTGGGTAAAAGAGCTGCAAGGGCTGGCGCTCAAAAATGTCCGCGTGACCTTGTGGGATCCCAAGGGGAAGAAGCTCGGCGAAGAGTTTGGGGAAATGCTGTTCACCCACTTTGGCCTTTCGGGCCCTATCGTGTTAAGCTTGAGCAAAAAAGCGACCAATTACTGGGAAAAGCGCGGCAAAGAGCGAGAGCCCCTGACCGTAAAAATCAACTTGAAGCCTGCATTGACGCCGGAACAGTTGGACGCCCGGATTCAGCGGGATTTTCAGGAGTACCTGCGGAAGCAGTATAAAAACGCCTTGGGAGACTTGCTGCCGAAATCGTTGATCCCGGTGGTGATCCGGCTTTCCAAAATCGATGAGGATAAGTTCGTCCACCAGATCACCCGCCAGGAACGGCATCAACTGCTGGAGACGCTGACAGGGATGACGGTTACCGTCATCGGTCACCGTCCCATGAGCGAGGCCATCGTGACGGCCGGCGGTGTCGACATCAAGGAGATTGACCCGAAGACGATGGCAAGCAAAGGGGTACCCGGTCTCTTTTTCGCCGGTGAAGTGGTCGATGTAGACGGCTATACAGGAGGATTCAATTTACAAGCGGCTTGGTCCATGGGTTATGTGGCTGGGCGGGCTGCTGCCAAACTTGTCAATACGCCGGCAGGAGGGGTATAATGAGCATGCCCGAAGGAACACAAGGTAGGACGGGAGGACGGATCATGGGAGGCAATCCGGGGAGCAAACGGGTGGCTGCTGCCGCACTGCGACTGGCCATGAGCGAAAGCCGTGAAGATGAGCATGAACTGCGCCGGATATTTTTACAAGAAGGGATCCGGACTGCGGCTGTAGACTACGGCGGGGAATTCGTTCCAGCCGTAAAGAAGATCATCGAGCGGGCTGTCGTAGCTGCCAAGCGGGAAGGGGTCATCCGGGAAAGCCATCCGGAAGAGGGCGCCGTCGCCGGCGCTACCCATGAAGCCATGATGCAGATCATGCCGAAAGCGGTAGGACTGAATATCGGCGGGAAAGTGGGCATCGCCCGCTACCAGGACCATATCAGTGTGGCTATTTTCTTCGGTATCGGTTTGCTCCATCTTGATGAAGTGGCCGTAGGTATGGGCCACCGGGCAGCTTTATAAGCGTAGAATAGTAGGGAGGTAGGACCCTTTGACGGTGAACTATGTACGGGGGTTGCGTGGTGCCGTTACGGTGGAAGAGAACAGCCGTGAAGCCATCGGTCAGGCAACACGGGAGTTGTTGACGGAGCTGCTCGATGCGAACGAACTGCAGTTAGATGATATCGCTTCTGCTTTTTTTACGGTTACCCCAGATTTAAATGAGGGCTTTCCCGCCTATACGGCTCGGGAGATGGGATGGCATCAGGTACCATTGATGTGTGCACGGGAAATTGACGTTCCCGGTGCTCTCCCGCGCTGTGTTCGTGTGCTGTTGCACATCAACACGACGAAGGGTCAGGAAGATATGGTTCATGTCTATCTGGGTGGAGCGGCTAAACTACGGCCCGACCTCAACCGGAAAGACGAATAAGGCAAACAGAACATAACGAAACTGAATGAATCTAAAGGAAAGCCGCTGTGTCCTCGTGGACTGGCGGCTTTCCTTTGTTCTTTGTCACTTGTCGATAATTACAACAAAAATCATGCTTTGAAAAAGGATCTCCTGCCTCCCGTAGCGAAGAGTACCCTCATGGAATAAAAGGAATATTGAGCCTTAGAATAGGATTTGTTGATTATAGGGAGGCCCTTGCGATGAATCGACGAGGCGGGGGAAAAGAAGCTCATACCGGTTTTCCTTTCGGCATCGATGAAATACTGCCTTTCTTCGATATCACGCCGGATCTGTTTTGTATCACCGGTTTTGACGGTTATTTTGCCTATCTGAACTCCGCCTGGGAGAGGATACTCGGGTTCTCCAAAGAGGAACTCTTTGCAGCTCCTTATCTTACGTTTCTTCACCCGGAAGATGTGGAACGGACCAAGCAGGCGGTAGCCTCACTTGTCCCGGGTGTCAAGACGGTATCTTTTGAAAACCGGCTGCGCTGTAAAAACGGCACCTATAAGCATATACAGTGGAACTCGGCACTGGTCACGGAAAAGGGTTACATTTGTGCCGTTGGATACGATAGGACCGTCAACGAACAAGTCGAAGCAGCAACTGTGGAAGAGAACAAAGCCCTTGAGGTGAAACTTCAAGAGGCAAAAGAAGCAGCAGAAGCGGCCAACCGTGCTAAAAGTGAGTTTCTTGCTACCATCAGCCATGAGATACGTACGCCCATCAACGGGATCTTGGGTATGACCGAGTTGCTTTTGGAATCGGAACTTCCTTCAGAACAGAGGGAATATGCGAAAACCGTCTGCGATTCCGCCTATTTGCTGCTGAATATCATCAATGATGTATTGGACTTTTCAAAAATCGAGGCGGGAAAAATGCAATTGGAAATCAGCGACTTGCTTCTGGCTCCGATGGTCGAAGAAACGGTCCATTTTTTTGAAGCCAAAGCAAAAGATAAAGGACTTTCGCTTCAGGTAAGTCTCGACGATAAAGTTAACCGGCTTATGCGCGGTGATCCCGTTCGACTGCGGCAGATATTGTTTAACCTGGTCAGCAACGCTGTCAAATTTACAGAAAGTGGAAAAGTCATCGTCCGCGCTCTGATCGAGAGGGAAGAGGACGATGCGGTCCTGATTCGTTTTGAAGTGTCTGATACAGGGATCGGCATGTCTGAGGAAGCATGCCGGCGGTTGTTTGAGCCCTTTGAACAGGCAGATAGCTCAACGACCCGCAAGTATGGCGGAACCGGGTTGGGCTTGTCCATCTGCAAGGCACTGATCGATATGATGGGCGGACAAATAGGTGTGAACAGTCAAGAAGGAAAAGGTTCAGTTTTCTGGTTTGTCGTACCCTTTGCTCGAGCTCTAGCTGCTACAGAGGGGACGGAAAGCAGCCTTACCCTTATTAATCCCTCGCCAACAACCCCAGCCGTCGCCGAGGAAACCCTGCCTGCCGTCAAAGCGGAAAAACCGATTCTCCTGGTCGAAGACAATTCGGTCAACCGAAAACTTGTACAGTTACAACTGAAAAAGCTGGGCCTTACCGCCCATGCTGTCGTCAACGGATGGGAAGCTGTTGAGGCTTTTCACCACCAGCCTTTCAGCCTGATCTTGATGGACTGCCAGATGCCTGTCATGGATGGCTATGAAGCGACACAGGCGATTCGGCGGTCCGAAGCGAGAAAAGGCGGCCATATCCCGATCATCGCCATGACGGCCTACGCTATGCAAGGTGATCGGGAACGGTGCCTCAAGGCCGGTATGGACGATTATTTGAGCAAACCTTTTGTGATTCAAACACTTCGTGAGGTGTTGGAACGGTGGTTACCTATGAATCGTGATGAAGAATCCGGTGTGATCGATACAGGGTTGTTGGAAAGCCTCCGTGATCTGCAGGAGGAAGGAGAACCAGATATCGTGGCCGATGTGATCGATATCTTTTTACGGGATACACCTGAAAAAATTCAAGCCTTGCACGAAGCGGCTCAACGGCAGGATGTGCGGGCGATGACCAACCTAGCCCACAGTATCAAATCCAGCAGTGCCGGTATCGGTGCCGTAGGCCTTTCAGCCTGCAGTAAAGAGATGGAACTGAAGGGGCGTCAGGGGCAACTGGACGGTGCCCAAGAAAAGGCGGCCCGTATAGAGGCGGAATTTATCAAAGCAAGAAGAGTTTTAGAAAAGATGAATGTTAACTCGGTGCCACAAAAGTGAAAAGCAATAATTACATTACTTAATAATGCATATGGAAGTTGTTCGTAAAAAATGTATTGCTTTTTTCAAGGTATGCAGGATTCCCTGTAAGAACGAGGAATATTGATCATAAGAAAACGAGTGCGCATGAAGGCTTTACTTCGAACATAGGCGATTTGATGGGTTCATGAAAGGAGCAGATCATGGAACACAACTATTATCAAGTCAGCCGGAAAATGGAGGAGCAACTTGCAGCACTATCGGAAGCTGTTTTTACACGTCAGTGCCAGGACCATACAGAGCTGACCGACCGGTTTCAAAGGATCGGACGAACTCGAGCGCTCCAGGATATGCAAGCGCAGTTGTCTTTTTTGGCAGAAGCAGTCGCCACGGAGCGACCCGCTTTATTTACCGATTATGTGGCATGGCTCAAGACGATGCTCTTGGGAAGAGGCATACCCCTATCGAATGTTGTGAATAACCTCACCTATAACCGAGAAGTGCTTCAGAATAGCCTTCCTCCTGAAATCCACAGCGTTGCTTGCGCTTATGTGGATATGGGCATTCACATTCTCGATTGCTCGCCGGAAGAGCCGCCCACATTTTTGCATGGTCAAGCCCCTTTGGCGGACTTGAGCCGTCAATTTCTCGAAGCGCTCTTGCGAGCCGAAAGGCACGAGGCGACACGTTTGATCATGGACGCTGTTCAATCCGGTATCTCTGTCCGTGACATTTACCTGCATGTCTTTCAGCGTTCCCAATATGAAATCGGCCGCCTTTGGCAGATGAATCACATCAACGTGGCCCAGGAGCACTACTGTTCGGCGGCTACGCAGATGATCATGGCCCAGTTGTATCCTTATATTTTTTCAGGAAAAAAGAACGGTTACCGGCTTGTAGCAACTTGTGTAAGCGGCGAGTTGCATGAAATCGGTATCCGCATGATTACGGACCTCTTAGAGATGGACGGATGGGATACCTATTTCCTCGGTGCCAGCACCCCTGCCGACAATATCCTGCAGGCATTGCAGGAACAGGCGGCTCATGTGCTCGCTGTGTCTGCAACGATGACTTTCCATGTGCGTATGGTTGCCGAGTTGATTCAAAAGGTTCGGTCTTCCGAACTGGGTAAAACGCTGAAAATTATGGTCGGTGGATACCCCTTTAATGTGGAACCGGAGTTGTGGCAAAAGGTAGGTGCCGATGCCTTTGCCCGGGATGCGAAAGAGGCGGTCAGCGTCGCCAAAGCCTTGATAACAGCGTAAAAAGAATAGTCCTCCTTGGTAGAGGGAGTGGCCGCAAATGAATTCTTCTGAGTTGACAACAGGCCTCGCCGTGATCTGTGACTGGCAAGGTATCATTCGACGGGTGATCAGCAATGAGTTAGGTGCTTCTACCCGGATACGGGCTGGACAGCCTTTTCCCGGAATCATTGATCCGAAGTGTATCGATAAGGCGATGAATTTTATCACTGCCTTGCGAACCCAAGAGAATGTATTCAATTGGGAACTGAATGTCCCTGTCGGCGATACGCTGTTTTTGCTTTTCTTCGCCGGTTTTGCCCACGATGGACGGTTATATATTGTGGGCGCCCGTTCTCGAACGGCCATGAGCGAACTCTACGAGGAGATCCTTGAAAAGACGAAGCAAGCCCCGGCCCTGCGAACGACGATGAAAGAACTGGCCAGTCAGGCAGGGAACCAGGCCGATTGGGATCGGGAACTGTATGACGAAGTGACCCGGCTGAACAATGAACTGGTCAACTTGCAGCGTATGCTCGTCAAAAAGTTGGAGAAGAGCGAAGAGCGTCACCGCCTGCTGGCGGAAAACTCTTCCGATTTGATCACCCGCCGAACACCGGAAAATGTTATCCTCTACGCATCACCTGTATGCCGGCATTTGCTCGGATACGAGCCGGAAGAACTGATTGGACGATCTGGCTACGAGTTTATTCATCCAGACGATACGGAACAGGTGATTGACGCGTATAAGCGACTGGCTCATGCATCAGGGCCTTTGACCCTTCGCTATCAGGTCCATCGCAAAGACGGCCAGTACATATGGTTTGAGACAAAGAGCCGGCCGGTGTTCGATGGAGAAAAGGTTCAGGAGATCATCGCCGTATCCCGCGACATTACGGAGCGAAAGCGGGAGGAAGTGGAACTGCAGACGGCAAAAGAAGCTGCCGAAGCGGCCAACTCGGCCAAGAGTGCTTTTTTGGCTACGGTCAGTCATGAGATCCGGACACCGATGCACGGGATCATCGGGATGACCGACCTGCTCATAGAGACGCCATTAAATGCGGAGCAGCAGGAATATGCCAAGACGATCAGCGACTTGTCTCAGCAGTTATCGGCGATCATCAATGATATTTTAGATTTTTCAAAAATTGAGGCTGGTAAAATCGATTTAAATATCACGGAATTCCAAATCCCGCTTGTAGTCGGTGAGCTCGTCAATCTTTCCCGGTGTAAGTTAGATGCACAACAGGTGCAGTTTGACGTTGATATCGCTGCTGATGTTCCTTCAAGCGTGCGAGGCGACGATGTGCGTCTTCGCCAGGTTTTGATGAATCTCGTCAGCAACGCCGTCAAGTTTACCGAATCGGGAAAGGTGACCTTGCGAATCACTAAAGAGACGGCAGGCAAACCAGTCATACGGTTCGAGGTGATCGACTCGGGAATTGGGATTCCCGAAGAGGTTCAGCCGCGTCTGTTCCAGCCCTTTACCCAAGCGGACAGTTCGACCACCCGGAAATACGGAGGGACCGGTTTAGGGTTAGCGATTTCGAAACGTCTGGTCGAATTGATGGAAGGTCAGATCGGGTTTCACAGCAAACCTGGGCAAGGTTCGACCTTCTGGTTTACCATTCCCTTGGAAGTCCCTCTTTCAACCAAGCAACAGGAGGAGCCCTCTCCTATTCTTAAGATCCTGCCCTTACGAGCACCGGCAGAGAAGATGATTTTGCTCGTCGAGGATAATCCAGTCAACCAGCGGCTCGCCTTGCTGCAATTGAAAAAATTCGGCATCCCGATCCATGCCGTCACCAACGGGAGGGAAGCCCTCGAAGCGCTTACGCAGAAAGCCTATACGTTGGTGCTGATGGACTGTCAGATGCCGGAGATGGATGGCTTTGAAGCGACAAGGGCCATCCGGAAGATGGAATCCGAGCAAGGGGGGCATACACCTATCGTGGCTATGACAGCCCGGGCTATGCAGGGTGACCGGGAGGAATGCCTCGCTTGTGGTATGGATGACTACATCAGCAAGCCGATCAAGATGGAAGACCTTCGCCGGGTTCTAGATCAGTGGTTTGCAGCGATACAATCGGATAGTACACCATAGAAGGCCCCCTTCCATGTGGAAAGAGGGCCTTCTATATTATTACGCCTTATTTTAACTTACTGTTGACGATGTCCCAAAAGCTCTGATCCTCGAAGCCTAGACGCCAGATGCCGATACCGCCCAGCCCGTACTGATTGACTAAGTCTAACTTGTAGGATGTCGATTGGGCGTTTTCGTACCAGACTTGATGGCTTTGACCATAACTGTCGGTGTATGTAAACCAGGGACATTTGGCCGTGTCATCCCATTGGGAAGTGACGTTGTATTGGCTGAGCAATTTCGGTACCGTCAAATATGTAACCGTCTTCGTGCTGGATCCATACCAGTCGTATCCGTACGTGGCGATTCCAAGCAGGATCTTTTCTTTCGGGATGGCCGAGGTGGCGTATTGTACAGCTTTCGTTACGTAGCCGATCGAGGCGATTGGACCGGGAGTTCCGCCAAACCAGTGCTCATCATAGGTCATGATTTGGACGAAGTCTGCGCTTTGACCGAGGGCGGTAAAGTCAAAGGCGCCGCCCCAGGAGGAGGTTGTGTCATTGTAGGTTTTACCGGGGACGGAGACGATGACGGTGTATCCGAGTGGACCGAGGGCCCCTTTCATTTCCTTGATGAACTGGCTGTAGTTGGCCCGGTCAGTACCTTTCACATTTTCTAAATCCACGTTGACGCCGTTGTATCCGTTGGCCGGAAGGATGGTTTTCAGCCGATTGATGACGTTTTGGCGAGCTGTGGCACTTCCCAACAAGGTTGACGCCGTCGTCTGGTCGAAGCCTCCGTTGATATAGTTATGGATCAGGGCGTAGGCCTTCATCGACTTGGATTTGGCTAAAGTAATTCCGTCTGCCGGTGCCGTACCTGTCAAATTTCCTTGTCCATCGACTCGGTAGGTAAACGTCGAAATGGCGTTAAAGGAGCTGCCATAGTTGGCGACAGAGTTGTAAGCCGTCTTATCGCCGCTGTAATCGACAGGATAGTAACCGAGAATCGTCTTGCCAGTGACGGTCGTCGGGGAGGCCGTTGTCGTCGTTCCCGTTGAGGTCGTGGTGCCGGTCGGCGAAGTCGGCTTCGTAGTGACTTTTTTGGCCGCTAGAACAGGAAGAGGCAAGATGAAGAGGGACATGAGCAGCAGGGCCAGAAACAGACGAAGCTTTTTTGACATAGTCAATTTCTCCTTTGATGATGTGTTATAGTGCTACGGATGCTTGTGCCTGTCTGCACATTTATTTTAGCATAGATAAAATTTTCTTACATCGGTCAAAGGTCCTAAAAAATTAATTATCAATAAAAAACCACTCTGACTAGAGTGGTTTTTTAAATAAGGTACCGGTATTTTGTTTAAAAAGAATGGCAAGTCCCAAGTCGGTTTTTGTTTATTTCAGCTTGGTGTCGACTATGTCCCAAAAGCTCTTGTCTTCAAAACCTAAGCGCCAGATGGCCACTCCGGCCAAATCGTATTGGTTGACCAAATCAAGTTTATAACCGGTGGAACGGGCGTTTTCATACCATACTTCATGTTTTTGGCCTGACCCGTCCCAGTAAGTGAACCAGGGTGTTTTGGACGATTCGTCCCACCATGGGGTGATGCCGAAGGTGGATAGGATCTGGGGAACAGAGTAGTAATCTACTGCTTTTGTCGTCTTGCCGGTCCAGTCATAACCATAGGTGGCGATGCCTAAGAGGACTTTCTCTTTTGGGACGGCGGTCAATGTGTACCGGATCGCACGGTTTACGTAATCAATGGAAGCGATAGGGCCTGCCTGTCCGCCGGGCCAGTGTTCGTCATAGGTCATAATCTGTAAATAGTCAGCAGAATTCGCCAAGGCAGTGTAGTCAAAAGCGCCGCCCCAAGCAGAAGTTCGATCGTCAAAGAGCTTGGCCGGTACAGAAACGATGACTTTATATCCTCGAGGGGATAAGGCGTTCTTCAGTTCTTCGATGAATTGGCTGTAGTTGGCCCGTTCGGAAGCCTTTACGCTTTCTATATCTACGGTGACGCCGTCATATCCATTCGATTGTAGCATGCTCATCAATTGGTCGATCGCATTTTTGCGAGCTTGAGAACTACCGAGGAACGTGGAAGCCAACTGCTGATCGAAATTTCCGTTTTCATCGAGGTTGTGGATCAGCACATAGGTCTTGACCCCTCTGGCTTTCGCTAATGCAAGGCCGTCGGTAGGCGCTGTTCCGCTTAGGTTTCCTTGCTTGTCCACGCTGTAGGTAAAGGTGGAGATGGCATTAAAGGAATCGCCGTACATAGCGAGTGAATTATAAGCCGCTTTGTCGCCGTCATAATAGACCGGGTAATAGCCAAGGATGACTTTATCGTTTCTATATTCTTGCAGTTGGTGGTTATCTGTGTTGTAGATGCCGAGGGCTTGAGAAACGTCAAAAAAATAGGCCCAAGACGAAGTCGGATGCATGAAGAGGAGGAGAAGCAGGGAAAGCATGACAAGAGGTAGTTTTCGTTTCACTCGTCCGTCCACTTCCTTTGGTTGATAAAAGTAGTGCAAAATCGAAGCAATATGTAGCATTGGCGGCCATGGAGAAGGTTTAGTATTTTTGCTCGTCTATCGTATCATGAAGCAAATCGATGAAGATAGTGAAAAAACCACCCAGCATTGGGTGGTTTTTTCATTCGGAACGAGGTTGAGTCGGGTCGCATTCTGGTGGCTTGATCGTTGAAACCTGAGCCAGTTTGATTAAGTAATAGCATTCTTCCCGAATCATGTGATCCGGCGTCAATGGCGGAAAAATACCTAGCACGGCATTGGTTTTTCTTGACGCTTCCAATTGTGTAAGAAAGGTGCTGAAGGAGTTGATCTCTCGTTCCACTTGACGGTTGAGGTACTGCAGAGCAGGAAACTCTTTGACGCCCGTTCGCATGTAACCGGCTAGGCTGACGGCTTTTTTATAGAGGTTGTCGAACTGCCGTTCAAATATCAAGTTTGTGTCTATCAATGGTTTTTCCACTTCATCCAGTCCGGAGGCGAGGAAGGCCGCGTGTCCCGACGCGTCAGAGAGCCAAAGGAGGTGCAGATGGGAGATCTGTACGGTGGGACATTGTTTAGCCAGCAGGAAGCAGAGGATGCGCAAGTATTCTTCCACCTCGTTGACCATGTGGTTCAGCAGCGTCGGCGGCAGGTTCAGATCGATCGTACCGATGATGTGCCGGCGCAGGAGGTGAAGCTTGAAATTGCGGATTTCCCGGGCTTGGTTGTAAGCCTGTTGACCTAGCGCCATCAGGTCTGTCTCTGGTCCCGCCCGACGAGCTTCTTCCAGCAGTCGATCGAATTCAACGATGAAGAATTCGGCTCGCTGGATTTCGGCAGCCTCTTTTGGTGATAGGGCGTTGAAAATAAAGCGGCTGTGGTCTCCTAGGATCTGCAGCCAAAAACGATGTTCAAAGAGGGCACTTTGTTCCAAACTGACTGTCTCCACGTATACCCCTCCTTGTGCATGAGTCAATCATTCTTTTGCCGATAAAATACTATGTCGTTGCCCAATAAAAAGAATAGCTTCTCGCATATCGGGGGGAAGTGGAGAGAATCTTAAAGAAAGAAAGGGAGTGGGAATACTGTTTAGACATGAAAAACAACTCGCTCTTTCCGCTGGTGGCAAGTATTTTCGCTTAATGGTAAAACGGGAGAGGTAAAGAAACATGAAAAAACTGCGTGTTGGGATCATCGGCGTCGGGATGGCCTTCGAACAGCTTCATTATCCGGCTTATCAGGAACTGAAGGATCGTTATGAGATTAAAGCGCTCTGCGATACGGTCAAAGATAAAGCGTTACCTTGGGCCCGGCGTCTTGGCTTGAGTGAACAGGATGTCTACACCGATTACCGCCCGATGGTATTGCGGGACGATCTGGATGTGATCGACATCATGGTTCCGATCAGCTTGAATTACAAGGTGACTGAAGATGTGGCCAAGGCGATTTCGGGAACCTCAAAAGGCATCATCTGTGAAAAACCCTTGGCCCCTACCCAGGATCAGGCTGTCGCTCATGCTGAGCTTCCCCGAAAATACAATGTTCCCGTACTCATCGCCGAAAACTATCGCTATAACGAAGAGATTGATAAAATTCGCGATTTGGTCCGGACAAAGCGCATCGGTGATGTGGTCTACTTCATGCAGAACCGAGTCGCTTGTTTTCCCTGTGAACTGAACCAACCGAACAAATTCCCCAACGCGGAATGGCGCCAGCACCCGGACTACCCGGGCGGTGCGATCATGGACACCGGAGTCCATGATATGGCAGCGCTCCGGCACATCTTCGGGGCTGTCGATAAGCTTCATGCTTTTGGGGTTCCCTTGGAGTCTGATTATTCCCCGTACTCTGTGATCTGTGTGAATATGCGTTTTAAAAACGGTGTTACAGGCCAATTTTCTTTCTTCTCGTCCGGGAAAGAAATGCAGCGCCCTCTCATCGGACTGCGCATCTTTGGGACGAAAGGCATGATTTATCTAGAAGAACGGGACTGCGGAACCATTAATGTGACTTACAACGATGGACGCGCTGAGAAAATTATGTACCGCCCCCAACGAGGCTATTATAATGAACTGCTCAATTTCCACAAATTCATGACGGGTGAGGAGCCTATATCGGTTCCGCCGGAAATGGAGTACGGTGATACGAAGACCATCCTTGATATTCTCCGTTCAGTTCGGGAAGGGAACGTGGTGACCGTCGATGAGACAAGCGACTATTCCCCGGTCTACGGTGACAGTCATTTTCAGGAACATCCACCGACGACGATCATGTAAAAAAGCCGCCCACCTTTCGGAGGTGGACGGCTTTATTTTTCGTTTCCTGGTGCGGCTTAGCTATCGGAAAGAGAGTTGGGGCGAACCAGGTGCCTGTGATTTTAGGCGCTATCCTTTCTGGACGGTTATCTCTCCTTTGATGCCGTCGTATTCCACTCGGAATCCGAAAGACTCGCTCAACAGGCGCAATGGGATCTGTGGTTGATCATCCTGGACGATTAAGGGCTGAATCGTTTGGATAGGGCGGTTATTGAGCACTATATCGCCACCAGCGGTGGGGATGATCAACTGGGTTCCGCCCATGGTAACGATGGCTCGTTTTTCTTTTTCCTTGTATTCGACCGATCCCCCGAGCGCCTCTCCAAGAAATTGCAGGGGCACATAAGCACGGTCATCGACGATTTGAGGCGGCTTGAGCAAAGGAATTTCTTCGTCATCTAGCCAGGCTGTCGGTTTGGCCAGCGACAGTTTTAACGTTTTTCGGTAAGGGGAAAGAAGGAGTTCTTTGGCCCGGATCAGTTGGAGGGAGGGGTATGTAACGAGTTGATCCGGTTGTAGTCCGATCTTGTCCACCGGATGATCGAGAGCTGTCGTATAGCGAGCGATCGTCATTTTCAAGTATCCACCGGAGTCTAAGGGGACGATCGTCTGCACAGATCCTTTTCCATAGGTTTTGGTACCGATGAGAACGGCATGAGCCCTCTCCTTAAGGGCACTCGCCAACAATTCTGACGCGCTCGCCGTGTTGTCATCGACGAGGACGACCATGGGGAGTGGTTTTTCCGATCCTTCTGTATAATAAGTTTCCTTCGGGACTTTGCGGCCGGCGATGTGATAGAGAGGCCCTTCCGGCAGTATATCGTCGCCGATGGCTTCGGCAGCCTGCACTTCGCCGCCGCCGTTACCTCGCAAGTCGACGATCAGTTTGCTCATTCCAGAAGTTTGTAACTTTTTGTAGGCATCACGAAATTCATCAGCGGCCCGATCACCGAAACTGTCGATGGATATGTAGCCGATCTGGTTGCCTAGCATCCGGCCTCCGACTTGAGGAATGTTGATCAATTGTCGTTTTAACTGCAGTGTCTCTTCTGTTGTGCTGCCAACTTTTTGAACGACAAGACTGACAGAAGAGCCGACAGGGCCGCGAACTTTTTTCGCTACCGCCTCCGTCTTCATTCCCTTGGTCGACTCGTTGTTTACTTTGACGATAACATCGCCGCTTTTTAAGCCGGCTTTTTCGGCAGGCGATCCAGGGAAGGTGTGATCGACGATGGGATAATCTTTTGTCTCTTCGATCACCATGCCGAGCCCAGCATAATTGAGGTTCAAATCTTCGATCAGGGATTTATATTTCTCTGGACTGAGGTAAATCGTATGGGGGTCATGGAGGCTCTCGATCATTTTATCGATAGTCTGCTGTTGCAGCACCGAAGTGGACGGTTCATCTACATAATAGGCCGATAAGAGTTGGCGTATCTCTGGCACAACGGAACTGTCCGATGCCGCTTGCGCGGAGAGGGGAAAAAGGGTCAGCGAGAGCAACAGAGAGAGCGTGTATAAGGGCTTACGAGTTTTCAGGAAAAGTCACTCCTTTACGGTGGAACATCAAATGGATACGTCTCTAAGCTAACACTAATTTAAAGCGAATCACATTGCAAGTGGAAGATTCCTTTGGGTACGTAAATTACCGGGTTGACAGAAACATACAGCCGTGATATGGTGTCAGTGAGTTGAGAATTAGTGTAGTTGAGCGGAGTTTGAGTGGAGTCGAGCGGAGCATAGGCGGTTTTTTTCATGCTGAAGTATGGAAAGACCGGTCTACTTCGGTAGGCCGGTCTTTTTTGCGCCTTTTTTCAGTTCGCTTCACTCTCCGCTGGAAGGAGGGTGAATGATACCTATGGATAAGATGAATTTGGATGAATTTTTACGTCTGAGCCGTGAATACCGCTATGTCCCCTTGTGGACATCTTTTCATGCTGACGAAGATACTCCTATCACCTTGTACCGCAAGCTAGTCGGCGACGGGTTAGGGTATCTCTTGGAGAGTGTGGAGCGCGGTACGGTACTCGGGCGTTATTCTTTTGTCGGGGCAGAACCAATGGCCTTTTTTACGTGGCCTTTAGACCCGTCAAAAGAAGGTGCTCCAGGAGGTGCTGGTAGAGAGCCCTTGGCGGAACTGCAGCGGTGGCTCGACGGTCTTCAGGTGGCACCGATTCCAGAGTCGGCCCGGTTGCCTCGCTTTTATGGGGGTGCTGTTGGCTATTACTCCTATGATCTGATTCGCTATTATGAACGGCTTCCTGAATACAGTATCGATGACCGCCGACTGCCGGAGATGGTGCAGATGGTCACTCGGTGCACCTTGATCATCGATCACCTGCGACATCAAGGAACGCTCGTTTATCTAGCTGAATCGGGCGACGAAGCGGCTTATCAGTATGGTCAATCCCAGATGGCGAAGCTGTTGGAGAAGCTCCGCCGCCCCGTTGAACTCCCGGCTTCTGTCGGCACTGAGTCGAAGGTAGATAGTGGGAAAGTGAAGCCCATGTCCACCTTTGATCTGCCGAGTTTTTGCCAGGCCGTGGAGCGCTGCAAAGAGTACATCGCTGCCGGTGACGCTTTTCAGATCGTCTTGTCTCAGCGATTCTCCATGCCGCTGAAGACGGATCCCTTAAATGTGTACCGTTCGCTGCGCTCGCTGAATCCGTCGCCTTATCTCTTCTATCTGAATTTGCCTGGAATGCAGATGGCCGGTTCTTCGCCGGAGGCGCTAATCCGGGTGGAAGGCCGGCGCGTTGAAACTCATCCCATCGCCGGTACACGGCCCCGTGGAAAAGATGCAGAAGAGGATCAGCGCCTCGCTGAGGAATTGCTGCAAGATGAAAAAGAACGGGCCGAACACCTCATGCTCGTTGACCTCGGCCGCAACGATCTCGGCCGGGTCTGTGAGATCGGTTCTGTGCGGGTGGAGCGGTTCATGGAAGTGGAACATTACTCCCATGTGATGCACATCGTCAGCCGCGTCGCCGGAGAATTAAAAGCATCGGCGAGCGCTTTGGAATCGTTAGCTCGAGTCATGCCGGCAGGGACGTTGAGCGGTGCTCCGAAAATCCGGGCCATGGAAATCATCGACGAGTTGGAGCCTGTGCGCCGGGGACCCTACGGGGGAGCTGTAGGTTACTTAAGTTTTGACGGTAATTTGGATACCTGTATCACTATCCGGACCGTCCTCATGCGAGACGGGAAGGCGGAGATTCAGGTCGGCGCCGGAATCGTCGCCGATTCCGTTCCAGAGATGGAATATCAGGAAACCGTAAATAAAGCGAAAGCCCTTTTTGAGGCTTTGGCCGAAGCGGAGGAGAGATTCCGTTGATCCTGATGATCGATAACTATGATTCTTTTACTTATAACCTCGTGCAGTACTTGGGGGAAATGGAAGAGGATATTCGCGTCTTTCGCAATGACGCCTTGACCTTGCAGGAAATAGAGGCGCTGGCACCTGATCATATCGTCATCTCCCCCGGTCCTTGTACCCCGAACGAGGCGGGCATGTCGATGGCTGTGATCGAGCATTTCGCCGGAAAAGTGCCGATCCTGGGTGTCTGTTTAGGACATCAGTCGATCGGGCAAGTTTTTGGCGGTCGTGTCATCCGGGCGCCCCGGCTGATGCATGGGAAAACATCGCTGATTCATCATGACGGCAAAGGTGTCTTCCAGGGTTTGCCCAACCCCTTTACGGCAACTCGCTATCACTCCCTGATCGTCGAAGAAGAGACCATGCCTGATTGCCTGGAAATCACCGCTCGCAGTAACCGGGGAGAGATCATGGGCGTCCGGCATAAAAAGTTTTGTGTCGAGGGCGTTCAGTTTCATCCCGAGTCTATATTGACGTCAGAAGGAAAAGGGCTGCTGAAAAATTTTCTTTCCATGAAACAGTGAGCGATTTTAGAAAAAACTGATGAGGTGAGCCGAGATGAGTGAAAAGGGATTGGAGATAGCCCGTCAAAGTCTGCACTGCCTGCTCGGTGGAGAGCGGCTCGGTGAGCAGCGTGCACAGATGATCATGGAAGCGGTGATGGAAGGCCAAGTGCCTTCCGTTCAACTGGCCGCTATCCTGGTGGCATTGCGGTTGACTGGTGAAGGAGAAGAGGAAATCGCCGGCTTCGCTCGGGCGATGCGCCAGCGTGTTTACAGTGAATTGCAAGAATATGTTCCTGCCGATTTTGAGACGACCCGTTTGTGCATGGTTGATACCTGTGGAACCGGGGGAGACGGAGCGGGAACCTTTAACATATCGACGGCGGCCGCCCTCGTCGTCGCTTCCGCCGGAGTGCCTGTAGCGAAACACGGCAACCGGGCCGCATCAGGACGGGTTGGATCGGCTGATGTGCTTGAAGCCTTGGGTGTTGTCGTGAACTTGTCACCAGCTTATGCATATGAGAGTCTGGCGGAGACCGGTTTCGGCTTTTTCTTCGCGCCCCAGTGCCACCGGGCCTTGGCCCATGCAGCGCCGACCCGACGGGAACTGGGTGTGCCGACCGTCTTTAACCTGTTGGGGCCCTTGACCAACCCGGCCGGTGCCCCTCAGCAGTTGCTCGGCGTCAATAGTGCAGAGCGGGTGAAGATCATCGCCGATGTGCTCAACCGGTTAGGAACGAAGAAAGCGATGGTCGTTCACGGCGAGGACGGACTCGATGAGATCACCCTCACCGGCAAAACCCATATCGCTCGCTTAGAAGCAGGCCGGGTGACCGTCGATATGCTTGATCCCCGCGATTTCGGTTTTGCTTACTGCACCATGGAAGACCTGAAGGGTGGCGACAAAGAGGACAACGCCCGCATCGTCCTGGAAGTCTTAAAAGGGGAAAAAGGACCCCACCGCGATATTGTCCTGTTAAACGCAGCCGCTGCGTTACAGGTGGCCGGTAAAGTCGATTCCCTGCAAGCGGCTATTCACCTCGCTCAAGAGGCTGTCGACAGCGGAAAAGCGATGGCACTGTTGAACAGAGTCAGTGCGTTGACTACAGAAGCGGCTCGAAAGAGCCAAGAGGTGAGTGCATGAAAGACCTGCAGCCGGAGATAGCTCTGACCGGGTTTTTACAGACCATGTGGGAGATTCAAGCGAAACGGGTGCAAGAGGGACAGCGTAAAGTCTCTTATGCTGAATTGGAACAGGCGATTATTAACCTTCCAACCCCACGAAAATTCTCCCGTTCCTTACAAGAAAATGAGAACTCTCTGGTCACCATCATCGCTGAAGTGAAGCGGGCGTCCCCTTCGAAGGGCCCTCTCTTTCCTGACGCCAAGGCAGGGGAACTGGCCGACCGTTACGAAAAAGCTGGTGCTGCGGCGATTTCTGTGCTGACAGAAGAAAACTATTTTCTCGGCTCCCTGGAAGACCTGCGGGAAGTATCTAGTCGTGCCACCATACCGGTGATGCGCAAGGATTTTCTCATCGATCCCTATCAAATCTTAGAGGCGCGCTGTTACGGAGCGGACGCCTGCCTGCTCATCGCCGCCTTCCTGGGTCCGACCTGCCTGGCTGAGATGTGCGCCGCTGCTTTACAATACGAACTGCAGCCCTTGATCGAGATTCACGGGGAAGAGGACCTACAGTGGACTCTTCAAGCGGTCGAACAAAACCGGAAGAACCATCCCCAATGGACCCCTGTTCTCGGCATCAACGCCCGCAACCTGAGCACCTTGACCGTCGATAAAGAACAAGTCCTTCGGCTCGGCGCCGCACTTCCAAGGGACACAGTCAAAGTCGCCGAAAGCGGCATTAAGACTCGTGAGGACGTGGAACGAGCCGCCGCTGCCGGGTACGATACCATCCTCGTCGGCGAGGCTCTCGTCACCTCTCCTGACCCGGGAGAAGCGATTCGGCAGTTGACGGGGAAGGGTGTTTGTTAAAACAATAATTTTTCATTATACCACCGTGAAGGTAAGATTGGGCAAGAAGTTGGGGTGCATTGGCGGAGTGAGCGTTTTGGGCAAAGCGGCGTCGTAAGCGCGGGTTGTGAAGCGTTAAGCGCGCCACGGTTCACATGCAGAAAAGCCCAGAGGTTTGGCGCGCCAGCGTAACAACCAAGCGAACAGCCGCGGAGCCCTTAGCGAGCGGAGCCAATGCACCCCCGTTTACGCACAATTTTTCGCATATAGATTGTTAAAAACGCACGAGGAGGCCTCCTAATGCCTTCCTACCCCCGCGTCAAAATCTGCGGCATTCGCAGCCACCAAGACGCCCAAGTGACCGTTGCTGCCGGTACCCATGCCATCGCCTTTAACTTCGTCCGCGGTTCCCGGCGCTATATCGACCCCGAACTGGCCCGGGAAATTGCCCTCGCTCTGCCGCCATTCATCTCCATCGTCGGCGTCTTTGCCGATGAGCCGCGATACAGCGTCGAGGAAATCGCCTCTCTCTGCCGCCTCCATGTTCTGCAATTTCACGGTGGTGAGTCACCGGAATATTGCCGGCGCTGGTCCTACCCGATCATCAAAGCGTTCCGTTTCCGCGATGAAGTTCTTACAAGGGAAAGTCAGAATGAAAACAGTATGCAGGAGCATCCCCTTGGAGAAAAAAGTGTCAACGGTAACTCCAACAGTCAAGTCGAAAAGGTGACGACTGTCTTTGACAACTGGGAGCAGCTATCTCAAGCAGCCCTTAGCTATGAGGTAAGCGCCTTTCTGGTCGATGCCTATTGCCCGACCGCTTTGGGGGGAATGGGAAAAGCCTTTGACTGGTCGAAAATTGAGGGCTCTTTACACCGCCCGATGATTCTCGCGGGGGGATTGAACCCTGAAAACGTCCGGGAAGCTATTATGCGAGTTCGCCCATACGGCGTAGATGTGGCATCCGGGGTAGAGAAAGATGGAAAAAAAGATTGGGAAAAGTCGGCAGCCTTCGTTGAAGCTGCTCGTTGTTGCATCGATTAATTGCGGAAAAAGAACGTAAAGAAGGTGTTCTTCATGATGGAACAAGCAGATAAATTCGGCCGCTTTGGCGTCTACGGCGGAGCTTTTGTCCCCGAGACGTTGAAGCCGGCTTTGGAAGAACTGGATTCGGCCTTTCGGCGATTTATCGACGATGAGGATTTTCAACGGGAATATGAGGATCTGCTCCGCGATTATGCCGGTCGTCCCAGCCGGCTCTATTATGCACAGCGGCTGACAGAATACCTCGGCGGAGCACGGATCTATCTGAAACGGGAAGATTTGAACCATACCGGATCCCATAAGATCAACAACGTCCTTGGGCAAGTGCTGATGGCAAAGCGGATGGGGAAAAAACGGGTCATCGCTGAGACGGGCGCCGGTCAACATGGTGTGGCCACAGCCACCGCCTGCGCCTTCTTTGACATCCCCTGTGAAGTATACATGGGCGCCGAAGATGTGGAACGGCAATACCTGAACGTTCTCCGGATGCAACTGCTCGGCGCCAAAGTGATCGCCGTCTCCTCGGGCACTCAGACTCTGAAAGATGCTATTAACGAAGCGATGCGAGACTGGGTGGCCAATGTGCAGGAAACCTTCTATTGTTTCGGTACGGCTGCTGGTCCTCATCCCTATCCTAGCATCGTCCGCCATTTTCAGTCTATCGTCGGCCGGGAGGCTCGGGAACAAATCCTCGAAATCGAAGGGCGGCTGCCTGACGCGGTGCTGGCTTGCGTCGGCGGCGGCAGCAACGCCATCGGTATTTTCTCCGGTTTTCTGAAGGACACTTCCGTCCGCCTGATCGGTGTAGAAGCAGGCGGCGATGGTGTTGAAACGGGACGCCACGCAGCATCTTTGAACGCAGGAACGGTAGGCGTACTTCATGGGGCAGTATCTTATCTATTGCAAGATGAGAACGGACAAGTCCTGGGAACCCATTCCATCTCAGCAGGTCTTGATTACCCCTCGGTAGGGCCTCAGCTTTCTTATCTAAAAGATATGGGCCGAGCTGAATTCGTGGCCGCTACAGACAAAGAAACACTGGAAGCCTTCCGCATGCTGGCTCGAACAGAAGGAATCCTACCAGCGCTGGAGAGCGCCCATGCCGTCGCTCACGCCGTGAAAATGGCGAAAAGGATGACCAAGGACAACCTGTTGATCGTCAACTTGTCAGGACGCGGTGACAAAGATGTCCATACACTTGCCGGGGAGGTAGGCTGATATGTCGACGAGACACGGTACCGAACGAATTGAACATACCTTTCAGCAGCTCAAGGCGGAGGGACGAACAGCCTTCATTCCCTACATCACCGCCGGTGATCCTGATTTAAATACGACAGCCGAACTGGTGCTGGCACTCGAAGCAAGCGGTGCCTCCATCATCGAGCTAGGGGTGCCCTTCAGCGACCCTGTCGCCGACGGTCCTGTGATTCAAGAGGCAGCCTGTCGTGCCTTAGCCGGCGGGGTCACCTTGATGAAAGTGTTAAAAATGGTAGAGGAACTGCGAAACCGCAGCCAAGTACCGATTGTCTTAATGACCTATTACAACCTGCTGATGCGCATGGGATTGAAACGGTTTGCCCAGGAAGCCTTGGTGGCAGGGGTCGACGGGGTGATCATCGCCGATCTTCCGGTGGAAGAAGGAGACGAATTGCGGAGCTATCTCGACGAAGTCGGCATCGCTCTCATCCCTCTCGTAGCGCCGACAACACCGCCGGAACGGATCCAACTGATCGCTGAAAAAGCCCGGGGATTCATTTATTGTGTCTCCCTGTTGGGTGTGACCGGCGACCGGACTGAATTGCCTCCGGACGTGGATCTTCTGTTGAACCGGGTCCGGAAGCAGACCGACTTGCCCTTAGGACTCGGATTCGGCATCTCTACACCTGCACATGCGGCGTCTGTAGCTCCGAAAGCAGACGGAGTCATCGTGGGCAGCGCCATCGTCAAGCGCATCGCCCAACATCATGACAACAAGGATCAGGCGATCGCCGAAGTTCGGCAGTTTACCAAAGAGATTACGGCAGCGCTGGCATAATTCAATAGGCGGAAGGGTTGCAGCCCGGTGGAGGCTGTGCTATATTGATAAATGTAGGACGATCCATTCCTAGGGAATGGATATGTAGAATGGGTTTTCATGGTCTTGTGGTGATGAATCCGCGTTGACGGATTCACTTGTAGGAAAGTTAAAGGGTGTAGCACGGAAGTATGGCAGGAGTTAATGTAGGCTTTAGAAGGTACTCCACCAGCTGGGGTACCTTTTTGTCTTCTTATCAGCCCTTTTGCTGCGTTTGCCCGACCTTCCTACCGGACAAATTATGTAAAGGATTAAGGGAGGAAAATCATGATTATTGTGATGAAGCGGGGAGCGTCGGCCCAAGAAATTGAATCGGTCTGCCAGCGCCTGCAAAAGGAAGGATTTTCGATTCACATGTCCGAAGGCGTTGAAAAAACAATCATCGGTGCTGTCGGTGATAAATCCCGGGTAGTCATCTCCAACTTGGAAGGTCTAGACGGTGTGGAAAAAATCGTACCGGTGTTGCAGCCCTACAAACTCGCTGGCCGCGACTTCCGGCAAGAAGATACAGTGATTCGAATCGGTGATGTGGAGATCGGCGGCGGTCAGATCCAGGTCTTCTCCGGTCCTTGTGCGGTGGAGAGTTGGGAACAACTGCTCGAGGCGGCCCTCGCCGTCAAAAAGGCTGGCGCTCGTATCCTCCGTGGCGGCGCCTTCAAACCTCGTTCGTCCCCATACGCCTTCCAGGGTCTCGAAGAGCAAGGGTTGAAGCTCTTGGCTCGGGCTCGCGAGGAGACGGGCCTGTTAATCGTGACGGAAGTCATGGATCCCCGCAGCATCGATCTGATCGCTGAGTACAGCGATATCCTGCAGGTCGGCGCCCGGAACATGCAAAACTTTCACCTGCTCCGGGAACTGTCCAAGATCAATAAGCCGATCCTCTTAAAACGGGGCCTGTCGGCGACGATCGAAGAGTGGCTGATGGCTGCCGAATACATCATGTCCGGCGGCAACTACGACGTTATTCTCTGCGAACGAGGGATTCGGACTTTTGAGACGGCTACCCGGAACACCTTAGATTTGAGTGCCATTCCCGTCATCAAGAGCTTGAGCCACCTGCCGATTATCGTCGATCCGAGCCACGGCTGTGGAAAATGGCAGCTAGTCCGTCCCATGTCTATGGCCGCACTGGCCGCTGGTGCTGACGGCCTCATGATCGAGGTCCATCCCAACCCGGCAGAAGCGCTCTGTGATGGTCCCCAATCGCTCAAGCCTCATAAGTTCGTCTCCTTGATGGATGAACTACGAGGAGTGGCTGGATTAATGGGTAGAACCATTTAACAGTGGCTATGGCTTATTCATGGTAACCTATATGCTGAATCCTGAGATGATCGGTTCTTGGCATTAGCTGAGAAGATAGTCCTTGGCATCTGATTTAATAGACCTGTCGATAAACTATTTGTCTGAATTCTTACTTTGAGGTAAAGTATTAGCATAGGATTTTGAACATATAGGATAGGGAGATTCTATGACTGATGTAAAATCGAAACTGGCAGGCTCCGTCCAGGGGCCTGTCGGTTACCTTGGGCCTGAGGGAACGTTCAGCGATGAAGCGGCTCAGGCTTTTTTTTTACCGGAAACGCCACGGAGACCTTACAGCACCATACCCATGGTCTATGAGGGATTAAACCGTTGGGAAATCGATGCCGCTGTACTGCCCATCGAAAACTCCATTGAAGGCGCCGTCAATCAAACCCTCGATGCATTGATTGAAAACCCGGGGCTCTTTATCGTCGGCGAGATCATCCTCCCGGTGCGCCATCACTTCCTCGTTCCGCCTGATGTAGACTGGACGGAAGTTACCGAAGTCTATTCCCACCCGCAACCGTTAGCCCAATGCCGTCACTTTCTGGAAAACCGTCTTCCCAACGCCCAGGCGACGGCAACGAACTCGACGGCCGAAGGGGCCAAAAAAGCGCTGCAGGTTTCAACGGCAGAATCGCCGAAAGGGGCCATCGCTTCTGAGTTTGTGGCGATGACATACGGGCTGGAGATTGCTGTTCGCGATGTGCAGAGTCGTCCGAACAACAAGACCCGCTTTGTCGTTGTCGGTCGGCAGCTTACCGAGCCGACAGGCAACGATAAAACTTCCATCGTCTGCGCCCTTCCCAGCGATCGACCGGGCGGACTTTATGAGATTCTCAGGGAGTTTGCTGAACGGGAGATCAATTTGAGCCGCATCGAATCGAGACCGACCAAGTATGAACTCGGTCAATACCTCTTTTTCATCGACTGTGCCGGCCATCAGCGCGATCGGAAAGTATCGGAAGCGCTAAACGCGATCGGCCGTTTCACCATTTTAACGAGAGTATTGGGAAGTTATGTCCGGGGGTGAACTCCTAGAAATGATGCAGCTCTTCGCCCTTTCGCCAATCAAACGAGTGGCCATCATCGGATTGGGTCTGATCGGCGGTTCTTTGGGTATGGCCTTGACTCAGGGACGTATCGTTGAAGAAGTCATCGGTTTTGACCAAGAGGAAGAAGCCCTCTCCTTAGCCTTGTCCACACAGACCGTTCACCGTGTAGAAAGAAACATGGCTGAGGCAGTCCAAAATGCCGATCTGGTGATCATGGCCACTCCGGTGTGCACCTACCCATCGATCGTGACAACCATCAAGAACTCCCTTCGCCCGGGAACGATCGTGACTGATGTCGGTTCCACGAAAGCTTGGGTTATGGACCAAATGAAACGGTTGCTTCCGGAGGGAATCGCCTTTGTAGGCGGTCACCCCATGGCCGGCTCTGAAAAAAAAGGCATCCGAGGAGCTGATCGCTATCTGCTCGAAAATGCCGTCTATGTGCTCACCCCCGATAGGGATACGGTACCTGAAGCTATCGATGCGGTTGAAGCGATCATGTGTGCAGTCGGTGCCCGGGTCCTTAAACTATCCCCATCGGAACATGACCAGATGGTCGCCGTGGTGAGCCATCTTCCCCATATGGTGGCGGTGGCGCTCGTGGAAACTTTGAGCGAAGTCGCGAAGAGTTTTCCCCAGGCGTCCATGTTGGCCGCCGGCGGTTTTCGGGATACGACCCGTGTCGCTGCGGGAGATCCACGCATGTGGGTCGATATCGCCAAGACAAACCGGGAACCGCTTCTACATACGATCGGCCTATTTCGCCAGGCGCTGGACCGGCTCGAATCGGAAATCGGAGGCTGCAGTTCCGATGGCACCGACCAGATAGCAGCCCTGCAAAGCACCTTGAGCCATGCCCGGGATGTGCGCCTGGCGATTCCCGGTAAAGCGAAAGGGGTGCTGCCGGGCATTCACGAAGTGGTCGTCACCGTTCCGGATAAACCGGGCGTCATCGGCAACATGGCTCGAATTCTCGGTGAAGCGGGGATCAACATCGCCGACATCGAAATCCTTCGGGTTCGTGAGCGAGACGGCGGCACGATCCGGATCGGTTTTTATGAAGCAGAAGAAGCCGATCGGGCCGTGGAAGTGCTCGCTGCCTCGGCGGTTATCGTCAAGCGGCTCTAAGTACAATACTTGTGAATAAAAGAGGAGATTCTTTGCTATGCATGAATCCCACCAGATAGTAAGCATCACTCCCGGCGGTTCCCTTCGCGGGGAGACAGAAGTTCCTGGTGACAAATCGATCTCTCACCGGGCCGTCATGTTTGGCGCCTTGGCGAAGGGAACGACGCGAGTCCATCGCTTTCTTCCCGGTCAAGATTGCCTTTCCACCATCGACTGTTTTCGCAAACTAGGTGTTTCCATCGAGATGCCAGGACCGACAGAAGTCCTCGTTCATGGTAAGGGTTTGAAGGGATTGCAGGAACCAGCCGATATTCTCGATGTAGGTAACTCGGGAACGACCTTGCGGCTGATCACCGGCATATTGAGCGGTCAGTCTTTTTTCTCCGTCCTGACTGGCGACGGATCGATCCGGCGGCGGCCCATGGCTCGAGTGACCAAGCCGCTGATCGAAATGGGAGCTGCCATTCGAGGGCGTGAAGGAGCGAACAAAGCTCCATTAGCCATCTATGGAACCGAGCGGCCCCTCAAAGCGATCCATTATCAAAGTCCTGTGGCCAGCGCCCAGGTCAAATCGGCCATTTTGCTGGCGGGCTTGTTCGCTGACGGTAAAACCCGGGTGACCGAGCCGTTGCTTTCCCGGGATCATACGGAACGGATGCTCTCGTCCTTTGGCGCGAAGTTAAACCGACTGGATCAAGGATTGACGACAGAGATCGAAAGTTTCCCCAGTTTAAATGGGCAAGAGATTGAAGTTCCAGGCGACATCTCATCGGCCGCCTTTTTGCTCGTCGCTGCCAGCATCGTCCCCGGTTCGGAACTCACCTTGCGCAATATCGGAATCAATCCTACTCGCGACGGCATTCTCGATGTTCTTCGCGAGATGGGTGCCAATCTCCATGTTGAAAATGAGCGTCTGGTCGCCGGTGAGCCGGTGGCAGACATCACCGTCCAAAGCGCATCGTTGAAAGGGACGACGGTCGGTGGTTCCATCATTCCCCGGTTGATCGATGAACTCCCCATCATCGCCGTGGCCGCTCTGTTTGCAGAAGGCACGACGATTATCAAAGACGCTGCTGAGCTTCGGGTTAAAGAAACGGATCGCATCGCCGTTTTAGCGGAAGAACTACGCAAACTTGGGGTGACCGTCGAAGAAACTCCCGATGGGATGATTATTCCGGGCAACCAACAAATTCAGGGCGGCACTGTAGACAGCCACGGCGATCACCGTATCGCCATGTCTTTAGCCGTCGCCGGTCTCCTCGCCGCCGACGAGACGGTTATCCATGATGCCGCTTCCATCGATGTGTCCTTTCCTGGCTTCGCCGCCACCCTGCAATCCCTTCGAAACTAGGACTTTCAGGTCATTTATGGTAAAATATCCGGCAAGAAGAAGAATTTCTCTACTGGGACTACAAGCTCCTATTCGCTAAACCCCTAGCGATGTGGGCGGTAGACCCAGACTAAAGGAGTATGGTACGTGACGAAAGCCGGAATCCAAGTGGCCATCGACGGTCCCGCAGGCGCAGGCAAAAGCACTGTCGCCCGGGAGGTAGCCCGTCGACTCGATTATCTCTATATCGATACGGGAGCCATGTACCGGGCACTGACATGGTTGGCCCTGCAAAAGGATATTGATTTAAACGATGAGTCTGCCTTATCCCTTCTTGCCGAAGCAACGGACATCCGCCTGTTGCCCGCCCTCGAAGGGCTGAAGGTGCTCATCAACGGTCAAGATGTGACCGATGCGATTCGCCTTCCTGAAGTATCGCGCCATGTTTCCCAAGTGGCTGCCGTTGCCGGTGTCCGGGTACCGATGGTGCGCTTGCAGCAGCGCCTCGCCGAGGAATGCGGTGTCGTCATGGATGGACGGGATATCTGTGCCTATGTCCTTCCAAGGGCAGAGGTTAAGATATTTCTGACCGCTTCCATTGAAGAGCGGGCCCGCCGGCGCTACCTCGAAATGTCGGCAAAAGGCGTCGACATCACCTTAGAACAGTTGCAAGCAGACATTGCACAGCGGGACAAAGAGGATGAATGCCGTGATGTAGCCCCCTTGGTCAAAGCGGAAGATGCCCAACTATTAGACACGACGGGTATGGATAGGGAAGCAGTGGTTCAACAGGTTTTGCAGATGGTACATAAGGCGGGGGGCTGATCAGGCGATGAGTGAGTTGACGCAACACCGGGAATTTGTCGCTTCGTCTTTTATGTACCGCTTCATTCGAGGAATGCTCATCTTCTTTTTTGCACGGATTTGCCGGTGGCGCCTGCAGGGACTTGAAAATGTCCCGAAAGATGGCCCCATCATCATGGCTTTTAATCATGCCTCAAACTGGGATCCGATGATTCTCGTCTGCGCCTCCCCGCGAAAAGTTCACTTTATGGCCAAGAAAGAATTGTTCGAGGTTCCTTTCGTAAGTTACATCGTGAATTTAGCTGGCTCATATCCGGTCGATCGGAGTAAAATGGGCCGTCAAGCCTTAAAGATGTCGATCGACATCCTCAATCAGGGTAAGGTGATCGGCATCTTCCCAGAGGGGACCCGAAGCAAGACCGGCGAAATGGGTGAAGCGAAGGCGGGTACCGTCATGATCGCCGCCAAAGCCGGAGCACCGATCGTCCCCGTGGGCTTGTATAACAGTCAAAACGTCTTTTCTGGCGGTTGGTTTCGTCCCGTTTCAGTCTGTTTTGGCTCGCCCATCTATTTGAATTCGGATGGGGGAAAGCTGACGTCTAAAGACATGCATGAACTGTCGGAACAATTGATGACGACGATCGCTGCCTTGGTTCAGGATGCTAAAAAAATGTTATAAAAAGTTCTGTAATCCATAAAAATTATGCAGTTGCCCTTTAGGGCTTTATTTAATGGTAAATAAAGCCCTAAAGGGCAACTTTTTTGTCCAAGGACAGGTATACCTTTTTCCAAAGAGGCTACGAATCAGAAAAATTCCTCCAACCATTGAAGACATGAAAAAAGAAGGGAGATTAAATACTGTTGATAGATGCCCCGGAGAGCGGTGAAAACTATGAGTTATTTGGATCTAAAAGCAGGATTTCTTAGATTTATCACGAAAATAAAACCAGACTAACTCGGGGAGTGATGGGATTGCAAGTACTCCTGGCGGATCACGCTGGGTTTTGTTTTGGAGTTCAGCGAGCTCTTGATCTGGTTGAAGATGAAGTAAAACAGAAACAATGCGTGGCCACCTATGGGCCCCTCATCCACAACCCTCAGGTCGTTGAGCGACTAGCCCGGCAGGGGGTAAAGGTTTACGATGATTTGCAGGACCGTACACCGGCTCGTCTCGTCATTCGTTCCCATGGCGTAGGACCGGAAGTCTATCAAGAGGCCAACGAAAAAAACTTTCCCGTCGTCGATGCCACTTGCCCCTTTGTCAAAAAGGTACAAACCCTTGCCCAACGGTTTACCCAAGAGGGGTATCAAGTGGTGATTGCCGGAGACCGAAATCATCCCGAGGTACAAGGGATCTTGGCCTGGAGCGGCAGTAAAGCTTTTGTCGTGGCGAATGGAAAAGAAGCCGCCAGCCTGAAGCTTCAGGGTAAGGTGGCGTTAATCGCACAAACTACCCTCAAAGAGGCCACCTTGCGGGAGATCGAACAGGCCTTGCGCGCTCAGCCCGTAGAACTGGAATTGCGTAATACCATCTGTGCTGCGACCGGCAACCGCCAAAAAGCAGCCCGTCAACTGGTAAATGAGGTTGACGTCATGGTGGTTGTAGGAGGACGCAACAGTTCGAACACGGTAAAATTAGCGCAGATTTGCCGGGACACAGGGGTTCCCACCTATCACATAGAAGAGGCTGCCGAACTTAAGCCCGAATGGTTTACGGGCAAGCAAAAAGCGGGGGTAACGGCGGGGGCTTCAACTCCCCGTTGGATCATCGAGGAGGTAATTCAAAGAATGACCGAACTGAACCAGGAAAAGGAAACAGAATTTCAAGCACAAAATCAGGAAATTGCCGCAGAAGTTGAGGATATGGGCGAAAGCTTCGCCGAATCCTTGCGGATTTTCGAAGAAGGGGCTCCGAAAGAAGGCGGTCTTGTCACAGGAACCGTCGTTAAGGTTAGACAAGATGAAGTCCTCGTAGACGTAGGCGGCAAGTCGGAAGGTGTTATTCCCCTGCGGGAGTTAGCCACTCGCACCCCCGATTCGGCCGAAGGCATCGTTAAAGTGGGCGACGAAGTGAAAGTGGTCATCGTCAAGGCCGAATCGGAAGACGGCAACATGATCCTCTCCCGCCGCCGGGCTATCGAACGGGAAAAAATCGTTCACATTCAAGAAGCAAAAGAAAATGACGAAATCGTCACCGGTGAAGTCATCGCCATCGTTAAAGGCGGTCTCCGCGTCGATGTGGGCGTCACCGGTTTCGTGCCGGCTTCCCAAGTCGATCGAGGCTATGTTGAGAACCTGGACAAATACATCGGCCAGACGCTGCGCATGAAAGTGATGGAAATCGATACTCGCCGGAACAACTGCGTCCTGTCGGCGAAAGCAGTACTGGAAGAAGAATACAAACAAGCTCGCGGTAAGACCTGGGAGGAATTGGCCGAAGGACAAACCCGCCGGGGTACTGTCCGCCGTCTCTCCGACTTTGGCGCCTTTGTCGACCTCGGTGGTGTAGACGGTCTGCTTCATATCTCGGAGATGTCCTGGGGACGCATCAAGCATCCTAGTGAAATCGTCAAAGAAGGCGATGTCATCGATGTTTTCGTGCTGAAAGTAGACCGGGAGAAAGAAAAAGTCTCCCTTGGCCTCAAGCAGGTGCTTCCAAACCCCTGGGATAAAATCACCGAAAAATACCCCATCGACAGCATCATCACCGTCACCATCGTACGGCTCACTCCCTTTGGCGCTTTTGCCGAATTGGAGCCCGGCGTAGACGGATTGATTCATATCTCCCAACTGGCTGACCGCCGGATCAATAAGCCCGATGAGGTCGTATCCGTAGGCGATCAGGTCAAAGTCAAAGTCCTCGATATCAAAGAGGCCGAACGGCGCATCTCCTTGAGCATGCGTGCCGTCAAAGACGACGAAGCCAACGCCGAAGTCCAGGAATACCTGGCCAATCAAGACAATCAATAATCTCCATACCATCGACCGGACGGATCGTAGAAGCGGGACAGGTGCTGTCCCGCTTTTCCTGTCCCCTTGGGAGGCCGCCTGTGAAAACCTTGATTATCGCTGAAAAACCGAGTGCCGCTGAAGCGATTGCAGAAGCCTTGACAGAGCCCTTTGTCAAAAAACGAAATTATCTGGAAAGCAAGGACTATTACATCAGTTGGGCCATCGGGCACCTGGTACAACTGGCCGAACCGGAAGATTACCGCTCCAGCTTAAAGCGCTGGCGTTTCGAAGACCTGCCCCTTTTACCGGAGTTTCAACTGCGCCCCGTCGCCAAGACGGAAGCCCAACTCAAAGCGATTGCCGCCTTAGCGAAGAAAAGCAAAAGCTTGATCAACGCCTGTGATGCCGCCCGGGAAGGGGAACTCATCTTTCGCTATATTGTCGCTTTACTCGGATTGAACCATCTGCCCACGTGGCGCCTCTGGACGGCTTCTCTCACCCCTGAAGCGATTCGGGAGGCCATGAGGGAAATGAAGCCGATCACCATGTATGATAACCTCTTTGCTTCGGCTCGCTGCCGGAGCGAAGGCGATTGGCTCATCGGCATCAATGCGACACGAGCTTTCACGACTCGTTTTGGAGAACTCCTTTCTCTTGGCAGGGTACAGACACCTGTCCTCGCCATGATCTGCGCAAACCGCCGGTTGCGGGACGACTTTGTCCGCCAGAACTACTGGGAAGTCTGGGCAAACTTTCAAGGCGAAGGCTGCAACTATCGAGGTCGATGGTTTCAAGGGGAAGAGACAAGGTTCGAAAAGCGGGAACAGGCCCAATCGATCGCGCAGGAAGTCCAAAACCGCCCAGGAACGGTGGAAACGCTTGAACAGAAAGAATCGAGAGAACTTCCTCCCAAGCTATACGACCTGACTACCCTGCAGCGGGACTGCAACCGTCTCTTCGGATTTGCCGCCAGCAAGACGTTGAAGATCGCTCAGGAACTGTATGACCGGAAATTCATCACCTATCCTCGCACCAACAGCCGGTATGTCGATACCCATGGTATCGGGCTGATTCGCGCTGTTGCCCGCCGCCTCGGCAGCCACCCTGTCTATGGCGAATGGGTCCAAAAAGGTAATCCTCAACTGGTGCAGGAGCGCAACCGTAACCTTTGCCGTCCCGAAGCGGTAGAGGAGCATCACGCCATATTACCGACCACCTTTGTGCCGGACAGGCTCACCGGTGATGCCATAAAGGTATATGATCGAATCGTGCGGCGTTTATTAGCTCATTACTTCCTGCCGGCTCGCTTTAAGGAGACCCGCGTCATCACCCGTATCGAGGATCACCTTTTTCGCACCGATGAAAAGGTGATCCTCGATCCAGGCTGGAAAGTGGTGGACGGAGGATGGAAACCTCCCGAAGAAAAGCTGCTTCTCCCGCAACAGCCTGGTGTACCTGTTTACTGCGTTCATAGTGAAGCCACGGAAAAGCAGACGGAACCGCCGAAACCCTATACGGAAGGCAGCCTGCTGGGCGCGATGGAGACGGCCGGTAAGAAGCTCGACGACGAGGAACTGAGGGAAGTGCTCAAAGATGCCGGGTTAGGTACGCCGGCGACCCGGGCGTCGATCATTGAGCGGCTAAAAGATGTCGGTTACATAGAGCTCGAGGGCAAACATATTGAGCCGACGACTAAAGGCATGGCCCTGATAGAACTGGTGGAACGTGCCAATATCCCTGTCCTGCTCTCGGCAGAGATGACGGGACGGTGGGAAAAATACTTAAATGAAATTGCCCGGGGTAATGGTCAGTCCCAGGAATTCAACCGCAAAGTGGTCGATCTGACGGTCCATGTGATTCGTCAGCTAGCTCAGGCTGATAAAACATGGTATAACAAGAGCGCTTGCGCCAAGTCACTCGGTGTCTGCCCCCGCTGCGGCGGGCAGATCGTTGAAAATCGCAAAGCCTATGCTTGTTCCAACTGGAAAAACCTAAATTGCCCCATCACCATTTGGAAGACATTCCGGGGAAAGAAAATCTCCGAAAAAACAGCCATTGCCCTGCTGCAGAAAGGCAAGTCGCCCCGTCTCCGCTTTTACAGTAAGGAAAAAAAGCCTTACCCAGCAATCATCACCTTTGATCGTGAGACTGGACAGATGGATCTTCAATTCGAATCCAGTTCAAAAGCAAGTAGTCCCAAAAATGGCAGTACGCAAACAAGTCGCCCGAGGAGTCAAAAAAAACCCCCCGCACCTGCATCGTAAGGAGCAGACGGGGGGTTTCAACATTCATACCTTTTTGGGAGAATTTTCGGACTCGCTTTGTACCATTTCATCTTCCGTAGATTCGTTTGTAGTATCTCTGGACTCACCGATGACCATCTCAGTGACGACGTTTTCACTTGCTTCCGCATCTGATTGCACAGTCATCACGGCTTCTGCCCCTACCTGGCTCTCTTGTTCTTCGAGAGATTGAGGTCCCGTAGACAAAGCCAGTTCGTCATTGGATGAGAGGGACGAATCATCCTGGGAGTTCGCCGCAGAGACTGTCCCGTCGGCACTCACTGCCATTGTCTCCGTTGTAGCTGAATCAGAGAGAATTTCCGTAGCTGAGGGTGTGTCGGTATCGTTTTCGGCGATGACTTCAGACGATAAAGTCGGTACTTCATCATTTTCTTTTTTCGATAAGGGGATAACGATCGTGGGCCGCCTGGCTGGACGGGGAAGAGGACGTACCGTAGGCGGTGCGATGGGACGAACCGGAAGGAGTTCGCCTTGACCTGGTGAGGGATATGCGTCTGGTGGCGATTCAGGAACGGACGGGAATGGAATTGTCCCTGGCGCTGGTTGAGGTAGCCCATAGGGTGTCGGGATCGGTGGTAGACCGGGGGTTAGTCCGGGAGAAGGCGATACTCCTGGCGAAGGGAGTGGTGTGGGCGCGGGAGAAGCTTCGGGGGATGGCACCGGCGCTGGAGACGGCGAAACTCCCGGAGTGGGCAGCGGAGTAGGGGACGGAGAAGCTCCAGGGGTGGGTTTGGGAACAGAGGGACAGGGCTGAGGGAGCAAATCCCTATAAGGATAGGCATAAGGGTAAGGCGGCGGATCGGTCGGTACAGTCGGCTCGTTGACAGGGCTTGTTTGCGGCATCGGTTGGGGCATCGGCTGCGGAAGTGAACAACTAGGCACCCTCTCTCCCGGTAACCGGGGTTCCTGCATTTCCATCATGTCCAACAACCTGCATTGCATATGGTGGTAGAGGTGAAAGTACATCTCATCGCAGCGCGACTGCACAGCCTGGGACACCATCTGCTGCATCATGCAGAGCAAATGCGGTTCTTGAGGGCACCTATGCCTGCAGTAACCCGGTCCGGTTCCCATCAAACCAGGCTGCCGGTATGTCTCCATGCCGTAAGGACAATGCGGGTAAACAGCCATCGAAATGAATCCCCCTCCAAGTTCACGGCGGTCATTTTTTCCGCTACCATACTATGAACGTGAGGGGGAAAAGGTTAGGAGGATTTAAAATGAGAGGGAAATTCCTGACCTGGATACATGGTTCGCTTATGGCTCTTTGCATCTTCGTCCTGGTCTGCACCCTGCCAGCCTATGCCGACGAGCCCCTCTTTTCGGCACAGCGGTATACGGCTTTGCAAAAAGCGGCACCCTTGTCTCTCGTGCAGAGCCAAATCATCTACGGAAAACTGTTTTATGCCGGTCAAACGGACTATTTTCGAGTACAAGGCAAAAAAGGCGACCTGCTTCTTTTTGAATTAGCCATTCCTCGCCGTGGAGGCTTAGAGACTTTTCGTCCCTCTGTGGCTGTCATCGGTCCGGGCTTGCCTATGGTATCTTTAGATACTTCCTATTGTGTCATACCGAACGGACTCGGAGCCCACATCGTTGAACCGTCCTTGCGAGAACGGGAAATCACCGATCCGATGACTGGATGTGATTACTGGCTCACACAAGTCTTTCAATTCCGTCTGCCCAGCGACGCTGACTACTATCTGGCCGTATTTGACAAAGAAGGAAAGCCCGGAAAATATTCGCTGCAAGTGGGTGTCCCCGAGGAACGGAGCATCGCTCAAGGTCTCAAGCATCCCGTTCAGGTGCTGCAAGTCCGGGCTTGGTATAACCCTACCCAACTGCTGGTGGTCATGGCATTTGTGGCGATGGCGATGGGGTTATTTTTTATAGGATGGTTAGCCAAACGACAAAAGAAATAAAAATTCGATTTAGGGGTTGCCGATGTGGGTAAAAGACCGATATAATGTCTACCATACAGGGAAACATTCCTCCCCAGATGGACAGAGGTGAAGCCATGAACCCAGGGGGAAAACGTTTCTATCTCGTCGATGGCGAGATTCTCCCGGAAGCTATCTTAAAAACAGCCATGGTCAATGAAATGCTGGCGAAAGGTGAGGTCGCTAAAGTCAGCGAAGCCGTGGAAATCGTCGGTTTGAGCCGGAGTGCTTATTACAAATACAAAGACGGAGTTCTTCCCTTTCGAGAACAGGGCCGTTCGAGTATTATCTCGGTGAGTCTCATGCTCGAACATCACCCGGGCATTTTATCGCGGGTATTGAATACGGTAGCTGCCGTCGACGGCAATATTCTTACCATCAATCAGTCCGTCCCGGAAAAAGGTTTGGCTCCCGTATCCCTAGTCATGGATACGAGCCAAATGTCAGTGGACGTGCCTAGGTTGCTCAGTGAGTTGAGACAACTCACAGGCGTCCGGACAGCCCAGTTAGTCGGGGATAGTGAAAAAAAGTGAGGTGCACTCGATGAACCAACCTATATGGATCGGATTGCTCGGTTTCGGAACTGTCGGCAGCGGTACATTGCGCATTTTGGAAAATCGTTTGGAAGATATCGCTCGGCGCTTAGGCCGCCCCGTAAAGGTCAAAAAAGTGCTTGTACGGGACGTGACGAAACCACGGGCCCTTCCCATCGATCCGGGCTTGTTGACGGACAACCCGGCAGAAATTCTGGAGGATCCCGAGATTTCTATCATCGTCGAGCTTATGGGTGGGATTCATCCCGCCTTGGAATACATCAAGACGGCCTTAAGCTCCGGTAAAAACGTGGTCACCGCCAACAAAGACCTGATGGCGATTCATGGACGAGAACTCTTTGCACTGGCCGAGGCGAAGGGTCTTGACCTGGAGTTCGAAGCTTCTGTCGCCGGCGGCATTCCCATCATTCGTCCCCTTAAAGTGTGCCTAGCCGGCAATCAGATTGAGGATATCAAAGGCATCATCAACGGGACGACCAACTTCATCCTGACGAAGATGACTCAGGAAGGCAGCGACTTTTCTGAGGTGCTCAAAGAAGCCCAGGCGCTCGGCTATGCCGAAGCCGATCCGACGGCCGATGTAGAAGGCCTGGATGCGGCCCGCAAACTCGCCATTTTGGCCTCAATCGCCTTTAATACGCGAATCACCTTAAACGATGTCTACGTGGAAGGGATCACAAAAATATCGGCCCGTGACATCCAGTACGCCAGCCAGATGGGCTATACCATCAAGCTTCTCGGCATCGCCAAGGAGACCCAAGGGAAAGTGGAAGCCCGGGTCCATCCGGCCATGATCCCCAACAGCCATCCCCTTGCCTCTGTCAATGATGCCTTTAACGCTATCTTCGTCAAAGGCGACGCCGTCGGTGAAACCATGTTCTATGGACGGGGAGCCGGCGACATGCCCACAGGCAGCGCTGTCGTCGGCGATATCATCGATGTGGCTCGCAACATCATCAACGGCCATACGGGACGTCTAAGCTGCACCTGCTATCATCAGAAACCGATCAAGTCCATCGGTGAAGTCGAAGGTAAATACTACATCCGCCTTTTGGTCACTGAGAAACCAGGGGTACTGGCTTCCATCGCCGGTGTCTTCGGGGACGAAGGCGTCAGCATCCAAACGCTCATTCAACAGGAACAATTCGGCAATGAAGCCGAGATCGTCCTAGTTACGCATAAAGTTCAGGAAGAAAACTTGCAAAAAGCCTTGAATATCCTATCGGAAATGCCTATTGTAGAGAAGATCGGCAATGTTATTCGTGTCGAACAGGGGTAGCACAAACCAGCCGGTGTAATCGAGCACCGGGGGGAGATTGAGAGGAGCAAATACTGTGAACTGGCCAGGAATCATACCTGCGTTTAAAGAATTCTTACCGGTGACCGAAAAGACCCCTATGTTGACTTTAAAAGAAGGTAACACTCCGCTTATTGCGGCACCGCGCCTTTCAGAACAGATCGGTGCCGAACTATACTTCAAGTTTGAAGGGATGAACCCGACAGGCTCATTTAAAGACCGTGGCATGGTCATGGCCGTTGCGAAAGCCGTCGAAGAGGGTTCACAAGCCATCATGTGCGCCTCCACCGGCAATACGTCCGCTGCGGCTGCCGCCTATGCCGCCCGTTGCGGCATCAAGTGCATCGTCTTGATTCCCGAAGGGAAGATCGCTCTGGGCAAACTGGCCCAAGCGCTGATCTATGGCGCCAAGGTGATCGCCATCGAAGGTAACTTCGACGAGGCGCTGCGCATCGTCCGCGATATCTGTGCCAAACATCCGGTTACCTTGGTGAACTCAGTCAACCCCTACCGTATTGAAGGTCAGAAGACGGCAGCTTTTGAGGTTTGTCAACAACTGGGTGATGTGCCCGATTACCTGGCTATTCCTGTCGGTAACGCTGGCAACATCACTGCCTATTGGAAAGGCTTTGTCGAGTGGAAACAAGCTGGTAAGGTCGATAAGACACCGAAGATGATCGGCTTTGAAGCCGAAGGCGCTGCAGCTATCGTCTTTGATCGGGTCATTGAAAAACCGGAAACGGTCGCCACGGCGATTCGCATCGGTAACCCGGCTTCCTGGCAAAGCGCTGTCGCCGCAGCTCGCGATTCCGGCGGCTGCATCGATTATGTGACTGACGAAGAGATCCTGGCTGCCTACCGCATGCTGGCCTCACAAGAAGGGATCTTCTGTGAACCGGCTTCGGCCGCATCTTTGGCTGGCGTGATCAAAAAACGCAAAGCCGGCTATCTGCCGGAAGGTGCGAAGATCGTCTGCGTTCTCACCGGTCACGGTTTGAAAGACCCTGATAATGCGATTAAAACGGTGGCTGGCGGCCCCATCATGGTACCGGCGACGGAAGAGGCAGTTTTGCGGGAGGTTTTCTAATATGACGGAAGCCCCCAGTCCCTCCGTTCGAGTCAAAGTGCCGGGAACGACGGCTAACTTAGGTCCCGGCTTCGATACGCTAGGTATGGCCTTAGACATCTACAATATCGTTGAACTTTCCGAGACAAGTCAAGGGGTCACTGTCGAAGTCGAAGGGGAAGGGGCTTCAAGCATTCCCCGCAACGAGAGCAACATCGTGCTGAAAGTGGTCCGCCAGGTCTATCAACAGGCGGGAAAAAACCCGACAGGCTTACATCTTAAACTCATCAATGAAATCCCTGTGGCTCGCGGGTTGGGATCGTCAGCGGCCGCTCTTGTCGGCGGTGCCGTAGCCGCCAACGAGTTATGCGGCAACTTTTTGAGCGATCAGGAGATCCTGGAGATCGTCACAGAATTTGAAGGCCATCCGGATAACGTCGCACCGGCTTTGTTCGGCGGTGTCGTCGTTTCGGCTCAAGTGAACACGTCCAAGGGCAAAGAAGTGGTCAGCCGTAAAATTCCGCCGCCCTACGGCATGCGGGCGATCGTGGCGATTCCGGAATTCCACCTGGCTACGAAGAAAGCTCGCGGAGCCTTGCCGAAAGAGGTACCCCATCGGGATGCCGTCTTTAATGTGTCCCGAACCAGTATGGTCATTATGGCGATCATTCATAACGATTGGGACCTTCTCAGCAAAGTGATGGAAGACCGTCTCCATCAGCCCTACCGGATGTCGCTCATCCCCGGTATGGCCGATGTATTTGAGGCAGCTCGCAAAGCCGGAGCATTGGCTGCTGTCCTCAGCGGTGCTGGTCCTACATTGATTGCTTTTTCTCGCGAAAATACGGGCGGTATCGCCCAAGCCATGGAAGATGCTTTCGCCGCTCACGGCGTCAAATGTATCACCAAAGAATTGAAGCCTTGCCCCATGGGAGCCAAGGTCATATAAATAAATTACAACATTTGTGTTTCAAAAGGATGTGAACCGACTTGGCCATCGTTGTCCAGAAGTTCGGCGGTTCTTCCGTAGCTAACGCCGAACGCATCAAGCGGGTCGCCCGGCGGGTCGTAGAAACCCAACAAGCAGGTAACCAAGTTGTAGTGATTGTATCGGCCATGGGTGACAGCACCGATGACCTGATCGACTTGGCCAAAGAGATTACGGACAAACCGAAAGCCCGGGAAATGGATATGCTCCTGGCGACAGGAGAACAAGTTTCCATCGCTTTGTTAGCCATGGCGATTGATAAATTAGGATACCCCGTCCTCTCCTTGACTGGTCCCCAGGTGGGGATCCTGACCGAACATGTTCACGGGAAGGCGAAAATCCTCGACGTCAACCCTGAGCGACTTCAGCAGGAACTCGATAACGGCAACATCATCATCGTCGCCGGGTTCCAAGGGGCGACCGAAGACGGAGAGATCACGACGCTCGGCCGCGGCGGTTCTGATACGACGGCGGTAGCCATTGCGGCTGCCTTAAAAGCCGACGTCTGTGAAATCTTTACCGATGTGGACGGCGTCTATACAGCGGACCCGCGGATTGTTCCCAAAGCCCATAAACTGCAACGGATCACTTACGACGAAATGCTGGAACTAGCCAGTTTAGGCGCTCAAGTTCTCCATCCTCGTTCGGTTGAACTGGGCAAAGAATACGGTGTTCCCATTCACGTCCGTTCGAGCTTCAACCATAATCCAGGAACCTTGGTGCAGGAGGCAGTAGATTCAATGGAAAAAGAACTCATGGTCAGCGGCGTCGCCTATGACCTCAACGTCGCGAAAATCGGACTGTTTGATGTTCCCGATAAGCCGGGCGTCGCGAAAATGCTCTTCAAAGCCCTCGCCGAAAAGCGGATCAACGTGGACATGATCATTCAGAGCGCTATGCGCAATGATCGCAACGATATCGCTTTCACGGTCGTCAAAGATGATCTGGACACGGCTGTATCAGTCGTCGAAGCGGTAAAAGAGGCTATCGGTGCCGGCGGACTGAGCTATGATGCCAACTTAGCCAAGGTATCTATCGTCGGTGCCGGCATGGTCAGCCGCCCCGGCGTAGCGGCGATGATGTTTGAAACCATGGCTGAAGAAGGCATCAATATCGAAATGATCGCTACATCGGAGATCAAAGTTTCCTGTGTCGTTCGGGCTGACGATGCCAAACGGGCGGTGCAGGCGATTCACAAGTCCTTCGAGTTGGAAGGGGACGCCCCAGTCAACAGTGAAGGGTTTGCGAGCTAATTAGTAGAGGAACATCGTGGTAAATCGGGGTGTAATGACTCCGCTCGCTAAGGACTCCGAAAATAGAATCGGTTTGTTTGATAAGTCCTTCCCTGATGAAAATATTGGGGAAGGACTTTTTTATGTATTCTTGAAGGGTTTCGAAGGGCCCCTTCGTCTAATCTTACAGAAGCCAAGATCAAGAACCGATAGCAATTCGATGCGAGGGGAGGGATGCCACCGGTCATGGATGACCTGTTGAACGAGGCTTTCATTGAACGCTGCAAGTCGGGAGACAAAGAAGCGCTGTCTACGCTACTAGCAACGATTCAGAAACCGGTGTATAACCTGTGCCTTCGCTTGTTGCAACACCGGGAAGATGCCAGGGACGCAGCGCAAGAGTCTCTGATCCTTATCTGCAGGGCCATACCCCAGTTCCGAGGTCACTCTAAATTCTCCACCTGGGCCTACCGGTTGGCTACTAACCACTGTATCGACAGGATGCGAAAACGGAAATGGGCGACAGTGCCGCTCGAACCGCATGCAGAGGTTCATTCTGAAGGGGCGATCCCTTGGCGGGGCGATGGGCCTGAAGGGGAACTCATCCGCAAAGAGACGGGGGAGAAGGTTCGGGAAGCGATTGCAGCGCTGCCTGAACATTACCGAACGGTCGTGGCCCTCTATCACCTTGATGATTTGACCTATTCAGAAATTGCCGATGTTTTGAATTTACCGAAAAAGACAGTGGAAACGCGATTGTATCGAGCGAAAGTTATGCTCAGAGAGTCCCTACGAGATTTGTCTGAGAAAGGAGGTCCTCTGCCTTGAGCCGCTGCGAAAAAATTCGATGGATGCTGTCCGCTTATGCTGATGGGCAGTTAAGTTGCCCTGACCGGGATTTTGTACAGAGCCATCTGCAAGATTGTCCTGAATGCGAAAAGGTACTTGCCGAACTAAAAGAGTTTGATCTTTTTTTGCAAGAAGCCATGGTGCTGGAGGAACCTCCGGAAGGGTTATTCGATTCTATTTGGGCTTCGCTAGAGTCGGAATCGATTATCTCAGGGACGGAACAACCGGCTCAGCAAGTTTCGGCAGTGAAGGAAGAACCAGACCTGTCCTGGATAGACCTGTTGCAGCGTCAAGGGGTGATCGCCGCAGGGTGGGCCGGACTCGTTGTGATCGCTGCTTTCCTGATCGGGTTTTTCTGGCCTCAAACAGCCTTGAATTGGTTTGAGCACCATCCGGCTATAAACCACTTTGTCCAGAATCCAGAAGGTTTTGTAGTCACTTATTTTGTGGAAAGCAAACTCCGCCTGACCGAGGCCATCGTCAGACATGGTAGCAGCGTTCGAAATACCGTTCAACGTCTGTCTGACTTCTATCTGTTCACTATACCCAAGCAGACATGGCTTTGGACAGGCATGGCCGCCTGGAGTCTTATAGCTACCTGGCTCTGGCGGCGTCAGATCACCGATTGATTTACTGAACCACAACACTAAAGTGCATTAGGAATGTAAGGAAGTGTATTGAGATGAAACGTGTAGGCGCTATATTAAAATGGTTTCTCCTGACGGTGCTTTTGATAGGTGTCGGCGCAGCCGGAACAGGATTGTTTTTTATGCATTCGAAGAGTCATATCAATAGCACCCCTTTTTATGACGAGTACTCGATGGGAGTAGAACCCCGACCGGCGGAAAGGGATCCCCGAGGCATAAATACTGTTTATGTTCGCTCAGGCGAACAACGGGCTAGCATCGAGGAAGCGGGATCCCGTGTCATCGTTCAAGGAGGGCAGGTTCTCGGTGATGTAACAGCTAAGGAAATTCGGGTGGAAGAACGCGGTATCGTCGCTGGAAATGTAAATGCCGATTACAACGTGATCATCACGGGAGGGCATGTCCGTTCAAATGTTACTGCGAGAGAAGTCCGACTCTATCAAGAGAATGATCAAGAAAGGAATTCAGGTAACTACCGTGACTTCTCGTCGAAAGATTCGGCGGCAATCGGCGGTGCCGTAAAAGCTTTTAACATAACCGCTGCTGAAGGTACCCAAATCGCGGGTACTGTCGTAGCTGATGGGAAAGCCGATCTGGCCGGCACAGTCGGTGATGTGACCGCGAAAAATATCGTCCTACGTTCTACAGCGGTCGTCAAAGGGAATATCCAAATCAGTTCTGATCACATCGTCATGGAACCGGGCGCCCAAGTATCAGGAACCATCTCCGGTGCAGACGGTCGTGGTATACGTATCATCACTGATCAAAGCCAGAAAAAAGACAAGTTTGAGCCTGAGCACAATAGTGCACCGACACCGCCTGTACGAAACAACAATCCGAGTTCATCTGTCGTTGTACAAGAACGTGGGGGCTTGGCTTACGGAATACTTTTTTGGATCCCTGTGCTCATCGGTCTGCTGGCGTTATCCTTTATCAGCTACAGCTTTCTTTTCCGGGATACGGAACAAGCGGCAGACTCCATACTCGTGCAGCCCCTTCGTAACCTCTGGATTGGCTTTTTAACGGTTATCGCCTTGGGCCCGCTTGTATTTCTTACAGGCATCACCATTCTCGGCATTCCTATCGCCATCGGCTTGACTCTATCGGCTGTGGCCGCGGCGATCGTCGGATGGACGGCAGCGTCGCTCGTCATCGGACGCAAGGTATCTCAACACCTTGGCCCTTGGCAGGGGCTGGGCGTTTTAGGAGAAGTGCTGATCGGCGCCTTCTTGCTGGCCCACCTGGGTTGGGTCCCCCTAATCGGTTGGTTCATTTTATTCCTTTCGGGTTTGATGGGCTTCGGCGCGGTAACCCGTCTCTGGTATCCACGGTTTCGCGATCAATGGCGGGAATGGCGGCAAAAGCGCCGGGATCGAAAATCGACGAACGAAGAGGTAGCGCCGGCAAGCACCACAACAGATTCATCGCAAAACCATCCCATTGAATCATCGTCCGACGGCTCCCCGGAAGAGTATGAGGACAAACCTGAGGTTCTTCCAGAGAAAGGGGACAGCGAAAAATGTTTTGAATAGGACTAAGTATTTTGCATGACTTCACAACGCTCGGGGGATTCTTATATTCGGGAATCCCAGAGGAGGTAATGCAAAAATGCCGCAAATGCAGAATTTTGGAGGACAAAATCAATCGATGTACGGCTCTCCGCTGACCCCGTATGGTCGTAATTTTGGCGGGCAGGCTGGTGCGATGGGTATGGGAGGAATGAACACGATGGCGACTGCAATGAGAACAGGCGGACAAAACCAAAATCAAAAGCAAGGTGCCCATGAGATTTTGATGGTTCATGAGGTACTGACTCATACGATCGATACGATCAACAATTTTGAATTGTATCGTCAACATGTAAAAGATTCGCAACTGGCTAACATCCTCGACAATCAACTACAGCATATGCAAAGCGGCTATCAGAACATCGTGAACTTCATGCACAACCGTGGTACAGCCCATGCCGTTCCCTACCGGGCGCCTCGCAGTGGAAGCCCCGCTTATGGCCTGCGTAATCCTTCGCCGCAAATGCCGAACACGTCGATGAACCAAATGGATGATCGCGACGTGGCTTCCTGTATGCTTGGTTGCGCCAAATCCAGTGCCATTATGTGCACGCAAGCTGCCTTGGAATGCGCCGATCCTACCCTGCGCAATATGATGGTCAGCTGCAGCCAGTCGAGCATCAACCAAGCCTACGAAGTGTTCCAATATATGAACCAGCGGGGTATGTACCAAGTACCCACCCTGGCAGACAACACCACCCAAACGATGGTCAACACCTATCAAGCCCCTCAGGGCGGCATGCAAATGCAAATGCAATAAGCCTACTGAGCCGAGAGCCTGGAACCCTTTACGGGGAAACCAGGCTCTTTTCATTCGACCTTTCTCTCCTTGTGAATGCCATTTTAATTCAGTAAAATAAAGGGGCTTGTGAGGTGGAGTGATCGATGAAGTCTGTGGTCGAGTTATACGAAGAGCACATCAATCCGTCTGTAGCTCGTTTGTATCGTCTGATGGGGATGGCCTCGACGGCCATCAAAGCGGAAGGATCCTATGTGGTGGATGATCAAGGGCGAACCTTCCTCGACTTTCTGGGCAACTTCGGAACGGTCAGTTTAGGTCACCGCCATCGCCGGGTCGTCGACGCCGTCATCTCCCAACTGGGTGTAATGGGGCAGACTTCACGGTACCTGCTCGATGAACCGACGGCACGACTCGCCCAGATGCTGGCCCAGCTGACGCCGGGTGATCTGCAGTACTGTTTTTTCTGTAACTCTGGCACCGAGGCGGTGGAAGCCGCCATCAAACTAGCCCGGTTGGCGACGGGGAAAAGCGGGCTCGTCGGGACGATAAACGGTTTTCACGGTAAAACATTAGGTGCCTTGAGCGTATCGGGACGGGAACCCTTTCGGGAACCTTTTGAACCTCTTTTACCGCGAGTAAAACATATCCCTTACGGAGAAGTGACGGCCTTAGTACATATTCTGGAAGAGGACCGAGATGTGGCTGCCTTTATTCTCGAGCCGCTGCAAGGCGAAGGGGGCGTTGTAGTACCACCGGCAGGCTACCTGAGCGAAGTGAGAGAAATCTGCGACGATTACGGCGTACTCTTGATCTTAGATGAAGTACAAACTGGCATGGGTCGAACGGGAAAATGGTTTGCCTGTCAGGAGGAAGAGGTTGTTCCAGATATTCTTTGCCTGGCAAAAGCCCTCGGTGGAGGTATCATGCCCATCGGTGCAATCCTTAGCCGGCCCTCTGTTTGGCAACCCATGCTGGAGAACCCCTGGATCCATACAAGTACATTCGGAGGCAGTCCCTTGGCTTGCGCCGCGGCGATCGCGGCGATCGAAGTGATGATGGAAGAGAATTTGGCCGAGCAGGCTCGGGAAAAAGGTCTTCGGATCATGCAGCGTCTGCAAAAACTGGCCGAAAGGTACCCCCGGGTTATCGCTGATGTCCGTGGGCGAGGCCTGCTCATCGGCATTGAATTTGTGAAGGAGGGCGTCGGAGGGGTAGTGATCGGCCGTATGGTGGAAAATCAGATCATCGTCGGCTATACCTTAAACAATCCCCGGGTGGTCCGCCTGGAACCGCCCTTGAATGTGGCCGATGAAGATATCGATCGGGTACTTGATGTATTGGAAGCTGCCGTTGCCGAGGCGAATGAGATCATTGAAGAACTGTAAACACGGATGAGCTTTATAGCCGATTACATAGCGGATAAGGTTAGTGGTTCGACTATTTTAGATTTGTGGGCGTCCTGTGGAGTCCTTGAAGCAGAGGAGGGGGAGCCATGCCTTTGGTGGAAGTGAGCCTTTGGATCGATGGCAGCCCGGAAGAAGTATTTGAGCTAGCGAGCCGGATGGAAGACTATCCCCGGTTTATGGAGGATGTGCGCTCCGTCAAAGTGATCGAGCAAGGCGACGGATACACGGTGACCGATTGGGTGACCGAAGTGGATGGAAAGTCTTTTTGCTGGAAGGAGCGGGACGAATTCTATCCGACGGAAGGGAAGATCCGCTATCGACAGATCGCCGGAGATGTGAAACGCTTTGAAGGGGAATGGTACTTCCGCTGCGAAAGAGGTGGATGTCAAGCAGTGCTCACCGTCGATTTTGATTTGGGCATGCCGATGCTGGCACCCCTTCTCCATCCAGTGCTCAAGAAGAAAGTCCGGGAAAACAGCCAGGCCATGTTGGCTGCGATTAAGGAAAAAGTGGAATCCGGCAGTTCCCAGAAACGACGATATTAACGGAAAATCTTCGATAGAGTTTTTTATTTTTACACCAAATCCCTTTTATCGTGGAAAAAAGCATCGACGAAAGCCTTACAAAGCTTAAGAAAATATTAGGCTTTCTTTTTTTTTTATACCCAGACATTCACTAGAGCAGGAATTTGAGAGGTGTGCTAGAATTATAATAACGCTGCCGGCCGGAAAGGGGTGTTTTCATGATGTCCTGGAGAATGTGGGAATCTATCTTACCTGAACTCTGTCGAGTTCGGGCACTTTTAGAAGAGAAAATGCCGCTTACGTCCAAACAGCACCTACGCTATGTAGGTTGGGGGACTTATAACGTGCATAAAATGTTTCCGGCCATCCTGGTACTGCTTACAGCCCGTATGCTCGGGGGAACAAATCGACAAGTAAACTATCTGGCGGGTATCGTCCAGTTTATCCAAGCGGCTACGGATATTCACCGTTTGATACCGGATGAAGGAAAAAACCAATTATCGCTGGAGAAAACTACGATTCCCTTCTCGGTACTGGTAGGGGACCTTTTCTATGCCCATGTATTCAGCCTTCTCAGTCAAGGAGGCTTGTTGGCATATTTGACTCCCTTGTCCCGCACGATCTGCCAAATTCATGAAGGCGGTGTGATCCGAAAGGAATTTGTCGAAACCGGTTTTGCTACGGAAGAGCATATCCTGGAGACTCGCGAACTGGAATTCGCCAGCCTGCCCTCGATAGCCTGCCGTATTGCCGGGGAGCTTTGCGGCGCTTCTACGTCTCAATTGATGGCTTTGGAACAGTTGGGACGAGCTGTCGGCATGTTGACGGGAAGCCGCATGGTACCTGCTTCTGCAGAACAGATGAAGGTGTGGATGGAGGAAGCCCTGGACGCCCTAGAACAGCTTCCCCAAGGTGCCATGTCTGAAGCATGTAAAGTAATGTTGACCCAACTATACGGGAAGAACCGGAACGAATCCTTCAATTTGTCGATCGATGTGAAATCGATAGGGATCGCTCCGAGTCCCCGGGCTGTCGTCGTATGATAATCCAATATGAAAATGCCGGCTTCGTGAGCCGCCCTGTGACAATCGCTGATTTGTCTGGGCGGCTATTTTAATTGCTGCCTTATGACGAAAAAGCTACCCCTTGCCGGAGTAGCTTCCTGTCTAAACAGAAATTTTCTTAGTTAGCCTGGATTAGCTGCGAACTTTTGCAGCGGTATCAGTAGTCGTGGAGTGTTTGTCCGTCTTGGTCTCGGTGCCTATAGACTTCGGATTGACGGACGTGGTTTTCTTTTTATCGTCTGACAAGTTTCCCTCTCCTTTATCACTATGAGTTTAATTTTGGCGGGGCCGCTGTCGTGGTAAACTCGGAGGCGTCAACATTTCGACCGGACTCTACGTCCCCGCCGTGAACAAAATCGGTAGTCCCGTCATCGCCACGGCGCGGTTGTTGTTTCCCTGGGATATAGGGTGTGTCAGGCATGTTTATCACCTCCTTGGTTAGTATGTCCAAGTCGCTTGTGGATAGATGTGGATGACAGGATGTTGGCAAGAACAGGTCAAATGATTGAATAAATAAGGAATCTCGGATAAAATAACGGAAGAGAAGGTGGTGCTATCATCAAGATGCCTGATGAGTTCCGTTCCGCAGAGGAGAAGGAACGATATATACAATCAACCTTTTCCACGATCGCTTCCCGTTATGACCTGATCAATCAAGTGTTTACGTTCAATTCAGATCGCCGTTGGCGCAGAAAAACAGCCTATTACTCGGCGGTCGGCGTCGGGGGTACAGCCTTAGATGTTTGCTGTGGAACCGGTGAACTAGCTCAAGCACTGGCTGAACGGGTAGGTCGTAGAGGACATGTGGTCGCCTTGGATTTTAATCAGGACATGCTGGAAGTGGCCCGGGAAAAACAGCGACAACGCTTGTTAGAGCCTCAAATTGAGTTCATCCAGGGAAATGCCATGGAACTTCCCTTCGAGGACAATCGTTTTGACGCGGCGACCGTCGGTTTCGGACTACGCAATGTTCCCGATTACCGTCAGGCTCTGCGTGAGATGACTCGGGTCATTCGCCCCGGCGGCACGGTTGTCTGTTTGGAAACGAGCAAACCGGTATCAACGGGACTTCGTATCCTCCATGGTCTCTATGTGGACCACTTTATCCCAATGTTGGACAAGATGGCAGCAGGGCGGCAAGGACCTTATGCTTGGTTGGCTCGTTCGACGCAAGCCTTTTTGTCCCAAGAAGAACTGGCTCAGGTTTTTCGAGATATCGGACTCATCAATGTACGGTACTACAACCTTTTTGGCGGTGCTGCCGCCATTCACGTAGGGTACAAACCTGCCAATCCGATATCCCCATTCCATACCGGAGAGTCGTCCTGATAGTTTCCAGGGACGATTTCTCCGGATTTTCTTGCGTTCCGAAAAAAGAAACCGGGGAAGCTATGGTCATCGAGATAAGTCACAATCTCCTTGCGAAAGAGACATCCGCACGTAACCCTAGGAGAACCACATATTCAAGAGGCGGGTATGGCCCAGCGCCGGGCGGAATTTGGCCTCGCTAGTACGTAGGAGGGAATCCCTTGCCGAAATCATCGACAGGCGCCATCGGCCGCGTAGGCACCTTCATGGAAATGATCAAGTTTGAGCACACCATCTTCGCCTTACCCTTCGCTTATATCGGCGCATTTTTGGCACAAGTGCGGATACCAGACTGGGGTCCTTTGTTCTGGATTACCATGGCCATGGTCGGTGCCCGCACGGCAGCGATGACGCTAAACCGGCTGATCGACCGCCATATCGACCGCAAAAATCCTCGTACAGCAAATCGGGCTATGGCCAAAGGAATTATCAGACCGTCGGAAGCATCCATCTATATCGCGATCAGTTTCGGGTTGCTGCTACTCTCGGCAGCCATGCTTAGCAAATTAGCCTTGTACCTCTCGCCGCTGGCGGTATTCCTCTTGACGCTCTATTCCTACACGAAGCGCTTTACCTGGGCCTGCCATATCGTTCTCGGCATGTCTCTGGCGGCAGCGCCGATCGGTGCTTGGATCGGCATCAATGGCACTGTTGACTGGCCTGTGATCGTCCTCGGTCTTGCGGTCTTAACCTGGTCAGCCGGGTTCGACATCATTTACGCCTGTCAGGATGTGGACTTTGACCGCTCCCAGGGCCTCAATTCCATTCCGGCCCGTTTCGGTATCGCCCAGGCCCTGAACATCTCTAAGCTGTTTCATGTCCTCGCCGCTGTCTTTTTAGTCTTAACAGGCTATCTCTTAGGAATGGGCTTATGGTACTACATCGGCGTCATCGTATCGGCTGGGCTCCTCATCTATGAGCATTCTCTCGTATCCCCGACAGACCTGAGCAAGCTCGACGCTGCCTTTTTCGCCATGAACGGCTATATTTCCGTGGTTATGTTTGTTTTTACGTTATTAGACATAATTTTTTAACGTTCAATATTTTTTTCGATAAGAAAAACATAAGGGGGAAATCCAACATGGACGAACTCTTCACCCATAGCCCTTTGGCTGACCTGATTCCCAAAGTTCAGGCTGGGGAACGGCTCTCCCGAGAAGAGGGGATCCGTCTTTTCCAATCGCAGGATCTATTGACGATCGGCTATCTAGCCGATATGGTGCGTAAACGCAAAAACGGCGACAATGTATACTTTATCAATAACCGCCACATCAACCCCACGAACGTCTGTGTAAACCGCTGCAAACTCTGCGCCTTCGGCGTGGACAAGGGGACGGAACAAGCCTATTTAATGACGCTCGAAGAGATCGAGGAAAAAGTCCGCGGCTCGTTGGCGAGTAAACCTTCCGAAATCCACATTGTCGGCGGCCTTCATCCGGATGTGCCTTTTGAATTTCAAGTGGAGATGTTGCAACAGATTCGAAAAATCAACCCAGATACCCATATCCAAGCGTTTACTGCGGTCGAAATCGACTATTTTGCCCAGCAGACAGGAAAACCGGTTCGGGAAGTCTTGGAAATCCTAAAGGACGCCGGTCTCGGCTCTCTACCGGGAGGTGGCGCCGAGATTTTCAGTGCTCGCGTACGTGACAAGATTTGTCCGAAAAAGATGTCCGGTAAACGGTGGCTTGAAGTTCACGGCGAAGCTCACAAAGCAGGTCTGAAAACAAACGCCACCATGCTTTACGGTCATATTGAGACAATTGAGGAGCGAATCGATCACCTTATCAGGCTTCGGGAACAACAGGATAAGTCGGGAGGCTTCCAAGCCTTCATCCCATTGGCCTTCCATCCGAAGAATACGGAACTGGAAGGGGAGGGATTGTCTCGCACGACCGGCTATGATGACTTAAAATGCCTTGCTGTCGCCCGGTTGATGCTGGACAACTTTGACCACATCAAAGCCTTCTGGATCATGGTCGGCCCAAAACTATCGCAGGTATCTCTCTCCTTCGGTGTCGATGATATCGATGGAACTGTGGTGGAAGAAAAGATCACCCATGCCGCCGGAGCTGAATCGGGCATGGTTATGACCCGCAAAGAGCTTGTTTCTATGATCCGGGCAGCCGGTCGGATTCCGCTGGAACGAGACACCCTTTATAACGTTGTTCGCAGGGAGTTTTAACATGTTGCGGTTGGGACGAGTCGATTATTTAAACGTATTGCCGATCTATTATGCTTTCGAATCGGGTGCCGTCCCGCTGGCAGCCGAAACGATCCGGGGAGTGCCGGCTCTTCTGAATCAAAAGTTCATGGCTGGCCAACTGGACATCACTCCGATTTCATCTATCGCCTATGCCCGTCAGCCCCAAGCCGGTTGGGTGCTGCCCGATGTGTCGATCAGCGCTGACGGTCCCGTCGCTTCAATACTGCTTTTTACCCGAAAACCTGTCAAGGAACTCAACGGCGAGACTATCGCGGTGACGACATCGTCGGCGACGTCTGTGGTGCTGCTGCAGATCCTGTTGGAACGACATTACGGCATCCATTGCACCTTACAATCGGCAGCGCCAGAACTAGAACCGATGTTGACGGAATGCCCGGCAGCGCTGTTGATCGGAGACGATGCGCTCCAGGCTGCAGAAGATGCGAAATCAGGTCTTTTAAACCATCTGGCCATCGAAGATGTCATCGATCTCGGCCAAGTCTGGAAAGAGATGACCGGATTGCCTATGGTCTATGCCCTCTGGGCGATCCGCGATGATTATGTCCGGCGCCATGATCGGGAGATCGATCAAGTGGCCCAAGCTTTTAGACAAGCCCGATCCTGGGCCGATAAGCATGCTCAAGAAGTACTCGCCGAAGCCTCTCGTCGCTACAGCCTTCCTCTGCCTGTGCTTGACGACTATTTCCACCTGATCCGCTATGACTTAGATGATTTGTACCGGAAAGCGGCTGAAACCTATTTTGCCGAAGCGGCTCGCTTGGGGATTCTCCCGGCTCCCGTCAAGCTGCAGGTATGGGGTGAAGTCTGAGGTGACAATAATGACAGCGGATTGGAAGTCGGCCCTTCAAAAAGCGTTGCAAGGTCAGCGGTTGACCTTAGAAGACGGCTTGGTGCTTTTTCATGAGGCGGAACTGCTTCCCTTAGGGGCCGTCGCGCGGGAAATCAGCACCCGTCTGCATCCTGAAAATCGAGTGACCTTTGTCATCGACCGGAACATCAATTACACCAACATCTGTACGACCGGTTGCCGCTTTTGCGCTTTCTACCGGTCACCCGGCCATCCGGAAGGATATGTGCTGCCGAAGGAAGAGATCTTCCACAAGATCGAAGAAACGGTCGCTGTCGGTGGTACGCAGATCTTGATGCAGGGAGGCATTCACCCTGAACTGGGCATCGAGTATTACGAAGACCTCCTACAAGCCATCAAAGGTAGGTTCCCTATCCATATCCATTCCTTTTCACCGCCTGAGATCGCTCATATCGCCGAAAAAAGTGGACTGACGATAGACGAAGTCATTGCCCGCCTCCATGAGGCTGGTCTCGATTCGATCCCTGGCGGCGGTGCCGAAATCCTCGATGATCGGGTTCGCCATTACATCAGTCCGAGAAAAATCGGCTGGCGCCTCTGGATGGACGTGATGCAGGCGGCTCACCGGCAAGGGTTAAAAACGACAGCCACCATGATGTATGGTTCAGTGGAAACACCAGAGGAACGAATCATGCACATGATCCGGGTCCGGGAAGCCCAAGATGAGACGGGCGGGTTTACCGCTTTTATCCCTTGGAGCTTTCAACCGGCCAACACGGCCTTGGGAGGGAGTGCCTCGACAGGTGTCGAATACGTAAAAATCCTTGCCCTTTCCCGGTTAATGTTGGATAATGTTCCTAACATTCAAGCGTCCTGGGTGACCCAAGGTGCCAAAATGGCCCAGGTAGCGTTGCAGTTTGGGGCCAACGATTTTGGGGGCACCATGCTGGAAGAAAACGTTGTCCGGGCTGCCGGTGTCGTAAACCGGGTGCCCCTGGATGAGATCGTCCGGTGCATCCGAGAGACGGGAAAAGAACCGGTTCAGCGGGACACTTTATATCGCATTCTTCGGGAGTTCTAGGGAGGCGCAGGGCGCATGACGGATGATAAAACGATGCCTTTGATGGAGCACCTGGAAGAATTGCGCGGAGTGCTCATCTGGTCGCTTGCTTTTGCTTTGGTTGGGACCTTGATCACCTACTATTGGAACCAAGACCTCATCGCTCTCATCACCAAACCCTTGACCGACCTGGGGATAAAGCCGGTCATTTTACGTCCGGCAGAAGGCTTTTTCACGTCCGTCAAGATATCATTTTTTGCGGGTCTTATCGTCGCTTCCCCGCTGATATTCTGGAAGATCTGGTCCTTTATCGTACCAGCCTTATACCCGAACGAACGCAAATGGGTATACATCGTTCTGCCTTTCTCCGTTTTTCTTCTGCTAACAGGTGTTCTCTTCGCCTTCTATGTGGTCTATCCCATCGCCGTTACCTTTTTGATCACCTTTGGTGATTTTACCCCGATGATCTCCATTAGCGAGTACCTATCCTTTGCCCTTTGGTTTATCTTACCTTTCGGTCTTATTTTTCAACTTCCCCTCGTCATCATGTTCCTCGTTCGTATCGGTATCATTGACCATCATTTTCTGAAAAAGTACCGTAAACATGCCTTATTGATCATGTTTGTGGTGGCAGCGGTGTTCACACCGACGCCTGACGTAGTCTCTCAAACGCTGATGGCTGGCCCTATGTACCTGCTCTATGAGATCAGTATTTTGGTGGCTCGTTTCATTCAGCCGAAAAAAACAACGGAAGAACAGTCGCTGGCGACGCAAGATATGCATTAGAAGGTCAAAACCGCTTTTATTATAGAGAGCGGTTTTTTTCTACTTATTTGCAACCGTATGCAGGGATGGTTTTTTTCAAAGATCCATTCGCTTAAATATCTAACGGTCCTAGAGTGACCGGCAGGTATTTTTATAAACGGAAGCGAATGTCTTTTCGTCTAAATGGTGATAAATTTGTGATATAATCAGAAATAGATCGTTTCATTGCAGAAATACACGTGAAAGCGGAGAGGGGCCTGCCGATGAAAGTGGAATGGACAGATGATCTGCTTATCGGGATCGGCATCATCGATGACCAGCATAAGAAGTTAGTGGAGCGGGTAAAAGGCTTTACCCAAGCTGTTGAATCAAAAGACATGGCGAAAATCGAAGAAACCATCAATTACTTGATCGGTTATACGATCCAGCATTTCGGTGCCGAAGAACTGATCATGATCCGAAACGGTTATGATGACTTTAAGAGCCATCGAGAGGAACATTCCTCCTTTATCAACATCGTCTATGATGCCAACAAAAGCTTGCAAAAGAAAGAACTCACTCAGGAGAAGCTCGAAGAGTTGCAAGAGCTTTTGCTCAATTGGATCGTCAACCATATTAAAATTAAAGATAAACGCATCAGCGAGCAAATTATTTGACGGGGGTTCTTTATGAACGACCTGAAAGACATGAATGCTTTTCACCTCGACGTGCTTCGGGAAATCAGCAACATCGGTGCTGGAAATGCAGCGACGGCCTTATCGACACTGTTGCAAAAGAAAGTGGATATGAAGGTATCCCGCGTCATACCTATGCAGTTTAATGAAATTACCGAGTATGTAGGCGGCGCGGAGAACATCGTGGCTTCGGTCTTCTCACGCATCGAGGGAGATATCTCCGGCAACATGCTCTTTGTCATCGGTGAAGAAAATGCCAAGGGATTGGTCGACAATCTGACCGGCACGGACGGTGATGGTCAGTTTTCTGACATGGCCCTATCGGTGCTACAGGAGATCGGCAATATCTTAGCCGGCTCCTATCTGACCGCTTTGGCTGATTTTACCGGTTTTGAATTGCAGACGAGCGTGCCATCTCTGGCTGTCGATATGGCTGGCGCGATGCTCAGCTTTGGATTGATGGAGATCGGACGCAGCGGCGATTGGGCGATTATGATTGACGCAGAAATACATACGGAAGAAGAGAGTGGAACAGACGATAGCGCCGTCGACAAGGAAATAAACAAGGGCGAAAATATGGACAAAGGTGGAAAGGGCAAGTCAGGTCACATTTTTCTCTTGCCCGATCCGGAATCCTTTGAAAAAATTTTTATTGCCTTAGGAGTTCATCGGTATGGCAGTAATTAAAGTGGGTATCGCCGACTCCAACATTTGCAAGGCCCCTGATTCCATCACCACCTTGGGGCTCGGATCTTGTGTCGGCCTCACACTCTATGACGAATCGAATAAGATTGCCGGTATGGTACACGTGATGCTTCCCTCCTCAGAGGTAGCTCGCAAAGGTGATTTTAAAAAGGCCAAGTTCGCCAATACCGGTGTGCCTGAGTTGGTCGATATGCTGATCAAGGCGGGGGCGAACCGGTCACGATTAAAAGCGAAGATGGCAGGCGGTGCTCAAATGTTCAGCTTTGAAGGAAAGATGGATACGTTGAGCATCGGTGCAAGAAACGTGGAAGCTTGCAAAGCGGAGTTGATGAAGCTGCGGATTCCACTGTTGGCAGAAGATACGGGAGGGAATTATGGCCGGACAATCGAATTGTTCAGCCAAACAGGCATGTTAGAAATCCGGGCTGTATCAAAGCCTGTCAAACAGATTTAACGGTGAGGAACACCCTTTTCGGCGTAGGGGGTGTTCCTTCTTTTTTGAAAAAATAAACGAAAACAGCTGTAAATCCAAAAAAGAGCATTGTCTTCGGCGAGCTTTTCCTTTACAATCTATCGTGGATATTGTGAAAAAAGGAGCAAGTGGATGGCAAACGATTTGAAACAGGTTGAAGCAAAAATCACCGTTGCCGACCCGACGGCGCTAGGTGTTTTTGGTCTGGCCATGGTCACCTTTGTGGCGTCAACACAGAAACTTGGTTGGACCAGCGGTGTTTCCGGCCTTGTACCCTGGGCGGTTTTTCTGGGAGCGATCGCGCAAGTGATCGCCGGCATCTTTGACTTCAAAAAGAACAACTATTTTGGCGCCACTGTCTTAACCACCTACGGGCTTTTCTGGTTTGGTGTGGCCATGTCCTGGTCCATCACCCTCGGCTGGCTCGGACCGGAGTTTCAAGCCGCTTTTAGCGGAGTCCAACTCGGCTGGGCTTTTCTAGGTTACTTTATCTTTTCTCTCTTCATCATGATTGCCGCATTTGAAACGAACAAAGTCTTTGCGGCGATTCTCATCCTGATCAATGTGCTTTTGCTCTCACTTGCACTGACATCTTTTAAGATTGTCGACCTCCATCCGGTAGCCGGCTGGTCCGAATTCTTAATTTCCTTGCTTGGTTTCTATGGTTGCGGCGCCATCTTCTTGAACAACTTTTTCGGACGTACCATTCTTCCCATCGGTGGACCTATGGGTTTCATCAAAAAGGGCGCCCGCTAAATCGGTTGGTCACGGCAAAAAGGCCACATTTGCACAAATTTGCAGTGTGGCCTTTTTTTGTTTTTTAAAAATTATCATCCGTTGTTGACAGCGATCGACAGAATCTTCATTTATTTAATAATATAATGCTTTTACAGACACTTTTTATTGTTGAGGGATAGAAGAAATGGGCAAATTCGATTTTGTCTCCGCCGAGCAGATGGTGGACAACTCACCCCAGCACGTATATGTCTATAACGTAGAAGGAAAATTTCTCTATGCCAACATTGCTGGTGCGAGAGCCTGTGGTTTACATCCAGACGATTTCATCGGCAAATCCTGGAGAGAATTAGGGTTTGCCGAGACCGTTATAGAGACGTTTGACCAAAATCTGAGGAAAGTGTTTAACAGTGGGAAACCCATCATGGATGAGACGATATTTTTCACTATCGACGGCCCGAGATACTATGAATATATTCTTCAACCCGTCTTCTCTTCCGAAGGAGCCATGACAGCGGTGGTCAGTTATTCCCGAGATATTACCGTACGAAAAGAAAAAGAAGAGATCATCAATCAGTTTTTCAACCTTTCCTTGGATGTTTTTATGATTTTAGACTTCGAGGGAAACGTCGTAGAAAGCAACGGAATTTTAAGTAGGCTGCTAAGGGTGGAAGAAAAAAGAGTCTCGAACATAAAAGATTTTGCTGACTTGCTCCATCCTAATGATTTTGAAAAAACCAAAGACGCCTATCATTTCTTACTTGCCGGAATTCCCAGTACGAATTTTGAGAATCGTTATCGAACTTCCACCGGTGAATACCTGTGGTTTTCATGGAATTCCATGCCGAATAAAAGCAAGAAACTGCTCTATTTAGTGGGGCGAAACATAACTGATACGAAGAAGGTTAGAGGTGAACTGGCTCAATCCCATGAACGACTGGATCGGATCCTAAACAGTATCAATGAGGGCTTTTATATTCTCGATCGGGAATGGAAGTTTACCTATGTAAACAAAGAGACGGAACAAATATGGGCGATGCCCAAGGCGAAGCTGCTCGAAAAACGTTTATGGGAGGTATATCCCGATGCATGTAATGAAAAGAGTTATTCAGAGTACGTAAAAGCTTACCAGAAAAACGAAGTTGTTCGCTTTGATGAGCAAAACCGCCATAGCGGAAGATGGTCTGAAATCACTGCCTACCCCTCAAAAGAAGGGCTGACCGTATTTTTTCGAGACATCACCGAAAGAGTACGCAATGAACAGAAAATACGTAGAAATGAGGCTTGTCTTCAAGCCCTTTTAAAAATTAGTCGAATGAGCAAGGAGAAAATTGAACATATCGGTACAAACGTTCTCAAGGATGCTCTAAGACTGACGGGTAGTGAAATTGGATATATCGGCTTTGTCAATGATGCGGAGTCGGCGATGCAAACCTTTTCATGGTCTATCGATGCAAAAACCTGCGCTATTCCAAGCAAAACGCGGTTTCATTCGATTGAAACCGGCGGTATTTGGACTGAGGTGATCCGCGAGCGGAGAGCCCTAATCATCAACGACTATAAAGCGTATTGCACTCAGAAAGCTCTACCCGAGGGGCATGAGAATCTAAAAAAAGTTCTATCTGTCCCGATCTTTGAAGAGGATAAAATCGTCATGCTGGTTGTCGTAGCCAACAAGACGGGGGAATATGACGGTTGTGACATCGATTTTCTAAACGTCTTAGTAGGCGGTATGTGGGAGGTGCTTAAACGAAAAAAGGCTGAGAAAGAACTTCGTTTATCGGAAGAACGCTTTTCCAAAGCTTTTGCTATGAGTCCGAGTGTGATGTCGATTAGAGAACTGGATAGCGGAAGATATGTAGATGTGAACCGTACTTTTGAACGAGTGACTGGTTTTTCAAGAACAGAGGTAGTGGGTCTGAGGCCGGAAGAATTGGGAATCTGGGAAGAACATAGCGAGATCCAAGCTTTTATGCGCGGAGAAACCCTAGCGAAAAACAGGGAATGCAACTTTTTTGTCAAATCCGGTATTTTTACAGGGCTTGTATCCACCGAGATCATAACTATAAATGGGAAAAAGCACATTCTGACGGTAACAAACGATATCTCAGAAATAAAGCGATTCCAACAAGAATTTTCACGTTTAGATCGGTTAAATTTGATTGGACAGTTGGCCAGCGGTATCGGTCATGAAGTACGCAATCCCATGCAGACGGTCCGCGGGTTTCTCCAGTTGATGCAGCGAAAAAAGGAATACAGCCGTGATGAGCCCTATTTTGAATTGATGATCACTGAACTGGATCGAGCCAATTCCATTATTACGGAATTCCTCTCCTTATCGAAAAAGCAGTCCGATAATCTCTTAGAAAAAGACCTAAACAAGATTTTAGATAAACTATCTCCGTTGCTTCTAGCTCAAGCTTTGAACGAAAATAAAGAGATTGAAATGAAACTAGGTCAAGTTCCGACGATTCTTGCCGATGAGAAGGAAATTACTCAACTGCTTCTTAACCTAGTGAAAAACGGATTTGATGCGATGGAAGAGCGAAAAAAATTGTTCCTTCGGACATATGTCGACGTAGATGGACTGGTTGTGCTTGAAGTCAAAGATCAAGGCCGGGGAATCGCCCGAGAGCTTCAAGATAAGCTGGGAACGCCTTTTGTGACCAACAAAGATAATGGGACCGGATTGGGATTAGCTGTCAGTTACAGCATCGCAGATAGGCATAGGGCGAAGATAAATTTTGAAACAGGAAGTGAAGGGACGACCTTTTATGTGAAGTTTCCCCCCAGGGTTTAAGACAGTAGGAAGTAACCATGCAGCATTTGGTAACCTTCCGTTTTGTAGACTTGAATATGCGTGTAATATAATTCCATATATTTTTACACCCTTTCGTGCTTTGCGAAAAGGGTGTTTTCATTTTAAAAATCCGTGTATAATTCGGACTAATGGGCATATAGTCCCAAATTCACGGAATTGAAGTTAAATAGGGACAATTCACGGTAAATATAGCATATATATACTAATATCAATCGTATAAAGGGGTTATCAACATGTCCACATTGGAAAGGGACATTGAAAAAATCTTTAAGCGGGATCAACGAGAGAAGAAGGTCGCTGCCAGTGGTGTACGAGGTCGTGCTTCCCGGCTGGGTCGAGTTGGCCGCATGGTCTTTCCTTCTGACCGGCTATCCCCAAAAGAGAAACGCCAATATCGTCAAGCGGGGGCGTTGATTGTCTACTCTTTATACGACCAATTGGTTTCTTTTGATGAATTCGACCGAATGGCTTACCTCCGGCAGCGGGAACTGTTAACGAAGTGGCGAACAAAGTACTCCGACAACGAAATATGCCGAGCTTGGGGATTAAGCCGCTATGCCTATGAAATCATTCTAGAGGCATTGGAACTGCCGAAAAAAAGTCAACTGACTTATAAAGGTCAATAAAAACCCGCCTGATTTATGATCATACCAGGCGGGTTTATTTTATCGGGGGCCTTTATCAATAGGTTGAGGCCAGGAGGGGCAACTGGCCTTGCATGGCGTAGAGAAGACGGTTTTCCACTTCAGCCCAGTTGATCAGATTCCAAAAGGCTTTTACATAGTCGGAACGGCGATTCTGATAATCGAGGTAATAAGCATGCTCCCAGACATCGATAACTAGGATAGGGGTAGCCCCCCACTGAGTTAAGTTTTGATGTTTTTCCGCTGTCAGGATCTCCAACCTTCGCCAAGCAGGCTGCCATACAAGGATGCCCCAGCCTGAAGCTTCCACATCGACAGTTGCTTGGGTCAATTGTTCTTCGAAAGCAGCAAAACTACCAAAATACTTATTTATCTGATTTTGTGTATGCGTCCCTGGCTGGAGGCCTCTTCCTGGTGACGTCATGATTGTCCAATAGACACTGTGCAGGATATGACCGGAACCATGAAAGGCCAGTTCCCGTTCCCAGTGTTTGATTAAGGAGAAATCCCTTCTCTGCCTCGCTTCCACTAGCTTTAACTCAGCCCGGTTCAAGCCGTCCACATAGGACTTGTGGTGTTTGTCATGGTGGATCCTCAAGGTGCTTTCGCTGATGACTGGCTCCAGGGCATTATATGGGTAGGGGAGCGGCGGCAATTGGTGTTGACCGGGTGGAACCGTAAAATGTTGCATGTCGTAAACCTCCCGACTTTTTGAGTACGCCGCTACAACCTATTAACAGGTTTTAAGACCTATACGGACTAAATTTTTCTTCAAAAGGAATCTCTCTCAAAGTGGCGAATAATAACAGCAAAAATTGCAAGAACCTTTTGAGAGACGATGGGTGCCTTTTTAGGAGGAGTGTTTATGGAGCATCTCACCCGATGCCCAGATTGCGGTTCGACCGATATCGGACAGGGGATCTTCAAAGGGTATGCCAGTATGATGCCTGTCGACAATTTCTTCTCCTTCGGTTCTCCTGTCGTGGCCGATGTCTGTGCAAGCTGCGGACTTGTCCTTCGACTTCGCGTTTTGAAGCCGCACAAGTTTAAATCCACCAGCCAAGACTTTGAGCAATTGGAACCGGCTGACTAAAACCCATTACAGGACCAGAGCAAGTACGTCAAAAATTCTGGCGTATATAGATAAACTGGATTTATTAGCTGAATTTTGTTCGAATTTCGTGCATTTTTTTTACATTTGAACATATAAATCTTAGTAGACTGTACCCGATGTACGGGACAGGCTCGGCACTCCTTTGAAACACCAGACGACTCGCTGACTTTCTCTTTCTTTACACCACTGACACATTGTGCGATAATATCGTAAAAGGAGCGTGGCGGTGGTGTTGCAACACCTGATGACCGGTTTGCCGGAGGACTTAGTTACCTTTGTCCGGGAACTTCGGGCAGTCCGTGACCGGTACCGGCACGTGAGCATAACTCCCGTGGACATTCCTTGCGCTAGTATTCGATTGGCTGTCGTAACGGGACAACCACTATTGGAACTGGTAGCTTTTACTATCGCTGAAAACCAATTTTATGATTTACTTGACGAGGTGCTGTCAACGGTAAGAGTCCAGCGACCTTCGTTGAAAGAACAGATCGATCGAATAAAAATTCATCTGAAGCAAGTGGACTTAGCCGTCTTAGCATTTAAAGGGGCCATCGATGAAAATGTTTATTTTCGTTCACTTGCTCAAGATGCTGCTGTGAGTCAGGAATTGTACCACTTCTTGGTCAATCAGGCTGTTCGACCATTTCTTATCGCTTTCGCCCGGGAATATGCCTCTCGCCTAGACTTAACCCATTGGCGAAGACCATATTGCCCGATCTGTGGTCGCCTTTCCGACTTATCACGATTGTCTGGAGATGAAGAGGGCCGCCACCTCGTATGTATTCACTGCCAGAGTATGTGGGAATATGAACGGTCGGCCTGTCCACACTGTGGAAATAAGGAGCCGGACAATTTAGATTATCTAATGACCGACGAGTACCCGGGATGGCAGATACATATTTGTCAACGGTGCCAGGGATACGTGAAGACTGTTGACAGTCGACAAGCTTTTGTCAACCTTGCCGTCCTTGATGAGTTTGATACGCTGATGCTGGACATAATCGCACAGAAAAAGGGCTATCTTAATGAAAGAATCGGGCCTATTCTCAACTAGGGCGCTCAGGGAGGAGCAACATGTTTGGTTTTTTGTCTACCATCGGCATACCTGAACTTCTTCTTATCCTCGTCGTAGCCCTGTTGATTTTTGGACCTGGAAAACTTCCAGACGTCGGAAAAGCCTTAGGCAAAAGCATTAATGAATTTAAGAGTGCCACAAGCGCCAGCAAAGCAGAAGAAAAGGAATTAGAAAAACCAACAGCATCGGGAGACTCCCCAGATCAGGGGAATGCTCCTTCAAAGGACAACTGACCTTTGGCAAGGGCACGTCTCATGGGCGTGTCTTTATTCATTCGACGAAAATTCATTATCCTCTGATGACAACACAACTTTGAAGCAGGTGACTTCATGCAGTCTCGTCTTTTTCAAGAAATTCAAAACGACTTGGCCAAAGTGGAAGCCGAACTGGCCAAATACGCCGATACTTCGCTGCCGACGTTGACCGCCGCGTCCAGCCACTTGCTTCATGCCGGAGGAAAACGACTGAGGCCGGCCTTTGTCTTGCTGGCCGGCAGGTTTCATAATTACTCCCTTGAGCGCCTATTGCCTCTGGCGGTAGCCATGGAGATGATCCACATGGCTTCCTTGGTTCATGATGATGTGGTCGATGAATCGAAGACACGGCGGGGAATCCCTACCGTAAAAGCCCGTTGGGGAAACCGCATCTCGATCCATACAGGCGATCATCTTTTTGCCCGTTCCCTGTTGCTCATTGCTGAACTGAACGATGATAAGATTTCAGAGGTGTTAGCAAAGGTCTCTGTGGAGATGTGCAAAGGTGAGATTCAACAGATGTCAGGCACCTTTGATGTAAACCAAACTTTCCGGGACTATCTGTTCCGTATCAAGCGAAAAACAGCGCTTCTCATCTCGGCATCGTGTCAGTTAGGCGCAATGGCTGTTAAAGCCGATCCTTCGATCGTACGGGCGCTGAAGATGTACGGTCATCATCTTGGCATGGCTTTTCAGGTAACCGATGACATACTTGATTTGACAGCCGACGAAGCGGAACTTGGCAAGCCCGTCGGTTCAGATCTGCGCCAGGGTATCATCACGCTGCCGATCTTGGAAGCCCTGTGGGAGACGAAAGACCCCCTGTTGCGTTTGTTGGTGGCTAAGCGGGACAAGTCCCAAGAAGAAGTCCGACAAGCAATTGAGATTATAAAAAATTCTGGAGCAATCGATCGCAGCCAAAAAATTGCTCGTCGCTACCTTGAGAAAGCAAAAGACGAGTTAAAGCGCTTACCGCCGGTGCCAACCCGAGATTCTTTAGCCTCTATCGCCGAATTTATTGAAAAACGAACGTACTAAAACGTGATGGAAATCCTTTTTCCTTGTGAGGGGATATGCTAGAATAGGTAGCGTTGAAAGTTGAAGGAGTGAGGAAGCTTGGTGCAATCAAATGAAGACCTAAAGGCTTCAAAGTCTCCGGAAGAACAGTTGAATCAACAAAGACCCGATAAGGATGGGTTTGTCGATAAAGCATGGAGCTTTTTTAGTTCTATGAAGCTGGGCCTCTTCCTTTTACTCATCATCGCAGTCGCCTCTATCGCTGGAACGATCATTCCTCAAAATGGTTCCCCTCAAGAGTATGGTTCACTTTATTCGCTTTACAGCACTTTGGGACTCGTTGATATGTACCACAGTTGGTGGTTCCAAACACTCTTGTTCCTTTTAGCGATGAATCTGTTTATTTGCTCGGTAAACCGGGCTTCTTCGCTATGGCGCCTTTTTTCCAATCCAAGGATTAAGGCTGCTAACGGGGAAATTTCTCGGATGGCCCATTCCTTTCAAACTGAAAAAGCGATTTCAGAAGAAAGCCTGGTTCAACAAGTAGAGGATGTATTCCGAGAAAAGGGTTATCGTGTTTTCACGGAACGAGAGTCTGGTAAAACATATTTATATGCCGAAAAGGGACGTTTCGGCATTTGGGGATCTCTGATTTCCCACATTGGTTTGCTTGTTATCCTCGTCGGTGCTGTCATCGGCATCTATGCCGGTCAGGAAGGCCAGATGCCTGCTGAAGTACATAGCACCTTCCATATCCGAGATGTACAGGGTCTGGGTAAGGTAGATGAAGATTTCGATGTTCGAGTGGACGACTTCAAAACGGTCTATCGTCCCGATGGCTCCATTCAAGCTTGGATCAGTCGTTTGACGATTTTGGACAAAGGCCAAGAATTATTGACTAAAGATATCGAAGTTAACCATCCTCTAGAAATCCGAGGATTTAAGATCTACCAAGCATTCTACGGCGCGAACATCCCCACGAAAGTCACTTCCAAAGAAATTCCGCAAGGTTATGACTTTACGATCAACGAAGGTGACTTCATCCCTGTTCCTGGCACGAATCTAGGCGTCTTGGCCTATAAGTATGTCCCCGATTTTGACCCTCAATATGGCCTCCAATCGAAGTCTGACCAGCCCAACAACCCGCGCATGGTCTACGTGCTATACCGGGGAAAAGAGCAGATTGGCGTCGGCGCTGCTGAATTAGGCAAGACTGAGATGCTTGCTGGTGGAGAAGGCCAGATCACCTTTCAACGATATGCCCCGTATACAGGGTTGACCATTCGTCGGGATCCCGGAGTTGCTATCGTCTGGCTGGGCTGCGTTGTCCTGCTCATCGGTTTGGGTTTATCCTTCTACATGCCTCACAAGCGCATGTGGGCCACTGTTGAAGGGAATAAGGAAAAGAGCTTGTTATATTTCGGAGGATTTGCCCAGAAAAATAAAATCGCCTTTGAACAAGATTTTATTCAATTGAAAGATAAACTCTAACGGGGAAATAGGGGAGGGTTTGATATGACGGACATGGTAGCACAAGAGAACCTGCTCTTTTATATCACATTTGCGGCATATGGATTGGCAACCTTCCTCTATATCGGCTTTTTAGTGATCCGCAACCAATTCCTTGCACGCGTTGGTTATTACATTATCGTCATCGGTGTTCTGGCCAACACGGCTGCCCTGGCTCTTCGGGCTATGGTTGCTGGATATGTACCCTTAACGAATGGTTATGAATTTCTTTTAGCATTTTCCTGGGGTATTGCTTCAGTTTATCTATTTGCCGAAAAAAAATATCAAATCCCTGTTGCCGGAGCTTTTGTCGTTCCGACTGCCTGGTTGATTCTAGCCTATGTGGCTGTGCTTATGGATCCGGCGTCGAGAGCCGCCCGGCCCCTCATGCCGGCCCTGCAATCCAACTGGCTGACCTATCATGTCATCACAGCCATGTTCTCTTACGGGGCTTTTGCTTTTTCTTTCGGTGTCGGCATCATGTACCTATGGAAAAAGAGCGCCGAAAGCAGGGAAAAACAAAGGGGAGTTGTGGCTTTCCTGCCATCATCGGAAAAACTAGATGAGATCGGCTATCGCCTGATCGCGATCGGTTTTCCTCTCCTCACCCTTTGCATCATCACCGGTGCGATTTGGGCTGAATACGCTTGGGGCCGCTACTGGAGCTGGGACCCTAAGGAGACATGGTCACTCATCACCTGGCTGATTTACGCCGCCTATCTGCACGCCCGTTTCACCTATGGTTGGAAAGGCAATCGGGCTGCCTGGATGGCTGTGATCGGTTTTTTAGCTGTGTTGTTCACCTTTTTTGGTGTCAATTACTTCTTAAGCGGATTGCATTCTTATGCAAAGTAGCCTAAGGAGTAGATAAATTAGTGGCATAGAAAGGGGCTGTGCTGTTGTATCCGTTGATGTTAAGACTGGAAGGACAACCTTGCCTCGTCGTCGGTGGGGGCCAAGTAGCCGAACGGAAAATTGAATCTCTTCTCGAGGTAGGGGCTCGGGTAACTGTGATCAGTCCCGAAGTCACGCCCGCTGTTCAGGAATGGGTTCAAGAAGGGAAGTTGCGTTGCCACCTGCGGGGTTACCAGGAAGGAGATGCGGCAGGACATTTTGTTGTCATCGCAGCAACCGATGTTTCAGAAGTCAATGAGATGGTCGCTCGCGATTGTTTCCAGCGAAATATTCTCATCAACACAGTTGACATTCCCCCGCTCTGCAATTTCTACGTACCTGCCGTTGTTCGTCGAGGCGACTTAACCATCGCTATCTCTACCAACGGTGCTAGTCCGGCTGTCGCCAAACGTATCCGTAAAAAAATGGAACGTGAATTTGGCGAGGAGTACGGCGAGTACCTTCAAGTGATGAAGTCCCTTCGAGAACAGGTACTCCGTGAGGTTTCGGATCCGGAAATGCGCAAAGATATTTTCGAGCGTCTGGCTGATGCCGGATTGTTAGATTGCATCAAGGCCGGTGACGAGCAGGGACTGAAGGAGCGAATCGCCCAGTGTTTATCTTCGTCGTAGGGCTGAACCATAAATCAGCACCTGTAGAGATTCGGGAACAATTGTCCTTTCCAGAGCACATACTGGAGAGTTCTTTGCAACGGCTGAAATCAGAACCTGGCATAGAGGGCTGCGCCATTCTTTCCACCTGTAACCGCACAGAGATCTACGCAGCGACGACAGACCTGGAAAAAGGTCTAGCCGCTGTTAAGAGATTCTTTTCCAACTCCGGTCCCCTGCAGGTAGATGACTTCGCTAGTAATTTTTACACGCATACCCTCTATGATGCGATACGCCATCTTTTCCGGGTGGCTGCTGGCTTAGATTCTATGGTGTTAGGGGAGACACAGATTCTCGGTCAAGTGCGACGCGCTTATCAAGCCGCTTGCGATTATGGAACCTCCAACGGGATCATCAACACTTGGTTTCAACAGGCCATCACCGTAGGCAAACGGGTTCGCACTGAGACGGGTATAGATCAGCATGCTGTTTCTATCTCCTATACGGCGGTGGAGTTAGCCCGCCAGGTATTTGACTCCTTAGAAGGTCGAACCGCTTTAATCCTAGGCGCCGGCAAGATGAGTGAACTCACCTTGACCCACCTCATCGCTAACGGGGTGTCCACAGTCCTCGTAGCCAACCGTACCCGCGAACGAGCCGATGAACTCGCTCGCAAATGCGGAGGTAAAGCTGTATCCTTTGCCGAGTTGGAACAACATATGGAAATTGCCGACATCGTCATCTCTTGTACGGCGGCCACCCACTATGTTATTCGCCGAAATCTTGTGGAGACGGTCATGGCGCAACGTCCAGAACGCCCTCTTTTCCTCATTGACATCGCTGTCCCTCGGGATATCGAACCGGCCGTCGGCACGGTACAGTCTGTACACCTCTTTGATATCGACGACTTGAACAGCGTAGTCGACCGCAATTTAGCCGAACGTCAGAAAGCAGCATCCCAGGCAGAAGTCATCATCGAAGAAGAGATCCATGAGTTTATCAAATGGCTCAATTCCTTGTTTGTTGTCCCTACGATTGTCGCATTGCGAAATAAAGGAGACGCCATCAAGGAAAAGGAACTCGAACGGGTCCTGGGAAAACTGAAAAACCTTTCTGAAAAGGATAAGAAGACCCTCGGGGCGATGGCCTCTTCCATCGTTAAGCAACTGTTGCATGATCCGGTGATCCAAATTCGCCATTATGCAGCCAGCCCGGAAGGTCACTTATATTCAGAGATTTTGCAAAATCTCTTTTCCCTAGATATCGCCGGACAGCGGCCGAAAGGCTGTGACGATAACAATCTGAGATAAGGAGTCACCGTAATGTCAGTACTTCAACGACCAGTTGTCATCGGAACCCGGGACAGTGCTTTGGCACTCTGGCAGACCAATTGGGTCATGGCCAGATTGAAAGAGTTATTCCCGGAACAAGCTTTTGAGGTTAAAGCGATCAAAACCAAGGGAGACAAAATCCTCGACGTGGCCCTGGCCAAAATCGGCGATAAAGGCCTCTTCACGAAAGAACTGGAAGTCTCCATGCTTGAAGGTGAAATCGATATGGCGGTCCACTCCTTGAAGGACCTGCCGACGGTTTTACCGGAAGGACTAACCATCGGAGCCATGTGTGTCCGTGAAGACTGCCGCGATATTCTCATCTCCCGTCACGGCGGTTTGGATGCGCTGCCTCAGGGTGCTCGCGTGGGGACTGCCAGCTTGCGGCGAAAGGCCCAGATCTGGCAAGTTCGTCCAGATTTAGAACTTCTGGATATTCGCGGCAACTTGCAAACGCGCCTCCGTAAGATGGAGGAACAAAACCTCGACGGCCTGATTCTCGCTGCCGCTGGAGTGATTCGCCTCGGTTGGGCCGAAAAAATCAGCCAATACATACCGGTAGACATGTGTCTTCCTGCCGTGGGCCAAGGCTCCATCGGCATTGAAATCCGAGAAGGCGATGATGAAATCGCTAAGATTGTCGGCGCCTTGAACCATCATGAGACCTCTGTAAGCATCCGGGCCGAGCGGGCATTGATGCGTACCCTCGAAGGCGGTTGCCAGGTGCCGATTGGCTCGCTGGGACGTCTGCAAGAGGGTCGCCTAGTCCTAGACGGGATCGTAGCGTCCCTCGATGGGAAACATGTCGCTCGAGGACGGGAAGAAGGTGACCCGTCACAACCGGAAGAAGTGGGTATCCGTCTGGCCGAACAGCTCTTGCAACAAGGGGCCAGAGAGATATTAAACGTTGTAAGACAGGAGACTGAGTTGCAATGAAACAGAAAGTCGGAAAGGTTTATCTCGTCGGTGCAGGTCCCGGGGATCCCGGACTCATCACTGTAAAAGGTCTACAGTGTATCCAAAAAGCTGAAGTGCTTGTCTATGACCGTTTGGCTGGTCACCGCTTGCTGACCTACGCCCGTCCCGACGCCGAGTTGATCTTCGTTGGCAAAGGACCGGACAAGCATGTCTATAAACAAGAAGAGATCAACGAAGTCCTTAAGGTCAAAGGTTTGGAAGGCAAAATCGTCACCCGTCTAAAAGGCGGAGATCCCTTCGTCTTCGGTCGCGGCGGTGAAGAAGCTGAAGTTTTGCGGGAAGCCGGCGTACCTTTTGAGATCGTTCCTGGCATCACCTCGGCTATCTCCGTTCCTGCCTATGCAGGGATCCCCGTGACCCACCGCGATTTTACATCGAACTTCGCCGTGATCACCGGTAATGAAGATCCGAATAAAGAAGACTCGGCCATCGATTGGGCGAAGATCAGCACAGGTATCGGTACGCTGGTCTTCCTGATGGGGATGGGTAACCTGCCGCACATCGCCAGCAAGCTGATGGAACATGGACGCAGCCCTGAAACTCCCGTCGGTCTGATCCGCTGGGGTACACGCCCAGAACAACGGGCGATGACCGGAACCTTGGCCGACATTGCTGACAAAGCAAAAGCGGCTGGATTCCAAAACCCGGCCATCATCATCGTCGGTGAAGTAGTCACCCTTCGGGAAAAACTGGCTTGGTTCGAAGATAAACCCCTCTTTGGCAAACGTATCGTCGTCACCCGTTCTCGTCAACAAGCGTCGGCCTTTGCCTCCCGCCTCGAAGAACTGGGAGCAGAGCCTTGGGAGTTCCCCACGATCGATATTCAAGAACCGGTTGACCTGGCACCGTTGGAAAATGCCATCAGCAAGATTCACGAGTACGAATGGGTTATCTTTACGTCACCGAATGGTGTGCAGCGCTTCTTCGAGCGTTTCTTCACCAACGGTCATGACATTCGTGAACTCTTCAATGTCCGCCTCTGTGCCATTGGGCCGCAAACACGCAAGGAATTGCAGAAGTTCGGCTTAAAAGTCGACTTTGTCCCTGAAGAGTATCGTGCGGAAGCCATCATCGAAGGCCTGAAAAACCTCGATGACTGGAAGGGACGCAAAGTCCTGCTGCCTCGGGCCGATATCGCCCGTAAGATTCTTCCGGAAGCACTCACCAGTTTTGGTGCTGAAGTCGACGATGTAGTCACCTACCGCACCGTACGCGGCGGCGGTGATGCGACGTTGCTCCGTCAGATGATGGAAGAGAAGATGATCAGCGCTGTAACCTTCACCAGTTCCTCTACCGCTCGCAACTTTGTGGAAATGCTCGGTGTAGATGCAGCAGAACGGGAGCGTCTGCTCGATGGCGTCACCTTGGCTTCGATCGGTCCCATCACCTCTGATACGATGAAGGAACTGGGCCTCCGGGTCGACGTGGAAGCCACCGAATACACCATTCCCGGTTTGACTCGTGCCTTGATGGCTCATTGGAACATACAACTTCCTGAGTAAAACTGTCATTTGCCCCGAGGGCGTAATCACATTGTTTCTCGACGGAATATAACATTTCGCCTTCGGGGTGACCTATATCCACCATGTGCTATAAATTTTTATAGTTTTTCATGCAAAATGAAAGACGTGAGAGGAAGGATCACCATGATCGGAGTAAGTAAACTGCTTGTCGGCAGCGAGAACTATGGCGACCGGTTGCGTTACGCCAGCGGATCCCACGGACAACGGAACGGCGCTGTTGAAGGATATGGCCCTGTCGTCGCTTGGAACGTATCCCGGACCTGTAACTTGCACTGCATTCACTGCTATTCCGACTCCGATGAAATCGATTATCCCGGCGAACTGAATACCCAGGAAGCCATCAAGTTCATCGATGAATTGGCCGATTTCAATGTTCCCGTGTTGCTGCTTTCTGGTGGGGAACCGCTGATGCGCCCCGACATTTTTGAACTCGTCGCTCATGCCAGCAAACGGAACATCCGGGTTACCTTCTCCACAAACGGCACGTTGATCACTCCTGATGTGGCTAAAGAAATTAAAAAATATGGCGTCGGATACGTGGGCATCAGTCTCGATGGTATCGGCGAAAACAACGACAAATTCCGCGGTAAAAAAGGCGCTTTTGAAGAAGCCTTGAATGGTATTCGCAACTGTCTGGCCATCGATCAGCGCGTGGGCCTGCGCTTCACCATCAACAAGCATAACTTTAACGACCTGGAAAACATCTTCAATCTGATTGAAGAAGAAAAGATTCCCCGTGTTTGCTTCTATCACCTCGTCTACTCCGGTCGCGGCGGCAGCATGATGGAAGAAGACATGACTCGCCAAGAAGCTCGTGAAGCGATGGACCTGATCATGGCCAAATCGGTGGAATTCCACAAAAAAGGTTTCGATTGTGAAATCCTCACCGTTGACAACCATGCCGACATCGTTTACCTGTACTTGAAGATGAAAGATAAAGATCCTGTGCTGGCTGAAAAGATCTGGAAGCTGATGCAGTTGAACGGCGGCAACCGCTCCGGTATCGCCTTTGCCAACGTCGATTCGCAAGGATTTGTTCACCCTGACCAATTCACTCAAAACCATACCTTTGGCAACATCAAAGAACGTCCCTTCAAAGAGATCTGGTCCGACACTTCCAGCAACCCCATCCTGGCTGGCTTGAAAGACCGGAAACCCTTGCTCAAAGGACGCTGCTCCAAGTGTAAATGGCTCAACGTCTGCAACGGCAACTTCCGTGCCCGTGCAGAAGCCGTTACCGGCGATTTCTGGGAGTCTGATCCGGCTTGCTACCTCACCGATGAGGAAATCGGCCTCTAAAAAGGATCCCGAATCAAACTTGAGTGGCTTGAATAACTGGGAGGGAGAAAAGGGATGAAACACATCCTGTCTGGATTTCCTATCCAACGACCCCGTCGACTCCGGGAAAACCCGGTGCTGCGGGATATGGTACGGGAATACCACCTGCGCCCGGAAGATCTGATTTATCCTCTCTTTGCTGTACCCGGAAAAAACGTCGTCAATCCCGTCAGTTCTATGCCTGGCGTTTGCCAGCTTTCAGTAGATAACATCGTCAAAGAAGCTGTCGATGCTTACAAAGCCGGCGTTCGGTCCGTGGAGCTCTTTGGTATCCCTCCGGAGAAGGATGACGTCGCTTCTGGTGCCTACGATCCGAACGGCATCGTTCAAGAAGCGGTAAAAGCCGTGAAGGACGCTTGTCCCGAATTGTACGTCATCACCGATGTCTGCTTATGCCAGTACACCAACCATGGTCACTGCGGCATTGTCGAAGATGGACGCATCCTCAATGACCCTTCTTTAGACTATTTAGCGAAGACAGCTGTTTCTCATGCCCAAGCCGGTGCCGATATGGTAGCTCCGTCCGATATGATGGACGGCCGAGTCGGCGCTATCCGGCTGGGATTAGATGAGGCTGGTTTCGAAAACGTACCGATCATGTCCTACTCGGCCAAATACGCTTCGGCTTTCTACGGACCTTTTCGGGAAGCGGCTGAATCATCGCCCAAGTGGGGTGACCGGCGCTCCTATCAGATGGATCCCGGTAACAGTACCGAAGCCTTGCGAGAGACGGCTCTCGATATCCAAGAAGGCTGTGACCTGATCATGGTTAAGCCGGGGTTAGCCTATCTGGACATCGTCCGCCGCTTGAAAGAGACTTTCGATCTGCCTGTAGCCATCTATAACGTGTCCGGTGAATATTCCATGGTGAAAGCCGCCGCCGAAAAAGGCTGGATTGATGAAAAACGAATCACCCTAGAGCTATTGCTCAGCATGAAGCGCGCTGGGGCTGATCTAATCATCACCTACCATGCCAAGGATGCGGTTCGCTGGCTGAACGAATAGCCTTTTCCTACACCCTTGACCCGGAATTCTGTTGAATGGCGGGGTGCAATGGCTACGTTCACTTTGTGCTTCGCGACGACTCGCTAGACTGTATCGCAGGGCGCCTATGAATTCGGTTGTTGTACCGATGGCGCCCTACGATTTCCCAGTCTCCTTTGCCGATGCCGCTGGCTCAAATCGCTACTTAGCCAATGTACCCTTAATTTTTCGCGGAATAGCAATATGAGCGTGTTGGAATTTAGCTGACCCCTGATTTTTATATTAAAAGATAAACGAAACGAACGAGAGATAGACATCAAAAGGAGGGTTATTCCTTGATTATTTCATGGAACACAACGAACCAGTGCAACATGTTTTGTGACCACTGTTATCGTGACGCCGGCGCCAAAGCTGAACAGGAGTTGTCCACAGTAGAAGGAAAACAACTGATCGATGAGATCGCCAAAGCCGGCTTTAAAATCATGATTTTCTCCGGTGGCGAGCCCCTCATGCGTCCTGACATTGTCGAATTGGTTGCCTATGCTACATCGAAAGGTCTTCGTTCTGTCTTTGGCACGAACGGCACCCTGATCACCCGTGAAATGGCTCGAGATCTGAAAAAAGCGGGAGCCATGGGTATGGGCATCTCTCTCGACTCCATGGACAAAAAGAAACACGACGAATTCCGCCGCTATCCCGGTGCTTGGGACGAAGCCGTTCGTGGTATGGAAAACTGCCGGGCTGAAGGGCTAGGTTTCCAAATCCATACGACGGTTATGGAATGGAACCGTCATGAAGTATCTACCATCACCGATTTTGCTGTTGAAATCGGCGCTGTAGGCCACCACACCTTCTTCTTGGTACCTACCGGCCGTGCCGTGGACATTGAAGAAGAATCACTGAAAGCCGAACAGTATGAGCAAATCCTGACGGAAATCATGGAAAAACAGAAGGAAGTCAAAATCGAACTGAAGCCCACCTGTGCGCCTCAATTCATGCGCATCGCCAAAGAGATGGGCATGGATATGAAGTATGCTCGCGGCTGTCTCGCCGGAACCCACTACTGCATCATCTCCCCCATGGGCATCGTTCAGCCTTGCGCGTACCTGAACATCTCTGCCGGAAATGTTCGCGAAACGCCTTTCTCCGAGATCTGGAAAGAAGCTCCGATCTTCAAAGAACTGCGCACCTTGAAATATGGCGGCGGCTGCGGCGACTGTAAGTACAAGTTTGCTTGTGGCGGATGCCGGGCTCGTGCCTATTACTATCATAACCAAGACTTCATGGCTGAAGAGCCCTGGTGCCTCTATCACGGTCGGAAGGGGTATTAAGCCATGAGTCTCGATGATCTGGACCGTCGATTGTTGACCATTATCCAGTCATCTTTCCCCATTGCCGCCGAACCTTACAAACAACTGTCTGAAGCATTGAACACGACCGAAGAGGACATCCTCTCCCGGGTTCAACGCTTCAAAGCTACAGGTCTCATTCGGCGCATTGGCGGCATCTTCGATTCCCGCAATTTGGGCTACAAGTCGACCTTGTGTGCGATGAAAGCGCCTGAGGATAAGTTAGAAAAGGCGATCGCCGTCGTCAACGAATACCCCGGCGTGACCCATAACTACCTGCGGGAACACGAATTTAACGTATGGTTTACCTTAATCACACCTTCGGAAGAATACATGGAGAATGTGCTCGATGAGATCCGGGAGCGGACCGGCTGTGAAGTACATAACCTGCCGGCAGTTCGTTTCTTCAAGATTAAAGTCGATTTCAAACTGGACAAGGAACGGCAAGGGGCCGCCGAAGCGGCGCAATAACTTGCTGGTGAAGGAATGAGACGGTATGCTTACAGAAGTCGATAAAAAATTAATTCGCCTGCTGCAAGATGATCTGCCGGTCACTTCCCGGCCCTTTGCCGTACTGGCTGAACAAGTCGGCTTGACGGAAGAGGAAGTCATCGCCCGTACCAAGGAATATCAAGAAAAAGGTTATATGCGCCGTTTTGGCGTAGCCCTGCGGCACCGGGAAGTCGGGTTCACCGCCAACGGCATGGGTTGTTGGGATGTCCCAGAAGAACGGGCCGAAGAGGTGGGCAAAATTATGGCCACTTTCCGAGAAGCTTCCCACTGCTATCAGCGCCCTCGCTTCGAAGGCTGGCCTTACAGCCACTTCACCATGATTCACGGCGAAAGCCGGGAAGAGTGTGAAGCTGTGGCTAAGCGGATTTCGGAAGCAACGGGTATCACCAATTACCGGCTGCTTTTCTCTACCGAGGAACTGAAGAAAACCAGCATGCGTTACTTTATGGAAGAGTAGGGGGAAAGACACTTGACGAAGGGTTACCAACGGTCAGAAGAACTGTTTGCAGAAGCTGTGAAGGTGATTCCCGGCGGTGTAAACAGCCCAGTACGGGCCTTCAAATCGGTGGGCCGCAACCCCGTCTTCATCGAGAGGGGCGAAGGGGCCTACCTCTACGATGTGGACGGCAATCGTTATGTGGACTACGTCGGTTCCTGGGGCCCTCTAATTCTAGGACATGTTCATCCCGAAGTTTCTGAAGCGATTAAAGCTTCGATTGATAAAGGTACTTCCTACGGAGCGCCGACAGAACTAGAGACGCGTCTCGCAAAACTGGTTTTAGAAGCGTTCCCGCACTTTGACATGGTTCGCATGGTCAACTCCGGTACGGAAGCGACCATGAGCGCCCTGCGTTTGGCTCGTGGTTACACGGGACGAAGCAAAATTGTCAAATTCGAAGGATGCTATCACGGGCATGCTGACAGCCTGCTGATCAAAGCAGGTTCAGGCGCCTTGACCTTGGGCGTACCTACGAGCCCGGGTGTTCCCGGTAATATCGCCTCGAACACGATTACAGCACCATACAATGATTTGGAGACCCTCCGGGAAGTCTTCAAACAGGCTGGAGACGATATCGCTGCCATCATCATCGAAGGGGTACCCGGTAACATGGGTGTCGTGCCGCCCAAGCCCGGCTACTTAGAAGGTGTTCGTGAGTTGACTCGCGAATACGGCGCATTGATGATCGTAGACGAAGTCATGAGCGGCTTCCGTGTGGCCTTTGGCGGCGCTCAAGGTCTTTACGGTATCGAGCCGGACATCACTTGTCTCGGCAAGATCATTGGAGGCGGTCTGCCTGTCGGCGCTTACGCCGGTAAAGCCGAAATCATGGAAAAAGTCTCCCCGGCAGGTCCCATCTATCAAGCAGGTACCCTCTCAGGCAACCCCTTGGCTATGACCGCCGGAATCGCCACCTTGGAGATTCTGAAGCGTCCGGGAACCTATGAGTACTTGGAAGAAAAAGCCTCTTACTTGGCGGACGGTTTGGCGAAAGCAGCCCAAAAAGCGGGTGTCTCTCTTTCTACGAACCGCGTCGGTTCAATGTTGACAGGCTTCTTCACGGATAAAGTGGTTGACGATTTTGCCTCCGCCTGTACATCAGATACAGAGGCATTTGCGACCTATTTCCGGGCTATGCTCGACCGTGGCGTCTATCTGGCCTGTTCCCAGTTTGAAGCCGCTTTTGTATCCTTGGCCCATACGAAAGAAGACCTGGATTTCACCATTGCAGCCGCCGAAGAGGCGTTCCAAGTGGTGGCCGGTTCAAAACAAAAATAGAACAAAAAATAGAACAAACAAACCGTATTTGTTCAAAATAAAAACTCCGCCACAGGCGGGGTTTTATTTTTTAAGATATGAAGAATTCTGAGGTGGACACTGCGGCTCGTTAAGTTGGCGTACAGTAAAGGTCAGTTTTTCCCCAAAAAAATCGGCGACGGTCGATGATGACAATAAAATTTCTTAGCCGAGAACTAAGCGAACCAACTTCACCGCCAAGCAATAGGCATTTGCGGTTATACTAAATACAAAATACCATGAGGGCTGTCGCAACATTTTGACAGAAGAAAGGTGTACAAATCTGATGTGGTTGTTCTTAGCCCTTACGAGTGCTATCGTTTTTGGTTTAGCAGGATTTGGAATGAAAATGGGGCAAATGCGAGGAGTCCCCTCGTCCATGGTGCTTGTCGGTCTATATTTATCGGGTACGCTGGGATTTTTGATAACTTGGTGGAATGCCGGAGCTGTCACTGCCTGGTCAGTCATCATAGCGGGATTGATCATCGGTATTGGCTCGGCCGGAGGAAATTATGCCTTTATGAAGGCAATCGAAAGCGGGCCGGCCAGTTTGACTTCACCGATCATCAACATGAATGTAGTGCTCGTAATCGGCATGTCAGTCTTCGTCTATGGAGAGACCATTGGCCTAACCAAAATGCTTGGTGTCGCCTTATTCCTGATCGCCATCATCTTGATCGCGATTAAGCCGGGCAAAGGAAAAGGGACGACCACTTCGGCTTTCTGGTTTGGTATGGTGGTGCTGAGCACCTTGCTTTTCGCCGTTCGTAACGGCGGACTTAAAGTGACTCAAGAACTGGCTATGGATAACAGCGCCGTCCTCTTTTTCAGCTATCTGATACCGACAATCTACTTTTTAGTACGGTACCGGGCGGAACTGATGAAACTAAAAACGGGCGAAATAGTTCCCCAGTTGGGCTGGGGGTTAGTGAGCGGGCTGGGTTCTTTCGGAGGAATGCAACTCTATGCCTATGCTTTATCGCAAGGACCGGCTTCAATCATCTCACCTGTTTTTTCTTTATACGGATTGGTGATCGTTCTATTATCGGTAGGCGTATATAAAGAACGGCTTACGGCACTGCAGACTATGGCAGTGGCGCTAACCTTTGTGGGTCTTATTCTGGTCAAGTTTTAAAGAAACTAGAGGAACAAAGAAATACCGTCAGCGACGGTATTTCTTCAAAGAGTCTTATTTAATTTCCCACACTACCTATTCTTCGTTCTCTCTGATTCTTTCTGCGACTGATTTCACAGGCGCCTTTTTCAAAGCAGCGTTTCGATACCTATATAGCAGATAAGCAGCGCCGAAAACCAAAAGGCCGGCTAAAACTAAGACGTTCACATAATGATGGAACTCTCCCATCATCGCTTCGTAAGCTTCACCGGCGGCTACTCCGATAAGGATAATCGGCGTACACCAAAGAATCGAACCCAACAGGTTCCAGAAAAAGGTTTCCCAAAAACCCATCCGGACGAGACCGGTAAAATAGGGTGTTACATGACGCACACCGATGATCCAGCGACTGAAGAGGATCATTGTAATACGATTGCGGCGAAACCAGGACTCTGTCCGTTCAATGTGTTCCCGCTTCAATCCCATTCGGGGAGCCCATTCGTAAAGAACAAGCTGCCCATAACGTGTTCCGATCACGTGGGCAACCATGGAACCCAACTGGCTGCCGGCGACACAAGCCAGTAGGGTGATCTGAAGCTGGAGACGATCTTGAGAAATTAAAAATCCGGCAAAAGCTTGAGCTATCTCTCCAGGAAAAGGAGCTCCCAAAAACTCGAATAAAAGGCCTAGAAAAAGGCCTACATCGCCATAAGTGCTGACAATCCAATGAGCCGTATCTTTCAATGCATGCAATGCAATGTCCCCCTAAGGAACAGAAGTCTTCTAGTTTATTTTAGCAAACTGATGGATGGGGTACAATCAACTCCGAATAGACAAATTTTCTGCAAATCTGAGAATTTCTCTTGCAAGGAATTTATCACTGTGTATAGAATAGTATGTATAGATCCATAGGAGTATAATCCAGGTCCACATGTTGATATAAGCGTACAAATCCAATGCGGAGAAAGAGTACTGTATGAAGGGCAGTTGACAGAGAGCCGCTCATGGCTGAAAGGCGGCACTGCAACCATCGACAGGAAAATCCTCTCCAAGGTGCAGGCCGAAAGGGAGATGATTCCCCATTAAGCCGTGCCGGACGGTCACCGTTATCAGACCGGGCAAGCATCGACTTGTCCTGTTGAGGGCTGCCATTCGTGACAGCCGAACAAGGGTGGTACCGCGAATTTCCCTCGCCTCTTGAATGATAGAGGCGAGGGTTTTCATTTATCTTTGAGTTAAGTTTTGAAAGATGAGGTGTGTCAGGTATGAAGATGACCGGAGCTCAAGCCGTCGTCGCCAGTCTGCAGGAAGAAGGGGTGGACTTGATTTTTGGGTATCCCGGCGGTCAGGTGATCCCGCTTTACGATGCCCTTTATGACAGTTCCCTCCGGCATATTCTTACCCGGCACGAGCAGGGGGCGGCTCACGCCGCCGACGGATATGCACGGGCCACCGGGAAGGTGGGGGTCTGCATCGCTACATCCGGTCCAGGGGCAACCAACCTAATCACAGGGATTGCAAACGCCTATATGGACTCAGTGCCGATGGTATGTATCACTGGGCAGGTTCCTCTATCGGTAATTGGGAAAGATTCCTTCCAAGAAGCTGATATCACGGGAATCACCGCGCCGATTACCAAGCATAACTACCTGGTGAAAAAAGCAAGTGACCTGCCGAGAATCATTAAAGAGGCTTTTCACATCGCTAGAACAGGCCGTCCAGGTCCGGTCGTTGTCGATGTGCCCAAAGATATCTTTACGACGACCATTGATTTTGAATATCCCAAGGAAGTTCGGTTGCGCGGTTATGCGCCTGTTTTTGAAGGTAAGAGTTCAGAAGTGGACGCCGTGGCCCAGGCGATCGCTGAAGCGAACAAACCGTTATTCTTTATCGGCGGCGGAGTCGGAGCGGCAGGCGCGTCACAGGATTTCCTTCGGTTGGTAGAGAAATATCAAATTCCAGTAATCAGTTCGCTCATGGGATTGGGAGCGATTGCGACAACCCATCCGATGCACCTGGGCATGGTCGGAATGCATGGAACTGTAGCAGCCAACAAGGCCGTTATGGAATGCGACCTCCTCGTCGGCATCGGCGTCCGTTTTGATGACCGCGTGACCGGACTCATTGCCAGGTTTGCACCGAAAGCGAAAGTGGCTCATCTCGACATCGACCCCGCTGAAGTCAACAAAAACGTCTTTACCCATTTGCGAGTCATCGGTGACCTCCAATGGAGCTTGCCGGCCTTAGAAGCTTCCTTGAGAAAGATTTTTGTTGAAGGGCAACGCTCCGGTGGATGGATCCAAGAGGTTACCCGCTGGAAAGAGGAATCGCCCGTAGCCTATCAAAAGAGTGATGACATCATCAAACCTCAGTTTGTCATTGAAGAGCTAGCTCGGTTGACAGGGGGCAAAGCAGTCGTCGCTACCGACGTAGGACAGCACCAGATGTGGACGGCTCAATTTTTCCCTTTTCACCAGCCCCGGACACTGATCACCTCCGGAGGGTTGGGAACGATGGGCTATGGATTACCAGCGGCTATCGGTGCCCAACTGGGACAACCCGATGAACTGGTTCTTTTGGTCACCGGAGACGGATCCATCCTGATGAACTGCCAAGAAATTGCCACAGCGGTAGAACATCGCTTACCGATTAAGGTGGCCATCATGAACAACAACGTTCTGGGCATGGTCCGGCAATGGCAGAAGATGTTCTTTAACCAGCGTTATTCCCATACCCGCTTTGCCAACGGCGGTACAGACTATGTAAAACTGGCTGAAGCCTTCGGAGCCACAGGTCTTCGAGCGGAAACACCTGCCGATGTACCGGCCATCATTGCCAAAGCCCTGGAAACGGAAGGCCCTGTGTTTATGGACTTCCGCGTCAGTGACGATGAAAACGTCCTACCGATGGTTCCGGCAGGGGCGCCTCTCGATCAGATCATTGAGGAGGTGGACTGAGATGCGTCATACCTTGGCTGTACTGGTAGAAAATCGCCCCGGCGTGCTCGTGCACATCTCCGGTCTTATCGCCCGGCGTGCTTTTAATATTGAAAGCATCACCGCCGGATACACGGAAGAAGCCGATATCACCCGCATCACCATTGTGGTTGAAGGAGATAACCGCAGCTTGGAACAGGTCGTCAATCAACTTTCCAAGCTGGTTGATGTGATCAAGATCGTTGAACTTACTTCGGAACCTTCTATCGAACGGGAGCTGGCCCTGATCAAAGTAAAAGCCAACCCGGAGACCCGCTCAGATATCGTGGACATCGTCGAAATCTTTCGCGCGAAGATCGTCGATGTCAATCGTGAAACGATGGTCATCGAATTGACCGGAGAAGAGACGAAGATCGACGCCCTCTGTGAGGTCCTCAAAGATCACGGTATCGTGGAAATGGTTCGCACCGGCAAAGTAGCTCTTTCACGGAGACCGGGCGCGGCGAAAGAGACGGAATAATTCCCTCATAAGAACTGGTCCGAGGAGGACATGCGTGGACATTCGCCAACAACGAAAACTCGATCACATCCGTCAGGCACTCTCGCTGGAAGAGGGTCCGCTCCCCAACGGCTTTAAAGACGTCCGGCTCATTCACGAGGCCTTGCCCAGCCTTGACAGCCGGGATATCGATATATCTATTCCTTTTCTCGGGAAAACATTGACGATGCCTTTGTTGATCAATGCCATCACCGGAGGTACTCCCCAGGTGACCGATATCAACCGTCGCTTGGCCCGTATCGCTGCCAAAGCCGGTATCGGCATCGCCGTCGGATCGCAGGCGGCCGCTTTACGGGATCCGGCGATGAGGGAGTCCTATCAGGTCGTGCGGGAGGAAAACCCTAACGGCATCGTTATTGCCAACGTTAACCCGAACACCCCTGTAGATCAAGCGATCAAAGCGATCGAGATGATCCAAGCTGACGCCTTGCAGGTGCACCTCAATGTGGCACAGGAAATGGCAATGACAGAAGGCGACCGGGATTTTCGCCATTGGCCGGAAAACCTCGCTGAACTCGTCCGTCACTGCCCCGTACCGGTGATCGCGAAAGAAGTCGGGAATGGTGTTTCTTTCGAAACCGCCCAACGGCTTATGGAGTTGGGAGTCCGCTGCATCGATGTGGGAGGTGCCGGAGGCACCAATTTCATTGCCATTGAAATGCGTCGACGAGGCCTCGCCTCGCAAGAATTTGAAGCCTGGGGCATCTCTTCGGCGGCTACTTTGGCCGAGGTAGTCTGGTCAGGATGCCGCACTTTGCCGAGCGATGAAAGATTGACCATTATCGCCAGCGGCGGCATACGAAACGGATGGGAAGCAGCAAAGGCTCTCTCTTTAGGTGCCAACGCGACAGCTGTCGCTGGTTCAGTGCTCAAACATCTTCTCAGTTCCAGCGATGGCGAACAGTCTGTCGAGAAATATATTGAAGAATACCGGCAGGCACTCATCGTGAGCTTAACTTTGACCAACAGTTCTAACTTGGACACATTTGCCCAGCGGCCCTGCCTAATCCTTGGGGAACTAAAAGAGTGGCTCGAACAGCGTTGTATCCCCTTGGCTTTTTGGACTCAGAGAAATAAGGAAAACCCGGTTTATTGATAGCCGGGTTTTTCTTTTTTGCTGTACTAGCTTGACAGGCAGCGACGAGTACTCTTTTTGGTTTTTCCCCGCATTCCTCGGGCAACCTAGCTATGGAGGTGGGGAAGGTGCCAAGATATCCGATAGGAGCCATCATTCTGTTGGTCAGCATGATCTTCATTCTTTTCGGTATGGGGCGGGGGTTAGCTCAGCGGTTACGAACGCCGTCGAGGCGATTGCTTTTCTTCCTCTTGGCATGGTGGGCAGCTTCTTTTATCGATGTGCCGATCCCAGTGATAAAACCGTCTATGTCAATGAACCTCGGCGGCATTGTTGCACCGCTCTGTCTAGGGCTGCTTTTGACGGGTAAAACGAAACTGGCCGATATCAGACTTTGGATGGCTGTCCTGTCTGTTATGGTTTCCGGTTTGCTCGGGCAGGAAGTCCTCGGATTTGAACAGGATCATTTCCTCTGGGACGGCCACTGGATCTTCACCTTTCTCGGTGCATTGGCTGCGGCTACCGTCGCTGTCGAGATGCGCGGCGCACTGGCGGCCGTTCTTCTGGGGGGAGCACTGGCTGAGACGATCGGACCTTTTGTCAATCTGTACTGGCATCTGGCACCGGGACGGATCACTGAATTAGGAGCAGGCATTGTCTTTGACCGGATTGTTGTATCATCCTTGTTAGTGTTCCCCCTAAGCTTCATCATTGAACATCTCAGTGCCGCCAAGGCTGTCCGAGTGAATCTTATCCCCAAGCCGATCGACCGGAAGTCAACGAAGGAATCGCTAGAGGAACAAGAAATTGTCATTGATTCGGAAAAGAGATCATCAGAATAAGCACACTTTTCCGCTTGTATATACGATCGTATCGCTGATAACAGGACTGATGGCCTTTTTAGTCATCGCCGGCCTCTTTGCCTTTGTGTACCGTCTATCTGATTGGGACCGACTCGATGAGAGGGCCTCGAAAGGATCCCTTCGACCTGTCATGAATTACCAAGACATGGGAATGAATCGCCAAGGCGTAGGGATCGCCAAAACGGATCGAGAATGGAGCAGCGGTGAAGGGATCATCGACGAGCAGGGACGACCCTGGAGGGTTGAAAAAGTGGATGATGAGGCTGTCTATGTAAGGCAAGACGATGCAGTTCTTTGCGGCGAATCCGATCCGGTCCTATCCAGCAACTTGCTCCCGACTCGATTAGCCCCTTCCTCCGATGGGGCCGACGGTAACATTGTCGTCATGGCTGCTCCACAGGCGGAAGGGACGGCTCAGCATTTTGTCGATACCATTCGAGAAAGAGGCATGAGCGTCGCGTTTCATTTGGGGGAGCAGAACTTGACAAAACGAGCCCTATACCGTCATGGTGTCAACGGGACCGCTGCCATGATCATCCTTCGCGAAGGAACGGTCCACTGGGTGGACAGCAACGGAGAGAGCCGAATGGAGTTTATTGTGGAACAAGGACAGCCTCGTCATCCCTCTAATTTTGCTTTTGCCCTGCGGTGGGCAGAACACTTGCCCGTCGAAGTTAGACCGGTTATCACCGTGATCAAACCTTGCCACGAGCAGCATTTACATCCCCGGATGATCGATGTGACAGTACCGAAGGGATGGCAACCCAAAGAAACGGAAAAACTGGCAGATGGGCTGATGGAAGCGCTGGATCCCGATTCCTTGACGAAATGGAATCGCTCCTTCATAATGAGTAGAAGAATTGAGGACATAAGGAGGCCTGGGCCGTGAAGCCCGCAGGCGGCATCATCAGTGACATAGAGCCAGCCAGTTTGGCCGCCCGAATCGGTCTTCAGAGCGGAGACCGACTCCTATCAATTAATGGCCAGCAGGTTCGCGATGTGCTCGATTACGGATTTTTTATCCGTGAAGGTAGGGTAAAACTAGAAGTATTGGAAAATGCCACCGGGGAAACCCGGTGGTTTGAGATTGAAAAAGAAGAGGATGACGACTTAGGCATTCACTTTGCCGACGCAACCTTTGATGGATTGCGCCGCTGCCAAAACCGTTGCCTTTTTTGTTTTGTCGATCAAATGCCTCCAGGCATGCGTCCCTCCTTGTACGCCAAAGATGACGATTACCGCCATTCCTTCTGGCATGGGAATTTTATCACCTTGACAAACCTCGATGAAGAGGCCTTTCAACGACTTATCTCTCTTCGTCTGAGTCCGCTCTATATTTCAGTACAGGCCACAGACCCAGAGGTTCGGCAAAAACTGCTCCGCCACCGCCGCGCTGGCGAGATCATGAACCGATTGCGCCAATTGGCCGACTCCCGGATCCAACTGCACACCCAGATCGTTTGTTGCCCAGGACTGAATGACGGTGCCGTGCTGGAGAAGTCTTTGACAGACCTCTGGTCCCTTGGCTATTCCCTGGCAAGTGTGTCCGTCGTGCCTGTCGGATTGACGAGCCATCGTCAAGAACTTTTCCCCTTGCGTACCTTTCAGCCCGATGAGGCGAAGAAAGTGATTGAACTCATGGAAAGGTGGCAGCAGCAGTCTGTAAAGGAGCGTGGCGAGACGGTCTTCTTCGCGGCCGATGAGTTTTATTTGCTTTCCGGAGACGATTTTCCTGAATCGGAACGGTATGAAGACTATGCCCAACTGGAAAACGGAGTCGGCCTTTGTCGACTGTTTATGGACGACTGGTATGGGGCCGTCGAGGAGTTCCTTGAAGAAGCAAAGGGCGGGAAAGCCCTTCGGGCGAGTGACTCGGAGAATCGACAAACCTTTCTGATTACGGGCAAGTCTGGTGGGCGATTTCTTTCACGGTTGTTAGGCCAGACTGACCAGGATTACGGTATATCCTGGTCAGAACAGGTTGTTCAGGTGGTCACCGTCGAAAACCGTTGTTTTGGCCCTACGGTGACCGTGACGGGACTGGTGACAGGCAGAGATGTGATACACACTCTGCAGGGATTGGACAATCCCCCTAAGCCAACGGACAGGATCCTCCTGCCTTCGGTGATGTTCCGGAGCGAAGGCGATGTCACCTTGGACGATCTGACGCCAGAAGATATTTCGGCAGCCCTTGGCGGGACGCCGGTAGAGGTCATTGAAACGAGCGGCGATGCACTGTTTAAAAGCTTGATCCAGAACAAGGAACCTTAGAAAGGAAGGTGAAGCCTATGGCCAAACCTATCGTTGCTGTCGTGGGCCGCCCGAACGTGGGCAAATCCACGCTTTTTAACCGGCTCACTGGTGGAAGAGTCGCGATTGTGGAAGATCGGCCCGGCGTCACCCGGGACCGCTTATACCGGAACGCCAAATGGCTCAACCGGGATTTTACTCTTGTCGACACGGGCGGACTGGAATTTGGTGCCGACGGAAACCCTTTTTCAGAAGTGATCTATAAGCAGGCTGAAGCAGCCATAGACGAAGCCGACGTGATCCTCTTTATGGTGGACGGAAAAGCAGGGATCACTGCCGACGACGAAGCGGTGGCAGCGGTGCTGCGTAGAACGAAGAAACCGGTCTTTCTTGTAGTCAATAAGATCGAGGATTTTTCCCAACGGGATAAATACTATGAGTTTTTTGCGTTAGGCCTCGGCGATCCGATCCCCATCTCGGCTTCCCACGGTATGAATACAGGCGATCTATTGGATGCGGTGATCGAAGCTCTGCCGCCGGAAGGTGACGAAGAAGATGATCCCGATACGATCAAAATCGCTGTTATCGGAAAGCCTAATGTGGGTAAATCGTCCATGGTCAATGCCATTTTGGGAGAAGAGCGAGTCATCGTCTCGAATATTCCCGGCACGACCCGCGACGCCATCGATACGCCCTTCGAACGTGACGGGAAGCATTATGTGCTCATCGATACGGCCGGCATGCGCCGCAAAGGAAAAATCGATGAATCTGTCGAACGCTACAGCGTAATGCGCTCGCTGCGGGCCGTGGACCGCAGCGATGTGGTGCTCATGGTCATTGACGCTTCCCAAGGCGTCACCGAGCAAGATAAAAAGATTGCCGGTTACGCCCATGAAGCCGGTAAAGCCTGTGTGCTTGTGCTGAACAAATGGGATCTGGTTCCCAAGGACGATAAGACGATGAATCGCTTTGATAAAGTGGTTCGTTCGGAATTGGGCTTTTTGAATTACGCCCCGACGATTTACGTATCCGCACTGACGGGTCAGCGTCTGCCTAAAATCTTAGAACTGGTTGACTTTGTAACAGAACAGGCCAACCGCCGTATCCCCACATCGGTGATCAACGAGTTGATGACCGATATTATCCGTGTAACACCAGCGCCCTCTGATCGAGGCCGTCGTTTGAAGATCCTATATGTCACGCAGACTTCTGTGAAACCGCCTACCTTTGTCTTTTTTGTCAACGATGAGGAACTCTTTCACTTCTCCTATCAGCGACATATCATGAACCGGTTTCGGGAAACCTTCGGCTTCGAAGGAACACCGGTCCGCTTTATCATCCGGCAGCGTGAAAAAGAAAAAGAATAGAAGGGTAGCCGATTGCTTATGACAACAGCAATGAGCTTGACAATGGATTGGTCATCGCTGGGGTTAATCCTGCTGTCATTCTTTCTCGGATCGATTCCCTTCGCCTATCTAGCCGGCAAGGCTAAGGGCATAGACATTCGCAAACACGGGAGCGGCAATATCGGTGCGACCAATGCCTTCCGAGTGCTCGGTGCCACCATGGGCGCTGCAGTGCTGCTTCTTGATGCTGGAAAAGCGGCCTTAGCCACCTGGCTGGGACAACCTTACGGGGGTACGATGGCGGTCTTCGCTGGCTTGGCGGCCATCCTCGGACATACCTTTTCGCCTTTTATGAAGTTCAAAGGGGGAAAAGGGGTCGCCAGTGCTGCCGGTGTGGTGCTTACGATCGCTCCGTTGATCGCCTTGATCTGTCTTGTCGCATTCGCACTGGCCGTGTATTTGACCAGTTACGTTTCGGTCGGTTCCATCTTGGCGGCAGTGCTCTTGCCGTTGCTCATGTATTTTCTTGGTAAACCTGTGGCCTATCAGGTCTTTGCCTTAGCTGTTTCTCTTTTTGTCATTTACCGCCACCGGTCTAACATCAAGCGGTTGATGGAAGGCACAGAGAACCCCATCCGGCGGAAAACAACATAATTGATTTAACTGTTTCCGGCCTGTATCGTTATTGGGATTTTTGTCGTACCGAGTCTGTTCGTCGGAGGGTTTCATTGACTATCTACCGGTGACCTATTTAAAAGTGGGAGGTCGTGGATCTATGCAGTTAGAAAAAGTAGCCGTCCTTGGTGCAGGGAGCTGGGGAACTGCTCTCGGCCGTCTGTTGGCCCAACAGGGCAAGCAAGTATTCCTTTGGGCACGTCGCGTCGACCTGGCTAAGGACATAAACAGTTATCGAGAAAACCGCCGCTATCTCCCTGGAGTTTTGTTGCCTGCTCGCCTTCGGGCTAATTCAAAACTCGATGAAGTGATTGAAGGGGCCAAAGTCATCGTCCTGACAGTTCCTTCCTCTGCGCTGCGAGAAACGGTCGCCTCCATACAAGAAAAACTATCTGACGATGTGCTTATCGTCAGCACCGCGAAGGGCATCGATCCGGAGACGGGAAAGCGTCCCTCCCAGATTTTGCAGGAGGTACTTCCGAAACACCTAGCAGAGCGAGTGGTCATCCTGTCAGGACCCAGCCATGCGGAAGAGGTGGCTCGCGATATTCCCACGACCGTCGTAGTCTCTTCCGTCTCCCGGGCCATGGCAGAACAAGCTCAGGACTTGTTCATGAACTCCTATTTCCGGGTATATACAAACCCTGACCTGCTTGGCGTGGAATTGGGCGGCGCTTTGAAAAATATCATCGCTCTCGCCTGTGGCGTCGCAGAAGGATTAGGTTTCGGCGACAATACGAAGGCAGCCCTTGTCACACGCGGTCTGGCTGAAATCATCCGTCTCGGCGGCGCTATGGGTGCAAACGTAGCCACTTTCTCTGGGCTGGCCGGACTGGGCGATCTCGTCGTCACCTGTACGAGCAAACATTCTCGGAATATGCGTTTCGGTGCTTTTCTGGGCAAGGGCAAATCGGTGGAAGAGGCCTTAAACCTGGTCGGACAAACGGTTGAAGGAGTTCGAACCACCCAGGCTGCCTATAAATTGGCCCAGGATATGGGCGTTGAAATGCCCATCACGGCCGAATGTTACAAAGTGCTCTTCGAAAATCACCCTCCCGATGAAGCCGTGGACAACCTCATGAGCCGGATCAAGACCCATGAAGTGGAAGAAGGCTTCGACGACTGGAAGTAACCGATAAAAAAGCTCTTGTCTTTCCGATGAGCCTATGCTATTGTAAATAACAACTCCACATTGGCAAAAGCGATGACAGAGAAAAGTAGGTCAGACCCAGCCTTACAGGGAGGAAACGTCGTCGATTGAGAGCGTTTCCAAGTGTATGACTGTCCGAAGTTCCCTCTGGAGCTGCTAGCTGAAGCCGGAAATAATCCCGGTGAGTAGGTGAGGCCGTAGACTTCCGACGTTACCAGGAAGGGAGTATCGGAACCGGGTTCCCGTACTCTGTGCATGAGGTGGATCGATGACGCTATAGCGTTATGGATTAACCAGGGTGGTACCGCGTTAAGCAAAAGCTTTTCGTCCCTGAGAGGATGAAAAGCTTTTTTATTTTCCTCTATCACTTTGCGCAGGTATGGTTTAATCTCGCTTCCCGCACTCTATCAATGAGCGGATCGCTCCCGATGCGAAAACATTGCTTTCAGGAGCCGATCAATCAGGGTGGTACCACGGATGCCCCGCAGCGTTCGTCCCTCTTCCAGGGACAGCTGCGGGGTTTTTAATTTTCATCAATAAAAAATTTGGAGGGATCCCCGATGATTATCGTCATGAATCCTAACGCTACGGCAAGCCAAATCGACAACATCAACAAAACCTTGACTGAATATGGTTTCACCGGACATTCGATTCACGGTGTAAACCGCATCGTCATCGGTGCTGTCGGCGACCGCCAGGCGATCGCCTCTTTAGGGCTGGAAGCCATGGCAGGAGTTGAAAAAGTGGTTCCCATTCGCCGTCCTTATAAACTGGTCAGCCGGGAAGCGAAAAAAGAGGATACGGTCATCACCGTTAAAGATGTAGCGATCGGCGGAGAGTCGGTCGCTTTGATCGCTGGTCCCTGTGCGGTAGAGAGCATCGAGCAGATGATGCTGGCTGCTGAGAAAGTGCGTTTAGCTGGAGCCAAAATCCTGCGGGGCGGCACCTTCAAACCTCGAACATCTCCCTACGCCTTTCAAGGGCTCGAGGAAGAAGGGTTAAAGATTCTGAACACTGCCGGTCGTTTCGCCGGGTTGCCCACCGTAACGGAAGTGATTGACCTTCCCAGTTTGGAGATGGCCTCCAGGTATGTAGATATGCTTCAGATTGGCGCTCGCAACATGCAGAATTTCCGTCTGCTCCAGGCCGTCGGCCAAACGCGCCTGCCGGTGATTTTGAAACGGGGCTTATCGGCAACGATCGAAGAGTGGTTGATGGCCGCGGAATATATCATGGCACAAGGCAACAGCCAGATCATTCTCTGTGAGCGAGGGATTCGGACTTTCGAAACAGCCACTCGCAACACCCTCGACCTGAGCGCAGTACCCCTCGTTAAAGAACTGTCCCATTTACCGATTTTGGTGGATCCCAGCCACTCGACCGGCGCTTCTCGGCTGGTAGCCTCCATGTCCCGTGCCGCTGTTGCTGCCGGCGCCGACGGTTTGTTGGTCGAAGTTCATCCAGAACCGTGTAAAGCCCTTTGTGATGGACCACAGTCCCTGGAGCCGGAGGATTTCACCTGCATGGTCGAGTCCCTTCGACCGATCGCCGCAGCGGTGGGACGAGAGATATAAAGTCAGAACCCCTTGGAAGCTAAATCATTAACACCACTGATTTACTATGCTACTGCTCAGGTAAGGTGAAGTTATAAAAGAACGAGCCAAGGCATATCCATTGCAACGGGGCCCAGGTACCACTGATAGAGCGACTTGTTGCGATTTTAACCGTCTTTATCGGCCCTAGCCTGTCATAGAGAACAGGCTGCGCTCATATACATTCTAGCGTTAGGCCTGTCAGCGGAAATATTTGGGGTGGGAACCCAACCGAGCGGCCAGGGCAGACAACCGATAAGGAGGGAAAACCGCGATGGAGAAAATGGATATTTTCCGTGATATCAGTGACCGCACAGGAGGAGACATCTATATCGGGGTGGTAGGCCCGGTCCGCACGGGTAAGTCCACCTTCATTAAACGGTTCATGGAACTGTTAGTATTGCCGAATATCAAGAATATCCATGATAAAGAGCGGGCCCGGGATGAACTGCCTCAATCCGGCGCCGGCCGGACGATCATGACGACAGAACCCAAATTTATTCCGAACGAAGCCGTAGAGATTGGCGTGAAAAATGGCGTCAAGATGCGGGTTCGCATGGTCGACTGCGTTGGCTATTCAGTCGAAGGTGCTTTGGGTTATGAAGAAGAAGACGGGGCTCGGATGGTGATGACTCCCTGGTCAGAGACTGAGATGCCCTTTCAAGATGCAGCTGAGATGGGGACACGAAAGGTCATCGCTGATCACTCGACCATCGGCCTCGTCATCACCACCGACGGCAGCATCACTGATTTGCCCCGTGACGGATATGTAGAAGCAGAAGAACGGGTCGTCGACGAGTTGAAGGAACTCCGTAAACCCTTCGTCGTCGTGCTCAACTCGCTTCGTCCCCACTCGAGGGAAACAGCCGAACTGGCCTATAACCTGGAAGGGTTATATCAAGTTCCCGTCCTTCCTTTGAACGTGACCGAACTGAGTCAAGACGACGTCCTGAAGATTCTCGAAGAGGCCTTGTATGAATTTCCTGTCACCGAGGTCAATATCAATCTCCCTCTCTGGATTGAAGAGCTTGACAATAAACATCCTCTGCGCCAGAAGTATGAGGGGGCTGTGCGTGACACCATTTCCCAGGTAAAGCGCCTGCGCGATATCGATCTGGCTGTGGAGACGCTGGCCGATTATGATTTCATCGAAGATGTATACCTGCAGGAAATGAATCTAGGTACCGGTGTGGCCGCTATTGAGATGACCGCGCCGGAAGGCATGTTCTATCAGGTCCTGCAGGAAGAGAGTGGCTTCACCATCACTGGCGAACATGACCTGCTTCGCCTGATGAAAGAATTGGCTAAGGCGAAACGGGAGTATGACAAAGTGGCCACAGCCTTAGATGATGTGAGGGAAGTGGGCTATGGTGTCGTCAACCCGAGCCTCGATGAGATGTTCCTGGAAGAACCGGAACTGATCAAGCAGGGGAACCGTTTTGGAGTAAAACTTAAAGCGAGCGCACCTTCCTTACACATCATCCGCGCTGATATCACCACAGAGATTACACCGATCATCGGCACGGAGAAGCAATGCGAAGAACTGGTCCGTTACATCCTCGAAGAGTTTGAAGAAAATCCGCAAAAAATCTGGGAGTCCAATATCTTTGGCAAATCCCTTCATGATCTGGTCCGTGAAGGGGTACAAAACAAACTGCAGCGCATGCCAGAAAACGTTCAAGGTAAACTTCAGGAGACATTGCAGCGCATCGTCAATGAAGGAAATGGTGGACTCATCTGCATCATTATTTAAGCACGAAGCCGGGAACGAGAACCCGGCTTTTTTCCTTATCCCGGCAGGAAGGGTTTTTATGACCGAAGGTGGTATTAATAATAAAGCTTATTATATTAAAGGAAAGGAGATTTCAACGAAGTGAAAATCGTCCTTATTAACGGAAGCCCAAATCCAGAAGGCAACACAGCCCAACTGCTTCAAGCGGCAGCCGATGAAATCGTTCAAGCAGGTTTGCAAGTCCAATGGATACAGGTGCCGACAGTGCTCGCCAAGGCTAAACACCCTTTCTGCACCGCCTGTTCCAATCCTTGTTCGACCGTTTGCTATAAAGGAACTGAGTTGGAACAAGCTTTTGCCGATATCGCCGACGCTGACGGGGTCATCATCGGCAGCCCTGTTTATTTCGGCACCGTAAGCGCCCAATTGAAAGCTTTTTTTGATAAAACACGCAAAGTGCGTGGAGACAAAGCTTGGTACGGAATTCCTGGAGGCACCGTCACGACGGGAGCTTCCAAATACGGCGGCCAAGAGACGACGACAAGGGCCATCCATGACATGATGCTCGTTCAAGGAATGACTTTAGTCGGCGACGGACACGTTGATCATGACTGCGGCCATTTCGGCGCATCGGCACAGAAACCAGCTCAGCAGGATCAGGACGGACTGAAGCGGGCCAGGATTCTCGGCAAACGGCTCGTAGAAGCAGCTCGAATGTTTCGAGCAGGCAAGAAGAGTAAATAAGCAGCAGCACACTGTCGTTACAATGCAAAGGTTACTGGCGACGCATAAGCTCGATTGTTAAAAGTCGTATTCCTGAAAGGCCTTTAGAAGAAGGAATCTGACGGAGGGAGAACTCTATGATCCTGCGAGAAGAGTTGGAACGGCGGGAAGAGACCTTGCTATCTCCATACGCAGCCAAGAGTGGACGGAACCGTGGTCGAGAGCGGTCAGAGCAGGAGTGTTCTATGCGGACCGCCTTCCAACGGGACCGGGATCGAATTATTCATTCGAAAGCCTTTCGTCGTCTAAAACATAAAACACAGGTCTTCATCTCACCAGAAGGGGACCATTTTCGCACCCGCCTAACCCATACCTTAGAAGTCTCCCAGATTGCCCGGACGATCGCCAGAGCGTTGGCGCTGAACGAGGATCTGGCTGAGGCGATCGCCCTGGGCCATGACTTAGGTCATACGCCCTTTGGTCATGCCGGAGAAGAGGCCCTCGATCGGGTTTTCAAGGAGGGCTTTTCCCATGCCCGGCAGAGCTTACGGGTTGTTGAAGTACTGGAACAAGGTGAAGGACTGAATTTGACCTGGGAGGTCCGTGACGGTATCGTCAACCATTCCAGCAGTGGCAAACCGTCTACTCTGGAAGGGCAGATCGTCCGCTGGGCCGACCGGTTCGCCTATATCAACCATGACATCGATGACGCCCTTCGAGGCGGTATCATTGCCGAAGAAGAACTTCCCCAAGATTGTATTCGCCTCTTAGGGAACGGTCACCGGTCCCGGATCAACAGCATGGTCATGGACATGGTTCAGGCGTCTTGGCAACAGCCGGAGATCCGGATGAGCCCGGAAGTGGAGGAAGCCACGTTGAAACTGCGCCAGTTCATGTTCCGGCACGTTTATATCGGTTCCGAAGCGAAGGCGGAAGAGAGCAAAGCCAAAGAATTGATTTTCTCCCTCTATCGCGTCTTTATCCATCACCCTCATCGCATGCCTGCGGAGTTCCAAGCCATGATACCTCGTCACGGTCTCGAAAGGACCGTTGTAGACTATATTTCCGGCATGACGGACCGTTTTGCCGTAAAAGTCTACGAAAATCTCTTTTTACCTTCACCATGGATGAGTTTTCGAGACTAGAGAACCTGCAGGTCAGACATAATATAGAAGATTGCAGGAGGGAAAAAAGTGTCGATAATGTGGAGGAAATGTCAATTAAAGCGCGAATAACAAGAGAGTGTTTCGGGCAGTAGGGAAGAAGGAAATTAGGCGCATGACGGCGAATGCATGATGGGGTGATTTTAATTGAAGGATCCCCAAATTGTCGAAGAGATTCGCTATCGAGTAGATATCGTCGAAATCGTAGCCGATTATGTAGCCCTCAAGCGTCAGGGCGGACGGTATACGGGACTTTGTCCTTTCCATTCGGAGAAGACACCGTCCTTCACCGTTTCCCGAGAGAAGCAGTATTTTCATTGCTTTGGTTGCGGGACAGGCGGCGACGTTTTCACCTTTGTCATGCTCCGAGAAAACTTGACCTTCCCAGAAGCGTTAAAAAAACTAGCCGAACGGGCTGGCGTCACCCTTCCCGAACAAAAGTTGACGCCGACGCAGCAGGCGCTGCGGACGGCGGTAGAGCGGGGGCGGGCGCTTCATCGCCGGGCGGCTGAACTGTTTTTTCGATGTCTGAGGGAAGACACACGAGCTCGACAAGCCCGGGAGTATCTTTCCCGGCGCGGCTTGAGTGATACGGTCACCGTGGCTTTCGGTTTAGGTTATAGTCCTCCAGGCTGGGATTTCCTGACGGAACGACTGGTACGGGAAGGCTATGCACCGGAAGAACTGGAACAGTTCGGTCTCATCGTCCCTCGTCAAGGCGCAGATGGGTACTATGATCGCTTTCGCAATCGCATTATGTTCCCCATCTTTGACGCCCAAGGACGTCCGGTCGCTTTTGGCGGCCGGGTACTTGACGACGAGATTCCAAAATACCTGAATTCCCCGGAAACTCCTCTCTATAAAAAGGGTCAACACCTCTATGGTTTGCACAAAGCCGGACCGGCGATTCGAGAAAAAGGGATTGCCATTCTCGTCGAAGGCTATATGGATGTCATCGCCTGTCACCAGCACGACATTTCTCAGGCTGTAGCCAGTCTGGGTACAGCCATGACGCCAGAACAAGGCCGGTTGCTCCTGCGGTACGCCCCTCGTGTCCTGATCTGCTATGACGCTGACCGGGCGGGTATCGAAGCGACAGTCAAAGCCGGAGAGATCTTGACCCGTCTCGGTGCTCAGATTCAAGTGTTGACACTTCCCGACGGCAAAGATCCCGATGAGTATTTGCAAAAGCATGGCGCCAGCAGCTTTTGGCAACTGGCCGATAGTGCTCCCGCTTTTTTCTCCTTTTGTTTTTCTCGAGTCGCGGCGCAGCATGACTTGACGACGGTTGCCGGCAAGGTGGCTGCTGTTCGGGAATTGGCTCCTCAACTGCTAATCATCTCCAGCGCGATAGAGCAAGAAGCGAACATACAGTGGCTCGCCCGGGAAATACGCCTCTCTGAAGCGGCCATCATGGAAGAGTTACGAGGTCTTTCTCGTAATACCAAGTCATACCTTCGAGGGGATAGAAAGGAAAATCCCAGGAATACTAACTATACCTCTGCCCAGAAAAACGAAACGGAGTCATTTGCCTCAACCGTGATGAAGGGCCTTCCTGACAGGACAAATGGGGACAGACAGGAACAAGCCTGGCGCTACCTGATTTACTGGATGGTTGGCGCACCGGAACGGGTTCGATGGGTTTTTGAACGGCTGGGGAATGAGATTCCCCAGGTTCAGGGGCCGCTGCAGGAGATTCTGGAGGCGCTGGTCGCAGTCAGCCGGGAAGGACAAGGAGTCCTTGTCGGGCGAGTTGCCGAAGGTTTGGCAGCGGAAGAGACGAAGGCTTATTTCAGCGCTCTTTTGGTTGAAGACCTTGAAGGTGCCCTGCAGGAATCGGTTCTTGAGGATTGTGTAAACACACTTCGATACGGTTGGCTGGTGGAAGAAATCGCTCGCCTGGAAATCCAGGTGGAAGCGCTAAGCCGGAGTGGGGACATGGAAGCGCTGCAGCGGCTTCTGCCGCAACTGTCTAATTTACAACAGGCTAGGAGCCGCGCGGCTCGCAGATTTGGATCTATGCCTTTAGGTGGTCGGTGGGAACAACGGCCCTGGTATAAGGGGGGAACCACAGAATGAAAGAAGAACTAAAAGTCGAGCAGGTACAACAACTGCAAAAAGTTAAAGACCTGATTGCAAAAGGCAAGAAAAAAGGTGTCCTCACCTACCAGGAGATCATGGACTCTCTGCAAGGTGTAGAAATGACGGCAGACCAGGTCGATGATGTCTATGAGCAGCTTGGGAACATGGGTATTGACGTGGTTTCGGAGCCTGCAGAAGCAGAATCCATGGAAAAAGCCGAAGAGCCCATAATTCGGGAATCAGAAGAGGAAGAAGAGGAAATCGAAGTCGACCTCTCTGTACCGGAAGGTGTAGGGATTGACGACCCGGTTCGAATGTACCTAAAGGAAATCGGGCGGGTTCCTTTGTTGTCTGCTGAAGAGGAAATCGAACTGGCCAAGCGTATGGAAGACGGCGATGAAGAAGCCAAACGCCGCCTGGCAGAAGCGAACCTCCGTCTTGTCGTATCCATCGCCAAACGGTACGTAGGCCGGGGGATGCTCTTTTTAGATCTCATCCAGGAAGGCAACTTGGGTTTGATCAAAGCAGTTGAGAAATTCGATTATACCAAAGGATACAAGTTCTCTACTTATGCGACCTGGTGGATTCGACAGGCGATCACCCGTGCTATCGCCGATCAGGCTCGGACTATCCGTATTCCCGTGCACATGGTGGAGACGATCAATAAGTTGATCCGTGTGTCTCGCCAACTGCTGCAGGAATTCGGCCGGGAACCGAACCCCGAGGAGATCGCCAAAGAGATGGACATACCGGTGGAGCGAGTCCGGGAAATCATGAAAATTGCCCAAGAGCCTGTGTCCCTTGAGACTCCGATCGGTGAAGAGGAAGATTCTCATCTGGGAGACTTCATCGAAGACCAAGACGCGCCAGCGCCGGCAGAAGCAGCTTCCTTCATTCTCTTGAAGGAGCAATTGGAAGAGGTGCTGGAAACGTTGACGGCCCGGGAGATGAAAGTCTTGCGGCTTCGTTTTGGCTTAGACGACGGACGTTCCCGAACCTTAGAAGAGGTCGGTCAAGAATTTGGAGTAACCCGGGAGCGGATCCGCCAGATTGAGGCTAAGGCGCTGCGCAAGCTTCGCCATCCGAGCCGAAGCAAGAAGTTAAAGGATTATTTGGATTAAAATCGCTCTTGACCTAAGAGCATGTACAGGGTATAATATAAAACGTTCTTGCGACATTCCTTCGGGGATGTCACAGCGGGCCTATAGCTCAGCGGTAGAGCGGCCGGCTCATAACCGGTTGGTCCCTGGTTCGATCCCAGGTGGGCCCACCACCTTATGTACATTCAGCCCGTTTGCCTTATCTGGCAAGCGGGCTATTGTTTTATATTTCGCCTTCCGTACAATAGTTCTATTAATGATTAACGTACAAAAAAGAAGATATTTGGAGGTTCTAATGCCAGAACTTAGTCCTCGATTACAACGCATCGCTGATGCAGTGCCTCAAGGAAGTTTTCTTGCCGACATCGGAACGGATCATGCCTATTTGCCTGTTTACCTGGTTAAGAAAGGAATTATCCCTCGAGCCATCGGCGTCGAGGTTCATCCGGGGCCATTAGAGGCTGCGAAGCAGCATGTGATAGCTTTTCGGGTGAGTGAGCAAATAGACATCCGCCCAGGTGACGGCTTAGCGCCGCTGCATCCAGGAGAAGTACAGGCGATCACGATCGCCGGTATGGGCGGAGGGACGATCCAGTCCATCTTAGAAGCAGGTGAGAAAACCGGTAAGTTGACTGGTGTAAGCCGGCTCATCCTGCAGCCCTTAGAAGGGGCCAAGGAGTTACGACAATGGCTGTCTGGCCACGGATGGTCTTTCGTTGAAGAGGATCTGGTAGCGGAAGGTCACCGAATCTATGAAGTGATCGTTTTAGATAAGAACATAAAGAGCGAACCACCGATGACTATCCTATCAGGAACAGCGTCATCGGAAACATCGCCGTTGGGAATCTCCTTTTCCGAAGACGTCATCTGGGAACTGGGACCTCTGTTGTTACAGAACCGGCATCCTTTGCTCATTCAGGTCGTCGAGCGGCTCTTAGAGCGTGATCGAAGAGCACTGGAGGGCTTGCAACGGGCCAGAAATCGTGACGAATCTGCGATAAAGAAGAAAAAAATGCGAGTAGAAGAGTTGGAAAGGGTGAGAGTATGGCTGTCGCATGCGCTAGGATCATTGAGTGGATCGAACGGTTTGCCCCCAAAAGCTTAGCCGAAGATTGGGATTCGATTGGACTGCAAGTGGGTGATCCGTCGGCAACCGTGGAAAAAGTCTATGTCGCTCTCGACGTCGATGAAGATGTCGTCCAAGCGTCAGTGGAGCAGAACTGCCAGATGATCGTCAGCCACCACCCGCTCATCTTCAAACCGATCAGTTCCCTTCGCTGGGATTTGCCGCAAGGAAGGCTGCTTAGGTCTATTATCGACCAGAGGCTGAACATCTACGCTGCTCATACCAATTTAGATACAGCGCCCGGCGGGGTCAATGACGTTTTTGCAGCTAAATTGGGTTTGCAAGATGTGCAGCCTCTTTACGAGGATAAACGAGAAGAATTGGTGAAGATCGCTGTCTTTGTTCCTGCCGAGCAAGAGGGAGCGGTACGTCAAGCGATGGGCTATGCCGGTGCAGGGCACATCGGAAATTACGCTCACTGCACCTTTCGCACCCCAGGGCAGGGGACTTTTCTCCCCTTAGAAGGGACAAACCCCTATATCGGCAAAGTCGGCAAACTGGAAGAAGTGCCAGAAGTCCGCCTTGAAACGATCGTCCCGAAGAAAGGGTTGAATCGCGTCCTCAAAGCGATGCTGAAAGCCCACCCCTACGAGGAGGTGGCCTATGACCTTTATCCACTGTTAAACCAAGGTCCTGTGAACGGCTTAGGTCGCATTGGGCGCCTACCCGAAGCGGTTACGATAGAGGAATTGGCCAACCGGATTAAGAAATCATTAGGGATAGACCATCTTCGTTGGGTGGGCCGAGACAAACATAAGCGGGTACAAAAGATCGCTCTTTGCGGCGGTTCTGGTGCTTCAGCTATATCTAAAGCCCATTTTAAAGGTGCCCAGGCATACTTAACAGGCGATATTAAATATCATGAGGCCCAAAGCGCTCTATCCCTTGGCTTGGACATCTTCGATGCAGGTCATTTTGCGACGGAACAACCGGTCGTGGCAGAGTTAGCTCTGCGACTCCAAGAGACGGCAAAAGGGGAAAAGGCCGATGTCACCTTTTTATTTCATAGGGAAAACCAAGACCCAATAGCCTATCTGTAGAGACTCAAAGAGCTCTTGGATGGAAAGTTGAAGGAGGGTCTTAGACGTTGCGATACGGAATTCTGGCCGATGCTCACGGTCACCATAAGGCTTTAGAAAAGGCACTCCATTTACTAAATGACGTGGATCGCATTATCTTTCTGGGAGACGTCCCTAATTACCGAAACGGTGATGGATTTGTGGAATGTCTCGAGGCGCTTTATGCAGAAGACGCCCAGGGAGTACAGGGGAACTGTGATGAATATGTAGTCATGCAATATACACGTCCATCAGAACTCGCTGCCCAAATATGGAATGATTATGTGGCATGGCCGAAAGAATACCGCGATGGCGAATTGCTCTTCGTCCACGGAGGTCCTCGGGATCCCCTGAACGAACGGATCGGTGACGAAGAAAGGGCTTGGAAAAATTTCAGAGCACACGAATTCAAGGTTTGTTTTCACGGACATCAACACCGGGTGTCTTGTTTTGCTTATCATGATGATGATGTCGCTATGATTGAATTACAAGATAACGTACCCTTTGTCCTGGACTCCGCTACTCGATACATCATCGGCGTCGGTTCTGTCGGCATGCCGAAGGATGATCAAAAAGGCAGTATGGTCCTATACGATTCCCTGAAAGGGGAAGTCCTTGTCAGGCGGTTTACGCGTGATTAATGAATAAAAAGAAAAAGCCTCGTATTTACGGGGCTTTGTACAACTTTTTGAATGTCGATTGGGGATGACGAAATGAACAGCTATCGTCTTAAATCTTGGAGCGAACACCCCTGGATAGCTTGGATTTACACTCCCTTAGGTATGGCTTTGCTCTTCGTCGTTAACTTTCCAGGGACGCTTTACGGCTTTTGGTGGTACCGTCATCAACTGGCCGCTTCGGATCCGATCTTTTGGCCATTGATCCCGGATAGCCCACTGGCATCTGGAGATTTTACGATTCTGCTCGTCTTGCTTTGGCTAGGCCTTTCCATCTCCTGGTTCGAATGCTTGGCGCCGGCCCTGTTGTTCAAATACGGCATCTGGGCTGTCATCATCAATATTCACGCTGCCTATTTGTCTGGAGGCGCTTCTATCGAAAACTGGATGCTTGCCCTTTCTCATCTGGGTATGGCTCTGCAGGCGCTCGTATTCTGGCCCCGACTTCATTATTCCCGGAAAACTTGGATCGCTGTCAGCCTATGGATTCTTTTTAACGATTTCGCCGATTACCAGTGGGACATCTATCCTTATCTCTTTGATCCCCGCCAATATGATTTGGCCTGGATCAGCGCACTCGTTTTATCGGTCGTCGTCATCGGGCTGGGAGGGTATTTTGCCAGTTCATCATCGTTCAGCGGTGAGCGGCAACGGATCAACCAATTGCCGAAAAATGGCATCAATATAACAAGCCCGAAAATCCAAAGCCCGAAGTAAAGAATATACTGCCAAAGGTCTAATATACGGTGGCCTAAGAACGTATAGAAGATAATCGCCGGTGTTTGACCGACGGCAGTCCCCCAGGTAAAATCCCACCAGGTGACCCGGGTGATACCGAAGGCGTAGGAGGTAACATCGAAGGGCATAAAGGGCAATAAGCGGGAAAAGAGGACTGCCGATGATCCGTAATCGTAGAGATAATCATCGATGCGGGCGAGCAGTCCCTCCTTCACCACTTTGGATACGAAAGATTGCCCCAACCGCCGGGCTAGGCCGAAACAGACCAGAGAAGACACCAGGGAACTAGTCCAAGATAGAAGCAACCCGCCCCAAGAGCCGAACACGGCTGCGTTCAGCAAAAAGAGGACCACTGACGGAATTGGCGATAAAAAAGCTTGCAAGATCATCAGTGAAAAGGAAACCAGAGGCGCTGCAAACCCAAAAGATAGAATAAAGGCTCGTAGACCTTCCAAATCGCCATCGGTCATCAGCCGGATGGCGGTGAACAAATATCCGCGCAAAGTGGGCACCACGGCGAAGGCAAGGACAACCATTCCTAAGATGAACCAATGCAGGTTTCTCCAGGACCAACGCAATGTAAAACCCCCTCTGCGACGGACTGTTTTTATGGTGAATCAAAGGCAATCGAAAGCCAGAGCAGGATCACTGCTCTGGCGGGTGCGTTGGTGTGGAAGACTATTGACTCGCCAAGTTCCGCTCGGCACGTTCAATGGCGGCACGAACCAATCGGCCCGCATCACGAGTGGTAATTCCACCCCAGCCATCACGTTCCACCACATCAGCAAACCCCAGTTCCTGAGCCAGTTCATACTTGAGCCGGTCAGACATGACGGGCTTGCGACGAGTCATATTCCAGCCTCCTTTGCCAATGCTGTCGCACCTGCTTCTAGTTTAAGTGATTCTTCAAGGATATATGCCAAGGGCAAGTGGGTATCTTGGTTGTAGCCGAATAGGAGGGAGTTTGGCGATGGAAGCTACTGCGATCATTCTCTCCGGCGGCCGTAATTCACGGATGGGAAAAAACAAAGCCTTTATGCCTGTGGGCGGAAAAGCGATCATTGAACAGACCATCGCAGAGTTGGAGCCTTTGATGAACGATATCCTGGTCGTCACCAACGAACCGGAAAAGTATCGTTACCTTGGGGTTCCGCTAATAGTTGACATCTTTCCCGGTCAAGGCCCCTTGAGCGGCATCCATGCAGGTTTGACGGCGTCCCGTCACCATCATAACTTCATCGTAGCCTGTGACATGCCTTTCGTGGACAGGCACTTAGTTCAGGCCATGTTGAAGATGGCTCCCGGCTATGATGTTGTCGTTCCACAGGTTGGCGATTACTTGCAGCCTCTCTACGCGATATACAGTAAAAACTGTCTTTTGCCGATCGAACAGTGCCTGCGCGAAGACATTCGGAAAGTGATCGCCTTTTATCATAAGGTTCGACTCCGTTATGCCAGCGAAAAGATCTTGGGGCAGTGGGGCGACTTGGAAAAGATTTTTTACAATATAAACACACCTGACGATCTTTCGAAAGCGATGAAGTTCTGCCAAGAGAGAGACCGAAAGGGAGGCTCCTAAGTGGAGAATTCGTCAATCGACAGCCGCGTCGAGCCGATTGCCATCATCCGGGTGTCGGAAGCAGGATGGGAAGAGCGAGATGATGTTCTGGTCAAAGAATGGCCCTTGACTCTTTACGTAAACGGTCAGGAAGTCGTGACGCTGTTGACCAGTCCGGAACACATCGAAGACTTAGCCGTCGGTTTCCTTTCGGCGGAAGGATTTATCCAAGACCCCGGACAGATCACTGATCTGAGGGGAGACTATAGCCGGGGACAGGTCTTCGTCGAGTCGATCTTGTCGTCCATCGCTGAAAAGACATTTATGAAGCGCTATATCACTACCGGTTGTGGCAAAGGTACCACCTTTTACGATGTGACCGACGCCCGGATGAGCCGTAACCTAGGAGAAAATAAACTAAAGGTATCGCCATCTCAAATACTTCGTCTGATGAGAGACATGCAGGGAATGTCCCAACTGTACCAACAGACTGGCGGCGTACATTCGGCAGCCTTGTGTGATAGCGAAAAAGTAGTGATCTACCGGGAAGATATCGGTCGTCACAATGCTACCGATAAGATCATGGGAAAATGCTTCCGCGAAGGGATCGCTTTAGAGGACAAATTGCTATTGACATCCGGAAGAATCTCGTCAGAAATCCTGCTGAAAGTGGCTAAAATGGGTATCGCCATCATCGTCTCACGTTCAGCTCCTACAGATCTGGCTGTTCGGTTGGGACAGGAACTAGGTATGACCATCGTCGGCTTTGTTCGAGGGCAGCGCATGAACCTTTATAGCCATCCCTGGCGTGTCACTTCTTGAAAAGGAGAGGGACAAATATGGGCTCCATCCCAGTACTTTCTGTCGTCGGAACTTCCGATTCGGGGAAAACGACGCTGTTGGAAAAACTTTTGCCGGAACTAAAGAAACGGGGTTACCGGGTAGCGACGATCAAGCATGATGTCCACGGTTTCGACATCGATCAGCCGGGAAAAGATACCTGGCGACATGCTCAAGCCGGCTCGGACATCGTCGTCATCTCATCGCCGACGAAAGTGGCGATGATTGAAAAACTTCAAAAAGAACTTAGCCTAGATGAAATCGTTGCCAAAATCCAAGGGGTTGACCTGATCTTGACGGAAGGATTTAAGCGGGGAGATAAGCCTAAGATCGAAGTTTACCGGTCCGGTCACCGCCCTGATCTGCTCTGTTCTCCAGAAGAGCTTATCGCTGTGGCCTCAGACACCCCTTTCGATATCGGCGTACCTTGTGTGGATATCAACGACGCCGTCAGCTTGGTTGATCTTATCGAGGACAAATATTTAACGACACAAGCAAGAGATACTACCTCCTGAAGAGCATCCTTCAGGAGGGATTTTTTTTGGAGAATCTGCAGAAGAAGAGGGCAGGAAAATTGAAAAGACTTCGATGGCGGCCTTTGCTTCTTGCGATAGCCGTGGTGATGATCATCGGCATCGGCCTGGTCGTTACGCGACAAACATCCCAACCACCTGACGGGCGGGATCCATCAAAAGAAGAAAGTTTAAAAGAGTGGAACGAAGAGGCTAATCGAGAACAGCCGCCTGAACACAATAATCAAGTGCAATCGTTGGCTCAACAGTATAAAGGGGTGCTTTTTTACAAAGGTAACGACACTAAAAAGCAAACAGCCTTGACCTTCGATGACGGCCCAGACAACGTCTATACGCCTAGAATTCTTGACATTTTACGGGCGAAGGGTGTGAAAGCCACTTTTTTTATCGTAGGTGTACAAGCACGAGCCCATCCCGATGTGCTTAAACGCATCGTCGATGAAGGTCACGCCATCGGAAATCATTCCTGGGATCATCCCCGGCTGCCGTCGCTTAGTTCGGCCCAGGTGATCGAAGAGGTTCAATCGACGGCAGCAGAAATCGAAAGGATCACCGGTAAGCGGTCTGACTTATTCCGGCCCCCTTACGGTCTGATGACAGCCCGGGAAATGGATGAATTGAAGAGCCTAGGTTACCGGGTGATCGATTGGTCTGTCGATACGACTGACTGGAAAGGCGAGTCCGATAAAAAGATCCTCGCGCTGGTCAATAAAGAGATATCGCCGGGAGGAATTATCCTTCAACATTGCATGGCAGGACGTCCCGGCGAGCTAGAGGGAACCGTGAAAGCATTACCGCAGATCATCGACCGTCTCCGAGCGAAAGGCTACCAGTTTGTAACCGTGCCGACACTGTTGGAATAACAACTTATTGAACGAGTAATATTCCGCTGAATGCTGTAGACAGGTGAACGATATATGGTATAATTCGTCACATATGATCCAAAATTGCATATTTGTAGTACGAAAGGACGGTAGGAGTTTTGGCAGTAGCGATCTCTTGGACGCTGCTACCGATTCTAGTCATTGTGTTGCTGATGACTTGGAAGCGGATAGCGGCAGACCTCAGTGGCATGGTAGGTTGGGTGTTGGCGGTCCTTGTTGCCGTATTGTATTTCAACACCAATGTAGAAGCCAGCCTTCGAGCCAGTTTGGCCGGGGTAGTATCCTCCTTCCCAGTATCGCTCATGGTACTCGCATCGATTCTACAGATCACTTTTATGGAAACAACAGGGGCCTTACGCCGGATTGCGGTGTTCGTAAAAACCCTAGCCCCACAAGACAAAGCAGTACAGATCATGTTATTGAATGTGGGTGCCGGTACGCTGCTCGTATCGATCGGGGCGACACCGGTATCCATTCTTCCGCCGATTTTGATCTCTCTTGGCTATTCCACCTTTGTGGCTGTGGCACTGCCAGCCATCGGTTTCGATGCCTTGTGTACATACGCTTTACTCGGCGCTCCACTGGTGGTTTTCGCTGATCTGACAGGTACGCCGCTCGTTCAGTCGGCCCAGGTCTTCTCCAAGTTTCTGCCGATTATCTCGACCATGATCGGCTTCGCTATGTTATGGATTGTAGGCCGCATGGCTTTGATTAAAGAGGGTTTCATCCCGTGCATCATCGCCGGTTTGACCAACGGTGGTGTGGCCCTAGCTATCAGTTACATCCCTGCTTTTTCTACAGGTGTGGTGTTGACCGGTGTCATCGCTGGATTCTGTACCATTTTGATGATGTTGCTCTACCTAAAATTAACGGGTAAGCCGATCATCGATCCCTCTGTCCTCAGCCGAGAAGACCAAGCCATTGAAAAAGAGATGTCCTTAACGAAAGCCTTATCGCCCTGGATGATCCTTTGTACCATCTTGATTGTGACTAATTTTTATCCACCGATCTTTGACTATCTCTTCAAAAAGCTTGATATGCCGCTGTCCATCATACCAGGTCAAGTGATTAAAACCCGCATGGTTTGGAACGCTTATACCTGGGTTCTCGTGAGCACCCTTCTGTCCGCCTTCTGGTTGAAACCGTCTGCCAAAGCAGTAGGGGATACTTTCTCGAAATGGTTGAAGCGGGCGCTTCGTCCTACCTTTTCTGCGGCGATCTTTTTCGCCATCGCCTTTGTCATGAACAACTCGGGCATGCAGCCAGTCGACGGTACCTGGAAAATCGTCGACCCGGCATCGAACATGATATCCATTCTAGCCCAAGCTTCGGCAAGCGCCTTTGGCAATCTCTATCCCTTTATCAGCGGTTACTTAGGTCTTTTCGGGGGATTTGTCAGCGGCAGTGAAGCCTCCACGATCGCCATGTTTACGAAATACCACATGCTCACATCAAAATTGCTCCATGTCGATCCCCTGATTGTCATCGCGGCTACAGCTATCGGCGGTGGTCTCGCTAGTGTCATCTCGCCAGCGAAATTGCAAAACGCGGCCGCCACGATCGACGCATTAGGAATCGAGAGCGAAGTGATTAGAACAGCCTTTGTGTTATCCTTTTTGTTGACACTGGTGACTGCGATGTTATCGTTGTTGTTTGCATACATTTAATTTCGCCAAGGAAGCAACGCAAGCAAGGCTTCGGAAGAAGACTAAAACAAGAAGAGCTGAAAATTCGATAACATTGAATTAACTACCAAGAGATAGCTACAAAAGAGTAATATAAAAAGCAAAAACCATGTCCCAGTAGAAGCGAACGAAGGTTGAGTAGAAAAACTCAGCCTTTTTAATTTTTCAAAAGATATTTGTAATCATGTGTAAAATTGCTTGATTACATAAAGTTACAGTTTGTTTTATACATTTTTTCTTGTGATCAATAACCTAACCCATTAAAATGGAGAGAGCTTCCCAAAAGAGAATTGCAGTAAATAGACCGAAACTTTGTGAAAATGATTATTTTCAAGACACAGGGAAATTGGTTTCCTTAAGCGAATCATTATAACAAAATTCGACACAGAAACCTGCTCCCCCGATAGTGCCTTCCAAACGACCTTAGTTTTTCTATTGCAATGTATTTTGTATACCAAGCACAATATCCAGAACGAATCTCAGCTTATTCTGATCCAACGAGGAGGTCGTAACTTCATGGGACCGATCCAACTGTCCATGACGGTAGCTTCGAGTCAGGACTTCCGTGACCGCCTGAAACAAGAGTATGGCGTCGATGTTTCCTTGTGCTACCAATGCGGCAAGTGTTCTGCCGGATGTCCCGCTGCATTTGCGATGGAGCATACCGTCCGCCAGATACTGCGGATGGTACAGTCTGGCCTTGTGCAGGAATCGCTCAGCTCCTACAGCATCTGGGCCTGTGCCGGTTGTGAAACCTGTTCTACCCGCTGCCCCCGTCAGGTAGAACCGGCTAAATTTATGGAAGCGCTCCGTATCGAGGCGAAGAAAGCCGGCCTGGTAGCCGATAAAAATGCAGACCTCTTTAACGACCTGTTCCTAAGCTCTGTTAAAGACACAGGTCGCTTGCACGAAGTGGGTATGATAGCCCGGTTCAACATCCTCTCCGGTCAACTGTTTAAAGATGCCGAACATGCCCCCGGTCTTTTCACACAAGGCAAATTGAGCATCTTGCCCCACAAGATCAAAAACACAGAAGCCATGGCTAAAATCTTTGCCAACGTTCAGAAGAAACGAGGTGGCAAATCTTGAAATATGGTCTCTATCCGGGCTGCTCCCTCAACGGTACCGGCATCGAATATGGCTTATCCACGAAGGCTGTCGCTCAAAAGCTAGGGATCGACTTTGTTGAAATCCCTGACTGGAACTGCTGTGGGGCCTCATCAGCCCATAACCGGGATCATTTACTCAGTGTCGCCTTGCCTGCCCGAAACCTGGCCTTGGCGGAGCAGCATGGCCTTGACCAGATCGCTGTTCCTTGCGCCGCCTGCTATCAGCGGATGAAAGCCGCCGAAGTGGCCCTGCGCGACGAACCGACTCGTCGGGAAGTGGGCGAAGTGATCGAAATGAAGGTAGAGGGGAAAAGCCGGACTCGAGCATTGGTCGAGGTCTTTACCAACGACTTAGACGCCGAATTCCTTTCGTCTGTGGTGGTCAGACCTCTTAGTGGTCTGAAAGTTGCCAGCTATTACGGCTGTCTCCTTGTCAAACCAGCTCAGGTGGCCATCGACAGCCCCGAAAATCCCATGATTATGGACAAGCTTATGGCTGCCCTCGGCGCCACTCCCGTCGAATGGTCTTACAAGACAGAATGCTGCGGCGGCAGCTTGGCCATCACCCGCCCGGAAGCATCTCTGGGGATGACGGCGAACGTATTAAAATACGCTAAACTGGCTGGAGCCGACTGCATCGTTACCCCTTGCCCCTTGTGTACCTCCAATTTGGACATGCGCCAGAAAGCAGCGGAAGGGCTGCTCGGCATGGAACTTGGCTTGCCGATCTATTACTTTACCGAACTCATGGGTGTAGCGCTGGGCTTAGAGATGTCTCAATTGGGCCTAACGAAACACTTCGTCGAAGCTACGTCACTGCTAAAGAACACCCCGGCAGCCCAGTGAGGAGGGAAACGGATTGAAACGAATCGGGGTCTTCGTCTGTCATTGTGGCAGCAACATCGCCAATACGGTCCACTGTGAAAAAGTGGCTCAAGTCGCTAAGGACTTCCCTGGCGTCGTCTTATCGACCGATTACAAATATATGTGTTCCGAACCAGGCCAAGTGATGATCCAAGAGGCCATCCGGGAACACAATCTGGACGGTTACGTCGTTGCCGCCTGCTCCCCGCGGATGCACGAACCGACCTTCCGCAAATGCGCCGCCCGGGCGGGCATGAACCCTTACATGGTAGAACAAGTCAACATCCGGGAGCAGTGTTCCTGGGTCCATGCGAACAAAGAAAAGGGAACGGAAAAATCGATTGACCTACTGCGCATGGGCGTAGCCAAGGTCGTCAAAAATGAACCGCTCTATTCGACGACCATTCCGGTCACAAAGCGTTCTCTGGTCATCGGCGGCGGCATCGCCGGCATTCAAGCGGCCCTCGACATCGCCAACGCCGGTTACCCGGTGACCCTGCTCGACCGGGAGCACACCATCGGCGGCCGCATGGCTCAGGTCGACAAGACCTTCCCCACCTTGGACTGCTCCGCTTGTATCCTGACACCGAAGATGGTCGAAGCGGCTCAGCATCCCAACATCGAATTGATGACCTATGCCGAAGTGGAAGCTGTCGACGGATTTGTCGGCAATTTTGACGTGACAATCCGCAAAAAAGCCCGCTATGTGGACTTTGACCAATGCACCGGCTGTGGTGCTTGTACGGAAAAGTGTCCCAAAAAAGTTCCTTCCGAATTCGAGATGGAACTAGGCATGCGCAAAGCCATCTACACTCCTTTTCCACAAGCGGTGCCCAACAAGCCGATTATCGATGCGAAGCATTGCCGTTACTTGCTCGATGGCAAGTGCGGAATCTGTAAAAAAGTTTGCCCCACCGGAGCGGTCGATTACGAACAGAAAGATGAACTGATCGTAGAGCGCTTTGGCGCTATCGTCGTCGCCACCGGTTTTGAACAGTTCGACATCTCTGCCTACGAAGAATACGGCGCCGGGAAAATACCCGATGTGATCACCGGCTTGCACTTAGAACGCCTCATGAACGCCTCCGGACCGACGGCAGGGAAGATCAAGCGGCCTTCTGACGGCAAAGTGCCCGAGAAAATCGTTTTCGTCAAGTGCGTCGGATCTCGTGACGAAGCGAAAGGCCGCCCCTATTGCTCAAAGGCCTGTTGCATGTACGTGGCTAAACACGCCACGCTGCTGAAGGAAAAGATGCCCAACTCCAAGTCTTATATTTTCTATATGGACGTACGGACGCCTGGTAAGAACTACGAAGAGTTTTACGCTCGCACCCAGAACGAATACGACGCCCAGTATATCCGTGGCCGCGTGTCCAAGATCTTCCAAGTGGGGGACAAGCTCATCGTTCGCGGTGAAGATTCGCTCCTGGGCCGTCCCGTGGAGATCGAAGCTGATCTGGTCGTCTTAGCGGCCGGCATGGATCCCCGCGGTGACGCCAAGGATCTGGCCCGGACCTTGGGCATCTCCTACGACCAGCATGGCTGGTTTACGGAAGCCCACCCCAAACTACAGCCTGTGGAAACCCACACCGCCGGCATCTACCTGGCTGGAGCTTGTCAAGGGCCGAAAGACATTCCTGATTCAGTGGCCCAAGCATCGGCTGCCGCCGTCAAAGCGGCCGGCCTCCTCTCCAAACCGGAATTGACGTCGGAAGCGATGACGGCCCTCTGTGACGAAGCGATCTGTTCCGGCTGCGGCTTGTGTCAATCGATCTGTCCCTACAAGTCGATCGAGATCAAATCCATCAACGAACGTTATCACGGCCAGATGCGCCAGCGCCGCGTGTCCAACGTCAACCAAGGCCTCTGCCAAGGCTGCGGTGCTTGTACCGTCGCTTGCCCATCCGGTGCGATGAACTTAAAAGGCTTTACGAACGATCAAATTCTGGCGGAGGTGGATGCCCTGTGTCAGCGGTAGACAACCCAAAGCAACCGGCGAAAGAGTGGGAGCCGAACATCGTCGGCTTTGCCTGCAACTGGTGCACCTATGCCGGCGCTGACCTGGCCGGCCTTTCGCGGATGCAATACCCCCCCAATGTGAAGCTCGTCCGGGTGCCCTGCTCCGGCCGGACGAACCCTCAGTTCGTGCTGCGGGCCTTCCAAAAAGGCGCCGATGCGGTCCTGGTCGCAGGCTGTCATCCGGGAGACTGCCACTATGCGACAGGCAATTACTTCACCCGCCGGCGCTACCTGCTCATGCAACGCATGCTCGAATTCATGGGCATCGATCCGCGCCGCTTCCAAGCCCGCTGGATCTCCGGTTCCGAAGCACCCAAGTTCCGCGACGTGGTGACCCAGATGACCGAAGAGATCAAGGCCCTGGGGCCAAACCGGAAGCTGAGGGAAGAGATATGAACCAAATCACGAAGGAAATGCGCGACCTAGCCCGGGAACTGCTCGCCTCGGGAGAAGTGAAGGGCCTTATCGGCTGGACAAAGGGCAGCCGATGGTACCTGACGCCGCCCCTCTTCATCACCCGGCCCGAAGAGGCGGAGCAACTCTATTTTGATCAATTCGCCGTCAACAACTTGACGGGATTACTTTTAGATTACCGGTACGGCGACGATAAAATCGCCCTCTTTGTCAAAGGTTGTGACAGCCGCGGCATCGTACGGCTGCTGCAAGATCACCAGATCAAGCGAGAGAAGGTACTCGTCATCGGAGTCCCCTGCATGGGGATGAGCGACAAAAAGGCTGTCACCGATCCACGGCAGCCTGTGGAGCTGCCTCTTTTGGACAAGTGTCTCGAATGCCGCTATCCCAATCCAGTCATCGCCGATCGCCTTATCGGCGGGGCCCTCGTCTCTGGAGAACCCTCTGAACCGAAGGGCCTGACGGCTTCGGAAGCGGCCAAGCGCGGCGTCGGCAGCAAGCAAGCGGACCGTTTTGCCCAAGTGAAGGCCATCGAGGCGATGAGTGCCGATGAGAAATACGCCTTCTGGCAGGCCCAGCATGAGAAATGCCTCCGCTGTTACGCCTGCCGCAACATTTGCCCGGCTTGCAACTGTCGGGAGTGCATCTTTGAATCGGACAAAAAAGGATGGGTCAATAAGTCGGCCACGCCGACGGACAACGCCTTTTTCGCCGTCACCCGGGCGATGCATGTCGCTGGCCGCTGTGTTGAATGCGGTGAGTGTGAACGGGTTTGCCCGATGGACATCCCCATCATGGCACTAAACCGGAAAGTCATCCAGGACATCAACGAACTCTTCGGAGAAAGTGATGCCGGTACCGATTTGGATGGCAAAATGCCGCTAGGTCTGTTCAAAAACGATGATCCAGAAGAGTTCATGTAATCACTCTTTGAATACGGAAGGCAGGTGCAGAGGTTGAAAGCCTTTCCAAAAGCTAAACTGACGGCAGTGCTGGAGATGATGATCCAAAAAGCGACGGTCTGGGTACCGTCAATGATCGCTGGTGTCTCCCGCTTTGCTCCTTATAGACCTGGAACCGATATACAGATGGGAACGAACACGGCCATTAGCCCAAAAGAAGCCCTCTTTCCGTCTACAGAAAAGATATATAAGTTCAGCGCCTACGGCATCGATGGAGATTTTGAACCCGTCGATCCCTCTGTAGGACCGCAGATCCTTTTCGGCCTTCGCTCCTGCGACATGCAGGGGATCCTTTGTCTCGACGATGTCTTCCTCACCCGAGGTTATGTCGATGACTTTTACGGGAGCAAACGGGAAGCGACGACCCTGATCACCCTGGGCTGTGTCACTCCCGGTGCCGATTGTTTTTGTGCCTCTATGGGCGTAAACCCAGCCGAGCACGATGCTTCCGACGCACAGATGTATGATCTGGGAGACGCCTATGGAATCATTGCCCGCTCGGTCAAAGGAGAGGCTCTGGTCAAGGACCTGATGGCAGCGGGATTGCTGAGCGACACAGATAAGAGCCAAGGGCCGACGGCCGACTTCGTCCTGAAGGTCGACAGCGAAGGCATCACAGAGAAACTGCAGCAGATGTTCGACCATCCCCTTTGGGATGAGCTGTCCCGTAAGTGCTTAAACTGCGGAACCTGCGCCTATCTATGCCCGACCTGCCATTGCTTCGATATCGCTGAGAAGAAACGCAACCAGCACTGCGGCGTGAAGATCAAATGCTGGGATACATGTATGTTTTCCGAATATGCCCTGATGGCTGGCGGTCATAACCCTCGTCCCTCCAAGAAAGAGCGGGTTCGCCAGCGTTTCATGCACAAATTGCGTTATTTCCCGGAACGATACGGTAAACTTCAATGTACCGGCTGCGGGCGCTGCATCGCCAAGTGTCCTGTCAACCTGGAGATCACCGATGTGATCAAACTAGCAGGGGAGGCAAAGAGCGATGGTTGAACAAAAGATCAATCCCGTTGCCACCCTATCTGATGTGAAACGGATCAATCCCCTGATACCGATGAAAGCGAAAGTGACGCGCATCATCGATGAAACAGCCGACGTGAAGACCTTCTGTATTGCCAAAGAAGAAGCAGGCCGCTTTACGGCGCCCTTCAGGACGGCTCCCGGCCAATTGGCCATGCTGTCCCTGCCCGGTGTAGGGGAGGCGATGTTCTCCGCTACCGATGCCCCTGAACACCTGCAGCTGTCGATCAAAAAAGTTGGCGTCCTCACTGATGCGCTTCATGAGATCTGCCCCGGTCAGACTGTCGGCGTGCGCGGGCCTTATGGCAACGGCTTCCCTATGGATGAATACAAGGGGAAAAACATCCTCTTCATCGGCGGCGGCATCGGCCTCGCTCCCGTTCGGTCGGTAGTGCGCTACTGTGTCGATCACCGAGACGATTTTGGGCAATTGCACTTGATCTACGGTTCCCGCTCTCCAGCCGACTTGGTCTTCAAGTATGACCTCTTCGATACATGGCCTGCCGTTCGGGACTTTAAAGTTTCTGTCACCGTCGACCGGGGAGATGATCAGTGGAAGGGGAATGTAGGATTTGTTCCCGCTTTCATCGAGCAACTGCGACCGGATCCGGAAAACACGGTCTGTATCCTCTGCGGTCCGCCTATCATGATCAAATTCACCTTAGGAATTCTTGACAAATTGGGTTTTACTCCCGAGAACGTGATCACCACATTGGAGATGCGCATGAAATGCGGCATCGGCAAATGCGGCCGTTGCAATATCGGCAGTTGTTTCGTATGTCTGGACGGGCCGGTATTCAGTTTAGCCCAGTTGAAGACGATGCCCAATGAGTATTGATATAACTTAAAGAATATGTCTTCTTAAAAGCGGGAGTGGCTTCTATCAATGCAGTGCATTGACTATGATGCCATCCCGCTTTAATTATTATCTGAGATTTAGAAAGAAAATCGGTTAGAATTGTCTAGTTACTCATACATCAATATGGCTTGATTATCTCTGCTGTTAAATCATAAATAAAAGCATCTCTCTACAGATTCCGACATTATTTTCATGGGAGATTGTTTATTATATTAAGTGATAAATAATAGAAAGGAGACTTCTAAAGTTGGAAAATATCACAATCAAAATACTAGAGACTGACCCTAATAAAAAGGGTGATTTATTTGCAAGGCTTATATCAGAATATTTTATATCTCTTGGATATAATAATTTTAGATTTAACATATCTAAATCTGGAAGAGAAATCGATATTGAAGCAAATCATCGTACGGAAATCCGTAGAGTCATAGCTGAGTGTAAAGCAGTAGTGGATAAAATAGGTGGTGATGAAATAAATAAGTTTGTTGGCAGCTTAGATGTGGAAAAGAGAAAACATCAGCCCAACGAAACTGTGGGATATTTTATTTCATTATCCGGATTTAAAGAAACTGCTATTGAGCAAGAAAGAGATGCCGGTGGAAACCGTGTTATATTAATTGATGGAAATCAAGTAATCAAAGAATTAGTTAATGGACACTCCCTAGTTTCCTTAGAGAAAGCTATGGAACGTGCGGGAAGATGTGCAGTGTATCAACCAAATATTTTAGTGCCTAGTACTAATGTGGAATTATTAGCTCATGAGATTGGATGGATTTGGGTAATATATTTCTGTAGTAATAAGGAGATAACACACTTTGTTCTTATTCACGCAGATGGTGAAGCTTTATCTAAGTCTTTAGCAGATGAAATAATAAAAAGATACGATACACAAGAAATGAAGCTAAATAACCTAATATATTTAGAGCCAGTATACTTAAACGGTGTAACAGATAATCAAGTTTTAAAAGCCAAGGAAAGGTATTTTAAGTATATCTCGTCCGAATGTGGAGATATTCAACTAGAGGGTTTACCTGCAGATCAGGAAGTAGGTACTCGACGTCTCAAAATAGAAAATATTTTTGTTCCGCTTAATTTAACACCGATCACGAATCTTACAGAAACAATTTCTTTATCTATAGAAATAGATAAGAAAAATACAAAAAAACAAAAAAAGGATAGAATATCCGTAGGGAAATGCCTGTGTAGCAATTCTAAACTAGCTATATTAGCGAAACCTGGAGGAGGCAAATCAACATTACTAAAAAGCCTTGCTGTAGCCTACGCGTTTCCAGATAGGCGGGAGAAAATCGATAAACATCTACCTGAAAAAGAATGGTTACCTTTATTTATTAAGTGCAGACAACTCGAAGACGACGCGAGATTGCCATTTATAAATATCTTGTATAGGATATCCAAAAGAGCTGAGATGGGTGACTTGTGTACTTCATTTGAAGAATTAATTAATCGATCGTTAAGAAATGGAAAGGCTCTTTTGTTGATAGACGGGCTAGATGAAATATCAGACGTAAGCGTTAGAAAATCTTTTGTTAATCAACTTCGAACGTTTTTAACAATATATCCTTTAGTAAGTGTGGTATTAACTTCACGGGAAGCCGGTTTTAGAGTCATTGGCTCTTCTTTAGCTAATTATTTTGTGCATTATAGATTATCGGATTTTAATGATACTGATATAAAAAAACTAACCGTTGCGTGGCATAAAGAAGTAATTGGCAATAAAAAAGCAGTACATACCGAAGCATTAAAACTGGCTGATTCAATTTGTTCAATAGATCGAGTAAAAAGGTTAGCAAAAAATCCTCTTCTTTTAACGACTTTATTACTTGTTAAACGATGGGTAGGTCATTTACCTACTCGAAGAAGTGTATTATACAGTAAAGCTATAGAAGTTTTGTTAATGACTTGGAATGTAGAGGGTCACGAACCATTAGAGCTTGATGAAGTAATACCACAGCTTGCTTTCATTGCTTACAACATGATGGTTGAAGGTACTCAGCAAATATCCTCTAAGAAATTAAAAGAACTTCTTCTCTTAGCGAGAAAGCAGATGCCAGAAATTTTGAGTTTTACAAAATTAAAAATTACGGATTTTATTGAAAGAGTTGAGTTGCGTAGTAGTTTATTAGTTTTAAGTGGACATGAGGTTGAAAATGGTGTACTATACCCAACCTATGAGTTTCAGCATTTAACATTCCAGGAGTACCTTACGTCTCTTGCACTAATTGAGGGTTACTACCCAAATAGAGAAGAAGACGATTTGTTAATAGATATCTTGAATCCGTATTTTTTTAACGAGCAATGGAAGGAAGTAATTCCTTTAACCGCTGTTTTATCTGGTCGAAAAGTACAACCTTTAGCAAAAAAATTAATAAGTTTATGTAAAGAAGTTCCTACTTATGAACGTTTATTAAACTCACCTGATTCAATACCAGTTGAACTGTTAGGTCAGTGTATAATTGATGAAATTCAACTACCACCGGATTTGCTCAGAGAAGCTCTAGAGTGGTTAGGAAGACGTTCTAATAATTGCACACATATAGTAAATATTTACAAAGGTAAATATGGAGAGGAACTATTTAAAGTTTTAATTCAAACAATTAAACAAGAAGATGATGACATAATCAATATCGCAAGTGCATTAAGTGATATAGCTATTCATAAATACTCCGTACATAACGAACTTGACAGCATAGATATTGAAACAATAATGAATCTTCTAACAAGTATAAATGAATACGATAACTCGATTGGTGCCTTGTTAGTAATGAGACTCGCATTTGAAGGGAAATTGTTTCGTAACAAAACGGACGAGTTGATTAAGGTTATTAAGCCAATTAACGATTCTCTTATAAAAATGCTTGATCAAAAAGAACTCCATATAAAATTTAGTGCGTGTTGGGCCTTAACATGGATAAGTGAAAGAGATTTTATTGAAAATAATCAAATAGAACAAATCATTCCTAAGTTGTTATCATGTTGGGTCCAAACTAATAATAATTCATTTAGATATATGGTAACTTGGGTAATAACATCGCTGCCTATTATAGAGAGAAGCAAAGTATCTTTCATATGCAACATACCGGAAATTGGTGATTTTATAAAATCTGAATATTATACAGAAACTTCAAACTTTGCTGACAGGGTTAGAAATGGAGCTGCGATTACGATGGCCTATTACTTAGGTAATCCTTGGACGACACCTCAATTATCTAGTATGATTAGTGAAATTAGTGAAAGTAGATTAACAAGAAAAAATAATCTACTATCTATTTTGCCACAAGAAAGCTTGTAAAATATACATAAAACTTTTTTATAGTAATCCTGCAAATGCAAACTGATATTCAATAAGTGTTTCTAATTTGAATGCATATGTTTTGTCATAATTATTCCAGGTTGATGTTCAGAGAATGTCAAGCTTTTTAATAAAAATGACCGCTAAGTGCGGTCTTTTTTATTAAATGTTAAAAATTTGAGTAGTTTTTTATACAAACCATAATTAAGTTTAAAACATCTATTAGATGGTTATCTATATCTACGTTTTTTCCGATTCGCTTTCCTTCTCCTTCTCCATAATCTCCTTCATATCCTGATAACGATTCGACGCCTGCCGGTTTAAAGAAGGACTCCCTCCACGACGAGCGATACCGCCTCGGAAGAATTTCATTGCTTCCTTATATTCATGGTGGCGCAGGGATAGTTCGCCGAGCAGGATAGACAGCCGCTGCTCCTGGTCGATGGACGTATTCCGGTTGCTGTTGAAATAAGTGTCTTTGAACTGTTCCAAGGCCTGGTAGGAGGCGTAGTTGGCGATTTCTTTATCGCCCATATCATCGTAGAGCCAGCAGAGACGCATCCATAGTTTTGCCGTTTTCGACGGATCCGGTTTTCCTGCTTTAGCCGTATATAAGGCCAGATAATAGGCCATGAAGACTTGATCGATTTTCCGGGGATGATCGTATTGAAAAGAAAAGGGCTTGGGCAACTTTGCGAGTTCAGTCTTGATTTGCTTAATGATTACCCCGGGTAAATTGGTAGTAAACTCGAAATTAAAGGTCGAAAAATAACAATGAGGGCACACCCAGATCGTATACCAAAGGGGCTCAAAATCATGAAAGTGCTGGCGAAAATCGGGGTCGACTCGATGCAGCTTTGGTTTGGACGAACGAACCGCTTTTGTCTCAAAATTCCCGTCGCAAACAGGACAGGTTACTTTTTTATCATATAGATAGTCATCGTCGCCGGCAGGGGCTGTTTTGCCGTATGATTTGTGACCGGGTGCGTAATCAAAAAGTGAGGTTTCCGGTGCACTCGCTTGTACACTTCGATCTGAAGAAACAGAAGGGGAACCGGTCGATTTCGCTGACGAAAAAGGTGAAACAGGTTCAACAGCGGGAGGACCTGACGGTGAAGAAGCTTTCTCTCTGGATGGGTCGGCTCCTTTATTCGCAGGAACGGAAAAACCGGCTGCCGCCATGCGGGAAGCCAACAATTTTGAAATTTCTTTCGCCTGCGGGCGCCGCCCCTCCTTGAGCCTCCGAAGCTCCTCATTCAACTGGCGCAGCCGCGCACTCAGTCCCTTCATGACCTTAAAAGCTAACCGTGGTTGCCGTGACATAATCGACTCGAAATTGCTTTCGCTGATACTGAGCAATATGGTATTCTCAATCGCGCGAACTGAGGCGCTCCGGGGCAGGCCTTCGAGCAAAGACATTTCCCCAAAAAAATCTCCCGCTTGCAGTTCCGTGATGACGATGGGGAAACCGTCGATAGATTGAATGTATACTTCCACTTTGCCGGAGAGGATGATATACATCTCGTTTCCCGGCTCACCTTCGTGGACGATGATATCATCCGCTTCATAATTCTTCAGTGTACCTGACTGAGCCAACTGGCCGATAGCGATCAAGGGGCTCCCTCCTCAAATGGGGATAGCCGGAAACGATGAGACTGGCGTCCCATGGGGAAAGAAATTCTACAAAAGATGGAAAGTTCCTGCGTTCGTTTTAGCTTCCGGAATGAGATTCTAATGAAAGAGCCCATGATTCCATCTTTATCTATCATATATTTCAATATTGATTTTTTAGTTACAAATTTGAAAAATAAGTATGCATGTGGTCAGTCATTGGACGGACAAATTACAGAGGCAGGATATTTCTGTGCGAATTTTGGTTTTTACGGTGGTTATCGTATAATGGGTTCACAAGGTCATGAAAGGAGAGTCTCCCATGAACGTTTTTGAAGCGATCCAGCGACGCCATGCCGTACGGGCGTACAAACCTGATCCGGTCCCAACAGAGCTGTTAAGACAACTGCTCGAATGTGCCCGCCGCGCGCCGAGCGCTGTAAATATGCAACCATGGAAGTTTATTGCCGTCACCGACCAAGTTATGCGGGAAAAATTAAAAGCAGCCGCCGGTGGACAAAGCCAAGTGAGCCAAGCGCCAGTCGTCCTCGTCTGCCTCGCCGATGAAGCAGGCTGTGATCGCATGGCTGCGAAGATGGAAGCATACGCCGAAAACCCCAATATGCCGGCACCGATGCGTGAGAGTTTCCTAAAAAGGAGCGAGCCCATCAAGCATAATGCTGACATCCGGAAGATGTTAGCCGGTTTGAATAGCTATATTGCTATCGCCTATCTCACACTGGCCGCGAAAGAACTCGGCCTGGACACCTGTTGGATGACAGGCTACGACGAGTCCGAAGTGAAGAAACTGCTGAATATTCCGCAGGGCGTTCACGTAGTGTCCTTGCTTACTTTAGGTTACGCCGCTGAAGTGGCTTTGGAAGAACATGACAGACTCCCTTTTGATGATATAGTTTATGGCGAAACGTACGGTACGCCTCTTCGATAAGGAGGGGCAACGATGAATTTCTGTCCCTTGAAAAACACTTTTGCCGCTGAAACATTTTACTTACCGGCCCGAGTGAACATCGGCGCCGTAGTCTTTCAACAGGAAGCGGTGATCATCGATTCCGGCCTGGAAGCCCAGGCCGGAAAACGAGTCTGCCGGCTGGCCCGTGAGGCTGGATGGAAGATAGTGGCCCTGATCAATACCCATACTCATGCCGACCATATCGGCGGCAATCAAGCCATCGTTGACCAATTTGCCGCGAAAGTCTTTACCCCCGATCTGGAACAGGATTTTGCCCGCCATACGCTCTATGAACCTGCATTTCTGATCGGCGGGGCTGCCCCTTGGCACGATGTAACGAATAAGTTTCTCGTGGCACCGCCCACTCCCGTTACGGCCGGATTGAAGGCAGGAAGTATACCCTGGCCCGGCAAAGAAGCAGGGCCGAACTTACAGATTCTTTCCTTGCCTGGACATAGCCCTGATCAAATCGGTGTCGGCTGTGGAGATGTTTTGTTTTGCGGCGACGCCTTTCTAGGACCGGACGTATTGTCTGCCCATGGAATCCCCTTCAACGTCGATGTGGAACGGTGTTTGAGCACATTGGATCAAATTCTTTCGACTACATATTCGATCGTTTTACCGAGCCATGGAGAACCGTTGGAACGTTCTGAGCTGTCGTCGGTTTTACAGGTCAACGCGAACAAAATCAAAGAACTTATCGAGAAGGTCTATGAACTCCTTGAAGAGCCATTAGAATTGGAAACGATCGTAGCCCATCTATGTGAGCAGGAAGGAAAGACCATCGCTTCGGTAGGTAGTTTCTTTTTATACCGCACGGCGATCTTAGCCTATCTGTCCTATCTTTATGGACAGGGAAGAGTAGAGACGAAAATGGAAAAGTGCCGCCTTTACTGGCATCGGGCTGGTCATCACTAAGGAGGGAGCGACGATGGGTTGTCTTAAGGAAATCTCTTTACAGACACCGGGAAGGTTGTCCTTTATCGAAATCACAGCAGAGGTGGAAAAGGCAGTCCGGGAGTCCGGGGTGCAAGAGGGGTCCCTTATCATTTTCGTCCCCCATACGACGGCGGCTGTGACGATCAATGAAAACGCCGATCCCGATGTAATCTACGACCTAAAAGGAATCCTGCAACAACTCGTCCCCTGGGTGGGACCGTACAAGCACGGCGAAGGGAACTCGGCGGCTCACATGATGGCAAGCCTCATCGGCTCTTCTGAGACGGTGATCATTCACAAAGGACGTCTGCTTCTTGGAACATGGCAAGGCCTATACCTGACTGAATTTGACGGGCCCCGCTCTCGAAAAGTGATCCTTCGCATCCAAGAAGATTGAACGAGACCCGGCGAAAAGCCGGGTCTTTTGTGTTAAAATTGGGAATGTAGGTTTCTTTCACAACATCAGAGGAAAAGGGCAGGAAGTTTGTCGCATTAGGGAGAATATAATTTCCAACAATCGCCCGGAGGTTAAAGATGAAAATTCTAGTTGTAGACGATTCATTAGTATACCGGACCGCAATCGTTCGGTTGTTAAAGGAAAACCTTCCTGAAGCGACCTGTTTTACTGCTGGTGACGGTATTGAAGGCTTAGCGACCTACTTGCGGGAACGACCGAATTACACACTGCTCGATCTGCTTATGCCAGGAATGACTGGACAAGAAGTATTGAAAAAGATTAAAGAAACGGACCCTGAGGCCAAGGTCATCATTCTAACTGCAGACATCCAAAAATTCACTGAGAACGAAGTCCGCGACCTAGGGGCATGGTTTTTTGTACATAAACCGATCACTCGAGAAAAGGTGATCGCACTGGCAGAAATCATCAAAGGAGCGTCGTGACCATGTTAACGCCCTTACAGCAAGATGCGCTCAAAGAATTCATGAACGTATCCATCGGGCAAGCGGGCCATGTCCTTTCGGAGATGGTGAATCAAAAAGTTCATTTGGAAGTTCCGGAAGTATACCTTCTGCAGAACCAAACCGAGGCAGATCAAAGATACTTAAAAAAGATTCAATTTTTGACGGGCCACGTCGTTTCCTCTTCTCTCCGTTTTGGTGTGGTCTGTTCCGGACAAGCTCGGCTTCTTTTCCCTGTTACCAAAGGAAAGCAGCTAGTCGATCTTCTCTTAGGTGATGATCTATTTCTCGAAATCGAAAAAATGGATGACGGTTTTTCCGAAACGGATACAGACGCCATGAAAGAGATCGGCAACGTGCTCTTAAACGTGATCATCGGATGCCTAGGCAATCTTTTGGAGACGCCGATCGAATATTCCCTGCCGGAAGTGGAGTTTTTGTATCTCACTGAGAAACAGCATCGAAGCATGTTCTGTGACGGCTATTACACTTTGGTCATTCACAACACCTTTCTCGTAGGGGAAAACCGCATCGAAGGCGCCATTTTTGTCATGTTGTGTATGGATTCAGCTGTTCAATTGCTGCATAAAATCGACGAAATGCTGGTGGACTTGTATGGTTAATCATCTTGGCGAACTGCAAGGGATCATTTTGAACCATGCGGATTTGGGCGTCGCCGTACTCGATCAAGAACACCGCATCGTCATTTGGAATGGTTGGCTCGAACGCTTCACAGGAAAAAAAGCTTGTGAAGTACAGGGACAAAAGCTGACAGACCTCTATCCCCGTTTCAATCAGAATGTTTTTCGACCCATCTTCGACAGTGCCTTTTTTATCGGTCAAAACCGTTTTTTTTCTGGAGCTTTCCATCGGTACTTCATCCCGCCGGCTGATGAGACACTCACATCGATCCTTCGCCAAAATATGCTCGTTCAACCAGTACATATCGAAGACAGTCCCTATCTGCTGATCCAAATCATTGACATCACCGGGCAAGAACTGCGAGTGCGGCAATTAAAAGGATTGATTCGGGAACTGAAATTGGCCAAGGAAGAACTAAAGGTTTCTCAGGAGATGGCCATTGTGGCCAACCGGGCCAAGTCGGAGTTTTTGGCCAATATGTCGCACGAGATTCGAACACCCATGAACGCCATATTAGGTTTTATCGATTTAACTTTATGTACGGAATTAAAAACGGAACAGTCAAATCATCTGACTATGGTCAAAACAGCGGCTCAATCTCTCATGAAGCTGTTAGAAGACATCTTAGACATCTCGAAGATCGAATCGGGACAGTTCTCATTTGAAGAAAAGCCCTTTCAACTCAGTACGATTCTGCGTACGGCGATGGATATGATGTCTGTAAAAGCTGCCGATAAGGGTCTGAAATTAAACCTGCAGATCCCGGCGGGGGCACCTGAACATCTGCTCGGTGATGCCAAGCGATTGACGCAGGTTCTGATTAATCTGCTCAGCAACGCCGTCAAATTTACCGAAAAAGGTACGATCACAATCGCTCTCGATGTCTTGTCGCAAAGCCAGAGCAAAGTGAACGTAGTTTTTTCCGTGAAAGATACGGGAATCGGTATTGAAGCGAGCCAGTTAGGTGCTGTTTTTGAGAAGTTTTATCAGGTAGATAGCTCATCGACCCGGCGTTATGGTGGGAGTGGTTTGGGACTGGCCATCGTCCGCCAAATTATCGAGAATCTGGGCGGTAAGGTATGGGTAGAGAGTGAACCGGGAAGAGGCAGCACGTTCTTCTTTACCGTCGAGTTTTCAACCATACAGGGCATCCCTCCCCTTTCAGGCGAAACGGAAATTCTAAAAGGCTTAAACAGAGGCCAATCGGCTTCTAAAGGGGCCCGGATCCTCTTAGTCGATGATGACCTTTATAATCGAACCATCATCAGTGCCTGGCTGCGGCGCTGGGGCTACCCCCTTGCGGAGGCGACCAACGGGCAAGAAGCTTTAGAGGCGCTTCATAAGGAGCGCTATGACTTAATTCTGATGGATGAGCAGATGCCTGGCATGAGCGGTACTGAGGCGGTGAGACAAATCCGTCAAACTGCTTGGGGGCGCCACATACCGATTGTAGCGGTGACGGCTAACGCCATGAAGGGTGACCGGGAACGTTTTCTGGCGGCTGGAATGGATGACTATTTAGCGAAGCCTTTTGTGGCGTCTCAATTATTGCATGTGCTGATGCGTTGGATTCCTGACGAAACAGTCCGAGGATAAGCCTTCAACGAACAAAAACAGCCTTACGTTCGTCTGCCGATGAACGTCAGGCTGTTTTCGTGTGTCTTGTTTTCGAGAAATTCAGGTTCGCTAGCCGGCGATATGGTGCCAGTCCTGGGTGACCGGCTGGTATCCCTTTGAGATGAGCATTTGCTGTACTTCATCGACAGAACGCTCATCAGAGATGCGAAATTGGCCATCATCGCTATGCCCGTCAATATGTCCGCCCACGGCTGTGTTGACTCCGGCAGACATGCGGGTGATCCCCAGCGGCACCAAATGGTTTCGCAGCTCTGCCGGTTCTCTGGTGGATAAGGTGATGCCCGAGCGAGGCATGAACAGGCGCAAGGCCAGCAGGATTTGAACGAGCTCGGCGTCAGAGACAGGAGACTGAGGCTGATATCCTACGGGACCTGATTTGATCCGGGGCAGAGAGATATTGATCTCCGTATCTAAGTACTTGTTTTGCAGGTAACTGGCATGGAGACCGGTGAAAAAAGCTTCCGTAGGCCAGTGATGCAGTCCCAGGAGTGCACCGATGTTGACTGTTCGGAGCCGGGCTTGGCAGGCTCTTTCGGGGGCGTTGAGGCGCCAGTGGTAATCTTTTTTCGGACCCGATAAATGTAGACTGTCATAGACCGCCTGGTTGTACACTTCCTGGTAGATGGTCATGCTGTCTACGCCGGCTTGTGCCAAGCGTCGATAATCATCGACACCCATCGGATTGACTTCGATCCCGATAGAGGTAAAGTACTCTCGGACCAAAGTAACCGCCTCGATGAGGTAATCCACTGCCGCTTTGCCGGGAACATCACCTGTCAGCAAAAGGATCTGTTTGAGCCCAGTGGCAGCGATAGCCTTCGCTTCAGCACGGATCTCTTGTGCGTCGAGTTTCCGGCGGCCGATGGCATTACCGCTGTTAAAGTTGCAGTAGAGGCAGCGATTGACACAGAAGTTGGAAAGATAGAGCGGGGTGAATAGTTGGATCACCCGCCCGAAATGCTGCAATGTCAGCTGATGGGCTTTCTGGGCCATCGCTTCCAGATGTTCCGCTGCCGCCGGCGAAAGCAAGGTCAGAAAGTCCTGTGGTTTGAGAAAATCTTTCTGAAGAGCGGCTTTCACTTCTCCAGCAGAGACCTTCGACAAGTAGGCGGGGATATGAAAATCTTTATATCCCTCGATGATCTGATGAAAGCTCATGGACGACTAACTCCTTAAAAAGCCGGTCAAAGGCGAGCTGGCCCGAGCGTATTCGGTCGTTTCGCCCGGTTGAGCCAAAAAGGCCTGCCTACCGGCTTGTACGGCTTGACTAAAAGCGTTGGCCATCATGGTGGGATTGCCGGCAGTAGCGATAGCTGTGTTGACGAGAACAGCGGCGGCACCCATTTCCATCGCTTCTGCCGCTTCAGAAGGCTTGCCGATACCGGCGTCGACGATGACAGGCAGCTCACATTCTTCGATGAGGATGCGCACGATTTCTTTCGTCTTCAATCCTCGGTTCGTGCCGATGGGTGCTCCTAAGGGCATCACGGCGGCGGCGCCTGCTCGTTCTAACTCCTTGGCGGCGTAAAGGTCTGGATGCATGTAGGGAAGAACGACAAATCCTTCCTCGGCCAAGATGCGAGTGGCTTTAATCGTCTCGTTGTTATCTGGCAGGAGGTACTTGTTGTCCGAGATGACTTCGATTTTGACCCAGTTGCCACAGCCGGCTGCCTGAGCCAGGCGGGCGATGCGAACGGCTTCTTCGGCATTGCGAGCACCAGAAGTGTTTGGAAGAAGCACACAGTCTTTCGGTATGTAGTTTAAGATGTTCTCTTTACCGCCGCTCAGATCGACGCGGCGTAAAGCGACGGTAATCACCTCGACCCCCGTCTGAGCCACGATAGGACCGATAAGGCTCTCATCGGCAAACTTGCCGCTGCCGATAAAAAGGCGGTTTTTCAGTTCGCGACCCCCGATGATCAGTTTATCCATGAGGTCAACCTCCTCCGACGAAAGATAATATTTCCAGAGTATCACCATCACCGATCTGAATCTGGGACCAGTGATCGCGGTGCAGAATTTTACCGTTATATTCGACGACGAGAACAGCAGGATTCAGATTTCGACGGATCAAGTAATCGAGCAGGGTAGTGGATTCCGATAGTTCCAGGCTCTCGCCATTGACGGTAACGCGCATGGACACAACTCCTTTCGAAATGGCTCAAATGAAAGAGGTTCTAATAAAATGTTCATGCCCCATTGGTTCACGGGCTATGAGAAACAGAGCTTTTTATAAAAAAAACGCTTACCGAAAGTAAGCGTAAACGACGAATAAATAGGGCGTCGCCTTGCTTTCCTCCGCTGGAATAACCCAGGTCAGGTTCAAAGGGTTGAGAAATGTCTTCTCTCTCAGCCGTCCGCCGGCACCCCTAGCAATATCCTTATGAGGTTAAAAAAACTAAATTCATTATACCCCCTAGGGTTGACAGGGGCAAGTCAAAATGGAGTTATTCATTGGTATCTTTATCACGAACCCGGCGGAGAGATTTAAAAATTCCGTAGGTCGTGCCGGAGACACAAGAGGTGTATACACCGAGTTCGGCTCCTTCTTTTATAGCGGTCCAGGTGAGACCGTTCCCTTGCCAAAGTCCGTATAAGCTACCCCAGAACAAGCCCGAAAAAACAAGTACGAAGGGTTGGATGACTTTGAACTTCTCGGTCTCTTTTCGACAGAAGTACTTAAAAAGTTCGACCGTAGACATGACCAGGACGGAAAGTACAGTCATAAGGTATTCATAACTGCTGCTGCCCGATGTAAGAGGATCCAAAAAAAACCACCTCCCTTAAACGTATGGTATGAACGTTAAGGGAGGTCCGTGATTAGAGCTTATGAAATGCGAAATTCCTGAACAGCACGTTGTAATTCTTCCGCCATTTTTGCAAGACTGCCGCTGGAGGCAGCGATCTCATCCATGGAGGCGGCTTGTTCTTCTGTGGCTGCTGCCACCGTTTGTGCCTCTTCCATGGTAGTCTTGACGATCTTCTGAATGTCTTCCATCTTCGTGACGATTTCCTGGCCGCCGGCGGAAATCTGTTGGATGGAAGCGGAGATTTCCCGGAACTGGCTTTCTATCTCATTGATCGATGTTTCTACGTTCATGAACTCCCGACCGGCTGCTTTGGCGATCTTGGTGCCTGACTGGACTTCCTTGATCCCCGCGTTCATGGCATCCACGGCCCGGTCTGTATCTTTTTGGATCCCGTCGATGAGTTTCGCGATCTGGCGAGTGGATTCTTGAGATTGTTCCGCTAACTGTCGCACTTCTTCGGCGACGACGGCAAAACCTCGGCCTTGTTCGCCAGCATGAGCAGCTTCGATAGCGGCGTTTAAAGCGAGCAGATTGGTCTGCCTGGCGATCGAACTGATCGTTCCGACGATCTTCGTTATTTCCTCGGAACGCTCCTTGAGTTTCATCACCATTTCACCGGTGTTCATCACCGTATTTTCGGTACGATTCATTTGATTGATGACGGCCTTCACGGCACGGCTGCCTTTTTGTACGGCTCCTGACATCTTTTCTGATGATTCTTCGACGGCTTTAGCACCGACAGAGATATCGATCATCTCTTTAGACATCTGGCCGATGACGGCCGTGGCTTCTTTTACATCGTTAAATTGTTCGTCTGTGCCGTGGGCGATGGAAGTGATTGATGCAGCCACCTGACCGGAGGTGAGGGAAGATTGCTCGGCACTGGCTGTCAATTCTTGAGCGGAAGCGGCTACGATTTCGGAGGATTCCCATACATGCTTGACTAAATTTCGCAGGTTCGCCACCATGATCGTGAAGCTGTTGGCGAGAGCGGCCAGTTCGGGAGCCGCTGCTTCGGAACGCAGAGCAGCTTCATCGACGGTCAAGTTGCCTTTAGCGATCGTGTCTACTGCTGTGGAGAGTTTTGTGATGGGATCAGTGATGTTTTTGGCCACGTAAGTTACGATACCCGCCAGAATCAACAACGTTATCAACCCAATGGTGAGGGCTCGTACACCTAAGCTATTGATCGAGGCGAACAGTTCACTGGCTGGTGCTGTAGTCACAACGACCCAGCCGGCTCGCCCTACAGGGAGAGAGGAATAAAATTTGTCGACACCTTGAAACCGCCGTTGGTCAAAGGTGGGTTGTCCACCGAGGAATTGTTCTCCTGCATTTTTCAGAGCGCCATTGTCGACGGTGAGGATATTGTCTTTGGCGGTTAAGGTCGGATGGAGGATGAATTTTCCTTGCCCATCGAGGACAAAGGTGTATCCGGCGTCGGAGGGTTTGATCTCGCTTAACGGTTTTTGTAAGGCTTTAAAATCCAAGTCTGCCGCCACAACGCCGATGGTCTCGTTGTTACGAATGATCGGGTGGGAAATAGTGATCAGGGCTTTTTGATCTTTTTCATCGAAAAACACATCGGAGTAGGCAAACTCATGGTTTACAATTCCTTTTTTATACCAGTCACTTTGACGGGGGTCGGAAGAAAGGCTGCGATGAGTACCGTCGATATAACGACCATCGACATGGCCAATGTAGATATCGAGGATCTCTTTATGCTGGATAAGGATATTTTCAAGATGATGTTGGGCGTTTGCGTCTGTCAACATGCCTTCTGCGTAGAGGTCGGCCAGTTCTGAAACGATAGCTTCCTTGTCAGTCATCCAGGTTTCAATGTCGTTTTTACCATCCTCCGTCGTTAATCGAAGGGTGGAACGAATTTGATTTTCCAGGGCTGCCTTGGCGCCAGAGTAATTTGCAAAGTTCATAATAGTAAGGCCGATAAAAACCGGTATGAGGACAAATAGAAGAATTCTTGATCGTAAACTCATGGTGGAGACGCCCCTTTCCGAGTATCCTGTTCACAGGTATATTGAATCATGTTCGAATATTTTCGACAGACCCTCCCCGTTACCCTGCAAAAACCGGAGGGGGTTGCAGTTTTTCTAGACAAAAATAGTACAAGGATTAGAGATAGTTGGTTTCATCTTTGGTCAGCTAAGGACTTTTGAATTTCCGTTGAAGAGTGTTATAGTTAAAATAGCCTATTGACTCCTAGGTTTTTGTTCATATTAGTCGCAACTGTTTTGGTATATGAATTTCATCGGTATTGGAAAGGTTGCTGTCCATGAGTATCGTCATCGTCGACCATCTTGTAAAACGCTATGGAGATTTTGAAGCGGTGAAAGGGATATCCTTTCAAGTGGATAAAGGGGAAGTCTTCGGTTTTTTAGGCCCAAACGGGGCAGGAAAATCGACAACGATAAAAATCCTATGTACCCTGCTTACGATGACATCGGGAAAGGCGCTGCTGAACGGATTCGACGTGAACAGAGAACCGCTAAAGGTACGACAGTCCATCGGGTTGGTCTTTCAAGACTATTCCTTGGACGATCGGTTGACGGCGGAAGAGAATCTTTACTTTCACGGCATGCTCTATAACGTTCCCCGTGCTTTGCTCAAGGAACGGATGGAACAGGTTTTGGCGATGGTAGAATTGACAGAACGTAGGAAAGACTTAGTTCGCAACTTTTCCGGCGGGATGAAGCGCCGCCTTGAAATCGCCCGGGGGCTTCTGCATCATCCTCAGGTACTCTTTTTGGACGAACCGACGATCGGGTTAGATCCGCAGACCCGGAATGCCATATGGGAGCACGTCCTTCGACTGCGCGATGAATTAGGCATTACTGTTTTCATGACAACCCACTACATGGAAGAAGCAGAACACTGTGACCGCATCGCCATCATCGACCATGGCGAGATCGTGGCGCTTGATGCCCCGAAGGCGTTAAAGGAAGATATCGGTGGTGACATGGTCACCGTAACGACGACGAATAACCCTCAGTTGGCCGAGGAAATCCGGCAACGCTATGGGATCCCCGTGATCGAGGACGGAACAGTCCTGCGGATGGAAGTGGAGGACGGAGCATCTTTTGTTCCCCGACTGGCCGTAGATTTTACCGGTATGATTACCAGCGTATCTGTCCACGAACCGACGCTGGACGATGTCTTCTTAAAAACGACAGGTCGGGCGATCCGGGACGAACTGCTCGATGAAAAAGAGCGGTTCCGGCAGCGGAGACTGGGTCGGCGGAGGGGGAGATAAGCATGCTGGAAAGTGTTCTCAAGACCATCTACGTGATCTGGTACCGCGAATTGATTCGCTTTTTCCGGGAAAAAAGCCAGTGGGCCGGTATGATCATGCAGCCCACTTTATATTTGACTTTCGTTGGTACGGGCATCGCTTCGGCAATGACCTTCCGTCAAGCCCCCGGCGGGGCGCCTGTGAACTACTTGACCTTCATCTACCCAGGCATCATCGGTATGTCGGTGCTGTTTACATCCATGTTTTCTGGAATTTCGATCATCTGGGATCGGGAATTTGGATTTTTGAAAGAAATTTTAGTGGCACCGGTTCCCCGTTGGGCCATCTCTGTCGGTAAAGCCTTAGGGATCGGAACGATTGTCTCACTTCAAGGGATGATCCTGCTCATTCTATCGCCATTGGCCGGCTTGTCTCTTACCTTATGGACGGGTTTAAAGGTGTTGCCGATCTGTGCCCTTGTTGGCTTTGCCATCGGGCTTCTCGGCATTTCCATCGCCGGTCGGATGGAATCGATGCAAGGCTTCCAATTAATCTCCAACTTTCTGACGATGCCCATGTTCTTTTTGAGCGGCGCCATGTTCCCGTTACACAGTGCCCCTCAGTGGCTGCAAGTGCTCATGGTGATCGACCCGCTCACCTATGGCGTAGATGCCTTGAGAAACGCCATTTATGCAGGTATCCCTGAAGCTCAGGCCATGCTGCAGCATAGTATTGCTTATGATCTAAGCATCGTAAGTCTATTCGCCATAGTGACAGCGGCTACAGGAATGACTGCTTTCAACCGTCAGGGTTGATGGGTTGATTGTGGGGAGAAAGAAGGATACTGTGAATGTGAAAAAACGATAGCCTCGATGGCTATCGTTTTTCGTGCTAAAAAGTTCTACGGTGTTTAGATAGAAGCTGTTGATTGTAAAAAGGGGATTACCCGTTTTTTCGCATGAACTCTTTCATGAAGTCGGACAGGGCTTGGCAGCCTTCCCGGCTCATGGCGTTGTAGGTGGAGGCCCGCATACCGCCGACAGAACGGTGGCCTTTTAAGCCGATCATGCCTTGTTTCGTCGCTTCACTGGCAAAGGTCTTTTCCAGGTCTTCATTGGGCAGGCGGAAAGTAATATTCATTGTGGAGCGGCTGTCTTTGTCCGCATGGCCTGTATAGAACCCGTTGCTGTTGTCGATAACATCGTAAATGAGAGCTGCCTTTTCCAGGTTGCGTTGTTCCATCGCAGCAAGACCGCCTTGGGCTTTGAGCCATTTGAGAACTAAGTTGACCATGTAGACAGAATAGGAAGGCGGCGTGTTATAGAGCGAGTTGTTCTTCGCATGGATGTCATAGCGCAGCATGGTGGGGATGTTCGTGGCGGCCTTTTCGATCATGTCCTGACGAATGACGACGACAGTCACGCCGGAGGGGCCCAGGTTTTTCTGAGCGCCGGCATAAATTAGGGCGAATTTGTTGGCATCAAAAAGTTTGCAGAGGATGTCGCTCGACATGTCTGCGACGAGAGGGATGTCGCCGAAATCAGGGAAGGACTGCCACTGAGTGCCGAAGATGGTGTTGTTCGAGGTGATGTGGACGTAGGCAGGTGCTTCACTCAGCTGGATCTCTTCCAATGAAGGGATCCGTTTGTAGTTTCCTTCTTGGGTTGTGGCAGCGATATGGGTCTGGCCCAGCTTGGCTGCTTCTTTTTGGGCCTTTTCAGACCAGCTTCCGGTGAGGATATAGTCAGCCCTTTGACCGGCCTGCAGGAAGTTCATAGGAACCATGGCGAACTGGGTGCTCGCACCGCCTTGCAGGAAGAGGACACGGTAATTATCGCCCAGGCCGAGCAGTTCTTTCATGTTGGCCTCGGCTTCGTTATTGATGGCTTCGTATTCTTTCGAACGGTGGCTCATTTCCATTACGGACATCCCCGAGCCCCGGTAGTTCAGCATCTCCCGTTGAGCTTCTTCGAGAACAGGCAGGGGAAGCGTAGCAGGTCCCGCGTTAAAGTTGAATACACGTTCCGTCATGGTTCTTCTTTTCCTCCCGATATGTAATGTTTGTTTGTAAACAAAAAAATTTTGAATACGCTTATTATATCTTGTCCACCGTAGGTACACAATGTTTGCGTGAGAAAAACTTTTTCTTTTTTTAGACACTGATTCAAACTACTGTCCAAAATAATTGGCAAGGAATTTATCGCGGCAAATTAAAAAAGGATCGGACCATGAGAATCCGAACCCTTTGTGCTTATGGATGAACTCTGTCAAATAACGTTACAGGTCTATTACACTTGGAGAAAAATCGAGGGTGTAGCGGAGTCCTTATACCACAATTCACCTCAATGTACATCTTAACTGCTCCTGCTTAAAAATACTCTTTTTGGTAGGGCAGTACATTAAGCTTGTTCTCTCGTTTTTTCCTTAAATCGCAACGTCGCGGTGTCCCATTCGAAGCGTATGTTTTCACTTTGGCTGCTTTCCAGTTTGTACTCCGTCGGCATGACTTTCGGATCGCCCGGAGCGATGAATCGGGTAACCTTCCGGTGAACGATGATCACATCGGGTGATAGGCGTTCAAAGGAGTTTTCCTCATTGACCTTATGCCAGTAGGGTCCCTGAGAATTTTCCCAGGCGTCGTGCCAGTAATACTCACTCTTTTTTACATGAGCAAAAACTTGTTGGAAGGCGTTGTTTTCGTCGATACGGAAGATACGTTGCCAGGTGGTTTGTTCAAATCCGCCCAGTTTGTTGTCATATTCTTCTTCGATAGAGATCCCTTTTTGTGCGAGTCCCGGAAGGTCTGTCGAAGAGAGAGACCGCAAGGAGGCCAGGTCTTGCGATACGGAAATCAGTCGACCGTTGGCTTTTTCAAAACCGGCCAGGAAAGAGCGGTTTTTTCCCAGGTTGATCCCTAAGATAATCTCTTCCCCATCCAGGGGCGACGTTTCCATCGTTTGTTTTAACACACTCGTCGGCGTTAGGGACTGAGCTTCTTTCGCCTGCAGGGCACGGCGAATCAACTCTTCGTCATTGGCTGTTTTATCGAAGGCTAGGGCAGGGATAGGTAGAAGGCTCGAAGATTTGATTAAAGCCACTAACACCAGCACTGACAGGACGAAGACACCGGAAAAAAGGGAAGTTTTTCTTTTCATGGCTATCACCTCCTCCAAAAGTCCATGTATATTATGCAGACCCTCTTCCAGAGGTGAATCCTAGGGGAAGCCATCCCTTTGAAGTTGAATTCCAGTTCTGGTAAAATGGATGACAGGGGTTCATTCACCTAGCGATAAAAAAACCTGAAGGAGTATCAGCATGCTCGTTGATTACCATGTACACGGCATTGGACACGGAACATCAAAACACACGGTGGAAGAGATTTCGGCTTATCTTGAAACGGCTCGAAAACGGGGAATCGCCCATGTTGGCTTTGCCGATCATGATCGTTACCTTGATGAATACAATGTGGAAGCTATCCGGGAAGCGGCTCTGCGGTATCCCGATGTACAGGTCCGCCTCGGCGTGAAGATCGATTACATTCGCAATGCCGATGATCTGTTACAAAAGATGACCAGCCAATACCCCTTCGATTACGTGATCGGTTCAGTCCACAAAATTGAAGGCTGGGATTTTGATCACCCCGATTACATAGACAAGTATAGAGACTGGGAAAACGATGAGCTATACCGTGCCTATTTCGGTCACATCAAAGAAGTAGCGGAAAAAGGGCTCTTCAGCTTTATCGGACATCTCGATCTGATTAAAATCTTCAATTACCGCAGCAGTCGCCCCATCTTAGAACTGGCCGAAGAGGCTCTCCAGGCGATCAGCAAATCGGGGCTTCCCTGTGAGATCAACACGAACGGCCTGAACAAACCGGTTGCTGAGGTCTATCCCCAACGAACTCTCTTGGAACGATGTTTTGAGTTGAACATTCCGATCACCCTCAGTTCTGACGCCCACTTCTTTCATGAGGTCGGACGCGATCTCGATAAGGCTCGTGAAATCGCCTGGTCTGTAGGCTACCGCAAAGTAGCCACCTTCCACCGGCGCAAGTGCTACATGGAGAACCTCTAATAGAAAGTCTTCCATTAAGGGGTGGATGAAAAATGAACATTCATGACCAAGCCCATCAACTTGCCCGCTCCTTGAAAAACTCTGCCGAGTATCAAGAGCTTCTAGCTGCAAAATCTAAGGTGGAAGCCATTCCAGAATCAAAAAAACTGCTCCACGATTTCCGGGCCAAGCAGTGGGAACTGCAAAAGGCGACTTTATCGGGCCAACAGCCTACGGAAGCTCAGATGCAATCGTTTCAGCAAATGGCCAGCCTGATCAGTTTACATCCACCGCTGCAGGAGTACTTGATGGCAGAGTTCCGTTTCAGTCAACTGATGACCGATATCCAGAAGATCTTAAGTGATGCCGTGAAGGATTGGCTTCCGGAGGAGTTAGGCAACGCATAATAGCGGGGTGGTATGGATGCGTATCTATATTTCCGCTGATTTAGAAGGAGTGGCCGGGGTGATATCCCCGGCTCAATTATATTCTGGACCGGCTTATGAAGAGGCGTGCACTCGAATGACATTGGAGGTGGCTGCCGCCGTTCGGGGCGCGCAGAATGCTGGTGCTGCCCACATTGTCATCAACGATGCTCACGAGTCGATGACCAACCTGCGATTGGAAATGCTGCCTCCGGGAGCTCGCGTCATCACAGGCAAGCCAAAGCCATTAGGTATGATGTGCGCTATCGACAGATCCTGGGATATGGCCTTTTTCATCGGTTATCACAGCCGCCAGGGAAGTCCTGGCATCTTGAGCCATTCCTACAGCGCCCGGCTGATCGATCGGATTTTTTTAAATGGGGTTGAAGTGGGAGAACTAGCCCTGAATGCCGCTTTAGCGAGATATTTCGGGGTTCCTGTCACTTTGGTGACCGGTGATGAGGACCTGGCGAAAGAAGCTTCCGCTCAACTCGTGGGAACTCGATTTATTTCGGTAAAAAGAGCTCTGAGCCGGCAAGCCGCCGAGACGATGCTCCCGCCAGAGGCGCAGAAGGCGATCGAGGCGGCGGCTTTCGCCGTAGTCAAGGGATGGCAAAAGGGAAGCGGCGAGGTTCAGACATGGTGTCCCGAAGGGCCTTATCGTTTGCTGGTGGAGTTTCACTCTCCCGTCATGGCCGATATGGTTGCCTTTATGCCGGAAGTGCAACGCAAGGGGGCCAACCAGGTTGAACTCCGTCGAGACGAATTGCCTGACCTCTTTAGAGCTTTTCAGGCGATGTTGGTTTTAGCTGGTGCGATGGCCTAGAGAATCGGACCGAAATGCCTGGAAAGAAGGTAGCCCAGTTTGAAGAACCTTATCCATGAGGGTTGGCGTGATGATAGCCAGCGCCAAAAGGAATTGATTTTTCGCAATGAAGCGGTATTTGCTGATCTAAAACCAATGAATGAAGAAACCGAACAGCCTCCAGCAGACATCCTGGCATTCGGTGCCCATCCAGATGATGTGGAACTCGGTGTCGGCGGTACGCTGGCTCTAGCTGCTGCCCAAGGCCGTTCTGTCGTCATCATCGATCTTACTCGGGGTGAGATGGCTTCCAAGGGAACGGTGGAGGAACGGTGGAAAGAAGCTTGTGACGCCGCCCGGATCTTAAGGGTGAGGGAGCGGATCAATGGGCAGTGGCCGGACGGTCACCTCAGCGACCTGAGTCGGTGGCAGCCCTGGATGGAACAATTCGTCCATTGGCTGCGCCGGTATCGCCCCAAATTGGTCTTAGCCCCTGGAGGAAGTGATCGCCATCCCGATCATGGAGCAGCCGGTCAACTGGTCCGGCAAGCACTTTTTTACGGAGGCTTGAGAAAGTTTGGTGACAGCTCCAGAGAACCTTGGCGACCAGCCCGGTTCTTAACGTACCGCATTAACGGGAACCTGCTTCAAGAAAATAGAGAGCCTCTCTATGTGGACGTTGGCTCTGTCTACGAACAAAAACGAGCAGCCTTATGTGTGTATCAAAGCCAGTTTTTTCGCGGACTCGACGGCCGGCGGCTAGAACTGCGCATCCCCGATTTACCTCAACTTCTGGAAGATCGAGATCGATACCTGGGTGGGCTGATTGGAACAACTTTTGCCGAGCCTCTTTACCCGGAAGCCCCTCTAGGTGTGAAAGAGATCGGCGCCTTGTGGGAGTGATTCATAGTGAATATCGGATTTCTTTGTTCCCCCTCCTATGGAGGAAGCGGTGTAGTCGCCTCTGAATTGGCCCGGCAGTTGGCTCGGCGTGGTCACAATATCCACGTCTTCGCTTATGAATTACCTTTTCGCCTCCATCACTTCGAAGCGAATCTGTTTTTTCATGAAGTGGAGGTGCTCGATTACCCTCTTTTCCGATATCCTCCCTACCTGCTGGCGCTGTCGGCGAAGATTATCGATGTAGCCCGTTCCGCCCAACTGGACCTTATACACGCTCACTACGCCATCCCTCATACGCCCGCAGCTTATCTGGCCAAGCAAATGCTGGCCAAGGAACGGCGCTTGCCGATTCTCACCACCTTGCACGGTACCGATATCAACTTGGTCGGCAATGATCCTCAATTTTATGAAATAACCCGGTTCTCTCTGGAAGCGAGCGACGGAGTTACTGCGGTGTCCTGGAGCTTGGCCCGGGAGACGAAGGAGATCTTCAACCTGGCCGATCTCCCTCGAGTGATTCCCAACTTTGCCGATTTTGAAGAATATTGTCCGGCTTCAAATCCCTGTTTGCGGGCTCGCTTTGCCCGGCCAGAAGAGAAGGTTCTGCTGCACATATCCAATTTCCGCCCGGTCAAACGTGTGGAAGATGTAGTTCGTATTTTTGCTCGCGTAAACGAACAGGTGCCCTCACGGCTTTTGTTAGTCGGTGATGGACCGGAAAAGTGCGCTGCCGCCCACATGGCCGAAGCCTTAGGTGTTCGGGAACGGGTCATCTTCTTAGGGCGCCAGGACAGTGTGGCCGAAATTTTTGCCTTAGCCGATCTATTTTTGCTGCCTTCGGCCAAAGAATCCTTTGGACTCGTCGCCTTGGAGGCGATGGCTTGTCAAGTTCCGGTCATCGCCAGTGAGACAGGCGGGTTGCCCGAAGTGGTCGAACATGCGGTGACAGGCTATTTGGCTCCTGTCGGTGATGTGGAAACGATGGCTGCTTTTGCCGTCCACCTGCTGACTCATCCAGAGGCTTATGACGAAATGGCCCGCCGTGGCCGGGAAGAAGCGTTGCGTCGCTTTCAAGCGGAACCGGTCGTCGATACATATGAAGAGTACTACCGGGAAATCTTGAATAGACCTTGACAAGTACAAGCGCAAGAGGTACCATGAAAACGAAAGATAAGTAGTAATCGTTACTATAAAGAACGGAGGTGACAAGAATGGCAGTATATAAGTGTGCAAAATGCGGTGAAGTCATCGAAAAACGTTGCAAACCTGGCAAGTGCCCCAAATGCGGCGCTGTGAAAGAGGATCTGATTAAACAGTAGCCTATAGGTTTCTCGGAATGGAATCTACAATGAGTAGAACGGCCCGGTGGACAAGGCATTCTTGAAGCCGAGGGTGTTTTAAAAACAAGTAGATTTGATTATAATCTGTATATGTAGAAAGATAAAAAGCAGGGAGAAAAGCCCTGCTTTTTCTTGTGGAGGCGATAAAATGTCTGAAGTTTATTTCGTGTCCCGCCGGGCTAAAGCAGGTAAAGGGCTCGTGGACAAACTGCGCAGACTCATCAAAGCGGCCCAGATTATGGACTGTGTCAACGAACAGGATCTCGTAGCTGTCAAGATGCACTTTGGTGAGCGGGGGAATACAGGGACCATTCGGCCGCCTTTTGTCGGTGCCGTCGTGCAAGAAATACGGGAGAAAAAGGCGCGCCCCTTTTTGACCGATACGAACACCCTTTATCGAGGATCCCGGGCCAACGCCGTTGACCATCTGGATACAGCCATGGAAAACGGCTATGCCTACGCCACTGTCAAGGCGCCGATCATCATTGCCGACGGCTTAGACGGCAAAGACTACCGAAATATTCCAGTGCCTAAGGGAAAACGTTTGCAAGAAGCCAAGATCGCCGCCGTTCCCTTAGATGCCGACGCCATGATCGTGTTGACCCATTTTAAAGGCCACGAGATGACCGGTTTTGGCGGAGCTATAAAAAATATGGCTATGGGCCTGGCCTCCCGTTCGGGAAAACTGATCCAACACTCCGATATCAAACCGACTATCAATGAAAAATGCAAAGTCTGCGGCAAGTGTGTTAAATGGTGCCCTGCGGACGCGATTTCCTTAGCGGAAAGAGCCGTCATCGCCGAGGACCGCTGCATCGGCTGCGGGGAATGCACCGTCACCTGTCCCCATAAAGCCATCGCTATCAACTGGGCCATCGATCCGGGCTTGCTGCAGGAAAAAATGGCCGAATACGCCTATGCTGCCGTCCGGGAAAAACGGGAAAAAGGCAAAATCGCCTTTATCACTTTTGTCACCGACGTCACTCCTGAATGTGACTGCTGCTCCTGGAGCGATACTCCCCTTGTTCCCGATTTGGGAATACTCGCTTCCTTTGATCCTGTTGCCTTGGATCAAGCTTGTTACGACCTGGTCAATCAAGCGCCTGGTTTGATCGACAACCGACTTGCCGACGCGGGTCAGGAAAGCACAGCCCCAGGAATGGACAAGTTTCGCATGGTCCATCCCAGTGTCGACGGCACGATTCAACTTCGCCATGCCGAAGAGCTGGGCTTAGGAACTCGCAAATATAAACTTGTTCGGCTGCCCGAGTAAAATCGATCCGATTTCCCGCGATGCCTGCAGATGATGAGAGAAAGGCCTTCTCCCTTGATTGACAGTTTTGTTGACATCATATAGAATAATGATAGTGATGATTACTATTTGTATAAAGAAAGGTGGGGAGCGCCATGGGAGCCATCGGACCTCGGATGACAAGGCAAAAACAGTTGGTCTTAGATATCGTTCAAGGTACAACAAGTCATCCCACGGCAGACTGGGTTTACCAAGAGGCGCGCCGCCAGATTCCCGACATCAGTTTGGGTACGGTCTACCGTAACCTGAACACCCTGGCCCAACAGGGGATCATTCGGGAAATGACCTACGCCGGTGCCAGTTCCCGTTACGACGGGAACGTGGAGGCTCACTATCATTTTGTCTGTGAAGACTGTAAGCGCGTTTTTGATATTTTTATCGATCGCGCCGAGAATCTAGACGAAAAGGCCGAGGAACTGAGCGGACATGAGATCCAAGGTCATCGTTTAGAATTTTATGGCCGTTGTGCCGAATGCCGCAAGGCGACAGTCTCTTAATCTGAACAGGGAGCACTGCTGAAGACCATTCAGTAGTGCTTTTTTCTTTTTTTAATCATGTAGGTTGGATGTCTTTGTTATAATGATAATTGTGATTTCGAAACTGAAGATTGGAGGAGTTACCGCCCATGACCAAAAGCTTGCCTCAAGGGTATGGCGAAGACGGCATTGGTCTGTTGGTCCAGGATCCGCACCACATCTTCATCTACTGGGAACTGACAGAAAAAACACGACAAAAAGCTTTACATAACTGGAGTCTTCCCTTTGACACTCCTTGTTTGCTGCGGGTTCAGCAAGAAGATAAGCAAGGAAAGGGTTCCTGCTGGAACAGTATCTATCAAGCAGAACTGCCACCGAGCGCTCATCGTTGGTATGTGAGCGGGCTCAGACCGGGGAAGGTCTACCGAGCCCAGATCGGACTGCATAACGGTCAAGGAGAATTTATCGCCGTTCTCGGTTCTAAAGGTGTACTGACACCTCCCGTTCAGCCTGTCGGTCCTTGGAATACAGGCCGGCCCGTGGCTGTCTGTGGCGGTGCAGAGCCGATTGAATTAGAAGACCTTCCACCGGCAGAGTCCATCAGTTCGACCTGCTTTTACGAAAAAAGTGCCGGGGGGAGTTCCCGATGAAGGCGATGGTAAAGGAACAAAAAGGATACTGGGCCCTTGTCCTGCACGCACACCTGCCTTATGTGCGACATCCAGAACTGCCCCAATTTTTAGAAGAACGATGGCTCTTTGAAGCTCTAACCGAGTGTTATCTGCCTCTGACCGAGTCTTGGCTGCGCTTGCGGGAAGAAAAAGTCGACTTTTGTGTCACTTTATCGGTAACGCCTAGTTTGGCTGCCATGCTGACAGACAACCTGCTGCAACAGCGTTATCGGGAACATCTCGATAAGATGTTGCAACTGGCCGCCCTTGAAGAAAAACGCACAGCCGAAGACGAGGACTTTGCCCTGCTGGCTGCCTTGTACCGCCGAAAACTAGAAGGGGCACGGCGGCTCTTCCAAGATGAATGGAACAGCCAAATCACGGAAGCTTGGAAATCGCTGGCCCAAAGCGGTCATCTCGATCTATGGACATCGGCAGCCACTCATGGCTTTCTTCCCTATTTGACAGAAAGCAGTTGGACACCGCAGATTCGCACCGGTGTCCGCCAACACAAAGCCATCTTCGGCATGGAACCGCACGGTCTATGGTTGCCTGAATGCGCCTATGCGCCAGGGCTAGAAAAGGTGCTGGCTCAGGAAGGGGTCTACTGTTTTGTCGTCGATACAGGGACTTTCCGTAATGCCCATCCCGGGCCGGCCAATCTTTACCAGCCCTTAGACGTGGGTGCTCAAGTCTCCGCCTTCGCCCGGGATCCTGAGACGTCCCACCAGGTCTGGGATAAAAAATCGGGTTATCCCGGCGACTATGACTATCGGGAGTTTTATCGTGATATCGGCTATGACCTGCCCTTCGAAACGGTGGCCCCTTTCCTCAGCGGACCAGACCCGGGGGATACAGGATTTAAATATTATCGCATCACCGGAGATACTGATCAGAAAGAAGCCTACTGCCACGACCGGGCCATGGAAAAAGTCAATGCCCATGCCGATAACTTTGTCTTCAACCGGGAAGCACAAACTACCTACTGGCGCGATCAGATGGATCTCCCGCCTATCGTGGTCTCCCCCTATGACGGAGAACTCTTCGGCCACTGGTGGTATGAGGGACCTGACTTTCTGGAAGCGGTCCTTCGCCGTCTCGCTTCTCCTGAAACGACCGTACAGATGACTACACCCCGTCGCTACCGGGAGACCTACGGACCCGGTCCGAGCGGACCGATCGCCTTCAGCACCTGGGGAGAAGATGGCTACGGAAAAGTCTGGCTCAACCCCGCGAACGACTGGATATACCGTCACTTGCACCGGGCCGAGGCAGAAATGGTCGCTCTGGCGAAAGCTTTTCCTCAAGCCCAACCTGAGATAAAAAAAGCCTTACATCAAGCGGCGCGGGAGCTGTTGCTGGCACAATCGAGCGACTGGCCATTTATCATGCACACCGGAACAACTGTCGAATACGCCACCGGTCGACTGGAAGAACACTTGCAGTTGTTCTGGAAGTTGGCCCGATCCCTGCGCAGCGGGCAAGTCGATGAGACTGCCTTGTCTGAGGCTGAATGGAAGCATCCGATTTTTCGAGATATCGATTACTGTGATTTTGCCGGAGTCCCGGAACCTGAAGGTAAGTCAGTTCTCTCGCAAAAAGGGTCGAAACCGATCGGACCGATCTGGATGCTCAGTTGGGAATATCCGCCTCGGGTGGTAGGCGGCTTAGGCCGCGCCGTGGCCGACCTGAGTAAAGCCTTAGCCGCTCGAGGTGTGCCTGTCAAAGTATTTACCTGTGCCGTCCCCGGTTGTCCCGACCGAGAGGTGATCGATGGGGTCACTGTCATTCGCCTGCCTGTCCCCGGAACGGCGAGCGACGATTTCCTAGGTTGGGTATGGCGTTTCAACTTCGCCCTGCTCTCTGGGGTTATCGCCGAATCGGCTTCAGAAAAGCCGGCTCTCATCCACGGCCACGATTGGATGGTCGGTATGGCTGCCAAAGAAATCCGGCGCTTGCTCCAGGTGCCCTTGGTCGTCACCATCCACGCTACTGAGCACGGCCGCCAGCGAGGGATCTGGAATGACCTGCAGCGCAGCATACACAATGAAGAAACAGACCTGTCGAACGCTGCTGATGCGCTTATCGCTTGTTCCAATTATATGGCCAAAGAGATCACGACGATCTTTTCGACTCCCTGGGCGGAGATCGCTGTCCTTCCCAATGGCGTCGATCCGGCGAATCTCATGGCGAAACCCGGAAAAGGGTACGGGATGGAGAAGTTTTGCGGTCCTGGCGATGAAACCATCTTCTATGTGGGCCGGCTCGTTCCCGAAAAAGGTGTTCAATGGTTGGTTGAGGCCATGCCGAACATCCTCAGTCAACGTCCTCAGGCTCGCTTGATTATCGCCGGCAAAGGTCCTATGATGGAAGAATTAAAAGAGAAGGCTCTCGCTCTCGCTGTGGAGCACCGGGTTTCCTTCGCTGGTTTTGTCGACGATGACAGCCGGAACCGTCTCATCAGTTCAGCTCAAATCGCCGTCTTCCCGAGCCTCTATGAACCTTTTGGGATCGTCGCCTTGGAAGCCATGGCCGCCAATACACCGGTCATCGTCAGTGATACAGGCGGTCTCGGTGAGATCATCCGCACCGGGGAAAACGGCATCAAAGTCCCTCCCGGCGATGTACAAAAATTGGCTGAAGCGGTCATCGCCATGTTACAAGACCGAGAAGGTGCCAACAAAATGGCTGAAGCGGCCCGTCAGGACGTAGACCAAATCTACTCTTGGGACGTTATCGCCGAAGAGACCATCAAAACATACCAACGAGCCATCCTTAGTTTTGGCACCTTTGGATTTCTCGCTGTCGAACCGGCAGATGAGATGGTAGGTTAACCAGAAGAACAGACAGAAAGCGGGGCCTGACACCCTTTGGCGACAGGCAGGAAACGCCCAAACCCCTGGGGAGAAGAGCCCCCTTTGGGCAGCAAGACAGAACAGAATATTCGAGATAAAGCCAGCGGCACCATGAGCCAAGAGAATAAGGAACAAGAGCCTCAGGCGAAGGTTACCCTCAACCGCCGTCGTTTTTTCTACGGAGGAGCAGCAGCACTGTCCCTTTTGTCCAGCTTGTTCTGCGCCTATTGGCTGAATAAGCAAAAAGGACCGACTGCTCTTCCGGCGATCACAGATCTACCTGATTTGCCGGACCGACGGCTTGACCTCACTCGAATGCGCAACAATATTTCCATTTTAGCGCAAAAGGATTGGGAAGGAAGATTAGCCGGCAGTCCAGGGCAAGCCAAAGCCGGTGAATATGTGGCACGGCTTTGGAGCAACTGGGGCTTAAAACCGAAAGGCGACGGGGAGACCTTCTTTCAGTCATTCCCCGTCCCAGCCTTCTCTCTTTCCCCGGTAAACGGCCGGATGCACCTCGTGGCGGGGGAGAACAAAGGTAATCTAACTGACAATCTCATCGGTATGATTCCTGGCAGGGATCCGGCACTTCGCCATGAAGTGGTAGCCCTTTCAGCGCACTATGATCATCTGGGAAAATGGGATAATCAATTCTATCCCGGTGCGAATGACAATGCATCAGGAGTAGCTGTTCTCTTGGAAATAGCCAAGGCAGCCGCTCAATCGCCCCCCCGGCGAAGCCTGGCATTCTTCTTGTTTTCCGGTGAAGAAGGCGGGTTGATCGGGTCAAAGTATTATGTGGAACACCCTTCAATTCCCCTGGAATCAATGATCGGACTGGTGAATTTAGACACCGTGGCGAACGGTGATAAGGGTGATTTTATTTACTGGTCTTCTGGGAACCTACCTTGGCGTGGAGTGATGGAGGAAGCAGCCCGGGCTGCAGACATCCGGTTGCAGCCCCAAGAACGGGGAATGCACAACAGCGATCATTTCCCCTTTGCTGAAAAGGGAGTACCTGCCATAAGCGTCCTCTCGGGTACATGGCTCGAAGACAACCATACCCCCGGCGATACCCTTTCGATCATTAACACAGAAAAATTGCAGAAAATCGCTGAATGGAGTTGGCGACTCGTCTACACGTTAGCAGAATCAGCAGGCAAATAGGCGGTGTCAGGATGGAACGATATCTAAAGCAAATCCGGTTTTCAGGTGTAGGCGAAGAAGGGCAACGGCGGCTTTTATCATCGAAAGTGCTTATCGCCGGTATGGGGGCATTAGGTACCCACCTAGCCAATGCCTTAGCCCGAGCCGGCGTCGGTCATCTCCTGCTGGCAGACCGGGATTATGTAGAAAAATCGAACCTGCAGAGACAGGTTCTCTATGATGAAGATGATGTAGAAAGGACAATGCCCAAAGCGATCGCCGCAAAAAAGAAGCTCCAGTCCATCAACTCAGAAATCAACATCGAAGCGGTCGTAGCCGATCTAGGGTGGTCTAACCTGGAACCACTGCTAGAGGGCGTTGATCTGGTCGTTGACGGCAGCGACAATTTTGATCTGCGCTTTTTATTGAACGATGCCTGTGTTCGCTCAGCGATTCCCTGGATTTACGGCGGTGTGACCGGTGCTCATGGGATGGCCATGGTCGTACTGCCGGAACAAGGTCCCTGTTTGCGTTGTTTAATGCCCAACCCGCCTGCCCCTGGCACCATTCCCACCTGTGATACGGCTGGCATTCTCGGCCCTGCTATCCAGATGGTGACAGCCTTCCAATCGGTGGAAGCGATCAAAGTGCTGACCGGTCGAGTGCAAGACTTGTCCCGCGGTCTTTTTTCGGTGGACTTGTGGACAAACCGGTACGATTTGATCGATTTGTCCGAAGCGCGCAGAACTGACTGTCCGGCCTGCAGTCTCCGTGAGTTCCCTTTCCTGGAAGGTAAGGAAGAGATGCAAGTCATCGCCCTTTGCGGCTCCAATTCTGTACAAATTACCCCCGCCAGGGGAGCAAAGCTGAGATTGGATGACATCGCAGAGCGTCTGAAGGTTCTAGGCAAGGTCCAGCAGAACCCCTACTTATTGAAGGTTTCGATAGAACAAATGGAAATAATTCTCTTTGGTGACGGCCGGGCCATGATCAAAGGAACCCAAGATCCCCTGGCGGCAAAGGCATTTTATACTCGTTACGTTGGAACTTAGCAGGAGACAGCACGCAATGAGCAATCACCAGCAAAAAGATTATCGCCCCGACTGGGTCGTCGGGATCACCGGTGCCAGCGGCTCCATATACGCATTACGCCTCCTTGAAGTCATGGCGGAGATGGGCATGCGGCCCCATCTAGTTGTCTCCGAGGCCGGTGAGCGGGTGATCCGGGAAGAAACGGAAAGGACACTCTCTGATCTGGCTAAGCGTTACCCCCTTTACGACGTACGAGACGTAGGTGGACCCATCGCCTCAGGCTCTTTTCCAGCAGCAGGGATGATCGTCATTCCTTGCTCCATGCATACTGTGGCAGCGATGGCGATGGGACTAGCCGATAACTTGTTAACCCGTGCCGCCGATGTGACTCTGAAAGAAGGCCGCCCCTTGATCGTGGTACCTCGGGAAACGCCGCTTCACCTCATTCACCTGGAAAACATGGGACGGCTGGCCCAAGCCGGTGCCCGTATCGTGCCTGCTATGCCAGCCTTTTACCACCAACCGACGACTCTCGTCGAACTGATCGATTTTGTCGTCGGAAAAGTGTTGGATCAGGCCGGGATCTCCCACCAGCTTTTTAAAAGGTGGGGGATTGAGTAAAGTCCAAACAAACGATTTTACGGAAGGACCTTCGGTACCCCATGTTGGGACCGGGGTCCTTTTTTCGTGTATACCCTAAAATTTTCCTCATATCAGGGTGAAAAGGGGTTGCAATATGGAATGAAGTGGTGTACGGTGGTAGAAAAGTGGTTTAAAGTGGTGGACTAGACCATGCTGATGGGGGAATACCAACATACCATCGACCCAAAAGGCCGGTTGTTCATGCCGGCAAAACTTCGGGAAGCACTTGGAGAAAAATTTATCGCCACCAAGGGCTTAGATGGTTGTTTGTTTGTTTATCCCCCGGAAGAGTGGAGACGCTTAGAAGAGAAGCTAAAAGGGCTGCCTTTTACCCGAGCTGACGCTCGCTCCTTTCAGCGCTTCCTTTTCTCCGGTGCCTCAGAATGTGAAGTGGACAAGCAAGGACGGATCCTGCTTCCCAGTCACCTTCGTGAGCACAGCGCATTGGAAAAGGATGTCGTCATCATCGGTGTAGGTACCCGTGTAGAAATTTGGAGCGCCGAACGTTGGCGTGAGTACAACGATAAAGCGGCAGCGACTTATGAAGAAGTCGCCGAAAAACTGATCGACTTTGATCTATAAGCGAGGCAAACCGCAGATGGAGGGTTTTTGCCGACATGGAATTTCATCATATCCCCGTTTTGCTTGAGGAAGTATTGGAAGGCTTGCAGCCCCGTCCTGATGGGCTCTATCTCGATGGTACCGTCGGAGGGGGCGGGCACAGTGCCGCCATTTTGGAAAAAACAGCGGGGCAGGGGAGGTTGATCGGCCTCGACCAAGACCCGAGAGCGCTGGCGGCAGCGCGAAAAAAGTTGGAGAAGTTTGCTGACCGGGTCACGCTGGTACGGAGCAATTTTCGCCGCTTGGGGTCTGTCGTGGAGGAATTAGGCCAAGCAGGGAAAGTCGACGGGATTCTTCTCGACATCGGTGTCTCATCCCATCAACTGGATGAAGCGGAACGAGGGTTTACCTATCGTGCGGAAGCTCCGCTCGATATGCGCATGAATCCCGACGGGGCTGTCACGGCTGCACAGATACTCAATGAATACCCAGAAGGGGAGATCTCCCGGATTCTTTGGGAGTATGGCGAAGAGCGGTGGTCCAAACGGATCGCCCAATTCATCGTCAATCGCCGGGCAGAACAACCGTTAGTTTCGACGGTCGACCTTGTCGATGTGATTCGTGCGGCGATTCCCGCAGCAGCCAGGCAGGAAGGTGGTCATCCGGCCAAGCGAACCTTCCAAGCGCTGCGCATCGCCGTCAATGACGAATTAGGGGCTCTTCAAGAGGCCTTACCGGCTGCCCTTGATGCGTTAGCTCCTGGCGGACGACTGGCCGTGATCAGCTTTCATTCCCTAGAGGATCGCATCGTCAAAAACTTTTTCTCTGAACAAGCGAAGAGCTGCACCTGTCCCCCCGATATGCCTATCTGTGGCTGTGGGAAAAAGGCTCGTTTGAAAATCATCACTCGCAAGCCCGTCACCGGTTCAGAAGAAGAGATAAAGACCAATCCCCGTTCCCAAAGTGCGAAATTGAGGGTGGCTCAAAAAATATAAAGGACCTGAACATGGATGTTCTGCTGGACAAGGAGGTTGAATAAGCTTGAAACAAGCCACTGCTCCTGTGTACGACTATCAAGAAGAAGTCCTGCAACCGTCAGTACAACCGTCGATAGAGCCTAAAAAAGAACGACGAGTAAAACAAGGCATAAGCGGTAAGACAAAACGGAAAGTTATCGCCAGCACCATCGCTGTCATGGGTTGTGGACTCTTCGTCGGCTCTCAATACGCTGTCGTCGCCTACCAAGCCCAGCACGTCATGGAATTGCGCCAGGAATTGACGAAAGAGAAAAATTCTTTAGACTATCTTCGGGTGGAAGTTAACCAGTTAAAGTCTCTTGAGCGAATTGAAAATATCGCCGTCAATAAGTTGGGTATGAAGACACCAGAAGGCACGAAGATGATCGCTATTCAATCCCAAAGCAGAAGCGATAAACCGGCCCATTTAGCACAGGAACAGACACCTCCGGAATCAGAAAAGAAGGGCATCGATGCCTCGCTCCAAGAGACAGATGTAGCCGTTGGCACAAATCCTTTAGTGGCAACAATTACGAAAGCCTTTCATAAATTAAGCGGCGGTTTGCTTTGACGTAAAAATGTAACTATTGCCCGCAGTGAGAATTTGACCCTATAATGATAAGCGTGGACCGTCGGGCGATCTGGTGCCGGGCAGTTCCTCCCGGGATATCCTGGGGGGATTTGGTTTTTTTAGGGTAAGGGGAGGATAACGTGTTCGCCACACCGGTACAGGTGCGCAAACGATCGACCCATATTTTGATCGGCTTTACCGCCTTGGTCTGCATCCTTATCTTGCGCCTTTTTTGGGTACAGGTGGTGAATGGATCCTTTTATGCCGAGAAGGCCGAAGATGTTCGCATGAGAGAATTGCCGGTAGAGGCAAAACGGGGAACTATCTACGACCGGAATATGAATTCATTAGCCGTCTCGGTCAGCGTAGATTCCGTCGTCGCCAACCCGGCAGAAGTGAAAAAAAATAAAGAACCAGACCAACGGGCCATCGCCAACGAACTGGCTCGTATTCTCGAAATGGATCCGGAAAAGGTATTCCAGACGATTACGAAGGCCAACTCAGGATTTGTCTGGGTCAAACGCAAGGTAGAGCCCGATAAAATTGAACAACTGCGGAATTCAACAGTAAAGCTGAACGGCATCAGCTTTATCCCGGAGAGCAAACGCTTTTACGAAAAAGGTAAACTAGCTGCCCACATCTTAGGTTTTACCGACACAGACGCCCGTGGCATCGAAGGGCTGGAGTTGATCTTTGACAAAGACTTGCGCGGTCTTCCGGGGAAACTGGTCGCCGAATATGACGCCAGAAACCTCGAGCTGCCGCAAGCTCAACACGCTTACGTTAGACCTATCGACGGGCATAGCCTGGTGTTGACGATCGATGAAACGGTCCAATATATCATTGAGCGGGAATTGGATAAACTGGACCGGGAGAGAAAGCCCAAAGGCGCCACCATCATCGTTATGGACGTTAAAACAGGCCGCATTTTGGGAATGTCCAACCGACCCACCTATGATCCGAACGAGCGCGACAAGTATCCCGATACGGCCAGACGCAACCGGGCCATCAACGACGTCTATGAACCAGGATCTACCTTTAAGATCGTGACGGCTAGCGCCGCCATCGAAGAAGGTGCCGTCAAGGATACGGACAAATTTTACGATCCCGGCTATGCAACCATCGGTGACCGCAAAGTTCGTTGCTGGAAACCGGACGGTCACGGGTCACAGACGTTTCCAGAGGTCGTCCAGAACTCCTGTAACCCCGGTTTTATTCAAATCGGCATGAACCTGGGCGTTGAAAAGTTCTATAATTACCTGCTTGCCTTCGGCTTTGGTTCTCCGACAGGTATCTCCATGAACGGCGAGGCTGCAGGGATCTTGGTACCGAAGAAAACCGTTAAACCGATCGACTTGGCCACCATGTCCATCGGTCAGGCGAACGCCGTCACCCCGATTCAACTGATCACGGCTGTCTCCGCTGTGGCGAATGGCGGCAAGTTGATGAAACCGCAGCTGGTAGAAAAAGTCCTCGATTCCCAAGGAGCGGTCATTCAAACCTTTGAACCTGAAGTGGTGCGACAAGTCGTTTCCAAAGAAACGGCCCAAAAGCTGAACCTGATCTTGGAGACAGTCGTATCGAAAGGGACTGGGACGAACGCCTACATAGAGGGATACCGAGTCGGTGGAAAAACGGGAACGGCTCAAAAAATCAAGCCGAACGGCGGTTACATGGAAGGGGAATATGTAGTCTCCTTTGTCGGTATCGCTCCGGCTAACGACCCTGCTGTAGCTTGTCTCGTCGTTGTGGACGCTCCGCAAGGAGTCCAGCAATTCGGCGGTCTCGTAGCCGCTCCTGTCTTCAAAAGCGTCATGACCGATGTGCTACGTCATCTGGGCATTCCGCCTCAAATGAATACAGGCGAAGCGCCTGCGGCGGCGACGAACCAAGTAGAGGCTGTCGCTGTTCCGCAAGTGACCGGTATCGGTGTAGATGATGCAGAAGACCGCTTGCTCCATGTGGGCTTGGGAGTCGCTACCGAAGGTTTTGGTACCCGCGTCGTGAACCAGCTTCCCCAACCAGGAGAAAAGGTAACTCCACAGACGACGGTAGTCCTTTATCTGGCGGAAGATGACAAAACGGCTAAAGTCAATCCGGGCACACAGGTCGAATGTCCTGATCTGCTCGGCAAAGGAATCAAGCAGGTCGGCGATACGCTGGCGAAGTTAGGCTTATCCTTTGAACCAGTCGGTACAGGCGTCGCCAAAAGTCAGAGTTACAAAGCTGGCACCAAATTACCGGTCGGCACTGTCGTACGGGTTGAATTCGTGCCAGCGGATGAAACGGGCCCATAGCGGCAATGATGATTAATACATAGAAATAAATGGGTGCATCGGCAGTTCTCTGACGGTGCACCCAATTTGCGGGAATTGGCGGTAGGAGGGACCATTCCAATGGAACTAAGCAAAATCCTGGCAAATGTAGAGGTTAGAGAAATCAGATGGACAGGAGAAACAGATGATCTCCAACGCCTGATGCAATCCAAGCTAGAAATCTCGGGCCTCGCCTATGATTCACGGCAAGTGGCACCGGGCTTTCTCTTTTTTTGTATTCCCGGGCAAAAAACGGACGGCCATAACTACGCTGCCCAAGCGGTCGAACGAGGTGCTGCTGTTTTAGTCGTGGAACGATTTGTCGATCTGAAGGTGCCTCAAATTCGAGTCTCCTCAACCCGAGAAAGCCTGGCCTTAGCCGCAGGATCTTTTTACGGCCATCCGTCAGAGCAGTTACTGATGATCGGCGTCACCGGGACAAACGGCAAAACGACGACAACCTATATGATCGAAGCGGTGCTGAAAGCCAAAGGCTATTCTGTCGGCGTCATCGGTACGATCGGGAACCAACTCGGCGAAAAAAGATGGCCGGCAGGTCACACGACTCCGGAGTCTCTAGATCTGCAAAAACTGTTGGCTGAGATGCGGGCTGACGGAGCCGATGCGGTCGTGATGGAGGTTTCGTCCCATTCGCTCGATCAGCATCGGGTCCTCGGTGTGAACTTTGATATTGCCGCCTTTACCAACCTTACGCAGGATCACCTCGATTATCACCAGACCCTGGAAAACTACAGGGCCGCGAAGGGAAAACTCTTTCGAGAATTAGGTCAAAAGGAAACAAAGAAAGGTATCCTAAAGCGAGCCGTCATCAATGCCGACGATCCGAGTGCCGACTACTTCCTGCAGGTCAGTTCTGTGCCTTCCGTAACTTACGGTGTGGAAGAGGACGCCGCCATTCAGGCGAAGGACTGGGACGTTACCCCTCAAGGTGCCCGCTGCACCGTCCAGTACCCCGGTGGTACTGTCGACATGACCTTACAATTAACGGGCCGCTTCAATATTTCCAACAGCCTCACCGCCTTTACGGTAGGCTTCATTGTCGGTATGGAACCGGAGCAAATCGTCGAGGCTTTGCAGTCCCTGCGAGGCGTACCGGGCCGCTTTGAAAATGTCGATCAAGGCCAGCCCTTTTCGGTGATTGTCGACTATGCCCATACGCCTGACGGCCTCGTCAATGTGCTCAATACGGCAGAAGCCTTGGCGGAAGGGAAGATCGTCACCGTATTTGGTTGTGGCGGTGATCGGGATCGGACGAAACGACCGATCATGGGGGGAGTGGTGGCCGAAATGAGCGACATCGCTGTCGTTACTTCCGATAACCCGAGAACGGAAAATCCGCATCAGATCATCGAGGATATTCTCCCAGGAGTGCAAGCTGTACCTGGAATTGAATATAAGGTGGAACCGGATCGCAAGCAAGCCATCGCTCTGGCTCTGTCCATGGCGAATCCGGGTGATTTGGTCATGATCGCCGGGAAGGGCCATGAAAACTATCAAATCGTTGGAAAAGAAGTACTGCCTTTTGACGACCGGGAAGTGGCCCGGCAGGTATTGCGGGGTATGGGTTATGATCGGTCTTAATGCAGCGAAAGCCGCCCGGTGGATGGGCGGAAAAATAGTAGGTAATCCCGATGCTGCCCTGTCCGGCGTGGCCCGCATAGACAGTCGTCTTGTTGAAGCAGGTGATCTCTTTTTCGCTCTTCCAGGAGAGAAAGTGGACGGTCATGACTTCCTTCCCAAAGCGCTGGCGGCAGGTGCAACGGCTGCTGTTGTCACTCAGCTGAGAGAGGATTGGCAGCAATTCCTGTCACCGGAACAAGCCCTTATCATCGTCGATGATGGAATCAAAGCATTACAAACTTGTGCTAAGGCATATCGTCAAGAACTTTCTCTTCCTGTCATCGCTGTGACCGGATCTACCGGCAAGACATCGACAAAGGATCTCTTAGCTTCGGCCCTCAGTTGTTCTTTTGACGTGATGAAAAACCCAGGGAATTTTAACAATGAAATCGGCTTGCCCTTGACGGTGCTCTCCGTTCAGGCTCACCATCAGATCCTAATTGTCGAAATGGGCATGCGCGGTCCTGGGCAGATCGAAGCCCTCTGTCAGATCGCCCAGCCTGTTGTAGGTGTACTTACCAATATCGGGCCTGTTCATATGGAACTGCTCGGCAGCATGGAGGCCATAGCCCAGGCTAAGGGTGAACTGCTGCAATCGTTGCCGGAAGAGGGTATCGCTGTTGTCAACGGAGAGGATTTTCTGGCTGTGGAACAGTCAGTGCGCCAGGCACAACGGTCGATTTACTACGGAACATGTCAGAAAAACTTAACCCTTACGCTTACGAAAGCGATACCGCCGTCTTCAGACAAAAGGGTCGAGGTGGTATGGGCGAAAGATATTAAACCGCTCGGTGAAAAAGGTTCAAAGGTTTCGGCGAATGTCGGTCTTTTCCATATCGGCAGCGGCGAATGGCACCTGAAGGAAGCCATAGATTTTCACCTACCCTTGCCCGGGAGACATCAGGCTGCCAATGCCCTCGCTTCCCTGGCTGTAGCCTGGGGATTGGAAGCCGATTTAACTGCTGTGGCACAAGGCCTGACAAATGCTCAACTTTCATCGTTGCGCTGGGAAACATGTCAGCTCAAAGACAATATGACCATGATAAATGACGCCTACAACGCAAACCCTGCGGCCATGAAAGCGGCCTTGACGACAGCTGTGGAGATCGCTGCTGCACGGAGAACGGTGGCCATCCTCGGCGATATGTATGAGTTGGGGGAGGAAGCCGGTCGATTCCATGAAGAAGTTGGTGCTTATGCAGCCCAGGCAGGTGTAGGCCTTCTGATTACGGTAGGACCTTTAGGCTCTCAGATCGCCGAGGGAGCCCGTAGCGCCGGAATGGTTGACGGTGCTGTCCTGCACTTTGACGAAGTTGAAAAGGCGGCGGAAGCCGTAAGAGGATTGCTTGGCTCTGGTGACGTAATTCTGATAAAAGCCTCCAGGGGTATGCGGTTGGAACGGTTGGCCTCCGCCTTGTCTGATGGGCTGAGATAAAAGGGGAAAGAGAACAATGCAATCCATGATTATCGCTTTTATCATTGCCGCTTCTATCGGTTTGATTACAGGCCCATGGCTGATACCGGTTTTGCGGCGGCTCAAGCTCGGCCAGAGCATTCGGGAGGAAGGACCGAAAGCTCACCAGAGCAAGGCAGGAACACCGACGATGGGCGGAATTCTGTTTTTGATCGCTATCCCCATCGCTGCCCTCGTGACAGCTGGCCTAAACGGCATCGTTGGCGTTCTCCTGTTGGGGACGTTAGGCTTTGGACTTATCGGATTTCTTGACGATTTTATTAAAGTAGTAAAAAAGCGAAACCTGGGTCTAAAAGCACGGGAAAAATTCATCGCTCAGGTGTTTGTGACGGTTGTTTTGATTTACGCCATCGTCCACGGTCTCGACCGAGGCACAGCTATTTATCTTCCTGGCTGGAACACCTGGTGGGATGCCGGGTTTTTGTACTATATCCTTGCTTTTATCGTCGTTACGGGTACGACAAACGCTGTAAACCTGGCGGACGGCCTCGACGGATTGGCTGCGGGAATGACCTTCTGGGTAGCTCTCGCCTACGCGGTTCTCGCTTCCGCAGAAATTCAACCGCTGACGGCAATTTTTGCGGCGGCTTTGGCAGGCGGTTGTATCGGTTTTTTGTTCTTCAACCGTCATCCTGCTCGTATGTTTATGGGAGATACGGGCTCACTGGCCCTGGGCGGTGCGATTGCTACGTTGGCGATGCTCACCCGATCAGAGCTCATCCTGCCGGTTATGGGTGCCGTCTTTGTTGCCGAGACCCTCTCGGTCATTTTACAAGTAGCTTCTTTTAAAATGACAGGGAAACGGATCTTTCGCATGAGCCCTCTCCATCACCATTTTGAACTGGGCGGTTGGCGGGAGGAAACGGTCGTTTACTCCTTCTGGGCAGCTCAACTGGTGGCTGCTTCTATCGGTACTATGTTAGCCTTCAATATTCGTTTCTAAAGACCCACAAGTTTGGAACACCCGGAGCTTTTTTACGGGAAGTAGAAAGGGATGACTCTGTTGACGAATCGCTGGCAAGACGGACGCAAGGTTCTGGTGGTCGGAGCCGGTAAGAGCGGAATCGCTGCTGCGAGGACCTTAGCTCGCCTAGGTGCTGCCGTCACACTCTGTGATACGAAAGCAACATCGGACATAGCCTGCCGGGATGAATTGACTGCCGCAGGGGTAAAGGTCCATGGAGGCGGTTATCCGTCCATTACTGACGAAGGATTTCAAGAAGTCTTGATGAGCCCTGGCGTACCCTTGACGGTTCCTCCGGCGCGAGAAGCCGCAGAAAAGGGAATTCCCATCACCGGTGAGTTGGAGATCGCCTACTTGCTTTCTCAAGCGCCCTTCATCGCCATCACCGGCACAAATGGCAAGACAACGACGACGTCTCTCATCGGGGCAATTTTAACTGAGGCTTGTTGGAATCCTTTCATAGGAGGAAACATCGGTCAGCCTTTGGTGGAGGAGTCACAGCACCTTTCCGCTGATCGTTGGGTCGTTGCCGAAGTGTCATCTTTTCAGTTGGAGACGACCGAAAAATTTCGACCTCGTGTCGCTATGATCTTGAATATCACGCCTGATCACCTCGATCGCCATGGTTCCATGGAAAATTACCGGGCCATTAAAGCGCGTATATTTATGAACCAACAGGCGAGCGACCTTACCGTCTTGAATGCAGACGACCCGCTGGTATCTTCGCTTGGCGAACAAAGCCGAGGTAAGGTTCTCTACTTCAGTCGCCAGCAAAAAGTAGATGCAGGTACCTATTGTCAAGACGGGATGATTTGGTATGCCGGTGACGATGGACACCAACCTGTCCTGGCTATCGACGAACTGCAAATCAAGGGAAAACATAATGTCGAAAACGCCCTCGCCGCCCTGGCTGGAACGATCGGACTGGGGATCGATCCTGCCGTAGCCGCGAGAGCCGCCCGGAACTTTCAGCCGGTAGAACATCGCATGGAACCGGCCGGTGTAGTGAACGGCGTCGAATACATCAATGATTCCAAAGGCACGAACCCCGATGCTTCCATCAAAGCTATCGAGTCTTATGACAAACCGATTGTCCTCATCGCTGGAGGGAAGAACAAAGGCAGCGACTTCCGTGAATTGGCCTTGCTTATCAAGGAACGGGTAAAGGCTGTTGTCCTCGTGGGCCAAGCAGCACCTATCCTCGAAGAGGCGCTCCGTTCCAGCGGGTACGAACAGTTTACACGGGTTCAAACCTTTGCAGAGACCGTAACAGAAGCCTCCAAGCTGGCCCAACCGGGTGATGTGGTCCTGCTGAGTCCGGCTTGCGCGAGTTTGGATATGTTTCCAAACTATGAAGAGCGGGGAAGGGTATTCAAAGAATTAGTCCGTCAACTGCAAGCCGGTTAAACTTACCCATTTCCAGCCACGGCAATGAACAACCCGTGGCAATAGGATGAATGAGGTCGAGGGGGGAGGATCTTGCGACTCAAACCAAGAGCACCTGATTTCACCATTTTCTTGGCCGTCATTCTATTGTTGACCTTTGGAATCGTCATGGTCATGAGCGCCAGTTCGGTCAAGGCTGCCTACTATTACAATGATCCCTTCTATTTCTTTAAGCGCCAGTTCATGTGGGCCCTCGTCGGTATCGCTGTGATGATCGCAGCCATGCGTTTTGACTACCGAAAACTGGCCCGATTCAGCAAACCTTTTCTTATGGTCAGTCTTTTCCTGCTGGTGGCCCTTTTCATTCCTGGTGTCGGTAAAAATATCATGGGTGCCACTCGTTGGCTGAATCTCGGCCCGGCATCCTTTCAACCGTCCGAATTAGTCAAGCTGGCCGGCGTGATCTACTTCGCCCACAACATATCGAAAGAGTCCCATAAGTTAGCTGACTTTAAAAAAGGCCTGCTACCCTACCTGGCCATCATGGGTGTCATCGGCTTGTTGATCTTGGCACAGCCGGATTTGGGGACAGCCATGGCTGTCTGCGGGACCCTCTTTTTTATGCTCTATGTGGGAGGGGCAAAAAAGCAACATATTCTTGGGCTGGGCGCCCTCGGTATCGTACTGATTGCTCTGGCAGCCATCTTGGAACCGTACCGGATGCGTCGGATTACAGGTTTTATCGATCCTTGGGCCGATCCGGTCGGAACAGGCTTCCAAACGCTGCAATCCCTTTTTGCCCTTGGTTCGGGAGGACTCTTCGGCGCCGGATTAGGCCAAAGTAAACAAAAATACTTTTACCTGCCAGAGCAGCACACGGACTTTATTTTCGCTATCCTCGGCGAAGAACTCGGCATGATCGGTGCCGTTTGTGTCATTTTGCTCTTTTTCGTCCTCGTCTGGCGCGGTATCCGAGTGTCCGTAGCGTGTCCAGACGCTTTCGGCAGCATCTTGGCTATGGGGCTGACGGTGCAGGTGGCTTTGCAGGCCATCATCAACATGGGCGTCGTCAGCGGATTACTGCCGGTTACGGGAATAACCCTTCCTTTCTTATCTTATGGTGGCTCCTCACTGGTCTTCACATTGTCAGGGATCGGGTTGCTTTTGAGCATCTCTAGGTTCAATAGATGAGAAATAATATGATGATTACGCTAATTACAAGATAATTGCACTTGAAGGAGAATTCTGGGGTGTAATGACGGAGTGAGCGTTGTGGGCGAAGCGGCGGCGTGAGCGAAAATTGCGAAGCGGGTAAGTGCGCCACGGTTCACATGCAGAAAAACCCAGAGGTTTGGCGCGCCCGCGAAGCAATCGAGCGAACAGCCGCGGAGCCCTTAGCGAACGGAGTCATTACACCCCGATTTACCATTGTGTATTAATCACTAAGTGGAGGCTTCTGTTCCTAAAAATGATGGCTGAAAAGGGTGGCAAGCATGGGCGGTCTGATACGGAAAAAGCGCAAATTTGTACTCACCGGCGGAGGGACGGGAGGACATATTTATCCGGCTCTGGCGATCGCCCGGGGACTGCAGGAACGATTCCCCGGTTGTTCGATTGAGTACATAGGAGGCAAACGGGGTCTTGAAAACACCATCGTTCCTCGAGAGGGATTTCCCTTAAAGACCGTTCATTGCCGTGGATTGGAGCGGGGCCTGAGCCTAAAAAACCTGGCAGCCATCGGTGACACGGGACGGGGGTTGTTGGAAGCGCTGTTTTTTTTGCGTCGCCTGAAGCCAGATGCGGTGATCGGCACCGGTGGTTTTGTCGCTTTTCCCGTCGTCATGGCTGCTACCCTGCTCGGCATCCCAACATTGATCCATGAGCAAAACGCCTACCCTGGTGTGACCAACCGCATCTTGGCCCCCCGGGTGGGCTCTGTTATGCTCACATTTCCAGAAGCCCAAAAACGTCTCAAAGCAAATGACATCATTGTAACAGGCCTGCCTGTTCGGCCTAACATTCTTTCAGCCCGGCGGGAAGAAGGAAGGAAGTTCTTTCAAATCCCCTTAGAGGCTCAGGTGCTGCTCGTTGTTGGTGGAAGCCGCGGTGCCAAGCGGTTGAATGAAGCGATGGCCCCATTAGCTCGAAATTTAGCCGGACAAGATCGTTACCAGGTCTTGCATGTAACTGGTGAAAGCAATTATGATGAGACAAGGCGTCTCTATGAGGATGCTGGAATAGCTCTGGAGAAATGTGGCAATATTAAATTACTGCCATACTTGGACCGAATGGATTACGCCCTGGCTGCCAGCGACCTCTGTGTCGGTCGCGCCGGAGCGGCCTTTATCTCGGAAATCACCGCTAGAGGATTGGCATCGATTTTGATCCCTTATCCCTATGCAGCGGAAAATCATCAAGAAGCGAACGCCCGCAGTCTTGAATCCATTGGGGCGACCAAGGTGATTCTGGATCGAGAAGTGACGAGCGAACAGCTTCAGGAGATGGTCTTGCACTTATTCAGCCACCGCCAGCAGTTAGAGGCGATGGCCCAAGCGGCCCGCAGTGCCGGCAGACCGGAGGCGTTGGCCCATATCTTATCTGAAATCGAACGGGTGATGAAGTCTCGGCATTGATACCGGGACTTCTTATTCCCGACTTGTTAAGACAAGCTCAGGAGCACGTTGGGACACTATGCATACTATGTAGCAGTCCCAACCGGGCATCGGATGCAGCAAGAGTCGAAAACAGTACTTCCCGGGAAAGGAGTTGACAGTTTCGGTGTTAGCGAAGGGAACATGGGTGCACTTTATCGGCATCGGCGGAACCGGAATGAGCGGTCTGGCCAAGGTGATGCTTGAGCAGGGGTATAAAGTCAGCGGATCCGATTTGGCCGATACGGCGGTTACCCGTCGGTTGACCGCTCAAGGGGCGATGGTCTACAACGGTCATCGAGAAGAGAATTTGGATCAAGGCGTTGAGGTGGTCGTCGTCTCGACGGCTGTCCGGGAGAACAACCCGGAACTATGCCTGGCCAAAAAGCGAGGATTAGTCGTCCTGCACAGGGCCGATCTGCTGGCTCAGTTGATGAATTTGAAAAAAGGCATTGCAGTCGCTGGAGCTCATGGAAAAACGACGACCAGTGCTATGATCGGTTTGATGTTGGAACAAAACGATCTCGACCCGGCCATCCTCGTGGGCGGCGAAATCCGAGAGATCGACGGGAATGCCAAATGGGGCAAGGGAGAATACTTGGCTGCTGAAGCAGATGAGAGTGACGGCTCCTTTTTAAAACTCTCTCCTTGGATGGCTGTGATCACCAACATTGAAGATGATCACCTGGATCATTACGAATCGATCGATGCGATCATCAAAGCCTTCTATGCTTTTACCGAGCGGGTCTCCAAAACAGGTTTCTTGGTATTATGTAACGATGATCCCCGTCTTCAAGAGATGGCCTGTGCAAAATTAGGGCCGAAGGTGGTTACCTACGGAGTAAAGCAACGGGCCGACTACCGGGCCGTAAACCTTTCTTTAACCCCGGAGGGTTCCGAAGCGGATATTTACCGGGGTGAAACTTTGTTAGGACGTCTGCGCCTAGCCGTTCCGGGGGAACACAACATCAGTAACGCTTTAGCCGCTTTCGTGTGTGCTGACTTGATCGGCCTGCCTGTTCAGGGCACCTTAGCCGCTCTTGCCCGTTTTAGCGGTGCCGGCCGTCGGTTCCAACTGACTGGAATCGTTAACGACATTTCCATTGTCGATGACTATGCCCACCATCCTACCGAGGTAAAGGCTACCTTAGCTGCGGCCCGGCAGAGAGAACCGAAACGATTGATTGCGATTTTTCAACCACACCGGTTTACACGTACGCGCGATCAGTATCAAGAGTTCGGCAAATCCTTCGATGAGGCTGATTTGGTCATCATCAATGAAATCTACCCTGCCGGTGAACCAGCCATTCCCGGCGTGTCGGCGAGATTGATTGTGGACGCCTATGAAACCCACTGTGGAAAAAAAGCGATTTATTTTGCGGAAAAAGAAGCGATCATAAACTACCTTCTGGATGAAGCGAAACCCGGCGATCTGGCGATCACCATGGGCGCTGGGAACATATGGACAGTAGGGACAGAGCTTTTATCCAGATTGAAAGAAAAACAATCCTGATAGATAATTTCTCGTGAAAATGGCAGGTGGGGAACGATGGGGGACATAGGGGGTTATTCCGACAGAGTCGACCGGATCACCTGCGGTTTTCGGGGAAAGTGCAAAGTCAATGAGCCCATGTCTCTCCATACTACCTGGCGCATCGGCGGACCGGCCGATCTGTTTGCTGTACCTGCTGATGAAGATGATGCAGCTCTTTTAATCGGTAACTGCAATCAAAACCAAGTACCCTGGACGGTCGTCGGCTTGGGGTCTAACCTGCTGATTGCCGACAAAGGCATTCGCGGTGTTGTCATTCATCTTGGGAAAGAGTTTAGCCAGCGAATACGAGAGGGGAACCAGGTCATCGTTGGGGCTGGATGCTCTTTGCCTGGTCTCGCTCGTTTTGCCGCCCGTGAAGGGTTGCAAGGTCTTGCTTTTGCAGTCGGCATCCCCGCATCGGTCGGTGGTGCCGTCATCATGAATGCAGGCGCTCACGGCGGTTCTATCAGCGATGTGCTGCGATGGATCGATATCCTGGATGCACAAGGCTGCAAGAGGCGCTTAAGCCGGGAAGAGATGAACTACAGTTACCGTCATTCTCGGTTGCAGCATGAAAAAGCCTTGGTGCTTCGCGCATGTATGGATCTCCGTCCCGGTTCGACTGAAGAAACAGAAGCATTTATGGATACGATTCTAGCCAAGCGAAAAGCGACTCAACCCCTGGAGTGGCCTAACGCTGGCAGCGTCTTTCTAAATCCGCCGGCTGATTCGGCCGGCAGACTGATTGAAAAAGCAGGCATGAAGGGCCTTGCCATCGGCGGTGCGCAAGTATCACCGAAGCATGCCAACTTCATCATCAATACCGGTGAGGCTACGGCAAAAGACGTATTGGCATTGATCGAAGCCGTTAAAGAAAAAGTGCGGGTCACCTGCGGAATTGAACTGAACTCAGAAGTACGTGTCATCGGTGAATCAGGGGGGCAGGTTGATGATAGGGGAACCAAGGATTCGCATTAAGGGGGGAATCCCTCTCACCGGAACAGTACGGATTAGCGGTGCAAAAAATGCCGTACTGCCCATTTTGGCAGCTTCTTTAATGTCTTCAGGCTGCTGTCGGATCAAAGATGTACCGCAATTGACCGACGTCGATGTGATGTTGGAACTGTTGTCAGTTCTCGGAGCGAAAGTCCAGTGGGAAGGGGAGCGCTTAAGCATCGACGCGTCAAAAGCGGATACGGTGGAAATATCGGCCGATTTGATGCGTCGCATGCGCGCTTCCAATCTTGTATTGGGACCACTGCTTACCCGTTTTCGCAAGGTTCGTCTCTTCCACCCCGGAGGCTGTTCGATTGGCAGCCGGCCCATGGAATTGCATCTGCGGGGACTGCAGAAGATGGGTGCTCGCTACGCAGAAAAGCACGGTTACTTCGAGGTAGAGACCGATCACTTGGAAGGTACTGAAATCCATCTTGATTTTCCCAGTGTTGGAGCGACGGAAAACTTGATGATGGCTGCTTGCTTGGCTAAGGGAACCACGGTGATCCGAAATGCGGCCAAAGAGCCGGAAATTGTGGACCTACAAAACTTCCTCAACTCCATGGGCGCCAGAGTGCGCGGTGCCGGTTTGGATATAGTTCGCATCGACGGTGTTGAAAAATTAGGTGGCTGTTCCCATCAAGTGATTCCGGACCGCATCGAGGCGGGCACTTTCATGGTGGCCGCCGCCATCACTGACGGCGATATCACTTTGACGAACGTCATTCCCGAACACCTGGAGCCGATCACGGCGAAGCTGCGGGAGACTGGTGCAACCGTAAAGGAAGAGGGAGACACGATCCGAGTGGTAGCAGCAAAAACCAGCCAATCGGTAGACATCAAAACGATGCCTTACCCCGGCTTCCCGACGGATATGCAGCCGCAAATGATGGCGCTCATGGCTGTTAGTGAGGGAACGAGCGTCATCTCTGAATCCATCTTTGAGAATCGATTTAAGCATGTTGACGAATTGCGGCGCATGGGTGCCAATATTCGTCAAGAAGGACGGCTCAGCATCGTCAAAGGGGTTCATCGTTTGAGCGGTGCTGTCGTGGAATGTACCGATCTGCGAGCAGGAGCCGCCTTAATTCTGGCAGGGCTCTCCGCTGAAAACGGTACAACCGTCGAAAAAATCTATCACATTGACCGAGGCTATGAGAATTTGGTGCAGAAGATGGCTTTCCTAGGGGCCAACATTATCCGAGAAGAACCATAAGGGGATTGAGCCCTGTGTGAAAACTCGGGGCTTTTTTACATTTTAGGCCTATAGACCTTTTACAGTTGAATAAATAGCTGCTATAATAAATATATGGCAGTTTTTCCCACGAAGGGGGCTGAATAATGCGCCGGGGACGCGCCAGCGTGCTCCTTTTCTTTTTTGGTTCACTGTTGTTGCTGGCCGCTTATTATTTTTTACATTCTCCATACTTTGGCGTCTCCCAGGTTAATGTGCAGGGTATCAGCCTCATCAATCAAGAGGAAATCGTCAAGCTCTCCGGGATTCATTCGGGAGAGAACATTTGGCGCCTTGATACCCAACGTATCAAGCAACAGCTCTTGTTTCATCCGCAAGTGGAGACCGTAGAAATTGATCGGCAGTGGCCTTCGACTGTTCTCATCGAGATCAAAGAGCGAAAACCGATCGCTGTGGTCGGACAAGCTGGATCTTTTATACTCATCGATCAGCAGGGAATATTTTTACGCAAGGTGGAAAGCCTTTACGGTATACCTTTGCCGATCATTACGGGCGTCCAGGTGCCACTAAACGCTGGTCCCGGTCAACCGATTGATGCCGAAGGTTTACCAGTGGCTTTGAAAGTGTGTACAGAGCTGACTTCGTCGGTTTTGGCCCGCGTTGGAGAGATTCATGTATCAGCCGGTCATCGCTTGGTCCTCTACACAGAGGAAGGTCTGGAGGTTCGTTTTGGGACTGCCGAGGACATTTCCGCCAAGGGGGATATGCTCACGGAAATGTTGAAGCAGTTAACGAACAACGGCGGTTCGGAAAAGATACAGTATATCGATATTTCTTCTCCTAAAGCACCTGTAGTAAAACCGCGAGAGACCAACGAAACGAAAAAAGAACCTTTGCGGAATCCTTACCAACCTCGTTCGAATAAACGTCAGTAGTGCAAAAACAAGTACATAATAAATATAAAAAAGTAGTCGACAGAGAGAGGAAAATTAAGGTTTTTCGCGAAGATATAGCGACAACAACGTAAAAAGCATATAAAATAATGCCATAACGTACATAAGATTATCTTTTTCGTATCAGATATCAAGCCAGCTTATAAAGGAGGTTCTCCGTGTGTTCGAGCTAGACGTAGATCTGAATCCGCTGGCAGTGATTCGGGTCGTTGGTGTAGGCGGAGGCGGCAATAATGCAGTGAATCGCATGATCTCCCACGGGGTACGTGGTGTACAGTTTATATCTGTCAACACGGATGCCCAAGCGTTGCATCTTTCCAGAGCGGAGACAAAGATGCAGGTCGGTACGAAACTGACTAAAGGGCTTGGCGCCGGAGCCAATCCAGACATCGGCAAGAAGGCAGCGGAAGAAAGCCGGGAAGATCTGCTGAACGCCTTAAAAGGAGCCGACATGGTTTTCGTGACGGCTGGCATGGGGGGCGGCACAGGAACTGGAGCTGCACCGGTCGTCGCTGAGGTGGCCAAAGAACTGGGTGCCCTTACGGTTGGTGTTGTAACCCGGCCCTTCACCTTTGAGGGACGCAAACGGGCGATGCAGGCGGAGAGAGGAATTCAGGAACTCAGAGCAGCTGTCGATACGTTGATCGTCATCCCGAACGACCGGCTCCTGCAGGTTGTGGACAAACATACTCCCATGAATGAAGCCTTCCGGCTGGCTGACGACATCTTGCGTCAAGGTGTACAGGGCATATCAGACCTCATTGCTGTTCCCGGTTTGATCAACCTGGACTTTGCTGATGTAAAGACGATCATGACCGATACGGGATCGGCTCTGATGGGTGTCGGTGTCGCTTCCGGTGAACATCGTGCTGTTGATGCAGTGAAGAAGGCCATCTCCAGCCCCTTGTTGGAGACGTCTATTGAGGGTGCCAAAGGTGTTCTGATGAACATCACCGGCGGTGTCAATTTAGGCATGCTGGAAGTCAACGAAGCTGCCGAGATTGTCACCGAAGTGGCCGACCCAGAAGCCAACATCATCTTTGGCGCTGTCATTGACGAATCGATGGAAGACGAAGTACGGGTCACCGTGATTGCTACAGGATTCGATCAACGACATGCCCAACCGGTTCCACAACCGGTGACGAGAGTGGTATCTCCTGGAATACCGTCGGGTTTTGCTCCTTCGGCTGGAACAAAGGAAAAATTTGTTCAACCTCAACCGGTGGTAACTCCCCAACCGACCATGGAAGTCAAGCCGGTTCCCCTTGTGGACGACATAGATATTCCCGTCTTTTTGCGGAAATACAAAGGATAACTGAAAAAATCGAGAAATTATGAAACCCTACAGCCCCAGGCTGCAGGGTTTTATTTTTTTTACATTTCCTTCATTTAGCGCAGGAACTGACAAATTTTGTAAATTAAATTCGGTATAATTATTCCTGTAAACGGAATGGCACATCGGTGGTGAACCAGTTTGGGCGAAAGCCTGATTATCTATTGGGATATTTTATGGATCATCAACTTTATGATGGACGCCATCCTGCTGAGCATAACCGGCGCTGTACTGCGATTACCGATCCGGCCTCTACGGTTGGCTTTGGCAGCCTTCCTCGGGGCCACCCTTTCTTTAGCTTTTCTTTGGTATAGTGCCGGAATCGTGCTCACCTGGGTGATGAAATTGCTTCTGGGCGGCCTGATGGTCAAAACGGCCTTTTCGTTACAGGGGTGGAGGAAGACCCTTCAGGCCTGGTCGATCTTCTACCTCAGCGCCTGGGTTGCCGGAGGGATCCTCTACTCGTTGGCGCCTTCAGAGACAGGGATAGGAACCTTTTGGTTTCTTTTGCTGCTGGCAGCAGCCTTGACAGCAGCAGGGATGCTCCTCTGGCGGCAAGCCCGCCAAAAAGGTGCCTGGCAGGCTGAATTAACTGTCCACATGCCCGGTGGAGTATCAACCATACGGGCGCTCATTGACAGCGGCAATCGGCTCGTAGACCCCCTCACTGGAGCACCAGTCATCGTCGTCGAACAAGACAGCCTGGATCCGTTCCTTCCGGACGGATGGAAAGAGAACTCCATCGCCAGTGAATCTCCCCTAAGCCCTCGCTTTATCCCCTACAAATCCATAGGCAATCCCGACGGACTGATATTAGGGTTCCGCCCGTTGCGGGTGGAGCTGCGTTCCGCCGAGGGACGAAAGATGGAGTGTACCGGTGCGCTCATCGGTATTACCCGGCAAAAACTTGATCCGTCCGGTCAATATAGGGCCCTGGTGCCTGATGCCTGGGGATGGTGATTCCAAAGGAGGATGTCAAGCGTGAACAAATCTGCTGTAACCAGTATATCGCCAAAGGCGGTGAAAAATTACTTCCAATCAGAATTTTACAATCTTTTGCGCCGGTTTAACCTCATTCCTGAGGTCCACTACATCGGTTCCAGCGAGACCTTGCCGCCGCCCTTAAGCAATGATGAAGAACATCATCTTTTAGACGCTCTAGAGAGAGGCGATCTGACGGTCAAGTCGATTCTGATCGAGCGCAATCTCCGCCTTGTCGTCTATATCGCCCGTAAATTCGAAAACACCGGTGTGGGCATAGAAGATCTCGTCTCCATCGGTACTATCGGTCTCATCAAAGCGGTGAACACCTTTGATCCCTTAAAAAAGATCAAGCTGGCCACCTATGCCTCCCGGTGCATTGAAAATGAAATTCTCATGTACTTGCGGCGCAACAATAAAACCCGCTCGGAAGTGTCCTTTGACGAGCCTTTGAACATCGATTGGGATGGCAACGAATTGCTCTTGTCCGATGTCCTCGGCACGGAAAATGACATCATCTATAAATCGATCGAAGAAGAAGTGGACCGGAAACTCCTGCAGGCGGCCATGAGTAAACTAAGCACACGGGAACGGCGCATCGTCGAATTGCGGTTCGGTCTGCGCGACAGCCGGGAAAAGACGCAGAAAGAAGTGGCCGACATGCTCGGCATCTCCCAGTCTTACATATCACGGTTAGAGAAACGGATCATCAAGCGCTTGCGCAAAGAAATGAATCGGATGGAATAAGTTCCTGACGGCGGTATAAGGCAAAAAGGCCGGGTAATACTAGAGGGTGTAATGAATGCCGCCGTCGGGAGGGTTGCCCATGATGGTCAACAAGGTGGAAATCTGCGGCGTGAACACCTCTAAGTTGCCCGTGCTCACCAATGCAGAAATGAGAACCTTGTTTCAGGCCATGCAGTCAGGGGAAACGCATGCCCGGGAAAAGTTAATTAGTGGCAATTTGCGATTAGTATTAAGTGTCATCCAACGCTTCACCAATCGCGGTGAATACGTGGATGACCTTTTTCAAGTCGGATGCATCGGACTGATGAAAGCCATTGATAACTTTGACCTTAGCCAGAACGTAAAATTCTCCACCTATGCCGTACCGATGATCATCGGTGAAATTCGCCGCTACCTGCGGGACAACAACCCAATTCGGGTCAGCCGTTCCTTGCGGGATATCGCCTACAAAGCCCTCCAGATTCGTGATCAACTGGTCAACCAACTGTCTCGGGAACCTTCTGTATCAGAGATTGCTGATGCGCTCGGTTTTCCCCGGGAAGATGTGGTCTTTGCCCTCGATGCGATTCAGGAGCCTATCTCGCTCTTCGAACCGATCTACCATGACGGAGGAGATCCCATCTTTGTCATGGATCAGATCGGCGATGAGAAAAACCAGGACACCCAGTGGCTCGAAGGCATTGCCGTCCGGGAAGCTTTGCGGCGATTGAACGACCGGGAGAAGCTCATCCTTACGTTGCGATTCTTCGAAGGCAAGACGCAGATGGAGGTGGCCGACGAGATCGGCATCTCCCAAGCCCAGGTGTCACGACTGGAGAAGGCTGCTTTGACCCATATGCGCAAACATGTTTAACAAAAAAAGATTTAACAAAAGAGAGATTTAACGAAGACAGGCCATAAATAAATATGTCTGGTTTTTGGTGGAAATGAAGTCACGGTTCAGCCACTTTCCTCATAATATGTAGCAGCAAGAGGGAGGTGGCAGACTGTGATTAAGATTTCGGACTTGCGCTTGCGTGATATCGTCAACGTCGCTGATGGGCGCCGGCTAGGGATGATCAAGGATATCGACATCGATCCGGAGATGGGGAAGGTAAAGGCGATCGTACTACCGGGACAAGGAAGAATGAACTTCTTCAGTCGGGGAGACGACCTGGTTGTTCCCTGGGACCGGATCCGAAAAATCGGCGTTGATGTTATCCTGGTCGATGTGAGCAATTTTAGCGAATCGAATATGGACTTCGGATGATCGGTAAATCAAGGAAAGCGTCAAAAACGAAAAGAGAAGCTAAATCAAATAAATGTAAAATATCATTGGGTATCGTAGAAGGTACCCGTTTTTTTTATGGATTTCAAGCCTTGCTGATTCTGTCGGAGAGAGATAGAATTACAGTTGTCTTTCTGGCGAGGGGCCTTTATGCCTACTTTTTGCACGAAAAAACGAGACGAATGTCCCAGGAGATTTGGAAAAATGCTCCTTGACCGTCACAGATATAGGGGTTTATAATAAAACCGCTCCTAGATCTAGTGTCGGATAGGAGGAAAAAGTCGATGCGGTGTATCTATTGTGGTCATTCGGAGTCCAAAGTTTTAGAAACTCGCAGTCTCGAAGAAGGCCGTGTCATTCGCCGTCGACGGGAGTGCATGGACTGCAGCCGCCGTTTCACTACCCTTGAGCGTGTCGAAGAGACGCCCTTAGTGGTTCGCAAGAAAGACGGTTCCTTAGAGACGTTTGATCGCAATAAACTTCTCTCGGGCCTGCTAAGAGCTTGCGAAAAGCGGTCGATCCCCTTACATACGTTGGAAGAACTCGTCTCTGCCATCGAACGGGATCTGCGCAGCCAATCGGAACGGGAAGTGCCCAGCCAACAGATCGGCGAGCTGGTTATGCAGCGGCTGCGGAGTATCGACGAAGTGGCCTATGTTCGTTTTGCCTCGGTCTACCGTCAGTTTACAGATGTGGGCCGTTTTTTGGAGGAATTGGAGACTCTCCTGCATCAGAAGCGGTAGCGATCGACGACAGATCCAATTCATCAGAGTTTTTGTGGGAAGGTTCCCTTGATACTGATTTTTAATACATAGGTTATAAAACAGCTTGTGAAAGCAATCCAAGACGGATAGGGGCATGTTCTGTCCTTTTTAATAAATAATCACACTGTGTTAATAGTAAAAAACATTGCCGCAACTAGGGCAATGGAGGAGGAGTACCGATTGTTCAGTAAGATTCGGAAACGGGACGGACGGGTAACCGAATTCCACGAATCAAAAATCACCGATGCCATCTTCAAGGCGGCTCACGCCGTTGGGGGAGAAGATCGGCAGTTGGCCATGGAACTGACATTGCAGGTCCTCAAGGCTTTAAAGAGCAAGTACAACGGCAATATCTTCTCCGTCGAAGATGTACAAGATATGGTAGAAAAGGTGCTCATCGAAAGCGGACATGCTCGGACGGCGAAAGCCTATATCCTCTACCGAAATCAGCGAAATCGCATCCGCGACGGAAAATCGGATCTCATGGACACGGTGAGCGAAATCCTAAAAGAGACGAACCGGGAAAACGCCAACGTCTCGAACAGCCCTTCGGCAAAAGTTCTCCAGATCTCTGAAATCGCTTCAGTCAACTATTATTTAAACCGGGTTATCCCTGAAGATGAATCCGCGGCCCACCGCGATGGTGATATCTATATCCATGATTTGGCTTGGTATGGAAAAACCCTCACCTGCCTGCAAATCCCTCTAGGACAGCTGTTGAGTGAAGGCTTTGATAACGGCCATGGCTACATCCGCTCGCCCAAGAGTGTCAAGACGGCTGCTGCCCTGGCTGCGATCATCCTTCAATCCAATCAAAACGATATGCACGGCGGACAGTCCTTCGCGTATTTCGACCGTGACATGGCGCCCTATGTGCAGGCCGAGTACGTACGGCAGGAGAGGGATCTTCGGCAAGCGATAAAGGCCTTGGCTGTGGAGGCCGATGAGGACAAGCTCTCTAAATTGATCATGGAACGGGTCGAAAGCGAGACCTATCAGGCCATGGAGGGCTTCATCTACAACCTGAACACCATGCACAGCCGGGCCGGCGCGCAAGTTCCCTTTTCGTCGATCAACTTCGGCACCGATACGTCTTGGCAGGGGCGATTGATCACCAAATCCTTTCTGATGGCTTATGAAAAAGGCTTAGGCAAAGGGGAGGCGCCTATCTTCCCGAACGTTTGCTTCAAGATCAAAAAAGGTATCAACTACGAACCGGGCGATCGCAACTACGACCTTTTCCAGCTATCGATGAAGGTAGCCTGTAAACGCCTTTTCCCCAACTTTGCCTTCCAAGACGCCTCTTTCAACAAGGACTATAACGAGCAAGGCCAAGAAGTGGCATACATGGGCTGCCGGACCCGGGTCATGGCCAACCTCAACGGTCCTGAAGTGACCGACGGTCGTGGCAACCTATCCTTTACCAGCATCAACCTGCCTCGGTTAGGGCTGCGTGCGCAAGGAGACATGAAGGAATTCTGGAAGCTGCTTGACGAGACGATCGATCTTGTCATTCAACAGCTGCTTACCCGCTATGACGTGCAGAAAAACTTAAAAGTAAAGGATTTTCCCTTCCTCATGGGACAGAAGCTCTATTTAGACAGTGAAAAGCTTGGCTGGAACGATAAAATCGAGCCTGTCATCAAGCACGGCACCCTATCGATGGGCTTCATCGGACTCGCCGAATGCCTCATCACCTTGATCGGCAAGCACCACGGCGAATCGAAAGCTGCTCAGGAACTCGGCCTCGAGATTGTGAAGCACATGCGCCAGCGGATGGATGAAGCAGGGGATGAAAACGGACTGAATTTTTCCTTATTGGCTACACCGGCCGAAGGCTTGTCAGGGAAATTTACCAAAAAGGATCGGGAACGCTTCGGCATCGTCGAAAGAGTTACCAACCGTGATTGGTATACTAATTCCTTTCATGTACCTGTGGACTATAAAATCAATGCCTTTGAAAAAATCGCTATCGAAGGCCCCTATCACCAATATACCAATGCCGGACATATCTCTTATGTGGAACTTCCATCAGCGCCGGAACACAACTTGCAGGCTTTTGAAGCGATTATTAAAGCCATGTATGAGGCCGACATGGGCTACGCTGCCGTCAACTTCCCCGTAGATATCTGCAAACGCTGCGGCTACAACGGCGTCATTCCGGAAGATTCCTGCCCCAAGTGTGACAGCGGTGCCATCTCCCGGGTCCGGAGGATCACCGGCTACCTGTCCACCCTCGACCATTTCAACGATGCCAAGAAGGCCGAAGAGTCGAACCGGACGAAGCACGAGTTTTTATTGAGAGAATAGAAATTGAATAAAGGAAAAAGCACCCAAGAGGCCTTGCGCGAAATGGGTGCTTTTTTCTTTGCCGATAAATTCTTTACCGGGTAAAGCGGCATACCGGTAAGTAGGCATTGCCATCTAGTGGGATGAGCACCTGCAAAGGAGGCTGACCTCCAGACAAGCCGATGGCGTAGACCGAGAGAATTCGATTCGCCGCTATACGTACATTCGGTACGGTCAATACAACTTGATTGGTCCCGGCTGGTCGAGCTTCTAAGGTATACAGGCCCGGCTGGACGGGGATGTAGTCGGTTACTTGCGTATAACTCACGTTCCGGAACAGTTGGACCCCTGTCGAGGTGGCGATGTCCACCGCCGGCGTGTTGGGGGAGAGGTGGACAAAACGGACATAGGATTGGCCAAAGCCCCTGGCGATACAAGGATCAGCGATGGGAAGCAAGCGAAGATTGGGCAGCGTTCCGATCGCCGCGGCGGTGTAGATAGTTCCCGCCGGGATGGAAAGGGTCGCATCGATGACAGGGCTGGTCCGGGAACCTGCGGGAAAAACTACGATTCGATAGCGGCCCGGGAAGAGGGGTAGGTACTGCGTAAATTGCCGGTAGGTCAAGTTACGGACGATGAGAACATTATTGGCATAGACATCTACTGCAGGGGCACCAGGGGCTGCATGGAGAATACGGACAAACGACTGCCCGTCTACAGAAGCATGGTAATCACTGTCTAAAGGGTAAAAGAAATCGTCATGCATCCAACGGTCATCCTTTCCCAATGCGAACTCGTTTCCTGTAGCATCCATATGCTGCGAACGGGCAAAGAGTGAGAGCAGGAAGATGTAAGAAGTGACGCACCGAGATAGGGGCGGTGCATAATCTACTCAAAAAAGAGGAGTTGAGACGGTGAACTCGTCATACCTCAAGTCACCATACCCGGGCTACCCCTATACCACCTACAAGTACTATCCCACTTTTATGTATGTCCCTGTATACGCCTACCCTGAAGCGTTGCAGATCATCATCCAATCGGTCAGTGCAGAAAAAGAAGATGAGTTGTTTTACAACTATCTGCTCAATGCAGCACCACAAGATCAAAAAGAGATTGTGGCATCTATCCGAGATGATGAATTAAAGCATTTCAAGATGCTGCGTCAGATATACTGGGAGGTGACCGGCCAAGATATACCGCAGACGACTGAGGTATCCTTCGAAGAACCGAAGAGTTTCTGTGAAGGCATTAAAAAGGCTCTCTTCGGAGAACTAGCGGCGGTAGAACGGTATCGAAAAGCGCTGAACGGTTTCGAATTCCTCCCCTATCGGAACATGATCACAGAGATTTACACGGATGAACTGAAACATGGGTCTAAATGGAACTTTCTATATACGTTGAATTGCCTATCGGGCCAGCGATAAAAAAAGAAACCTGTGACGGTTTTGTCACAGGAGTCGATCGTTACGAAAAGGTAGTCAATATTTTTTCGCACAATATACGATTATAATCTTTATCCTCTTGAAGGAGGATTTTTTTTATTTCCGATAATACGGAGGTACATCTTGATTCTAACACAGCTTTTAATGCATATTGACGGACCTGAGGTTCTTCCGCATGTAGGCAGGGGATAATATTAGCAACAATATGAGGGTCTTTTAATTTGGCGGCGGCAGAACAGGCTCTTCGGCGTACTTCATAATCGGGATGAGAAAAGAGGGGAATCAATGATTCTCGATCGTTTCCAGTATGACCGATGGTCAAAACAGCTTCCCGCAAGGTCTTTATATCGTTAACGGTATTATCTTTCGGTTCAACCGGGTTTTCGTTCTTTGTACCGGAAAGATAGTCGCGAATCTCGGCAAGAAAAGTCTCGCCATACTGATTGAGCTTGCGTTCGCCGATACCGCTGATTGAAAGCAGCGATTGTCGATCGGTCGGGCAACGCTCACTCATCTCCCGCAGGGTACTGTCGGGGAAGACGATGTAGGGGGGAATACCGGCTTTATCGGCGATAGACTTGCGCAAGCGGCGCAGACGCTCGAATAGGGTCGAATCGGCTTGAAGCTTACGGGTGCGCTTGCGGGTTTTCTGGAAGACTTGCTCCTGCCCTTTCAGTACGGGGATAGCTTTATCTAAAAGACGGACGACGGGAAACTGGCCTTCCGTCACATAGAGGTATCCCTCTGACACGAGGATGTTGATCATATCGGTAATCTCTTTTTGTTTATACTCTTTCATCAACCCGTACGTGGACAAGCGGTGAAATCCGAACTGGTCCACTTTTTTGTTTTTAGAGCCTTTTAACACTTCCGCCACGGTGGACATGCCAAAGCGCTCTTGCATGCGTCGGATACAGGAAAAGATTTTCTGAGCCTCTACGGTGATGTCCGTCTCTTCGACAGCGTCGTTACAGGTACTGCAGTTGTTACAGAAGTCGGGACCTTCTTCACCAAAGTAAGCCAGGATATTCTGACGCAGGCAACGCTGGGTATGACAATAATCAATCATGGACTGCAGTTTCCGGTATTCCATGCTTTTTCGTTCCGGTGTCATCTGGCTCTGCTCAATGAGATATTTTTGGATGTGTGTATCTTGGGGGCTGTAGAGCAGAATACACTCGCCTGGCTCGCCGTCTCGACCTGCCCGGCCTGCTTCCTGGTAATAGGACTCCATGTTCTTTGGCATATTGTAATGGATCACGAAACGCACATTGGACTTGTCGATCCCCATGCCGAAGGCGTTGGTAGCGACCATAATCCGGATATTGTCATAGAGAAAAGCATCCTGGCCGCCGGCCCGCTCAAGATCGCTGAGACCGGCATGATACTTACCAGCGGTGATCCCTTTTCGGCGCAAAAACTCATAGAGGTTATCCACTTCTTTACGGGTAGCCGCATAGATGATTCCAGCCCGTTCCTTGTTTTCCCCGATGTACTTCAAGATGAAGTCCTTCTTGTTTTCGCCGCGAACGACTGAGAAGGAGAGATTCTGTCGGTCGAAACCGGTGACATAGAGGTGGGGTTCAATTAAACCTAAGTGTCGTACAATATCGTTGGTCACCAATTCGGTGGCTGTGGCCGTGAAGGCGGCCACGGGGGGACGTTGGGCGAAGTCGGCGATCAGTGAAGCGATCGAGAGGTAACTGGGGCGAAAATCATGACCCCATTGGGAGACGCAGTGGGCCTCATCGACAGCCACTAAGGACACCTTCTGTCGCTGCAACAGGGAACGGAAATAGGATGACTCCAGTCGTTCTGGTGCCACATAGAGCAGCTTATAGGAACCCTGGGCAAGGTGATAAAGGCGAGATTCCTGCTCATGAGCCTCAAGGGAACTGTTGATGTAGGTGGCTGCGATGCCGAGGTTGTTCAAACTGTCTACCTGATCTTTCATCAGCGAGATGAGCGGTGAAATGACCAGCGTCAACCCCGGAGAGAGCAGCGCCGGAATTTGATAACAGATGGATTTTCCACCGCCGGTGGGCATGATGCCGACCGTATCGTATCCAGCCAGCAGACTGCCGATGATTTTTTCTTGGCCTGGGCGAAAGGCAGGATAGCCATAATATTTTTTTAATAATTCACGGGCTTTTGTGAGCACCTTTGTCCACTCCAGAAATATTATATCGAAAAGAAATGTCGTTGATGATCAAGCAATGTGCAGGTTTATTGGTAAAATCGTCGCTAAGATCCTTATGCTATTCGACAAAGAAGGTAAACCTTCCTTCTTTGTCGGTGGAAGAGTATGGAAGAAATCTCTTGACGGCTTCATACACCCATACTAAACTAAAAGTATTTGATATGACGAGGTTGGTCAACCTGAAAATATATTTTATTCGACATGGACAAACCGATGAAAACATAATTCCCTTACAGGCCCGCTTTACGATTGATACGTTCAACAGCATGATGGACTCTTCTCCGTCGTCGATCCGGTTGAATCCAACTGGGATCAAACAAGTGGAGTCGGTAGCTGCACAACTGGTACATATCCCCTTTCAGACCATCGTAGCGAGCCCCTTTCGACGCGCCCAGGAGACGGCGGCCATATTGGCCCGCCGCTGGAACAGGGACGTGGTCACCTTGGACAACCTGGGGGAGATCGTATTGGCCAAGGTGCCTTGGAGCGGGAAAGAAATGGAGATTCCCTTTTGGTTGCTGATTACGATGACGACTTGGCGCCATGTCTGGCCTTGGACTGACGATGAAGAAACCTTGTATCAAGCTTTCGGGCGTGCCCGCGAAGCTTGGGCAGAACTGCTCAACTTGGCAGTGCAGCGGGGGCCCATCGTCGTCGTCTCCCATCTAGGGTTTTTACGGGTTCTTCTTCTTTTCATCCGTACTCGTAAGGGCTGTCAAGTGCTAAAAAAGGATCTTGGCAACGGTGGGATATCTATCGTGCAGGTAGATGATCTGGCCGAGGCGTTACAGATGCCGGATCGGCAAAGGTAAGAATTTGTGTAACTACTCGAGATTGAAACTAATTACGCAATCAAGCGAGATAAATGGATGAAATGAGGTAAAACAATCAATTTTTTGCCTTTACAAGGCAAAAATACTCCGGTAAGATAGCGCTGAAAGCACAACCGCATAAGCTACGGTTACAGGTGCCCGCGAGGGAGAATAGGGAACCGGGTGAGAATCCTGGGCGGTCCCGCCGCTGTATGGTCGAGTTTGTTGCAATGAGCCACTTCGTATGAGGGAAGGCGCTGCAAACGATGAAGCCGAGCCAGAAGACCTGCCTGTACACTGTTCGACATACCCTTCCCGGAAAAGGGTAGTGTCTTTGTGGGATGATGGAAAAGTCCCCAGATCTGAACATGCAGATCTGGGGACTTTTTGCTTTTTAGAAGGAGTGATGAGATTGTGGTACTGACCCAGCGTGAAGCAGCCTGCCGGAACATCACTACACCGGAAATGGTGGAAGCAGCTTGGCGGGAGCAAGTTTACCCCGAGGTGATCCGCCAGGGACTTACCCCATGGCGTACACAGTCAAAGGGGGTCTTTTTACAGAGGGAGGATTTTTACATAGGATTGGACAAAGGGCAGGGGAAGGAGAATGAACACCCTTGTCGAAATACCCTTATTTGTGTTATCAACATCACAAAAAGGAGCGCTGTAATCCATGGGTATGTTCAAATCGAATCAATTTTCCCGCACCTTGCTGATCGCTGGGATGACCGCCCTTTTAGCCGTACAGGCGGTTGCTCTGACCGGTTGCGGTACCAAAACCGACCCAGCTTCACCAGCAAAAACAGAAATTTCCGGACCCGTTAAACTAGGGGTTTTGCCGATCGAAGACAACCTGCCCTTCTATGTGGCCGAACAGGAAGGGATGTTTAAGAACAAAAATATGGATGTGACGCTGGTGCCCTTCGCCTCAGCGCAAGAGCGGGACGCCGCTTTGCAGGCTGGTCAAATTGATGGGGAAGTGGCAGACCTGGTCGCCGTGGGACTCCTGCAAAAGAGCGGTACACCAGTTAAAGTGGCCGCTGTCGGTCTCGGCGTAACGCCCCAGGAAGGCCGTTTCGCTTTGCTGGCGTCGCCTAAATCGGGAATCAATTCGGTAGCGGACTTGAAAAATGTCCCCGTCGCTGTTTCGGAAAACAGCATCATTGAGTTTGTCGACGACCAGTTGTTAAGCGATGCCGGTTTCCATGCTGACGAGATGAAAAAGACGGCCATTCCCAAGATGCCGATTCGCCTACAGATGCTGCTGAGCGATCAGGTGAAAGCAGCTATTCTTCCGGACCCATTGGCTTTTCTCGCTGAGAAGCAAGGGGCCAAGCTGATCGCGGACGATACGAAGAAGAACATCTCCCAGACCGTTCTGCTTTTCCGCCAGGATAGCGTAGAGAAAAAAGGGGAAGCTTTGAAAAAAGTCGTCCAAGTGTATGGTGAAGCCGGGGAGGCCATGACCAAGGAGCCGAATAAGTACCGCTCTTTGGTCGTGGAGAAAGCTAACATCCCGAAAGAGATTCAAGGCAGTTATGCTTTGCCGACCTTTTCCAAACCGGTGCCGCCCACGAAGGAGGAAGTCGCCTCTGTGATCAATTGGATGGTCAGCAAAAAGCTGCTCGATAAGGCATATACCTATGAAGAACTGGTGGATACGACACTCGCGCCATGATCGAACTGACTGATGTTTCCCTCCGCTATGGTGAAACGGCGGAAAGCGTACAGGTGTTGGAACGTTTGTCCCTCACAGTGCCGCCAGGAGAGCGCTGTGTCTTGATCGGCCCCTCTGGATGCGGAAAAAGTTCCTTGCTTCAAGTGTTGGCCGGACTCATCCCTCCTCAAGCGGGAAAGATCAACGTCGGCGGTCAGGCCATCACCGGTCCTCGACAGCAAACTTCCTATATCCTTCAGGATTTCGGTCTTTTTCCTTGGAAGACGGTAGAGGAAAATGTGGCTTTAGGTTTGCGCATCCAAGGGACAGGCCGGTCTGATGCGTTCAGAGCGATTCAGCCGATCCTGTCTCGATTAGGCCTGGCGGGGATGGAGAAGCGTTATCCTCGACAACTGTCAGGCGGACAGCGGCAGCGAGTCGCCGTCGGCCGTGCCTTAGCGACAAAACCGGATCTGTTATTGATGGACGAACCATTCTCAGCGCTAGACGCGCTGACCCGGGAGTCTTTACAGAATTTAATCCTGGAAATAGCCCAGCGCGAAGGGCTCACAGTTCTTCTCGTCACACACAGCATTGAAGAAGCTGCTTTGCTGGGTCAACGCATCTTGATCTTTGATGGGCCTCCATTACGGCTTTTAGACAACATCGAGAATCCTTGTTCGGGCCGCCCCGACTATCGCCGGGATCGTGCCTTTCACGAGACCTGCAATCGCATTCGCGCCGTCCTCGACAAGCTGATCAAAGTTGGTGATCTGCAGCAAAAGAGGCAAAACTTCTGCAATGGGATAGATCTTGGCGAGGACGCTCGAAAAGCTCCGTTTTCGGCAGAGGAGGTCAGCTCTGATGAACCGTAAGCAAGGTTGGCGCGATCTGACCGGCATAACCGGAGCGACCCTATTTCTGCTCGCCATCTGGCAGGTGGGAGCCCTGATGGTGAACAATCCCATGCTGCCTACACCAAGCCGGGCCATTGAAGCTTTTTTCACCGCCCTAGCGGGAAAACTGGCCTTACATCTTTGGGTAAGCACCTACCGGGTGATGGCCAGTATCGTCATATCGGTCCTCGTGGCCGTTCCCTTGGGTCTTTTTTTAGGCCGAAACCGTGCTGTCGACCGGTGGGTGGCGCCCCTCGTTTTTCTCACTTATCCCATCCCGAAAATCGTCTTTCTGCCGATTGTGCTGCTCTTTTTAGGCATCGGTGATAGTTCGAAGATTTTTCTGATCACGCTCATCGTTTCCTATCAAATCCTGGTGACAACTCGAGATGCCGCCAAGTCTGTCCAAGAGGCGGACATCTTGTCACTGCGATCCTTGGGGGGAGGGCAGTGGAACCTCTATCGCCATGTCATCATCCCGGCCTGTATCCCCGACATTTTAACGGCCTTGCGCATTAGCGCCGGAACTACGGTGGCTGTACTCTTCCTCGTTGAATCTTTTGCTACGGCAGAAGGTCTCGGGTACTACATCATGGACGCCTGGAGCCGGGCGGCTTCCGCTGATATGTTTGCCGGGATCATCGCTATGGCACTGTTAGGATTCGCCCTGATCCTTTTGGTGGACGCTGCCGAAACATGGCTATGTGCTTGGAGAAAGGTTGAATAAACCAGTTTTTACCATTTATTATTGACCACTCTAAAGGAATAAGTTAAAATAAATGGCGTGTACCTTTTTCTCCATTGATGTGAAAGGATAGGTGAGCAGATGTTTTTCCATCCCCTGGATTTTATGGTGCTTCCCTTTATGCTCTTGGCCATGTACGCCCAGTACAAGGTATCGAGTACGTTCAGCAAGTACTCGTCGGTTTCAGCGAGGAGCGGAAACACCGGCGCCCAGGTGGCAAGGGGAATTCTTGACGCGAATGGACTGTACGACGTACCGGTCGAGATGGGGCAGGGAATGCTGTCAGACCACTATGACCCTCGTGCGCGGGCAGTTCGCCTGTCGCCGGATGTATACCACGGTAACTCTGTAGCGTCCCTCGGTGTGGCCGCTCACGAAGTGGGTCATGCCATCCAGCATGCGAAAGGTTACGCGCCATTAGCCCTTCGCCATGCCTTTGTGCCTGTAGCGAATCTTGGATCCATGGCTGCGATGCCGCTATTTCTGTTGGGGTTTTTCCTTCACTTTCCTACTCTGATTCTCTTCGGGATCATCTTCTTCAGTGCAGCTGTACTTTTCCAAGTGATTACGTTGCCAGTAGAATTCAACGCCTCCAATCGGGCCATGCAGATGCTTTCTCACTACAACTATGTTGGCCGCGATGAGATGGGCAGTGTCAAAAAAGTCCTTGGCGCGGCGGCGCTCACCTATGTGGCCTCAGCCTTGGTTGCAGTCGCCGAATTGTTTAAATATGTGTTAATTTTCTCCTCGGTCAACCGTGACGAATAATCTGACAGGCCTTTTGAGAAGCCTCCTGCTTTGGCGGGGGGCTTCTCACCGTTTATCCCCTATCCTATAATGAAAATGGCTTCTTTTTGAAGTCGTTCCATAGACTGCTCTTCTGGATTATATTTTTACAAATGTAGGCAGGTGGAATCACCGATGAAACTTCGCATCGCCGGTATCGTTACAGACAGTATCGTTGACGGACCTGGGATCCGGGTGGCTATTTTTGCCCAGGGTTGTTTTCATGCCTGCCCAGGTTGTCACAATCCTCATACCCATGATGCCAATGGGGGTACCGAGATGATTGTAGACGAGATCATGACCGAAATCGGCCAGGCCCGCTACATTCAAGGGGTAACCTTTACGGGCGGTGAGCCCTTTTTACAAGCGAAGGGTTTTGCCGAACTGGCCCGTCGAGTCAAGGCTGCTGACTTACACCTGGTCGTCTATTCGGGGTATACCTTTGAAGGTCTCATCGAAATGGGACGAAAAGAGCCTGAGATTATTCAAATTCTCTCCATGGCCGACTGGCTTGTCGACGGACCCTATAAGGCTGAACAGCGAGACTTGACCCTTCCCTTTCGCGGTTCAAGAAACCAGCGAATATTGTTGAGCGCTCAGTCGCTCGCCTCCGGTCAGGCCATCCAGGCGATCAAGTGATCGCCATGGATTTGCTTGCGTAAACCGAAAAAGTAAAAGGGGAGACCATTTTTTACTTCGATACGAGAAGCGACGATTGTGTTTTACTCATGATGAAGGGATGGCTGGGAAAAAGATGTGGGAGAAAAAAAGCGTCCGTTCCCTCGTTCTATATCAATTCGATTGGCCCTGCGGAGTGGTCCAGGCGATCTCCACACGCAAAGGCGGCATGAGCGAGCCTCCCTTCGATGAACTAAACTTGGGTTGTCACGTCGGCGATGATCTGGAACGAGTCTACGAAAACCGCCGTCGTCTCTCAGCGGTGCTCAATCTCAAAAGTGATCGCTGGATCACTGTCAACCAGGTTCACGGAGATCGTATCCTTTGGGTGGGAACTGGCGAGGACATCGATCCTGGTCCGAGAAAAGGGCTGCCCATCATGGAAGCAGACGGTTTAGCGACAGAACTACCGGGAGTCCCTTTGGTTGTTTTTGGCGCTGACTGTGGCCTCTTGCTCTTTTTTGACCGCAAGGCCCGCCGTATCGGTGCCGTTCATGCCGGTTGGCGGGGTACAGTCATTGGACTTCCGCAGCGCATGATCGAGCAGTTTGTCGAGAGAGGAAGTCGTGCGGAAGACATACTCGTCGGCATCGGGCCTTGTATTGGACCTTGCTGCTACCCCGTTGGAGAGGAAGTGGCAGAAGCTTTTAAAACGAAGTGGAGCTTCTCTGAGGAGGTTTTGGGACCTCCGAATAAAGAGGGAAAGCGCGCCTTAGACCTTAAGGCGGCTCAACGGCTGCAGCTTCTGCAGGCTAACGTTCCCGATGTAAATATTCAAACGATGGATCTATGTACTTCCTGCCAGTCGGCAGAACTCTTTTCATATCGTCGGGATAGTGGAAAAACTGGGCGCCAAGGGGCCATTATAATGATGACAGAACAGGCCGATTGAGGAGGAACTATGGCAAAGATCCTTGTAGTGGAAGATGATCAGCACATATTGGAACTGGTGCGGTTCAATCTGGAAAAAGAAGGCCACGAAGTGGAGACGGCCATGGATGGTGAAGCGGCTTTGGAGCGTCTCCAAGAGGACCTTCCCGATGCGATCGTTCTCGATCTGATGATGCCACGCCTAGACGGCTTGGAAGTCTGCCGCCGGGTCCGTTCACGGGCCCGCTCGGCCCATCTCCCCATCTTGATGTTGACGGCCAAGGGAGAAGAGGTCGATAAGGTGATCGGACTGGAAATGGGCGCTGATGATTACATGACCAAGCCCTTCAGCCCCAGGGAACTGACGGCCCGGATCAAGGCACTCCTGCGGCGAACCTTGCGGACGACTGAGACTAAACCAGGCGGTTCCATGCAGATCGGTGAACTGGCTGTCGATACAGAAAGGTACGAAGTCCGCGTCAACGGGCAGAAGCAGGAATTGACGCCGAAAGAGTTTGAACTGCTCCGTTGGCTGGCATCTCATCCCGGTAAGGTCTTTACGCGGGAGTTTCTGTTGGAACGAATTTGGGGCTATGACTTTTTTGGCGATAGCCGGACCGTCGATGTCCATATTCGCCACCTGAGGCAGAAGATTGAACGGGACCCGGGCAATCCGAGGTACATTGAAACGGTGCGAGGCGTAGGCTACAAGTTTCATGACCCGGAGGTCTAAATGGGAAGGGACCATTTTGCTGAGCGGTTGCTGAAGCTGGCCCGGGGGAGCTTGCAATGGAAACTGACCTTTACCTACATCCTTCTCGTCATGCTGCCCTTAAGTTGGCTCTATTTTTTTCATAATGAAAACAACATGGGTTTTACCGGCCTGATGGCCACGCTCTTTTTCTTTTTCTGTTTCTCCGCCGGTGTCGTCTACGTATGGGCCGGCCAACTAGCCCACACGCTGAATGAATTGACTCGGGTAGTCAGCCGGATGGAATCAGGTCAAGCGTCACGCTATTATTGGCTTGTCCAGCCTGATGAGTTGGGGACCCTCGCCCAGACGATCAATCAGACTGTCGAGTCTGTTCGGACAAGCATTCATGGGCTTCACCAGGAAAAGACCAAGTTCGAAACCATCCTCGAATCGATGGTGGAAGGGGTCATCGGATTCGACCAGATGGGGCGCATCCTGCTTGTGAATCGTGCGGCCGAGCGCATGCTCCGTATTCGTTCAGACCAGGCCATGGGAAAACTGATGGTAGAAGTTTTCCGGCACCGGGGACTCGATGAACTGCTGGAAATCTCCTTGCGATCGGGCGAACTGGTCAAGCAGGAGATCCATCTATGGCCGAACCGTGCGCAGACCTATCGAGTGCAAGTCGTCCCCGTCTGGGCAGAAAACCGACGGCTCCTGGGAGCGGCCATGGTTATCGACGATGTGACCGAAGTTCGCCGGTTAGAGCAGATGCGAACCGAGTTTGTAGCCAATGTATCCCATGAGTTGCGTACCCCCTTGACATCGATCAAAGGGTTTGTGGAAACGCTTCTCGACGGCGCCCTAGAAAATCCGGTCATCTCCCGGCGGTTTCTGACCATCATCGATGAAGAGGCCCAGCGGTTGCAGCGTCTGATCGAAGACCTGCTGTACCTGTCTCGCATCGAGAGCTACGGTGATATTGTGCAGGGAGAAGCCCGAGTAGAACCGGAAGCGATACAGGTGAAAAACCTCCTTGAGCCGATTGCGGCCGACAAGAACATCACCCTTCATGTGGCTATCGAGAAGGAATTGCCCTCTGTGCCGTTGTCCAAGGATAACTTGAAGCAGGTTCTCGTCAACCTGGTTGAAAATGCGATCAAGTACACTCCCAAAGGCGGACAAGTTTGGTTCAGCATCAGGCTGGTAGATGTTGATGTGCTGATCGAAGTCCGCGATACAGGTATCGGTATCCCCGAAGAGAGCCTGCCCCGTATCTTTGAACGTTTCTACCGTGTCGACAAAACCCGCTCCCGGGAGATGGGCGGTACAGGCCTAGGGCTGGCTATCGTCAAGCATATTGTTGAGAAAAGCGGTGGCCAGGTAAGAGTCAACTCTAAAATCGGGGAAGGGACAACCTTTGTTGTCAGCTTACCAGTTGTGAAGGAAACGGAATTACCGGTAAAATAGATACAGGACGATTGCATTTGAGGAAAAATCTAGGGCGTAATAGCAAAAAGCCTGAAACATGCTGTTTAGCAAGTTTCAGGCTTTTTTGGCGCTTATCGCCTCGGCGGGTATGGTGGGAATGGAGGTCCGGGCGGAAAGGGCGGACGAGGAGGATAAGGGGGATAAGGCGGATAGTACGGCGGATAGGGTGGATAGAAAACCGGCGGTCTTGGTGGGTAGTACGGCGGAAAGGGCGGATAATAGGGCGGATAATAAGGTGGATAGCCAGGACGCTGTGGATAGCCGGGCCGCGGAGGATAGGGCGGGCGAAAGGGAGGTGGATCTTGGTGGTGCACTATCTTCCCTCCTTGTTAAAGGAATCCATCGAGGGCTCTTGACGGTGCAATATATTCATCGAAGGGATCTGCTGTTACAGGATGAAAAGAAAAAACCGCCCGAGTAGATGGTCTCGAGGCGGTGGGAATAGGAGATCAGTTCTAGAGTATCAGATAGATTTGAAGAATTTATGAATTTCGGACCGAAACAGTGATTTTGGAAAATAGGGGCTTTATGTAGGTCCTTAACAGAATCTTAACGGCATCTTTAAACACCAGTAATCCCTATAACCTACTATTACATGGGAAGGTGTCTTATGTATGGTAGTTGATTTCTCCAACTGTCTTGCTTTCTCCGAGTCTTTATGAAGGAAGCTTTTTCGGGTCAGACATCACTGTGACAAAATTTCATTTGAAAGGGGTTATGGTAGTGACCTATCTAGATTCAACAACAGCCGTGACTGCTCGTAAGGATATGAGTCGCGGCGGCAAACTGCGTTCAGATACAGCACTAAAAGCCGGACAAGAGATTGTTGTCGCCCAATCCATTGCCTCGCAGCCCATCGGCCATTATGCTGAGCCGGTGCAGATGATGGATCATCATGTAAAGACCCGTTATGTGGCTGAGTTTTTTGAGTGGGCAGCGCTGTCACACTGTGCCGTGATTGTGCAGAATCAACGGCCCGTCGGTTTAATCATGAAGGAAAAGTTTTTTGCCCATCTAGGCAAGCGTTACGGTGTTTCAGTGTACTACGACCGCCCCGTCGAACTGGTCATGGATAGAGATTTTACCCAGGTCGATGCTGATGCGACGGTGGAGCAGGTTTGTAAACTAGCCACTCACCGTTCGGCCAATAACCTTTACGACAGTATGGTCATCACCGAAAAGGGAAAGTGTGTCGGTGTTGTCACCATCAAAACGCTCCTCGACCTGACCACGGGAAATCAGGTCGAACTGGCTCGAGGACAAGCTGACATCTTGATCAAGACAGCGGAAATGGTCGGCAATATCGCCGAACTGGCTCGATCTATCGAAGGGGCCGGAAGCCAGGCCCAGGAAAATTCCCAGTCTATGCTCGTTTCCACGGACGGTGGTCGCAGTGCTGTCAATGAGACGATGCAGGTTATCTATAGGATTGGCGAAGCTGTCGATAAACAGGTCGAAATCATGCAGATGCTGGAGGGTTACTCCCGGCGCATCGAACCGATTTCGAATGTCATTCGCAAGCTCGCTGAGCAGACGAACCTACTTGCATTAAATGCATCCATCGAGGCGGCTCGGGCCGGCGAGCACGGACGGGGATTTGCGGTGGTGGCCGAAGAAGTGAAAAAGCTGGCTGATGAGACGAATGAATCGGCTCGAAATATATCCTCACTGATTCAACAGAATCTCAAAGGGATTAAAGCGGCCGTTGAAACAGCCCATAGCTCCAAAGCCCATACCGATGAAGGGATCCGGGTGGCAGATCGTGCCCGCATAGCTTTAGAGGAGATCTTCGGTGCCATCGAAAAGACGAGCGGCAATGTAGGGGAGATCTTTGACTTAGCCGGAGAGATCTCAGCGAGCTCTTCTCATTTGTTACGGGTGATTCAGTTTTTAGCCCAGCAGGCCATGGAAACAGCCGGACTGACGGAAGAGCATCAGAAAGCGGGCGCGAAAACCGCCTGAGGTCATTTTGAAAAAGAACGGGAGGACCTTATGGGTGGGACCGATAGACATACTTGAGGACTGGCTAAAAGGGCGAGGTCAGCTCGATTCAAAGCTGGTGAATTATTATTCCCCTGCAGCATCGATGACAGAGGTGCTGAAACAACTCGAACAGATCCTTGATGACCATGAGAGTTTAGGCCTCGTCTATTTAGATATTGTCAATTTTACCGGCATTGAGCAGGCCTATGGCTTTTCCCTATGCAAACGCATCCTCACTGAACTGACGAAGACGATACTTGAAGTCAAGCCGCATCTAGGTGTCGGTCGAGGTATGCTCACCCATAACTACAGCGGCGATGATTTCGCGGTTTACTGTTCACTGCCTCGGGGCGAAATCGGACTAGTTCTCGACTTTCTTGAAGAATATGCCGAAGAATTGCGCAGGCAGATCTTAAAACAGGTAAACGAAAGCTTACGAGGCATCTTGCGGGATCCCCTCGATTTACATATCGGATGGGCCATAGTCAAACCTAATAGCCAACTGAGTTTGGAAAGCCTGGTCTACAACGCGATCAAAGAAGCCTTAGCTATGGCCAAAGGGCACAGTGACGCAAAGTGGACACGTCGGGTTTGGGAACTAAAAGATGCCATGGTCAAGGGGAACTTTGAAGTCCATTATCAACCCTTAGTCAACCTGGAAAGCGGCAGTCTTATCGGGTACGAAGCGCTGGCGAGGGGTCCAGTCAACAGTTACTTTGCTTCTCCAGGTATTCTCTTTCCCTTCGCCGAAAAAGCGGGGCTGCTATATCAATTAGAGCGGATCATTCGAGAAAAAGCGCTGAAAGGATGCCATAACCTCGATCAGGATCGGCTTCTTTTCTTAAACATCAGCCCTTCTGTGGTCAAAGACCCTCTATTTGCGAAGGGATATACGCGAGGATTGATGGCCTTATACGGGCTATCTCCCTATAACGTCGTATTTGAAATCACGGAACGGACAGCCATTCAAGATTTTACCGGGTTTCGAAAGATACTCCAGCATTACCGCGATCAAGGGTTCCGGGTCGCTGTCGATGATGCCGGCGCCGGCTATTCGAGCCTGCAAGCCATCGCCGAACTGCAGCCGGACTTCATCAAAATCGACATGTCCCTCATCCGGGATATCGATGCCTCTCCGGTCAAGCAGGCCCTTCTAGAGACTTTTGTCACCTTTGGAGAAAAGATAGGGGCCAAGATCGTGGCCGAGGGGATCGAGACAGAGAAGGAACTGCGTCTGCTCGCTCAAATGGGGGTTCACATCGGCCAAGGCTATTATCTGGGCCGGCCGTCACCGGAGAAAAGAGAGCCGTCGCCAGAAGTAACACAGTTGTTGTCGGCTATGAAATCCCGAGGAAGAGGGGAGATAATCCATTCGCTGACGGTTGGCCATCTCGTCGAGGAGTGTAGTTCCTTGCCGAAAGAAGCGTTGACCAAAGAGGCGATGAAATACTTTCAGCGACATTCCGATTGTAACAGCATTGTCATTCTCGATGGTATGCGACCGGTGGGCTTAGTCATGCGTGAGAAGATGTATTATCACCTGGGAAATCAGTATGGTGTCGCCCTTTATTCAGAGCGACCCATATCGCTGGTCATGGATCAAGACCCGCTGATCGTCGATGCATCGATGCGCCTAGAAAAAGTATCCCAGATGGCCACATCGCGACCGTTCCAGCGGCTCTACGATCACATCATCGTAACCGATGAAAACAGATGCCTCGGCGTAGTCACTGTGCGCAGTCTTTTGGATCAGATGACGAAAATAAGAACGGGGAAGCTGCAGCAGAAGTGAAAAAAAGGGCCAAACATTATGCCGGCAGCATATATGTCATCGATGGTGAATCGGCAAGGGACTTAACCGTTTCTTAATCTGACCATAATTCTGACCTAACATAAAACCGTTATTGTTGTATAGGAACAACGGACATGCGTAATGCGTGAACGTCAAATTTAGAGGAGGTATTTTCGGTAATTATGAACCTGAAGAAATTCTCCAAACTGATCGCCCTGACCGCCATGGTCGGTCTGCTGGGCACTGTAGCCGTAGGCTGCGGCGGAAACTCCGCCAAAGAAACGAATGCGGACAAACCAGCCGCCAGCGCTCAAAAAGGATCGATACAAGTAAAAGGTTCCGACACAATCGTCAACTTAAGCCAAAAGATGGCTGAGACGTACATGGAAAAGAATAAAGACGCCAATATCGCGGTCACCGGTGGTGGCTCCGGTACCGGTATCAAAGCTTTGATTAACGGCACCACAGACTTGGCTAACGCGTCCCGGGAAATGAAGGACGAAGAGAAAAAAGAACTTAAAGAAAAAACTGGTAAAGATACGAAAGAGATCGTCATCGCCCGCGATGGCATCGGTTTTATTGTTAACAAAGACAATCCCGTTAAAGAACTGACGATGGACCAACTGTCTGATATCTATACGGGCAAAGTGAGCAACTGGAAAGAACTCGGCGGCCCTGATGAAAAAATCGTAGTCTATGCCCGGGAAACCTCTTCCGGTACACACGTTTTCATCAAAGAGCACGTGATGAAGAACAAAGATTATCGGACCGATGCACTGCTGCAATCGTCCAACGCGGCCATTGTCAAAGAAGTCGAAGCTAACAAAGGGGCTATCGGTTATGTAGGCCTCGGTTACTTGAAAGATACGACGAAAACGCTCGGTGTGAAAAAAGATGGCCAAAGCGCAGCCGTTATGCCTTCCGAAGCTACTGTGAAAGACAAATCTTATCCGGTCTCTCGTCCGCTCTTCGTCTATGCCGCTGGTGAACCGGAAGGCTTAGCCAAATCTTTCGTTGACTTTATGCTGAGCGATGAAGGGCAACAAATCGTCAAATCGATGGACTTCGTCACTGCAAAATAACCGGACCAAACTTGGTTTAAATGTAGAATCCAATTAGGAAGGTGGGCAGAGTCGACCGATCGCCTCTGCCCTTTTTCCTGTCAAAAACCGTTTTCATCATTGAGGGGGCTGAATTTTTGATGAGTCCCAATGGAGAACACATGGCCATTAAAGATGTCGTGACCGTTGAAAAGCCTTCCTTGGCGAAGAGCGCTTCCAAACGCCGTCGCGCTTGGAACGCATTTGAAAAAGTATCGGAAGGAATTTTGTTTGCCAGTGCATTTATCGGCGTCGTCACGATTATTCTGATTTTCCTCTTTCTTTTTAAAGAGGCGCTGCCAGTGTTATTTGATGCGAAAACTGCAGCTTCCTTGACGGCGAGCAAATGGTATCCTATCTCGCAGCCGCCCGTCTTTGGGCTGATTCCGCTGATCGCAGGTTCTCTGATCGTGACTGTCGGTGCGATCGTGATTAGCGTCCCTTTAGGTGTAGGTGCCGCCATATACTTGTCCATGGTAGCCAGTCCTATGGTCAGGGAGATCCTTAAACCGACGATTGAAGTGCTGGCTGGTATCCCTTCTGTCGTCCTCGGGTTCTTCGGAATGGCCTTCTTAGCACCCGTCGTAAAAAGCCTTTTTCATTTGCCGACCGGATTGACAGCCCTCACCGGTGCTATCACTTTAGCCCTGATGGCCCTGCCGACGATCACCTCCATTTCCGAAGATGCCATCTCGTCCGTACCTGGAAAGTACATGGAAGCCGCCTTAAGTCTCGGCGCCACCCGTTGGCAAGCCATTGTTACGGTGATCGTTCCGGCAGCCTTTTCCGGTATCACCGCGTCGGTCATGCTTGGAATTGGCCGTGCTATCGGTGAAACGATGACCGTATTGATGGTCACAGGGAACGCAGGCATCATTCCCGATTCCTTCCTGGTTCCTGTCCGTACGATGACGGCGACCATCGCCGCCGAGATGGGCGAAGTGGCCCGGGGCAGTGACCATTATCATGCCTTGTTCGTCGTCGGTGCTGTTTTGTTTATCATGACTTTTATCATCAACCTGATCGCTGATATGGTCAGCCGGCGCATGAAGGAGGTCGAATAAGTTGTCTCCAAAGATGCAAGAAAAAATCGCTTTTCATGTGCTCCGTGCGATGACTGCCTTGATCGTTCTCTGTTTGGCCGTCGTCTTATGGGATCTTTTTTCGAAAGGTTTTCCGGCACTTACTTGGGAGTTCATCACAGAGAACCCCAAGAAGGGTATGACGGCAGGCGGAATTTTTCCGGCGATTGTCGGTACTTTTTATCTCATCGTAGGGACGATTCTCTTCGCTCTCCCTGTAGGCGTCATGACGGCTGTATACTTGGTCGAGTATGCTCGCGAATCTTGGGTCACCCGGGTTATCCGACTGGCCGTCGTCAATTTAGCCGGTGTTCCCTCTGTCGTCTTTGGTCTGTTCGGCCTTGGATTCTTCGTGCTCTTTCTGAACTTCGGCGCATCTATCTTAGCCGGTTCATTGACATTAGCCCTGATGGTCTTGCCGGTCATCATCACGACATCCGAAGAAGCGCTTCGCGCGGTGCCTAACGGCTTCCGGAAAGCCAGTTTAGCCCTCGGCGCGACGAAACTGCAAACGATCCTATTTATCGTGCTTCCGAATGCGCTGCCGGGAATCATGACCGGTTCCATCTTGGGTTTGGCCCGTGCAGCTGGTGAAACGGCGCCAATTTTGCTGACGGCTGCTGCTTTTTTCTTGCCTCGTCTGCCAAACAGCGTCTTTGACCAAGTAATGGCCTTGCCGTACCACCTCTATGTGATCGCCACACAAGTTCCTAACGCCGATGAGAAGATTCCTTATGGAACAGCGACAGTGCTGATGCTGCTGGTGTTGGGGCTCAATTTAGCGGCTGTGCTCTTACGGTCCTATTTCCGCCGCTTACGTAAGGTGTAGGAGGAAAAATGATTAAAACGAAAATTTCTGCAGAAAATCTCAATTTATTTTATGGAGACTTTCATGCGTTAAAAGATATCCATATCTCCATGGGAGAGCGTCAGGTGACGGCCCTCATCGGCCCTTCCGGCTGTGGAAAATCCACTTTCCTCCGTTGTCTCAACCGGATGAATGATATTATTCCCACCTGCCGTGTGCAAGGCAAGCTGATGTTCGAAGATACTGAGATCTATCATCCCGACACCGATGTGGTAGCCCTGCGCAAGCGCGTAGGGATGGTCTTCCAAGCGCCCAACCCTTTTCCGAAATCGGTTTATGAAAACGTCGCCTATGCGCCCAAGCTGCATGGGTTGAAAGACAAAGCCCGTCTCGACGAGATCGTGGAAACATCATTGCGCCAGGCCGCTCTTTGGGACGAAGTGAAAGACCGCCTCCACAAACCAGCGTTAGGTCTGTCCGGCGGGCAGCAACAGCGTCTCTGTATCGCCCGTGCCTTGGCGATTCAACCGGAAGTTTTACTCATGGATGAACCGACTTCTGCCTTAGACCCCATCTCTACCTTGAAGATCGAAGAGTTGATCCGCGAATTAAAGCAGTATTACACGATTGTCATTGTAACGCACAACATGCAGCAGGCCGCCCGGATCTCAGACAAGACAGCCTTTTTCCTCGTCGGTGATCTGGTCGAGTTTGATGATACGGAAGTTATCTTCACGAATCCGAAGGATCAGCGTACCGAAGATTATATTACGGGCCGCTTCGGTTAAGCGGTTAGAGAGGGGCGGGAGCCATAAGATGCATTGCATAGAGATGGATCATCTGTTAAAAAACCTACAGCACGACCTGCTGCGCATGGGGGCGATGGTCGAGGAAGCGATTTACAACGGTGTACAATCGCTCGTCAAACGGGATGCCGACCTGGCGTCAGCGGTACTCGATGGTGACGAAAAGATAAATCAGCTACAACTAGAGATCGAAGATCGTTGTATCAAGCTGATCGCCACCCAACAGCCCATGGCGAAAGATCTCCGGAAAATCTCCGCCACTTGGCGAATTTCGGTCGACTTGGAACGGATGGCTGATAATGTGGGCGATATCTGCAAAGCGGTGATCCGCCTCAATGGTCAAGCCTATTTAAAACCCTTCGAGCATATCCCCCAGATGGCGGATCTATGTCAAAAGATGGTCAAAGACGGCCTTGATGCCTATATCAATGAAGATGTAGCGCTGGCCGTGCAGATGAGCGAAATGGATCATCAAGTAGATACTCTCTACCGGGAGATTTTCAAAGACCTAATGGAAATGATGTCGGCCAACTCCAACGTGGTGAACCAGGGGAATCAACTGATTTTCATCGCGCGGTTCCTGGAGCGTTTCGGCGACCATGCGACTAACATCGCCGAGTCTGTCGTTTACTTGGTCACAGGTCAGCGCAAAGATCTGAATAAATAAGTCCCGAAGGATCGGCGCAAGCTTTTGGTGAGCCATTTCTCACCGAAAGCTTGTTTTTCTTTGTCTGGAGACTTTGTTGCTCAGAAAAATCCGGTATAATATAAACTGGTATTTACTGAGCATCAAGGAAATCACGCCAAAAAGGAGGGGGAATTAGGCCGCGACCCCATCACTTTAACCATCGAATGAAAAATGACAACTACATAACGACATTTGTAAGGAGAGAGCAATTGCAATGAAACGCGAGATCCAAGTTGACGAACGTTTACCGCTGCTACAGACGATTCCTTTGAGCCTCCAACATCTTTTCGCCATGTTCGGTGCCACGGTTCTCGTACCTCTGCTATTTCAAGTGAGCCCAGCCACTATCCTGCTGTTTAACGGAATCGGCACTCTCCTCTATATCCTCATTTGTAAAGGTAAGATTCCTGCTTATCTGGGGTCTAGTTTCGCCTTTATTTCTCCCGTTCTGGTGGTGATCCCTCAATATGGATATGAGGGAGCCCTCGGTGGGTTTATCGTCGTTGGCCTCATCTTCACTTTAGTTGCCTTACTGATCAAAGTGATTGGGACAAGCTGGATCGACGTCGTTTTCCCGCCGGCAGCCATGGGCGCCATTGTGGCCGTAATCGGTTTAGAACTCGCGCCAGTAGCCGCCAAGATGGCCGGCTTTCTTCCCGACCCGGGAACCGCCTTTGATCCGAAAGCCATATTCGTCTCCGTCTTTACCTTGGCTATCACTATCTTAGGATCTGTCGTTTTTCGAGGCTTTTTAGCGATCATTCCCATCTTGATCGGTGTCCTGGCCGGGTATACCTTGTCCAGCGGTCTCGGGATGGTCAATTGGACCCTTGTGGAGAATGCCAAATGGGTAGCGGCACCGGCTTTCTATACACCCGTATTTAAGTGGGAAGCGATCGCTGTGATCATGCCGGCAGCCCTGGTGGTTATCGCGGAGCATATCGGTCATTTGGTGGTGACCAGCAATATCGTTGGCAGGGACTTGTCGAAAGATCCCGGCTTACACCGTTCGCTGCTCGGAAATGGTCTGTCGACCTTGTTATCGGGCTTCTTCGGTTCCACTCCCAACACGACCTATGGGGAAAATATCGGTGTCTTGGCCATCACCAAAGTCTACTCCACTTGGGTACTCGGCGGTGCCGCCATCTTCGCTATCATCCTTTCCTTTTTCGGTAAGCTGGCTGCGGCGATCCAAGCGATTCCGAGCCCGGTTATGGGCGGTGTGTCAATGTTGCTATTTGGGGTCATTGCCGCATCGGGAATCCGTATGCTCGTCGAGGCCAAAGTGGACTACTCCAAAGCGACCAATCTAATTTTGACTTCTGTGGTGCTCATCATCGGCATTAGCGGCGCGAGCCTCACCTGGGGTCCCATCGCGCTGAAGGGGATGTCTTTAGCCACCGTCGTGGCGATTCTCTTAAGCCTCATCTTTAAAGTATTGGACGTGACCGGTATGTCCAATGAAGGCCCTACGCAAGGGGACTAACGTAACATGTAGATAGAGGGGTGGATCCATGTCCCGGCTGACCATGGTTCCAGTTGGAAAAGAGGCGTTGAAGAAGCGGCGACGCCTAGCGTTCCTGCGCCTCTCAGCCCTGTTTGCCGTCTTGCTGTTAGCTGGATTGGGTGGTTGGTGGTTGAAAGACAAGATCACAGGGATGTTCGTGAAAGTCGTCGTTGAGGTGCAACCAGCCAAAATGGGGCAACTCTCGGAAACACGTCCGCTGCCGGGATGGGTTATCCGCGATGAATTTATCGTCAATGCCCCCCTTTCCGGTCGTGTTCAACGGCTGGTGAACGATGGGGAACGAGCCCGTGTCGGCGCCCCGGTCGTAAAAATTAAGGAATTAAATCCCTCCGGAAGCGAAATGGGTTCTCTACAGGATGTCTTTTCTCCTCGGGCCGGTCTGATCAGTTACCGCATGGACGGACTGGAGGAAGTGCTCAACTCACGGGTGCTTGATGAACTCAACCCGGAGCAACTGGCCACCTTACGGGAAAAGCCCTGGGAGGTCAATCCCGATTCGGTAGTCCAAAAAGGAACGCCCCTATTCAAAGTCGTCGATAACCTGGAAAAAGCCTATTTTCTCATTCATTACAACGTGAAAGATCTGGGCGGTCCTCTCGTTCCGACGCGCCGGGTGACCTTGGCGATAAATGCTGCCGGGCCGAATTTTTACGGGAAGGTGCTCAATGTCCGCGGCGGCGACGATGTGTGGGCATTGATTCAATTGTCTAACCCGCCCATGGATGTGCTCAAGGCCCGAACGATACCTTTGTTGCTGGTGGACAAGGTCCATAAGGGCGTACTGTTGCCCAAGAGTGCCCTTGTGGAACGTAACGGAGAACAGGGTGTCTGGGTCAGTGTGAAGAACCGAGCTGAATGGCGGAACGTCAACCTAGTCTACGCCGTCGGCGAACAGGTGATCGTAGAGGGCCTTGACGAGGGCCTGCTCGTCATTCAAAATCCGACGCTCCTCAAAGAAGGACAAGAAATTAAATAAAAAACTTAAGAAAAGGTTAGAATTCAAGGTAGAAGTTAGCAGGATTTCCCTGTTGGACGGCGAAATACGAGCGTAGTGAAGGGATTGAGCGATCATGGGCCATATTGTAGAAAATTTGGACCGTGTACGCCAAAAGATTAGAGAAGCTGCCTTGCGGGGCGGCCGAGCACCAGAAGAGGTCCAACTGTTAGCCGTCACAAAAACAGTCCCTGTGGAGACGATTCAACAAGTCGTCGATGCGGGCCAGTTTCGTCTCGGCGAGAACCGGGTACAGGAACTGCTCAGCAAATACCCTCATGTCCAGGGACCTGTGCGATGGCACATCATCGGCACCCTGCAGACCAACAAAGTGAAATACATTTATGACAAGGTAGAACTGATTCACTCCTTAGACAGGCTGTCCTTAGCCGAGGCCATCCACAAGCATGCGGGCCTTCTACAGCGTTCCATCGACTGTTTAGTCGAGGTCAACGTCTCCGGGGAAGAGTCTAAGCATGGCGTACCCAAGCAAGAACTGGTTCCTCTCTTGAGGAGTCTCTCCAGTCTGGACGGGGTACATATTCGCGGACTGATGACGATGGCTCCCTTTGTGGACAATTCGGAGGAGATCCGCTGGGTCTTTCGAGAGTTACGCCAACTGTCTCTGGAAGTCCGTGAACTGAACTTGGCTCGGGTAGAGATGCAGCATCTGTCCATGGGAATGACGAACGATTATGAAGTTGCCGTTGAAGAAGGCGCCACCATAGTTCGGGTCGGTTCAGGCCTCTTTGGTGAACGCCGATAGGGAGGAGGAGCATTGGCAATGGCCAAAATCATGGAAAAGTTCTACAGCCTGATGGGGCTGGGGGACGAAATCGAGGAAGTTGAGGAACAAGAACCTCAAGCACAAAAGACGGAGGAAAAGGAATCTTCCTTCGCCCGACGGATGGTGGAGCGGGTCGAACGACCGGCAGCACCCGTTGTCAGTCTCGTATCGGAACGGCAGAAGAAGGAGTTGAAGGTTGTGGTCATCGAACCGAAAACCTTTGACGAAGCAAAAAATGTAGCCGACCATCTAAAAAATCGCCGTCAGGTTATCCTAAACTTGGAGAAGGCTGATCGCGAAATGGCCCAGCGGGTCATCGATTTTGTTTGCGGCACTACCTATGCACTGAACGGATCGATGCAAAAAGTGGGCGCTCATATCTTTGTATTTGCCCCGAGCAACGTCGATATCTCCGGCGAGATCAGTGTTGAAGACACTATCCGCACTCCTCTGGCTTGGGCCAGCAAGGGGTAAGGAGGAATAGAAGGTTGAACGTTTCCCTGTTAGAAAACCGCCGTATCGGTTTTATCGGCGGAGGAGCCATGGCGGAAGCCTTGTTGCGCGGTTTGGTCCGTCTCATGCCACCTCAAGCCATCACCGTTTCAGACCCCAACCCATCTCGCCTTGCTTATCTGCAAAGCGAGATGGCTGTGCAGACGACCTCCGATAACTCAGTTGTCTGTCAGCAAAGCGATATTGTCGTGCTGGCCGTAAAACCGCAAGTGTTGCCTGCGGTGCTGGCACCCTTGAAGTCAGCTATTCGCTCCGAGCATCTCGTGATTTCCATCGCCGCCGGAATTACGCTGGCGCAGTTGGAAAGCTGGCTTTCACCGGAAGTTCCGCTGATTCGAGTGATGCCCAATACGCCGGCCTTGATCGGCAAAGGCGCCTCGGCCCTCTCGGGGGGAAGGGCGGCAGCGGAACAGGATGTACAGACTGCGAAAGCTTTATTGGAAGCCGTAGGAATCGCTGAAGTTCTTCCGGAAACTTACCTCAATGCCGTGACCGGTTTAAGCGGGAGCGGTCCAGCCTATGTATACCTCTTCATCGAAGCGTTGATCGACGCCGGTGTAAAAGAAGGTTTAACGAGGGATCTGGCTCGCAAACTAGCGATTCAGACGGTCATCGGTTCGGCCCAACTGCTGATCGAGACTGGAAATCATCCGGCCGTAGAGCGAGACAAAGTGACATCGCCTGGTGGAACGACGATCGCTGGCGTGCAAGCGCTGGAAGACGGCGGTTTCCGTTCGGCCATCTATGCCGCCATCCATGCCGGAACCAAACGAGCCCGTGAACTGTCGGGTTCCCAATAAGCTAAAAGGACCCGGCGGCAACGCCGGGTTTTTTTAGGAAACGGGGGTTTACTCTTGAGTTTTACTGCCTATGACATCGTACGGACTGCCTTTGACGTGATGAAGTTCCTCATCGTCGTTCGTGTGATCATCTCCTATTTTCCTCACAATCCAGAGAGCACCATTTTTCGTTTCATCTATGATTTGACAGAACCTGTTCTCGGACCTTTGCGCCGCATCATTCCGGTTCCCCGCAGCCTGCCTCTCGACTTCTCACCGATTTTAGGCTACTTTCTGTTGGAACTGCTGGAGTCTGTCCTAATCCGGTTGATCCTCTAAATGGGGTTTCATCGAGAACGGATGCTCTCTCACCTCCCGCCGGGAGAGGTCAGGGAGAAAATGGCACGCATTATCGACCTTGCTGAACTGTGTCGGCGGTCCTCTAAGCAGCAGGTTACAGACTTTTTGGAACCGTTTCTGCTCAAAACAGCGATAGATATCTTGCGGGGCCTTGATGATGTATCTGTCGTGGACGATGGGGGCTATCCTGAAGCAGAGCGGAAACGATTGGTTCTTTTGCCGGGAGAATGGGAGTTGCTGGACAGCCGAAGTTGCTGGCTCATAGGAGAAGTTCGGGGAGAAGTTGACAAAATCGGTCACCGCGATTATTTAGGATCTTTGTTGGGTCTAGGGATCCGTCGAGAAAAAATGGGCGACTTGAAGCTGACCGAAAAGGGTTGTGCCGTTCTCGTGGACCGTGATGTGGCCGCGTATGTGGAAGCTCACTGGAACCAAGTTCAACGGTTCCCCTTATCGGTGCGCTTATGGGATGGCGATGAAAAGCCGGACTTTGTCGAAAAAGGTGAGGAGAAGTCGGTCACGGTGGCGTCCTTACGATTTGACGCTATCGTGGCGGCCATTTGGCATTTATCTCGCTCCAAAGCCGATGAAGCCATCTCGCGAGGATTGCTGCGTGTAAACGGGTTAGAGACGAGCGACGGAAGCCGCATGGCTTCCGTCAAAGATATCTTGTCTTTGCGTGGTTTCGGTCGTGCTATTCTGCGGGAAATCGGCGAACCTACGAAAAAAGGACGCATCCGAATAACGATTTGGCAGCCTGTTGACCGGTAGCCAAGGAGGTTTTGCAAATGTTGACCCCATTGGAGATTCATCAGAAGCAATTTCGGAAAGGCGCCTGGGGTTATAAGCCGGAAGAGGTGGAAGATTTCTTGCGGCAGGTTTCTCAGGCTCATGAGGAATTATACAAAGAGAACATCCTGCTGAAAGAGCAAGTGGCCCATACGGAGGAAAACTTACTCCGCTATCGTCACCTCGAGGAGACCTTAAACAATACACTGGTATTGGCTCAGCGTACGGCCGAGGAAGTACGCCTTTCGGCGGAGCGGGAAGCAGAACTGCGAGTGAAAGAGGCTCGCATGCAGGCAGAGAAGATCTTAGAGTCGGCCCGAGCCAAGAAGTCCGAAATAGAACGGGAATATGAACATATGCGCAACCAGGCACGCCAGTTTCGAGTCCAATTCCGGGCTATGCTGACTTCTCAACTGGAAGCATTCAAAGAAGAGGCGCGCGACGAAGCGGCAGTGACCCTCGAGGCCACGATACCCCCTGGAAAGATCCCCTTTTTGAATCAGGATGTTCGGCTGCCCGGCGGGCATAAACCCTATTCCGTCGAAGACGTTCAGGTGCCAAGCCATTTCCATGAGGACAGTGACGATTGATGTTGTGGGTCCAAGAAGTGCCTGGTGGCGTTCGCTTTAAGATTCGTGTTCAGCCCCGGGCATCGAAAAATGAGGTTTGCGGTCTCTTGGACGACGCCTTGAAAGTTCGCCTGACGGCACCTCCTGTCGATGGGGAAGCGAACGGGGCTTGCCAAGCGTTTTTTGCCAAAACCCTTTCGCTGCCGAAGAGCCAGGTGCGGTTGGTCGCCGGGGAGACTTCGCGCACGAAAACAGTAGAGGTCATCGGCATGAGTAAGGAACAGATCTTGAAACTGTTTGACAGCAAACAGATTTCCTCGGTATAATACTAAAGATATCTTTTGTTCGACATAATCGCTTACATGGCGTTGAACGGGACAGGTGCGAGTAGAAGGTCGTTGACAGCGAACCTGGGACGGTGGAAGCCAGGCCAAGGACGCTGCCCGCATATCCCCCGGGAGCTGCGTTGCCGAAAGAGGGAGTAGGCGGCGCCGGCGGCGGCCGTTACCCGCATACACGAGGTCTCACCTCTTCGTAGGCTGAGATGATCAAGGGTGGTACCGCGAGAACACTCTCGCCCCTTTCTACAGGGGTGGGAGTTTTTTAGTTTTAAACGAGGTGAGATAACTGTGAGTGGGAAAGAACCCCTCGATTACAGCAAAACGTTGAATTTACCCCAAACGGAATTTCCGATGCGGGCCAATTTGCCAAAACGGGAACCGGACATTCAAAAGTTCTGGGAAGAGATCGACCTTTATGAAGCAGTGGCTAAGGCGAACGCCGGGAAGCCGAAGTTCATCCTCCATGATGGCCCCCCTTATGCCAACGGTGATATCCACCTAGGTCACACACTGAATAAAGTCTTAAAAGATTTTATCGTCAAGTTTCATTCCATGGATGGCTACGATGCGCCCTATATACCTGGCTGGGATACGCATGGTCTTCCCATCGAACAGCAGGCGATCAAGGCATTAGGTTTAAACCGTCATGCTGTGTCGACGGTCGAGTTTCGCCGCCGCTGCCATGACTACGCCATGAAGTACGTCGGCATCCAGCGGGAGGAATTTAAACGGCTTGGTGTTCGTGGCGACTGGGACCATCCCTATCTGACGCTGCAACCGGAGTTCGAGGCGGCTCAGATCGGTGTCTTCGGCGAAATGGCCAAGAAAGGCTATATCTATAAAGGCCTTAAACCGGTTTACTGGTGCGCTTCCTGCGAAACGGCCTTAGCCGAAGCAGAAGTGGAGTACGGAGACAAGGAATCGCCCTCCATCTACGTGAAATTCCCTGTGCTGGACGCAAAAGGGCTCTTCCCCGTAGAAGATGCCTATGTAGTCATCTGGACGACGACCCCCTGGACCTTACCGGCGAACGTTGCCATTACGGTCCATCCTGAATTTGCCTACGTGCTCGTCCAGTTCGGCGACGACAAACTGGTCGTTGCGAAAGAACTGCTGGCGCGCTTTATGGCTGACAGCGGTCTCGAAGGCGGCCAGATTTTGCAGGAATTCGAAGGGCGCGATCTGGAAAAATCGATCTGCCGCCATCCCTTTGTGGATCGGGATTCCTTAGTCATCCTTGGAGACCATGTCACCTTGGAACAAGGTACCGGCTGCGTTCATACTGCGCCCGGTCACGGCGTCGAAGACTTCCAGGTGGGTAAGGTTTATAACTTACCTGTCATCTCTCCCGTTGACTTCCGGGGTAAATTCACCGCCGAAGGCGGCATCTTCGCCGGCATGTCGACGACACAAGCCAATCCGGCCGTCGTTGAAGAGTTAAAAAACCGCGGCTTGCTGATCAAGGCCGATAAGATTAAGCACCAGTATCCCCACTGCTGGCGTTGTAAGCACCCGATCCTCTTCCGGGCTACAGAGCAGTGGTTTGCCTCCATCGACGGATTCCGTAAGGAAGCCCTCGATGCGATCGATCAGGTCCGCTGGATCCCTGCTTGGGGACGTGACCGCATCCATAACATGGTTGCCGATCGGGGAGACTGGTGTATCTCCCGGCAGCGAACCTGGGGTGTTCCCATTCCCATCTTCTACTGCGCCGATTGCGGTGAAACGATCATCAATGACGAAACCATCTGCCATATCCAGGGGCTTTTCAAAGAGCATGGTTCTGACGTCTGGTTCGCCAAGGAAGCGGACGAACTCGTTCCGCCGGGACTGTCCTGCGGCAAGTGCGGCCATCAGCACTTCCGCAAAGAGACCGACATCATGGACGTGTGGTTTGACTCAGGCTCTTCTCACCAGGCGGTCTTGGAAACGCGGGAGAATCTTCATTTCCCGGCCGACCTCTATCTCGAAGGTTCAGACCAACACCGCGGCTGGTTCAACTCCTCCTTGTCGACAGCCGTCGCCACGAAGGGAACGGCTCCCTATAAGGCCGTCTTGACCCATGGCTTCCTCGTCGATGAGCAAGGCCGCAAGATGTCCAAATCCCTCGGTAACGGCGTCGATCCTCTGGCTGTCATCAAAGACATGGGTGCTGACATCTTGCGTTTGTGGGTCGCTTCCGTCGACTACCGGAACGATGTTGCCGTGTCGCCCAATATCTTGCGGCAAATCGCCGACGGCTACCGGAAGATCCGCAACACCTTCCGCTATTTCCTCGGAAATATTGCCGACTTCGATCCAAAAGCGGACACCGTTCCCTTTGAACAGATGACCGAGTTGGATCGCTGGGCTATGATGGCGCTCCATAAGCTCATCCAACGGGTGACGACAGCTTGCCGGAACTATGAGTTCCACGTGGTCTACCATGCGATTCACAATTTCTGCGCCGTCGACATGAGCGCCTTATATCTCGACATCATCAAGGATCGACTCTACGCATCACCGGCGAAATCGCCGGAACGCCGCTCGGCCCAGACTGTTCTTTATCGAACAGCTGATGCCCTCGTGCGTATGCTAGCCCCCTTCATCAGCTTTACGGCCGAAGAGGTTTGGGGATACCTGCCCGGCGCCAAAGAACAGTCGAATACGGTTCAGACCGCCGGTTGGCCTCAGTTTGACAGCAAATTTATCGACGATGCATTAGCCGAAAAAATGGATCGGATGTTGGAAATCCGTACCCGCGTCTCGAAAGCCTTAGAGAATGCCCGCCAGTCGAAAGTGATCGGGCACTCGCTGGAGGCAAAGGTGACTCTCTATGTCGACGAAGAGCTACAAGCTTTCCTGAGCAAAGAAGATCTGGCCACCTTCTTCATCGTATCGGTGGTACAACTGATCTCCTTGAAGGATGCACCCGTTGAGGCTTTCCGGGATGCCGAACTGCCTGGAGTCGCCGTCACCGTAGAAAAAGCGCCAGGACAAAAGTGTGAACGCTGCTGGAACTACAGCGAACAAGTGGGACAAAGCGAAGATCATCCCACCGTATGCCCCCGTTGTGCTGCCGCGATTGGCGAATCAGTGTGAGCTAAACCAATAACTCCTACCCTTCCTGACTCATAGCATCAAAGTCCTCGGTCATCCTAAACGATGACGAGGACTTTGATGAGGGGGAAGGAGAGCGTGCTCGAACTGGCGGTCGATAAGACAGGCACGGGAACGATAAAGCAAGTCAGCGTAGGAATATCCAACCGGCATTTCCATTTGGCGAAAGAGGATCTGGTTCGCCTCTTTGGCGAGGGGTATGAACCGGTTTTTATGAAGGACCTCTCCCAGCCGGGCCAATACGCTACGAAAGACGTAGTTACCTTAATGGGACCGAAGGGACTGATCGAAGGGGTGCGTCTCTTGATGCCCCTGCGCAAACAGTCCCAGGTTGAGATCTCTGTGACCGATTGTTATAAGCTGGGGATTCCGCCGGTGATCCGCGACTCTGGCGATTTGAAGGATACCCCAGGCATTACGCTCGTGGGCCCGAAAGGGGAAGTGGCATTACCGGAGGGGGCTATCGTTGCGGCCCGTCACATCCATCTCAATCTCCAAGAGGCATCTCAACTTGGCGTCAAAGATAAGCAACGCATCTCCGTGGAAGTCAGCGGACCTCGGGGAGTGCGCTTTGACCAAGTCCTGATCCGGGTCCATGAATCTTTTGCGTCGGAGATGCATGTCGATACAGACGAAGCGAACGGAGCCCTCATGAAAAATGGCCAGTTCGTGAACCTACTGCTTTGAGCTTTTTCGACAAAATAAGAGTGCTTGCAGGAGTTAAGGGTACTACCCCGAATATATTGGGATGACCGATTCCAGGTATTCCAAGGGGGCGGTGCCCCTTTGATATTTCTAAGGAGTGAATGAGTCAATGTCGGAGAAAAAGGAAAACCGTGTCATCGTGACCGTGCTGGGTCAGGACCGTGTAGGGATCATTGCCAGCGTGGCGACCATTATTGCCGATGCCGGAGCCAATATCTTAGATATCAGCCAGACGATCATGCAAGGGGAAATCTTTTCGATGATCATGGTCATCGATATGGCCGTTGCCACGATCAGCTATGATCAATTGCGGGCGACTTTAGAACAAAAGGGTAATGAACTTGGTGTTCAAATCATGGCTCAACACGAGGACGTTTTTAAATTCATGCACCGGATTTAATCGATCCGGGTTGGAGGGATAATCACTCATGCCTCTGTCAATCACAACTCAGGAGATCCTGGAAACGATACGGATGGTTCAGATGGAGAATCTCGATATCCGGACCATCACCATGGGCATATCCTTGCGCGACTGCTGCCGGACCGATGCGAAAGCTACGGCTCAAGCTATCTACAATAAAGTCACCCGGACTGCCAAAAACCTCGTGCCTGTCGGGGAAGAGATCGAACGGCGCTACGGCATCCCTATCATCAACAAACGGATTTCGGTAACCCCAATCGCTTTGGTGGCTGAAAGCATGGGCTTAGAGGGATATACCATCGTGGCCCGCGCTTTAGATGAGGCAGCCAAAGAAGTGGGCGTCAACTTTATCGGCGGATACTCAGCCCTTGTTCACAAAGGGATGACTCCCGGAGATAAGGCGCTCATCGATTCGCTGCCGGAGGCGTTGAGCACGACGGACCGGGTTTGTGCTTCTGTCAACGTGGCGACGACCAAAGCAGGTATCAATATGGACGCTGTCGCACTGATGGGACGAGTCGTCAAAGCGGCTGCGGAAGCTTCTGCCGACCGGGATGGCTTGGCCTGTGCGAAGCTGGTTGTCTTCTGTAACGTGCCTGAGGACAACCCTTTCATGGCCGGAGCTTTTCATGGCATTGGAGAGCCCGAGTGTGTCATCAACGTCGGTGTCAGCGGTCCCGGTGTTGTGCTCAATGCTGTCCGCAAGGATCCCCACTGCGATTTTGGGACCTTAGCCTCAGCGATCAAACATACGGCCTTTAAAATCACCCGCATGGGTGAACTCGTTGGCCGAGCTGCCTCAGAGAGTCTCGGCGTTCCCTTCGGCATCGTCGATCTATCCTTAGCGCCGACGCCGGCCATCGGTGACAGCGTCGCCGACATTCTCGAGGCGATGGGCCTGGAGCGTTGCGGCACCCACGGTACCACAGCAGCCTTGGCTATGTTGAACGACGCCGTCAAAAAAGGCGGTGCCATGGCCTCCTCCTATGTTGGCGGCTTATCAGGCGCCTTTATTCCCGTCAGTGAAGATGCCGGCATGATCGCCGCCGTGGAAGTGGGGGCGCTTACGCTCGATAAGCTGGAAGCGATGACCTGCGTCTGCTCTGTCGGCTTGGACATGATCGCTGTTCCCGGCGACACGCCGGCGGAAACTCTCTCAGCGATCATCGCTGATGAAGCGGCTATCGGCATGATCAACCGCAAGACCACAGCGGTGCGCGTCATCCCCGTCCCCGGAAAAAAGGTGGGCGACCATGTCGAGTTCGGCGGTCTCCTCGGCCATGCCCCCGTCATGCCCGTGCATAACTTCAGTTCGTCCGCTTTCATCTCCCGGGGCGGTCGAATCCCCGCGCCTCTGCAAGCGCTGAACAATTAAGGATTCCTTTTCCATAGACCTTATCGGTGATTATTTTTGCCATCTTCCAATAGAAGATGGCTTTTTATATTTATGGGCAAGTATTAACAGGATTATTGTATTTAAAGGCAAAATCTGGGTGTAATGACGGAGTGAGCGTTTTGGGCGGAGTGGCGCCGCGAGCGAAAGTTGCGCAGCGGAAAACGGCGCCACGGTTTACATGCAGAAAAGCCCAGAGGTTTGGCGCGCCCGCGTAGCAACCGAGCGAACAGCCGCGGAGCCCTTAGTGAGCGGAGTCATTACACCCCGATTTACCACGATGTACCATTCAGTATGGAGCTTCTGTTGCACAGCGGAGATGATCAAATAACTTGGTCGATCACGGATGAAACAAGAAAAAGTTTACAGATACTATGGTCGGGTAGGTGGGCAAAATGAGCAGTGATCACCGTCGACTCGATCATGCCTTAATCGAACAACTGAATGAACGCATGAACTCCCTATCGGAGGATATTGAAAAAATCAAAGTATCCGAATATGTAGAGATGCTCAATAATCCCAAGCGGATGATGTACTTGAATTTTCTAGCCGGTATGGCCCGCGGACTAGGCATGACCGTCGGATTTACCATACTTGGTGCCGTGGCCCTTTACATTCTCCGGGAACTGGTGGTACTAAATCTTCCGCTCATCGGCGGGTTTATCGCTGAGATCGTTCGCATGGTTCAGGTTCAACTGCGAATCTAAAAGAAATGAGGGATGGCTGTGACCGAATTGTCTCCTCATGAAGCCGCTTGGTGGCGTCTGAACGCTATGGAAACAGAGATCCGGGACCAACTCTACCATATGACCCATAACCACCTCGGTGAGTCACTGGACGAATCGATTCAAGAGCTAAGCGCTTATGACAACCACCCCGCCGACATCGGCTCGGAAGTTTTTGAGCGGGGCAAAGACCTGGGCACCCGTGACCGGCTCAGCCGTGAACTCGATGAGGTGTTAGAAGCGAAACGCCGCATCAGCGAAGGCAAGTACGGCTTTTGCCAGCTCTGTGGAAACAGCATCTTTCAGGAACGATTGGAAGCGATGCCGACAGCGTTGCTCTGTATCGATTGCCAGCGACATGAAGAGGAAACTCACCCTGACCGGCATCCACGGCCCATCGAAGAAGATGTTCCTCCCTATCCCTGGGGCGGTCAGTCTGATCACCTTTTTGTCATCGGCGAACACGGCACCGACCGTGATGAGAACGATCCGATCATGTTCGATGGAGAAGACGCCTGGCAGCAGGTGGCCCGGTACGGCAGTTCAGACACACCGAGCGATGTGGAGTTTACGCCGGAATATAACCCCGGTATCTATCCCGATCACGGTGAACGCATCGGTGGGACAGAAGCTATCGAGATGATTCCCGTTGAAAAAGGGGACGACGGAGTCTTCTATCAGGATATGAACGGAGTCGACGACGATGAGGGGCCGAAAAGGCTGTAAAGCCAACTCTTCGCTTTTATTCAGTCAATTGATCCCCAGCGCTGTCATAGCCTGGTCATTCGACCAAAGCCTAAGGAAATTAACAATAGCTTCATAATATGAAAGGGGCCCCTTTGAGGCATTCTATGCCTAGACAACGAGGAGGGAGGTGAGAAAGAGGATGCCTAACCGCAGAAGAGCCGCGTTCCCTGGCGCTCAGAGCGCTCTGGATCGCTTCAAGTATGAAGTTGCTTCTGAAATCGGTCTTGCCAACAAGGTCCAAAGTGCTGGCTGGGAGAATATGACGACTCGCGAAGTTGGCTCCATCGGTGGATTTATGACCAAGAAAATGGTCCAATTGGCTGAGCAACAGCTAGCTCAAAGCAACGGTGTTTCTGCTACGCTTGCCCAGTCTGCCGGTCAGGATGCCCAACAAGGCGCTCTGCAAGACTCCGGCCGATAAGGGTTACCATAGGGTCAGCCTTCGGGCTGACCCTTATTGTTGCGTCCAGATAAGCCGTTATGCTAAAATTAGGCAGACCGCTAAGATGGAAGGGGTCTGAACAATGAAATCGAATCCTAAATGGAAGGTCAGTGACCGAGTTTTCTGGCTGATTCTGTTGGGCGCCATGGTTGTCGACCAATGGACGAAATACATTGTCCAAAGTAAAATGGCTGAGTACGAATCGATTCCCATCATACCGAACATATTTCACTTGACCTATATTCTCAATCCTGGCGCCGCTTTCGGAATGATGGCCAATAAGACCATCTTTTTCGTGGCGGTCACGATCATCGTCATCGCTGCGATCCTTTACTTTTACCGAACCGTACCACCGGAACAGTTTTTATTTCGCCTTGGATTAGCCTTACAAGCCGGTGGAGCCGTCGGAAACTTGATTGACAGGCTTCGAACTGGACTCGTAGTGGACTTTTTTGACTTCCGTGTTTTTCCCGTCTTTAACATGGCCGATACGGCGATTACGATCGGTGTAACTTTGATTTTAATCAGTCTCGTCATCACGCCAGAGACGAAAGATAAAAAACTTGCGCAGCAGGAAACGGTGGGATCTGGTGAATCATAATGCGAAAAATGTAGAGACAGATGAAGATTTTCCGATGGTTTTTTCAACTCTTCCTGAAGAGGTAGACAGCCGTCTAGATGTCTGGTTGGTAAACCGGGAACTCGTTCCGTCGAGAACTCATGGTCAAAACTGGATCAAAGAGGGTCTTGTCAAAGTGGAAGGGACGACCGTAAAAGCCAACTATAGACTTCGACCGGGAGACCGGATAGAAGTGGTTCCTCCAGAACCGGTCATCACCGAAATCGTTCCGGAGAACCTACCGATAGACATCGTCTATCAAGATGCTCATGTGGCCGTGATCAACAAACCAGCTGGCCTGGTCGTTCATCCGGCCGAGGGCCATGCTTCAGGAACCCTGGTCAACGCCTTGCTCTATCACATCAAGGATTTGTCGGGAATCAATGGTGAACTGCGACCCGGTATTGTTCACCGAATTGATAAAGACACTTCGGGGCTCCTCGTGGTAGCCAAGCATGACGAGGCCCATATACACTTGGCCGAACAAGTGAAAGACCACTTCGTTCGCCGGGAGTATCTGGCGATCGTCCATGGGATTATCGGTGCTGAGACCGGTCGAATTGATGCTCCCATCGGCAGAGATCCGAAGGACCGCCAGAAGATGGCCGTGGTCCCCAACGGGAAACCTTCCGTAACTCACTTTCGTGTCTTGGAGCGCTTTCCGGAAATTGGTTTTACCTTAGTGCGCTGCAAACTGGAAACAGGCCGCACCCACCAGATTCGTGTGCATATGGCTTACATTGACCACCCTGTAGCAGGAGATCCGAAGTACGGCCCAAGAAAAGCGGCCTTCGGTCTGGAAGGACAGGCATTACATGCCCAACGACTTGATTTTACCCATCCTCAAGACGGCCAGAAGATGACTTTTCAGGCCGATCCGCCTAAGACGTTTCAAAAGGTCCTTGAGACATTGAGATCAAACAAATGATTGACATGCGTCGACGATATGCGGTACAATATCTTAAGAACAACCCCCTTTAAATCGGTCCCGTGAGGCCGGCAAGGTATGGGTATCGTGACAGAGGAATACATGTACACCGTTGTCGAAATGAGTCGAATTTCGAAACAGTGGCATCCTTCTATAGACGATAAGCCTATCTTTGCCGGAGAACCGGTATGGATAGGCTTTTTTGCTGTCCACCGGCGAAAGGAGGCAGGGTTACGTGAATTTAACGGACAAAGCTCAACTGATGAATGAAGAGACGATTCGCCGTGCCATCACCCGCATCGCTCATGAAATCCTGGAGAAAAACCAAGGTGTCAAAGATCTGGTTTTGATCGGGATTCGTCGGCGCGGAGTTCCCCTGGCCCTTCGACTGCAACAGAAGATTCAAGAAATCGAAGGCGTCCAAGTCCCTTTGGGAGCACTGGATATTACGCTCTATCGAGACGACTTGACGACGCTGGATGTACAACCAGTGATCCACAAGACGGAAGTTCCTTTTTCCCTCACGAAAAAAACGGTTGTCTTGGTTGATGATGTGCTCTATACCGGTCGGACTGTTCGAGCCGCTTTAGATGCATTGATCGATATTGGCCGCCCCCAGGCGATTCAACTTGCCGTACTGATCGATCGGGGCCATCGTGAATTGCCTATCCGAGCCGATTTTGTCGGCAAAAATGTTCCCACATCCAAACGAGAAGTGATCTCTGTTCGCGTCGCAGAAGTGGACGGAGAAGAAGGCGTTTCGATTCAGGATATGGCTGAATGATGCGCCGGGCCTCCCGGGATTTTCCCCGGAGGTTTTTTTATGACATCCGTCGGCATAGGAAAAAGGAGGATACACGCAGATGAGTTGGCGCCACAAAGATTTGCTGGGATTGCGGGGCCTGGAAAAGAAGGATATCGAACTGATTCTCGATACAGCCGCACCCATGAAAGATATCATCGGTCGAGACATAAAAAAGGTTCCTACGATGCGCGGAAAATCGGTGGTATGTCTTTTTTACGAAGCGTCGACAAGAACCAGAACCTCCTTTGAACTGGCTGGAAAGTACATGAGTGCCGATACGGTCAATATTGCCGCCTCTAGCTCCTCTGTCGTCAAAGGGGAGTCGCTCATCGACACCGGCAAGACGATTGACGCTATGGGGACAGACATTATCATCATTCGCCATGGTGCGTCCGGGGCTCCCCACCTGCTCGCCAAACATGTAAAGGCCCGTGTCGTCAACGCTGGCGACGGTGCCCATGAACACCCGACGCAAGCCTTGTTGGACATGTTCACCATCCGGGAACGAAAAGGGACCCTGCAGGGATTGACCGTGACCATCTTAGGCGATATCTTTCATTCTCGCGTAGCCCGTTCGAACATCTGGGGGCTGCGGACCATGGGCGCCGACGTCCGTGTCTGCGGACCTTCCACACTGCTCCCTCCTGATATCGCTGAGCTTGGCGTCAAAGCCTATACCCGAATCGATGAAGCTTTGGAAGGTGCCGATGTGGTCAACGTACTAAGGCTTCAGCTAGAACGGCAACAGAAAGGTCTCTTCCCAACGATCCGTGAGTATGCACGTACCTTCGGCTTGAATCAGGAACGGTTAAAACGGTGCAAAGAGGACGTACTGGTGCTGCACCCCGGTCCGATGAACCGCGGTGTGGAAATCGCCGATGATGTGGCTGATGCCGACTTCGCCGCCATCGAAGAACAGGTGACGAACGGTGTCGCTGTGCGAATGGCTATTTTGTATTTGATGGGAGGGACGAGCAGTGGAATTGCTCATTAAAGGCGGCCGTGTCGTCGACCCGGCGAACGGAGTCGACCAGATCGCCGATATATATATCGAGAATGGGGTCATCAAAGCGGTAGGTAACTCCTCCGGCGTGTCAGCTTCCGAACAAGTCCAAGTGATTGATGCGACAGGAAAGCTGGTCATCCCTGGCTTGATTGATATCCACTGCCACCTTCGGGAACCTGGGGGCGAGGCGAAGGAAACCATTGTCTCGGGAACTCGTGCGGCTGCTCGAGGCGGATTCACTGCGGTCTGCGCCATGCCCAACACAAGTCCTGTTTGCGACTCTCAAACCGGTATCGAGTTTTTGAAAGCTCGTGCCCAAGCCACCGGGGCTGTCCGGGTCTATCCCATCGGTGCGATTACAAAAGGATCTTCCGGTCAGGAACTGGCTGAAATGGCCGATATGGCTGCCTGTGGTGCTGTCGCTTTCTCTGACGATGGCAAACCAGTGCCTCGTTCCGATATCATGCGTCTCGCCATGAGCTACGCCCAGATGGTCGGCAAGGTCATCATCAGCCACTGTGAAGACCCAGAATTGGCTAAGGACGGCGCCATGCATGAAGGCTACTGGTCCACTGTGCTCGGCTTGCGGGGAATTCCCTCAGCAGCGGAAGAAATCATGGTGGCTCGTGAAATCTTGCTGGCCGAGAGCGTCGGTGCCCCCGTCCATATCGCCCACGTCTCTACAGCCGGTTCGGTAGAACTGATCCGTCAAGCTCGCCAGCGCGGTGTCGACGTAACCGGGGAAGTTTGCCCCCACCATCTCGCTTTGACCGATGCTGCGGTAGAAGGCTACGATACATCGACGAAGGTCAATCCGCCCCTCCGTGCGGACAAAGACCGGGAAGCATTGAAACAAGGTTTAAAAGAGGGCGTGCTGACCATCTTGGCGACGGATCATGCGCCCCATACGGCCGAAGAAAAGGCCCGCGAATATAATTACGCTCCCTTCGGAATTTCCGGACTAGAGACAGCCTGGCCCCTTTACTGGAAAGAGCTCATTGAAACAGGCTGCCTGACGGTGAATGAGATGGTCGCCATGCTTACAGTCAATCCGGCTCGCCGGTTGGGACTTGATGGCGGCACCTTGACCGTCGGCTCTCCTGCTGATGTCACTATCATCGATACGGAACGGGAAGAGACAGTCACTTTAGAAGGCTGGCAATCGAAAGGGCGCAACACTCCTTATGTGGGATGGACACTGCGCTCCTGGCCGGTGGCGACGATCGTGGGCGGCCAGGTGGTTATGACGAACCGTCAGTTAGTACAAGGCTAGACGAACCCTTTATTACCTTATATAGAAATATTTCAAGATAATTGTACATGATGGAGAAATCTGGGGTGTAATGACGGAGTGAGCGTTTTGGGCGTAAGGTTGTCGTGAGCGAAAGTTGCGAAGCGGAAAAGTGCGTCACGGTTAACATGCAGAAAAACCCAGAGGTTTGGCGCACCGGCGGAGCAACCGAGCGAACAGCCGTGAAGCCCTTAGCGAACGGAGTAATTCCGCCCCAGATTTACCATAATGCACCATTGACTGACAGATCTATTGTACAAATACAGATAAAGAATGAACAGCTATCACAGGGCCGCTGGCCCATTCACGTATAAATATAGGGAGGTTATCCATAGTGAAAGGGTACTTGGTCCTGGAAGACGGTTCCGTGTGGGAAGGCCAAGCTTTCGGTGCCGTTGGGGAGCGAACAGGAGAAGTTGTTTTTAATACGGGGATGACTGGTTATCAGGAACTGCTGACCGATCCCTCTTATTGCGGGCAAATCGTCGTGATGACCTATCCGCTCATCGGCAACTACGGCGTAAACCCTGAAGATTTTGAATCACGGCGGCCTTTTCTCCGTGGATTTATCGTCCGGGAGTGGGCCGAAGAGCCTTCCAACTGGCGTTGTGAAGAGACGGTCGATGCCTATCTGAAACGGACCGGTGTCATCGGCCTTTCCGGTGTAGATACCCGTGCCTTGACCCGCCGGCTGCGCAACCATGGAACGATGCGGGGCATCATCGGTTGCGGCGAAGTGGTCGATTTGGAAGCCCTGAAAGCGCAAGCCCAGCAGGCTCCTCATATCTCCGGGCAGCCCCTCGTCGACGAAGTGACGACAGACAAAACCTTCACCATGGATAATGACGGCCTGAATGTGGTGCTCATGGACTTCGGTGCTAAAGAAAATATCGCCCGGTCCCTCCATCAACGGGGATGCCGGGTCACCGTCGTGCCGGCTCGTACATCGGCTGAAGAAGTGCTCGCCATGAATCCCGATGGGATTATGCTGTCTAACGGCCCTGGGGACCCACTGGATGTACCTTACGCTGCGGCGACCGTCCAGAAACTGCTCGGTGTCAAACCGGTCTTCGGCATCTGCCTGGGCCATCAGATTATGGCGCGAGCCATCGGTTGTAAAACCTTCAAATTGCCCTTCGGCCACCGCGGCTCAAACCATCCCGTCAAAGAGTTGAGCACGGGCCGCGTCTATATCACCAGCCAAAACCATGGTTTTGTCGTCGACGGGGACCAGATTCCCGAAGGTGTTACCGTGTCCCATATCAATCTGAACGACGGTTCTGTCGAAGGGCTCTCCTTCCAGAACATTCCCGCCTTCTCCGTACAGTATCACCCGGAAGCCAGCCCTGGACCGGATGATTCGGGATATCTCTTCGACCGCTTTGTAGAAATGATGAAACAATATGAAGGGGGGGCTTCGAATGCCTAAGGATCCTACACTGCACCGCGTGATGGTCATCGGCTCCGGCCCGATCATCATCGGCCAAGCTGCCGAATTTGACTATGCCGGTACACAGGCATGCCGGGCCCTGAAAGAAGAAGGGCTGGAAGTCATCCTGGTCAACTCCAACCCGGCGACCATCATGACTGATGCCAACATCGCTGATCGGGTCTATATCGAACCGCTGACGCCGGAATTCGTCACCCGCATCTTGAAAAAAGAGCGCCCCGACGGTTTACTGCCTACCCTGGGTGGTCAGGTGGGCTTGAACATCGCCCGTTCCCTCGCCAAAAGCGGTGTTCTCGATGAACTCGGCGTACGCTTGTTAGGAACGCCCCTGTCCGCCATTGAAAAGGCGGAAGACCGGGAATTGTTTAAGGAAATGATGGAACAGATCGGCGAACCGGTACCTGAGTCGACGATCGTTGAAACACTAGAGGCGGCTCTCGAATTTGGTGAAACAGTAGGATTCCCTCTTATTATTCGTCCCGCCTACACCCTTGGCGGCACTGGCGGCGGCATCGCTCATAACATGGAAGAACTAAAAGCGATCTCCATTAGAGGGCTAAAACACTCCGCTATCCATCAAATCCTGGTCGAGCGCAGCGTCGCCGGATGGAAAGAAATCGAGTATGAAGTCATCCGCGACAGCGCCAATAACTGTATCACCGTATGTAACATGGAAAACATCGACCCGGTTGGGATTCATACGGGCGATTCCATCGTCGTGGCCCCGTCGCAAACCTTGGCCGACAAAGAATACCAGATGTTGCGCACCGCTTCTCTAAAAATTATCCGTTCCCTCGGTATTCAAGGCGGTTGCAACGTCCAATACGCCTTGGATCCCTACTCTTATAAATATATCGTCATTGAAGTCAACCCCCGGGTCAGCCGTTCTTCGGCGCTGGCGTCCAAAGCTACAGGCTACCCCATCGCCAAAGTGGCTGCGAAAATCGCCATCGGCAAAACCCTCGATGAAATCAAGAACGCCGTCACCGGCAAAACCTACGCCTGCTTCGAACCGGCTCTCGACTACGTGGTCATGAAGATCCCCCGCTGGCCCTTTGATAAGTTCGAAGATGCTCGCCGGACGCTGGGAACACAGATGAAAGCGACCGGTGAGGTCATGGCCATCGACCGGGCTTTTGAACCGGCCTTAATGAAAGCTGTTCGCTCCCTCGAAATGGGTGTCGTCGGTCTCTGGCATAAAGGCATCGATGAATGGGATGAAGAGGCCCTGGAAAAAGCCATGGTAGAAGCTGACGACCGGCGGCTCTTTGTCCTGGCCGAAGCGATGCGACGCGGTTGGGTCAACGATCGGATTCACGGCCTTACCAAAATCGACTATTTCTTCCTCAGCAAGATTCGCAACATCGTCAACATGGAGAAGGAACTCTCCCAGTGGCATGGAAAGGGCATCGAAGCAGTACCGGCGGAGACACTGAAAAAAGCCAAATCAATGGGCTTTGCCGATGCAGACTTAGTCCGGATTATCGGTGTCGACGAACTCACCATCCGCAATCACCGCTTTGATCAGAACCTTCGTCCTGTCTATAAAATGGTCGATACCTGTGCCGCAGAGTTCGAAGCGGAAACGCCTTATTTCTACTCTTCCTACGACCAGGAAGATGAAGCCGGCCCGACTGAACGGCCGAAAATCGCCGTCATCGGCTCCGGTCCCATCCGCATCGGCCAAGGGATCGAGTTTGATTACTGCTCCGTTCACTCCGTCTGGTCGATTCGCGACGCCGGCTATGAGTCGGTCATCATCAACAACAACCCTGAGACCGTATCGACTGACTTTGATACCTCTGACCGGCTCTATTTTGAGCCGCTCCTCCCGGAAGACGTCATTCATATCTTGAGCAAAGAAAAACCGGAAGGCGTCATCGTCCAGTTTGGCGGCCAGACGGCGATCAACTTAGCAGGTCCTCTCGAGAAGGCTGGCTTCAAAATCCTAGGAACTTCCGTCGAAGATATCGACCGGGCCGAAGACCGGGACCGCTTTGACCAAGTGCTCATCGAACTGGGATTGTCCAAGCCCCCCGGACGGACGGCCACCTCTGTGGAAGGCGCTTTGGAAGTGGCTCAGGAGATTGAATATCCCGTCCTGGTTCGTCCTTCCTATGTGCTCGGCGGACGGGCCATGGAAATCGTCTATAGCGATGATGAACTGATCAATTATATGTCCACGGCAGTGAAAGTGAACCCCAACCACCCTGTCCTCGTCGACAAATACCTCGTCGGCAAGGAGATCGAAGTGGACGCGATTGCCGACGGTGAACAAGTCCTCATCCCGGGGATCATGGAACACGTCGAACGGGCTGGTGTTCATTCCGGTGACTCCATCGCCGTATATCCCGCCCATGGTTTGACGAAAGAGCAGATCGACGTCGTCATCGATTACACTACGCGACTAGCCTTGCACTTAAAGGTCAAAGGCGTGCTCAATATCCAGTATGTTCTCCATGAAGATCAAATCTATGTCATCGAAGTCAACCCTCGTTCCAGCCGGACCGTACCCTACCTGTCCAAAATTACGGGCATCCCGATGATCACCATCGCCACCCGGATTATCTTAGGTGAAACACTGGCTCAGCAGGGATACAAAGGCGGCTTAGCCCCGACACCGGCTTACACGGCAGTGAAAGCGCCGGTCTTCTCCTTCGGAAAGCTTCTCGATGTGGAAACATCGCTCGGACCGGAAATGAAATCGACGGGCGAAGTTTTGGGTGTTGACGCCGACTTCCACAAAGCCTTTTACAAAGCCCTGGTCGCTGCCGGCATGGATATCCCCACAGGCGGCAACATTCTCGCTACTGTAGCCGATAAGGACAAAGAAGAGTCAATTCCCCTGCTGAAAGAATTCGTCGACCTGGGATACTCTTTGGTCGCCACGGCCGGTACGGCTGACGCACTACAAGCAGCTGATGTTCCGGTGCAGCGGGTAAACAAAATCGGGGAAGGCTCGCCCCACCTGATCGACCTCGTCCGGGAAGATAAAGTGCAACTGATCATCAATACCTTGACGAAAGGCAAACAGCCTGAACGGGACGGCTTCCGTATTCGCCGGGCTGCTGTGGAGCACTCGGTGCCTTGCTTGACCTCTTTGGATACTGCCCGCGTGCTTTTGCAGACCTTAAGTACCATTCAAAGCGGCGGAAATTTCGATATGATCCCACTGCAGGAATACTTGAAGTAAGGAACAGCTTCAAATACGTCCGGCCCCTCAGGGGCCGGACATATTTTCAGGTATCCCCTTCAGTTGAAAGCCTATGGAAGGAGCGATGACGATGAAACCACTTTTGACGAAAACTGTTGTGTTGGAACAGGAACAGATACAGCCGGGATTTTTTCGCATGGTCCTTTCGGCGCCGGAAGTAGCTCAACGGGCCGAACCTGGTCAGTTTGTGCAGATACGTGTCAACAATGGGCTCGATCCCCTCTTACCGCGTCCCATCAGCTTGCATGACATCGATCCCCTTAAGGGGACGATCACCCTTTTATACCATAGTGCCGGCAAAGGGACGCGCATCTTGGCAACGGCTGTTGTAGGGCAAGAGCTTCCTCTTTGGGGACCTCTCGGCAAAGGATGGAAGATGACCGAAGCCGAAGAAGATTTTCTTCCTATCTACGTGGCGGGAGGTATCGGTATCGCCCCACTGCTTCCCTTAGCTGCAGCCTGGAGCCGCCGAGAAGAACCAGGTATCCTGCTCTACGGTGCCCGTAGCGCCGGACAAGTGATGGCGGTACGAGCATTCGAAGCTCTTGGTGTAGAGGTACAAGTGGCTACGGAAGACGGATCATTCGGCATGATGGGCCGGGTGACCGATCTGTTGGAACAGTCTCCTTGGGGGGAACGACGCCCCTTGCTCTATGTCTGTGGACCGAAACCGATGTTAAAAGCGGTGCACAAAATGGCGGAAGCGAAAGGCTGGGCTTGCCAGATCTCTTTGGAGGAACGCATGTGCTGCGGTCTCGGCGCTTGTCTCTCTTGCGTCTGTAAGACGAAAGCCAAGGCTGCCGGTAAAGCTTGGACCCATTCGAAGGTCTGTACGGACGGACCTGTGTTCTGGAGCGGGGAGGTGGTTTGGGATGAGTAACCTGGCTGTAAATCTCGGCGGTCTCTTGATGAAAAACCCGGTGACCACGGCATCAGGCACTTTCGGTTTTGGTGTGGAATTTGCACCCTTTATCGATCTGAACCGTCTGGGAGCTATCGTCGTCAAAGGGACAACCTTAACACCAAGAGAAGGAAATCCGACGCCCCGTATGGCTGAGACACCAGCAGGCATGCTAAATGCGATTGGTTTACAAAATCCGGGGATTCAAGGTCTGCTCGAAGAACACTTGCCCCCATTGCAATCGATAAATTCGCCGGTCATCGTCAATATTAGCGGCAACACCGTTGAAGAATATGGGCAATTGGCCGAGATCATCGATCGAACAGAAGGCATTGCAGCGATCGAGGTGAACATCTCCTGTCCGAACGTAAAACAGGGAGGCATCCAGTTCGGTACCGTCCCTGCGTCAGCGGCAGCAGTGACCCGATCAGTCCGGGAGAATACGAAAAAACCGGTCATCGTCAAGCTCTCTCCAAATGTCACTGATATCACGGAGATGGCCAAAGCGGTCGTCGACGCCGGTGCTGACGCTTTGGCTTTGATCAACACACTGCTCGGAATGGCTATCGACATTCGCACTCGCCGGCCGGTGATCGCCAACGTTTTTGCTGGCCTATCGGGGCCTGCCGTTAAACCGGTGGCGTTGCGGATGGTCTACCAAGTGTACAAGGCCGTTTCGGTGCCCTTGCTGGGAATGGGCGGGATCTCGAACGCCGATGACGCCATAGAGTTTATCATGGCTGGAGCGACATCCATCGCCGTTGGGACTGCCAATTTCACCAATCCCCGGGCGACGATGGATATTCTTGAGGGGATCGAGGCTTTTTGCCTCCGCGAAGGGGTCCGGGATATTTCAGAGATCATTGGTGCAGTTCACCACTAATTCCATAAATGAACCTGTCCATTTACGTTAAAGTTGATTTGAGTTATTATATATAGGCAGATGATAACGATTAGCAACTGGGGAGGTGGGACAGTGCGTAGGAAGAAAGTCATCATGTTTATCATCGATTCCCTTCATCCCCGCGTATTGGACGACGTGACCCATGATGGTTCCGCGCCTGCCCTCTCTTTTCTTCGTCGCAAAGGATTCAGCCACGACCGAATCGTTTCGGCTTTTCCGACGATGACGCCAACGGCGCTCAGTTCTATCGCCACGGGCACCTATGCCGACCAGCATAAAGTCCCCGGTTTTATTTGGTTCTCTGAGATGAGCCAGCGGTTGGTCAACTACGGCGCCACCCCGGGAGCCATCGTCAAACTGGGCGTGTTTCAATCGGTTAAAAACCTGCTTTATAATTTAAACCAAGAACATGTAAACCCCTTGATCAAGACTTGTCATGAGGTCCTTGAAGAGAGGGGCTATTCATCAGGGAACATAAACTTTTTTATTTATCGCGGACGCAAACGGATGGAACCGAAATTGCCCTGGTTGATCCGTTTAGCCGCCTGGCTCCGCCTGAAAGGGCCTGTTTTTGGGCCAGAGAGCCTTGTTTTGGGGGAATGTTGTCTTTCCCCTGGGCTCGAAGGATTTCGAGGTCCTGCCGGGCCCTTCAACAAGTTTGGCTTTAACGATACCTTCTCCTGTCTCGCTGCCCGGGAACTGATCCGCCGTGGAAGACAGCCCGATTTTATGGCTGTCTACCTGCCCGATAACGACGGCTATTCCCACCGCGTAGGCCCTTTAAAATCCCACCCTTGTGTGCGGAAAGCCGATCAGATGATCCAACAAGTGCTCAATGCCTTTCCCTCCTGGGAGCATGCTATTGACCAGAATTCTATTCTGGTCACCGGTGATCACGCTCAATGCTCGATCGGAGCAAAACATTCCACCATTTTGCTAGAACGGATGCTCTCCCGGTTTAAACAGCTTCGCATGCTCTCCTGGGGCGGCATCGGTCGCTATGACATCACCATCTGTCCGAACGAGCGCATGGCGATTATCTATATCTTGCGAAACGTCGATACGGTGCAAGCGGAAGTGATCGACACCCTTTCATCGGATGAGCGGATTGCACAGATCATGTGGCGGGAAGGACAAAAATACCGGATCATGCAGCCACGAAGCCGCAAGACGCTGTCTTTTTGGCGGTCAGACAAATATGAGGATCCTTACGGTGTCCGGTGGGATTATGAAGGCGATTTATCTGTCGTAGACGGAACGATAAAAGAAAACCGGATCGAATTCGGTGAATATCCAGACGCCTTTTCCCGCATCATATCAGCCTTTGAAAGCCAATCATCGACACGGGTGCTCCTGTCGGCCCGGCCTGGTTATGAGTTCTACGCGGAAGACGCCCCCATATTCCCTGGCGGCGGCAGTCATGGTTCTCTCCACGAAAGCGATTCGGTCGTTCCTGCCATCTTGGCCGGAGCGGAGCGGGACCTGTCCTATCACCGCATCATCGATTTTTTTCCCTGGATCATGGAATCACTGCCGGCCACAATCCGATAAATGGTATGACAAAAAGACCTTTCGAAGTGACGAAAGGTCTTTTTTCATTTTCACTTGATAAATATTGCAGGCGATCCTCGAATAATTTGTTACGAATGGAGGGAGACGCAGTGGAGGACAAATACATTTCCTGTCCCTTGGCGGACCTTTGGAATCGACCAGACGAACCGAGGCAGCGTGTTACCCAAGGTTGGCTGGGCAGTCCCGTGGAAGTCTTAGAATCCCAAGATGGATGGCAAAAAGTCCGCCTGCCCGAACAAGGTGACTACGAAGGGTGGATTAAAGCAGACGATCTGGAAACAAAAAGGGGTCCCTCCGTAGAAGGACCGCAGGTGATCGTTGCGCTGCCTAAGGCGGTCTTTGAGAATGGATGGCTTCCCTTGGGAGCTGTCTTTCCCATGGTCGATTCCTGGGAGGAAGGGGGAGCCTTATTACTGCCGAGTGGTGACATCGCTTGGCTTCCCTTCGGCGATATGTGGGAATGGCCCCATAAGAGATCCTCCGAAAATGATCGACCTATGGGGGAAGAGGTTCTCCAGACGGCGGCTCAATTTTTAGGTACCCCCTATCTTTGGGGAGGGATGAGCTGCCTAGGAATCGATTGCTCAGGGCTGGTGTTCATGGCCTATCGACTGCAGGGTATTGAGCTTCCGCGAGATGCCCACGAACAGTGGGAGGTTCTCGAACCTGTGGAAAAGGAGAAATACCTGAAACCGGGAGATCTGATCTTTTTCTCTACTGACGGAACTATCGCTGATCATGTTGGGATTGTCGGGGACGGGGGACAAGGACAATTTATCCACGCGTCCAGCAGTCTCGGCGGTGTTCAATGGTCAAATTGGAATGAACCGAGATGGAAGGATAGCTTATTCAGTTTCCGGCGAGTACAAGTGTCGACATAATTAAAAAAGTGATGGACCATCAATGAGGAGACTTCTTTTATTGAGCCTACGATTACTGATCATGTGGAGAGCTATTCGGGCGCAGAACCTTCTATTTTCCGAGGATTTACCCAGAGCGTCTGTTGATGATCATAGATGACAAAGCCCGGTTTTCCACCGGCCGGTTTCCGGACGAAGCGCCGTTCTGTGTAATCGACAGGCACCTTGTCGGCCTCCCGGCTGCGGCTGTAGTAAGCCGAATACATAGCCGCCAACTCAAGGACCGAATCAGGAAGGGTCTTTCGCTCTCGCATGGGTATGACGACGTGAGCGCCCGGAATATCTTTGGTGTGTAGCCAAATATCTGTATCTCGGGACATTTTCATGGTCAGGTAATCGTTCTGGCGGTTGTTGCGGCCGACCCAAATGGTCCAACCTTCCGGTGTCGTTAGGGTCAACGGCTTTGGAGCGGGGGCCGTTTCTTTAGCTGGACTTTTGTTTCCCTTGCCTGGCTTACCGCCTTTTTTGGGATGTCTCGCCTTTTCTTTCGGTTTTTCCCCGGGAAGGTAACCGCTTTGAACGAGTTCCTGCCGGATCTCTGCCAGATCATCAAGGTTTTCCGCTTGTTCCAGCGATATGAGCACCGAATCCAGGTAAGCTAGTTCCTGGGCGGTGCTCTCTTTTTGTTCCGTCGCCAGCAGAACCGTCTGTCTCGCTTTGTTATAGCGGCTGAAGAAAACTTGCGCGTTTTCTGCCGGAGTCAATGAGGGGTCCAATTCGATCTCAAAAGTCTTATCGGGGTCGACAAAGTCTTGAACAGTGATGGAACAGTCACCTGGCTGGACCCGGTACAAGTTTGCCATCAACAATTCGCCCCAACTGCGATAGACTAGGTCTTTTTCTGCCGCAGAGATGTCCTTTTCTTGGCTGGTTTTTCGGCGGTGTACCCGATCCCACTCAGCGGCGACCCGCTTTAACAGAGCGGAACGCATATTCGACAGCTTTTCTAGCTGGCTTTTGCTGTTATAGAAGAGGTCGATCGCCTCATTCACTGTGGCGTATCTTTCCCGCCGCAGCGATCGGCCCAAATGCAGCAGCGGCCAAGGGGCGAAGGCTTTTGGAGTCATGTTCTCCCAGACCACTTCAGGAGTGTATGTGCCTGCTTCGACCATAGCCAACAGGTCCCGGATCGCTAAGGCGAGGCGGCCGAATTCGTAACCGGCGCACTCTCCCGTGACGATCGTCTTGGCGATGCCGGCGCGGAAACAGATTTCCCGAGCCGTCTCGGGGCTGATCCCCATCAGGTGCTGCTGCAACGCTTTGTCTACAGGCGTTTTTTCCGATGCTTGATACAACAATTCCCCCAAACTTTCGTCGGTCACCGCTGGAGGCAGCAGTTTCTCCTGGGTAGGAGGGGCGATATAGGGACGTCCGGGGAGCACTTCCCGGTGGCGGCTGACAGCGTGACTGTACCTGCGGATGCCGTCTAGGATGGTCTCCGATGCGTCATCAACGAGAATGAGGTTGGAGTGCTTGCCCATGATTTCCAAGTACAAGCTTTTTTCGGTACGTCCCCCTAGTTCGTCGCTGCCTTCGATGCGCAGGCGTACGACCCGTTCCCAGGGGATTTGTTCTACGGCCCGGATTCGTCCACCTTCCAAATGCTTGCGCAGGACCATGCAGTAGAGCGGCGGTTGTGTGGGATTTGGCTTGTTCGTTTTCGTCAGGTGAATACGTCCCCCGGTTGGTGAAGCCGAAAGGAGCAATCGCCATGATTTGGGGCCGGTTCGGCCAATTAGATGTATCTCGTCGGTAAGGGGCTGCACGATACGGTCAATGCGCCCGCCTGTTAAAGCTGGGTGAAGTTCTTTTACGATCGTCGTTAGTGTCAATCCATCAAGAGCCACGGGACAAACCCTCCTTTGTGTCATTCATCATAGCACGGGATCTGTTGAGCCAGCAACGTCGGTATGATGCATGGACATGCCAGGTCGTTCATAGGTATAGGACAAGGGGGAGCCCGTCCCACGGGTGGAGCCCAGGAACATCTGACGATGGGGGAAACGAGGGAAGTGTATGAGTAAAAAACGTAGGGGAATGGGTGGACCAGAAACAGATCATGAACCGGACAAGCCCTGGCATCAGTTGGACAAGGCCGAGCTTTTCGGCGCTTTACAGACAGGCGTTGATGGATTGACATCGAGAGAGGCCCGGGAAAGGTTGTCCCAGATCGGCCCGAACGCACTCGAAGCTGCCGAAGCGACGCCGCTGTGGAAAAAGTTTTTCGCCCAGTTCCAAGATTTTATGATCCTCGTGTTGCTGGCGGCGACGGCCATTTCCGCATTTTTAGGGGAAATCGTCGATGCCGTCACCATTTTGTTGATCGTGGCCTTGAATGCGGTCTTAGGTTTTGTTCAGGAGTTTCGGGCGGAACAATCCTTAGAGGCTTTGAAAAAGCTTACGGCGCCCGAGGCAAGAGTGATCCGCGACGGCCAGGAGGTTCGCATCCGGGCCGACGAAGTCGTGCCGGGAGATATGGTGCTGTTGGAAGCGGGCGATCGAGTTCCGGCCGATATGCGCATCATGGAAAGCCACGAGCTTGAAGTGGATGAAGCTCCATTGACCGGTGAGTCTATGCCCGTCGCCAAACGAGCTGAACCGCTGACGACGCTCGGCCTCGGGATTGGAGACATGGCGAACATGGCCTTTTCGGGAACAATCGTCACCCGTGGTCGTGGACAAGGCGTCGTTACAGCCACGGGGATGAGGACTGAGATGGGACGCATCGCTTATATGATCGAATCGGTGGAAGATGAACTGACACCGCTTCAACGTCGCCTCGATGAACTCGGAAAAATCCTTGTGGCTGTCTGCTTGGCCATTTGCCTGGTCGTCGTCTTCATCGGCTTATGGCAAGGCGAACCAGTATACCGGATGGTGCTGACCGGCGTCAGCCTGGCTGTGGCTGCGATTCCAGAAGGCTTGCCGGCTATTGTGACGATCGTACTGGCGATCGGCGTGCAAAAGATGATCAAGAGCCGGGCCATCATTCGCAAGCTACCTGCCGTGGAGACTTTGGGATGCGCCACAGCGATCTGTTCAGACAAAACGGGCACATTGACTCAAAACCAGATGACCGTTCGGCAGGTCTACTTAAATGGCGATACGATCATGGTCGGCGGGCAGGGATATGAACCGAAAGGGGAGTTGATGGCTGCCGGCCGGAAGATACAAGTGACCGAGGGGAGCCGTGGCGGTACCGATTCGACCGACTTGAATACGCTGCTCTTGGCCAGCGTCCTATGTAATAATGCGGAAATCGTCAATCAGGGAATCGCTGAGCGCGGTTCGAACAGTTCCTGGTCCAAGAAGAAAGCGAAAACAGGCAGAGGAGAGTCGGCACACTGGACCATCAACGGCGATCCGACAGAGGGAGCCTTATTGGTTTTGGCAGCCAAGGGAGGATTTCACCGTCAAAATGTCGAACACGAGTACGAACGGATACAAGAACTGCCTTTTGATTCCGACCGTAAACGCATGGCTGTGATCATTCGTAACCGTACCCATAAAAAGTTATCCTTTGTCAAAGGCGCTCCGGAGACGATGCTAGCCCGTTGTTCTTCTATCCGTCAAAATGGTGTCGATGTTCCCATGACAGAGCAGAAGCGAAAGCAGATCCTATCGGAAAATGAGCGCATGGCCCAAGAGGCTTTACGTGTGCTCGCTTTGGCTTATCGAACTCTGCCGGAACATCTGACCGAGGAAGAATTAAAGGAGACCGTCGAAGAAGATCTCGTTTTTCTCGGCCTCGTCGGCATGATGGATCCGCCACGGCCGGGCGTGAAGCAAGCGGTGGAGCGCTGTGCCAAAGCGGGCATACGCACAGTCATGATCACCGGCGATCATCCGGTGACGGCCTTCGCCGTTGCCCGGGAATTGGGGATCGCCCAGCGGACCGAAGAGGTTATCACCGGTGCCCAGTTAGAAGAGATGGGCGAACAGGATCTGGTCGAAAAGGTATCTCGTATATCCGTCTTTGCCCGCGTGTCGCCGGCCCATAAACTTCGCATCGTCCGGGCTTTTAAAGGACGAGGCCATGTGGTGGCCATGACCGGTGACGGAGTCAATGACGCGCCAGCGGTAAAAGAATCGGACATCGGCATCGCCATGGGCCGTACCGGAACCGATGTGACCAAAGAAGCCTCGTCCATGGTCCTGTCTGACGATAACTTTGTGACAATTGTCGGGGCTGTGGAACAAGGCCGCGCCACTTACGACAACATCCGGAAGTTTGTTCGCTATCTTCTCTCCTGCAACGCCGGTGAAGTCCTGGTGATGTTCCTGGCCAGTCTCTTCGCCATGCCGCTGCCATTGCTGCCGGTACAACTGCTCTGGGTAAACCTTGTCACAGATGGTTTGCCGGCTATGGCGCTGGGGGTCGATTCTCCCGATCCGGACGTGATGAACCGCAAACCACGCCATCCGAAGGAAAGCGTGTTAGCGGGCGGGCTGGGACGCCGGATCCTGATCTGGGGTACATACTGCGGATTAGCTACACTCGCTGTTTTCTCCTGGGGCATCTATCTGGGCGATCTTCCCCTGGCGAGAACGATGGCTTTTTGTACATTGACCTTCTTCCAACTTTTTTACGTCTTTGACTGTCGATCTGACCGGTACTCCATTTTTGAACTAGGCTGGATGACGAACCCCCATCTACTTGCGGCCGTATTCCTTTCCGGTGCCATGCAATTGGCCGTCGTATATATCCCTTGGCTGCAAAAGATTTTTCAAACCGTTCCTCTCGAACCGTCCCACTGGCTCGTCGTCTTATTCATGGCCGGAGGCTGGCTGCTGGTTACCGGGTTGTGGCATCTGGTCAGCCGCCCCTTCAGCCAAAATCGCCGACGTCCTGTCCTTGGTCAGTGATGGGACGGGGAAGGGGAATGGGAAAATAGAAAGGTGGCTTTTGACAACATGGACTTTGTGAAAATGCATGGACTTGGCAACGACTTCGTTATTGTCAACGCCTTACATTCCCCTAACCTTGAACGCACTGATTGGGAAAAGGTGGCGGTTCGCTTATGCGACCGCCACTACGGCATTGGCGCCGATGGATTGATCATCATCTTTCCCTCGGAAAAAGCCGACATCCGCTGGCGTATCCTCAATGCCGACGGATCGGAAGCGGAAATGTGCGGCAACGGCATCCGCTGTGTCGCTCGGTACGTCTATGAGCGGGGAATTGTGCCGAAAGCCCGCGTAGAAGTGGAGACACTAGCCGGGATCATCGTTCCAGAGATCATCTTCGAAGACGGTGAAATTAAAGGGATACGGGTCGATATGGGCGAGCCTCGTCTGGAACGAAGCCAAATCCCCATGACTGGACCGCAGGGAAAAGTAATCCAGGAAGAACTCACTGTAGACGAAGAGACCTTTCCTGTCACCGCCGTTTCCATGGGGAATCCTCATTGCCTGATCTTTGTCGATGATATCGAGAAAGCTCCTGTGACCACGGTGGGACCGAAGGTGGAGAAACATAGCGCTTTTCCACAGAAAACAAACGTGGAATTTGTTCAAGTCTTAAACCACTCGGAAGTGAACATGCTCGTCTGGGAACGCGGGGTAGGACCCACCCTCGCCTGCGGCACCGGAGCTTGCGCCACCGCCGTCGGTTCCATCCTCAATGGCTATACAGGCCGCGAAGTAAAAGTACATCTAGCCGGCGGAACACTGCTTATTGAATGGAACGAAGTGAATAACCGGGTCTACATGACCGGTCCGGCTGTCGAAGTTTTTCAAGGTCAATATCCGATATAGGGAATCCTAACCGTATCGGCTGCATGCAATATGGGGAAGCCTATTCCTACAAAGGGCCACGATTTCGGCCCTTTTTTTGTTACATGGAAAAGGATTTATACAATTAAAGTCGAATAAAGTCCCGTTTGGAATTTATGGCAATCAGCAAAACGGGCCGTTAAAAGGAGCATGGAACGTGATCAAGAGCATGACCGGTTACGGCCGGGGCGAAGCCTGCGGAGCCGGCAAGCGGGTAACCGTGGAAGCGAAGGCGGTAAACCATCGCTACTCCGAAGTGATGGTGCGTCTGCCCAAGAGCTACATGGGCTTAGAAGATCTGATCAAGCGTATATTTTTACAAAAGGTTTCCCGAGGCAGGATCGATGTTTTTGTCAACTTTGAAGCGGACGGGGAAGAGACCAGCCAGGTAAAGGTTGACAAGCAATTGGCTGTTAGATATTATAAATCGTTGAAAGACTTGGCCCAGGAAATGGATCTCACCTTTGATCTCACCGTCTCTCATCTGATGGGTCTGCCCGAAGTGATTACTTTGGCTGAACCGGAAGAAGACATGGAGGAAGTGGCTCGTGTCGTCGAAGGAGCAACTCAGCAGGCCCTCGATGGCTTGGTGAGCATGCGGATGCAAGAGGGCAACTCACTGGCAGAGGACCTCTTCTTGCGCCTGACCTTTCTCCGGCAACGAATCAAAGCGGTAGAGGAACGAGCTCCCTTCGTGGCAGCAGAACATATGGAGCGCATGCGGGAACGCCTGAAAGAACTGCTGGGACAGGTTCCTGTCGATGAACAACGGCTGACCACAGAAATCGCTCTTTTTGCTGATCGTACCAACATAACGGAAGAACTAGTCCGTCTCGACAGCCACTTGGAGCAATTTCAAAGGGCATTGCGATCGCAAGAACCAGTCGGTCGAAAGCTCGATTTCTTGGTTCAAGAGATGAATCGGGAAGTGAACACGATCGGCTCGAAAAGCAACGACCTCGATATATCCCGACATGTTGTAGATTTAAAGAGTGAATTGGAAAAAATCCGCGAACAGGTGCAAAACGTCGAATAGCAGTGCCTGGACCCAAATTAGGAGGATCGTCATGGCTGTTCCCACATTAACTCAAGAACAAAAACAAGAAGCTCTAAAAAAAGCCCATGCCATTCGCAGCAGTCGTACACAACTGCGCAACCAGCTGAAGTCCGGCGTGATTACCGTCGAAACCGTCTTGAACCGGGAAGATGAAATCGTCAAGGGGATGCGGGTACTCTATCTGCTGGAGTCGCTGCCGAAAGTGGGGAAGCGGACTGCTCGACGCATCATGGCCGATATCGGCATTGACGAATCGCGCCGCCTGCAAGGTTTGGGAACTCGGCAACGAGATGCGCTGCTGTCGAAACTGACTTAGGAGGAACCGAAGTGGATATCAAATTGATCAATATCGGTTTTGGGAATATTGTTTCTGCCAACCGTATTGTCGCGATTGTCAGTCCTGAGTCAGCGCCGATCAAGCGCATCATTCAGGAAGCCCGGGACCGGGGGATGCTCATCGACGCTACCTATGGCCGGCGCACCCGGGCGGTAATAATCGCCGATAGCGACCATGTCATCTTATCGGCTGTTCAGCCTGAAACGGTGGCTCATCGTCTGTCGGCCAAGGAGACGGGTCATCATGGAGATGAAGGAACCGAATAAAGGGACTTATATTCTGGAATCCTGGCTAGCTCGGATGGGTCGCGGTGTACTTCTCGTCATCTCGGGACCTTCTGGAGCAGGTAAGGGAACTCTGAGCCGTTTGCTTCTGTCGAAGCAAAAACAACTGAAACTGTCCATTTCAGCGACGACAAGACCTCCCCGTTGCGGCGAAATCCACGGGGAACATTACTATTTTCTCAGTAAAGATGATTTTGAAGGGCAGATCGAAGAGAACAACTTCTTGGAATATGCCCAAGTATATGATAACTACTACGGAACACCCTTGAAACCGGTGGAAGAGTCACTTTCCAATGGGCAGGATGTACTATTGGAAATCGATATTCAGGGCGCTTTGCAAGTAAAAAGCCGTTACCCGGAAGCCGCCCTGATTTTTATCGCGCCACCGTCCCTCGATGAACTAGCAAAACGGATCTACGGGCGAGGCACCGATAGTCCCGAAGTGATTGAAAAACGACTAAGCCTGGCCTCAGCGGAACTGGAGTTCATCGACAAATACGATTACTGCGTGATCAACGACGATGCCGAATGGGCTACAGCCCGCCTCCAAGCGATTTTGGAAGCGGAAAAGAGCCGGGTCTATCGGAAATCGGAGTAGCCGGAGTAATATATTTTATTTCTTTTGTTACATTAGTCATGGAGCGATAGTCCCAAGACACGGCGTCGCTCTACATGGAGTACATTAAAAAGGCAATCCTTTTCTGAGCAGCTTCGGGAGGTGTGACCCTTGAACCAACCATCCCTTGACCGTTTGATGGAAAAAGTGGACAGCAAATACGCTCTGGTGGTGTTGGCTGCCAAACGAGCCCGCGCCATCACCGACAAATCAGAACCGATGGTAAGTACGTCCAAGTCGACCAAGCCGGTGAGCCTGGCTCTGCAAGAGATTGTGGAAGGCAAAATCCGTTTCCAACAACCGAAAGGCGGCATTAAGTGAGCCAGCCGATGATGAAACAATCGCTGCGAGACAAATTGATCGTAGTCGGCGTCAGCGGCGGTATCGCCGCCTATAAAGCTTGTGAACTGGTCAGTCGTTTGGTGAAAGCCGGAAGCCGAGTTCAGGTGATTCTCACTGAATCGGCCACGAAGTTTGTCGGTCCCTTGACTTTCCAAACGCTCTCCCAGCAGCCAGTGATTTTCGATATGTTTGAAGAACCGAAGCAGTGGAACGTGGCCCACGTGTCTGTCGCGGAAGCGGCAGACCTTTTTGTGTTGGCACCAGCTACAGCGAACATCATCGGTAAACTGCGCTCGGGCATCGCCGACGATTTTCTATCGACGACTCTGTTAGCCACGAAAGCTCCACTCGTGATCGCACCGGCGATGAACGTGAACATGTACTCCCACCCTGCCGTAGAAGAAAACATAGCAGTTCTTTGCCAGCGTGGAGCGATCATTGTAGAACCGGAGGTCGGGCGGCTCGCCTGCGGGACTTCCGGCAAAGGGCGCTTAGCCGAGGTGGAACGAATCTTAGCGGCCATCGAAGAAGCTCTATCGCCGTCAAAGGATATGGCAGGGCAACGGGTTTTGATCACTGCTGGCGGAACCCGGGAGGCGATCGATCCTGTTCGTTACATCACGAACCGTTCCTCCGGTAAGATGGGCTACGCCTTGGCTCAGGAGGCGCTACGGCGCGGTGCTCAAGTCACCTTAGTCACTGCACCGACTGGATTAGAGATTCCCGCCGGAGTGGAAGCGGTCATGGTCGAGTCGGCCGAAGAGATGCGCCGAGCTGTCTTAGAGCGCTTTGAACGAGTAGATGTCGTCGTAAAAGCGGCGGCAGTGGCTGACTACCGCCCCTTAATTCAACAGGACCAGAAACTTAAAAAGAAGACAGACCGCCTCCTTTTGGAAATGGTCAAAAATCCCGATATCCTTGCCGAATTAGGTCAGAAAAAAGATCGGCAAGTTTTGGTCGGATTTGCAGCCGAGACGAACGATGTAGAGACCTACGCACTGGACAAGCTGGGCCGCAAAAATCTGGACCTAATGGTAGCGAACGATGTCACTCAGCCTGGGGCGGGTTTTGGGACAGACACGAATATCGTTACGATTTTTAATCGCCAGGGCGACAAAGAAAAGTTGAACCTGATGTCAAAAACGGAAGTGGCCCGTCGTATCTTCGATAAGGTAATCGAAATCTTGTCGGCTCGTGTGTGATCAATCCCCTTGTATTTCATGCTCGTACTTGTTAATCTAGGTAAGAAAGACAAAGGGGAACATTTCCTCAACAATCTATCGAAATTCGGCTAAGGCCGTAAAGGAGGAAACACTATTGAACCGTAGACGCCTCTTCACGTCGGAATCTGTCACCGAAGGTCATCCCGATAAAGTGGCTGACCAGATCTCCGATGCCGTACTGGATGCGATCTTTACCCAAGATCCCATGGCTCGGGTAGCCTGTGAAACCTCTGTAACGACCGGTTTGGTACTGGTAGCTGGTGAGATCACCACCCAGTGCTATGTAGATATTCCGAAAGTGGTTCGGCAAACGATCCGTGAAATCGGCTATACCCGCGCGAAATTCGGCTTTGACTGTGAAACTTGTGCTGTTTTGACCTCCATCGACGAGCAATCGGCTGACATTGCCATGGGTGTGGACAAGGCTCTGGAAGCGAAAACCGGTGAAATGAGCGACTCTGAGATTGAAGCGATCGGCGCCGGTGACCAAGGTATGATGTTCGGTTATGCCACCAACGAAACACCGGAATTCATGCCGATGCCCGTTTCCTTGGCTCACAAACTCTCTCGCCGCCTCTCGGAAGTCCGGAAGACCGGTGAGCTGGAATACCTTCGCCCCGACGGCAAAACGCAAGTCACTGTTGAGTATGATGGGGACAAACCGGTCCGTGTGGACACCGTCGTCATCTCCACTCAACACTCTCCAGAAGTATCCCTGGAGACCATCAAGTCCGACTTAATCGAACGGGTAATCCTGCCTATCATCCCGCGGGAACTGCTCGACGAAAAAACTCGTTATTTCATCAACCCCACCGGTCGCTTTGTCATTGGCGGACCTCAAGGTGACGCCGGTCTGACCGGCCGGAAGATCATCGTCGACACTTACGGCGGTATGGCCCGTCATGGCGGCGGCGCCTTCTCCGGCAAAGACCCCACAAAAGTGGACCGCTCTGCCGCCTATGCCGCTCGGTATGTAGCGAAGAACGTCGTCGCTGCCGGCCTAGCCGACCGTTGCGAAATTCAAATCGCCTACGCTATCGGTGTTGCCCATCCCGTTTCTGTCATGGTCGAAACCTTTGGTACCGGTAAAGTGGACGAGGCTAAGATTGAAGAATGGGTTAAGCAAGTCTTTGATCTCCGTCCTGCCGGAATTATCAAAGAGCTCGACTTGCGCCGGCCCATCTATCGTCAAACTGCCGCCTACGGCCACTTTGGTCGCAACGATCTGGACCTCCCTTGGGAGCGTTTGGACAAGGTGGAAGCCCTCAAAAAACTGGCTGGCCTGTAATCGATATCAAACCACATATGACAACGCCCGGGGCTCTAGCTCCGGGCTTTCATCTTGCTTGACCCGATTTGATATAATGAAAACAACGATAACCTCGGGGTGAGCCGATGAAAGCAGACGATTCTTGTCGATGGGCCCAAGTCATCGTAGATATACCTCATCGAGACATAGACCGACCTTTCACCTACCGGATCCCGGAGACCTTGGGTCATTCCGTTCTTCCTGGCTGTGAAGTGTGGGTTCCTTTTCAACAACGAACCCTTCGCGGTTGGGTTCTTCATGTGCATGATCAACCACCAGAAAATAGAGGTCATTTTTCGAACATTGAGGCCTTTCATCCCGGTTACCGACTCGGTGAAGATCTGTTGGCCCTCGTCCCTTGGCTCGCGAGGGAAGTCCTCGGCACGATGGCCGACGTGCTGCGCTTGATGGCTCCACCGGGACCGTCTCTTAAGCCAGCCAAATGGGTTAAACTCTCCGAAAGTATCGGCAAGGAACAGATCGATCTGTGGCAAGGAATCGATCCCGAATGCGGCCAACTGCTGCAGCGGCTTTTTCGTGCCCCTCGCAAACAGATGAAATTTTCATCCCTCGTCGAAAAGAGCAAAAAAACGTCTCCTTCCTTAGAGCGGCTGCTAGAGGCTGGTTTGGTCGAACTAGTCCAACGGCTTCCTCCTTTTCGCTTCCCCGAAGAGAAGGACTTGGAGCCGTCGGAAGGAATTCCTTCTGTGGCAGAGCCGACCTTAAACCAGGAACAAGTTGCAGCAGTTCAGACGATCATAGCTGACTTGGAGAAGTCTCACCGAGACAAAAAGCCCTTCTTGCTCCATGGGGTTACCGGGAGCGGGAAAACGGAAATATATATTCAGGCGGCGAAAAAAGCCCTTTCCATGGGCCGGCAAGTCTTATTTCTGGTTCCGGAGATCGCCTTGACGCCGCAAATGGGACGGCGTCTACGGGAGCGGTTCGGCAGCGATGTTCTCCTATTGCATAGCGGATTGACGGAAAAGGTGCGGCGGAGCCATTGGTACCGGATCAGCCGGGGAGAGGCGTCCCTCGTCATCGGCCCTCGGTCAGCCGTCTTTGCACCGGTGCCAAACTTAGGTCTCATCATCGTCGATGAGGAACACGAGCCATCCTATCATCAGGAAAACGATCTCAAGTATCATGCCCGGGAAGTGGCTATCGAAAGAGCGAGCCACTGCGGAGCCCTTGTAATCATTGGATCAGCCACTCCGGCCATTGAAACATATTATAAAGCGATGGAAGGATCTTACCGCATCCTTCGATTGACGGAACGAGCCCAAGGGCAGCCCATGCCGGTCGTCGACATCGTCGACATGCGGGCCGAACTGGCTGAGGGAAACCGTGGGATGCTCTCGGCCTCGATGCTGCAAGCGATAGAGGAACGACTGCGAAGACGGGAACAGACTATCCTCTATTTAAATCGCCGCGGTTTCTCCACTTTTGTCATCTGCCGGGAATGCGGCACTGTCATCACATGCCCCCATTGTTCTATCTCCTTGGTCTATCACCGGGCCGGTGATCAGATGCATTGTCACTACTGCAACTTCCGTCGAGATGTGCCCCGCCAATGCCCTCAATGTACCAGCAAGTCGATACGCTATTTCGGCGCTGGAACACAGCGTGTGGAAGAGGAACTGCAAGCCCTGTTTCCCGGTATCGCCGTTCTGCGCATGGATCGGGACGTGGCAACCGAAGAGGGCATCGAACCGGTGCTTGAGGAATTTGGGCGGGAAGAGGCGCCTATTCTCGTGGGAACCCAGATGATCGCCAAAGGGTTAGACTTTCCCAAGGTTACCTTGGTAGGTGTTCTGGCAGCAGATGCTTCTTTGCACGTGTCCGATTTTCGGGCCGTCGAGCGGACCTACCAGCTCTTGTCTCAGGTTGCCGGCCGGGCCGGCCGGGCCAACCGCTCCGGACAAGTGATCCTGCAAACGTATTGCCCGGAACATTATTGTCTGCAAGCCGTACAAAATCATAATTATGAAGGGTTTTTTCAACGGGAAATCGAAATACGGCAACAGTTAGGTTATCCGCCCTTTTCCCGATTGGCCCGGATTTTATTTACTGGAACAGAAGACTCTCTTGTCCGAATGGTTGCCGATACGTGGACTGAGATGATCCGAGAGCATGCTCGGAAAAGTGTGGTCCCTCTTGATATCTGGGGACCGGCAACGGCTCCCGTGGCCAAAGTGGAAGATAAGTATCGTTGGATGCTCACGGTCCGCTTGGCCCAAAGGGGCAATGAACCTCTTCGATCCATTCTCAGCAATGTTCGACAAGATTATGATAGCCGGCGGGGAAGACCTCTGCCTGTGATCGCGACCATTACCCTGGACCCATAAGGAACAGGATAACTGCCTCGAAATCAGCACCGATTCAGCACATAGGAGGGATCTTATGGCCGTTTATGAGATCGTAAAAATCGGCGATCCGGTTTTGCGAGAAAAAGCAAAGACTGTAACGAAATTCAACTCTAACCTGGGCCGTTTGATGGATGATATGTATGATACGATGGTTGCTGCCAAAGGAGTAGGATTAGCGGCTCCCCAAATCGGCATCAGCAAACGTGTCGTCGTCATCGATGTCGGTGAAGGCCGCATCGAACTGGTGAACCCGGAAATCCTCGAAGCGGAGGGTAGCCAGATCGATATGGAAGGATGCCTGTCCATTCCTGACTTCCAAGAAGAAGTAAACCGTTCTCAGCGAGTGAAGGTAAAGGCACAGAACCGCAACGGCGAAGAGTATGTCATCGAAGGGACCGGGTTTTTAGCCCGTGCGCTTCAGCATGAAATCGATCACCTGGAAGGGGTTCTCTTTGTGGACCTGTTAGATAAAAGCTTGCCATCCAGGGAGAGATAATTCAGATGCGCGTAGTTTTCATGGGTACCCCCGATTTTGCCGTCCCTACATTGGAAGCGATCGTGGCTGCTGGTCATACAGTTTCCCTAGTTGTCAGCCGTCCTGACAAGCCGCGGGGACGAGGACAAAAACCGCTGCCGAGTCCTGTCAAAGCGGCTGCCTTGGCGATGGGTTTGCCTGTCGAACATCCGGTCAAACTGGATGGAGACTTTATCCAACAGTTAAAAGATTTAAAGGTTGACGTTGGTGTTGTGGCCGCTTTTGGACGGATCTTGCCGAAAGCGCTTTTAGAAGCCCTGCCGAAAGGCTGGATTAATGTGCACGCCTCCTTGCTCCCCAGTTTCCGGGGAGCAGCACCCATCCACCGGTCGGTGATCAACGGTGATGCTGAAACAGGCATAACGACGATGTTGATGAGCGAAGGTTTGGATGAAGGCGATATGCTCTTGCAAGCCTCCCTGCCGATCGGACCGAATGACAAGACGGGCCAAGTGCACGATGCTTTAGCCCAGTTAGGGGCTTGTTTGCTCGTGGAAACCTTGGATGGCTGGGAGAAGGGCACCATAAAGCCTGTTCCCCAAGATCACGCCCGATCGACCTACGCTGCTATGCTGACAAAGGCAGATGAGCAGATTCAATGGGAGCAGTCAGCCGAAGCCATTCATAACCGCGTCCGGGGCATGAACCCTTGGCCCGGTGCTTATACTATGGATCAAGGAAAAATCTTGAAAGTCACCGCTGGTCGCCTTCGCCGGGAAAGCTTCCCCTTGTCCCATAGTGGAGCACCCGGAGAAATTGTCGACGTTACAGGAGATGAAGTGGCCGTCGCAACCGGCTCCGGATTGTACTGGTTGGCAGAAGTTCGCCCTGCCGGGGGAAAAACGATGGCGGCAGGCGCCTATGTGCGTGGACGCAGGATTGGAACAGGGTTTCGGTTCGGCTGATAAAGATGATTCAGGAGAGTTGGAAAATGCCTATTCGCAAGCGATTATTTATTGGCTTGATGATCGCCAGCCTGTTCGCACTCATTGGCATTGCCAGCCTCGGTTGGTATCTTGTCAAATACCAAAACTACCCCTGGAATAAGGTGGTCATCGGGATACTTGGCCTCACCTTTTTGATCCTAGTGGGGCTCATCGCCTTTGGGATCGGCGGCATGGTGATTTCCATCTGGCAGGATCGGGCCATACCGTCCATGTACCGGTGGACCCGTATGGCCGTGAACATACTCTTTCCGCTGGCTCAAGTGATCGCCCACCTCTTTGGGATACCGATTGACCGCCTACGAAGCAGTTTCATTGAAGTCAGCAACCAGTTGGTTCGTCTCCGTCAAGTCGTGGTCACACCGGACAAGCTGATGATCTTAGGACCTCATTGCCTGCAAAAAACCACCTGTCCCTACAAAATATTTTTGGATATAAAAAACTGCAAACGCTGCGGCCAGTGCCCGATCCACGACTTGCGGAATTTGGCCGACAAGTATCAAGTCAACTTGACGATCGTATCCGGTGGGACCTGGGCGAGGAAGGCGATCATGGACAGCCGTCCTCGGGCGATCATCGCTGTGGCTTGTGAACGGGATTTGACGAGTGGAATTCAAGATATCGAACATCTCCCTGTCCTCGGGATCCTCAATGACCGTCCCGAAGGGCCCTGTTGCAATACTCGTGTAGACTTGGTCCGGGTGGAACAATCGATTCGTTATTTTCTTTACGGTGAACGTACCCATTGGATCAATGATGCCATCGGATCCATATTGGACAAGTCAACCTTACCGAAAGACCAGCATGTGGAGGTATCTTGATGCAGCCATCGTCCCGGGCCGTTGCCTACGAGGTCTTAACCGCTGTTGAAGAACGACAAGCTTATGTAAACCTGCAGTTGGCCCATTCCTTGGAGGTCAGCCGGCTGTCCCGGGTCGATCGCGGTCTCGTGTCAGAACTCGTGCTAGGCGTGTTGCGGCGCCAAAACCGCCTCGATTTTGCCCTCAATCGCTTTCTCAAGCGTCCCGCCGGAATACCGGCAGAGGTACGCAGGCTGTTGCGCCTCGGAGCCTACCAGATCCTTTTTCTCGAACGCATACCAGACTCAGCCGCCTGCAATGAAGCAGTCGAGCTGGCCAAACAGATTGGCCAGACACGGCTGGCGCCGGTGATCAACGGTGTGTTAAGGCAACTGGTACGCAAGCGCGACGAGATTCCCTGGCCATCATGGGAAAAGAACCCCGTCCTATACCTGACGATCATGGAGTCCCATCCGGAATGGCTCGTTAAACATTGGATCAAACAATTCGGCAAGGAACGAGCCCGTTCCATCTGTGAAGCGAACAACCGCCCTGTCGGTGTGGCCCTGCGGGTCAACAAGCTGCGAACGAACCGGGACGATCTTTTAGAAACCTTTCGAACCGCCGGGGTGGAAGCCCGACCTTCGGAGCTTTCTCCGGCAGGGATTCGCCTGCAAGCGGCTTCCGCCGTCACCGGTTTGCCTGGTTTTCAAGAAGGTCTCTTTTCTGTCCAAGATGAAAGCTCCATGTTGATCGCTCCTGTCGTCGATCCTCAGCCGGGTGAGCGGATCGTCGACGCCTGCGCCGCGCCGGGTGGCAAGACCACCCATATGGCCGAAAAGTCCGAAGACCGTGCGGAGATCCACTCCTGGGATATTCACACACACAAACTGGGATTGATTCGTGAAAACTGCCGCCGCCTGGGTATCGAAAATGTTCGGGTAAAGAAAGTGGATGCGCAGGGGCCTTTGCCCTCTGAACTGATGGGTCAAGTCAACCGGGTGCTCGTAGACGCGCCTTGCAGCGGGCTGGGTGTTTTGCGGCGGAAGCCGGAACTCCGTTACCGGATGACGCCAGAGAACATCGCCCAGTTAAAAGAACTGCAAGGCAAGATCATGGACAGTGTATCCGCCCTGGTTCGCCCAGGAGGGGTGCTCGTCTACTCTACCTGTACCATTGAGCCGGAAGAAAATTTTCAACAAGTGAAAGATTTTCTGCAGCGCCACCCCAATTTCATCGCTGATGATCTGGGTTCCTTTCTCCCGGAACTTGACTTTACCGATGAGGAAAAGCGCCAGATGGCAAAAGGGTATTTTCAAATTCTGCCGGATCGCTTTGATTCGGACGGGTTTTTTATCGCCCGATTGAGGAGGCGTGCATCTCATGACTGAAAAAACTGAACTGCGAGGTCTTCTTCCTGAGGAGATAGCGCAGACGTTGCAGGAATGGGGTCATCCTGCCTACCGGGGAAAACAGATCTTCAAGTGGGTTCAAGGCCGGGCCGTTCGGGAAGCGGCCGAAATGACAGACCTTCCGCAAGGTCTGCGCAGCAAAATCGATGCAGAGCAATGGCTCCGTCCTTTGGCACTGAGCCGTTGCCGTGTCTCGAAGGACGGTACAGAAAAATACCTTTGGCAGCTAGCCGACGGTGAATTGATCGAGACAGTGCTTATGCCCTATCTTCGGAGTCAGACTCGGGATCGAGTCACTGTCTGCTTGTCCACCCAAGCCGGCTGTCCCTTAGGATGTAAATTTTGCGCTACCGGCCAGCAGGGATTTCGGCGAAATCTCACGGCTGGAGAAATCGTCAGTCAAGTTTTAGATATTACCCACCGAAAACGGCAAAGCGATCCGGATTTTAAAGTGACAAACCTTGTCTTCATGGGAATGGGTGAACCCTTCTTAAACTACGATCAGGTGCGCCGGGCCATCGAGTTGTTCACCCATCCGGAGGGACAAAACATCGGCCAACGACGGATCACTGTATCTACCTCTGGCATCGTTCCCGGCATCGAACGGTTTGCTCAAGAGAACTGGGAGATTAATCTGGCCTTGTCTCTTCATGCCGCTGACGATCAATTGCGCAGCCAATGGATGCCGGTGAATCGCCAGTATCCCATCGAAAAGGTTCTTGATGCTTGCCGTCGTTACTGGGAGCAAGGAAGGCGCCGTCTTTCCGTAGAATATGCCTTGATCGAAGGGGTCAACGACCGCCTGGAAGACGCCCGTCAGTTGGGAAAACTCTTCACCCGGTGGCCGATTCACCTCAACGTGATTCCCGTCAATCCGGTCACCGAAAGCGGTGCCCGCCGTCCAGACAAGGCTCGGATGGTGCAGTTTCTCGATGAATTGAAACGTCAGGGCATCGACGCGGTCATTCGAGAGGAGCGGGGTGTAGACATTGAAGCGGCCTGTGGACAATTGCGCGGTGCCGCCCATGGGGAGGGAGAGACATGAACATCGTCGCTCGCACTGACAGGGGGCGAGTTCGACCGGTAAATGAAGACTGCCACTTTACCGACACGGTTCAAGGCATTTTTATCGTGGCCGACGGGATGGGCGGTCACGAGGCCGGTGAGGTGGCCAGCGCCATGGCGGTGCAAGCTTTTACAAGGTACTGGCAAGAACATAAATCGCAAGGCGAACCGGCACAAGTCCTGGCAGAGGCTTGTCGGGAAGCGAATCGGGTCATCTATCGGGAATCGATCAACAATCTGCAATGGACTGGCATGGGGACCACCTTAACAGCGGCATACCTTGATTCGGCTTCGATAGCCATCGCCCATGTAGGCGACAGCCGGGCCTACCTGTTCCGGGGCGGTCGCGTTCGCTTGCTGACGCGGGATCATTCTTTAGTCGAAGAGATGGTTCGCCAGGGGAAATTGACAGAAGCGGAAGCACTGTCTCACCCTCAGCGCAACATCATCACCCGTGCGCTGGGTACCCGTGAGGATGTGCAGGTGGACACCATCTTGGAACCGTGGATGCCGCGGGATATCTTAGTTTTGTGTACAGACGGTCTGACGAATTTAGTGACCGCCGATGAGATCGCAAATATGCTGAGCGGTTTAAGGGCTCATCAACCTGATGATATGGGGAAGGTTGCTGACCAATTGCTGCAGCTTGCCCTAGACCGAGGTGGATATGATAACGTCACTTTCCTTATTATCTGGCAGAGGGAAAGTGAGGGGTGGCAACAATGATGGGTCGACTATTTGGCAACCGCTATGAGATTGTAGAACTCTTAGGCAGCGGCGGTATGGCTCAGGTCTATAAAGCCTGGGACAAGCTGCTGGAGCGAGCTGTGACAATCAAGCTCCTCCGGGAAACGCTCACATCAGACGAAGAGTTTGTTCGTCGTTTCCGTCGAGAAGCCCAAGCGGTGGCAGGCTTGTCTCATCCGAACATTGTCAACGTCTATGATGTGGGCCGAGAAGGCGATATCGACTACATAGTGATGGAGTTCATCGACGGTCCCACATTGAAAGAAGTGATTCGCAGCCGCGCCCCTCTTTCTCCGGAAGAGGCCGTAGAACTGGGAAAACAGATCAGCGATGCCTTAGAGCACGCCCACGAACGAGGGATCATCCACCGGGATATCAAACCGCACAACATCTTGCTCAACCGGAATGGGCGAGTTAAGGTGACTGATTTCGGGATCGCTCGCTCTGTCGCTCAAAATACGATGACCATGGATCGATCTATCGTTGGTTCTGTCCACTATCTGTCACCGGAACAAGCCCGGGGGCTTCCGGTGGACGAAAAGTCCGATATCTACTCCCTTGGCGTTGTCATGTATGAACTGCTCAGTGGCCGAGTTCCCTTTCAGGGAGAAACACCAATCGCCGTGGCGCTGCAGCAGATTCAACAGACACCGCCTCCCTTGACGACCGTCAACCCGCGGATACCTCAAGCACTAGAGAATGTGATTTTTCGAGCCATGGAAAAGGAACCGTCTCGGCGATACGCAAACGCCCTGGCATTCCGCAAAGATTTAGAAAACGTCTTTTCGGGAAAAGTCGTCGGTCGCCTGCCTGTCAAGGATGATGACAGTCCCACCATGCGCTTTGACAATGTCATCGATACCTCCATACCTGTCCTAGCGAACGAAGAAGCTGAACCAGTGGAGGATGGGAAGGAAAAGGCAAAGGCGAAACCGAAGCCGCTGCAAAAACGCCAAATCGGTCTATGGGTCGGTTCGCTCGTTGCCTTAGCGATCGTCCTCTTTGGATTGACCTATGCCTGGCAGCAGTACATGAGTGTTCCCGAAGCAACCGTTCCGAAGGTAACGGGGATGCGCCACATTGATGCCATCAAAGCATTGCAAGCAGCCGGATTAGAATATCAGATCAACGAAGTCAATCACCCCGATGTCGCCAAAGAGATCGTTATTTCTCAAGATCCGCCGGAAAATACCAAGGTTAAAAAGACTCGTGTCGTTGTCTTGACGGTCAGCAAGGGTCAAAAAGTGGTCAAAGTACCTTCTGTCGTCGGCATGTCACAACGAGACGCCGTCGTAGCCTTGCAACAGGCCAATTTTAACGTAGAAGTGATTGAACAGAGCGATGATAAAACACCTCCGGGTACAGTCATCTCTCAAACGCCGGGGGCAAACGCTGAACAGCCTGTTGAGACGGTTGTCCGCTTGGCTGTGAGCAAAGGGCAGGGGCAAGATGCGAAAGGCACCATGCCTTCCTTGGTCGGTACAAAGCTGTCCGACGCCCGAGCAAAGCTTGAGCCCTTGAGCGTAGATCTGAAACTAAAAACCCAAGAGAATTCGGGACTTGAGGCTGGCACCATACTGGCCCAAGACCCCGCCCCGAATAGCCCTGTTAAGCCGGGGGATCCGGTCCTCTTGACCGTGAGCGGTACGGCAGCGCCGGCACCGACAACGAAAACGACCTCAGTCTCTTTTCTGATACCGAATGACGGAAAAGATCACATGGTCAAAATCGTTGTACAAGACAGCCGTGGAAACCGTGAGGTCTATAACCGGCAGCACCATGCCGGCGAGACGGTGAACCAGGAAGTGAGCTATACCGGTAAAGGGACAATCCAAGCCTATAGTGACGCTGTGATGGTACTGAACCGTCAGGTCGAGTAAGAGCGATTCTTGGAGGAAATGCTGTGACTCATAGGGAAACCGAGGGAACCATCGTCAGAGGATACTGCGGTTTTTATTACGTCCTCGCTGGAGAACAGACATACACCTGTTCTCTGCGAGGAAAATTCCGCCTAAAAGAAAATAACCGGGTCTTTCTGCCGGGCGATCGCGTTAGAATCCGGATTATCGAGGGAGATAAGGGTGTCATCGAGGATGTCTATCCTCGTCGAACAGAACTGTTGCGCCCGCCCATCGCCAACGTGGACCAAGTTCTTTTGGTCTTTGCTTTGGCCAATCCTGATCCCGATTTTGTCTTGCTCGACAGGCTGCTCATTTTGGCGTCTCAAGGCGGCGTTGAACCAGTCATCGTCTTCACGAAGGCCGATCTCGCACATCCCCAAATGATCGAAAAAATAAATGAGTTATATTCTGCCATCGATGCAAAACCTTTTGTCGTTTCTTCCAAACAACCGGACACGTTGGAACCGGTCCGGTCACTCCTAGACGGAAAGATCTCTGTCGTGGCTGGTCCCTCTGGAGCCGGTAAATCGACATTGCTCAACGGTTTATCGCCGGGGCTTTCCCTAAAAACAGGTGATGTAAGCGCCAAAATCGGACGAGGTCGTCATACGACCCGCCATGTGGAACTGCTCGTTCTGCCGACAGGAGCCTTGATCGCTGATACCCCCGGCTTTTCCACCTTGTTCTTACCGGACATCCCTGCTTACGAGTTAGGAAGCTACTTTCCAGAAATGACCGAGTTTCTGGGATGTTGCCGCTTTAACACATGCCTGCATAAGGCTGAACCGGATTGCGCCGTACGGGAAGCCTTAGAAAAGGGTCTCATTCACGAACAGCGATACGCACACTATCTGATTTTCTTGAATGAACTCGTAGACCGGGAACGAACGGCTCCGAAAGGAAAGAAATCATGATGATTAAAATCGCACCATCTATCTTATCGGCCGATTTCTCCAATCTCGGCTCCCAAGTGGCCGCTGTGGAAGCCGGTGGGGCAGAGTACTTGCACATCGATGTGATGGATGGACACTTCGTACCGAATATCACCATCGGCCCGCTCGTGGTAGCGTCACTGCGTCCACGGAGCCAAATGGTTTTTGACACCCACTTGATGATTGAAGAGCCCGATCGCTATATTCCCGATTTTATCAAGGCCGGTTCCGATTTAGTCACCGTCCACCAGGAGGCTTGCACCCACCTGCACCGTACCGTATCGCTGATCCGAGAAAAGGGCGCTAAGGCTGGAGTAGCCTTAAACCCGGCCACACCTTGGCAGTCGCTCGAATATGTGCTGCCCATGGTGGATCTGGTGCTCGTCATGTCGGTGAACCCTGGTTTTGGAGGTCAAAAGTTCATCAGCGCTGTCTTACCGAAGATCACTGAACTGGCTCGTTATCGCCAGGAAAATGGACTTTCGTATGAAATTCAAGTCGACGGCGGCGTTAACGGGCAGACGATCGCCCAAGTCGTTCAGGCTGGCGCAGATGTACTCGTCGCTGGCGCAGCTGTCTTTGGCGTCCCCGATCCTCAGGCTGAAGTCGCTCTATTGCGGGCGGCCGCATATTAAAATTGACAGGCTTAGTCGCCCTTTGATATAATTTTTCCTGTCAACCAAATAACATGTTTTCCTTGGGGTTGGGTGAAATTCCCTACCGGCGGTATAGCCCGCGAGCCCTTCTGGGCAGATTCGGTGTAACTCCGAAGCCGACAGTAAAAGTCTGGATGAGAAAGGAAAACGGAACAAGGGTCTGCTCTTTTTGCAGCAGCTTTGCTGTACGCTATTTTTCTCGCTGGTTAAGAGAAAAGAGTTGTTCCGTATCACCCCGGGGAAACTAATTCCCGGGGTGTTTTTGCGTTTCTGCCCAACTTTGATGACACATCGTGCCAAATGGAGTTGTAATGACTACGCTCGCTCCATGATGACAACCCTGATTTTACTTCGTCATCAGGGTGAAGAAAACTAATTTCCGAGGAATGACCGTTATGATCGATGACAAACAATATATGGCTCGCGCTTTGGAACTGGCGTCGCTCGCCCGAGGGCGGACGAGTCCCAATCCTGTCGTGGGCTGCGTGATTGTCAAGGACGGACAAGTCGTTGGTGAGGGGTATCATGAGAAGGCTGGGACCCCCCATGCTGAAGTGCATGCCTTGCGACAAGCCGGAGATAAAGCACAGGGAGCGACCTTATATGTAACGCTGGAACCTTGCTCCCACTACGGCAGGACACCGCCATGCGTGGAGGCCCTTATCGCCGCAGGGATCGGACGGGTTGTAGCGGCGGTGCCCGACCCTAATCCAAAAGTTGCCGGCAGGGGCTTCCGCCACCTTCAGGAGGCTGGCATTCCAGTGGATGTGGGCATCTTGGCGGAAGAAGCGTCTGCCATCAACCAGCCCTTCTTTACCTGGGTCACCCGGGGAAGACCTTGGGTGCTCCTGAAGTGGGCGATGACCCTAGATGGTAAAATCGCGACTGCCACCGGCGACAGCCGCTGGATCAGCGGAACCGAAAGCCGTCGTGTCGTTCATCAGTGGCGAAACATTTACGACGCGGTTCTCGTTGGCATTGGCACCTTGCTCGCCGACGATCCCGAATTAACGGTCCGGCTTCCTCAGTCAGAAGAAGGAACATATCGAAACCCGGTGCGCGTTATTGTCGATAGTCAAGCCCGCACCCCCTTGACCGCTAAAATCCTTTCTTCAGAGGCGCCAACCATCATCGCGACGAGTGAGCGAGCACCAGCTGAACGAATCCAGGCGTTAGAAAAGGCGGGTGCAGTCGTCCTCCCTTGTCCTACGAACGCTCAGGGGAAGGTAGACCTGCCGACACTCTTAAAAAAACTGGCTGATAGAGGCCTCACATCCCTCCTGGTGGAAGGGGGCGCACAGATCCACGGGTCCTTTCTTGAACAAAACCTGGTCGATCAGGTCGCTGTCTTCGTAGCGCCGAAAGTGGTCGGTGGAGACGGAGCGTCCTCGCCGGTGGGAGGAAGGGGAGTTTCCTTGATGAAAGATGCGAGACTGTTAACAAAAAGGACTTTCCGCCCCATTGGCGATGATTGGCTTCTCCAGGGGACGATCCAGGAGGTGAAACCGTGTTTACCGGAATCGTAGAGGAACTTGGCGTTATGCGGGCTATTCGTCGAGGGGCTCGTTCGGCTCAGTTGGTCATCGAAGCGAAAAAAGTCGTCGAAGATGTCAAACTGGGGGACTCTATAGCTGTCAACGGCGTATGCCTAACTGTTGTCGAATTTGATGGGCGAGGCTTTACGGCCGACGTGATGGCTGAGACTTTACAACGTACCTCTCTCTCGGAGCTCCAGCCTGGCCATCGGGTCAACCTAGAACGGGCTCTCCGTCTGAGTGACCGCCTCGGCGGCCATATCGTATCCGGTCACGTGGACGCCGTCGGCATTATCCGTAAACAAACCCGAGTCGACATCGCTGTGGTAACGGAAATCTCGGCGCCTCCGGAACTTCTCCGTTACGTGATCCCTAAAGGTTCTATCGCCATCGATGGTATCAGCCTGACTGTCGTCGACCTGTTGGAACAGAGTTTTACCGTATCGCTAATTCCCCACACGGCGGGATTGACGACCTTAGGTTTGAAAAAGATAGGAGAAAAAGTCAATTTGGAAGCCGATGTGATCGGAAAATATGTAGAGCGTCTGCTCACGGGTCGGGTATCGTCAGGGGAGAAACCGCTCTCAAGGATTTCGCGAGAGTTTCTTTTAGAACAGGGCTATTAACATCAACACAGAGAGGTGATTCCCATGTCGAAATTCCACAGCATCGAAGAAGCGATTGAGGATATTCGCCAAGGCAAAATGATCATCGTCGTAGACGACGAGGACCGTGAAAACGAAGGGGACCTGTTGATGGCCGCCGAACTGGCCACGCCGGAAACGGTGAATTTCATGGCTACCTATGGACGGGGGCTGATCTGCGTTCCCATGATCGGAGAACGGCTCGACGCCCTGGAACTGCATCCCATGGTTCAAGACAATACAGACCGTATGCAGACGGCCTTTACCGTATCGGTCGATGCCGCCACCTGTACGACCGGGATTTCCGCCTTCGAACGTCACCAGACGATTCAGGCTCTCTTAGATGCGAAAACGAAACCGGAAGACCTCCGGAAACCGGGACATATCTTCCCTTTGCGGGCGCGGGAAGGGGGCGTCCTCGTTCGCTCCGGTCATACAGAAGCTGCTGTCGACTTGGCTCGCATGGCCGGGCTCTATCCGGCAGGCGTGATCTGTGAAATCATGGCTGATGACGGAACCATGGCCCGGGTTCCGCAACTGCTGCCCTTTGCAGAACAACATAACTTAAAGATCATCACTATCGCGGACTTGATCGAGTATCGCCGTCGTACAGAAAAACTGATCCGGCGCGTAGAAACCATCAGTTTGCCCACCAAATACGGTGACTTTACGGCTGTCGCCTATGAAAGCCTTTTAGATAAACAGTGCCACTTAGCCATCGTCAAAGGAGATATCGAAGGTGAAGAACCTGTTTTGGTCCGGGTCCACTCGGAATGCCTGACGGGAGACGTTCTCGGTTCGAGGCGATGCGACTGCGGCGATCAACTGGCTACTGCCCTTCGACGTATTGAGCAAGAAGGTAGAGGTGTTGTCCTTTATATGCGTCAGGAAGGCCGAGGGATCGGGCTGCTCAATAAAATTCGCGCGTATAAACTGCAGGATATGGGGGCCGACACGGTTCAGGCGAACGAGATGCTTGGGTTCCCAGCCGATCTGCGCGACTACGGTACAGGCGCTCAAATATTGGCCGATCTAGGCCTGCGCAAAATCATGTTGATGACCAACAACCCGAGAAAGATCAAAGGCCTGGAAGGTTATGGCCTTTCTGTCGTTGAACGGGTCCCTATCGTCATCGAGTGTGTCCCCGAAAACGAGCGCTATCTAAGGACGAAAGAAGAAAAGCTCGGTCATATGCTATAAATGCCGGTTTCTCCTTTGGGAGGTACAGTCACGAAACTGCACTAACTGAATTGTAAGTCTTCAGTTTTACATGAGTCGAACACTTAAAGCTACATTCTTGGCAAATCGGGGTGTAATGACTCCGGTCGCTAAGGGCTTCGTGGCTGTTCGCTCGGTTGCTTCGCGGGCGCGCCAAACCTCTGGGCATTTCTGCATGTGAACCGTGGCGTGCTGATCCGCTCGCAACTTTCGCTCTCGACGCCGCTCCGCCCAAAACGCTCGCTACGTCTTTACACCCCAGATTTTGCTTTCGAGTTAGGATAATTCTCAAGTGTAATATATTTTTATCGAAAAGGAGCTAACTACCTTATGCCTAACCAGATTTACGAAGGCCATCTCCTTGGACAGGGATTGAAAATCGGTATCGTCAACGCCCGCTTCAACGAATTTATCACCAGCAAACTCCTCTCCGGTGCTATCGATGCGCTCCAGCGCCACGGAGTTCGAGAAGAAGATATCACCGTCGCTTGGACACCGGGTGCTTTCGAAATCCCCCTCGTCGCCAAAAAGATGGTTACCAAAGGCTTTGACGCTGTCATCTGTCTCGGTGCCGTCATCCGGGGATCGACACCCCACTTTGACTATGTCTGCAGCGAAGCGGCCAAAGGCGTCGCCCAGGTCGGACTTCAATCAGGCGTTCCGACCATTTTTGGAGTATTGACGACGGATACGATCGAGCAGGCCATCGAGCGAGCCGGAACTAAAGCGGGCAACAAGGGATGGGACGCAGCCATGTCAGCTATCGAGATGGCTAACCTCATGCGCAGCATGGAAGGATAAAGATGGAACGGATTCCTTCGGTTCTCTCCGTACAGAGCATGGTGGCCCGGGGATTTGTCGGCAACTCAGCCGTCGTCCCGGGCCTTCTGGCCTGCGGGATTCAACCCTTTCCCATCCACACGGTGATGTTAGGCGCACATGGCGCCGTCCGGCCGAGGCGGGGCGGAACCGTTCCAGATGCTTTGTTCTACGGTTTACTCAAATCTCTGGAAGATACCCCTGTAGATCATGTCCTCAGCGGTTATCTCGGTTCAGCCCGGCAAGGCAAAATACTCTCTCGTTGGCTGATGGAACGACCAGACATACCTTACCTGCTGGACCCTGTGCTGGGTGACGATCCGCACGGGGCTTATGTTGTTCCTGAAGTTGCCCGGGTGGTCCGTGAAGACTTGCTCCCCTTGGCGTCGGTAATCACCCCGAATCCCTTTGAGGTTTTCTTGTTGGCCGGCATCGATGGAGACAAGCCGCCCGTAGGGGTAGCTCGAGGGCGTGACAGCCGGAAAATTCTTGAGGCGGCTAGACATCTCCTAGACTCCGTAAGAAAAGAGTCTCTTCAAAAGGGCCGAGCGGGGTTGAAAGCGATTGTCGTCACGGGCTGGCGCCGGGAGAACGATCGAATTTACACCTTGATTCTCGAGCAGGAAAAGGCTTGGGAAATAGGTACAGCCCTCGTTCCCTGGGCTGCTTATGGCACGGGAGACCTTTTTGCTGCCATCTTGGTTGCCGGTATCTGTCACGGATATGATGTTTCCCGGTCCTGCATGGGGGCATCCCGAGCCGTTGCGGCGGCACTAGAGCAATCCCAGAGATATGAATTAGATACAGTCGCTCCGATTCATCTTCCAAAGGACTTATTCGAAGAGGAAAAAACAGAAACGGAGACGTTTACGCCGATTATCTGAAAGGAAGAGCCATTACGTGCAAGATGAATTAATTCGGGCAACAGCCGATCAAGGCAAAATCCGCTTTATCGGTGCGCGGACGACTCGTCTAGTCTCCGTAGCCCAGCAAAAACACCAAACTTGGCCTGTAGCCACGGCGGCTTTAGGTAGAACCTTAACGGCTTCAGCTCTCATGGGATCCATGCTGAAAGCAGAGGACCGAATGACTTTACGCATCCTCGGTGATGGTCCTTTAGGGGCGATTGTCGCCCAAGGCGATGCTAAGGGGCAGGTGCGCGGATATGTACAGAACCCGACGATTGAACTGCCGCCTACACCGGAAGGAAAGCTCGATGTGGGACGCGGGGTCGGCAAAGAAGGTCATATTCATGTCACCCGTGACCTGGGTTTGAAAGACACCTTTACCGGTACGTCCGCCCTGGTTTCTGGCGAAATCGCTGAAGATTTGACACACTACTTTTTTACGTCTGAACAAACGCCTAGTGCGGTAGCCCTAGGTGTGCTCATCGATGTAGACGGCTCTGTCCTCGAGGCAGGCGGTTACATCGTACAACTGATGCCGGGAGCTGATGACAAGACGATCGACCTCCTTGAGCAATGTATTGCCCGTTTAGGACCGATCAGCAAATATCTAGCCGACGGAAAGAGCACGAAAGAGATGATGGAAGACTTGTTGGGAGAGCTCGACCCGAAAATCTTAAACAGCTACGAGCCTGAGTTTTCTTGTGGTTGTGATCGAGAGCGGCTATCGGCACTGTTGAAAAGCTTCGGTCCTGATGAACTGGCCGATATGCGCCGGGAGCAGGGAGGCGCCGAAGCGATCTGCCATTTCTGCAGCGAAAAATATCAATTTTCCGCCGATGAGCTCCTCGCTTGGGAACAAGAGCTGAGGGAAACGTAAAAAGTCCTTTGACCATCTGGTCAAAGGACTTATTTACTCACTCGCCCATTGGGGGCGCTACCTTTTCAAGCCGGACAATTACACAGAACGCTGAACCTTGCCCGAACGGAGGCAGCGGGTACATACGTTCAAACGAACAGGAGCACCTTTTACAACAGCGCGAACACGCTGGAGGTTAGGGGACCAGGTTCTTTTTGTGCGGATGTGGGAGTGACTGACTTGCATCCCGGTTTGTACCCCTTTGCCGCAAATGGCGCATTTCCGTGCCATGGTTCCACCTCCTTGGGGTCAGAAAAATCACTATTACAGTCTAGCAGATTCGATCTGCTTTGGCAAGAACTTGACGAAGAAAAAGGAATTCCTTCTTGAACGACGAATAAAGCTAAACAAATGAAACGATTAAGGGGGGGCTGACTTGGGTAAGATCACCAAAGATATGTCTTTAATGGAACTGTTGCAGACTTATCCCGGGGCAAAAGATATTCTGGCCCGCTACGGTATGGGATGCCTAGGTTGCATGGGTTCCACCATGGAAACCATTGAAGGCGGTGCGCGCATGCACGGGATTGACCTTCGGAACCTCCTCGACGAATTGAGCTGCTTGGAAGAGAAGGGACCTGAATAAGGTCCTTTTTTTTGAAGGGAGTGACCCAAATGACTGTGAAAAACGCATCCGATTTCGGTCGTGTCACCATTGCCGATGATGTGATCGCCAATATCGCCGGGCAAGCGGTGGCGGAATGTTACGGTTTAGTCGGTATGGCTGCCAAAAGCCCTCTCGCTGGAATCAGTGTGAAACGGGGCGACAATACGGCCCGGGGAATTTATGTGACCGCTTTTGACGACTTTTCTGTTACCTTGGATCTGCATGTACTCGTCGCTTATGGAGTTCGCATACCGGAAGTCGCTCGGACGGTGATGGAAAGAGTCAAAATATCTGTAGAAAATCAACTGGGTTTAACCGTCCGCGAGGTGAACGTGCATGTTCAAGGAATCAAAGTTGCCGACTAAAGATCATCGACGACTCAATGGGATAGAAGTAGCCCAACTGATTCGCAGCGGTGCTGTCCAAGTGGAACAGAACCGCCAGTATGTCGATCGTTTAAACGTGTTTCCTGTTCCTGATGGTGATACCGGTACGAATCTAGCTTTGACCTTACAAGCCTGTGCCGAAGCAATGCCGAAAGAAGAGCCTTCCGTTGGAAAAGTCGCTTCGGCGGCAGCGAAAGGCGCCCTGCTGGGCGCACGAGGCAACTCCGGTGTAATCTTCTCCCAGCTTTTCTGGGGATGGGCAAAGGCGATGGAAGAGACTGAAACCGTCTCCCCCCGTGAATGGGCGCAAGCGATGGAAAAGGGTGTGGAGAGAGCCTATAAAGCCGTCATGAAGCCCGTGGAAGGAACTATCTTAACCGTGGCCAAGATGGCGGCACGAGAAGCTCTTGCAGCGGCCCGCCGCGGCAGCGATATGGAGGAGGTCTTAGCCGCGGCCATTGAAGCTGGAAAAAGGGCTCTCGCCAAAACGCCGGAACAACTACCTGCCCTCAAAGAAGCTGGTGTCGTCGACGCTGGTGGCCAGGGTTATTTATTCTTCTTGATAGGCTGTCATCAGGCGCTTGCAGGCGAAGCAGCCTCTGCCCCAAATGGCACCTTCGAACCATCCGAATCTCCTTACTTTGATGAAAAAGACAGGTCCTCTTCTACGGCACTTATCGAAAGCTCTCCTCATCGAGAGGAAAATATGGAGTTTCCTTACTGCACCGAATTCATCCTCCGGGGGCAGAACCTCCCTTTAGAAGCTCTTCAAGAGAGCCTCAAGCCCTTAGGGGATTGCTTGCTCGTGGTTGGCGACAGGGAAACAGCAAAAATCCATGTACATACCAATCATCCCGGCGTGGTGCTGGAGAAAGCCTTAGCCTACGGCTCACTTCACCAGGTACACATCAACAACATGGCCGAGCAAGCCAACAACAGGGCTGAACAAGCAGAGGCCGAGCAAGAAATTCCGCCGCAACGACCGATTGGTTTTATCGCCGCCACACCCTCAGAAGGATGGGCAGCCCTGTACCGAGAACAAGGAGCGATGGGGATTATCGATGGGGGGACCAGTTGCAACCCCAGTGCCCAAGATTGGTTGTCAGCCGTAGAAAAGGCAAATGCCGATTTTTGCTTGCTCTTACCGAACCATCCCAACCTGATCATGGCGGCCCGTCAAGCCGTACAGATGATCGGAGAAGATAAAGCGACCGTTATCGGGACTCGACATCTACCGGGAGGATTGGCAGCGAGCCTCGCTTTCGATCCGGACAAGTCTGTCGAAGATAATATCAAAATGATGGAAGCGGCTGCTGGAGCGGTGCACAGTTTGGAGATCACCTGGGCTGTGCGGGACGCTTCGGTCAACGGTCGAGATGTGAAAGAAGGGGACCTCCTCGGGATCTTCGATGACAAACTCGTTTCCTGTGGAAATTCTGTCCCACCAGTGGTTTTAGAGGCGCTCGACCGCTCTGAAGAAGAGTGGGAATTGATCACTATATATACGGGGGAAAACGTATCCGACGAGGATGTGGAAACGTTAAAAGATGCGATTGGCTCAGCTTATCCCAATGTAGAAGTGCATCGGATACAGACGGGACAACCTCTTTATCCCTATATCTTTGGTCTGGAGTAAGAAACGATGAGTTGGCAACCCCTATGGCAAAGTCTGCGCCGGGCGATTGACGCCGAGCGCAATCTCGGATACACGGACGGAGGCGTCGTCGGCGGTTTTTCCGCCTACGCCTATGCTTCCTTGGCTGCTCTTCGGCAGGCTCTATCGGCTCATCCCGGTCCTTGGGGAGCTCGGCTTGCTCTTTGGGAAGGCCAGATGAGTCACTACCGGCGATTAACTCCGCCGGAACGGCGCCATGTGGTCGATCAGATGGCCCAGAGCATCGGGGAATTGGAATTGGAATTGCCGACGACCGAAGCGAGGAAGAAAGTTTCTCCCAATCCAGGGTCAGACGATAGCAGCGTCAAGAAAAAACAACATGAAACGGCCCCCCGGAACCTGAAAGGCCCTGGTACGGCGATTCAGTTTCTCCGAGGCGTAGGACCTCAGCGGGCGGCTGCCCTTAAAAGGCTTGGCATCGAAACGATTCAGGATTTGCTTTTTCATCTGCCCCACCGCTATATCGACCGCAGCCAGTTGCTCAGCATTGCTCAAATACGTTATCCCGGTGATTATAACGTATCCGGTGTCATTCGAGCCTACCAGCAGTATAATCCTCGCCGCGGATTGGCTGTTATCAAAGGTCAGTTGGACGATGGTACAGGCCTATTGCCGATCGTCTTATTCAACCGCAAGCAATTGACCGCCAAATACCCTCCCGGCACGGCAGTCATCGTATCAGGGAAAGTGGAGTTTCGCTACGGAAAGGCGGAACTGCATGTAGAGGAAATGGAAAACCAAGCAGAAGCGGGATTGCATACCAACCGAATCGTACCGGTCTATCCGGCTACGGAAGGGTTGAACCAGCGATTCTTGCGGGGACTCTATGAACAGGTCGTTCCTCAGTATGCCCCTCAAATGAGTGATATCGTGCCAAAGGGACTCGACAGTTCGACAAACCTACCTACCTTGAATCAAGCCGTTCAATGGGTTCATTTCCCCGATTCCCTTGAACAGGCTGAATTCGGCCGGCGCAAACTGGCTTTTAACGAAGCCTTTTTGCTGCAAACGGCTTGGCAGTTCATTCGCCGTCGTCGGAACGTCCCTATCGAAGGTATTGGTCACAAGCCTGCCCAGGAGGAACTGAACAAGCTATGGTCCCTCTTGCCTTACGAGTTGACGACGGCCCAAAAACGGGTCGTTCGGGAGATCGCCGCCGACATGGAAGCGAATCGACCGATGAACCGGCTTCTCCAGGGAGATGTGGGAGCCGGCAAGACGATCGTAGCGGCTTCCGCCGTCGTCAAAGCGGTCGCATCAGGTTACCAGGCGGCGCTGATGGCGCCGACAGAAGTTCTCGCCGAACAACACGCCATCAGCTGGCAGCGATTGCTCGCCGAGATGGCTATACCAGTGGCCCACCTTTCCGGTTCGCTGACGCGCCGCAGAAAAGAGGAAGTTCTCAAAGGTCTATCGGAAGGCACTTTTCCGGTCGTTGTGGGGACCCATGCGCTGTTGCAAAAAGAAGTAGTCTTCCAGCGCCTCGGGCTGGTCGTCATTGATGAACAGCACCGCTTCGGTGTTCGCCAGCGAGCTGCCCTTTGGGAAAAAGGCCAACAGGCAGACCTCCTCGTCATGACGGCCACACCGATACCGCGAACATTAGCCATGACCCTGTATGGCGATCTCGATGTATCCATCCTCAATGAACGCCCTCCCGGTCGGCAGGAAGTCAAAACGTATCATGTAGGCAGTGATACATGGCCCCGGGTGTACAATCTGATCCGCCGTGAAGTGGCCCAAGGGCACCAGGCTTATATCGTCTGTCCGGCCATCGAAGAATCGGAAGAGATGGACTTGGCAGCCGTGGAAGAACGCTATGGCACCCTCACTCGAGACGTCTTCCCGGATCTAGAGGTAGGCATCCTGCACGGCCGGATGAAAAAGGAAGAAAAAGCTGCCGTCATGGAGCGTTTTTACCGGGGAAATACAAAAGTCCTCGTCGCGACGACCGTCATCGAGGTTGGCATCGATGTGCCGGCAGCAACGGTGATGGTAATCGAAGGGGCCGAACGATTCGGGTTAGCCCAACTCCACCAATTACGTGGTCGTGTCGGACGGGGGCAGGCCCAGTCCTTCTGCATCCTCATCGCCGATAAACTTTCCGACGAGGGAAAAAGGCGCATGAAGGCCATGGAAGGAACGAACGATGGTTTCCGCCTCGCCGAAGAAGATCTCAAACTGCGGGGCCCCGGAGAATTTTTGGGGACCCGCCAGAGCGGTATCCCTGCGTTTAAGGTCGCTGACTTGGTCAAAGATGCTGATCTATTAGAACAAGCCAAGAGCGCATCGGAACTGTGGACCGCTCAAGATCCGGCCCTGCAAAGACCGGAAAGCCGAGAACTGGCCCGCAAGGTCAGGGAGACTTTTCAAGGATTGGATTTGTTATAATCGGTGGATCCTAACGGCGAGGAGGTGAAAAGCCTTGCCTGATCGGGATCGTGACGAACTGTCGCCGAATATGGAAGACTTCAAAATGGAAGTGGCCCAGGAACTTGGGTTGTCCCATCGAATAAAATCCGTGAACAAAGACAAGAGCGACTCAAAGCAATAAGCAAAGAGTGATTCCCGGTTGGATCACAGCCGATCAACGAAGCTTACGTGCAAAAAGCGATGGAGTGTCGAACAATGGTAGCCGGCACTCCATCGCTTTTAAAGACGGTACTATCGAAGATGACTAGAAGGGTAGATTTAGCTGTAATCGGGCTTCGAGTTTTTATTGAATACGAAGACGATAAGTGGCAAGTCACAAAAACGGAAAGAACATGGATCAGTTGAGCATTATAGGGATAACCGCTGTGGTTATCCCTATAGTCGTCTATAGCCGCTGCCTTTGTCTTTATGATAGATACTGGGTCCACTGTTCCGGTGTAATCGATGGATGCAGCGATTGAGCGATTCCTGATGCCACCACTTTAGACGTTTGCTGAATCAACTGGTCGATCTCTTTCGGTGTCATGATCAGATCGCGGGTATAAGGTCCTAAGACCTGCTCGATGATCTGCTGCATAGCGTCAGGGTTCAGTCCCTTATAGAGCTTATATAAGGTGGGGCTTGTTTGGAACTGCTCCATCAGTTTTTCAATGGCTTCATGGGCAATGATACCGGCATGCATCACCGTCGGGATGCCCAAGGCAATCACAGGAACGCCCATCGTCTCCAGGTTGATGCCAGCACGCTTGTTGCCTACACCGGATCCGGGATGAATTCCCGTATTGGCCAACTGAACGCTTGTAGCGATGCGATCGACGGAACTGGTTGCCAAGGCGTCGATGGCGATGACCAGATCAGGGCGGGTTTTTTCGACGATCCCTTTGATGATCTCTGCGGTCTCAATTCCCGTCAATCCGAGCACACCGGGGGCGATAGCGCTGACCGGCCGCAATCCGCCAGCCAATTCTTCTGGTGCATACTGGTGCAGATGGCGGGTCACCATGGTATAATCGACGACTTTTGGCCCCAGCGCATCCGGGGTGGCGTTCCAGTTACCCAAGCCGACCACGAGGACAGAACCGTCCGGTCTTAACCGGAGCAGACCTGTCAATTCCTTGGCTAAGATCGAAGCGATTTGTTGATGAACTTCCCGGTTATTATCGCGCAACTGCGGTGCATCAATGGTTACGTAGGTGCCGACAGGTTTTCCCATGGATTGCTCGCCTTGAACGTTTTCCACGATGACCGTCGTCACCGTCGCTGTCGGGTGCTGCGTTTTAAAGACCTTTACACCGGGAATATCGGAACCTCTTTCTTGACGAATCACGTCATGGGCTTCAACAGCCATATCGAGCCGAATGCCGAGATTTCCGTAAAGTTGAGAACGGCTCATCGCCAAACCTCCCTTATTCCATCCATTAAGAATCAATGTACCACTAGGACAGTGGTACCATTCCTCTTTTGCTAGAATTGTCGAACGGGGGAGGGCATGTTATAATTTGGGTAATGTCGTCGAAAGGGGAAGGAAATGCGTATCATTGCCGGTCAAGCACGCGGCCACCGATTGGCTGCTGTGAAGGGCTCCAAGACCCGCCCAACAGCAGACCGCGTTAAAGAAGCTCTATTCAATGTACTTGCTGGGCGTATCCCCGACGCCCGATGTCTTGATCTGTTTGCAGGGACCGGCGCACTTGGATTGGAAGCGTTAAGCCGTGGTGCTGAACAAGTATATTGGGTCGAAAAAGACCAAGAAGCCTGTCGAGTCATACAGAAAAACATGGATACAACTGGCCTTGCGAATGGAACGATTATGAGGCAAGACGTTTATTCGGCATGCCGGATGCTTTTACAGCAAGGAAAACGGTTTGACTTGATTTTTGCCGATCCCCCCTACAAACAAAATCTTCTGCCGGAAGTGTTGGAATTGGTCGCCCAAGGTCTGCTTTCTGCCGATGGCGTTCTGATTCTTGAGACAAGCCGCGATGAGACATTGCCTGAACGAATAGGCCGACTCGGTCATATACGTTCAAACCGTTACGGCGATACAATGATTCATTATTATCAGTGGCTAGAATCGTAAGGAGGCTGCTCTGTGGCAATCGCCGTTTATCCTGGAAGCTTTGATCCGATCACCAAGGGACACATGGATATTGTGGAAAGGGCGGCACAAATCTTTGACGAACTGATTGTAGCTGTCGTTCACAACCCTAGCAAAAAGCCTTTGTTTACGATGGAAGAGCGAGTGGAAATGATCCGCGTCGCTTCCCAGCATCTGACGAATGTGACGGTGAAGTCTTTTTCCGGGCTGCTTGTAGACTTCGCCAAAAAAGAGAAGGCCAACGCGATTGTTCGAGGCCTTCGAGCCGTGTCTGATTTCGAGATTGAATTTCAAATGGCCTTGATGAATAAAACACTTTACCCTCAGGCGGAAACGGTTTTCCTTGCTACGACTACAGACTACGCCTTTATTAGCAGCTCCATGGTAAAAGAAGTCGCCTCCTTTGGCGGCGATGTACAGGAATACCTGCCGCCGATTGTACAGGAACGCATGGCCGAAAAGTATGGTAAAAAAGGTACCTGATGATAACAGGATAGACTGAAGGGGGGACAAAAATGGAGCGTTCAGTATCTTTTGAGGGGACAGCTGCTCGTCTGACCGATGGCAAAGGAAGCATTTTGCGCATCCTCGATGAAATCGAGGAAATGGTGGAAACGGCGACTCGCATTCCTATGACTGGGAAAGTCCTCGTGGACGATCATGCCTTGCTAGACAGCATCGATCGCATCCGCACCGGCCTGCCGGAAGAATTGCGCCAAGCCAAATGGCTCACGAAAGAACGGCAGCGGGTTATCCAAGAAGCGGAAGCAGAATGTGAACGCATGATAGAAGAAACAAAAACTTATGTAGCGAAGATGGCCGGCGAGACAGAGATCGTTCGCATGGCTCAAGCCAAAGCGGAAGAGATATTGGCAGAGGCGAAACGAACTGCTAATGATCTGAAGGTGGATGCTCGTGATTATGCCGACGAAGTGCTTCGCCAAATGGAGCAAACGCTAACCAAGTCGATCAATACGGTTCGCAAAGGTCGAGAGGAACTACAAGAACACTGGGGACGAGAGCGGGAAGAAGAATATTAACATACGGTTATGTATAGTTTAGTAGACAGAGGGTGTAAAACTTTACACTCTCTTTCACTTTTTTCTTGCACCTTTGATGAAAATCATAGAAAATATCAGCATAATTCCTATCAGCCCATAGACAAGGCCGCTTTTACCAGGCCAGATCCACCAAAGGTTAAATTCGGCTAGAGGAGGGATGTAGGAAGAGGACATAGGGAGGGGAAGATAGAGAAGCAGCACATAGAGAATCGCCATGGAGAGAAAACCTTGCGCTAATCGAGCTAGGAGATACCGGCTGAGGCGAACCCCTGTGCCTGCCAAAAAGGTAGACACCTGAGCTTGAATCGATATGCCGCTCCAGGCCAGAATAAACGATGTCATCATTAGTCGTTCAGTTAAAGGAGCATGGGCCGCCGCGATCTGTTGACAGCCGATGCTCATCTCCAACAGACCGGCAATCATTCCGGGAGCCAGGGTCGGGGTGAGGCGCAACCATGGAAGAACCTCTTCCAGACCGCTCAGCAGGGGAGTGATCACGTCTCCGGCCAATAAAAGGCGGAAAGTGACGACGAAAAACATCATATATCCGCCGATGGCCAAGATGTTGTTCATCCCACGGGTAATTGCCGTTCCCAGAATTTCTCCAGGCGGTTTAGACTGCAGCGAAAAAAGCTTCCACTCTGCCTCAAGCCGCTTCCACAGGCTGGACCCTCTCCCGACCGTGGAAAAGGAACGAGGTGGTGGAGGGAGTGTTCGAGTATATAACCAACCCACCGCCAAGTTAGCGCCATAATGGGCTGCTGCAAGCATCAGACCGGCTTCAGAGGAACCAAAAAGGCCGGCTCCGACGGCACCGAGCATGAACAAGGGGCTGGCGTTGTTCGTAAACAGGGCGAGACGTTCTCCCTCTGTCGTCGTCAAAGCGCCTTCCCGGATCAAACGGGCCGTCATGATGGCACCCACAGGAAATCCGGTCGTAAAGCCGATCGCCACGACGACGGCTGCAGTACCAGGCAGTCGGAAAAGAGGACGCATCAATGGCTCCAACATGACACCGACCAGACGGGGCAGGCCCATTCCTAAAATCAGTTCTGCAACGACTAAAAAGGGGAACAAGGCAGGTAACAAGACAGTTAACCACAACTGTAATCCTTCCCGGGCTGCCGACAGAGACTCTGAGGGATAATAAACCATAAGAGGTGTCAGCAGAAGAAAATATAGGAAAAGGGCGATGGGACCTTTACCCATAAAACACCAAACCTCCAATATAACAAATTTTCTGAAAGTTTTGCACCTAATTCGACGAAATAGTCTTATTAAATGACAACCGCTAAGCCATTGGGTATAGTAATAATGAAAAAAAAGACAAGTCACAAAAGCATAAGGAGGATTTCAATGATTATCTTAGTTATCAACTCTGGAAGTTCTTCGCTCAAATATCAAGTTTTTGATATGCAGAACGAAACTCTTCTGGCCAAGGGACTTGTCGAAAGGATTGGGCTTAACGGTTCCTTGTTAACCCATCGTCCTTCCGGGAAAAATCCCGTCGTCATGGAGACGGACATTCCAAATCATGACACAGCGATTCAGATGACCGTGGACGCCTTAATTCATGAGGAGTATGGTGTTATCAAATCGCTGCGGGAAATCAACGCTGTCGGTCATCGCGTTGCCCACGGCGGAGACAAGTTTTCCGATTCGGCCGTTATCGACGAGAAGGCTCTCGCAGACATTCGCGCCCTCTTCGAAGTAGCCCCCTTGCATAACCCACCTGCCGTTATGGGGATCGAGGCATGCCAGCACATGCTGCCTGGTGTTCCGCAAGTAGCTGTCTTCGATACAGCTTTCCATCAAACCATCCCCGCAGAGGCTTATATGTACGCCTTGCCTTATGAGTTGGCCAAAAAATACTCCCTTCGCCGCTATGGATTTCACGGAACTTCCCACAAATATGTGGCTCAGCGGGCCGCAGCTATGCTCGGTCGCCCCTTAGAGGAACTGAAGATCATCACCTGTCACCTGGGCAATGGTGCCTCTATCGCTGCCGTACTTAAGGGCAACTCGGTAGATACGTCCATGGGCTTCACGCCCCTGGAAGGTCTGGTGATGGGCACTCGCGTCGGCGATATGGATCCGGCTGTGGTTCCTTTTATTATGGAAAAAGAAAACATGACGCCGGCTCAAGTGAGCGACTTTATGAATAAAAAATGCGGCGTCCTCGGTGTATCCGGTGTTTCCAGCGACTTCCGTGACTTAGAGGAAGGAGCCGACAACGGGAACGAACAATGCCGCTTGGCCCTCGATATGTTTGCCTACCGTGTTAAAAAATATATTGGCGCTTACGCTGCCGCTATGAACGGTGTCGACGCCATCGTCTTTACAGCAGGTTTGGGAGAAAACTCGTCGTCTATGCGCAAGACCGTCTGCAGCGGGCTGGAATACCTCGGTGTGAGACTGGACGAAGAGAAAAACAAAGGACGGGGAGAAGCGGACGTATCCCTGCCCGGTGCCGCCTGTCGCGTCATGGTGATACCGACGAACGAAGAGTTGATGATCGCCCGGGACACTTTCCGCCTAGCAAAATAACTTCTCCATTGACAGTATAAGCAGGCCTTTGTATAATAATGGCTGGTTCTTTTCTAAAGAGGTGGAGAATATGCGAGTCGATGAGGGTTTATTACGAAAGGTCCGTGAACGGTGGCAGCCGCTTCCCTGGTCCGGTCAATGGGAAGAAGTGGAATTGGAAGAAGACCTCCGTCCTGTGATGCCAGCCCATGTCGAAGGGAAAGTATCTCGGGAAGAAGGCGGGTACCGGTTTCAAGGAACCCTGTCGGCTCGGTTGACAGCCCCTTGTCATCGCTGTTTGCGTCCGGTCGAGTTTGCCCTCGACGTTCCCGTAGAGGCTCTTTTTACGACATCCCCTGTGGATGAAACCTCGGAAGAAACGATGCCGGAGGGTGACATTCCTCGATATCCCTTGGAAAGCGAGAGGGTTTTGGACCTATCTCCTGCCCTTCATGATGCCCTCGTATTAGCTTTGCCCATGAAAGTTTTGTGCCAAGAGGATTGTCCGGGTCTCTGTCCGCACTGTGGTGCCCTTCTGGAAGAAGGCCCTTGTGGTTGTTCTGAAGGCCCTGCAGACCCCCGGATGGCCCCTCTCCTGGCCTTGCTGAATGGCAACGAACGTTCTCAAAAATAAAAGGAGGTGTAGGAGATGGGTGTTCCTCAGCACCGGAGATCGAAGTCGCGCAACCGTCAGCGTCGTGCGGCACAGAAGTTGGAACCGGTTTCTTTCGGTTCCTGCCCTCAATGCCATGAACCCAAAATGCCCCACCACGTTTGCCCGAGCTGCGGGTATTATCGTGATCGGGAAGTTGGCAAAAAAGCCGAATAAGTTTCCAGTTCAGAAATGGCCTATCGTTGTATAGGCCATTTTCTTTTGGTATAATAAGGAAATATAAGGAAAAATACATCGATTAGACTTGCAAAATGAAAAAAACGGAGGTATACTTTGAATTAGTAGCAGCTACTATAAAAAACTGTACTCTGCAGGGGGAATAGCGATGGGGGCGCGAGAAAAAAAGGAAGTGCGCCTGGCCAAATTGGAGAAGATACTGCAGGAAAACCCCTTACATTCTGATGGGGAACTGGCCCGGAGACTCGGTGTCAGCATACAGACCGTTCGCTTAGACCGCCAACAGATCGGGATACCGGAGTTGCGTGAGCGGGCGCGCCAGGTCGCTGTGGAGCACTTAAAGGACACTCGTACCTTTACCGGGGAAGAAATCGTCGGAGAAGTGACCTATCTGATCGTCGGAAAAGAAGGGACTTCCCAACTTCGCTTTACCGAAGCGATGCTGCAGAGTTCATCCGTAGCCAGAGGGCATTACCTCTTTGCCCAAGCAAATTCCCTAGCGGTAGCTATCGTGGACGCGCCTACAGCTATGACAGCTCTGTCTCGCGTCCGTAACCGCCGCCCTGTACTATTGGGCGAGGTCGTCGAAGCCAAAGCCCATATCGTCAAGGTTGTCGGCGCTCGGAATATTATCCGTGTCGTCAGCCGTGTGGGAAATGAGATTGTATTTTCTGGCAAATTTTACATTATAGCTCGAGATAGGCTATCCCGACCATAAGGAGGAAATACTTTTGCGCATTGCGCTGGACGCCATGGGCGGGGATCATGCACCGGAGGAGATCGTAAAAGGGGCTATTGAGGCAGCTTTAGAGATGGATATCAACATCTTTCTGGTAGGCCGGCCTGAAGCGATCGAACCGCTGCTTCAGCAAGCTCCCACAACCGTCCGTAAGCGGATAGAAATCGTCGCCGCGTCGGAAGTTATCGCCATGGATGAATCACCGGCCACAGCCCTGCGAAAAAAGAAAGACGCTTCCATTGTCGTTGCCACCCGCCTTGTGAAGGAGGGGAAGGCCGAAGCTCTCGTCTCCGCAGGTTCGACAGGTGCCCAGATGGCTGCTTCACTTCTCGGACTCGGGCGGATTTCAGGCATTGATCGCCCGGCAATCGCTACCATTCTTCCTACCTTGGAAGGTGGCAAACTGCTCCTCGATGTGGGGGCCAATGCAGAAGCAAAGCCGAAAAACTTACTTCAGTTTGCTATGATGGGCAGTGTCTACGCCGAAAAAGTTATGGGGATCTCCAATCCTCGGGTAGCCCTGCTCAATATCGGTGAAGAAGAAACGAAGGGCAATGAATTAGTCCTCAGCACCTACGGGATGCTGAAAGAAGCGCCCATTCGTTTTATCGGGAACGTGGAAGGCCGAGATTTGTTTTTTGGCCGTGCCGATGTGATCGTCTGTGACGGCTTTGTGGGTAATGTCGTCTTAAAATTCGGTGAGGGCATGATCGGTGCCTTGACCAAAATGATCAAAGATGAACTAAAAAACAGCCGGTTGGCCCAACTCGGTGCGCTGCTGGCTACACCGGCACTGCGGGAGATGGGCAAACGGCTCGATTATGCTGAATACGGCGGTGCACCTCTTTTAGGTGTCAACGGCGTGTCGATCATCTGTCACGGCTCATCGAAAGCGAAAGCCATCAAGAACGCCTTGCGAGTGGCACAGCAGGGCGTTGAGGAACGATTCATCCAAGCGATTAAAGAGCATATCCCGGGAAGGGGGGAGCCGGTTTGATTAAGCTACAATCCGTCGGAATCTGGGGTACCGGTTCTTACCTGCCGGAAAAGATCATGACCAACAAAGACTTTGAGTCCATGATCGAGACGAGTGATGAGTGGATTGTCACTCGAACAGGGATTCGCGAGCGCCGTGTCGCCAAACCGGAAGAAGCCGTAAGCGATCTGGCTTACGTAGCCGGTCAGCGAGCCTTAGAGGCAGCGGGAGTACATCCCGAAGAGCTGGATCTGATCATCGTTGGCAGTTGTACCTTTGATGCTTACCTGCCTGCCTCGGCTTGTCTGGTTGCTGATAAACTGGGTGCCAAGAGGGCAGCCGCTTTTGACCTCGAGACAGCCTGTACCAGCTTTATCTACGGTTGTGCCGTAGGATCTCAGTTCATTGCCACCGGAACTTACCGGAGGGTACTCGTGATTGGGGCAGAGGTACTCTCGAAGTTTATGGATTATAGCGATCGCAACACTTGTGTGCTCTTTGGCGATGGTGCTGGAGCGGCTGTCTTAGGTCCTGTAGAAGAGGGGGCCGGTATTAAAGCGGTTCACCTCGGCGCTGATGGGTCAGGGGGAAAAGATCTCGGCGTACCCGCCGGCGGAAGTCGACTTCCTGCGACGGCGGAGACAGTGGAGCAACGGCAGCACTACGTCAAAATGAACGGGAAAGAAGTGTACAAATTCGCCGTTCGCATCATGGGCGATGCTGCTGAAAAGGCTTTGGAGATAGCTGACTGGGAGAAAGAAGACATCGACTTCTTCATTCCTCACCAAGCGAATATGCGTATCATTGACTCAGCTGCCAAAAAGTTAGGTATCGGTATGGATCGGGTGGCTGTCAACTTGGATCGTTACGGTAACATGTCGGCGGCTTCGATTCCGGTGGCCCTTGACGAAATGGTACGGAGCGGACAGATTCAGCCCGGACACCGATTGATTATGGTAGGTTTTGGTGCTGGACTTACCTGGGGAAGTATGGCAGTAGAGTGGGCGATACCGAAAGGGTAAAGCCGCGGCGTAGCAGGGTAAAGGAGGAAACTTGTGAGAACCGTTTTATGTGACCTTTTGGGGATTGACTATCCGATTATGCAAGGCGGAATGGCTTGGGTAGCCACTGCCGAACTGGCCGCGGCTGTATCTGAAGCAGGCGGGTTGGGAATTGTAGGTGCCGGACAAGCTCCCGCCGAATGGGTTGAAAATGAGATCGTTAAAATTAAAGAACGAACCTCCAAACCCTATGGTGTGAACGTGATGCTCATGTCTCCCCATGTGGACGATATAATTGAAGTGATCATCAAGCACCGTGTGCCTTTGATTACGACGGGCGCCGGAAACCCTGGAAAATATATTCCCCGGCTGAAAGAAGTAGGAACCAAGGTCATCCCTGTTGTCTCTTCAGTGGCACTGGCTCAACGTCTGGAAAAGTCGGGTGTAGACGCCCTTATCGCCGAAGGGATGGAATCTGGCGGTCATGTCGGTGAACTGACGACCATGTCGCTGGTGCCGCAAATCGTCGATGCCGTCAACATCCCTGTCATCGCTGCCGGAGGCATTGCCGACGGACGCCAGTTTGTCGCTGCCTTAAGCCTTGGTGCTGTCGGGGTGCAGATGGGTACTCGCTTTATGTGTGCCAAGGAATGTGTCATCCATCCCAACGTAAAAACAGCCGTTCTCAAGGCGAAAGATCGCGATACGGTCGTTACGGGACGTCCCACCGGTCATCCAGTCCGTTGTTTAAAAAACAAACTCGTCCGCAAGTTTGATGAGTTGGAGCGAAAAGCGGCTCCAGCGGAAGAATTCGAAAAACTTGGCGTCGGAAGACTTCGTTTAGCCATGGTGGAAGGCGATGTAGAACTGGGTTCGGTCATGGCCGGTCAAGTGGCAGCCATGGTATGCCGAGAGGAAACAGCTTCTGAAATCATTCAAGATATTATTATGCAAGCGGAAAAAGTGTTTGCAAATATGAACGGTCGGATTCAAGCAGGCCGTTAGGAGGACTTATGACACAAATCGCATTCATGTTTCCCGGCCAAGGCTCCCAATTCGTCGGCATGGGTGCCGACTTGGTAGCCCAATTTCCCTTGGCAAAAGCTGTCTTCGACGAAGCCGATGAAGCGCTAGGCTTTTCTTTAAGCAAGTTGTGCTTTGAAGGACCGGAAGAGGAATTACGCTTGACAGCGAACACCCAACCGGCCTTGTTGGCCACAGCGGTGGCCGTCTATCGAGTCTTGGCTGCTAACGGATTTCGTCCGGACTGGGTCGCCGGACACAGCCTGGGCGAGTATTCCGCTCTCGTAGCGGCTGGCAGTCTTACCTTGGTCGAAGGGATTCGCCTCGTTCGCCAGCGCGGTCTTTTTATGCAAGATGCTGTACCGGCCGGCCGTGGAACGATGGCCGCCATCATGGGGTTGGAGGCTGAAGCTGTGGAAGCCCTTTGCCGGGATGCGTCAACTGCCGGTGTTGTCGAACCGGCTAACTTTAACGGTGCCGGCCAAGTGGTTATCGCCGGGGAAGTGGCAGCGGTGGAACAAGCCGTTGCTTTGGCAAAAGCGGCAGGGGCAAAACGCTCGGTCATGCTCAATGTGAGTGCTCCTTTTCATTGCTCTTTGATGAAGCCGGCGGCAGAGCGCATGACAGAAGTCCTGCACGCGGCGAATATCTCCGATCCGACGATTCCTTTGGTCGCGAACGTGACGGCTCAACCAGCCACCAGCGGGGAAGCTGTCCGGAAAAACCTCATCCTCCAAGTGGATCATCCTGTTCGTTGGGAACAGTCGGTCAAGTTTCTCGCCGATGCGGGAGTCCAACGGTTTATCGAAGTGGGACCCGGAAAAGTGCTCACCGGTTTAGCTCGGAAGATTGTCAAAGGCTCTGAGACAGCCGCGATCGGCGATGTAGACACAATCCAAAAGGTCCTTGCATCTTAGGGGGAGAGTGGATAAAATGGGTGTAGACCTGCGGACAGCCTTAGTTACCGGGGCTTCCCGGGGGATCGGGCGAGCGATTGCCTTGCAATTGGCTGCTGACGGCTTTGCGGTCGCTGTCAATTATGCCGGAAGCGAAGCAAAAGCAAATGAAGTCGTCGAAGAGATTATCTCGGCTGGCGGGAAAGCTTTTGCCATCCAAGGGGATGTTTCCCGTTCCGATCAAGTTGATGAAATGGTCCAAAAAGTCCTGGCAGAATTTGGTCGCATTGATGTACTGGTGAATAATGCGGGCATTACCCGGGATAATCTGTTAATGCGCTTAAAGGAAGAAGATTGGGACGCCGTTCTCGATACGAATCTAAAGGGCCTATTCCTTTGCTCGAAAAGCGCCATCAAGCCCATGATTAAACAGCGCTCTGGGCGCATCATAAACATCACCTCCGTTGTCGGTCAAATGGGCAACGCCGGGCAGGGGAACTATGCGGCAGCCAAGGCCGGTGTCATCGGTTTGACCAAGACATTGGCGAAAGAACTCGGTTCTAGAAACATAACTGTAAACGCCGTCGCTCCCGGTTACATCCAAACCGATATGACCGACAAGCTCTCTGACGAGGTACGAGAAAGTTTAGCAAAAACGATTCCCTTAGGTAGACTTGGACAGCCCGAAGATGTGGCGAAAGTTGTCGCTTTCCTTGCATCGGAGAGCGCCAAATACATTACTGGTCAAACCATCAATGTCGATGGCGGCATGGTAATGGCGTAGTAGTTTCTAAAGGAGGTGAAAGACGTGTCATCTATTTTTGAAAAAGTCAAAGCCATCGTGGTAGAACAATTGGGAGTTGACGAAGAAGAAGTCAACATGGAGACTTCTTTTGAAGACCTGAACGCCGACTCTTTGGATATTGTTGAACTGGTCATGGCGTTGGAAGAGGAATTCGATATCGAGATTCCTGATGAAGATGCTGAAAAGATCAAAACCGTCGGTGCGGCTGTTGATTACATCAAAGAAAACCAGTAGGTATAAAAACTTAACTTGGCAAGTATTTCGGAAGTCCCGTAGCCATACGGGGCTTCCTGCCTATAGAGGACGAAGCCCTAGCGAACTGTAGGGGCATTTGGGGGAGTAGTAGGTGAAGCTACCGGAGTTGAAAATCGGCCATTTAGTGGCCAAGCTACCGATCGTACAAGGCGGCATGGCAATACGTATATCCATGGCTCCTCTAGCAGCAGCAGTGGCCAATGAGGGCGGGATCGGGCTGATCGCGGCGACAGGCCTGACCGAACAAGAGTTGCGCAGTGAGATTCGTGAAGCTCGCCGATTGACCAAAGGCATTATCGGCATCAATTGTCTTTTCGCCGCGCGGGACTTTGCTAAACTGGTGCAGACGGCTATCGACGAAGGGATCGACCTGGTCGTTTCAGGGGCTGGTTTTTCTCGAGATATGTTTCAATGGGGAAAAGAATCGGGAACTCCGATTGTTCCTATCGTCTCTTCGGCTCGCTTGGCGAAACTGGCCCAGAAGCTGGGTGCCGCCGCCGTCGTTGTCGAAGGTAAAGAAGCAGGCGGCCATCTGGGCACCGATGAGTCCATGAAGAAAATCGTGCCGGAAGTTGTTGCTGCCGTAGATATCCCTGTCATCGCCGCCGGTGGAATTATCGACGGTCATGATATCGTAGACGCCTTCAAAATGGGGGTCAGCGGTGTTCAAATGGGAACACGCTTTGCAGCCAGTGAAGAGTCCGGAGCAGCTCCGGAATTTAGAGAGCTTTACCTGCGCTCCACCCATGATGATGTAGTTCTAGTCGACAGCCCCGTAGGTCTGCCGGGTCGCGGTCTGAAAAACCCCTTTTGGAACAAGCTGAACTCTGATGAAGATAATTCTCCGAAGCGCTGTAATGGTTGCTTGAAGCATTGCTCAAAGTCCTTCTGTATCGTAGAAGCGCTTAACCATGCCCAACAAGGCAACATGGAATCGGGGTTGGTCTTCTCGGGAGAGCATGTGGAGAGAATCAAAGAGATCTTGCCTGTCCGTGTAATTGTAGAGAATCTTCTACGGGAAATAGAAGCCTATTCATAAGGAGCGTGTACAAAGAACATGAAAAAACGCGTGGTCATTACGGGCGTCGGTGTCGTGTCACCCGTAGGGACAGGCAAGGAAAAGTTTTGGGACTCCTTGACCTCCGGTGTTTCCGGCATCGGTCCTGTGACCCGTTTTGACGCCACCGACCTACCGACGCGAGTTGCGGCGGAAGTAAAAGATTTTGATCCGACTAAGTTTTTGGATCGGAAAGAAGCTCGTCGTATGGACCGCTTCGCCCAGTACGCCGTAGCTGCGGCAAAGATGGCCATGGAAGATTCCGGTCTCGATATGGAAAAGGCTGACCGCGAACGAGCAGGTGTCATCTTGGGTTGCGGTATCGGCGGCATGGAGACCTTCGAAGATCAAGCCAAGGTGATGATCAACAAAGGGAACGGTCGGATCAGCCCCTTTTTCGTCCCGATGATGATCTCTAACATGGCTGCCGGCCATATATCCATGCAACTGAACTTGAAGGGACCGAGTGAAACGGTGGTCACCGCCTGTGCCTCGGCGACGAACGCTTGCGGTAGTGCTCTCCGCTTGGTTCAACATGGTGATTGTGATCTGGTGTTTACGGGGGGAACCGAGGCTTCTATCATCCAACTGTCTTTTGCCGGCTTCTGTGCGATGAAAGCCATGTCCACCCTGAATGACGAACCGGCAAAAGCCAGCCGCCCCTTTGACCGGGAGCGCAGCGGCTTTGTCATGGGTGAAGGCGCCGGGATTCTCGTTTTTGAGGAACTGGAACATGCCTTAGCCCGGGGTGCACATATCTATGCGGAAGTCGTCGGTTACGGCTCTTCCTGTGACGCTTATCATATCACCGACCCGGCGCCCGACGGAGAAGGAGCTGCCCGAGCTATGCGGGGTGCCTTAAAGGATTCGGGCTTGAAGCCGGAGGACATAGATTACATCAATGCCCATGGCACGGCGACTGAAAAGAACGACTATTACGAAACACTGGCGATCAAGTCTGTTTTTGGCGATCATGCACAGAAAGTGGCTATCAGCTCGACCAAATCGATGACAGGCCACCTGCTTGGCGCTGCCGGCGGCATCGAACTGATCGCTACAGCCTTAACCATTCATGATGGTATCATTCCCCCAACGATCAACTTGGATAACCCTGGTGAGGGCTGTGATTTGGATTATGTTCCCCATGAAGCGCGCAAAATACCGGTAGATGCGGCTATCTCCAACACTTTTGGTTTTGGAGGACACAACGCCACCGTCGCTCTTCGCAAATACCGGCCTGGGGAATAACCTCCAAACCCGGCTTTGCCTAAATCGATCCTGTTATGACAGCCCGATCGACCCCCGAGCCCGTTGGGTGATGGGGGTCTTTTATTTGAGGTGAATCATGAAAAAAGCCAAACCGGGATTACACAAACCACGGGCACTGGCGGAACTGGTTGGAATTGGCGACGCCAACTTACACCTCTTGGAAACCGCCTTAACGCATCCATCCTTCTTTTACGAAAACCCTTCTGCCCCGCAGGAACACAACCAACGGCTGGAGTTTTTGGGCGACGCCGTATTAGGTCTCATCGTGGGGGAACAACTGTATCAACGGTACTCGACCTGGCCTGAAGGAGAGTTATCCCGTCGAAGGGCGGCCATCGTCTGTGAAGCCAATCTGGCAGCCGGTGCCCGTCGTCTGAACCTTGGCGTCTGGCTTCGCCTAGGACGTGGTGAAGAGAGCAGCGGAGGCCGTGACAAGCCATCGATCTTAGCCGATGCTTTGGAAGCAGTCATCGGCGCGATCTATCTGGCGAGCGGCCTCGATACTGCCCGCAAGTTTGTCCTCGGTCTTTTCGGCACAAACATTGAAAACGTACAAAGTGTCTTTACGGGAGATAACAAGACCGCCTTCCAAGAATGGGTCCAACGCAAAGGGCCTGTCGATATCCGCTACCGGATCCTCGAGGAATCGGGGCCGGACCATGATAAACGTTTCATCGCAGCGGTCTATGTGAACGGAGCCCAGATCTCTTCCGGTCAAGGCCGGACGAAAAAAGAAGCGGAACAACAAGCAGCAGGACGGGCCCTGCGCTTGTTGACAGAAGAGAAGGGGATGACACCATGATCATCCCTCTTTTTTTACCCCAACAAGGCTGCCCCGATCGGTGTATCTACTGCAATCAAGAGGGATTGACCGGAGCAAAGGGTCTTCCCGGGCAGGACGATATCGATGAAACGATCAACAAGTACTTGGAGAGTTACAAAGGGGAAGACGGACAGGCTGATCATGAGATCGCCTTTTACGGCGGCAGTTTTACCGGTTTGCCTGATAGGGTGCAAGAAAAACTGCTCTCTCTTGTCTACCCTTGGGTCGGTCAACGAGGGATCGGAGGACTTCGACTGTCCACTCGACCAGACAAAGTCGACGAGAAGACAGTGGCCCGTTTAAAAGCTTACGGGGTGGCAACAGTCGAGGTGGGAGCCCAGTCCATGAACACTCAGGTCTTGGAGAACATCGACCGTGGACATGGCCCGGCAGCGACGGTGCAGGCGGTTCGGCTCTTAAAGCAAGAGGGCATTAAGGTGGGACTACACCTGATGACCGGTCTGCCCGGCGATAATGAGGCGATGAGCCTCTTTTCACTGCTTGAATGCCTCTGGTTGAGACCGGACTTTCTGCGCATTCATCCGACCTTGGTCCTAAAAGGCAGTCCACTGGAACAGCGGTGGCGCTCTGGAGAATATGCGGTTTGGTCCTGGGGGAGGACATTGCGCCTTCTTACTCAGATGGCCCTCTTGTGTGCCCGACATGGTGTGCCTGTGATTCGCTGGGGACTGATGCCGGGAGAATTGTGCGCCAATAGTTGCTTAGCGGGACCTTATTCTCCGAGCTTGGGAGAATGGGTCCGCCGCGGCGTAGCTTTTCACTATGTCCTGGCGATGGTCAGGGCCTTTGAAAAAGAAAGCAGGAATTTTTGTTTAAAGAGCGAAACATTTGACGATGCCATGCAACTGCTGATCCCTCCTCAGGATTTATCTCTCGTTCATGGTCATAAGCGATGGCTGTTGCGGCATATGTATGGAATTAGCTCCCTTAAAATTTGTGAGGCGATCCCCTTGATAGCCGCAGGTCCGGTTAAACCTGGCTTGCCTTTACACGGAAATTGGGCACTAGCGTCGGGGGGGAAATCAATATTCATTTTTACTCAAGAGGAATATATAGCCAATTGGCGAATATAAGAATATAATAGGGGAGAAGATCGCTGGAATCAGCGGTCGGGGAGTATAGGAGGGAACGTAGGTGGAAGGACTCAAAGTATCTGCGCAATCCAATCCCAAATCGGTAGCTGGAGCATTAGCCGCCATCCTCCGAGAAAAAGGCCGAGCCGAGATTCAAGCGGTAGGCGCCGGGGCGGTTAATCAGGCCATTAAAGCGATTGCAATCGCTCGTGGGTTCGTCGCCCCGAATGGCATCAACCTCATCACCATTCCCGCCTTTGTGGAGATTGCCATCGATGGGGAAGAAAGAACTGCGATTAAGTTCATCGTGGAACCGCGGTAAGTCACTCAAGTCAGGAAAAAACGCTGCCCGAAACCGGGCAGTTTTTTCTTTTCCCCACCGTTGCTTGTTCGCCAATTTCGCCTATGCTACAATGAAGAGGAATTTTTCGGGAGGAATTGGGATTGGCCCTTAAGCGAATTGAGATAAACGGTTTTAAATCTTTTGCCGATAAAACAGATATCGTCCTCTCTCCAGGACTGACTGTCGTCGTAGGGCCTAACGGATCGGGCAAGTCCAACGTGGCTGATGCCATTCGCTGGGTTCTCGGAGAACAGAGCCCCCGTTCCTTGCGGGGCGCCAAGATGGAGGATGTCATCTTCGCCGGATCTGATCGCCGCAAGCCGGTGGGCATGGCAGAAGTATCGATCACTTTAAATAACGAAAAAGGCCTGTTGCCTGTCGATTTTCGGGAAGTGACGGTAACGCGCCGCGTCTTCCGTTCCGGCGACAGCGATTATCTCCTGAACCGCAGCCCCTGCCGGCTCAAAGACTTGCAAGAACTGTTTGCAGATACCGGTTTGGGACGAGAAGGGATCTCGATCATCGGACAGGGAAAGGTTGATGAGGTGCTTTCCTCTCGCCCGGAAGAACGGCGGGCCATCATCGAAGAAGCCGCCGGCATTGTCCGCTACCGGAACCGCAAGCGTGAGGCGGCGAAAAAACTGGAAGAGACCCAACAGCACATCACTCGCTTAGACGACATCATCGGTGAACTGGAACAACAGCTCGATTCCATCCGTGAACAAGCGGAAAAAGCCCGTCGCTATAAAAAGATCGATTCGGAGCTAAAACAGTTGGAACTCGGGCTGCTTGTTTTAGATTTTGCAGAAATCACTGAGAAGACATCGACGACCCGGCTAGAGTTAGAAAAACTCAGCAGAAGCCTCTGGGAGAAAGAAGCTCAACTGGCTACCGTCGAAGGGGTGGAAGCTGCGGCGGCTTTGAAAGCTCGTCAAGCCGAAGAAGCCCTGACAGCGGCCCGTCAAAAGGCTCACCTCCATTCGGAACAGGTGCTTTCCCTTCAGGGGCAAATCAACGTCGTCCGGGAGCGCCTCAAAGGTCTGCAAAATCAGTTGCAGATCGTCACCAAAGAGATGTCTCTTTCTACATCGGCCTTGGAAGATATGGGTCGCCGCCAAAAGGAACAGACGTTGCGGAGAGAACATGTTCTCGCTGAACTCGAATCGGTTCGCCGCGAGGTCGAAGAACGTCTGAGCAAGGGAAAGGCCTCACGGGAAGAAGTCACTGCGTCAGAAGCAGAAATTCAGCAAATGCGCCAGCAGATGTTTTCCCTGGCGCAAGAGCTGACGACTCTGCGAGCCCAATTGCATGAAGTGGAAATCAACCATACGCGGATTGAAACCCAATCCCACCGCCTTGACGATGAGGTTAGCCGGACTGATTCTCGAACCCGTGAGTTGATGGAGGGAATCGCAAACTGCCGCACTAAGACCGATGATGCCCAAAGCTTATGGGAAAGGGTCCGCCAAGAACTGACCTCTTCCGAACAAGAAAAGTCGCAACTGCAAGGCCAGCACACCGAGTTAGAACACGGGCTGACCCAGACGATGCGCCGTTGGCAGGAAGTATCCGCCCGCCGTAAAGCACTCGATTCGATGGATAAAAACCATGAAGGGTTCGCTCTGGGCGTTCGGGAGATTCTCTCCCAGTTGAAGGCAGGCAATGGGCAGATGAAGGGCATTCATGGGGTCTTTAGCGATCTCATCCAGGTGCCCTCTGGATTGGAAGTGGCCCTTGAAGTGGCCCTCGGCGGCGCGATGCAGAATATCGTCGTCGAAGATGATGATGCCGCCCGCCGTGGCGTCGAGCATCTGAAAGCCTGCCGCAAAGGGAGGGCGACCTTTCTTCCCCTCCGGAGCCTTCAAGTCTATGGAGGTCCCGGTCGGGACGTGCTGAATATGGCTGGTGTCATCGGTTGCGCTGCCGATCTTGTCCAATGCGATGCTGCCTACATGCCGGCAGTTCGTTTTCTGTTGGGGCGTACCCTGGTCATGGAAGACTTGCCGGGGGCCTTGCGTTTAGCGAAGCAAACGCGCTATCACTGGCGCATCGTCACTCTGGAAGGAGAGATACTCCAGCCGGGGGGAAGTGTCACCGGAGGAAGCCTCAACCAGAAAGGCGGCGGCCAGACTTTTTTGCGCCGTCGCGAGATGGCCATGCTTGAAGAGGAAGAAAAGAGCCTCGGAACAGCCATCAGCAGCTTTAAGCAACAACGAGAAGAGTTGGCTGAACAGATCAGCCGATTATCCATGCAGATACAGGAATTAAACAGGCGAATACTTACCGTCGAAGCAGAAAAGAACAGTCTCGAGATGGAAGCAGTTCGCCTGCAGCGGGCCGTGGAACAAGACCAGGGGCTGGTGGAAAAACACCGGCAAGAACAGAAACTGCTCCAGGAAGAGTTAGTCAAAATGGCTGGGCAAAAAGAGCTGCTGCAGGAAAAGCTCAGCGCCGCTGAAGCAGAGAATCAGGAACTGGAATCGACGGTGAACCAGAAGCTAGAGGCCCTTTCCCAACTCCGTATCGTCGGAGAAACGGATCGGGAAGAGCTGAATCGCTGGCAGATGACTGGTGCACGATTGGAAGAAGAACTGAAAGGCCTCGAACAAGCGATCCTCTCTATAGAGGAAGAAACCAGCCGAATCGAGCGGGAAGCGAAGGAAAAAGAGGAACGATCCCAGAGCACTTCGGAAGAGATTGCCGACTGTGAAAAGGAAATCACCGAACTGGAGCGAAATTTGGCCTGTCGCATGGTGGAAGAAGCGGAAGTGCAACAGGAAGTCTCTCTCTGCCGGCAGCTTCAGGAAGAGACAGCCAGTGAACTTCAGAACAAGCTGGAAGAGCGTAAGCATTTGACCGGTGAGATCACTCCGCTTCGCGAAAAGGTTCACCAGTTGGAAGTTCAACTGGCCCGACTGGAAGCGGAAGCGAACACGATCACCCAGCGCTTGGCTGAACAATGGGAATTGACACCGGAACAGGCTACGGAAAAAGGAATCGCTCCTCAAGATCGCCGGGCATCGCAAAAAGAGATGAATCAATATAAAAATCTCCTCAGAGAGATGGGGGCCGTCAACCTTTTGGCGATTGAGGAAGAACAACGGCTCGAAGAACGGCTCTCCTTCCTGCAGCACCAGTTCGAAGATCTGCAAACGGCCAAAGGGACTCTCGAACAAGTGATTCAGGAAATGGAAGAGATCATGATCCGTCGTTTTGGACAAGCTTTCGCCGAGATTAACAGCAAATTCCGGCAGGTATTTACGGATCTCTTCCGCGGTGGTTCAGCTGAACTGGTGTTGAGCGATCCGAACGACCTGCTGACGACGGGTGTAGACATCTTGGCCCAACCGCCTGGGAAGAAATTGGTGAACTTGTCTCTCTTATCCGGCGGAGAGCGGGCGTTGACGGCCATCGCCCTGCTCTTTTCCTTGCTGCAGGTGCGGCCTAGTCCCTTTTGCGTGCTAGACGAGATCGAAGCCGCCCTCGACGAGGCGAATGTGGCTCGCTTTGCCCGGTACTTACGCAGTCTAACGGAACAGAGCCAATTCATTGTCATCTCGCACCGAAAGGGAACGATGGAGAGCGCCGATTTTCTCTACGGAGTAACCATGGAAGAAGCCGGTGTTTCCAAGTTGATCTCGGTGCGGATGACGGAGTCGGCGGCCATGTAGCTGCTCACTCCATCATTACACCCCAGATTTTCCTTCAGCTCAATAGTCCTTTGATTACATTGTGGTAAATCGGCGTGTAGTGATTCCTTTCGCTTAGTTGCGAATTACAATTTTTCGGAGGTGGTACGTTGACTGGCTTTTTTAATCGACTCAAGGAAGGTCTGACACGAACCCGTCAAAATCTCGTCGATAAAGTGGAAGCGCTGGTGACGGGGCGAACGAAGATCGATGACGAACTTTATGACGAACTGGAAGAAGCGTTGATCAGTGCCGATGTGGGCGCCGAAACGTCTATTGAACTGGTGGAACGACTGCGCCGCAAGGTGAAAGAACAAAAAATCAGCGATCCTTCGTTGTTGCAAGGTCTTTTGCAGGAAGAGATCGCCGCCATATTGGGTGGGGAAGCTATCCCAGTAAACTTAGGTAATCAACCGACGGTGATCCTGATCGTCGGCGTCAACGGCGTCGGCAAGACGACGACCATCGCCAAACTGGCGCACCGGTGGAAGCAGGAAGGTCGTAAAGTGCTCCTCGCCGCCGGAGATACCTTCCGGGCTGCGGCGATCGATCAGTTGGAGATCTGGGGGCAACGGGTCGGTGTGGAAGTGATCCGCCACCAAGAAGGTGCCGATCCGAGTGCGGTTGCCTTTGATGCCGTTCAAGCGGCCAAAAGCCGGGAGAGCGATGTGTTGATCATTGACACGGCAGGACGGCTCCATAACAAGTCCCATTTGATGAACGAATTGAGCAAAATCAACCGGGTCTTGGATCGGGCTATGCCGGGAGCGCCTCACGAAACCCTGCTTGTTTTAGACGCCACGACCGGCCAAAATGCGCTTAGCCAAGCTCGCATCTTCGGGGAAGCCGTCGGCTTGACCGGACTGGTCTTAACCAAGCTGGATGGAACGGCGAAAGGCGGTGTCATCTTGGCCATCCATTCAGAACTGCAGACACCAGTCAAGTTCATCGGGATCGGCGAGAAAATGGATGACCTGCGCGATTTTGATCCCGGCGAATTTGCGAAAGCCTTGTTCGGTAAAGAGGAATAAAGGAATACTAATAGTATTGCTACAATAAAAAGGAGGAGTTACTCATGCCTATCGTCAACATCACCATGCTGGAAGGCCGCACAGAAGAACAAAAACGGAACATGGTCAAAGCAGTCACCGAAGCTATCGTCGAAACCAGTGGAGCTCGTCCTGAGAATGTAACCATCACCATTGTCGATGTTCCGCCGACGAACGTAGCGACCGGCGGTGTGCTTAACAGCGATAAGAGGAGGAATCCTGCTTGAATTTGAATGTGCCCATCGCCATCATCGGTGGAACCGGCGTCTATGATCCGTCCATGCTGGCGGAACCGCGCCAGGTAAATGTGCAGACCCCTTATGGAAACGTGTCTTTACGGCTCGGCAAATACGCCGGTAAAGATGTGGCTTTTCTGAACCGCCATGAGGAGGGCCATTCGGTTCCTCCTCATCTCGTCAATTACCGCGCAAACATTCTCGCCTTAAAACGAATCGGTGTCCGCCAGATCATCGCCACCGCTGCCGTCGGATCTTTAAATGAAAACATGGGTCCGAACCAACTAGTGATCATCGACCAGTTTTTAGACTTTACGAAAGTCCGGCCGAGCACCTTTTTTGACGGCGGTCAAAACGGCGTGATCCACACCGATTTGACCTATCCTTATTGCCCTCGCTTACGGAAGGTCTTGTTACAGGCGGCTGCCGATAAGAACCTGAACGCCCACGACGGCGGTGTCTATGTCTGCACGGAAGGTCCCCGCTTTGAGACGCCGGCGGAAATTCGCATGTACAAGCAACTCGGTGGCGACCTCGTCGGCATGACCAGCGTTCCTGAAGCCGTCTTGGCCCGGGAAGCGGAGATGTGTTACGCCACTGTTTGCATGGTCACCAACTTTGGTGCCGGTATCTCGCCGGAGGTCTTGACCCATATGGAAGTGCTCGATGCTATGAAAGCAAACATTGAAAACATCAAGATTCTCGCCATGCGGACGATTGAACTGATGGATTCGCAGGCAGGCTGTGATTGCCAAGAGGCGCTGAAGGAATTTGGCGGCTTTAAGCTCTAAAAAGATATAAAGCATAAGTCTTTTGACCGGAAAGGGGACCGACGTGGATACTTTACGCTGGCAAGAAGATCACCTTTTGCTCTTAGATCAGACCAAACTACCCCTCGTAGAAGAATATATTGAATGCTGGGACCACCACGTTCTCGGAGAGGCCATCAAAAAACTGCGTGTGCGAGGAGCCCCAGCCATTGGGGCTGCTGCTGCCTTCGGTGTTGCCTTGGCCGCCTTAAACTATCAGGGGGAAGACCCGCAGGAATTGGAGGCCGAGATCAAGCAGGCTGTAGACGACCTGGCTAAAACCCGGCCGACGGCCGTCAACTTGTTTTGGGCCTTAAAACGAATGCAAGCTAAAGCGGAAGCTCATCGTGGGGCGACCGTTGAAGATTTAAAACATATCCTTCTAGAGGAAGCGAAAACGATTTCCGAAGAAGACCGGGCGATGAACGAGCGTATGGGGCAGTTCGGGGTAGAACTCATTCCCGAAGGCGCTGGAATCCTGACTCACTGCAACGCCGGCGCCTTAGCCACCGCCGGATTTGGCACCGCCTTAGGCGTCATCCGGGCGGCCCATCATGCGGGAAAGGAAGTCAGCGTCTTCGCTGACGAGACCCGGCCTTTGCTGCAAGGAGCCCGTCTGACCGCATGGGAATTGATGCAAGACGGGATTCCGGTCACCTTGATCACCGACTCCATGGCGGCCTACGTGATGAAACAGAACCTGGTCGACCTGGTCATCGTCGGTGCTGACCGCATCACCGCCAACGGAGATGTGGCCAACAAGATCGGAACGTACGGGGTGGCCTTAGCGGCGAAAGCCCACGGCATTCCCTTTTATGTGGCGGCACCTGTCTCGACCTTCGACTTGTCTCTAAAGACCGGTGCAGAGATTCCCATTGAAGAACGGGATCCCGAAGAAGTGAGAGGCTTTGGCGACGCTGTAACGGCGCCTCCCGGTGTACACGTCTATAACCCGGCCTTTGATGTGACACCGGCAGAACTGGTTACCGCCTTCATCACCGATAGGGGAATTTTCCGCCCCCCTTACGGCGAGACCTTACAAGGGCTTTTAAAAGAAGAATAAGAGAAGAGGGTTCTTATGGCACGGATTTTGATTCAGGGTGGGACAATCCTGCCGATGACCTCCCGCCTAGATATCTGTCAGGGCGATCTCTATATCGTCGATGGGAAGATCGCCGGAGTGTTTCCGGGAAAAGCTCCAGAGGAAATTCAAGGCCCTGATCTGCAGGTGATCGACGGCCGAAACAAAGCCGTCTTACCTGGTCTGGTCAATGCTCACACTCATGCAGCGATGACGCTCTTTCGCAGCTATGCCGATGATCTTCCCTTGATGCGCTGGCTCAATGAGGCCATCTGGCCGGCCGAAGCGAAATTGACCGGTGATGACGTTTACTGGGGAACGATGCTGGCCATCGCCGAGATGTTGAAGTCCGGTACGACTGTTTTTGCCGACATGTACTTCTTTATGGACCGGGTCGCCGAAGCTGTCGCCGAGAGCGGCATCCGGGGCCATCTTAGCCGGGGCATGATCAGCTTTGGCGCCAGCGCCGAAAAAGCGATCGTCGAATCGGAAGAGCTCTTCCAGCGTTGGAACAACGGCGCTGACGGGCGGGTAAAAATCTGGTTAGGACCCCATGCGCCCTACACCTGTACGCCAGACTATTTGAAACGGGTCATGGAATTAGCTGACCGGTTAGGAACAGGGCTTCATATCCACCTCGCAGAAACACAGACGGAAGTCCAGGACATCACCAAACAATACGGAAAACCGCCCATCCAACTCATGGACAGCATTGGCCTCTTCGAACGGCCAGTTCTCGCCGCCCACTGTGTTCATTTGACAGAAGAAGAACAAAACATACTTGCCACGAAAGGTATCGGTGTAGCTCACAACCCCGAATCAAACATGAAACTCGCCTCAGGGATTGCTCCCGTGGAAAGCCTGCGTCAAAAAGGTGCCGTCATGGCTCTCGGGACGGATGGCGCCGCCAGCAACAATAACCTTGATTTAATAGAAGAGATGCGTCAAGCAGCTTTCCTACAGAAAGTGCACCTGCTCAATCCCGAGGCACTCCCGGCTTACGCCGCCTTAGAGATGGCCACCATCGGCGGGGCCCGTGCCTTAGGTTGGGATGATATGATCGGTTCACTCGAAGTGGGCAAACGAGCCGACATCACCATGGTCAATCTGGCACAACCACACCTCTGTCCCAGCCATGATGTGGTCGCCCATTTGGTCTATTCGGCTCGCGGATCCGACGTCGATACGGTACTCGTCGATGGAAAAGTGCTTCTCCGTGAGGGCAAGCTGACCAGTCTCGATGAAAGCCGGATTATGGAGGAAGCCCGCCTGCGTGCGATCCGCCTGACGACGGACTCGCCTGCACAATAAGGGACACAACTGTGCAAAGTCGTTTCACGGGCTTTACCCAAACAAACAGTAAGCATTTTGCTCACGACGGAAAGAGTTTTATTCAGGAGATATGCTTTAAAAATCGGGTAGAAGGAAGGATAACCTTCCTTCTTTTACTGTGAAGGAAAAACCCTTGACAGAGGGAAGCGGTCATAGTACAATTGCATTCGTTGAGTCTGTCAAGTGCTAACCCTTAACAGAGGGAACCTATGAATGAAGAACAATCCTTAGCAAAACTGCAACGGATGGCCCTGCTGTACGACTTTTATGGTCAATTACTGACGGAGCGGCAGCGGGAAGTCCTCTCGTTATATTATGAAGACAATCTCTCACTGGCGGAGATTGCCTCAGAATCTCAAGTATCGCGGCAAGCCATCTTTGACTTGCTCCGGCGGGCTGAAAAAGTTCTCCTGGGCTATGAAGAAAAGTTGGGATTGCTGCGTCGCTGGCAGGAAGACCGCGACCGCCTGTCGGAAATTCTCATCTTGTTGAAGCGTTCTCGCAGCGGCGGTGATGTGGGTCAGTTGGAAGAGGCTATCCTTCGCTTGAAAGAAATGCTAGGCGAAAGTGGGGAATAGACCCATGGCCATGTTTGAAGGACTCGCGGAAAAACTGCAAAATACGTTAAAAAAACTGCGGGGCAAGGGAAAAGTGACCGAGGCCGACGTGGCCGAAGCCATGCGGGAAGTGCGCATGGCCTTGCTCGCGGCAGATGTCAACTTGAAAGTCGTTAAAGACTTCGTTGCCCGCGTGAAAGAGCGGGCCATCGGCCAGGACGTGCTGGAAAGCTTAACACCGGGACAACAGGTCGTCAAAGTCGTTCATGACGAACTGATTCAGTTGATGGGCGGAACCACCTCCAAGCTGAACATGTCCTCAAAACCGCCGACAGTGGTCATGCTCGTCGGACTGCAAGGTGCCGGTAAAACGACAACCGTTGCCAAACTGGGCCTTTACCTGCGCAAACAGGGACGGCGCCCCCTCTTAGTTGCCTGTGACGTCTACCGTCCTGCCGCGGTAAAACAGCTACAGGTGCTTGGCAACCAGCTTGATCTCCCTGTCTTCTCCATGGGGACAGGCGTCAGCCCTGTCGACATCGCCCGGGGTGCTACGGAATACGCCGTCGCTCAAGGCCGTGATGTGATCCTTCTCGATACAGCCGGACGCTTGCACATCAACGAAGAGTTGATGGATGAGCTAAAGTCGATCAAGTCCACCGTAAAACCTCATGAGATCATGCTCGTTGTCGACGCCATGACCGGTCAAGACGCTGTGAACGTGGCCGATTCCTTCCATAAACAACTCGGTTTGGACGGTGTCGTATTGACGAAGCTTGACGGTGATGCTCGAGGCGGGGCCGCACTCTCAGTCAAAGCGGTCACCGGTTGTCCAATCAAGTTCGCTGGCATGGGCGAAAAACCGGATGCCTTGGAGCCCTTCCATCCCGACCGGTTGGCTTCCCGTATCTTAGGCATGGGTGATGTGCTCTCCCTGATCGAGAAAGCCCAATCGACCTTTGACGCCAAAATGGCTAAAGAGATGGAGCAAAAGCTGCGCAAGTCTGACTTCAACTTTGAAGACTTTCTCTTCCAAGTGCAGCAGATGCAGAAGATGGGGCCTCTTGACCAACTTGTAGGCATGCTGCCGGGCATGGGCAAAATGAAAGCCCTCAAAGATGTTCAGTTTGACGAAAAAGAGATCAAGCATGTGGAAGCGATCATTCTTTCGATGACGCCGGAAGAACGACAGAATCCGCAAATTCTGAAGGACAGCCGAAAACGTCGCATCGCAAAAGGGTCGGGCACCTCGGTGCAGCAGGTGAACAACCTGATCAAGACCTACGAGCAGACTCGCAAGATGTTCAAACAATTTGCTGATATGCGCGGCAAAGGCCCCGGAAAAGGTCCTGGCGGAAAAGGTAAGGGTATGTTCAAGCTGCCCTTTATGAAATAGGTTCTATTTTTCGAATCGACAGGACCAGACTCTTTGAAGGAGGTGATACACTTGGCAACTCGTATTCGACTGAAACGTATGGGTATGAAAAAAGCTCCCTTTTACCGGGTCGTAGTAGCGGACTCCCGTTCTCCTCGGGATGGACGCTTTATTGAAGAGATCGGCATTTACAATCCGACGAAAGATCCGGCTATCGTCCAAATTGATGAGGAAAAAGCCCTCAAATGGCTGAACAACGGTGCTCAACCTTCGGATACCGTCAAGGCTTTGCTGAATAAGGCGGGGATCCTGGACAAATGGGCTCAGAAAAAAGCCTAAGCTTTTTTGAGTCTGATGGGGAATGTCCAGTGGGGAGGTACCCACGTGAAAGAATTAGTTGAAATACTGGCCAAAGCTCTGGTCGATCGACCGGATCAGGTGCAAGTGACCCAATCAGAATCGGAGAAGCAAGTTCTCATTGAACTTCGCGTCGCCCCGGAAGATATGGGAAAAGTCATTGGCAAACAAGGCAAGATTGCCAAGGCGATTCGCACCATGGTAAAAGCTGCTGCGGCGAAAGACGGCCGACGTGTCGTTGTAGAGATTGTCTAAACGGCTTGTTTAAGCCGGAAATGGGGGAAAAGGGGGCTTTAGGCTCCCTTTTTCTCGTCTCATAAGGTGATTCTATTTTCAATAGGGGGCAGCCGGTTTATGAACAAATTCGTCCGGGTTGGACAGATCATCAATACACAAGGTGTCAAAGGACAAGTCCGTGTTTGGCCGTTGACGAAAGACCCGGCCAGGTTTATGCAATTGAAACGTGTTTACCTGGAGGGAAAGGTTCCCGGCTGTCCGGAAATGTTGACGATCGTCTCTTCGAAAGCGCACAAAAACCTATTTCTACTCACCTTCGAAGAGATTCAGGATATGACGACTGCGGAAAAACTAAAGGATATCTATTTGACGATTCCTATGGAAGAGGTTCCGCCTCTTGAGGAAGGCGCCTATTATCACTTCCAATTGGAAGGACTTAAAGTCTTCACTGAAGCTGGGGAATCGCTTGGCTTGTTGCGACAAATTATCGAGACCGGAAGCAACGATGTCTATCTGGTCCGTTCAGAAGATACAGGAAAAGAAGTGCTGATTCCGGCGCTAAAATCAGTCGTGCTGCAGGTGGATTTGGAAAAAGGGTGCATGACCGTACAATTGCCGGAAGGATTGCTTGAGTGAAACCGATGAAGATCGATGTATTAACGATTTTTCCTGATATGTTTAAAGGTCCCATGGAGACGAGCATCATCGGCCGCGCCCAAGGTAAGGGGATCGTATCCATTCAGACCCATGATGTACGAGACTACACAGACAACAAGCATCGCCGTGTCGACGACACCCCTTTTGGCGGGGGAGCCGGCATGGTCATGATGGCGCAACCTTTTTTTGATGCCTTAGAAAAGATTCTCGACGCAAAAGCTGGAGAAAAGGCGCCCGATACCCGTGTAGTCCTGTTAACTCCACAGGGTAAGACCTTTGACCAGGCGAAAGCCCGGGAGCTCTCGCAAATCCCTCGCCTCGTCATGCTCTGCGGGCGTTATGAAGGCATCGATGATCGGGTTCGACAAGTTTGGGTCGATGAAGAGTTGTCTATCGGCGACTATGTCCTGACTGGCGGTGAACTGGCCGCCATGGTCATCATTGATGCTGTGGTGAGACTTCTCCCCGGTGCCCTGGGAGACGAAAGCTCTGCCGAAGAAGAGTCTTTTAGCGACGGGTTGTTGGAATATCCTCAGTTTACCAAGCCTGCGCAGTTTCGCGGACTTGAAGTGCCACCAGTACTGCTCAGCGGGCATCACGCATCGATCCGCCGTTGGCGAAGAAAAGAATCGCTGAAGCGCACCTATCAAGTTCGTCCGGAATTATTAAAGGAACGAAACTTTGATTTTGACGATCAGGTGCTGATGGCCGAGGCGCTGCAAGAACTAGGGCATGATGTAGAAATACCCCGAAAAGAGAAAAAGAAGCGAACCAAGGGGAGGGGCTAGATTCCATTGGATTTGAAAGATGTGCCGCTCTATATCGGCCTGATCCACCATCCCGTCTACAACAAGCGCATGCAGGTCATCGCCACATCGGTGACGAATCTCGACTTGCATGACATTTCCCGTACGGCCACGACCTATGATGTAGCCGGCTATTTTGTCATCCACCCTCACCAAGCGCAACAACGACTCGTCTCCGAGATCCTGCGGTACTGGATCGAGGGCTATGGCGCCGAATACAACCCTGATCGCAAGGAAGCCTTGGAACGATTGACCGTGGCTAGCACTTTAGAAGATGCGAAAAAGATGATCGAGCAAAAAGAAGGCCGTCTGCCTAAAGTCATCACCACGGATGCCCGAATTTATCCTCATTCGGTCGGATACCGGGAGATGCGTAAAAAACTAGTGCAAGAAGAAGGGCCCTGGCTGTTGCTCTTCGGCACTGGTTTCGGCATGGAACAAGAGTTGATGGAGTCGGCCGACCATATATTATATCCCATCTGGGGACGAGGTCCCTATAACCATCTCTCCGTTCGGAGTGCGGCGGCGATCATCCTTGATCGGTTGTTAGGAGAGGCCTGGTACGAAGGGGAGTTTTCCCCGGTTAAAGAGTAATACACACTAGTTGTATGTTCAAAATCCTTCCCCTCATTTTATTTTTCCTGAATCAGCATAATTCTCTAAGACCTTCTGCGTTAACAGTAGTCGAGTTTTTTCAATAAAGCTAAACTCTTTGTTGCGTAGAAATTGTGATTATGATATACTAACTTTTGTTTGATACCGGGGAGTTATGCTCTTCGGAAGCAAGGGTGGTCCGCTGCCCCGTATAGAAACTGGGGGTAAGAACGCCTAGGCGAGGAAGGGGGTTCAGAGTATGCAAGACATTATTCGTCAAATCGAAGCAGAACAACTGCGTAAAGATATTCCTCAGTTTAATCCTGGGGATACGGTGAAAGTCCACGTCAAAGTCGTGGAAGGTAACCGTGAGCGGATTCAGGTGTTTGAAGGCATTGTCATCAAACGTCGTGGCGGTGGAATCAGTGAGACTTTCACTGTTCGCCGTGTATCCTACGGTGTCGCCGTAGAACGGACTTTCCTCGTCCATTCTCCGCGTATCGACAAGCTCGAAGTGGTACGTCGCGGTCGCGTTCGTCGGGCCAAACTGTACTACCTGCGCGGCTTGTCCGGTAAAGCTGCCCGGATCAAAGACAAACGCTAGACTGGTTACAGGGACTGGGAAACCAGTCCCTTTTGTCTATTATTCCTATGGAATATAATGGAAATGGACTAGGGGAGGTATCCTCGTGGAAGAGATGAAAGGGCCGGAGGATTCTACCGTCCAGGCTGAACAAAAACAACCCAAATCGGCCATTCGAGAAATCGCTGAAGCGGTCTTAATCGCCGTCGTGCTGGCTTTTGTAATCCGGTTCTTTTTGTTTCAGCCTTTTTACATCCCTTCGGGCTCGATGGAGCCCACCCTCATGCCGCTGGATCGGATTATCGTCAGTAAGGTGAACTATTATTTTAGTGAGCCGAAGCGGGGCGATATCATCGTCTTCCGTTACCCATTGGATGAAAGCCGCGACTTTGTCAAGCGGGTCATCGCCCTTGGCGGTGAGACAGTGGAGATTCGCAATAACCAGTTGTATGTAAACGGAGAGAAGATCTCCGAACCGTACCTTCCCCCGCTGAAAATGGAGGACTTCGGACCAAAGGCAGTTCCAGAGGGACAGCTCTTTGTCATGGGTGATAACCGCAACCATTCCGATGACAGCCGCCGCTGGGGTTTTGTGCCGAGGAATAACATCATCGGCAAAGCGGTATTTTTATATTGGCCTTTAAATCGGATTCGCACAACGGAGGGCATCTAAGTTGAGTGGGATACAATGGTATCCAGGACATATGACTCGTGCACGGCGTCAGGTAGAAGCGGACTTGGCCAAGGTGGACTTGGCGCTGGAACTCGTCGACGCCCGCGTTCCTGTGAGCAGTCGTAACCCTGACATCGATCGAATACTCGGCCAAAAACCACGGATCATCTTGCTAAACAAGTCTGATTTAGCCCACCCGGCGGCAACGCAGAAGTTCGCTGAGAGTTTCCGCAGCCGCGGGATTCCGGCTTTGTCCATCGATGCTGCTTCGGGAGAGGGAGTGAAAGCGATCGCTCCCGCTGTAGAACAGGCTTTACAACAGTTGTTACAGCGATGGCAGCAGCGGGGGATGCGTCCTCGGCCTTTCCGGGCCATGGTCTTGGGAATTCCCAACGTGGGCAAGTCATCGTTGATCAACCGGTTAGCCGGTCGGAGAAGAACCGTAACGGCAGATCGTCCCGGTGTCACTCGGGGACCGCAATGGGTAAGCATCGGACAAAAGCTCGAACTGCTCGATACGCCGGGAATTTTATGGCCCAAGTTCGAAGATCCGATGGTCGGCTTAAAACTATCGGCCACAGGAGCGGTCAGCGACCTGGTCGTCGATGTGCAGCATGTGGCTTCCTATATCCTGCAGGCGATTCGGGATAAGGCAGTGGAGACCCTGCAAGAACGGTATAGCCTGAACGTCTTGGAAGTGCCTGAGGTGAATTGGCTCGACGCGGTAGCCAAACGGCGCGGATTTTTGCTTTCCGGCGGAGTCTTCGACCGGGAAAAAGCAGCTATTCAAGTCTTAGGAGATTTCCGAGCTGGCAAACTGGGCCGGTTCACTCTCGACGTAACGGAATAAATGAAAGCACCCTTAGTCGAAGGGTGCTTTTTGTTATTGCTTTTGGATCTCTGTCAATGGGACAATAGAGTAGCCCCGTTCCTTTATGGCTGTCATCATATCTTCCATCTGGTCGACGACAGCTTTCGAGTTGCCATGAAGTAAAATGATAGCACCCGGGTGGAGTTGGCTAAGGACATCGTTGTAGACTTTGCGCGGAGAAGAGGACGGAAGCCAATCTACGGAAGAGATACTCCAAAAAATCGTTTGATAACCGAGGCTTTTTGTTGCATCCAAACTGGAACGGCTAAACTCTCCTTTTGGCGGACGAAGATATTTGGCCGCATAATCACATCCGGAAGCTTGTTGGATGTCCCGGTGAAGGGACATGATCTCCTCGGTCAGTTTATCTTGAGAAAGATCAGGCAAACTGGGATGATTCCAAGTGTGATTTCCTATGTCATGGCCTTCGGCGATCATGCGTTTCAATAAATCCGGTTGCGTCTTTACCCAGTGACCGGTTAAAAAAAAGGCAGCCTTCGCATCATGCTTCTTCAATACATCAAGGATGCGTGGTGTAGCGCCTTCCAATTCGTATCCCATATCAAAGGTGATCGCTAGGACCTTCTGGGCCCCGCTTCCTTTATAGATAGCGTTGTATTCCTTCAACAAGTCTTGTTGCCACTGAGGGACATAAGGGGGTTGCTCTTCTTTAGAACGGACAAATCCCCAACCGTATTTTTTATGAGGATCTCGAACGTTGGGATTGTTCGCCGGCGCATTTTCCGGGGAACTGTTTTCTAAGCGATTATACTCGAGGGAGAGATATTCCTTCGGTGGATGTAAAGGTTGCAAGCCCACAAACCCGATAATACCAACAAGAGATAAAATTAAAGCGATTTTTAGCGCGATATTTTTCAAGGGACACCTCCATTCCCGTTCTTCAAAAGGTAGTTTGTCTAGGCGGGAATGAAGCTATGGGAGGTATCTAAAGGACCGGCAGGTGTTCCTTTCCAACGAATTAGGGAGTTGAAGAAGTTGTCAAAGAGCAGTCAACTGTTGCAAGATTCCTGGTTAACGACAGAAACAAAGTTGAGGGAGATGGGATTCGAACGGATTGCCGGCATCGACGAAGCAGGTCGCGGACCGCTAGCTGGTCCTGTGGCAGCAGCAGCTGTCATCTTACCGCCCTTCTGCCACATTGAAGGATTAAACGACTCCAAAAAGCTCAGCGCTGCTCGGCGAGAGCGTCTCGCCCAAGAAATCCGGCGACAAGCCTTGGCATGTGCAGTCGCCGTTGTCGCAGCGAGGGTGATCGACCAAATTGGTATACTCCCGGCTACCTTTAGGGCCATGTCCTTAGCCGTTAGCAACTTAAGGATCCAACCGGATTATCTCTTCGTCGATGGCAACCTGCCTTTGCCCCAGTATAAGGGCACACAGGAAACACTCATCGGCGGTGACGGACTGGCTGCTCCAGTAGCTGCCGCTTCGATCCTGGCGAAAGTCACCCGAGATCAATTAATGATCCGTTTTAATCAGATTTTTCCCGGTTATGGCTTCGAGAAACATAAAGGCTATGGCACGGTAGCCCATCGAGAAGCGATCATTCTTCGAGGGCCCAGTTTGATTCACCGCACCTCTTTTCTGCATATCGACAAGTGGGAGGAGGAATGAACCTTGACAATGGATGTCACCCAAGTGGTACTGCGGTCTTTGCTTTCACAGATGTCGCAGCGAAACAATGGTGAAGGCAGCGAATGGAAGATTGGCGCCCTCCTCAAAGGGCTAGTCTTGGAAATGGTTCTTCCAGACACGTATACGGTAAAAATGGACGGAAAAAAGCTATCCCTGCAATCGCCATACCCATTAACAGCAGGTCAAGAGATCGAATTACAGATACAGGGAGTCAACGAAAAGCAGATCCAAGCCCGCCTCATCCCGCCAGGACAGAAAGAGCTAGCGGGAGAAAGAACGTCTCTGGTACTTCGCCAAGCCGGTGTTGAAGACAACGCCCAAAACCGGACAATCTTTAAATCCCTTACATCGGCCATGCTTTCATTGAGCCGAGAGAACTTTCAGCAAGTGGCCCGGGCCATGATGGTGATGGGTAAACAGGATTTAGGTACAGCTCAAATCGCTGCCTTTGCGTTGAAAGCAGGATTACCTCTCGAGAGCGACGTGCTGCAAATTATGCAGCGAGTTTTTACGGAGCCCGATCCTGTCCAAGGGCTGCAACGATGGATCAACGATACAAAACAACTCTTGCAAGGACAAGGCCAACAGTCCCAGGCGTTGACTCAACTGGAGGAAATACTTCAACAGGTTCGACTCAGCCCTGACGATGGAACGGCTGAAATCGCGCAAAAGCTGGAGAGCCTCTTCAAAAATCAACAGATGCCTGGGAAAAGCACCTCTGGTGCTTCCAGTTTCGCAAGCACCTCCTCATCGACAGTTTTCTCGGGAAAAGAGGCTACGACCGGCCTTCCCGACGGGGAGAAGTCGTCTGTGCAAGAGCCTCACGCCGCCTCTTTTTTCTTGGCGACAGCGGATCCAGAGAAGGAAACGGGCTTCTTCGTCACTGCTTCGACGAATCGAACACAAGGAGAAAGCGAGAGAGCCGGACTAGAGGCTGGGCGATCCGGTCTTTCGAATCTGAATCAAGAAGGTGAGGGGAAAGACCCTTCCCCGATCGACTCATCGAAAGGGAAAAAAGCTTCAGGTCAGCAAAACCAGATCGAACATGTAGAAAAGAATTCGGGAGCCCTAAAACATGCTTCACCAGGAGAAGAAAAAAATCTGCTTCCATTGATCAGTCGAGCCGTGAAAGAAGTGGAACAGTTTTTCAAGTCGCCGGGAACCGAAAGAGCGGAAGTGCTCACTAATGGCGCTGCTGTTGAAGAACAGTGGGCCGGTCAGCAAATCTTGCAAGGGCTAAACAAAGGAGTAAGCGGTTCTAACGATTATTTGTATTTTTCCATCCCCTATTTGCACAGAGACGGCAGCGAAGGCACCGGTCAGTTGAGAGTATATAAAGATGGGAAAAACCGTACCTTGGACCCAAAAAACCTCAGGCTGGCTCTCGTTTTAGATACGGAACATCTAGGTCCTATCGCTGTGGAACTGGCTTTGCGGCAGCGGGACGTAATAAGTAAAGTTACCGTGTACGATGTAGACATCATGAAAGAAGGCATGGACGCTTGGCCGGAACTTCAGAAAGCTTTATCCGAACAGGGATTCCGACTCCATAGTGCCGATTGGAAAGTAGGCACCCCGCCTGATTTACGTCCGCAACCGACAACTGCAGCTATTCCGAAAGAACCTGGACAAATCAACATTCGCATTTAGATAGAGCAAAAGGAGATGGTTCTATGGCCGAACGTGACAGTGGCGACGGTGAAACCGGAAGAAAAAGACTAGACAAAGCCGTCGCTCTCAAGTACAATCCTGCCGACGATGACGTTCCCAAGGTGGTCGCAACCGGGCAAGGACACCTAGCCCGTCGAATTTTAGAAGTGGCGAAAGAAAAAGACATCCCCGTCTATAAAGATCCCACGCTCGTCAACCTACTTGCCAAGCTTGACCTGGGTGCCGAGATACCGCCGGAATTATACCGGATGGTGGCCGAGGTTTTAGCCTTTATCTACCGCCTCGATCGTCGAGTGGCAGAAAATAGTGAGAAATGAAGATATTTATCGAACAAGAGACTATGCATTATATTTCCCGGTTTCCTGAATGTATACATGGACAGGGCCGGGATTTTGCTTTAATATGAACAGGGAACGTCGACTCTATGTAAAAGGTTTATAATCCCCTCTAATATTTCATTTTTGTGGAAGGGTTTTTTCCGAAAACGCAGAATAATAAACTTTTGGGATCTCGTCTTTTGGTCAGCTCTTCCGTTATTTTCAAATATGATTACACAGGAAGGAGGGAACAAGGTTGTTGAAAGAATACTTGGGCATCAGTTTGTTCCTGGCCGCCGGTTTCATTATCCCGATCGCTGCATTCCTCGTCTCTAGGTTGTTTCAGACGCGGAGAACCAGTCGGGTCAAAGCCGATCCTTATGAGTGCGGTATGGAAACGATTGGGGACACATGGGTTCAGTTTAAATCAAACTACTTTCTTTACGCCTTGGTGTTTGTGGCCTTTGATGTAGAGACCGTATTCCTCTATCCCTGGGCCGTCAAGTTCCAGCAGCTGGGAACCTTTGCATTCGTGGAGATGTTCATCTTCATCGCTATCTTAGTAGTAGGTTTCTGGTATGCCTGGAAGGAAGGAGCTTTGGAATGGAAATAGGCAAAAACGTCGACGTTCTTAACGACGCCCAAGTGCAGGAACTCGTCCAAAAGAACATCATCATGACCAGTCTTGAGTCTGTCTTTAACTGGGCCAGAGGCAACTCCTTTTGGCCATTGTCTTCCGGGTTAGCTTGTTGTGCGATTGAGATGATGGCCAGCGCAGGTCCGCGCTTCGACATCGCTCGGTTTGGGTACGAGGTATTCCGACCTTCTGTGCGGCAAGCGGACTGCATCATCATCGCCGGTACGGTGACATGGAAAATGGCACCCGCCTTGGTGCGGCTATATGAACAGATGCCGGAACCGAAATGGATCTTGGCCATGGGTTCTTGTGCCTGCACCGGAGGACCCTTTGTGGACTCCTATGCGGTTGTACCCGGCGTGGACAAGATTCTTCCGGTAGACGTATATATTCCTGGTTGCCCGCCTCGTCCAGAAGCCTTAATCGACGGATTCTTGAAACTGAAAGAAAAAGTTCAAAACCCAACCAAAGTGGGGTTGAAGCATGGCAATTAATCTGTTAGACCGGTATAATCCGGAAGAATTGAACGCCAAGCTGGGGACAACTGTGGAGGTCGTCGGCGAAGGCGTGAGCCGCTCCCTAGTCGTCACCAAGGAAAACCTCATTCCCGTCATGGAAAAGTTGTGTAAGAGCCCCGAATGGGCTTTTGATATGTTGTCGGATATCTCGTCGGTCGACCGCAAAGATGCCGGCCTGGAAGTGGTTTATCAACTCTTTTCCATAAAGCACAAGTATGACCTGCGGGTAAAAACGATCACTGCTAGGGATGAGGCGCAGGTTCCCACGGTGACGAGCATTTGGCCGGGCGCTAACTTTATGGAACGTGAAGTCTACGACCTGATGGGCGTCGCTTTTCCAGGACACCCGAATATGACTCGATTGCTGCTACCGGAGGAGTTCGAAGGACACCCGCTGCGTAAAGACTTCAAGCTCCAACCCAGAGCTTAGGATAGGGTGAGGTGAGACCTTTTGCAAACACAAAAATATGAACTGAATATGGGTCCCCAGCACCCTTCGACCCACGGGGTGTTGCGGATTCTCTTAGAACTGGACGGGGAGATCGTCGTTAAGGCGACACCGATTATCGGATATCTTCACCGGGGCATTGAGAAGATCTGTGAAAATAAAACCTATGTGCAGACGATCCCCTTTACCGACCGGATGGATTACCTGGCTGCCATGGGCAATAACTTAGGCATCTCCCAGGCCATCGAAAAACTGATGGGCGTAGCAGTTCCGGAGAGAGCCGAATACATCCGGGTGATTATGGCCGAATTGTCTCGGATCGCCTCCCATATGATCTGTATCGGCAGTTTGGTGATGGACATCGGCGGTGTAACCGGTTTTACTTTCTGCATTCGCGACCGTGAAGAGATTTTGGAACTATTCAACCGAGCTTGCGGAGCTCGCATGACCTTCAACTATATCCGTGTCGGTGGTGTCTCCCAAGACCTTCCCGAAGGATGGGTTGATGCCTGCTGGAAGTTTGTCAAGAACTTTGACAGAGTGATGGAGACCTACAACAACCTGATCGTTGGCAATGAGATTGTCCAACTGCGCTTGAAAGATATCGCCTTTTTAAGTGCAGAACGAGCCATCGCCATGTCAGCAACGGGTGCCGTCTTACGGGCCAGCGGTGTCAACTATGACGTTCGCAAAGCTGATCCCTACGGCATTTACGACCGTTTTGATTTTGACATTCCTCTCGGTCAAAAAGGAGACAACTGGGACCGCTTTATGCTCCGCTTTTACGAGATGGAGCAGTCAGTGCGGATCATTAAACAAGCGCTGGAGCAAATGCCTGAAGGACCGGTCATGGCCAAGGTTCCGAAAGTCATCAAACCACCTGCTGGCGAAGTCTATCACCGTGTCGAAAACGCGAAGGGTGAAATCGGCTTTTATGTCGTCAGCGACGGGACAACCAAACCGTACCGCTGGCATGCCCGCCGCGCCGCCATGGTCAACTTGCAGCTCTTAGATGAACTTTGTCAAGGCAACAAATTGGGCGACGTCGTCGCGATTCTCGGTACCCTGGACCCCGTTCTGGGTGAGGTAGACTGTTAAGGGAAGGTGGGGGATGTTACTGTGAACGATTCGAATATTTTTATGCTCATCTCCAGCTTCTTGCGGTCTTTACTAAGCCCGTTGTTGGGGAATGATGCCACCGACATGTCCATCTACGTCGTTGGACTGGTCGGCGTAATCATCGTTGTATTTACCAACGCGGTCATTCTGGTCCTGATGGAACGGAAAGTGGCCGGTTTTATGCAGTCCCGGTTGGGTCCGAACCGTGTCGGTCCCTGGGGGATTCTCCAAACGGTGGCCGATACACTGAAACTCTTAAGTAAGGAAGACTACCAACCGCGGGAAGTTGACAAGTGGGTCTGGGCTTTGGCTCCGGCGCTGCTGTTCATCCCTGCACTGGGCGCTTATGCAGTCATTCCTTTTGATAATCAAGCGGTCCCCGTTGATTTGAACATCGGTATTTTCTACTTTATTGCGCTCTCCTCGCTGTCCACACTGCCTTTCTTGATGGCCGGGTGGGGTTCCAACAACAAATATTCCATGCTCGGCGGCATGCGGGCTGTGGCCCAGATGATCAGTTACGAGATCCCCTTGATCTTCTCTATACTCGGAGTCATCATGCTGGTCGGATCCTTGCAGATGTCTTCCATCGTCGAGGCCCAATCGAAAGTCTGGTTTGTCTTGCTGCAGCCAGTGGCCTTTGTCATCTATGTCATCGCCGCTACGGCGGAAACGAACCGTACGCCTTTTGACCTCGTCGAGTGCGAAGGGGAAATCGTTGCCGGTCCCTTTACGGAGTACTCGGGCATGCGCTGGTCCATGTTCTTCTTGGCCGAATATGCCAACTTATTTGCCGTATCGGCCATCGCTACCACACTGTTTCTTGGGGGCTGGCAGCCCTTGCCGTTGCCCGGGGCACTCGGAGATATTCTGCACTTTATCCCCGGTTGGATATGGTTTGCGGCAAAAACCTACTTCATGATCTTCGTCTTCATGTGGTTCAGATGGACCTTCCCCCGTTTTCGGATGGACCAACTGATGTCCTTTGGCTGGAAAGTGCTGCTGCCCCTGTCTCTGGCAAATATCCTGATCACCGGTGTAGGTATTTACTTCTACCGTGTGATGATAGGAGGGTAAACGATGCAGGGTATAGGCTTACTCAAAGGGATGTTCGTCACGATCCAAGAGTTCTTCCGTAAACCTGTTACGGAAGAATATCCGGATGTGATGCCCGACCTGGGAGATCGGTTCCGAGGCGGCACAATCAAGCTGAAGACAAGCAAGTGTATCTCCTGTGGAATCTGTATGAACTCCTGTCCGAATGGTTCGATTAAACTGACAAGTGTCAGAGACGAGAACAACAAGCGTCATTTGAGCACCTATGTTCACGACTCTGGTTTGTGCCTCTACTGCAACTTGTGTATCGAATCTTGCCCGGTCAAATGTATCGATTGGACGAATGAATTCGCCTTCTCCGGTTACAGCCGAGAGGATCTGATCTTCGATTGCATCGACTTGGCAAAAAAACGGGGTTATGATGTCCCAGAAGTGAAAGCGACTCCGGAAGCTGGGGAAAAGGGGTGACAAGCCGGTGAATGACTTTATCTTCGCAGCTGCCTTTTATGGCCTGGCGGGAATGACGATCTTGTCAGCGGCCGGTGTAGTATTCCTGAAAGACATTGTTCACAGCGCATTGATGTTGGCATTGTCCTTCATCGGTGTGGCTGGACTTTACGTCCTGCTGAACGCCGATTTCCTGGCAGCCGTTCAAATCCTCGTCTATGGCGGCGCCGTGGCGATCTTGATCGCCTTCGGTGTCATGTTGACACGCCGTAGAAACATGAAAGAATCCAACCCCAACAACCGTTGGGTGATCTATGCATCCTTCGTCTCGGCCGCCTTCTTCGCGATCTGCGGCTGGGCTTTGATGGGTACAGACTTCAAACCGGTCGGGCAACAGGTGAATCCTGAAGCCGCCGTAGAAGGTCTCGCATCACTGCTTTTGGGAGACTATGTGGTGGCATTTGAATCTGCAGCCGTCTTGCTACTGGTGGCTTTGGTCGGCGCGATTATCCTTGCGAAGGGGGCGAAAGAAGCGTGACCATAGGATTAACGCATTTTCTGCTCCTCGGAACGGCTCTGTTCTGCCTCGGTTTGTATGGCCTTCTGTCGAAACGCAATGCCATCGCGATTCTGATGGGAATCGAATTGATGCTGAACGCAGTCAACATCAACCTGATCGCCTTCAATAAATATGTGGCGGCTGGGAGTTATACCGGACAAGTATTTTCTGTGTTTGTCATCGTGGTAGCCGCAGCTGAAGTGGCCGTAGGTCTGGCTCTTGTCCTTGCCATTTACAAGGATCGTCTCAGCACAAATGTGGATGACCTCGATTGGCTCAAATGGTAATCATGGAGCACAGCGACATCCGGAAAGTAAGGTAGGTGTGGCAAAGGAATGGATTTTGCCCTGTTTAGTCTGAATAATGCCTGGCTGATTCCGCTGCTGCCCTTTATGGCCTTTGTGCTGATCGCGTTTGTTTTCAAAAATATGGAGAAGACAGCGTCGACAACGGCCATCCTGTTCAGCGGGACTTCCTTCCTTATCGCGTTGGGAGTGGTCACTGCTGTACTGCAGCGCCCGGAACTGATTGAAAACCCCTTTGTAAAAGAAGTCCGGTGGTTTTCCATGCCCGGATTGCATATCACCATGGGTCAATTGATCGACCCTGTCGCGGCGATGATGCTCTTCGTCGTTTCTCTGGTGGCAACCTTGGTCATGATCTACTCCACCGGGTATATGCATGGAGACCCTGGGTATACACGGTTCTTCGCATACCTCTGTCTCTTTGCGACATCCATGCTCGGTCTCGTCATCGCGACCAACTTACTGCAAATGTTCATCTTCTGGGAACTGGTAGGTCTTTGTTCTTACCTGCTCATCGGTTATTACTATTTCAAAGACTCCGCCCGTGAAGCAGCCAAAAAAGCCTTTATGACGACTCGGATCGGCGACTTTGGTTTGCTACTGGGGATTATGTTCCTGCAACTCAACTTCGGTACCCTGGAGTTTACTGAACTGGCCGACAAGCTTCCTGCTTTCGCAGTAGCTCATCCGGCTCTCGTGACACTCATGGGCATCTTGGTCTTCATCGGTCCCATCGGTAAGTCCGGTCAGTTCCCGCTGCACGTCTGGTTGCCGGACGCGATGGAAGGCCCCACGCCGGTCTCCGCCTTGATTCACGCCGCAACGATGGTCGTCGCCGGTGTTTATCTGGTGGCCCGCGCCTTCACTCTCTTTGAAGTATCTCCCGAAGCGATGCATGTTATTGCCTACATCGGTGGTTTTACGGCCTTCTTTGCCGCATCGATCGCGCTGACGCAACGGGAAATGAAACGAATTTTGGCTTATTCCACCGTATCCCAGTTGGGATACATGATGATGGCGTTAGGTGTGGGCAGCTTAACTGCATCCATGTTCCACCTGATGACCCACGCCTTCTTCAAAGCCCTCATGTTCTTGGCTGCCGGTTCGGTCCTTCACGCCCTCCATGGCACAACAGACATCTTTGAGATGGGCGGCCTGAAAAAGAAAATGCCCTACACGACGGCCTTCATGTGTATTGGCCTCGTAGCCATTGCCGGGGTGCCGCCTTTCGCCGGGTTTTGGTCGAAGGACGAAATCCTGTTGATGACCAAACTGCACGGATTCACCGACCTTTACTATCTCGCGTCGTTGACAGCTTTCATGACCGCCTTCTACATGTCACGGATGGTCTTTACAGCTTTCTTCGGCAAAGAGAATCCTCATAACCATCCTCATGAATCTCCCTGGAGCATGCTCTTCCCCATGTCGGTGCTGGCTGTTCTGGCTTGTGTCGGTGGTCTCGTTGGCACACCTTGGACTGAACATGGCTTTGGCTACTGGGTTCGCTACGGTGAACTCCACCATCCCGAGGTGGATTGGACCGTCATGGGTGGTTCCGTTCTGCTTGGCCTAGCTGGTATGAGCTTAGCTTGGATCATCTATGGGGCCAAACTGATCGATGCGAACAAGCTGGCCCGCCGGGCAGGTTTCCTGCACACCTTGTCTTATCGCAAATTCTTCATCGATGAAATCTATCAATGGATCAACAAGGTCATCGTCGACGGAACAGGCCGATTCCTCTACTGGATCGATATTCACGTCGTCGACGGATTTATCGACGGTCTTGCCGACGGTACCGATTGGTCTGGCAAAATGTTGCGCCGCGTACAAACTGGTCAAGTACAGGTGTATGCGCTCATCTTCTTTGCTGCTGTAGTATTCATCGCAGTCATCATGGGGCTGATGGGAGAAAGCTCTGCCATGGCCTTGATCGGAGGTGGAAAGTAAATGGGCTTCCCGTTGCTGACCATCGCGCTGCTGGCGCCGATCATCGGGGCCTTGGTGCTGGTGTTTATCCCGAAAGACGAGCATAAAATCGTCAAAGCCATCTCTGCCTTTGTTATGGCCATATCCTTGGGGTTAACCTTGGTGGCCTATTTCGGTTATGACTTTGCCAAAGGCGGTATGCAGTTCACGGAAGATATCGTCTGGGTAAAAGAGCTTGGTGTAACCTACGCCATGGGTGTAGACGGCATTTCCTTGCCCATGCTGCTCTTGACCAACTTGATCGGCTTCAGCGCCGTCTTCGCTTCTTGGAATGTAGAAAAACGCCCGAAGACCTTCTTTATCCTGTTGCTTCTGCTGATCGCCGGGGTTATGGGAACATTCATCGCTCGTGACCTCTTTATTTTCTTCCTCTTCTACGAAGTGGTTGTCATCCCGCTCTATATCATGGTTATCATCTGGGGTTCCAGCAAACGGGTGACGAAAGAGTACGCCGGTATGAAGCTGACCATCTACCTGCTGATCGGTTCGGCTTTCCTACTCGTAGGGCTCATCGCCATCTACTTGAACGCCTATCCGGTGGGACAACGGACATTCATGATCGATAAGCTCGCGGCAGCAAGTTACAGCGAACCTTTCCAAATCTTCGCTTTTGCCCTTCTAGCGGTCGGTTTTGGTTCTCTCTTGTCCATGTTCCCCTTTCACTCCTGGTCCCCCGACGGTTATGCTGGTGCTCCGACAGCCGTCTCCATGATTCACGCAGGCGTCTTAAAGAAAATCGGTGGTTATGGTTTGATTCGTGTCGGATTGTTAGCATTACCTTTGGGAGCGAAGTTCTGGGCGCCTGTCATCGCCTTCCTCGCCGTCTGTAACGTAGCTTACGCAGCGATGATCGCTTTGGCTCAGAAAGACTTGAAATATGTTATCGGTTACTCATCGGTCAGCCACATGGGTTACGTGCTCATCGGTCTGGCTGCCCTAAACGTGATCGGCATCAACGGTGCCGTCGCCAACATGTTTGCTCACGGTGTCATGTCGGCGCTGTTTTTCTCCATGATCGGTTACGTCTATGAGAAAACCCATACCCGTTATATCCCCGACCTGGGTGGTCTGGCTCACCAGATGCCTCGCGTAGCCATCGGTTTTATGATGGCAGGTATGGCCTCCCTCGGTCTGCCAGGTTTAGTCTCCTTTATCCCGGAGTTCACCATCTTTGTCGGCTCCTTTGCCGTCTATCCCACCATGGCCATCATCGCCATCGCCGGGATCATCATCACCGCATTGTATACGCTGCGTGCCCTTGCCAATGTGCTCTTTGGTCCTCGCCGTCCTGAATTCGACCACTATCCTGACGCAAAAGGACCGGAAATGGTGCCTCTCTTGGTCCTCGGTTCTGTTCTCGTCCTGGGTGGTATCTTCCCGCACTTGATTCTTGACATGGTCAATTCGGGAGTCGAACCGCTGGTCAGCGCGATGATGGCCAAACTGGGTGCCGCTGCAACGATTGGAGGTGGATTCTAGCATGAATATGAGCCTGCTTTCCACCGAGATACTGACAGCGGTTCTAGCTTGCGGCTTGTTGATTTTATGCTTGTTATCCCCCAACAAGGAAAAACACCGGGGTATCGGCTATGCGACCCTTTTCGGTTTACTGGCGATTCTGGTGACGACCTTCTTCCAATACGGGATCAATGAGACCACTTTCCATGAGTTGTGGATTCATGACGATTATTCCGTATTCATGAAGGAACTGTTCTTGGTCGCTGCCATTTTAGTCACCTTGTCCTCTATCGACTTTGTAGACACATTGCCCCGGTTCCGGAGCGAATACTATTCCCTCATCGTCTTTGCTGCCCTAGGTATGATGGTGATGGCGTCGGCCAACGATTTAGTCACCATCTACGTAGGCATGGAATTGATGACGATCACCTTTTTCGTCCTCGTCGCCTACGTTTTAGGCAACGGACGTTCGTCCGAAGCTGGGGTGAAGTACCTGCTCCTTGGCGCTGCCTCATCGGCAGTTCTGCTCTTTGGTATGAGCTTGCTCTACGGTTTGACTGGTACGACAGTCATCCCGGAAATGATGGCAAAGTTGCACTGGAGCCCCGCTCTGGTAATCGCCGTCGTGACCTTGATTGCTGGTTTTGGATTCAAGATCTCAGCGGTTCCGTTCCACATGTGGTCCCCCGATATCTATGAGGGGGCACCGACGCCGATCACCGGCTACTTGGCTGTGGCATCGAAAGCGGCCGGTTTTGCCGTACTTGTTCGGGTCTTCATTGACGGACTCCCGCTGCAAAACGGCGTTGACTGGTTGACGGTTATGTCCGTCCTGGCCGGTATCACCATGGTGATCGGTAACGTCGTCGCCATTCCGCAGACCAACATCAAGCGGATGCTCGCTTACTCTTCTGTGGCGCAAGCTGGTTATCTGCTCGTCGGCTTGATGTCTGCTGACGCCGCCGGCGTAAAAGGCATTCTCTTCTACGCCATGCTCTATGTGGTGGCGAACATGGGTGCCTTTGCCGTCGCTATTGTCGTCGCGAAGGAACTCGGTACCGAAGAGATTCCCGATTATGCCGGTCTGGCGATTCGTCAACCTCTTCTCGCTTCCGTCATGACCATCAGCCTGCTTTCTCTGGCTGGTATTCCGCCTCTGGCCGGTTTTGTCGGTAAACTGTACCTCTTCTCTGCCATCATGGATAAAGGGGTCTTGTGGCCGGCCTTTGTAGGCTTTGTCATGTCGATGGTCTCTGTTTACTACTACTTGAATGTAGCCTTGTACATGTGGCGGGATGAGCCGAAAGACAACCGTCCTATCCATGTGCCGGGTGCGATTAAATTCACGGTCCTCTTCGCTATGGTCGCTACGGTGTTCTTCGGAATCTACCCGGGCCCCTTGGCCGAAGTGGCCACGATGGCCGCAAAATCCTTGTTCTAAGTCTTTGCAAATGAATGGGAAGAGCCGGAGAAAAACTGTCGTTTTGCTCCGGCTTTTTTCAGACAAAACAAGGAGTAGGGAGATGGTTTTTCATGAGCCTGCCAAAAATACTGAAAATTGCCAGTTTGCTGGTAATGCTGCTCGGCGTAGTGATGAGCGTCAATGTAGTCAACAGTACTCAAGAGCTTCAAAATACTCCTGGCTACCAGTCTGCCAAGCTAGCTGTGCAAGAGAACCCGAATGATCAAGCAGCACAAGCAGAATTGGCGAAATTTGAAGCGTCTATTGAAGAGACTTATAACCAAAAAGCGGTTTTGATGTGGATTTATTTGCTTTCCGGTTCTACCGGTTTTGGAGTTCTTTTTACGCTCAGTAATTATCTGAGTAAGAGGGAAGACGAGGCACAAGCGAGATAGGTATGTATTGGTTGTTAAATTTTAAAGGTAGAAGGGCTTGGGTATAGTACCCAGGCTCTTCTTTTTTATCAAATCCAACACGATTGCTCCATCTAATCGTTGATTGGCTCGATTAGTTTGCTCAGTCGCTACCGGGTAAGGTGGCTTGAAACTGGCGATAACCTAAACGATGAGCATATTTTTCAGTCAATTCCTGATGCTTTGACCATATTCGAAGAAGTTCTAAATCCTTAATGTCATCAAGGTGACTATTCGAAAAATCTAGAGAACCTGCTGTTTTAGCTACAGATGCTCCTTCGATGCTTTCAATGGTAAAACCGGATTGCTTAAAAAATTGAATCCATTCGGATTCCGTCGGGATGTTGTTCATACCATAAAACTGGGATAGTTCTTGAAATTCCGTGCTGGAAAGGGTCGATTCAGCGGTCATTTCTAGATCGAGTAAGCGACCACCAGGTTTCAATACCCTAGCATATTCAGACAAAGATTTATGGATATCTGTAAAGACGGTAACTGATTCAGCGACAATCAAATCAAAAGTACTGTTTTGCATAGGAAGATTTTCTATATCTCCTTGGATTAATTGTACGGTTAATCGCTCTTGAGTAAATCGTCTATGTGCATTCCGAATCATGAGCGGGTTTAGGTCCAAAGCGGTTATAGCACAACCGTAGGCACGAACGAGGTATGAAGATGTTAGTCCGGTTCCACATCCTGCGTCAAGTACTGTCCAGTTTTGTTGAATTTGTTGCTTTTGCATCAATCTTTTTGTATGAAGAAAGCCTCCAGGATGGGCACCATTTACTCCTAATAAGGCAAGTAGGTCCTGATAAGTCCTTTTTTGCACAGGTAAACCCCCTGTAAATTGTGGTGGTAAATTTTTGAGTCCCTTTTATCCAAGAGCTGATTGTCAAACTTATATGCTATGATGATAGTTTTAACTTGGCCTTATGGTTTACTTCAGTAATCCCAAAGAGAATATAAAATTAAATAGCGTGGGCAGCTTTCACTGCCGCACGCTAAAACAAACTGTCTTACCGTTTAAAAACCTGCGCCAAAACCATAACCAAATCCGGTGCCGAGGATAGCTATGATGATAATCAAAATAGCCAAAGCTACAATGCTATTTCCGATATAGCCGCCTGTTCCGCAGCCGCATGCACTCATAGTTCATACCTCCTTTTTCAGCATCAAAATTCCTCAGGGATCACCGACGGCACCAAAGCCAATAATGGCCGGATAAAATGCCCCGATAACAATGAGGGCAATTACGAGTCCAGCAACGGTTCCAAAACCTCCACCAAAGAACCCGCCAGCATAACCATTAGCCATTTTTCTCTACCTCCTCTCTAGAACTAGGCATTTGGAAGTTATTGCCTGATTCCAATTTACGTATAGCATATCAAAGATGTGATTGTCCACAACAAGAAGGATGGTGAATAATCACAGTTCAACCCCTCATCTTCGTATTATAGAAGTGGGACTAATTTCCATACGGATTGTTAGGGCTTTGATTAGGAGGGGATGGAATGTATAGCACGATCAGTCCAGTTGGCTATCGAACAGTGTCACCTCATTGCGGAAGAAATTGTAGATTGCGTCTTCAGAATGGAAGATATCTCAATGGGACGATTCACCGAGTTACTCCGAGAGGAGTTTATCTCCGTGGAATTGACCCGCCAGGGGTAGGATACGGTGCATACGGAGGGATTTACGGGGGCTATCCAGGTTATTGGTTTTTCCCCTTTTGGGCAATAACTTCGTTAGCCCTCGCGGCGGCTTTATGGTGGTAAGTAGAGAAGCGTCCGGCTTTACAAGGCCGACGCTTCTTTTTTGACGATTCCATAAGTTTTATTACCGGGCTAGCTCCGTTCCTAGAGCCCGGCGCTTACGGTAGGAAAGGGACAATAAAAAAGCTCAGGATGACCTATCCTGAACTAAAGCAAACTAAAAATTAAGTTAGACCGTATCCTTTTCTATCGAAAGAGCCTAACACTAATAAGCACCGAAACCAAATCCAAAACCGGTGCCGAGAATAGCAATAATAATAATTAAAATGGCTAAAGCGACGATGCTATTGCCGATATAACCGCCACCGGTGGTTACGCATGCACCCATGTTACGTACCTCCTTTCTAGCGCGATTTGCATTAGAAAATTAAACCGTATAACCAACACCAATAATGGCCGGGAAGAAAGCTCCGATGACAATGAGGGCAATAACTAAACCGACGACTGTGGCGAAGCCGACGTTGCCAAATACTGCACCACCGCAAGACATAAAAAGCACCCCTTTCTTCAAAACGTTAAGAGGTAACCGAACCTCAATACCACTATATGGAAATATCTCTTGTGGTGATAATCAAAAAAACGCAGAAACATATTTCACGGTGCTCGAACTTTTAGGTCAAATCGTAATCCCTACAGGATATCTATCTTTATGATGTTTTTTGATATCGTTATAAATTCTTACAACATACTTTGGCATGATGAAAGAATATGGAATCGAAAATCGGGATTGGAATAGAGCGATAATTGCGTTTGAGTTCAACTAAAAAGAGGAAATAAATCCCTGTTATCGAAAAATATATTATAAAAACACCTGAGGTGAACTATGCAACGAAAACGTCTAGGCCAGTGGGGAGAAGAGACGGCACAAAACTTTCTTCTCGAAAAAGGATGGCACCTCCTCGCTAAAAATTATCGCACCCCTTTTGGCGAGATTGATTTGATATTTCGTGACCGGCAATGGATCGTTTTTGTGGAAGTTCGTGCCCGTTCCACCTTGCTTATGGGACGAGCTGAAGAAACCATCGATTATCGTAAACGAAAACGGTTGCTCACGACGGCCTCTCATTTTCTATCGAGCTACTCCGGCCCAAGGCTTAGCCCTCGCTTTGATTTCATCGGCATCCTCCGACATGATGAAATCAACTATGAATTAAACCATATCTGTGGCATTTTTACCCCCTGAAACGTCTCGGTGTAAAAAAAGATGCAAAATAAACGGAAATTGGAGGAAAAACGTTGCAGTCGTCGAAAAGGTACCAGGAAATAAAAGGTATTTTATGCTTTGCGACGGCTGGAGGGGTACATTGAGTATGTTGGCCCGGATACATAGTGTCGTTTTGGAAGGGTTGACGGCAAAAACGATTGAAGTCGAAGTGGATGTTTCCAACGGACTGCCGGCCTTTGACATGGTTGGACTGCCGGCGACGGCAGTCCGGGAGGCGCGGGAACGAGTCCGGTCAGCTATTCGCAACAGCGGATACGATTTTCCGCTTCGCCGAATCACCGTAAATCTAGCACCGGCTGATGTTCGGAAGGAAGGATCAGGGCTCGACATCCCCATCGCCCTTGGAATATTGGCAGCTACAGGTCAAGTAACCGGTTGCCTTGAAAACTGGTTTTTCGTCGGTGAATTGGCTTTAGATGGATTCATTCGGCCTGTCAGCGGTATCTTAGCCATGGTTTGGGGGTTGGCCCACAGCACGAGAGAAAGAGAACATATCAAGTTTTTGGTACCCGATGCGAATAAGGCGGAAGCGTCGCGCATACAGGGAATTAAAGTGTATGGTGCAACAAAATTAATCTCGATCGTAGAGATGTTGAACCATGGCTTTACGGAAGTCCCTATTCCCCATACTCGATGGGAAGGTGAAGTTCAGCCCGATTTTGACGACACCATCGATCTATCTGCAATCAAAGGGCAAAGGTCAGCAAAGCGGGCGATGGAGATTAGCGCTGCCGGCGGTCATAATCTCGTTTTTATCGGGCCGCCAGGGACGGGGAAAACGATGTTGGCCCGCAGTATGCCCGGCATCCTCCCGCCTATGACAGAAAAAGAATCACTGGAAACGACGATGATTTATTCTGTTGCCGGCGCATTGCCCGATGGAGTGACTTGGCTTACGCGGCGTCCTTTTCGAACACCCCATCATCATACGACCTTATCGGCACTGATCGGTGGGGGAAGGCCGCCTCGTCCCGGAGAGATCACTTTGGCCCACAACGGCGTACTTTTCATGGATGAATGGCCTGAATTCTCTAGAGATGTCTTAGAAGCTTTTCGGCAACCATTAGAAGACGGGAAAGTAACGATAGCCCGTCTCGGAGGGACCGTTACATATCCTGCGCGAATGATTTTGATCTGTTCTAGTAACCCTTGTCCGTGCGGATTTTTTGGAGATGAGGAGAAAGAATGCAACTGTTCCTCTTTAGCCATTGAACGCTATCGTAACCGCATCTCCGGCCCCCTCTGGGACCGGATGGATTTGCAGGTCATGGTCTACCGGCCAAAATATGAACAGTTGCGAAACTCTTCCTTAGAAAAAGAAGAATCGTCGGAGACAGTGAGAGAACGGGTAATCGCTGCTCGGGAACGGCAGTTGAGACGTAGTCCTTGGTGCAACGCCCATTTAGATGCAGAGATGATGAAGCAGGTTTGCCATATTTCAGACAAGGCGGAATCGCTTTTGGAGCAAGCTTATCGCCGATTAAACTTAAGCGGCCGGGGACTCCACCGGACCCTAAAAGTGGCCCGGACGATTGCCGATTTGCATGGTTCAGAACAAATTTCAGAAACCCATATTGCGGAAGCATTGCAGTACCGGTTGTGAAAAGCTATACATACCAGGGATTGAATCCTTGACAACAGGGTTCGTTACCCGTTAATGTTAGAATCAATCTATGGCATGAATATCCAGACTTCCCGGTGGGGTTCTTACTAACCCGGAGGGATAATCATGGCATCGAATACACTTCGAGAACGAGAATGTTGGGTGGCTCTTTCGGCCTTACCCGGAATCGGAGCCCGGCGGTTTTATATGTTACTCGATCATTTTGGTACGGCCCAGGCGGCTTGGAACGCCAGTGATCAAGACTGGGATGGTGTAGCCGGGCTCAGCCGTAACGGCTGGCTGCGCACTCTGCTGGCCCGGAGAAAGAGCCAGCCAGAAGATCTGCTCAAAGGAATTTCCCGGGGCAGCATTCAGGCACTGACCCTATTCGATGAAAACTACCCATCCCTATTGCGAAACGTGCCTGACCCACCGCCTGTGCTTTATGTCAGAGGGAAACTGTTGCCGGAAGACCAGAAAGCTATCGCGATTGTAGGAACGCGCAACGCCTCTGCTTATGGGGCGAAAGTCTGCGCTCAATTAAGCCGGGAATTGGTGCAACGGGGCATTACTGTCGTCAGTGGCTTGGCCCGGGGTATCGACGGCATCGCCCATCGACAAGCACTAGAGAGCGGTGGACGGACTATTGCCGTTCTAGCCAGCGGCGTTGATATCATCTATCCGCCGGAACATTATCGTTTGGCAGAGCAGATTGTAGAACGGGGCGCTCTCGTCAGCGAATACCCTCCCGGTAAACCGCCGGAGCCGGGGCAATTTCCCGCCCGCAACCGGATCATATCGGGTTTGACAACTGGCGTGATCGTCGTCGAAGCGGCAGAGAAGTCCGGGGCGCTGATTACGGCCGATCAGGCCCTAGAACAGGGGCGGGAAGTCTTTGCCGTCCCCGGTCCAATCACACAGAGACAGAGTGCAGGGCCCCATCGACTCATCCAGCAAGGGGCTAAGTTGATTGTATCCATTGATGATGTGTTAAATGAGGTTCCTGAACAGCTTTCCCTGCCGATTGGCGATATGGACGAAGGAAGGACCCCTATGACTTCGCCGGAAGAACGCATCTTTTTTCAGCTTGATTGGGAGCCCAAGAGCGTAGATCAATTGGTCGAACAGACAGGCTTGACCGGCTCAGAAGTCGCTTCCGTGCTAACCTTGTTAGAACTCAAAGGAATGGCCAAGGCGGTTCCAGGTGGTCGATTTGTCGCTGTATAATAGAAGGGACTGTATTCACTGCAGCCGGGCAATAATAGCCGTTAGATTTCCTGTGCGGATTTCCTATAGAAGAGATTTGAGGTGACCTGGTTGTCCAACAAGGTACTTGTCATTGTCGAATCACCTGCCAAAGCGAAGACCATTAGCAAGTTTTTAGGCCGCCGCTATCAGGTGAAGGCATCCATGGGTCACGTGCGAGACCTGCCGAAAAGCCAATTCGGCGTGGATGTGGAAAACGATTTCGAACCAAAATACATCACTATCCGCGGCAAAGGCGATTTATTAAAAGAATTGCGTTCGGCAGCCAAGAAGTCCGATCATATCTTGCTCGGCACTGACCCGGATCGTGAAGGAGAAGCGATCGCCTGGCATCTTGCTCAAGTGTTGGGGCTCGATGATAAAGAGCCCTGCCGGATCGAATTTAACGAGATCACAAAGACGGCGATTCAAAACGCTGTTAAAAACCCACGCCCTGTCGAACGCCCGCGGGTGGAAGCTCAACAGGCGAGACGGATCTTAGACCGCCTGGTAGGGTATAACTTGAGCCCTCTTTTGTGGCGGAAGATCAAAAAAGGCCTCTCCGCTGGCCGGGTCCAGTCTGTCGCTGTACGATTGATCAATGATCGCGAAGAGGAGATCAACGACTTCAAGCCCGAAGAGTATTGGACGCTGACAGCAGAACTGAAGGCGACTAAAGGCGCCTTAAAAGCTCGCCTGAACAGGTACGATGATGCAAAGATCGAAGTAAACAATCAAACCGAAATGAACCGCATTCTCGCTGAGCTGAAAGGACAGCCATTTGTCGTCAGTGAAGTAAAGACCCGGGAGAAGCGGCGTAACCCGTCGGCCCCTTTCACAACCAGTTCGTTGCAGCAGGAAGCGTATCGAAAGCTCGGATTTACCGCCCGTAAAACGATGATGATCGCTCAACAGCTCTATGAAGGCCTCGACCTTGGCAAGGATGAAGGTACCGTCGGTCTGGTCACCTATATCCGTACCGATTCGGTGCGGGTCTCAGAAACGGCTATCGACGACGTGCGTACCCATATTTTAGGTCGCTTTGGCCCTGAATACCTGCCAGCAGAACCTCGCCAGTATGAAAGCAAGGGAAAGATTCAAAATGCCCATGAGGCCATCCGCCCGACAGCCGTAGCGAGAGAGCCTGAGGGGATTAAGGGGATCGTCACAAACGATCAGTTTAAGCTATATAAGCTGATTTATGAACGCTTCGTCGCCAGTCAGATGAGTTCAGCCGTTCTCGATACGACGACCATCGATATCAAAGCGGCAAACTACGGTTTTCGCGCTTCCGGATCGGTGCTCAAATTCCCTGGTTTTATGAAAGTCTACATCGAGGGCAAAGACGAGGAAAGCTCTGATGATGAAGGCTTGCTGCCGGAAGTAGCCGTCGACGAAACGCTGGCCCTGAAGAAACTCGATCCGAAACAGCATTTCACCCAACCGCCGCCGCGCTATACGGAAGCGACCCTCGTTAAGGCTCTTGAGGAAAAGGGGATCGGCCGTCCTTCCACCTACGCGCCGATCATTGAGACGATTGTGGCTCGGGGATATGTAGCCCGCGAGGAAAAACAGTTTTTCTTGACCGAACTTGGCGAAGTCGTCGTCGATCTGCTCAAGGAGCATTTTCCAGACATTATCGATGTAGAATTCACAGCCAGCATGGAATCGAAACTGGACTCCATCGAAGAGGAAGAGTATGAGTGGAAGAAGGTGCTCCGGGACTTTTACGAGCCTTTTCGGGAGACATTGGAAGAAGCCGAAGAAGAGATCGGCGAGATAGAGATCGCCGATGAAGTCAGCGACCAGCTCTGTGAAGTCTGTGGAACGAATCTCGTCGTCAAACAGGGCCGCTTCGGTAAGTTTTTGGCTTGTCCTCGGTTCCCAGAGTGCCGCTTTACGAAGCCCTTGCTCGAAGAGATCGGCGTGCCCTGCCCGAAATGCGGAGGTGCCGTTGTTTTGCGGCGAACAAAAAAAGGACGTAAATTCTTCGGCTGTTCCAACTACCCCGAATGTGATTACGTATCCTGGGAACGCCCCACCGATGTGCCCTGTCCGCAATGCGGTAAACTGTTAGTTCAGAAAGAATCAAAAAAAATGGGTACCCGCCGCGTCTGCACGACCGAGGGTTGTGGTTTTGAAGAAGTTCTGCCGGAAGGTTCACCAACTGGAACAGTGAGCCATTATAATGAAGAAAATCGTGAAAAGATCCTCGGAGAAAACCTCGCAGAAGCTCCCGTAGAAAACGTTAACGAAAACCATGAAGAACAGGTGACAGCAGAGTGAAAGTAACGATTGTCGGTGCCGGTTTGGCCGGTTCCGAGGCGGCCTGGCAACTGGCCCGGCAAGGAATTCCCGTACGATTGATGGAGATGCGCCCCGCCACGATGACGCCAGCCCACAAGACGGGCGATTTTGCGGAGTTGGTCTGTTCCAACTCCCTGCGTGGAGCGGCACTGGAAAACGCTGTCGGCCTGTTGAAAGAAGAGATGCGGCGGATCGGTTCGCTCATCATCGAAATGGCTGACCTTCATTCGGTCCCTGCCGGGGGAGCCTTGGCGGTCGACCGCCATGCTTTTGCCGAAGCGATTACGGAACGATTGACCCAGCATCCTTTGATTGAAATCGAGCAAAAAGAAGTCCAGCAGATCCCCGAAGAGAGACCGCTAATCATCGCCTCTGGCCCGCTGACGTCGCCGGCCCTGTCCCAGTCGATACAGGGTTTGACGGGAGAGGATTACTTCTATTTTTACGACGCGGCTGCACCGATTGTGGCCAGCGAGTCTGTTGACATGTCTGTCGCCTTTTGGGCCTCCCGTTATGACAAGGGCGACGCTGATTACCTAAACTGTCCCATGAACGAGGAAGAATATGATCGCTTCTATCAAGCCTTGATCGAAGCGGAAGTGCACCCCTTAAAGGAGTTTGAGAAGGAGATCTATTTTGAAGGCTGCATGCCTGTAGAAGTTATGGCGAAGAGAGGAAGAGAGACACTTCTCTTTGGTCCGCTAAAGCCTGTCGGCCTCACAGACCCCCGAACTGGAAGGCGCCCCTTCGCTGTCGTTCAACTGCGTAAGGAAAACCGCCAAGGCACTATGTACAATCTGGTCGGCTTTCAGACCCACCTCAAATGGCCCGACCAGAAACGGGTCTTTTCCTTAATTCCTGGTTTGGAACAAGCGGAATTCGTTCGTTACGGTGTAATGCACCGCAATACCTTCATCAACAGCCCGACGCTGTTGCATCCGACTTATCAGCTTCGCAAGGATCCGAACATATTCTTTGCCGGTCAGATTACCGGAGTGGAGGGGTATGTCGAGTCTGCCGCCTCTGGTCTGGCGGCGGGGCTCAATGCGGCTCGCCTCGTCAAAGGAAAGGAGCCGGTAGTGTTTCCACCCGATACGGCCATGGGCGCCTTGCCCGCCTACATTACGACTGCCGAAGCGAAGCACTTCCAGCCGATGAACGTCAACTATGGTCTCTTCCCTCCTTTGGAGGAGAGAATCAAGGGGAAACGTCCACGGCAGCAGGCCCATGCACAGCGGGCATTGCGACGGCTCGATGACTTTTTATCGACCTTGTAGGAGGTAACGGGGAGGGACGTAGGCGATGGCAGACGATGAAATTCTGCAGGCATGGGATCGGTGGATTGACCGTTACGTAGACTATCTCACCGCGGAGAAAAACGTCTCCCTGCACACCCGTTATGCCTATGCAGGTGACTTAAGTCAACTGTTAGAATTGTTGACGATGACAGTGAAGCAAATTCCCCTTCCCCAAATGATTACGGCAAACATGCTTCGTCTTTGCTTGAATCAACTCTATCGCAGCAAAATGGAGCGAACCTCCCTCGCCCGAAAACTAGCCGCCTGGCGCGGCTTTTTTCGCTATCTGATCCGGGAAGGCCAGTTAACTCAAAACCCGATGAGCCGGATTCGGTCTCCCAAAATCGGCCGTCCCCTGCCGAAAGCATTGAGCGAGGGAGGCATAGAAAAGTTGCTGGAAACCTCTCCTTTAGATGAGGGTAACCTAAAAGAAGTTCGTGACCGGGCTATCGTCGAACTCTTCTACGCCTCCGGACTGCGTGTTTCTGAACTGGCCGGGCTGAACCTCGGTGACGTAGACCTCTTATCAGGTCATGTACGGGTTCACGGTAAAGGCGGCAAAGAACGGATTGTCCCTGTAGGGGAGATAGCGGTCCAAAGTGTAACGACGTACATAGAAAAGAGCCGTCCAAGCCTGAATGGACAGAGTCCAAAAACGACGGCGCTCTTTTTAAATCACCGAGGCGGTCGCTTGACGCCACGGGGAATACAAAACATTCTAGCTCAACTTGCCAAAAAAACAGCCCTCGATCAGCCAATCAGCCCCCACATGTTGAGGCATACTTTTGCAACCCACTTACTCGACGGAGGAGCCGACCTGCGGGTTCTTCAGGAGATGCTTGGTCACAGCAAACTCTCGACGACACAGATCTACACCCATGTATCTTCAGAACGGCTGAAACAGATCTATCAAAAAAGTCATCCGAGAGCATAAATCGAATGGCTCACGTATTATATGGAGAGGGGTTGGGCGAATTGAAGTTGATGGGTACGACGATTGTGGCAGTCAAACGCGGTAAAAACGTGGCCGTCGCCGGAGACGGGCAAATCACCTTTGGCGACCGGACGATCATGAAGGCGACAGCCCGGAAAGTACGCCGTCTCTATCAAGGAAAAGTGATCGCCGGCATCGCCGGTTCTGTCGCCGATGCGTTGACGCTGCTCGATAAATTGGAAGCGAAGATACAAGAATTCCGAGGCAACTTAATGCGCGCTGCTGTCGATCTCGCTCGGGAATGGCGTACCGATCGCTATTTGCGAAAGTTAGAGGCGATGATCATCGCCGCTGACCAAGACCATCTCCTGGTCATATCGGGAAACGGTGAAGTTATCGAGCCGGACGACGGAGTGGTGGCTATCGGTTCTGGAGGACCCTATGCTTTGGCGGCGGCACGCGCTCTTGTTCGGCACGCGAACCTAAACCCGGCGGAAATCGTGAAGAACGCCTTGATCGTGGCTTCAGAAATCTGCGTCTACACAAACGACCGGATTACCTTGGAGGAAATCGAAGGGACAGGTGAGCAATGAGTTCGGCAAATTTGACTCCAGCGCAAATTGTAGAAGAACTGGATCGGTATATCGTCGGACAAAAGGCAGCCAAAAAAGCAGTAGCGATTGCCCTTCGCAACCGTTACCGCCGGCAGAAGCTTTCGGAACACCTGCGCGATGAGGTAACACCGAAGAACATCCTCATGATCGGCCCCACCGGAGTGGGGAAAACGGAAATTGCCCGGCGGTTGGCCCGCCTTGTCAACGCGCCTTTTGTCAAGGTAGAAGCGACAAAATTTACCGAGGTTGGATATGTCGGAAGAGACGTCGAATCGATGGTCCGAGACCTTGTAGAGACGGCCATTCGGATGGTGAAAGCAGAGCAACTGGAGAAGGTACAGGTGAAAGCCGAGGCCGAGGCGGAAGAACGTCTCGTCGAACTGCTGGTCCCTGCGCCGAAACCGGCCCGTACGATGAACAATCCCTTCGAAATGCTCTTCGGTGGAACGCAAACACCGGCGGGCTCTTCGACAAGCGACCCCGATATCCAGGAGAAACGGGCGATCATCCGGCAAAAGCTCAAACGAATGGAATTGGAAGACAACGTCTTGGAAGTCGAAGTGGAAGACAGTGGGACTCCTCTTGGCGATATGTTTGCCGGATCCGGCATGGATGAAATGGGAATGAACATTCAGAACATGATCGGACAAATGTTTCCCAAAGGCAAAAAGAAGCGCCGCGTCAACGTTCGGGAAGCTCGTCGAATCCTGGCCATTCAGGAAGCACAAAAGTTGATCGACATGGACGCTGTCCATCGGGAAGCCATCGAAAGAGCAGAACAATCGGGGATCATCTTTTTGGATGAAATTGACAAAATCGCCTCACGAGAAGGCGGTCACGGCCCTGATGTATCCCGCGGCGGTGTTCAGCGGGATATCCTGCCGATCGTGGAAGGTTCTACGGTAATGACCAAATATGGTCCAGTGAAGACAGACCATGTGCTGTTTATCGCCGCAGGTGCCTTTCATGTTTCAAAACCATCTGATTTGATACCGGAATTACAGGGCCGCTTTCCACTGCGTGTCGAATTAGAAGCTTTGAGTCAAGAGGATTTCCAGCGGATTCTGACAGAGCCGGAAAACTCCCTTTTAAAGCAATACGTGGCCTTGTTGTCCACCGAAAACATTGAATTGACCTTCTCTGATGACGCGGTAGAGGCGATGGCCTCGATCGCCTACCGTGTAAACGGACAGACGGAGAATATCGGCGCCAGGCGCCTGCATACGATCTTGGAAAAGGTCTTGGAAGATCTCTCCTTTGACGCCCCCAATCTAATAGAAAAACAAGTCATCATTGACAAAGAGTATGTAGAGACACGATTGGAAAGTATACTGCAACGTGAAGATTTAAGTAGATATATTTTGTGAAAAGCGTTATAATAAACATCTAGAATGGACAATTCGAATCTACTTTCGATGTTTGAATCGTAATATACTTACACCTTACTAAGGAGGCTACTGGGGGAGTTATGCGAACCTTACTAGAAAAGACTAGAACGGTGAATCGGCTCATACAAAAGTCTGCCGGTCATCCGGTAAACTTTGAGGAAATGGCCAAGATCACCAGTGAACTCATCACCGCCAATTGTTACATCATCGGTCGCCGGGGAAAGATACTAGGATATTCGTTTATGCCCCATTTCAATTGTGATATCATGGTGGATATTGTCCAGCATACGGAGCGGTTTCCCGAAAGCTATAACCAAGATCTGATGCGGATCAGCGAAACACAGGCCAACTTTTGCCAAGTTTCCAATGCTTGTGTTTTTAATTATGGCGAGCAGTGTTCTTATGGTCACAAACTCATGACCGTCACACCGATTCTTGGCGGCGGTCAGCGCCTCGGTACACTCGTGTTGGCCAAGTACAACGAAGAATTTACCGATGAAGACCTCATACTGGCCGAATATGCTGCTACGGTCGTTGGTATGGAGATCCTCCGGGCCAAGGCGGAACGGATGGAAGAAGAGGCCCGGAAAAAAGCAGCCGTACAGATCGCGATTGGCACATTGTCTTACAGTGAGTTGGAAGCGGTGAAGCACATCTTTTCCGAACTGGAAGGTAATGAAGGTCTGCTTGTCGCGTCGAAGATTGCTGACCGGGTCGGAATCACTCGTTCGGTCATCGTAAACGCTCTGCGCAAGTTCGAAAGTGCTGGTGTGATTGAATCCAAATCGCTCGGGATGAAAGGTACCTACATTCGAATTTTGAACGATAACTTGATGGAAGAGTTGGAAAAGCTTCGCCATTAATCCTCCGATGGTAGAGTTGTAGTTAAGTCTTAAAAGAATAATTTTTTAATAAAAAAAAGAAGGCGATCTGTCTCGAACAGAAGCCTTCTTTTTTGTTTTTTTCCAAATGGCAACTGCTTTTCTTATTTAAAGCGGCCTGGAAAAGAGGATTTAACTGAGGGACAGCGAAGTTAGAGTGCAGTAATGGACATATGACCGAACAGAGGAATCAGCGGTCACCGATAATAAAATAGCTGAACAAATATGGATGGAAAAATCAAATGAGGTGAGTCCATGGCGGGATTTTTAGACCTACCTATAGTTCGTATTTTGGAGCGAGGCCTCGATGCGTCTTCTCTACGCCATCAGGCTATCTCAGATAACTTGGCAAATATCGATACGCCTGGCTATAAGCGTAAGGAAGTAGTTTTTGAGGACGAATTGGCTTCTGCCTTACGTGGAGACAGCTTTCAAGGCAAGCTAACCCACCCTAAGCATATCCCCTTGAGCGATTCTTCTTCGAACGCCAGTGCCAAAGTGGTTACCCAAGAAGATCAAGAGTATCGGAATGATAAAAACAACGTAGATGTTGACAGGGAAATGGCATTGTTGGCAAAGAATACCCTGTGGTATGATGGAATGGTTAGTTTGGCTTCGCAGAAGTTGTCCACGCTGAAAAGTACCATTCGGGAGGTGCGTTAAGCTATGCGTTTTCTCAGTTCAATCGATACGAGCGCTTCCGGGTTGACCGCCCAACGTTTTCGCATGGACATTATCTCTAACAACTTAGCCAATGTGAATACGACCCGCAGCGGCAATACCGATGCTGACGGTGTACTACCTTACCGTCGTCAGGTACCTGTTTTTGCTGCTCGGGCGAATGAAGTAGATTCCTTCGCTTCTGCCTTATCGAAGGCTCAAGATGGACAGATGGTGACCGGCTCGGGCGTACGGGTCGTCGGAGTGGTCGACGATGAAGCTCCTTTCAAACTTGTGTACGATCCCCAGCACCCGGATGCGATAAAAAACGGTCTGCAGGCAGGCTATGTACGCATGCCAAACGTGAACACCGTTACGGAAATGGTGGACATGATCTCGGCTACCCGCGCATACGAAGCTAACGTCACTGCTGTCAACGCAGCTAAATCGATGGCGATGAAAGCTTTGGAAATCGGTAAAGCCTAATTAATTTAGTACTAAATACCTAATCACTTTTTCCGTTTAGTCTGTTAAGATAGGTAATGTATTTACGGAGGCGTTAAAATGATGGAACTACCGGTCCGTTTCGAGCAATTGCTTCCTTATTCCACCAATACGAATAAAGGGAAGTTGGTTGCCGGATCCGAAGAGTCCAATACTCCCGGACAAAGTTTTTCCGCCATGCTCAAAGACGCTGTGCAGAGTGTGAATACCGCCCAAAACGAGGCGGATAAAATGGCAGCGGATTTTGCTGCAGGCCGTTCTACCGATGTACATACCGTCATGATCGCGACGGAAAAAGCCAGTATCGCCATGCAGTTAACGATTCAAGTCCGAAACCAGGCGATGGAAGCATATCGTGAAATTATGAGAATGCAGGTCTAATCTGCAAGGAACGGTGAAGGGCTGCTGAAACATGAATGATATGATAGAACGGTTGCGCAGCCAATTGAATGAGTTGATGGGTCGCTTTTCTCGCCAGCAAAAGATGATCATGGCGGGCGCTTTTGCAGCTATTCTGATCTCACTGGTTGCTTTTGTCTATTTGGCCGGAAGGCCCGACTATGTGCCTCTGTTTACGAACCTTGAGCCGGCTGATGCCGGTGCCATTCGGGCGAAACTTCAGGAGGCAAAAGCGGACTTTACTGTTTCTGATGACGGGAAGACCATTATGGTCCCATCAAAAGACCAGGCCAATCTTCGACTCGAAATGGCTGCTGCGAACCTTCCAAAGGGAACCGGTTGGGGATATGAGTCCTTTAACGAAAGCCGGTTTGGTGAAACCGAAAAGGAAAAAGATATTCGTTTAAAGGTGGCCACCGAAACCGAACTGGCCCGCACCCTCCAAAACATACCGGGAGTGCAAAACGCGCGAGTGATGATCGTTCCGGCTGCCGATTCCTTGTTCAAAGACAAAGCGACTGATGCGACGGCTTCGGTCATGTTGATTTTGAAACCGTATACTGAATTGGATGAGAAGCAAATCCGAGGCATAATCCATTTGGTTTCACATAGTGTAAAACAACTAAAACCGGAAAATGTGACTGTCGTCGACAATTCGGGCAATGTTTTGTCGGAGGGATTATTTACCGCGACAGGGCCCGATAAAATCAATGTAGACGGTCTGACCCGAGCCCAGATGCAGGCCAAAAAGGATTATGAAACCCACCTGGAACAAAAAGCCCAGGATATGCTGAACCGTGCCTTGGGTGCCGGAAATGCTGTCGTAAAAGTGGCCACCGAATTAGACTTTTCTCAACAAGAGGTGACCGATACGCGATTAGGCAAACCGGTCCCCGTCTCAACCCGTGAGACGACGGAGACTGGTCAAGGCTCTACCGCCTCGGGAACTCCGGGGACAAGTGCGAATATACCGACACAACAAACGACAAATAACGGTACGAGCAGTTATAACAAATCAGACAATATCGTCAATAACGAAATACCGAAAACAGAAACTCACACAGTGACACCTCCTGGTTCAGTAAAACGGTTGAGCGTTTCCGTAATGGTGAACCGGACCTTAGAACCTGACCAGACGCAGCAGTTGGAAAAAGCGGTAGCCCAGGCCGTTGGCATTAAATACCCGATCGACCCCGTTGTAGCAGGTCAACAACCGCCCGCACGGGTCGAACAAATCAGCGTCGTCGGGATACCCTTTGATCGTCAGCCGTTGATGAGATGAATCGCCTGGCAGAGTCTGAAAAATCCTTTCAACGTTACTTGATGATTGGTGCAGCCGTTCTTGCTTTGGCTGCTGTTATCGGAGCTGTCTTACTCGGCCGCAGGATGATGGCTCGTCGTAAGCCAGCCTCAGCACCGGACGAAATCCCCTCTTTGGCCTTTGAAACACCTGTTCCTACTCCGCCGGAGTTGGAATTGACGCCGGAAGAAAAAGAAAAGTTGGCAATGCGTGAACAGATCGAGCAGTTGACCGATTCTGATCCGGAAGCTATCGCTCGTGTATTGAAAACATGGCTAACAGACGACTCGAGGTGATGTTGTGACTGCCAAATCGGCACTGTCTGGAAAACAAAAAGCGGCTATCTTGCTTATTTCCTTAGGCCCTGAGAAGTCAGCCAAGATCTTTAAGCATCTCAAGGAAGAAGAGATTGAGCAGATGACCCTCGAGATCGCCAATATCCGCAAAGTTTTACCTGAAAATCGCGATATGGTCTTTGATGAATTTCACCAGTTGTTCATGGCGCAGGAGTATATCAACTCTGGTGGGATTGACTACGCCAAGGAAGTCTTGGAGAAGGCTTTAGGTCCGCAAAAGGCCGTTGAGATCATCAATCGGCTGACCCAGTCGCTGCAAGTTCGGCCCTTTGAATTTATCCGTCGAACTGATCCGGGGCAACTGCTTAACTTCATCCAATCGGAACACTCCCAGACGATTGCACTCATTTTAGCTTATTTAAATGCGGATCAAGCTTCGATCATCATGTCAGCGCTCCCTCCGGAACGGCAGGCGGAAATCGCTCGTCGTATTGCCCTGATGGACCGTACCTCTCCGGAAGTTATCCGCGAGGTGGAAATGGTTTTAGAGAGGAAATTATCTTCACTCGTATCTCAAGAGCATACCAGTGCCGGCGGTCTCGACACTGTGGTCGAAATGCTCAACCGGGTCGATCGCGGTACAGAAAAATCCATTATGGAAGCTCTGGAGATTCAAGATCCCGAATTAGCAGAAGAGATCAAGAAACGCATGTTTGTCTTTGAAGATATTATCATGCTGGATGATCGCTCCATTCAGCAGGTCTTGCGGGAAGTGGATACGAAAGATTTGGCTCTCGCCCTCAAAGGTTCCAGCGAAGAAGTGGTTCAAAAAATATTCAAAAACGTGTCCAAACGAGCTGGTGAAATGCTGCGTGAAGATATGGAATTCATGGGCCCTGTCCGCCTCCGTGACGTAGAGGAAGCTCAACAACGGATTGTTAACGTAATACGCAAGCTGGAAGAAGCCGGTGAAATCGTCATTGCTCGCGGCGGAGGAGATGAATTGATTGTCTAAGGTTATCAAGTCATCGATCCTTCGAACTAACTCGCCCAAGTATTTAGAAGTTCTGCCCGTTACATTTCAACCTCAGGAGATCCTTCCTGAGGTTGAGCCAGAGAAAACGATCGATCCGGTTCAACTGGCGGAAGAACAGGCAGAACGTATCATGGAAGAGACTCGCTTGGCTGTCCAAGATCTTTTAAATAAGGCAAAAGAACAGGCCAATGCCATCCTCGCTGAAGCAAATCGACAAGCAGAAGAAATCACTCGTTTAGCTGGGCACGAAGTGGATACACTGCGGCGATCCCAAGCAGAACTGGGCTACCAGGAAGGCTACAAAAGGGCTGTTGAACAAGCACAGAGTCAAGCCGAAGCAATCATCGACGAAGCACATCAGGAGGCAGAAGCGGCCCGACAAGCTAAACTTACCTATATAAATAGCAAAGAGCCAGAGATCGTCGAGCTTTCTATCCAGATTGCCGAAAAAATTTTGCAATACGAGATCGCGAATAAACCTGATGTAGTGTTGAATATCGCAATGAACGCGATAAACAAAGTTCGAGACATGAGTGCAGTTGTGTTAAAAATTCATCCTCAAGACTATCCACTTGTTCAATCAGCCAAACCTGAATTGATGCGCTTAATCAAAGGGTTGCGCTCGTTGACTGTGGAAATGGATGAAACAGTTGACCGCGGTGGCTGCATTATCGATACCAGCCATGGCTATGTAGACGCACGGATAGAGGCGCAGTTGGAAGAAGTCTCAAGAGTGATTCGTGAAGTCATGCACAGCTAGGGGAATGGTGCGATGCAAAAATACATGCAAGCGATACGCAACATGGACCCTGTTCGTATGAACGGGAAAGTATCCCAAGTCATCGGACTTGTCGTCCAGTCAGATGGTCCCAGTGCGAACTTGGGAGAACTGTGTCTCGTATCTACGCAATCGAAAACCGAGTGGGTCCGAGCCGAAGTGGTTGGTTTTCGGGAAAAAAAGACCTTACTGATGCCCCTGGGGAACATGGCCGGCATCGGCCCTGGCTCTCAAGTCTTAGCTACAGGTGACGAACTGAAAATCCCTGTCGGGTATCCCCTTCTCGGTCGCGTTCTTGATGGTTTGGGAAATCCGATGGATGGGTTAGGTCCTCTTCCGGTAGACGAAACGTATCCCCTCATGGCCAACCCTCCCAATCCGTTGACCCGTCAGCGGATTCGACAGTCCCTTTCTTTGGGAGTTAAAGCGATGGACGGCCTTTTGACCTGTGGTAAAGGTCAGCGGATGGGCATTTTCGCCGGTTCCGGTGTCGGTAAAAGTACTCTATTGGGAATGATCGCCCGGAACACAACGGCTGACATAAATGTCATCGGTTTAATCGGTGAACGGGGGCGGGAAGTCCGAGAGTTCATCGAAAAAGATCTGGGGCCGGAGGGGTTGTCCCGGTCAGTCGTCGTCGTCGCCACCTCCGATCAACCGGCACTCGTTCGGTTAAAAGGAGCTTTTGTGGCAACTGCTATCGCGGAGTACTTCCGAGACCAAGGCAAAGATGTCATGCTGATGATGGACTCAGTGACCCGCTTTGCCATGGCCCAACGGGAAGTTGGATTGGCCGTCGGTGAACCGCCAGCAACGCGAGGTTATACACCTTCCGTTTTCGCTCTTCTGCCAAAATTGCTGGAACGTTCTGGTACATCTCACAGCGGAACCATCACTGGGCTATACACGGTGCTTGTGGACGGTGATGACATGAATGAACCGATCGCTGATGCTGTTCGCGGGATTTTAGATGGACACGTCATTCTCTCGAGAGATTTGGCGGCCCAAAACCATTATCCAGCTGTTGATGTACTCAATAGTGTGAGCCGTGTCATGATCGAGTTGATCGAACCAGAACACCGTGACGTAGCTGCCCAATTGCGTCAGGTATTGGCTACATACCGCGAAGCCAAAGACCTGATCGATATTGGAGCCTACCAGCGAGGGGCCAACCCACGAATCGACTACGCCCTTGATAAAATTGAAGCCTGCCGCTCCTTTTTACGGCAGGATATATATGAGTCAGTTCCTTTTTCAGAATCGGTGCAGCAGATTAAGGATATCTTTGTTCGATGAAACCCTTTCGATTTAAGTTACAAGCAGCCTTAAGTCTAAAATTGCGTCAAGAAGATATACTCAAAGGAGATCTGCAGCGACAACAAAAAGTCATTGAAGGACTTGAGTATGAACTGCGGGAAACGCAAAAAAAAATGGCCGAAGCTATCGAAAATATTCGTCCCACTCCTGGAGCAGTTTTTGATGTCGAAGCGAGGCTTTTTTTTAATCAATTTTGGCTTAAACTCAAGTCACTAGAAAGCTGTCAGATTTCGGAAATTGAATCGGAACGGGACACACTTGCCAAGATACGGCAGCAATTGATGGAAACGATGCGTGAACGCAAAATACTAGAAAAGTTGCGAGAAAAACATCTGGCCGATTATCAACGTGAGATTCTGAGGGAAGAACAAAAAGTCCTTGATGAACTGGCACTCAGTCGATATATTCGCAATGAAAATACACAGGGATAGGAGGGGAGAAAGTGCCTGAAAAGGTAGATAGTCGGGAAAAACAAGGGATGTCCAATCTGAAACTGTTCTTCATATTGGCAGTACCTGTTATGCTTCTAGCTGCCTTGGCGGCGGCACAGACTGTCGGAGCTATCGATATCACCCCTTACCTCCGTCAAATCCCTGTTGTGGGAACGATGATACCTAAGAGTGACCCTGCAAAGCAAGGTTCCCAGCAAACCCTCGAAGAAGCTCGCATCGCACAGTTGGAAGCGGAAAAAGCTGACTTGGATGCGAAATTAGCAGAAGTACAATCTAAATCGACGACACCCATTGCCCAAGACAGCCAGGTTTTGAAAGAAAAAGCCGACTTGGAGAAACAACTCACAGACATAAAAAATCAAATTGATAAAGATAACCGCGTAAAACTAGACACACAAAAACTTGCTGAGCGCCTTTCTGCTATGAAACCGGCCAGTGCCGCCAAAATTATGGAGAACTTACCCGACGATACCGTTAACAGCTTGCTCGATCAAATGGACGTAGATGTAGCCGCAAAAATAACGGCAGCTTTAGATCCTGTTCGTGCCGCCCGGTTGACGATGCCAACGGGTGGGGAAGATCAGGAAGCACGCCGAAAGGCTGATGCTGATTTAAAGCGTAGTCAACTGTCCAAAGCCAACTATCAAAATATCGGCAAGTCCTTGGCTGCCATGAAGGTGGAAGATGCTGCTGCCGTCATTGAACAACTGCCTGATGACATCAGCGTATCGATCCTTCGTGAAATGGATCAAACGGCTACCGGAAAGATCCTTTCCGAACTGGCTTCCATCAATCCGGAACGGGCGGCTCGCCTCGTCGCTTTAATGGGGCGAACTGTGTAATATCCTTTCTACTTCATTTGAAAGGGGGGATGCCAGTAAGCCCTAAGCAGAATCGGTCAAGGAAAGAGAACTCAGGGAGGTGAATCTATGGCAGATATCTCATCGATTGAGGTCACACGATCCATTCTTTCGAATGCCTCCGCAGAATCTACAGCGAAGGGTACGTCGACGGCGTCGGGAAAAGTCTTTGGTAGTTTTCTGCAGGACATCATGCCATCCATCACTGATGGTAGGTACGGAACATTACAGAACGCTAAATACGATCCTGTTCGAGCTTTTGAAGCATCCAGCTATTCCAACCGTTATCAATTGAATAAATACATACAGCTGCATAGCAACAGCAATACCAAACCTAATGTTTCAAGCCATAGGTCGGAATCATCTGCAACGGATCCGCAAAGGCAATTGAAGCAAGCCCAATCGACGAAATCACAGTCATCGAATCAACAAAAGAACCATGTTCAAAAAGTCTCTGCAGAAGAAATTGCACAAGACCAAAAGGACGCAGCGGAAGAGACAAGGCAGGACAGGTCGAACGAAGTGGATCGAGCAGAAACAGAGTCTAAGGAGAAAACAAATTCTGAGAGTCGGGACGTTGCGGTGAGCGATGAACAGGACGCTTCTCAACCGGAAAAAACAAAAGAAGGGTCTAGTGATTCTTCTATTCCAAGCGAACTTCTGGCACTTCTAAACAAGCTTCCCGATGATGTCAAAAAAAGCGCTCTTACACAGGATTCGGTCAATCCTGTTGATTCGACTGCACAGACCACTACTTCAGTTACAACGGCTGGAGAACAGGGGAAACAGGCTGCACAAATAGAGGTTATTTCTCAGGGCCAGCAACTGATCCCTCGAACTGATGCAGATGAAGCCACATTGATGAAACAAGGATCTGTTCCATCACAAACAGGATCGACAACTGATTTGAACCTCGCCGCGTCGAAGGAAGCTCAAAGGGATTCGTCCGATAACCAGGTAGTTGTTATAGATAACCGGGTGAATGTGAGTCCGAATCAACTGTCTTTGATCGCTCAACTGAGAAAAACGGCAACTGACGATGCCAAATCGAGTGAGGCGATGCCCAGAGACATGCAACTTACTGTTGATGGACAACAGACGAATCAAAGTCAAGGATCACAGTTATCCGGGGTCACCGCTGTCGTTACGGGTAACGGGCAGCAGGCGGGAAGTTTTTCCGGAGGCCAAAAGCAATCTGACCTCTTTCACGAAATGACCCAAAATGGAGCGATAGCAGGGAAGGAAGACCCTTTTTCACGTCAACCCGATGGGCAAGGTGTGAGTTCCAGAACGACTAACGATTTCTCCGCTTTCATCAAAGCAGCAGGCAAAGAGGATGTAAAAGCATCTCGTCAAGAAGTGTTTCGCCAAATGGTGGAAAACACTCAGCTGTTGAAAAAAAGCGGTGGCAGTGAATTAAAAATCCAATTAAAGCCAGAAGTCTTAGGAAAAATGCAACTCAGTTTGTCTATAGATTCAGGTATTGTGTCGGTCCGTTTTTCCGCGGAAAATCCGCAAGTACGTCAAATGCTTGAATCCAATCTGCCGGAGTTGAAGCACTCTTTGGAAGAACAGGGATTAAAATTTGACCGTATAGAAGTGTCTGTAGGAAATCAAAATCTAAACTCTCAACAGCAGGGAGGGTCCTCCAATCCTTCGAGCTGGAGTCAGGAAAATGAATACGGCCGACCTTACTCATCCAACACGGGAACTGTAGAGGCAGAGGTTGAGTTGGGTCAAGAATCAAAACAAAACCTAATCGGGAGATACAATCAGGACGATACGACCGTCGAATTTTTAGCCTAAAATGAAAATGGAAGAACCGATAAAAGGAGGCGAAACCCAGTGGCTAGCCCGATTGAAAATACAGGTCCGGTCTACCAGAATCAAACGGGTTCAACGACTCAACGGAAAACAAATGACAGTTTAGGCAAAGATGATTTTTTGAAACTTCTCGTTACCCAACTAAAGTATCAAGATCCCATGCAACCGATGGAGGATAAAGAGTTTATTGCTCAAATGGCCCAGTTCAGTGCATTAGAGCAAATGAAGAACATGGCTGAGGGGTTTACGGAGTTAAAAACATCCCAAGAAGAAATGTTTAAAAACATGAGTAATCTATTTTCTACACAACAGAACTTACAGATGGATAATCTCATTTTCCAATCGGTCAGTTTCACAGGAAAAACGGTAGACGCTACTGTCGCTAAGCTTGATGAAGCAGGAAAACCGGTCACAAATGCTGATGGACAAGAGGTTACGGAAAGCATTCATGGTACTGTTAAGGCCGTTAAAATCGAGAAGGGTATTCCCATCCTGCAAGTGGAATACAGCCAAGATGGCGTAACAAAGAGCCGCAATGTTTACCTCGGTGAAATTAACCAAATCGCTTAAACATCAAACAGATGAGGAGGTCACCGGCCGTGGATACCCGTATCGTCTATCCACAACCGTTAATGCCCGGAATTGGCAAGCCGGTAACCGGGATTACTCCCCATCCCAATGCCAAGGCTTCCGAGGAATCTTTCCAAAAAATCCTCGATCAAAAAGCCCTAAAATTTTCTGCGCATGCTTTACAGCGGCTTACACAGCGTAACATCAAGCTCGATGATGCTGAGATTAGCAAACTGAACGAGGCCGTGGACAAGGCGAGTCAAAGAGGAGCTAGGGAATCTCTTATTCTTATGAAGGATATGGCCTTGGTCGTTTCGATTAAAAACCGAACAGTCATCACGGCAGTGGATGGGTCGGCCATGAAGGACAATGTGTTTACCAATATCGACAGTGCAGTCATCGTACCGGATTGACAGGCTGGACCTCTGATGAGGAAGCCTTGGCTGTGGAGTGATGGAAACAGCCATCCGGGCAAATACCCGAAAGGGGGAGGTCTTTACTTATGATGCGTTCGCTCTTTTCCGCAGTTACGGCTTTGCGGAATCACCAGACTCGTATGGATGTCATCGGCAACAACATTGCTAACGTGAACACAGTCGGCTTTAAGAAAAGCCGGGTTACCTTTTCTGATACTCTCAACCAAACCATTCGCGGAGCTTCTTCCGGTGATGATGGCGGACGAGGCGGTACAAACCCTATGCAGGTCGGTCTAGGTATGAATGTGGCGACCATCGAAATGGTTCCGACGGCGACGAGTGTCCAAGGGACCGGGAAAAACTCCGATTTAGCTATCGATGGAGATGGATTCTTTTTGCTTGATGACGGAGGTACCCAGTACTACACCCGTGCAGGGAACTTCGATCTAGACAACGAGTATCGCTTTGTCCGTACAGACAATGGGATGAGAGTCATGGGCTATATGGCAGATCCCACCGGAGCGATTGATACGACCAAAGCCCCAGTGGAAATCAACCTCAAAGATAAACAATACATGAAAGCCTACGCAACGAATCGTGTTGAGTTCTTTAGAAACCTGGGAAGCACAAGCGGAAAAACGAACGCGATTGAGAAGACGGTAGAAGTGTATGATTCCCAGGGTGGTAAACACGATTTAGTCGTTCAGTTTAAAAATGTTAGTTCTGCCGGCGACCCGAATCACTGGACAGTAAATGCTAAAATTAAATCTGGTAATGGAACTGGGTATATATCCGGTTTAATATCCGGTAATTTGCGTTTCAACAACGATGGTACGTATAAATCATTTAGTGCCGTAACCACTGTTCCTTTTAACTATAAAAACGGTACAACTTCTGCCAAAGTCATGTCTGCTAAAGTTTACAGCGCAGCTTTTGTATTCCCGAGCGCAAAAAATGATACTAACTTCTATATAGACTTCAGTAAAATGACCCAGTTTGCTTCGGAGACGACTGCCGACAAGTTGGATCAAAACGGCTATGCCGACGGGTCGTTGAAGTCCTATGCAATTGACTCGTCAGGAGCATTGACCGGTGTTTTCTCAAATGGTAAATCTTTAGCCCTGGCACAAGTTGCCGTTAGTTCTTTTTCCAACCCTGCCGGTTTGCTAAAAGCAGGTTCAAACTTGTATACCAAATCGAATAACAGCGGTATGGAGAACACAGGGACACCGGGAAGCGGAAGCCGTGGCGCCATTCAACCAGGTGCCTTGGAGATGTCCAACGTCGATCTGTCCCAGGAATTTACCGATATGATCACCACCCAACGGGGGTTCCAAGCGAACAGCCGTATCATTACAGTTTCTGATACCATGTTGGAAGAGTTGGTGAATTTGAAACGATAGGATAGCTGGCGGGCGGGTTAGGTAAACCAACCCCACCCGCCCTTTTTCTAAAGAGGGGGATGTTATTGATCAAGCTAAGCCGTCTAAATAAGACGGAACTCGTAGTTAACGCTGAACTGATCGAAACGATAGAATCGACCCCTGACAGCGTAGTAACCTTGACGACAGGAAAAAAACTGGTCGTGCTCGATAGTACGGATGAAATCATCGCAAAAGTCATTGCCTACCGGCTAGCCTGTTCGGGTCGAAACAAAGATTTAGAGCAAATGTAAACGTTGACAAAAAGAAGGAGCTAGCAGGAAGATCACGAATCAATATATAATGGGTAATGAAAGCTGTAAGCTGGTTTTAATGTAACACTCATATACGAGGAAGGAGCGTTTTTCCGGATGGCTGAAACCGAAAACGCCCCCCAAAAAAAACCTATGAACGTAAAGTTGATCGTTATCGTGGTTGCGGTTCTGGCTGCCGCTGCCATTATCGCCGTGGGGGTTTTTTATTACTTTGTCAGTCCCAGCACATCCGCTACGAACAAAACGCAGGCTGTGCGAACACCGGGAGTCCTCTTTGAAATCGGTGATTTCACTACGAACTTGGCCGATCCAGGAGGAAAGCGGTTTCTTAAAGCAAAAGTAACGATGGAACTGAACGAAGAAAAGAAAGATGAGAAAAAACTAGCCGAATTAAAAGAACAACTGCCGATCATTCGTGACCGAATCCTAAACATACTCAGTTCAAAAACGGTAGAAGACTTACAGACAAATGAAGGCCGGGACAAAGTAAAAAAGGAAATATTGATTGCGCTCAACAAACAGTTTGGGGCTGACAGATTTCGCAATGTATATTTCTCGGATATTGTTTACCAATAGTTCTACCCACAGCGGGACTTATAATTTTGGAGGTGAGGGTAGAACGTGAGTGACATTCTGTCCCAGGCAGAGATTGATGCTCTCTTGGCTGCCCTTGCCAGCGGTCAAGTAACGGCGGAAGATGTCAAAGACGATTTGGCTAGTAAAATTCGTGTTTATGATTTTAAGCGACCGAACAAGTTTTCCAAAGACCAAATTCATACTCTCCAAGTTATCTATGAGAACTATTGTCGTAGTCTGACCACGTTTTTTGCGGCTCACCTGCGTACGTTGGTTCAAATATCAGTTCAGTCTCTAGACCAATTGACCTATGAGGAATTCATTCGCTCCATTCCGAACCCAACGATTGTAAACATTTTTACCATGCATCCATTGAACGGCAATGGAATCATGGAGGTTCATCCGAATATCGCTTTCTCAGTTATCGACCGTCTTTTTGGGGGTCCTGGACAACCTCCAGACAAAGTTCGAGGTCTTACCGAAATTGAACAATCAGTGTTTCAGCGAACAACACGGCGTATGTTGGACAGCTTTACCGAAGCTTGGGATAACATCGCGCAGGTAAAAGCGCGGTTAGAAATGATTGAAACCAACCCCCAGTTTATTCAGATCGTGGCTCCAACAGAAATGGTCGTTGTCATTACCTTGTCTTGCAAAATCGGTGAGGTTGAGGGAATGATCAACATCTGCCTTCCTTATATATTACTGGAACCGATTATCAGTAAACTCAGTGCTCATTTTTGGTTTTCCAATGCGTCAAAAGAACGAACAGCAGAACAACTGGCGGCTCTTCGCACCCGCCTGGAACGGGCTTTAATTCCGATCAGCGTTTTGCTGGGACGTACAACCCTGACTGTGAGCGAACTGCTCGATTTGCAAATGGGTGACGTTATTCAACTGGAAAACAAAGCTTCCTCCGAACTGGAAGTTCTCATCGGCCAACGGACAAAGTATTACGGACGTCCGGGAACCATGGGCTCCAAAGTGGGAATCCAAATCACCTCGACCTTCGACAAAGGAGTTGAGATAGATGATGAGTAGCGGCGTCCTTTCCCAAGAGGAAATCGATGCACTGCTCAGAGGAGCAGATATCCCCAGTGAGCCAGAGGCGCCGCCACCTTCTTCGGAAGTCACTACAGACTTTAGTGATTTAGATAGAGACGTGATTGGAGAAATCTCCAATATCTCTATGGGAACGGCAGCTACGACGCTATCCACATTACTAGGGAAAAAAGTGGACATAACCACTCCTCGGGTGACTGTGACTACTAAAGCAGCCATTCAGAAGGAATATCCTTCTCCCTTTGTGGTCGTGGATGTACATTATACACAAGGTTTGGAAGGAAATAACGTTTTGATCATCAGAGAGTCGGACGTAGCTATCATCGTCGACTTGATGATGGGCGGCGATGGCATGGCGCCTCCGACTGAACTGAATGAAATCCACTTCAGTGCCATATCGGAAGCTATGAACCAGATGATGGGTTCTGCTTCCACATCGATGGCGACAATGCTATCGAAAAAGATCGATATCTCACCTCCATCGTTAAATACCATCGATTTAGCGAACGAAATGCTACCTCAGCCAGAAACAGATCCTATCGTAAAAGTCTCTTTTCGTATGGTCATTGAAGGGCTTATCGACAGCGAACTGATGCAAATCTATCCCATTCCCTTTGCCAAGGCTTTAGTACAAGGATTGATGGGAGACATGAATGATTCTCCCTCTTCCAGCGCTCCGCCGCCGGCGGCGGCACCACCTCCGTCTTCTGCCTATGCTCCGCCGCCTCCGCCTCCGAGCCCCTCGGCTCCACCTCCAGCTCCGCCGATGCCTTCGTACCCGCCCAACGCCGAACCGATGGCTGCCGCAGCACCGCCTGGCTATGGAAGCCCGCCGCCGGGATACGGATATCCAACGCAGCCGCCGGCTTACTACGGACCTCCTCCGGGTATGTACCCACAACAGCCCGTTAATTACGCCCAACCCCCGCAAACTCCGCCGGTGCCTGTAAATCCGGTTCAATTCGCCCCATTGCAACCTCAACGGGGCGGCAAAGACATGACCAACCTTAACCTGATCATGGACGTTCCACTTCAGGTTACTGTTGAGCTAGGCAAATCTAAAAAAACGATTCGAGATATTTTAGACTTAGGGCCCGGTTCGGTCATCGAACTTGATAAACTCGCCGGGGAACCGGTAGACATACTGGTAAATGGTAAATTGGTTGCCAAGGGAGAAGTTGTGGTTATCGACGAAAACTTTGGTGTACGCATTACGGACATCGTTAGCCCCATCGAAAGATTAGGTAATTTACAATAAACGGAGGATGAGAGTAATGTCAAACCGGATTTTAATTGTAGACGACGCCGCTTTCATGCGCATGATGATCAAAGACATCTTGACAAAAAACGGGTTTCAAGTCGTCGGCGAAGCAGAAAACGGTGCTATCGCCGTGGAAAAATGGAAAGAATTCCGTCCCGACTTGACGACGATGGATATCACTATGCCTGAGATGGACGGCATTAACGCAGTCCGCGCGATTCGGAGTGTAGACCCCGGCGCACGTATTATCATGTGCAGTGCCATGGGTCAACAAGCCATGGTTATTGACGCGATCCAAGCGGGAGCGAAAGACTTTATCGTAAAACCCTTTCAACCGGATCGCGTTTTAGAAGCAGTGAGAAAAGCCTTAGGATAAACCCGGGTTGATGTTGCCCTGCTCCCCCCATACCCGGGAAGGGGAGGTGCTTATGAACGTTTATCGGCGTATTGGCCGCCGGATGCTCGGCGGCCTGGCGTTTTTTGGTCTACTTTTTGCATTACTGAGTACTCCTTACCTGGCACTGGCCGATGACGCCAATAACGGCGATATTCAACATAAAGAGTACGGTCCCCAATCAGTCGCTGCGTCCGATAAGTCAGGCACAATGCCAGGGACAGGTGATTTACTCTTACGCCTATTCCTCACATTGGTTGTACTTGGTGGGGTCGGCTGGGGAGTCGTCCGTTTTTGGAAGCGAAGCTTCCAGGTACCGAGCCGAGGAAATTGGCTTGCCGTATTAGACCAAGTCAGTCTCGGACCGAACAAAAATATCTATGTTACTGAAATTGCCGGCAAGGTTTTTGTCATCGGTGCTACAGACCATGCGATTCAACCGATCATGGAAATTACCGACGAAAATATGATTGATTCAATACGTCAATCCCAGACGGAAGCACAACAAAAATCACTCCTCGAAGAGGTACTCGGTTTAATCAAGAAGACGACGGGGAAAGAACGTTCCGAAGCCTCAGAACAATCTTTTCATCTCGAAATGATGCAACAGATTGATAAATTGAATAGGCTGCGACGAGAGCAATTTCCAAATCAAGACGGAAACAGGGAAGGGGAGAACCGCTTGTGAAGTCCTCGAAGCGCCGAGGCTTCATCATATTGACGGCTATCCTGTTACTGATATGCTGGACAGGCGTCGTTTCAGAAGCAGTCGCTGCTCCCATCCCTATCCCCACAGTGAGCATCGGGGTGGATTCGACGAATAATCCTACGGAAATGTCTAAGAGCTTGCAAGTATTGTTTCTGCTCACCGTGCTGTCCCTGGCGCCGTCGATTCTGGTCATGATGACCAGCTTTACTCGGATTCTAGTCGTTTTGCATTTTACTCGAACAGCCTTGTCTCTGCAAACGATGCCGCCGAACCAAATACTGATTGGTTTGTCCTTATTCTTAACCTTTTTTATCATGGCTCCGACCTGGGGCAACATCAATGATCAAGCGCTTCAACCTTATTTAAATGGTCAGATCTCCCAAGAGCAAGCCTTGGATAAGGGCCTATATCCCTTGCGAGAGTTTATGCTGAAACAAACTCGGGAAAAAGATTTAGCACTCTTTGTCAATATGTCGAATGTAGAACAACCGAAGACTTATGGCGATATCCCTACGCGAGCCATTATCCCTGCTTTTATTCTCAGTGAATTAAAAACGGCCTTTCAAATTGGTGCTGTGATATACTTGCCGTTCATCGTCATAGATATGATCGTCGGTTCCGTCCTCATGTCGATGGGTATGATGATGCTGCCGCCTATGATGATCTCGCTTCCCTTCAAAATCCTTCTTTTTGTGCTGGTGGATGGTTGGTATCTCATCGTGAAATCACTGATCCTGAGCTACCAGTAAAAGAAGAGGGGGCTTTACGGTGACTCCTGAACTGATCATTCAACTTGGACGAGATGCCTTGGTAGCCGTTTTACTGATATCAGCACCACTTCTTGGAGCCAGTTTATTGATTGGCTTGATCATCAGTGTTTTTCAGGCAACCACCCAAATTCAAGAAGCTACATTGACATTTGTACCGAAGATCATTGCCGTTTTGCTGGTTATCATGATCTTCGGTCCTTGGATGTTACAAGAGTTGATGCGTTACACAGACCAATTATTAGGCTCTTTGAATCAATACACCTTCATCCGATAAAATTATGAAACCCCTATAGAGAGGAAAAGAACGGTGGAAGCCATCATCAATAGTTGGTTAAATCAGCTCGATCTGTTGTTGCTGATGATGAGTCGTGTTGCCGGTATTTTCGTCTTGGCACCAATATTCAACTTTCCCGGTATAAGTACAACCGTCAAGATCGGCTTTTCTTTTCTTCTCTCTTTGATCGTAATGTTAACTCTTCCAACGAGCTCTTTATTTGTTCCTCCTACAGATTTAGTCAGTTATGTGCTGATTTTGCTTCAGGAGATCGTCATCGGTCTTTCCATCGGTTTTATTCTTCAACTCGTTTATGCGGCCATATTGACCGCCGGACAGATCATCGACCTTCAGCTTGGTTTTGGTATTGTCAATATTATGGACCCCATGTGGGGGACGCAAGTCCCGATGACAGGTACATTCCTACAAATCCTGGCCTTATTGCTTTTCGTCACCTATGATGGCCATCTTTTACTGGTAAAAACCTTGATGGACAGTTTTCACATGATCCCAGTCGGAGGAACTGCTTTGACGCTGGCCCATTCAGGTCAACTTGCAGATTTTATGACTCGATTAGTTTGCAGTGTCTTGTTGACCGGTGTTCAATTAGCCATGCCGATCATCGGTGTTATCTTAATTAATGACATCGCTATGGGAATCGTCTCTCGCACGGTACCGCAGATGAACCTCTTTGTCGTCGGCGTCCCGGTGAAAATTCTCGTCGGCATCGCGTTTCTGTGGATTATCCTCCCTTTCTATGTGGAAGGCCTAAACCGTCTTTATGAGATCAGTTTTTCCAACGTCCACGATTTTCTTAGACTCCTTAGCCCCTAAGGCTGAAAAAAGGAATGACGCCGGTGCTGAAATGGGATCTGCAATGGTTCTCTGGAGAAAAGTCAGAAAAACCGACGGCAAAACGTCGCGCTGATGCGCGGAAGAAAGGTCAAGTCGCTAGAAGCACCGAGTTAAACACTGCTTTTTCTTTATTATTTTCATTTTTGGCACTGAAGTATTTTGGTATTCAAACCATCGATGGTTTCGAGCGGATAATGATGTACTATTTAAGTACATTTTCACAGGAAAATATAAGTCCCGTGACGGTCATGTCAACCGGACTCGATGTTGCCTTTCGGGCTTTACTACTGGTAGCACCCTTTTTGCTGGTGGCGTTAACCGCCGGTATCTTGGCCAGTTACCTGCAAGTGGGCTTTTTGTTTTCTTTTGAAGGCATAAAGATGAACTGGAGCAAGTTAAACCCACTAAATGGACTTCAACGGATGTTTTCAAAACAATCGCTTGTGGAACTAATTAAGTCTTTATTAAAAGTGACGATCATAAGCTATGTTGCTTACACAGCGATCGATAAACACCTCTATGTTTTTCCTACGTTACTTGGAGCCGATGTTAATACGGCGGTAGCTGCCGTTTCTGAAATTGCCTACGATGTGGGATTGCGAGTCGCTCTGTTGCTGCTTATCGTCGCCGGGCTAGATTACTGGTTTCAGTGGTACAGCCATGAAGATTCATTAAAAATGTCCAAACAAGAAGTTAAAGATGAGCACAAACAGTCTGAAGGGGATCCTTTAATCAAAGGCAAAATCAGGCAACGCATGCGGGAAGCGGCAATGCGTAGGATGATGCAGGAATTGCCTAAGGCAGATGTCGTCATTACGAACCCGACCCACTTTGCCGTTGCCTTAAAATACGAAGGCGCTTTGATGACTGCTCCGGTCGTGATTGCCAAAGGGCAAGATTACGTAGCATTAAAAATCAAAGAGATCGCTCAATCTCATGGGATTCCTACTGTGGAAGATAGACCTTTGGCACAGGCCTTATACCGGACAGTAGAGATTGGTCAAGCAATTCCTGCAGAACTGTTTCAGGCCGTTGCAGAAGTCTTTGCCTTCGTCTACCGACTTAAGAAAAAGAAAGCTTAATTCAAATAAGAGAGACTATTTTCTCGGAAAGGATGTGTCATCATGGCTGGACCACAGTCTCAAGCAAAATCGAATAACCTCGCAGGCATCGGTGTAGCCATTGCAGTGTTGGCCACTGTGGTCATGATGATCGTCCCCTTAAAGCCTGTCTTTTTGGATATGCTTTTGATATTTAACATCTCCATCGCCATATTGATATTGCTCGCGACAATGTTCATTGAGGGCGCCTTGGAAATCTCCGTTTTTCCGACGCTGCTGTTGATCACTACACTATTTCGTTTGGCCTTAAACGTTTCGTCGACGCGATTAGTGCTGCTGGACGGATATGCGGGACAAGTGATTGAGAAGTTTGGAACGTTTGTGCTCGGTGGGAGTCCTGTTGTCGGTTTTATTGTGTTTTTAATATTGGTGATCATCCAGTTTATTGTGATTACCAAAGGCGCCGAACGTGTCGCCGAAGTGGCCGCCCGGTTTACTTTGGATGCCATGCCCGGTAAGCAAATGGCAATCGATGCGGACTTAAACTCCGGGTTGATCAATGAAAGTGAAGCTAAAAAGCGCCGAAAAGACATCCAGCGTGAAGCAGACTTTTACGGTGCGATGGATGGTGCTGTCAAGTTTGTCAAAGGCGATGCGATCGCCGGCATCATCATCTTGTTTGTCAATATTTTCGGCGGATTCTTCATCGGTCTTTTGCAGAAGAACTTATCCATGACCCAAGCAGCGATGAAATATACGATTTTAACAGTTGGCGATGGGTTGGTCACGCAAATTCCCGCCTTACTCATCTCAACGGCTACAGGCGTCATTGTCACCCGAGCTGCTTCGGAAGCCAACTTAGGGCAAGATCTATTGTCCCAGCTATTTGGCTATCCCCGTACCCTCTATATTGCCTCCGGTGTATTGGTGGTACTCGGCATCATCGGACTGCCGCCGATCCCTTTGTTGACGATGGCAGCCGTACTTGGCTTTATCGGATACCGTATGGATAGAACCAATAAAGAAACTGCCATTGCCGAAATTGAAAAAGCCCAGGAACAAGAGATCGAAGAGATTAAAAAACCAGAAAACGTCGTATCCTTGCTCAATGTGGATCCTCTGGAATTGGAAATGGGTTACGCACTAATACCTCTGGTCGATGTTCAACAAGGCGGCGATCTTCTCGACCGCGTCATCATGATTCGTCGGCAATGTGCTTTGGAATTGGGTTTGGTCGTTCCCCCGATCCGGCTGCGTGACAATATGCAGTTAAAACCGAACGCCTACACCATCAAAATCAAAGGTGTAGAAGTGACTAACGGGGAAATCATGATCGATCACTATATGGCCATGGCACCGGGAGTTGATGACGGCGTAATACCGGGCATCGATACAAGAGAACCTGCCTTTGGATTGCCGGCGAAGTGGATTACACCCCAACTGAGAGATCAAGCAGAACTGGCCGGTTACACTGTCGTAGATCCGCCGAGCGTGGTAGCAACACACTTGACAGAAGTGATTAAAACCCACGCCTATGAAATACTGGGTCGTCAAGATGTTCAAGGGCTTCTCGATCATGTCAAGCAAACTCACCCGGCCGTTGTTTCTGAACTCATACCCGATCTGTTATCTTTAGGTGATTTACAAAAAGTCCTCGCCGGATTGCTAAAAGAACGTGTGCCTATTCGAGATTTGGTTACGATTATGGAGACCCTGGCTGACCATGCCCGGTTGACCAAGGACACAGATGTTTTAATTGAATATGCCCGCCAAGCCTTGTCTCGACAAATCGTGAAATCTTACCTTCTGCCGGGAACGAATCAATTGCCGGTCATCTCGTTGGATCCCGCTTTAGAGAATAATATTCGAGAGTCGATTCAACAAACGGAACACGGCACCTATCTAGCGATGGATCCGATGGAAGCCCAAAAAGTGATCTCCGCTTTGGTAAAAGAAGTAGAACGGGTTTCACAAATGGGATATCAACCGGTCATCTTATGTGCACCGATCGTACGGTTGTATTTCAAGCGATTAACCGAAAGGGCTGTACCTCAATTGGTTGTTCTATCCTATAATGAAATCGGAACTCAACTTGAGGTTCAAACGATAGGGATGGTGAGATAAACTTTGCGGGTCAAACGTTTTGTCGCTTCAACCGTGCAAGAAGCCATGAACAAGATGAAAGCCGAGATGGGAAAAGACGCAATTATCCTCCACACCCGAAAAATAAAAGAAGGTGGTTTCTTCGGCTTTTTTGCTAGGGAAATGGTGGAAATCACGGGTGCAGTGGAAGATACCTTGGTTCTGCCGAAAGACCAAGGCAAAGAGAAATCGATCTCACTGCCAAAAACAAAGAAAGTTGATCCGGCTCCAAGTAGCGGTGAGAAATTCGATATTCGACTTGACCAGCCCGTATCGATTGACAAGCAACTTTTTGGGAACGGGAATGCGAACCTGCAAGAGCCGCCTCGGATCGCCGAAAACGTACCTCCCCCTGTGTCGGAGAAGCCATTAACATCAACCGTAAGTACGCACGTTAGTTCTCCCACAAACAGCGGCATTGGTGAAGAACTGAATCAAATGAAAACGCTAATGGGGCAGATCTTAGGGCGTCTTCAAGAAGTGGATGCCAATCTACCTTATGAGTTGATTGTCGCTTATAAGCGGTTGATAGACAATGATGTCGATGAAAGCGTCGCACGAAAAATCGTCGAAGATGTATATGATGAGCATAAAGGGCGAACCGATTGGAACCCTGCTGTCGTCAAAGATTTAGTCCTTCTAGAGATCCAAGAGATGGTAGGAACGCCTCAGTCTGTTATGATATCTGACGACAATCAAGGGCCTGAAGTATTCCTTATGGTGGGACCTACCGGTGTGGGCAAAACGACAACCATCGCCAAATTAGCGGCTACATTTTCTATTGTCAACCGCCGTAAAGTGGGCTTGATTACGGCTGATACCTATCGAATCGCCGCTGTCGAGCAACTAAAAACCTTTGGCGATATCATCGGCGTACCGGTGGAAGTGGTCTTTACCCCGCCGGCCTTACGAGAAGCGATTGAACGAAACCGTGACAAGGACCTCCTGCTTGTCGATACGGCCGGTAGAAGTTATAAAAATGAACTTCAATTAGAAGAGCTTTCTGCCTTTGTAGAAGCGAGCCAGCCAAGCAGAATTATCCTTGTGCTCTCGGCAACCACCAAGTATAAGGACCTGATTCGAATCGTCGATTCCTTCTCTAAGTTTGAAATTAACCGGTTTTTGCTCACAAAGCTCGATGAAACTAATCAATATGGTTCGATTTTAAATGTAATTTATGCCACCGGAACACCTCTTTCATATATCACCACAGGTCAGAATGTGCCAGATGATATTGAAATTGCCAATCCAGAGAAGTTAGCCAATCTGATCTACGGAGAGACAAGCTTATGAAAGACCAAGCGGAAAAACTCCGCCTGATGATGCAAAATATGCGGCAAACAATGGAGCGGGAGATCATGGGTCACCTGCCGCCTACGCGGGTGATCTGCGTATCCAGTGGAAAAGGGGGCGTCGGAAAGACCAATATCACCCTAAGCCTGGGCTTGGCTTTACGGGATTACGGGATGCGGGTTCTTCTGCTCGATGCGGATATGGGGATGGCCAATATCGATGTCGTTTTGGGGAGGGTTCCTCCATATAATTTGTATCATGTCATCGGCGGACAGAAAAAACTGGCCGACGTCATCTATGAAGGACCAAAAGGATTACAAGTTATATCCGGTGGTTCTGGGATTGCCGAACTAGCCAACTTAAGTAAAGAAGCGTTAGACGAATTTATTACGGGCTTTTCTATCCTCGATGGGACCGTCGACATTTTGCTGATCGATACAGGCGCTGGAATTTCCAGAAACGTTCTTTCCTTTGTATATGCTGCTGACGAACTGCTCGTCGTCACAACTCCGGAGCCGACAGCCATCACCGATGCTTATGGATTGATTAAATCGGTTGAAGCCATGCAGCCCGGCAAGGCGATATCTGTCGTCATCAACCGTGTGGAGAGCAGGAACGAGGGAGACAGCGTTTCACAAAAATTAAAAATGGCTGTTCGTCAATTTTTGCACCGCGAAATACTGGTTCTCGGTTATATCCCCGAAGATTTACTCGTGGCAAAGGCAGTCAAAGCCCAAAAACCCTTCTATTTGCAGAATGATCGGTCATCGGCCTCTCAGGCTGTCTCTCAATTGGCAGCTACAATATGTAATTTACCACCTAAAGAAGAACCTGTTGGAGGAATTTCCCGTTTGTTCAGTCGAATGAAACGCTTTTTTGGGTAAGCACAAATGAGGTTAGGCAGGAAAAAGTCCATACCACGTGGAAGAAAGCTATAAGACGGGTACAAAAGCCTAAAAGCCGTCCGGGAGTGATAAATATGCCGCAAATGAAAGTACTTGTAGTAGACGATTCTGCATTTATGCGAAAAGTCATATCGGATATGATCGCAGCTGAGCCCGGAATGGTTGTTATAGGAACAGCCCGCAACGGTCAGGACGCCATGGAAAAAATCTCTCAACTGAAGCCAGATGTGATTACACTGGATGTTGAGATGCCTGTGATGGATGGACTGACGACGCTGGAACGAATAATGTCGACAAACCCATTGCCGGTGGTTATGCTCTCCAGCTTAACCCAGCAAGGTGCCGATGCGACCATGCAAGCATTGCAAAAGGGTGCTGTCGACTTTGTCCCTAAACCATCCGGTTCTATATCCTTGGATATTCATAAGGTTCGTGAGCAGCTCATCAGCAAGCTGAGAGTAGCCGCTATTGCCAAGATCAGACCCAGAATCAGCGAAATTCGTCCCCTTACACGACCAGTTACCTCTCCTGTTCCTCAACCGGTAGTGGCTGTGTTACCGGAAGTACAGAAACGGGCTAAACTTACCTCCCCGGGTTCGGGTCGACTCAATCGTTTAGTTCTTATAGGTACCTCCACAGGTGGACCAAAGGCACTCTACGAAGTGATTCCTAAATTACCAGCCGATCTTGGAGCAGCTGTGCTCATTGTCCAACATATGCCCCCTGGGTTTACCCGATCCCTGGCGGAACGATTGGATGCGGCTTCTGCCCTCAAAGTGAAGGAAGCCCAAGACGGAGAAGAAATTATCACCGGTACTGTTTATATTGCCCCTGGCGACTATCACTTTAAGGTGACTGTAACCGATAAACCAGGAGCAGGAAAACAAATGTGGGCCAAGCTGACCCAAGATCCACCGGTAGGCGGACACAGGCCGGCAGTTGACGTCATGATGACGTCAGCTGCGCAGCAATACTGGTCTTCTATGGTGGGTGTCGTTCTCACGGGAATGGGCAGTGACGGAACGGAAGGTATTAAACTTATAAAGAAACTCCAAGGCCGCACGATCGCGGAAGACGCATCCTCCTGTGTCGTATTCGGTATGCCCAAAGTGGCAATCGAGTCGGGATGTGTGGATAAGGTGGTTCCCATAACCGGTGTGGCAGATGAAATTGTAAAATCACTGCAGGACCGATAGTCTGGCAACTGCGGAGGTGTGATTAAGATGGATATGTCCCAATATATGGACATGTTTATGGAAGAGTCAAGAGAACATTTACAAGCGCTAAATCAAAAGATTTTAGAGCTGGAAGACAATCCTCATGACTTGGGAATCTTAGACGAAATCTTTCGTTCGGCCCATACCTTAAAGGGGATGTCGGCCACCATGGGATTTGAACGCATCGCCGAATTGACCCATGAGATGGAAAACGTCCTTTCCGTATTGCGCGGCGCTCAGGTAGCCGTGAACACGGCCGTTGTAGATCTCCTCTTTCGATGCCTAGATTCCTTAGAAAGCATGGTCGATTCGATCAGCAGCGGCGATACAGGGAATGCCGATGTGAGCGATCTGATCACGCTGCTGCGTAAAGCTGGCCAAGGGGAATTGGTTGCCGCCGATAAACCCAAAGAATCGATCCGGGAGGCGAGCAAAGTGAGCGAACCTGTTCAAGCCGATCTTCCCACGGTTGTCGATGGAATCGAAGTATTAAAATCCTTTGAAATCAACCAATATGATCTGACACTGCTTCAAGAAGCACAACGCAAAAGATATGACGCATACCATATTCAAGTGGAACTCGATCCCGGTTGTGTCATGAAATCGGCCCGAGCGTATATGGTATTTCGCAACCTTGAGGAGTTCGGTGAGATTATCAAATCCGTTCCGTCTTCACAGGAACTGGAAGATGAGAAATTTGATCTGTCTTTTGAAGTCGTCGTAGTGACGAAAGAAGACCAAGAACGGGTTTTACATGCTGTCGATTCGATCGCTGAAGTCCGTGTCAAGTCGATTACGCCGGTAAACCTCAAAGAAGTAAAAGCACAGGAAGCGCAAGATAATGATATTCCACAAGTGGTAAAGGAAACGAACGAACCAACGAATGAGAATGCCCTTTCGCTAAAAAATCGAACGACTACGGAAGCAAAAAGCAAAGCCAAAGGAAGCCAGACCGTTCGGGTGGATATTGAACGTCTGGACAATTTGATGAACCTCGTGGGAGAACTGGTTATCAACAAGACGAGACTGGAACAGATCTCCACCACCAATAGTGTGACCGAACTGAACGAAACGATTGAACATATCGACCGAATCACCACAGATCTACAAAATGTGGTGATGAAAGTTCGCATGGTTCCTATTGAACAAGTTTTCAACCGGTTTCCTCGAATGGTCCGGGATCTCGCGAAGGAATTGGGCAAGGAAATCAACCTCATCGTGGAAGGAAAAGAAACAGAACTAGACCGGACCGTGATCGACGAAATCGGCGATCCACTCGTCCATTTAATTCGAAATGCCATCGATCATGGCGTTGAGATGCCTGAGATTCGCCGCCAAAAAGGCAAACCGGTCGAATCGGTCGTTCGTCTGGTGGCGAAACATGAAGGTAACAACGTCGTCATCGAAGTGGACGATGATGGTCGTGGACTCGATCCTCAGGCGTTGAAGAACAAAGCCGTTCAAAAAGGCATCATCAGCGCAAGGGAAGCCGAGCAGATGGATGATCAGGCTGCGATCAACTTGATTTTCATGGCTGGTTTCTCCACTGCCGAAAAAGTCTCTGATGTATCGGGACGCGGAGTCGGCCTAGATGCTGTTCGCACAAAGATTGAATCCTTGAGCGGTTCCGTAGAAATTGAGACCCGTATCAATCAAGGCACGAAGTTTAAAATTCGTCTGCCATTGACATTAGCCATCATTCAGGCCTTATTAGTGAATGTGGGTGAAGAAATCTACGCCATCCCCTTAGGTACAATCGATGAAACAACCAGTATCATTCCCTCCCATATCAAAAAAGTACAAAATCAAGAAGTGGTCCTGCTCCGTGGCAATGTTCTGCCCCTCGTACGCCTGGACAATGTGCTTGAAGTTCCCAAAACCGTCGAAGAGTCGGAAGAACTCTATGTAGTTGTCGTGCGTAAGGGTGAGAAAAAGGCAGGCCTAATCGTCGATTCCTTGATCGGGCAACAGGAAATCGTGATCAAGTCGCCAGGAAAATTACTCCAAGGAATCAGTGGTATCGCCGGAGCGGCCATCCTTGGCAACGGACATGTTTCCTTAATTCTCGACGTTGGAACACTTTTCTAGGAGGTGTGGGTAGTGGAAAAGGTCGATTTCTCCGATGAACTGCAGTTGGTGGCATTTTCGCTGGCTGGCGAAGAATACGCCGTCGATATTCACTATGTACAGGAAATCAATCGTCTGTTGAACATCACCCGGGTACCGAAGGCTCCCTATTATGTGGAAGGGGTCATCAACCTGCGGGGGAATGTGGTCCCGGTCATTGATTTACGGAAACGCTTTTCACTTCCACCACGGGAAACAACTGATCGAACACGTATCATTATCATTAAAGTCAAAGATATTACGGTAGGCATCATCGTTGACGGTGTATCTGAAGTCATCCGCATTCAATCCTCTGCTGTTGAGCCGCCTCCGGGGCTCTACGGAAGCGTTGATCTTGATTACATTCGTGGTGTCGGTAAGATGGATGATCGCTTATTAATCCTCATCAACATCGAAAAAGTGATCGACTTGGAAGCGCTCGCCGACGAAGAATAGAGAACTCGAGTGGGCCAAGGAGCATTTCTTTTCGCTGCCAGACGTGGGCCTTGAATAGAAATGGTAGCGATGGGAGTGAAGGGATGATGCAGGCATGCTGATCAAGGTGGGCATGGCCGACTTGAAAGCGACCAAAGCACCAAACAACTTGATGACGTCAGGTCTTGGTTCTTGTATAGGTATTTGTCTTTACGATGCTGTTGCCAAAGTCGGTGGTTTGGCCCATATCATGCTGCCCCATTCCGCCCATGCTCGTAGTTCGGAAAACAAAGCCAAATTCGCCGATACGGCGATTCCCGTTCTGTTGGACGATATGATTCGATTGGGTGCTGTAAAAAGTCGCCTTGTCGCCAAGATCGCCGGGGGGGCGCAAATGTTTTCCTTTCCCGGTGCATCCGATGTGATGCGTATCGGAGAACGAAATGCTGAGGCCGTCGTTCTCAAGTTGAGACAAGAAAATATCCCCCTCTTGGCGAAGGAAACAGGCGGAAATTACGGTAGGACCATCGAGTTGGACACAACGAATGGAAAATTGCTCATCCGTACCATAGACCGTGGTGAAAAGGTGCTATAGGGAGGAGACAAATTGGGCCGCGTCAAAATCTGGGTTCCCCTTGCTTTGGCTTCATTTACCTGGCTCATCACCGCGGTTGTTGCCTTAAACGCATCGGTCTCTTGGAGTGCTTTATTCATCCGCAGCTTCTGTGCCGCCTCTGTCGTCGGCGGACTCACCTGTGTCACCCTGTTCTATTTCGATAAAGTATTGACACAAAGCGATAATCATCGAAACATCACTCGGAGCCATTTTGGAAATGAGGCCCACAAGGGAAGTATGGTGGACGTTAAAGTACCTGCTGCGAACCCATTTGTCCCTGGACAAATCGAGGCAGACATCGAAGAACTTCTGGCGTCAGATCCGACGAGGGCAGCCGAAATTATGCGGAAAATGCAGTTAGAGAGTTAATGCGCCTTCAGGGTTCGCAAACTACGGGATCGCGGGGTAGGTGGCGAAAATAATTATATCAGCAAAAGATATCGCCAGAGCAGGCTTACTCTGGGAACGGTATAAAGAGCACAAGGATTCCTCAGCCCGCGAAGAGCTAATCCTTTTATATTCCCCTTTGGTAAAGTTTGTAGCGGGACGGTTGGCCATCAGCCTGCCGCCCAATGTCGATCGGGATGACTTGCTCAGTTACGGAGTTTTTGGCCTCATGGACGCCTTGGAAAAGTTCGACCTCAGCCGTGGCCTCAAATTTGAAACTTATGCTATTTCGAGAATTCGCGGTTCTATTCTCGATGGACTGCGGGCGATGGACTGGGTACCTGCGTCGATTCGCCAAAAGGCAAAAGAGATTGAAAAGACATACTTAGCACTGGCTCAACAATTGGGCAGAGAAGCGACCGATGAAGAGGTTGCCCAAGCGTTAGGTGTGAGTGAGACTGATTTCCAAAAAACATTGCAGGATGTCCGGGCCACCACGATCATGTCTCTTGACGAATACTGGTTAGCGGAAAACGATAAGTCTGAATCTGTGCGACTCCTCGACACGTTGGTCGATGAACAAAATGAAGAACCGACAGCTGGTTTGGAATTTGAAGAGACAAAGCAACTCTTGGCTGGTGCGATTGATAAGCTTCCCGAAAAAGAACGAACCGTAATCGCTTTATACTATTATGAGGGTCTTACCTTAAAGGAAATCGGCACTATCCTCGGCGTCTCTGAGTCTCGCATATCGCAGTTGCATACAAAAGCAATTTTACGGCTCCGTGGACAGTTAGCCAGACAGAAGAAAAAAATCTTCTAGAAGTTCGATTCGTAAAAACGGAGGTGATACTGTGAGTGACATTAACTCCGATATGTTGAACCGGGACGGTTTTTATCGCATTGAATACAGAACAGATGGTGTTTTTTTATCCGTTTTTGCACCAGTCGGTTCCGGACGTGTTGTTACCGCAGAAACAGTACTCGCTGAGCTTTTAGATCGGGAGGTCCGCGGTTTCGATCCAAACCACATCCGTCAACTCGTGCTCCGGCAAGAACAGAACATAGTCATCGCTGAACCTCAGCAAGAAGTGATCCGAGACGGACAAGTTAAGGTCGAAACAGACCGGGACGGGATGAAGGCTTATCTGATCGTTTATCCCCCTCGAGGAGGGCAGGCAGTTACATTTGATGTGGCTATGGCAGCATTGGAGCAGGCTGGCGTCGTCTACGGGATCAATGAACAACTCGTTCGTATCGCCCTAAATAATGTTCAACCGGGCCAACGAGTGATGGTTGCCGAAGGGCAACCTGCGAAAGACGGCAAAAATGCGAAAATCGAATATCGATTTAACACAGACACACGTATTCGACCTGCTGAGCTTGAAAATGGACGGGTCGATTTTTACAATTTAAACTTAATCAAAAATGTACAGCCCGGAGAGATCCTGGCGATTCGCACACCTCCTACGGAAGGTGTGCCCGGTAAGACTGTTACAGGACGTGAGCTACGTCCGAAACCCGGCAAGGACGTACGCATTCCAGCGGGGAAAAATACAGCTATTAGTGAAGACGGAACGATTTTGATGGCGTCCACCGCTGGCCACGTTCACATTGTCAGCGAAAAAATCATGATCGACCCCGTCTTTGAACGTAAAGGCGATGTCGATTTTTCCTCAGGTAATCTTAACTTTCTAGGAACAATCATCGTTCGCGGTTCCATCACCTATGGCTTTCAGGTCAAATGCGACGGCGACTTAGAAGTGATGGGTTCGATTGACGGCGGTTCTGTCTTTGTGGGCGGAAACCTAACTGTTCGCCAGGGAATCCAAGGCCAACAAAAATCTGTCATCGATGTCAAAGGTAACGTGATCACTCGATTCATCGAAAATGCTACCGTCAAGTCCGGCGGTGATGTTATCGTCGGTGAAGGCATCATGCATTCAAATATCGATGCTGGACGAACTATCGCTGTGGGCGGAAAAAAGGGATTGATCGTTGGCGGCCAATGCCGTTCCGGTGAAGAGATCATGGCCAAAAATATCGGTTCTCCTCATTCCACATTAACAGAGCTAGAAGTGGGGATTCGGCCGGAAAAACGGCAGATCTATAACGAACTCGTGAAAAAGTTAAAAGATGCTACCGTTAATCTCGATAAAACGGAGAAAGCCGTGAATGTTCTCAAAGAGTGGGAACGACGCCAGGGCAAACTACCTTCCGAAAAGCAGATTCTCCTATTTAAACTGGCCCAAGCCCAAATTCAAATCCAAAAAGACGTGGAATCACTCAACCGAGAAAAAGAAGCAATGGACGCTGAATTTGAACAGATTGGCAATGGCCGAATCCGTGTTTCATCGAGGATATATCCCGGTGTCAATATCCGCATCGGCCAGTTTAACACTAGAGTGCGCGATCCGATAGATTTCACCAACGTCTATATTGACAACGGAGAATTCCGTTTTGGCCCCTATTCCTAAAAAAGTATACCGTCCCGGGTGACATTGGGGGGGATGACCATGACATTACGTCCCGTCGACATGCAGGTGATCGTGCCAAAAGTGACGGAAGTCGGTAAGCAGCAGCAGGTACAAAATCTAGCGCCTGACCAACAACAGCACTTTTTAGGCCAACAAGGCCAAGTAGAGGCCGATCATCGGCAAAAGACGGTCCAGTCATCGCCGCAATCAGAAGAAGGACGAATCAGAGAAAGACAACAGAACAAACAAGGACGACAGCAGGGAAAGAGCAAATCGGGCCGTCGCGATCAGGACGAACAAGAGGAATCGGTGCCGCAGGATCCACTTCGTGGGAGATTACTGGATATAAAAATTTGACCCAATCAAGGAGGAACCGCCTTGGACTCGGGAATATTGCTCACAGGAATTGGATGCCTGCTGATGGGGGCAGGACTTGCTTCTTCATTTTGGCAGCGGAGACAGCAGCAACAGGAACGAATCGAAACGGATGATATCAAAGGACAATTGGCGGATGCCCGTTTAGTCAAAGAGGATATGGAAGCCTTGCTGACGGCAGCAGCGAAGACGGGGGAAGAAATCGTCAACGATCTGCGTCAAGAAGTTCTTCAAGCACAGAAAGTCCTGAAACAAATAGAAACTCAACGTACAGCAGCCATGGTAGGATCTATGGAACTGCCAAGCGACCGGGAGAATAAGCTTGTTGATCAAGCGAAACTACCTCGTCCCTTTTATATTCAGGAATACTTGCGAAATAATGAAGTGAGGGGAAAAAGAACGAGTGCCCCAACGCCATCCCCAAATCCTTCTGTTCCCCCGATTCCCATGGCGCCGATCGTACGGGCTGAAGCTCATATTAAAGCCCTCGGAGAGGGCGAGCCGAAACAATGGAGCAAAAGCAAACGGTACGAACAAGTCCCGGTGTTGTTTGAGTTCGGATTAACGGACGAGGAGGTTGCCCAGTTCTTACACATCGGTAAAGGTGAAGTTCAACTGGTAAGCCAGCTTCGCAGGAGGGCGTAAAGGGTGAACAATAAACGTTCGCCTGAAGCAAAAGGGGCCTTTTCTAAAGCCATCCGATGGGTGAGCGATGGAAAGGTTCTTTTTACTTTAGGAATGATATTCTTCGGGGCTGGATTGCTACTTCAGGGAATCTCTCTGAAGAGTCCCCCCGCACCGATAGGGCAAGAAACTGCAGAGACGGCTAAACCGGATGAACCCATCAATCCAGGAACACCTAGCAATCCCCCCGCTCCAGCTACCCCTATTCCGACCGAAAATAGACCGATAGACACCGCAGAAAGTGGACAAAGCGGGGTCAATAATACTCCGGCTGCCCCAACTGATCCAACTGTCAATCGCACGATCGTTTGGGTAAACGGCGGTGACACATCCGAAACAGTAGCAGAGAAACTGCAACAGGCCGGTCTAATCGAAAATACGCGCCAGTTTAACGATTTTTTAATCAATCGGGGCTATGCTCGGCGGCTTCAGAACGGTGAGAAAATATTATCCAAAGGAATGGATGAAGAGGCTATCGCTAAAATACTCGTAACAGCTCCATAATTTTTTGACGTAGCCCTTGCCAGAATCCACCGGAATATGATATCATTTTTATCGGTGTGTTAAGTACACACGGTTGAAGACCGAAACGTTCGGTTCCCTGGCATGGCCAGGGTAACGGGCCGGGATGATTCAACCGGAGGAACAAAAACCTGAGAGGAGGTGGATGTTGTGGCGGTTATCTCTATGAAGCAACTGCTGGAAGCAGGTGTACATTTCGGACACCAAACCCGGCGCTGGAACCCCAAGATGGCCCCCTACATCTTCACTGAACGGAACGGTATTTACATTATTGACCTGCAAAAGACCGTTCGTAAAGTCGATGAGGCTTACAACTTCATTCGCGAGGTTGCAGCCCAAGGGAAGAAAATTCTCTTTGTAGGGACGAAAAAGCAAGCTCAAGATTCTGTCAAAGAAGAAGCTGAGCGTTGCGGCATGTACTACGTCAATCAGCGTTGGCTGGGCGGCATGCTCACCAACTTCCAAACGATTCAAAAGCGTATCGCTCGTCTGCGTGAGCTTGAGAAGATGGAAGCCAACGGCACCTTTGAAGTTCTGCCGAAAAAAGAAGTCTCCAAACTCCTGCACGAGAAGGAAAAGTTGGAGCGCTTCCTCGGCGGTATCAAAGACATGAAAGACCTGCCGGGAGCCATCTTTGTCATCGACCCGCGGAAAGAGCGGATTGCTGTTGCGGAAGCCCGTCGCCTGGGGATTCCCCTCGTCGGCATCGTGGATACCAACTGTGATCCCGATGAAATCGACTACGTTATCCCTGGCAACGACGATGCCATCCGTGCTGTCAAGTTGCTGACAGCGAAAATGGCTGATGGTGTGCTGGAAGGCAACCAAGGACAATCGGACGCCCAATAGTCCTACAGGGGTGACCGGGGGAGACCCCGCCGTCACCCTTTTTTGATTAGTCGCCAGAACATACGGATATACTACCCGAATGAGGTCATATGATAGGAGGAGTATCAACGTGGTTACAGCAGCCATGGTAAAAGAACTGCGCGAGCGCACTGGCGCCGGCATGATGGAATGTAAGAAGGCTCTCGGTGAAACGAACGGTGATATGGAAAAGGCCGTTGACTACCTGCGTGAAAAGGGCCTCGCCGCTGCTGCTAAGAAGGCCAGCCGGATCGCCGCGGAAGGTCTCGTCGAATCGTACATTCATGGTGGCGGCCGTATCGGTGTTCTCGTCGAAGTGAACTGCGAAACGGACTTCGTCGCCAAAACCGATGCTTATAAAACCCTCTGCCGCGACATCGCCATGCAAATCGCCGCTTCCAAACCGGAATATGTTCGCCGCGAAGAAGTTCCGGCGGAAGTCATCGAAAAAGAAAAAGAAATCCTCCGCAACCAAGCCCTCAACGAAGGCAAACCTGAAAAGATCGTCGATAAAATGGTGGAAGGCCGCGTTGAAAAGTACTATAAAGAAACCTGCTTGCTCGAACAACCATTCATCAAAAACCCGGACGTCACTGTTCAACAACTGCTCACCGAAGCGGTCGCGAAAATCGGAGAAAACATCAGCGTTCGCCGTTTTGTCCGTTTTGAACTGGGCGAAGGCTTAGCCAAAAAACAAGACGATTTTGCTGCCGAAGTCATGGCTGAAATCAATAAATAATAGACATTTCGGTGCGTATCGAAACACGAAAAAGGGGACACATGGGTGTTCTCTTTTTTATAGGAAAAGGATTTTCTTCCCGCTTGTAGAAAAGGGATAAAGAGATAAGGGGAGGTAGGACCCCATTGCAGCCAAAATATAAACGTGTGATTTTAAAATTAAGCGGTGAGGCCTTAGCCGGCACCAAGGGCTACGGCATCGATCCCGATGTGGTGAACTCCATCGCCGATCAGATCCAAGATGTCAAAAAAATCGGTGTCGAAGTTGCCGTCGTCGTTGGGGGTGGAAACATCTGGCGTGGCGTTGCCGGTTCTGCCAAAGGAATGGACCGGGCCACTGCCGACTACATGGGGATGTTGGCCACAATCATGAACTCCCTCGCCATACAAGACGCATTGGAAAAGCGGGATGTAGATACTCGGGTACAAACAGCGATTGAAATGCGGCAGGTGGCTGAACCGTACATCCGTCGCCGCGCCATTCGCCACCTAGAAAAAGGCCGTGTGGTCATCTTCGCCGCCGGAACAGGCAACCCCTATTTTTCGACTGATACGACCGCTGCGCTCCGGGCAGCCGAGATCGAAGCAGACGTGATCCTCATGGCCAAACGGGGTGTCGACGGAGTGTATGACTCAGACCCCCGCAAAAATCCAGAAGCGAAAAAAATCAACGAGTTAACATATATCGACGTGCTGAATCAGGGCCTTGGCGTCATGGATTCCACCGCCACGTCCTTGTGCATGGATAATCATATTCCCCTCATTGTATTTGGCTTGGAGACACATGGAAACATCGAACGTGCCGTCATGGGAGAAAAGATCGGCACGGTGGTTGGGAGGAAAGAAAGTGATTAAAGAAATCAAAAATGAAACCGAAGACAAGATGAAGAAATCCATCGAAGCTCTGCGCAAAGAATACCAGTCTATTCGTGCCGGCCGTGCCAACCCCGCTATCCTAGATAAAGTCATGGTGGAGTACTATGGTGTTCCGACTCCCCTCAACCAAGTGGGCAACATTTCGGCACCAGAACCACGGCTGCTCATGATTCAGCCCTGGGAGAAGTCGCTACTCTCAGCGATCGAAAAAGCTATCCTCAAGTCTGACCTGGGTCTGACGCCATCGAACGACGGAAGTGTTATTCGACTCATCATTCCCCAACTGACACAAGAGCGGCGGAACGAGCTGGTCAAGCAGGTGAAGAAACGGGCCGAAGAATATCGGGTCATCTTGCGTAACCATCGCCGTGAAGCGAACGATGACATCAAAGCCTTGCAAAAAGATCACATGATATCTGAAGACGAAGCGAAACGGGCCCAAGATGAAGTGCAGAAGCTGACCGATAAATTCATCAAAGAAATCGATCAAGTGGCTGAACGCAAAGAAGCCGAAATTATGGAAGTGTAACCTTTGTCAACACCGAGTCTAGATAACTTAGAACAGACATGGGTCGGTAAAACCCTGCAGGAGACAGTTGATTACTGTAAGCGTTCCGGCATAGATTTTCTGACTCAGTCTGTTGGCAGGATAGAGGAAACCACTCCGGTAGAACCAAGAGTGCTCCAAATCCGAAGCGGTAAACCGATGATTATCGTGTATGCACACTTTCCCCGCTACCACTAAACCACAATTTACCCCCTCGGAGCCCCGAGGGGGTTCATCACTCTTAGCGTAAAAAAGCGGAACAGACAGGAGGGGTCTGATTGCCACGACGTTTATGGCCTTTCGGCCAAACAAAAACATCTGCCGACGAGCAGGCATTGAGCGAGCAAGTTGACCCCCACCGTATCCCCAAACATATCGCCATCATCATGGACGGCAACGGGCGCTGGGCGAAGCGCAGAGGTTTGCCCCGAGTGGCCGGGCACCGAGCGGGTGTCGAATCGCTCCGTCGCGTCCTTGAAGTCTGTGAAGATTACAACATAGCCTATTTAACGGTTTACGCATTCTCCACGGAAAACTGGAAGCGGCCTGCCGATGAAGTCAATGCCCTCTTTGACTTGCTCGTCGAATACCTACATCGCGAACTCAACACTCTCCATTCGAAGGGAGTGCAAATTCGGGCCATCGGCAAAATCGAGGACCTGCCGGCAGGACCCCGTCGAGAATTAGAAAAAGCCATCGCGAAAACGGCTAACAATACAAGACTCGTTCTGAACGTGGCTCTTAACTACGGGGGGCGATTCGAGATCGTCGAAGCTGTCAAGTCGATTGCTCGCTTGGCCGTGGAAGGTAAGGTCGATCCCGAACGAATTGACGAGAAATTCATGAGTCAGTATTTGTACACGGCCGATGTGCCTGATCCGGACTTATTGATTCGTCCTTCCGGAGAACTACGACTATCAAACTTTTTACTCTGGCAATCGGCTTACACAGAGATTTGGGTTACACCTACCCTGTGGCCTGATTTCGGTCGAAAAGAAATGGTCCAGGCGATTGTTGATTATCAAGGACGGGACCGCCGGTTTGGTGGAGTGAAAGTCTAGGAGGAAGTATCCGTCATGCTCTGGAAACGTATGATAAGCGCAATGATAGGAATTCCTCTGGCTGTCGCCGTCATCTACTATGGTGGATGGATCATGACTCTGGCCGTAGGCTTGCTTGCTATGGGAGGCGTCTACGAGTACCGGCAAATGCTTTTACAATTGGAGACGGATCCGCCAGCATGGATAAGCTATCCTCTAGTTATTGCCGTGGTTTTAACGGCTCACTATGGCGGTCAACAGGTAAGCTGGATTCTTACAGCGGCAGGTCTAACCATGCTGGCTCATCTCGTCTTTGCCTACCCTGACGGTAAACCTCAGGAAAGCGCTGCTGCGATCACCGGAGCGCTGACGATCACGTGGCTGATGGGCCACTTGATCCTCCTGCGGCAGCTTCCCGCCGGGGTAGAAGCGGTCCTGCTCACCTTTTTGATCACTTGGTCCACCGATACGGGCGCCTATTTTGTGGGCCGAGCCCTGGGAAAACGCCCCTTGGCGGCTAAGCTCAGCCCCAAAAAGACGCTGGAAGGCTCTATGGGCGGCTTGATCGCAGCGGCCCTGGTTGGTGCTTATGTAGGGCCCCTCTGGTTTCCCCATATCCCTTTGCCGCTATGGATCGGGGTGACCTTGCTGGTTTCCGCCCTAGGACAGTTCGGAGACTTAGCTGAATCGGCGCTCAAGCGTCTAGCCGGGGTCAAAGACTCCGGTAATCTCATCCCGGGTCATGGCGGCGTTCTGGACCGCTTTGACAGCATTCTCTGGACAGCGCCGTCGACCTATTACTTTCTCCTGTTTTGTGAGAGGTTTCTACAATGAGAGATTGGCAATACTGGCTGGCGATTTTTCTGCGTTTGGCTGTCATCACCCTAACGCTGGCCTTGGCCTATTTTACAATTGAATACGCGCTGCCGATGACGATCGACGTATTTGGGCGGTTGACCACGTACCTGTTGCCTTTTCTGCTGGGTATCATGATCGCCTTGCTCATCGAACCGGTCGTAGAGTATGTGAGTAAGCGGACGACCTTGACGAGAGGACTGTCCACATTCCTCACCCTTGTCGTCTTCTTAGGTTTTGTCAGCGTCAGCCTGGTCGTCATCATCAGCCGTCTCGTCATTGAAATGGTCAAAATCGCATCCAGTTTGCCCTCACCACAGTTTATGACGCAATATTTCGCCAACCTCGTGCAAATGGCTGCGCCCTATTACGCTGCGCTCCATTCATCACCGGAAGTATACGCCACGGTGGAGCGAATTGCTGCAGAAGGCCTGATCGGTGTTAAAAATTTGGCCGTTTCTGGGTCAAACTATCTATTAGACACGATCACTTCCTTGCCGTCCTTCTTCACGATCCTGATCTTCACCTTGGTAGCTAGCTTCTTTTTCAGCCGGGACAAGCGAGCCATCTTGGATCTCTTGTACGGTGTTCTTCCTGATGCCAGAGCCAGCCAAGCTCGACAGATCATCATGGAACTAGGGGAAGCCTTTATCGGCTTTGTTCGTGCCCAAGTGATTCTGGTATCCATCACAGGCTTGCTGACCATCATCGGATTGTACGTCTTAGGCAACGAATACGCCTTTACCGTAGGGATTTTGACAGGGTTAATGGACCTTTTGCCCATATTGGGGCCGGGTCTTGTTTTTCTGCCTTGGATCATCTGGGAACTGCTCACTGGTCAATACACACTCGCCGCTAACTTGAGCATTCTCTACGGGGTACTTGTTCTCAACCGCCAATTCATTGAGCCGAAAATTGTAGCCGATTCGATCGGTCTTCACCCCTTAGCCACCTTAACGGCCCTCTATGTGGGTCTAAAAGCTTTTGGAGTGATCGGGGCCATTATTGGGCCGACTATTGTTTTACTGCTCATATCTATGTACCGGGCTGGCGTATTCAAGAACATCCAAACGAGGTGAACAGATTGACCAAAAGGTTAGCCATATTGGGATCCACCGGCTCTATCGGACGGCAGACCTTAGATGTGGTAGATCAAAGTGAAGGCCGCTTAGAAGTCATCTCTTTGGCGGCAGGAACCAACTGGCAAGGAGTGTTGGATCAGGTTCGTCGCTACCGACCTCAACTCGTCGCCATGATGGACACAGTTGCTGCAGAGAAACTGGCCGATGCGCTCCAGAAAGAGGACATCCACATCCCCATTTGCACCGGCGAGGGCGGATTGGCGAAAGCGGCTTGTCACCCCGAAGTCGATACAGTGGTGACGGCGGTCAGTGGTGCCATCGGATTGGGACCGACGATGCAAGCGATCGAGGCGGGCAAACATATCGCCTTGGCAAATAAAGAGACCCTCGTTGCCGCTGGTGCTCTCGTCATGGAGGCAGCACGGAACAAAGGCATTTCCATACTTCCCGTTGATAGTGAACACTCAGCCATTTTTCAATGCTTACAAGGACAGGATCGACGCCATGCACGGCTCATCCTGACCGCATCAGGGGGACCTTTCCGCGATAAAAGTGTCGAAGAACTTTACCGTGTCACCGCTGACGATGCCCTTCGGCACCCGAACTGGCGCATGGGTCCTAAAATCACTATCGATTCAGCGACTCTGATGAACAAAGGTTTGGAAGTGATCGAGGCTCGTTGGCTCTTTGATACGAATTTTGACGACATCGAGGTGCTTGTTCACCCTCAAAGTATCATTCATTCCATGGTAGAGTTCACCGACAGTTCCGTCATCGCCCAACTGGGTTTGCCTGACATGCGCCTACCCATCCAATACGCCTTAACCTATCCGGACCGTTGGACGACGAATTGGCCTCGTTTGAACTTAGCTCAGATGTCTTCCCTCACTTTCCAAACGCCCGATCTAGAGAGATTTCCTAGCTTGGAACTGGCGATACGGGCCGGACGGGCCGGAGGGACCTTACCGGCCGTCATGAACGCGGCCAACGAAGTCGCTGTACACGCCTTTTTAGATCGAAAGATCGGCTTTATGGATATTCCGAAGATCGTCGAGGAAGCCATGGAAGCCCATGAATGGATGCAGGAACCGGATTTGCTGACCATCCGCAGGGCTGATGAATGGGCTCGTATTTTTGCAGAAATGCGTGTCAACCATGGAAGGGAGGTCTCGGATTGCTCACCTTTTTAGCCTCCGTGTTCGTTTTCGGCCTGATGATTTTCTTTCACGAACTAGGGCATTTCGCTGTCGCCAAATTTACCGGTGTCCGAGTTCTGGAGTTTAGTCTTGGCATGGGACCGAAACTGGCAGGTATTCGGAGCGGTCCGACCCTGTACGCCTTACGCTTGTTGCCTATCGGAGGGTTCGTTCGGATGGCCGGGATGGATCCGGAAGAGAATGCAGTTGCAACAGGCTATGATCCAGGTAACTTTAATAACAAAACCGTCCTACAGCGGGCAGCGGTGATCTTTGCCGGTTCTTTCATGAATTTCATCTTGGCTTTCCTCCTCTTTCTCTATATCTACATGATCATCGGCGTTCCCACCTATTCGAATGTCATCGGTAACGTACTCGCTGGAAAGCCGGCCCAAATGGCTGGAATTCAACCGGGAGATCGTGTGCTGTCGGTCAACGATCAACCGGTGAAAAACTGGCCTGAGATGATCAGTCAAATTCACCCGAACGCCAATCAACCGTTGAATCTACGCATTGAGCGACAAGGGGAAATCCGGGAAGTGACGGTTACGCCGGCACTCGATCCAGAACGCAACGTGGGCCAGTTGGGAATCACCGTCGACGATAAAAGCATGATCTATGAGAAAAAGGGATTATTCGAGTCGTTAAAACTAGGGACGGCCAACACTTTTGCGATTACGGGCTTGATCCTGCAATCCATCATCCAAATGATCACCGGGGCAGCGCCACCGGAAGTAGGCGGACCGGTGATGATCGTCAACGAGATCGGAAAAGCGGCTCAAGTGGGACTTAACTCGTTGCTCATGTTGGCCGCCGTCTTGTCCATCAACTTGGGTATCATCAACCTCTTTCCGATCCCTGCCCTTGACGGCAGCCGTCTTGCCTTTTTAGGTCTCGAAGCTTTGCGGGGCCGGCCCCTCGATCCCTCGAAAGAAAGCATGATTCACCTTATCGGTTTCGCATTGTTGCTCGGTCTCATGCTCATCGTCGCTTACTTAGATGTCTTGAAATTGATGGGAGGAGGGGACTAGAAAATGGACATCACCTTGCCTCGTCGGTCCACTCGACGCATCTACATCGGCAATGTCCCCATCGGCGACGGAGCACCTGTATCGGTCCAATCCATGTGCAACACAGATACCCGGGACTCTCGAGCCACCTTAGAGCAAATTGGCCGCCTTGCTGCGGCTGGTTGCGAGATCATCCGGGTCGCTGTCCCCGATGCCAAAGCGGTAGAGGCACTGACGGAAATCGTCAACCATTCCCCGATTCCTGTCATCGCGGATATCCATTTTGATTATAAGTTGGCCATTGGTGCCCTCCGGTCTGGTGTGCACGGTCTTCGCCTCAACCCCGGAAACATTGGCGGTTCGCAGAATGTGCGGGAAGTTGTCGCTATCGCTCGGGAACGGCAAGTCCCCATCCGTATCGGTGTCAACGCCGGTTCTCTGGAAAAATCCCTTCTCGAAAAATATCAAGGGGTAACAGCAGAAGCGCTTGTAGAAAGCGCTTTGGGCCATATCCGGCTTCTGGAGAATGAAAACTACCCTTGGATGAAAATCTCCCTGAAAGCTTCGTCAGTTCCTCTCATGGTCAAGGCGTATCAGTCCCTCTCTGCACAAGTGGATTACCCGCTCCATATCGGCGTCACCGAAGCAGGTACCGTCCGATCAGGCGTCATCAAATCTTCCGTAGGGATCGGTGCCTTGCTGGCTATGGGGATCGGCGATACTTTACGGGTATCTTTGACAGGCGATCCTGTACCAGAAGTTGCTACCGGTTGGGAGATCCTAAAGTCGCTGGGACTGCGCAAGCGGGGTCCGGAAATGATCTCCTGCCCCACCTGCGGTCGTTGCCAAATCAACCTGACAGCCGTGGCAGAAGCGGTGGAAAAAGCGCTGGAGACGGAGACTCGTCCCATCAAGGTGGCCGTAATGGGTTGCGTCGTCAATGGACCGGGCGAAGCTCGGGAAGCGGATGTGGGCGTCGCCGGCGGTCGAGACAGTGGGCTTCTTTTTCGTAAAGGGGAAGTCATCAAAAAAGTCTCTCAAGAAGAAATGGTCGAGGCTCTCCTTGAGGAGATTCGCAATCTCCCTGCTTGAGTCTTATTTGATAGATCTACCAATCTCATAGAATAATTGGAGCGTGAAAACACCGTGCGCATGTCGCAACTGTTCGCACCGACTCTGCGGGAGACGCCCGCTGAAGCTGAAGTCATCAGCCATCAACTCTTGCTGCGGGCGGGATTTATCCGCCGGTCTTCGGCCGGCGTCTATCATTACCTGCCCTTGGCGCAGCGGGTCCTGCAAAAAATCATGGCCATCGTCCGTGAAGAAATGAACGCTGCTGGCGGTCAAGAACTGCTCATGCCTGTCATTCAACCGGCTGAACTGTGGCTGGAGTCAGGTCGCTGGAATGTATACGGCGACGAACTATTCCGGCTAAAAGACCGGCACCAGCGTGACTTTTGCCTCGGTCCGACCCATGAAGAGATCATCACCGATTTGGTAAAGAACAACGTCACCTCTTATCGGGATTTACCGCTGATGCTTTATCAGATCGCTAACAAATATCGTGACGAACGTCGCCCCCGCTTCGGATTGATGCGAGGCCGTGAGTTCATCATGAAAGACCTCTATTCTTTTGATCGTGACGAGGCGGGACTCCATGAATCGTACCGCAAGATGTATGAAGCGTATACGAACATATTCCGACGCTGCGGCTTGAAGTTTCGCCCAGTAGAAGCCGATGCTGGTGCCATCGGAGGCACTGGCGGTTCGCACGAATTCATGGTCCTCGCCGAATCAGGCGAAGCCGAGATCGTCTATTGTGATGCTTGCGAATACGCTGCCAACGTGGAAAAGGCGGAATGTAAGCCTCAAAACCAACCAGGCAAACCGGCCTTGCCGATGGAAAAGGTATCTACACCGGGACAGAAATCGATTGAAGACGTGAGTAACTTCCTCAAGGTCAACCCGACCGACACGATCAAGACGATGATCTTCCGGGCCGACGATCAGTTAGTCATGGTGCTTATCCGCGGCGACCGGGAAATCAACGAGATCAAGCTCAAGAATAAACTGGACTGCCTGGACTTGCGGCTTGCCTCCGAAGCAGAGTGCCTCGAAGTAAGCCCCGGCGGTACAGGCTATCTCGGCCCTGTCGGCATCAAAGGCATCCCCATCTATGCGGACTTAGAAGTAATGACTCTGACGCGGGCCGTCGTCGGTGCAAACGAACCGGAGGCTCACTTGATACAAGTACTGCCCAATCGCGATTTCTCGGTGACAGAAGTGGCCGACTTACGGATGATTCAAGCAGGCGAGCCTTGTCCCCAGTGCGGCGCGCCGGTGAAAAAAGCCCGCGGCATTGAAGTGGGACAAGTCTTCAAGCTGGGCACTAAATACTCCAAGTCGATGGGATGCACCTATCTCGACGAAAAAGGGCAAGAGCAACTCATGGTCATGGGCTGCTACGGTATCGGTGTCAGCCGTACGATAGCATCGGCGGTGGAACAAAACTATGACGCCAATGGCATTGTCTGGCCTGTCGCCATCGCCCCCTATCAAATTGTCGTTGTCCCCGTATCGAACAAAGATGCAGCTCAGATGGAAGCTGCTGAGGCGATTTATAAAGAACTGCAACAAAAAGGGGTCGACGTAATGCTCGATGATCGGGCCGAACGTCCCGGTGTAAAATTCAAGGATGCTGATCTCATCGGTTTCCCAATTCGCATCACCGTCGGCAACAAACTGGCCAGTGAAGGGCTGGTAGAGGTCAAACTCCGCAACAATGGTGATCAGTTCAACCTTACCAGGGGAGAGGTCACCGATAAAGTCGTCTCTTTGATTCAGCAGAGTGTGGCCCAAAATAGGTAAGTACCGTTAGAACAAAATATCTCCTGATTAAGAGGTGGGAAGATGTCTGTTTCCGTCATTATTCCTGCTTATAACGAAGAACGAACCATCACCGACGTAGTTCGAGCCGTTATGGCATCGCCTTATGCGGATGATGTCATCGTTGTCAGTGACGGATCGGAAGATCACACCGCTTTTTTGGCCCGACAAGCGGGGGCGCAGGTGATCGAGCTTCCTGACAACCGGGGAAAAGGTGCCGCCATGCAGGCAGGAGGCAAGGTGGCCCGATTTCCCACATTTCTCTTTCTCGATGCAGATTTGATAGGTCTTACTCCGACCCACCTAAGGTCACTGGCCCAACCAGTGCTCGACGATCAGGCCGATATGACCGTCGGCATCTTTGAGCAGGGGCGATTCGCCACCGACTTGGCCCAACTTGTGAGCCCCTACCTATCAGGTCAGCGGGCACTAAAAAGAGATGTCTTTACGGCGATTTCGGAACTAGAAGCCAGCCGCTATGGCGTCGAGGTCATGTTGACACGGTTTTTTCGGAATAATGAACACCTGCGTCAGCAGGAAGTGATCCTGACCGACTTAACCCATCTGATGAAAGAGGAGAAACTGGGATTCGTCAAGGGCTTCAAAGCCCGCTTGAAGATGTATTGGGAGATTGGAACTGTCTATTTGGAACGACCAACAAGGATAGGCAGAGACGATAGGCCCGATTCGTAAAGAAAAGGTAAGTCTTGTAGAATTGCGAGGCTTCTGACGAAAAGAGGGTCTGCAGACCGACAATCGGTCTGGCAGATTCTCTTTATTTTTTCTGCATCATTTTTCTTTGACCCCTGCTATGTAGCAGCATTCTTCAATTTTCATACCATAATGATACATTGCCGAATACGGAACTTTTATTCGTCCATCCTTGCGAGAAGTATTCAGGATAAGCCGCCGATCGTTAGTCTTGATTTCGCTCTCTTGGACGTACTCTGTATTAAGGAAACTTAACAAAGCCAAGTACGAGGAAGGTGACCGGGAATGTGGAAATCGTTTAGAAGAGGCCTGACCAATGTAGCTAAACCCTAAAATAAAACAGGGAAGGGCGGCTGAAACATTGGAAAACCGTAAGACCTATATCCTGGACACAAACGTACTTCTACAGGATCCTGAATCGATTTTTGGATTTAAGGAAAATGATGTGATCATACCCGCCGCAGTCGTCGAAGAACTTGATGGTAAAAAGCGCCTCCAAGATGAATTAGGGCGGAGTGCCCGTCAAGCGTCTCGATTGCTCGATGGACTGCGGGAGAAAGGATTTCTTCACGAAGGGGTGCCTCTCCCGGAGGGAGGCACCTTGCGCGTAGAACTAAATCACCGCGATGTGGCTGGTTTTCCCGAGGCTTTTTCCACTTCCGGGGCTGACAACCGGATTCTATCGGTTGCCTTTAACCTAAAACGCGATGAAGAGGAGAGAGGCGTCGAAGCACAGCCCGTCATCATTGTGAGTAACGATGTGATCGTACGCATCAAGGCTGATGTACTCGGCATCGAGGCAGAGGAATACCGACGGGACCGGGTGACGGAAGACCAGGAGCACTATATGGGGTTTAAAGAGATCACCGTTTCGGCAGCCCTTATCGATTGTCTTTATCAGGATCTCGTCGTTGATATTGAAGAGACTGGCTTGAAAAGCAGTTGTTGGTACCCGAATGAATTTGCTATCTTGAAGGATGAATGGGGTTCCAGTCGATCCGCTGTCGGTCAAATCAGCCCCGATGGTCGTAAACTCGACTTGATATCGCCGGCGACCCAACCGGTCTGGGGTGTCACTCCCCGGAACGTTCAGCAGAAAATGGCATTGCGCCTCCTGTTGGACGATGAGGTCCCCCTCGTGACCATCTGCGGCAAAGCGGGCACGGGCAAAACGTTGCTGACGTTGGCCTCCGCCCTGCACAAGACGATGGATGATCAACGGTATAAGAAAATTCTTGTTTCTAAGCCGGTCGTTCCTATGGGCCGCGACATGGGCGCCCTTCCCGGCGAACTCGGTGAAAAGCTTCGTCCTTGGATGCAGCCCATTTACGACAATCTAGAATTCTTACTCGGGGCCAAAAGCGATATGATGAAAGACATTTTGGAGGAATATGGAACGATCCAGGTGGAAGCGTTGAGCTACATCCGTGGCCGCAGCATCCCGAAACAATTTATCATCATCGATGAAGCACAGAATTTGTCCAAACATGAGATTAAAACGATCGTTTCTCGGGTGGGAGAACAGAGTAAAATCATCGTGATGGGCGACCCTCAACAGATCGATGCGCCCTATCTAGATGAAAGGAATAACGGTCTCGTCTACTTGGTAGAAAAATTTAAAGACCAGGAAATCGCCGGTCATGTAGTCCTGACCAAGGGTGAGCGCTCTCGCTTGGCTCAACTGGCTGCCGATCTGTTATAAACCGTCAGTTGAGACAAAGACCGCCTTCATGGTAAAATTGAGAAAAAGGGTGGCCCCTTTGGGGCCACCTTAACCTTTCGGGAGACGTTGAAATGAGTTCTCAGCCAGAAAAGTGTGACGTGCTAATTTTATCGGTCGAGGCCGGAACGGGACATGCTCAGGCAGCTCGCGCCTTAGCCGATGCCTTGGCGGAGCGGGGCCTTGTCTCCCGGATAGAAGATGCCTTTGCTTATGGACCACCCTGGGTCTTTGATACAGTCATCGGTGTCTATCTACGTTTGCTGGAACAGGCCCCAAGCCTTTATAGCTACCTTTATGGACTCGCCGAAGGTCCTTCAGCAGGTCGACTCGGACAAAGGATACTTACGACATATCTAAAAATCTTCCTAGGTCAAGGGTTAAGGGATCTGATCCGGCAAAGAGAACCTCGCTGTATTATCTGTACTCATCCTTTTCCAGTAGGGGTTCTCGGCTACTTTCGCGAGGAAGGCTGGCTTCAAGGGCCTATCGCTGGCGTCGTGACGGATTTTTCCATTCACCCCTTCTGGGCTTTTGAGGGCGTCGATCGTTACTACGTGGCGGCGACGCCTCTCGTCGACCAACTGAGAACCTTCGGAATTGATCCGAAGACGGTACAGGTGACGGGGATTCCGATCAAGGAAGATTTTCTACGGGCCGCACCGATGAGCCGGACCGAAGCGGAAAAAGCCCTGAACATTCCCGCCTCGCCGAAACGTATCCTTGTCATGGGCGGCGGGCTGGGACTAGGACCAGTGGCTGAATGGGTGAGCGATCTCACTCGAGCGCCCTTAGAAGACCTGCAGATCGTCGTTGTGGCTGGTAAAAACGAGGAACTTGAACAGCGTCTACGCCAAATTCCGGCACCGCCGGAACGGCTCATCGTCCTCGGCTATACCCGTCAGGTCGCCTTACTGATGGCATGCAGCGATCTGTTTATCACCAAACCCGGCGGCCTATCGGCCTCGGAGGCCATGGCCATGGCCCTGCCGCAAATTTTGCTGCCGCCTTTGCCAGGTCAGGAGGAGGTCAACCTGCGATTCCTTGTCGATCACCAAGCAGCTTGGCCTGCAGAGGATGGGGACAAGTTTATCGAACAGGTGACGGTCCTGTTGCAGGATGAACAAAGACTTTCGGCTTGTCGCGAAGCGGCCCGCCGCCTAGGCAACCTATTGGCTGCCCGAAAAGTGGCCGACGATATCGAAAACATCATCAATCGGTAATGGGGGGACCACCTTGGCCACCATGCCTTCAAATATAGCCTCCGCCGCTGCTGCCGTATCAGCTCCGACGACGACCCTATCGGGAGACAAGCCCCTCTTTCAGATCGAGCGGGTCATCGTACAGCGGCAAAAGGCGTCATGGATCTTATCCATAAGAGCGAATAAAGCTTGGACGGAGTCCGACTTACAAAATCTATTGGATAAAACCCGTTCCGCCGTTCCTGAGTTGCAAGAAATCGATCTACATATCGAATGTCCTGTCCAAAATTCAGAACAGTTGCTTCGAGATTATTGGGAATGTTGGGTGTCCCTTTCCGTACCGGACAAAGCGCCACTGGTGCGAACAGCCTTACTCAATGCAGATAGACGAATTGAAGGAGATCGTTTTGTTCTTTCCGTCGATCCGGCGAAAGCAGATTGGCTCCGAACACGTCAATGTCAGCGCCATTTAGCTGAAACGGCGGCCCGCGTTTTCGGCGTAAAATGTACAGTCATCCTAAAAGAAGCGGAAGCACAAGTAGATGATCAGTACCTGCAAGCTCGCGAAGAAGAAGAAAAGCGGCTCTTGGCAGAAGCGAACAAAGCCGCCGAAAACAGCGGTGGAACCAGCGTTACCAAAGGAGACGATAAACCTTCGGGGCCTGTCGGCGAGATTTGCGGAAAAACGATCGGCGATTGGGAAGTGACCCCCCTTAAAGAAGTGCAGGATGAAGAGCGCAGCATCATCGTGCAGGGTCGCGTATTTGGACTGGAGACGCGAGACTTAAAGTCCGGCCGCCGCCTAGTCACTTTTCACGTCACCGACGAGACCGATTCAATCACAGTCAAGGTCTTCGAAGGAGAGAAAGAAGACATCCTGGCTGACGGACGTCTTAAAGATAATGCATGGGTCAAGGTTCGAGGCCAGGTACAATTGGATAAATGGCAACAGGAACTGACGTTGCTGGCCCGGGACATTAATGCTCATAAGGTGTCCATCCGGCCTGACAATGCCGAAGTGAAGCGGGTCGAACTGCATGCCCATACGAAGATGAGTTCCATGGACAGCGTCGTATCGGCGAAAGATCTGGTTGCGCGAGCTGCCGCCTGGGGCCATCCGGCCATCGCCATCACCGATCATGGCGTGGTACAAGCTTTTCCAGAAGCCTTTGAAGTGGGTCGCAAGCTCAAGATCAAGGTGATTTACGGCGTTGAAGGATATTTTGTGGACGCCATGCCCGCGAACGGTCAAAAGATGAAATCCTATCACATCATCCTCATGGTGAAGAACTACACCGGTCTGAAAAACCTTTACCGGTTGATCACCAAATCCCACCTGGAGTACTACGAACGTCGCCCTCGCATTCCCCGGCCGCTTTTAGAGGAATACCGGGAGGGCCTCATCGTAGGTAGCGCCTGTGAGGCTGGTGAACTGTTCCAAGCGATGCTCAAAGGCGCTGATGACGACGAACTCAAGCGTATCGCCGACTTTTACGATTTCTTAGAGATCCAGCCTGTCGGCAACAACATGTTCTTATACAGAAAGGGAGAAGTTCCTTCGGTAGAGGCGCTGCGGGATTTAAATCGGCGCATCGTCCGTATCGCCGACGAACTCGGGAAGCCGATCGTCGCCACTGGTGACGTACACTTTTTGGAACCTAAAGATGAATGCTATCGGCGTATCCTTATGGCTGGCAAAGGCTTTGAAGACGCAGACGACCAGGCGCCTCTCTACCTCCGGACTACTGACGAAATGCTGGCTGAATTCGACTATTTGGGGAAGGCCGACGCCAAGCGGGTCGTCATCGATAACCCGCGCCTCATCGCGGACATGGTGGAAGAAGTTAAACCGATTCCCGATGAGTTTTTCCCGCCGATCATCGACGGCGCTGAAGAGCAGATCCGCAGCATGTCTGAAACAAGGGCGGCCGAACTTTACGGAGATCCCTTGCCAGACGTGGTTCGCAAGCGTCTCGATAAGGAACTACACTCCATCATCTCAAACGGCTTCTCCGTCCTATACCTCATCGCCCAAAAGCTGGTGAAAAAGTCGAACGACGACGGCTACCTGGTCGGCTCTCGGGGTTCCGTCGGCTCCTCCCTGGTTGCCACTTTCACAGGCATCACCGAAGTAAATCCTCTCCCGCCGCACTACTGCTGCAGCCATTGTAAACATTCCGAGTTCATCACCGACGGCAGCACCGGCTCCGGAGCGGACTTGCCCGATAAGGTATGTCCCCAGTGCGGCCATCCATTGACCAAAGACGGTCATGATATCCCCTTCGAAACCTTCCTAGGTTTTGAAGGAGATAAGGTACCTGATATCGATTTGAACTTCTCCGGTGAATACCAGCCGAGAGCCCATAAATTCACAGAAGAGCTCTTCGGCAAAGACTATGTCTTCCGGGCCGGAACGATCGCCACCATCGCCGAGCGAACGGCTTTTGGCTTTGTAAAGAACTACATGGACGAAAAAAAGATTCCTGCCAGAAACGCCGAACTGTCCCGACTGGTCGGCGGATGTACCGGTGTCAAACGGACGACAGGCCAGCACCCGGGAGGCCTGATGGTCGTCCCGCGAGACGGCGATATCCATGACTTCACGCCGCTGCAGCGCCCGGCCGATGATACCAAATCAGAGACGATTACGACCCACTTCGACTACCATTCCATCTCCAGCCGTCTCGTCAAGCTGGACATCCTCGGTCATGACGATCCGACGGTCATCAAGATGTTAGAGGACTTGACAGGGATCAATGCGAAGACTATCCCCTTGGACGACCAGAAAACGATGTCCCTTTTCTCGTCGACAGAAGCATTGAGCGTTACGACCGAGCAAATCCGTTCCAACACAGGCACGTACGGCATTCCTGAGTTCGGCACGAAGTTCGTCCGCCAAATGCTGGAGGACACACAGCCGAAGAGCTTTTCTGAACTGGTGCGCATCTCTGGGTTTTCCCATGGTACCGATGTCTGGCTGAACAACGCCCAGGACCTGATCAAGAGCAGAACTTGTCAGGTGGGCGAAGCCATCTCTACCCGGGATGACATCATGGTTTACCTGATGTACAAAGACCTTCCTCCCAAAAAAGCCTTCTCTATCATGGAAGGCGTCCGGAAAGGCAAGGGTGTCAAACCGGAAGATGAACAACTGATGCGGGAGAAGAAAGTGCCTGAATGGTACATCGAGTCCTGTAAAAAGATCAAATACATGTTCCCCAAAGCCCACGCTGTTGCCTATGTAACCATGGCATTTCGCATTGCCTGGTTCAAAGTTTACTATCCCGAAGCTTTCTATGCCTCATTCTTCACCGTTCGAGCCGACGAATTCGACGCAGACCTCATCTGTCAAGGCGGGTCCGTTGTGCGCCGAACGATTGAGGAGATCGAGCGCAAAGGGAACGAAGCGTCAGCGAAAGAAAAGAACTTGCAGACTATCCTCGAATTGGCCCTCGAGATGTACGAGCGCGGGATCCACATGCAGAAAGTAAACCTCCAACGATCCCACGCATCCAAGTTTCTTATCGAAGAGGCAGGTCTCTTACCGCCCATTGGCGGCCTGCCGGGTGTGGGCGCCACAGCGGCGCAGAACATCATGGCCGCGAGGGAGGAAGGGCCGTTTATCTCCATTGAAGACCTGAGGGTGCGGAGCCGAGTAAGTAAGACCGTCATCGAGGCACTGCAGAAGCATGGGGCTTTGGATGGAATGTGTGAGACGGACCAGATGTGTCTGTTTTGATAGCCTATTGATTAGGATTCCTATGAATCTTGTCAAAAAGCCCGGAATGAATAAAGCGGTGAGTAAAAAGGGTTCTTTTTACTCACCGCTTTTCTTTTTGGCAGAACCAATTGATGGTTACGCAGGAGGTTCGTTTAGAATCATATAGCTTCTTTAACCTCAATCGATAATGACTCTACCCCCCGTTTGAGTTCCTCTAATAAACATAACACCTCGGAAGATACCTTTTCCGCTTCCTCAAAAACCTCTCTTGAATGGGCAAGATCCATCCTTTTATACATTTGAATCGCATGAGCACATTTTTGATGGAACAAGGCGTGAATCTCTTCCAGTTGTTTGAAGGGTTCCAAATCGCCAAACTCCAGCTTTCCGATGCCATAATACCATTTGCCAAGGCGACATACCCTATGGTCGCGCACATTTGTTTCGTCGAGGGTAAGAATACCCCGAAGCATATAGGCAAGGCGAGCCTTCCACAACAGGTGATCCGTTTTTGCCAAGTCGATAAGTTCATTGGCCGTAAAGAATACTTTCTTGCCGCTTAACTCGGCCCGGATAGCGTCGGCTTGTTTTAACACCTCCAGCAAACTGACGTTGCTTTTTTGCATCATGTCGTTTAACAGTACCGTCCGGTGGGAGAAATCTTTGATCGTGGCGTGAACCTCATCAAAAGCAGCGTTTTGCTCCTGGGCCAAAGGAGTCAGGTTGACAATCGTTTGACCGATCTCTTCGAACACTTCGATAAGGTGGCTAGCGTTTTGGCGTACTGTATCCACTGACTTGGAATTGTGTTCGAAGGAATCGCTCATTTGATGAAATGAAGTACAGATTTTATGGACCTCATTTTGAATCCCTACCAGTTGAAGGGTAATCTCTTCGACCGATTGCTTAGCTTGAACGGCGAGTTTCCGGATCTCTTCGGCTACGACTGAAAAGCCTCGGCCATGTTCTCCCGCCCGGGCGGCTTCAATAGCAGCGTTCAAGGCCAATAGATTCGTTTGATCGGATACCGCTTTTACTGCCGATACCAGGTGGTCGATACGGGCTGTCGAGCGGTTCAGCTCTTGTATCCGGTTCGTCACATCCAGCAAATTTTTCCGAGAGTTTTCTGTTTCTTGAGTTACCTCTTCTAAACTGGAGTTGGTTTGCATCACCGACTCCTTCCCCGATTGGGTTTGTTCTGCTGTTTCTGTCACCATTTGGGCAAAATCATTTATCGAACTTGATACCTGAACTACGGAGCCTGCGACATGATCAAAGTTAGCTGTTAATACCTCAAATTCATGGGCTAACTGATTCACGTATTCTCCGTTGTTCAGCCCCTCGAAAACGACCGTGTTTAAACTGCTCGTAATCTTTTTAAGCAACGATTCTTGTTGATCGAGCAGTTTATTGATGAGTCGAGTTACGGGATATAAAGAGTCCTCTTTTGATAGATAAATGCGTAACGTATAATCGCCTTCACAAATTTTTTCTAGAGCGGAGATAATCGGATTTAAGTCAAGCTGCTTTTCCTCCAGGGCTGGTTGGTTTGCTCGCTTCCAAAAAATATATATGCACCTCCTGACATTTATCTACATTCTAAATTCCCTAGCATTTAAAAACTTTTTCGGCCAATATCATAACCGCTCTATATTATGCGATGGCAAAAGAATTGCCCCTTCTAAAATCACAGAAGGACGAACATAATACCCTTGAGATATTTCAAAAGGGGCTATTATAAATGGAAACAGTCGCACAGCTGATTCTGAAGGTTCTGTCGTCTTTGGGGACAAAGCGCATCTACGGGTTGCCAGGTGATGCCATTTTACCGCTGATGGATGCCATTTCGAAGCAAGATGCCATCCGTTTTATCGGCACGGCTCATGAAATGGGGGCAGCCTTTATGGCTTGTGGAGAGGCACGGGTAACAGGATTGCCGGCTGTATGTATAGCAACAGAAGGCCCTGGTGCTTTGAACTTAGTGAATGGCGTGGCCGACGCCTATCGCGACGGTATTCCCCTTTTAGTGTTGACGGGGCAAGTGGAAACTGGAAAGCTGTATAGCAATGCGAAGCAATACATCGATCAGCAAGCCCTTTTTCTTCCGATCACCGGAATGACCACTCTGTTTACTCGTCCAGAGTCAGTGGTCGATGTCATTAAGGTGGCTTGGCAAAAAGCTATAGGTGACAGTATCCCATGCCACATCTCCAGCCCAAAAGATATCCTGCTCAGCCCCGCACCGGTGGCCGAGCTGCCAACCATCAGTCCATTGGCGCCTCCGTCCATTGACGGGGATATTTCGTCAATCGTCGCTCTGTTAGAGGCCAGCGAACGTCCGATAATTATCGCTGGAAAGCTTGCATACTCTTTTAAAGAAAAGGTATATCGTCTTGCTGAACAATTAGGGGCTGGGATCATTCCCGGACAAGGCGCCCGGGGCGTTTTTTCCGCCCAAGATCAAAGAGTCTTATCTGGATTGGGAGAAGCCCACATTCCACCGATTCTCCGGGAAGCGGATTGCATCATCTTTATCGGTTCCAGCCCCTATGAGCACCCGTTTATCCCGAAAGAGGTTCCGGTGATCCAAATTGAGCAGCGTCTGCAACTGGTAGACCATTCGTTACGTCCCATCTACGCGGTGGGAGATATACAGTCAATCCTAGGCAAGCTTCTCGAGCGGTCGGTTGGTAAAAATCCCAACCTCGAATGGCAAGAGAAGCTTCAAGCCTCCCAAAAAAGCTTTCTAGATATCATCGAGGCTGAAAAAGGTGATGCGGGGAGGGGTAATTCTATTTCTGTCCGTCAGTTTTTTTCATTGTTGAATCAAATGCTGCCTCAAGAATCGATCATAGCTTTGGATATCGGCGAATTTACTCATTGGTTTGATCGGGCTTTCTTGAGCCGGGGACAACAAGTGATCATCTCCGAGTATTGGCGCTGCATGGGAGCGGGCCTGCCCTTCGGTTTGGGCGCCCAGTTAGCATGTCCGGAGAAAAGAGTCTTTGTGTTAACCGGGGAAGGAGGCCTCTTAGTGACGCTTCAGGAAATGGTGACAGCCGTACGGTATTCTTTACCGGTGATCGTGATCATTTTGAATAACGGGCAGTATGCCTTGGAAAAGCACAAGATGCAGAAAGCTGCTATGGAGCCTTTTGGAGTGGATGTCTATTCTCCGGATTTTGCAGGTATTGCATCTGCTTGTGGAGCTCTGGGTCTAAGAGTGAAAAGACCGGAAGAACTGAGATCGACCTTGGAGAGGGCGTTTCAAAGTAACCGCTTCACGGTTGTAGATATCCTTGTGGATGAATCGGTGCCTATGTTTCTATAATGTACACAGTCCGAATTCGACTCCAATCATAGAGCGTACATGAATAAACAGGTGAGTAAAGTTAAAGAACTTTACTCACCTGTCTTTTTTAAATACCGGGTAAACCAATCCACAGCAAGGCGAGCCGCTTCTTCAAGGGTACCTGGCTCCTCAAATAGATGGGATGCTCCGGGAACAATCACCAACTCCTTTTGCGATTTAAGTTTGTCATAGGCAACCTGGTTAAGTTCAATGACAACGTCATCATCTCCACCAACGATCAGCAATGTCGGTGATTGGACTAGACCGAGATCAGGTTCAGCCAAGTCGGGGCGTCCCCCTCGAGAAACGACAGCGGCGATAGACTCCCCCAAAGAGGCAGCCGCTTTCAATGCAGCTGCGGCCCCTGTGCTGGCGCCGAAGTAACCAATCGGTAACCCCTTTGTCATCCTTTGCTCCTTAAACCAACGGGTCGTTACACAAAGTCGATGGACAAGAAGTTCGATATCAAAACGGCGTTCATAAACAGCGTCTTCTTCTTCAGTTAATAAGTCGATCAGAAGTGTGCCTAATCCTGCTGATTGCAGTTGCTTTGCCACGAAATTATTTCTTGGGCTGTGGCGACTACTGCCGCTTCCGTGGGCGAAGATCACCAGACCTTGAGCATCATTAGATAAACCCAGGGAGCCTTCTAGAGAGACCGAATCGACAGGGACGTAGATGATTTGTTCAGAAAAGCTTTTGCTCATGAAAGAACCTCCCATCTAAGAACGATCAAAGATAGTGTTCCAGAGTCATCCCGTCTAAATTCTTTAAGACTTGTCGTCAACCCTGATCCGTGAGACCTCCGTTTCCGGCAGGAATAAGGGGGTCTTTTTCTTTCAGAACGTCTTTGGACGTGCAATTCATGTGGTGTAAAAAATTAACAAGAAAATAGTTTTCTTTTTCAAGCAACTTTTTCACGTCCCTTAAATATAGCTTAGTGTATATGTGGAAAAATGAGGGATTAATCTGTGGAAAGAGAACCGTTACTTAGTGAAGAGGCCAAAGAACAAAGGGGTTCTGGACAAGAAAAAGAGCAAAACCGGTATAAACAACTGTTGAAACGATTTCAACAAATTCAGCCGATTCTCCTAACGCTAATGATCCTAGCGATCATCGGTCTCTCCGTATTTTTGGTGAACGAAAAGATGAATGTTCAACGGCTGCAAAGCAGCAATTCGGATTTTCGTAAACAAATTCAAGCTCTGCAAGTCCACGACAACTTGGTCATCGAAAAGATGCAACGAATCTACAGGGAAAATGAAAACTTTCAACTAAGGTATGGACCGATTCCCGCCCGTGGAGGGAATGCCGATTATCCCATGAAGCCGAAAACGGTTTATCTTACCTTTGATGACGGCCCCAGTGAAATTACGCCTGCCATCTTAGATGTATTGGCTCAACATAACGTGAAAGCGACCTTCTTTGTTACCGGTAATGAAACTCCTTTTGGCAAAGAGATGTACCGTCGTATTGTGAAGGAAGGTCACGCAATCGGGAACCATACCTTTAGCCATAAATACGGCCTTATCTATGCTTCAGGCGACCGCTTTATGGATGAAGTGAAGCGTCTCGATGGACTCATCGCCCAGGAAACAGGAGTACATACGGATATTCTGCGGTTTCCAGGCGGGTCAAACTTCAACGGAACATTAGGAATCGACTTTATGCGTCAACTGTCACGACGATGTATAGATGAGGGCTATGATTATTTTGACTGGAATGTCGATTCGAAAGACTCTGAGAAACCAGTACAGAGCAAAGAGACCATCACCAGTTCTGTGAAAGAACAAGTGTCCAACAAAAACACCGCCGTTATCTTGTTTCACGACCTATCTGCCAAGAAAACCACTGTTGAGGCCTTGCCTGAGATCATCGAACACCTGAAATCGCAAGGCTTTACCTTTGAAGTGCTGCGCAAAGGCGCATACTCTGTGAAATTCATTTAGGAAATAGAGGGGAGATGGCGCGAATGAGATCCAGTAGTAAATCCGCTATGTTCCTTCTCTTGCTAAGTTTGCCTTCGCTCACAAGCGCTTGTGCTCTGACCACGGATATTCCTTCTCTTCCGACGGTACAAGAAGCAGAGCAAGTCCCTCAAAAAACAACAACCAGCAAAATCGTCACAATCGATTTGAAGAACGAGTCTATTGCTGGTATCGCCCCCAAGATGAGCGAAAAAGAGTTTCAAGCCAAAAGCCCCCCATCAGAACTAAAGGTGGAAAAGGTGAAGGAACAAGACAAGTTGATCCTGTACCGTTTTGACGACGGATTGAACGTGGGATTGCGTAAAAAAAGTCCCGAAGAGCCCCTTACGGTCGAAGCGATATTTATCGAGTCGGGAGCATATGGGACAGCAAAGGGTATCAAACTGGGAATGGACGAATCAGAGGTACTTGCCGTTTATGGTGAACCTTCTGTGAAACAAAGCAACTCCGATGGGACCTGGTGGTGTTATTATTCTCAGGATGGTATAGAGCTTTCTTTTGTGTTAAATTCCGAAAAAGTAAAAAAGATATACCTTCAAACAGGGGCATAGACAAGAGGAAAAAGCAAGGCCGATTACAGGACCTTGCTTTTGTTTAGTCAAAATTCAAAAGAAATAGAACGATTGTATATAGTTAAAAATTTCCCATTGTGTTATAATTATTTTGAAAAAATACAAGACGATCGGATTGGGTATTTTTAATTTTAGGCTTAGCGGCAATATACATTAACAAATTGGGCTTATAGTAGATTATTGACTGCAATTAATAACATATACATTCCTGGATTATACTTACATCGCTGAAGAATCAGTATTTCTGCTAAAATTGTGGGCCATTTGAGCATAGGCGTCCGACAGAAGGAGGGGAGGGCCCTGTCAGAAATTGAGCAAAAGTATAAATCTCTCTTAGAAAACTCCCATGATCTAGTCTATATCTTATCCCCTGAAGGAGAAATTATTGAAGTATCGCCAAATCTATTTGAACATACAGGCTATCGTTCTTCTGAATTGCTTCATCAGCCTGTGGAACGATTAATTCATCCTCTGGACCAACCGATTTTTCGATCGTTTATGGATAAGGTAGTACAAGTCGGCTCCTTTACACAAGGGTTAGATCACCGGATATGTCTCAAAGAGGGCCGTACGAAGTGGTACACCACCAAATTAGCTCTGGTTGAAAACGAAGATGGCCCTTCCATCTTCATGGGTGTTACAAAAGACATCAGCGAATTAAAAGAAACAGAATTCCATCTAAAGCATCTGGCAACCCATGATTATCTGACAGGCGTTCCGAATCGATACTTCTTTGAAGGGGCCCTTTCTCGTGCCCGCGAGAAAGTCAAAGAGGGCGGCGAGTACTATTCCCTGTTGCTCGTTGATGTGGATAAATTCAACTTGGTAAACGACCTGCTGGATCATGACATTGGCGATAAACTGCTCGTGAACTTGGCTCGTCTCCTGAAAGGCAATGTTAGCATAAATGATGTGGTAGCTCGACTCAGCGGGGATGAGTTTGCGATCCTCTTAAAAGGGGTACGGGAGCAAAAGGCAGAGCAATTGGCCATTGAACTTTGCAATAAAGTCAAACAAAAAGACTTATGCCCCGTGTTAGAAGCTTGCGATCTACGATTTACCATCAGCATCGGTGTTGTCGAAATTGATGGCTATCACGATGTCCGTCAAATCTTAAGCCGCGCTGGAGCAGCTTTGTATATGGCTAAGTCGGCGGGACGAAGCCAAGTCATTGTGGCGTATGCGAACGAGCGATTGTTTTCTCGCCTAGAAGAAACGAGCCGTCTCATTAAACTGATCAAGGGAGCCGATCGGGAAGGGCGGTTCCAGCTTTTCTTCATGCCTGTTGTCCGCAGCAGTGACGGGGAGATCGCTCACTATGAAGCGCTCCTTCGACTTCAAGACGGAGATGGTAAAATTATCTCTCCGGCCACGTTTATACCGGTAGCAGAAAGCTTTGGACTCATGGGGGATATTGAACGGTGGGTCGTATCGGAAGCGGTACGTTTTTTAGAGAAGAATCCATTGTTGAGTATTTTCGTGAACTTGTCCGGTGAAAGCTTAAGCGATCGCGACCTCCTAACATTTATAGAAGAATCAGTAGAAAACAATCCAGCTGTTCATGGGCGGCTGGGCTTTGAGATCACTGAAACGGCAGCCGTCAATGACCTTTTGTCAGCGGAGCAATGGATCCAAAAACTGCGCAATAAGGGTTGTCGTTTTGCCCTGGATGACTTTGGGAGCGGCTATTCCTCCTTTGCCTACTTAGGCAAACTGCAGGTGGATTACATTAAAATTGACGGATCCTTCATCCGGGCTATCGATCAGGACCCAGCTCGCTGTGCCTTGGTAAAAGGGATCAATGAGCTGGTACATTCCCTTGGCAAAGTCACGATCAGTGAGTATGTAGAAAACGAGCAGATCTGGAACCTGATTCGAGAGATGGGCGTTGAATACGGTCAAGGATATTTTTTGGGCACGCCTTCTCCGGTCCCTCAGGAAATGATGAGTCATTCGACGATAAGTGACTTGGTAGGTAATCGAAAGTAATTCATACGAACGGAAAAGCCCTTGGTCAATGAATAGGATATATTTGTTGACCACAGGGTTTTTTCTATTTTTGACCACCAGTTATCGTCGTAATTTACATGGACAGTGCGCTGTGATACCATAATAAAGAATTATTTTCCTCTATTAGAGACCGATGGATGATAAACCTTTTGATGAATGGAGTTTGACAATGACTCAAAACGATATCGTTGGGTTGATTCTTTCCTATGCCTACGTGGCGGCGTTGATCATCATCGCCACTTTGACTCAAAAGTGGAGAGGGTACCAGACGGAGTTTACTCGCAAAATCATCCATATTGGTGCAGGTATGTGGATCGTTGGGGCGGTAGCAATTTTTGACCATTGGTATATCGGAATCATACCCATCTCAACATTTATCGTGATGAATTATATTAGCAACCGGAAGCGACTCATCGACGCGATGGATTTAGCCGGTGACACTGCAGGTACGGTCTATTTCCCACTTGCCGTTACCGTGCTGTTGTTGATCTTCTGGCCTCGTGATCAGGTCTACATCGCAGTAGCAGGGACGATGGCCATGACGTGGGGAGACGCTTTCGCCGCGATCATCGGAAAGACCTATGGCAAAAAAAGCTACACAGTCCAAGGCCATCGACGTACTTTTGAAGGAAGTACCGCTATGTTTGCCTTTAGTTTTCTAGCGATTGCCCTAACTCTTTTGCTGATGAAAGCTGAATTAGGTCTGGAAAAAATCGTCCTATCCAGTGTTCTGCTCGCCATCATAGCGGTTATACTGGAAGCATTTTCGCTGAAAGGGATGGACAACTTAACCGTGCCCTTTGGAACTAGTTTTTCTCTTTGGGCACTCATAAGCTGGGATGTTAACTTTTCTATGATTTTTTTAGGACTGATCATGAGTGCTCTTATCGGCGTAGTTGCCTATCGAAAAAAGTCTCTCTCTGAGAGTGGCGTTGCCGGAGCGATGTTGGTAGGGACGCTTATTTTCGGTTTTGGTGGATGGGTTTGGGGGTTAACCTTGATCGCCTTTTTTGTCTATGGGTCTCTCCTGTCTAAGTATAAAGAAGTCGAGAAAAACCTAGTCGCTGCCGAGAAGTTCGATAAAGGAAGCCGACGGGATTTCGGTCAGGCTCTCGCCAACGGCGGGGTCGGTGCCGTTCTTGCAGTGCTATTCTTCGTATATCCATCTCAAGAATGGCTTTTTGCTGCGTTCATTGGAACCATGGCTACCGTAAACGCTGACACATGGGCGACAGAAATCGGCGTGCTCAGTAAGCATCCCCCGCGATTTATCCTTAATGGTAAACCGGTGCCCCCTGGGACGAGTGGAGGGATTACTCCAATAGGGACATTGGCTACAATTTTGGGCGGATTGTTAATCGGAATCACGGTCTGGGTTCTACAGAGCCTCTTTTCGCTGCTGAGTACCGGTCACGCAGATCTCCTATCCCAACTCTGGATGATCCCTGCCGGCACAGCCGGCGGTTTGGCGGGATCGCTTTTTGACAGCCTCTTAGGCGCTACAGTGCAGGCCATGTACATCAATCCCGAAACAGGGAAGGAGACCGAAAAGAAGGTGGCCCGTAACGGGGTCAAGAACCGCTTTAGCCGAGGGCTGCCTTTTATGGATAATGATTTGGTGAACTTTGTTAGTTCTATTTTCGGAGCGGGAGTTGCGGTAGTAATATCGATGTTATTTAAATGACAAATAACAGTAAAACCATTTGAAAACAAGTAGGCAGGAAGAAATGATTCAGAGTGAAAATGGTCAATTTGCAATCAATAATTTTTTTAATAAATTTTAATAATAAAATAATGTTAATAAATCAAATCATGAGCTTACACAACCTATAAGTAAAAATACTTATAGGTTTTTTATTTCAATTTATAAAATCAAATTATTGCAAACGAACTATTGTTAGAAGGAATTAATTTTCTAAGACTTAACCTCTTGACAGATGTTTCTGGTTAATATAAGTTAATATTGGAAATAAAAAACTTCGCAAAAAATGATTACAAGTAAATAAATTGGTCTCGTGAAGCAGTACTTGTCTTGGATTCATAATTAAGTTAGAAAGTAATAAATAGATTTGTATCTAAAAGAATTAAATCATAAAAATATTTAAAAAACAAAGGAGATTTTCATGAAGATTGAAGTTATGGAATCGAATAATGTTGATTGCTATTATGATGTCGGGCTTGGATCATTCTTAGGACCTAAAGCCGAAAACCGTGAAATATTAGTAGATTACATTAATAAAGTCCTGGACACTATTATTTCAGATGGTGTTGATAACGGAAGACTTAGATTTCATACAGATGACCCGTTATATATTAGCAAAAAGAAAAAAATGTCCAAACAATACAAAATGGAAATTGATAAGATAGGAACTAATTTAACCAGGCTCTTAGAATATTTAAGAGATTATTCTGTTCCATTTTATAGTATGAGATATCAGGACAACATGATCGGAGATACCACAATACCCTCCATGTTGGGTTATTTTGCTGGAATGCTACAAAATCCTAACAACGTAACGCCAGAACTTGCTCCAGCTACTACCAAAATCGAAATGATAGTAGCAAAAGATATATGTAATATGATAGCTTTTCCTATGGATAAAGATCCCTGGGGGCATTTAACTTGCGATGGGACAATAGCAAACATAGAAGCAATTTGGTCTACACGAGAAGTAAAATGTCTCCCTATTGGAATTAAACAGGCTTTAATAAACGATTTAGATTTTGAGTTTGCCAAGGATCTTATAGTCACTCAACCAAATGGTACTAATAGAAGACTTGTTGAATTAAACAATTGGGAATTAATAAATTTAACGACAGATGAAATATTAAACATACCAAAAAATATGTCGGAAATGCTTAAAAATTCGACATATAAGGAACTAAATGAAGATGCAATGTGGAAAATATTAACATCGAGGTATTCTTTAAATTCTATTGGAATTGTTGAATTTACTAAACAATATCTATTAGACATGGGCACTCCAGCGATTGCGGTTCCTTCAACAAAGCAATATTCTTTGGCTAAAGCTCCTGCGCTTTTAGGCATTGGAAGAGGTGTACCAGGAGGAACTTTCCAACAAAGTGGACTTCTCAATATTTATGTCGATAACGACGCAAGGATGGACGTAGTTCACCTTAAGCACATGATTGACAAGTGTATACAAATTAAGAAACCGGTTCTTTCCGTTGTAGTTGTCATTGGAAGCACCCAAGAAAGTGTAGTAGATCCATTGAATTTAGTTTTAAAGCTTAGAGAAGATTACCGTCGGAAAGAGAATATAGATTTTAATATTCACGTAGACGCAGCTTTTGGAGGATATGGTCTTTCGGCGATTCGACTACCATATAATATATCTTGGCCCCAAGAGTGTATTAATGAAGAGAATTCGAATCAGAAACCGTTTCTTCAAGACACTTCTGAGATACCTTTAAGTGAGTATGTTATTGACCAATATAAGAAGATTAGAGAGGTTGATTCTGTAACCATTGACCCTCACAAATGGGGTTATATGCCCTATGGAGCCGGGAGTTTATCTTATCGCAACGGGAAAATGATTAAGCTTCTTAATATTAAGGCCCCTTATATTGGCGGTTCAACAAAGCTTGATAAAACAATAGGAACGAGTGGCGTAGAAGGATCAAAGCCCGGTGCTACAGCAGCAGCGGTTTTTTTAAGTCATAGCGTTGTTAGACCGGACATAAGCGGACATGGGAAAATAATATTAAGAAGTCTATTAAATGCTAAATTATTTTGGATTTTACTTAGGAAACTACAGAGCAACAAGGAATCTTTTATTGTAGTAACCATCCCTATGTTATCCGAAGAAGACAATAAAACTATATTTAATAATATTTGTGAAAGCCTATTGCGTATTCCTCTCAGAGATATAATGAAAAATAAACATTTAAGAGAGTGTATGAAGCAAATAGGACCTGACTTGAATATCATTCCGTATGCCTTTAACTTTGTTAAAAAAGATGGAACTATTAACACTGATGTAAACATGTTCAACCGTTTTAATGATCTTATTTTTGAGCATCTTTCTGTTACTTATCAAGAGAAAATATATGATGTTGAATTGATTATCAATAAAACCACGTTGTATAGAGCTGAATACGGGGGGAGATTTATCGAACCATATGCCAAATATCTGGGGCTCTTAGATATTCAACACATTAGAGAATTAAGATTTCTTCGTTCAGTAATAATGGGTCATTGGTACGCTGATGAGTTTGAACTAGAAGAAAAGCCTTGTAATTACTATACAGATATTTTAATTCCTACACTAAAAAACACTGTATTAAAATGTGTCGAGTACATAAGGGAAGAAATGGACAATTGATTAATAATCTACAAGTGTCATTTGTATAATATCTATACCTAAAAAATAATAATTGAAAATTTAATATAAAGACAAAAACCGTCCCTAAAAAATTTCGAATCCGGATGGCTTATTTAAAAATTTTATATAGAAAATAAAGATAAAAAGTTAATTCAAAAAGATATTCATGATACGTATTAGGAGATGGAGGGAATTTTTAAAAATACATCTTAAACTAGAAAAGGGTGCTACGTCAAAGGAATCACAGGTGGATCTTATAATAAGGGGGGGGCATATTATGTTAGAACGATTGAAAAAAGGGAGTTTAGCAAATCGTTTCGTAGTTGTAACCCTAATGGGGGTCATATTCTTTGGTTCAGTTCTGTTAGGAATAATTCTTTTTCTCTCGTATGAAAAGGGTCTTGAAGATGCAAACAACGTATCAATGTTAGAAGGTCGACATCAAGCAGCGGAGATTAAAGATAAGTTCACTGCCATACAAAATATAACTTCTACTGTTGGCGACGCCGTTATGGTCGCTAGAGAAGGAAAAATACCACGTTCTAATGTAGTTGCTATTTACGTACATTCATTGAAATCAAACCCACAAGTTACTGGGATTGGAGGTATATTTGAATCTAATTCATACGACGGACAGGATAATTTATACGCTGGAACCGGTGGCTATCATGATAATACAGGTAGATTTGTTGCTTACGCTGCTCGTGATAATAACGGAAATATTGAACTAACCCCCAGTGTCGGATATGAAACGGAATTATACTATTCCCTACCCAAAAAAACAGGTAAGGCTGTTCTTACGGAACCTTATGTTTATCCTGTTAATGGGGTAGATACTCTAATGGTCACATATTCTTATCCACTAAAGGAAAACGAAAAGTTTATTGGGATGATTGGCTTAGATACCGCACTGTCTACGGTACAGGAAATTGTAAACTCTATTAGGCCTATGGGTGGATTTGCGACTTTAATTTCTCCCGGAGGATTATACGCTGCTAATGGACATAACTCTGATATAATCGGAAAAAACTTTTCAGAATATCATGGAAATACGCCAATTCTTGATAAACTTAAGGAGGGAAAGGAATTTGTTATTGAAGACAATATAGACGGTATTTCCGGTTCGGCATTAAGAACATTTATTCCGTTTCAGTTAGATGAGTCAGGTCAAAATTGGTACCTAGAAGTAATAATTCCAAAATCTCAAGCGCTAAAGCAATTTTATTCTGTATTTGAGTGGTCAATCGGTATAGGTCTTATTTGCTTAATATCCATGGCGTTTTCTGTAATTTGGATTACGAACCGAAGCGTATTGCCACTAACTTATCTTGAAAATAAACTAATAACTGCTGAGGCTGACGGCGATTTAACCTGCAACTTTGAGATTAATGGAAACGACGAAATATCTCGTGCGTCCAATGCCTTAAACCGTTTCTTTAATTCATTAAGAAAAAGTATTGCAGGAGTTTCTTACGAAGCACAACGTGTTATGGAAATCGGAAATGCAATACATATAGCATCTTTACAATCTGATGAAGCAGGAATGTTGATGGCACGGGATATCAATGGGGTTGCAGAAGGAGCATCCAGGCAAGTCACATTGCTTAGCACAATTCAATCCATGTGTGAAACTGCCTCGTCGTTAGTGGGAACAAGTATCCACCGAGCGTCAGAGAGTCTTGAACAGGCTATGCATAGTTCGAGAATAGCTAATGAAGGGCATATAGCGATGTCATCTGCAGTTGAAGAAGTGCATACTGTTAATATAAGCATGACGGATGTTGGAAGCGCCGTTGAGACGCTAGGAAATCGAATCGGAGAAATAGATAACTTAATGACAGCAGTGGAGGGAATTGCTTCACAAACGAATCTTCTAGCTTTAAACGCCGCAATTGAAGCTGCCCGTGCAGGAGAACATGGACGAGGGTTTGCGGTTGTTGCCGAGGAAGTAAGAAAATTAGCCGATGAATCTGCAAGTGCAGCTAAACAGGTAACCACGGTAATCAAACAAATTCTTCAAGAAGCTAATGCTGTCTCATTAACCGTCGAAAAAAACCGTGTTCAATATTCTACATTAGTTAAATCAATTCATTGTGGAAGCGAGTTTCTTACCCAAATTACTAAAGAGGCGAATAAATTGGAAACTAATGCCTCGATACTAAAGGATGATCTTGATAAAGTCTCGAAAGTGACCCGAGAGATATTAGGGGCGACTCAAGAAATATCGTCGATTTCAAATAAATTGGCTAGTAAAGCAGAAGGTACTGCGTCGGTAGCAGAAGAGCACGCAGCATCAGTAGCAGATATAAACGAGTCATCCACAAATTTGGTTTCTGTTGGAAAAGAGCTATTAAAAGGTATTGAACAGTTTAAAGTATAGCTGAACTCAAAAAGCAATCCTAATATTCAGGTTTAGGATTGCTTCATTTTTTACACCGGATCATCGCTTTTTAGTCGCTTTGGTAAAAAGTTATTTCTATAATATGTGAAAATTGCTCAGAATGTTTTAAAATTAGATAGAAATTCAATATTCAAATTTTGAAAAGGAGTGGTGCTGTGTTTTTGTCTCATACTAAGAAAATCCAGTTTAAAACCCTTAACGGTCTTGGAATTGTTTGTGCTAGAAAACAATCCTTAGTGGGCCCTGAGCAAGGCTGGGACGGCTGGGTCATGCGCCAATTTACCCTTGGTCAGGACGGACAAACACCAAAGCATAGCCATCCATGGCCACACATCAACTATATTCTTAGCGGGAAAGGAACCCTTTTTTTAGACGGCAAAGAGCAGGCTGTTGAATCGGGTTCGGTAGCGTACATACCCGGTGATGAGGAGCATCAGTTTCGTAACGTCGGGGATGAGGACTTTGTTTTTATCTGTATTGTTCCTGAAGAAGGGGATAAATAGCGGATTCATTCGTCGGTTTGCTATTTGAACTTTTTACAGACGGAAACAAACAGCGGATGATATGTACAATAAACTCCCAGTTCATCTTGAAAGTGTTTTTCGTAGATAGACTGCATATCTAGCAGTGTTCGACGTTGGTATTGTAAAGGACCGTTACTAGCGTCGCTTTCACCAGTTCTTCGAATCGAGTATAGAAAATCCTTTACTCCTGCGAAGTGTTGTCGAAACAATGATTCTTCCAGAGTGATCTCGTTAAAACCCGCTTTCTTGCTCCAGTCAACCCATAAATCCCCATCGGCATAAGCAAGTCCTTTTCGCCGATAGGGGATTTTATTTTTTTCAGAGGCCATTATCATAGAGTGGTGTAATTCCCTTAGCGTTTTTGCACCGAATGTAGAGAATAGCATCCATCGATTTGGCTTAATTAAAGCCGATAGGTTCTGTAAGGTTCTCGCTGGTTCGTTAAACCATTGAAAAGTGGCATTAGAGACAATAAGGCCGAAAAGAGGAGGTAACGGTTGATTCTCAGAAGGTTGCGAAAAAGGAGATTCTATGATTCGGTTTTCCGAAGTTTCGTTGGATCAATTGCTGGCCCACTTTAGACAAGCCTCCTTTTTCGTTAAAAGTGGGTGATGACCGCAACCGGGTATTAGATGAATGTCGTCTTCGTTCAGTGTGGGTAGGATTTTTTTCATCAACTGAATCCCTTGGGGAGGACAAATAGTATCGTCTAACCCGTTAATGATGCATACTTTCGCACTGACTTCAGAAAGTATGTGTCGAACATCAAATTGTTCTAAGTATTTGAGACCGGCCATCAGTGAAGGAAGTGGAAGTCCGACAAACTCCCGTTGGGCTTGATCTTCAAACTTGTCAAGATAGCCTTGGATTAGTTCTGTTGAAGAATACATTTCTCTGTAAAAGCCCTTAATTGTTTTAGAAGGATTACGGGAAAGATCCCGTAGTATTTTTCGTAAGAGGGAAGGGGGCATACCGAGGTATTCATTGTCGGAAATAAATTTTGGTGCAGCCGAAATGAGGATGAGACTATTAACCCGTTTTGGGTAAAGTATGGCCAACTCAACGGCAACCATAGCCCCGAGAGACCATCCGGCGATGTCTATAATCCTTCCAGGATATTGCTCAAGCATGGCCGCTGCATATTGTATATAGTCTGCCGACTGAACACAGTTTTGGAAATCGACGAACGCTATTTCATATTGACGCTGAAAATAGATCTCCCACTCGCTCCAAATAGCTTTTTCCATCGACCATCCCGGGATGAGCAGTAAAACCGAATTCGGGTGATCTGTCATGCTCATCATTCAACTACTCCCAATTCTCTGCCGACGGAAGTGATACGAGATATAGCCCATTGCAGGTCTTCTTGACGATGGGCTGCCGTTACGCTGATGCGTAACCGAGCCGTATTCGTCGGTACCGAAGGGGGGCGTATGGCCACGGCCAGAATACCTTCGTTTTCAAGTCGCTTGCTGAAGGTAAGGACGGTTTCGTTGTTCCCGACCATAACGGGGATGATCTGGCTTTGAGTGGATAAGGTATTAAACCCTTTTTGACGCAGTCCCTGATTTAGAAATCGACTGTTTTCAAAGAGTTTTTCTCGTAGCTTTCTCGATTGAGCAACCACTTCGAGTGAAGCCTAAGTACAGCCGGATGAAGGCCCGTTGTAAAGATGAGACTTCGTGAACGGTTGATGAAAAAGTCGACCCATTGTTCTTTCGCCGCTACGTAAGCACCATAGATACCATAGGCTTTGCTGAATGTGCCCATTTGAATCTCCACACGGTCTTGTAGGCCTAATGCATGGACAAGTCTGTTTCCATCTGTTCCAAAAAGTCCGCTGCTATGGGCTTCGTCAACCATCAAAAATCGCGCCGTATTTTTCCTTCAATTCAACAATCTCATTTAAAAATCGCCATCCATACTAAAAACACTTTCCGTAACGATCAAAGTCTTGCCAGAGCAAGGTTTTTGTAATAATTTCTCAAGATGGTCTAAATCATTGTGGCGGTAGCGATGATGTTCTGCTCGGCTTAAGTGAATAGCATCCAATATACTTGCGTGACACAATTTATCACTGATGACTCGATCGTCTTTTCCGAATAGTGCGATGATAATGCCTAAATTGGCCAAAAAAACGCTGCCGAAGACGAGCGCTTTTTCTGTCCCTTTGAGGGCGGCGATTTGCTGCTCCACTTGTTCATAGAGAAGATGGTTCCCCACAACTAGTCGTGATGAAGTAGCACCGCAACCATATTGATCAATACTTTCTTGCATTCGTTCTTTAATATGTACATGATCAGCAAGGCCTAAGTAATCGTTTGACGATAAGTTCAACAACCTTCTTCCGTCTATAGTTATCCAGGGCTTTTCTTCAGCGGTTACCGTTCGCAGTTGCCGGAAGAGGTCCTTATCTTTAAGTTGATCCAGTGATTTCTCGATAAAATCTCAGTGGTATACACGATTAGCTCCTTTCTTTGTTTCGCTGGGTATTTGTAAACTAATAACAAGTTAACGAGTTTACAAATCGATGACAACAGTTCTTTTATCAAAAGCAAAATGGAAGAAAATAATAGTTGCCAAGAGGCTGTTGTTGTGTAATAATAGTCAACGTCGCCGCTGCGGTGGGGAAATAGCCGAGAGCGAAGACACTGGTCCTTGAAAATCAAACAGTTGTTAAAGCAAAGCGTGCGAAACTAAAGTCTATTCGGCCCACGTAAGCGGGATGGATGGACAACTTCTTGAAGGTCGTTGGTCTTCTCCTAGTAAGATGCCTCGACTTGATAGATTACTTTAATCAATAAGAGCTTGACTCAAGCTTATCTACAATATTTTGTGGAGAGTTTGATCCTGGCTCAGGACGAACGCTGGCGGCATGCCTAACACATGCAAGTCGAACGGAGAGCGGAAGTTTCGATGGAAGCTCTTAGTGGCGGACGGGTGAGTAACGCGTGGATAACCTGCCTGAGAGTGGGGGATAACAGCCCGAAAGGGCTGCTAATACCGCATAACGTTCCTGGAGGACATCCTCTGGGAACCAAAGGAGCAATCCGCTCTTGGATGGGTCCGCGTCCGATTAGCTAGTTGGTGAGGTAACAGCTCACCAAGGCGACGATCGGTAGCCGGCCTGAGAGGGTGAACGGCCACACTGGGACTGAGACACGGCCCAGACTC